>JBCBNC010000038.1:0-51469 GCA_039821985.1 Planctomycetota bacterium
CCCCCGGGCCTGCAGGTACGCTTCCGCGTGTCGACGGCGCTCGAGTCCGTCGCGGGCGAGACCCTCGAGAACCAGGTTCTCGCCGCATCGACCTCGGTGTCGCCGTCGCCGGGCGAGATCAGCGGCGCTTCGGCGGGCGCCGGCGTCACGATGATCTCGGGCGAGAGACCGTCCGCACCGACGGTCGATGCGGCGAGAACCTGGTTCTCGAGGGTCTCGCCCGCGACGGACTCGAGCGCCGTCGACACGCGGAAGCGCACCTGCAGGCCCGGGGGGAACGCCTCGAACGAGGAGAGGTTCTCGTCGGAGTCGACGACGAACAGGACCGTGTTGTTGGAGACGAGACGGCGCAGGTTCGCGTTCTGCTGGCCCAGCCCAGGGAAACCCTGGGCCTCGTCCTCGCGGCCTTCGACGGCCACGATCGCACCCGCGGACTCGTCCCAGCGCACCCAGCGCTCGAGCTGGCCCTCGCTCTGCCCCTGCCCCGGGGCGACGAGCGTGCGGCCGCCGATGAAGGTGCGACCGGTCGCCGATACGCTCGAGCCCGTGATCGGGTTGCTGAGCGTCACCGTCACCGCGCCGGAGAGACCACCGCCGGTCGGGCTCGCGTTGAGCACCGACGCGGTGGACACCGCCTGGGTGAAGTTGGCGAAGATGTAGTGGTTGCCCGGGGCGCCCGTCGGATCCTGCGCGGCCGCCGGGAACGTGATCGTCGGGAGGATCGGATTCGACCGCCGGACGTTGTTCACGACGTCCTGCAGCCGCGTGATCGCGATCAGCTCACCGGACGGCTGTCCGCTCTCGTCCAGTCGCTCGACCACGTGCGGGAGCAGCTGACCGAAGCCGTTGCTGACCTCGTTGAGGCGCATGATCAGGCCCGACCCTTCGTCGTCCCCGCCGCTGCCTCCACAGCCGGCGGCGAACAGGCCAGCGGCGAGACCCGCGGAGAGCAGGGCCCTCGCCCCTGTTTTCGGGAGGCCCTGGCCAGCACGCTGATCGGACGATCGGGCGCGATCCGGACTCGCGTCGCGGGTGGCTGCCAAGGTGCGCTTCGCTTGCGTCATGGAGTTCAAAGGGGGGGAGTCGTTTGGGTGGTCGCCGCCCGGGTCCCGTGCGGTGTCCTCGCGGTGCGTGGCCGGAGGGCCGGCGTGTCACCGAGAAGGACGGACGGGGGCGGCGCCGGTGTCCTGCGGGATTGGACCGCGGATCCGGCTCGGGTTCGCGCTGGAGAGCCTGGCTGCTGGGGCCGGCGGCCGCGGAAGAGCACGGCCGACGGACGGACAGGATCGCAACAAGCACCGTGCCCGGGCACGCCTTCCCTCGCGGGACGACGCGTCCAAGACGCCGGTGCAACGTGTTCCACGCGCAATAACCCCTCGCGGGACGGGCAGTTACGGGCGGACAGCGCGAAAACGAAAGAGCGGGGCTCCGGGGAGCCGTCGTGGGAGCGGACGTGCGCTCGCGAGCGCCAGGGAGGCGTTCCCGGGGAGAAAACGAGCGAACCCGCACGGGAATGGGCCCGTGCTGCGCGTCAGTCTGAAAGTGCCCCACCGCGGTGTCAAGCAGTCGAGCCCGGCCCCGCCCGTCTCGCAGGGCGCACCGCCGACTGCTTGCACCCCAGACACGCCGTTCGGCCCGTGCACCGTTGCCCGGACGTCGCGGCGCGAGGGGGCCGACCGCCTGCTCGTCCTCCAGCGCTCGACCGACCCGCGCGCCCGAAACGGACCACGGGCGCTGCTGGCCCGAGGCTCTGTGCCCCGCGGGATTCCGGGCTCCGCGGGGTCTCGGGCTCCGCGGGTCTCGGGCGCCGCACAGTTCCGGGCGCCGTGGAATCGCGTCCCGCCCGCGGATTCTGCGGCCCGCTGCGACCCGCGGGCACGGCAAACCGTCCCCCTGAGGCGGGTGGGGGCTCGGGATGGCCGCGCGTCGTCGCGGGCCCCGCCGGTCCCACGGATCGCACTGCTCTCACCGGCGCCGTCCGCGTCGCTCCCGGCCGCCCCGCACCCGACCCCGCCCACGGTCCGCCGTCGAGGCCCCGCACCCGAGACTCCCGACCGCCCCCACGCCCGTCCCCACACGCACCGAGCGTCCGCGCGCGGCGGCCGTCCTGGTCCGGCCGACCCCAGGCTCGGGCCACGCCGGCGCCTCGGATCTTCTTCCCCGAAGGACTACCCTTGCGCCGTCCATGATCCCCCAGCCCGGTGGAGAAGGCGGCCCCTCGGCCGATCACGTGTTCGATCCACGCGCCCTCGAGGGCGGCGTGGGACCGGGTCCGTCGGGCGGACCCGAGCGGGTGACCGAGGTCGGACTGCGGCCCCCCACCCTGGACGATTTCGTCGGTCAGGCGCCCGTCGTCGAGAACCTGCGCGTCCACCTCGGCGCGGCCCAAGGCCGTGGGGAGCCGCCCGACCACGTCCTGTTCTGCGGTCCGCCCGGACTCGGGAAGACGAGCCTCGCTCGGATCCTCGCCGAGGAGCTCGGGACCGAGCTTCATGCGACCTCCGGGCCGGCGCTGGACAAACCGCGCGATCTGCTCGGCCTCTTGACCAACCTCGGACGCGGCGACGTGTTCTTCGTCGACGAGATCCACCGCATCCCGGTGAGCGTCGAGGAGTACCTCTACACCGCCATGGAGGACTTCCGGGTCGAGATGACGCTCGACTCCGGCCCCCACGCGCGCGTTCTCCCGATCAACGTCGAACCGTTCACGCTCGTGGGCGCGACGACCCGCGAAGGCCTGCTCTCCGCGCCGTTCCGCGCGCGCTTCGGGCTCGTCGAGCGCCTCGACCCGTACCCGACGGAGGACCTCGAGCGGATCGTGAAGCGCGCCGCCGGCATCCTCGGGATCGGTGTGACCGACGAAGGGGCGCGCGCACTCGCCGAGCGCAGCCGCGGCACGCCGCGCATCGCGGGCCGCTTCTTGAAACGCGCGCGCGACCGCGCGCAGGTGCGCGGGCTGCAGTCGATCGACGGCGAGCTCGCGCGCGAAGCGCTGGGGCACATGGGCGTGGATGCCCGCGGGCTCGAGGAGATGGACCGGAGGATCCTCGTCTGCCTCGCGGACCACGCGCCGAAGCCGGTCGCGCTCAAGACCATCGCCGCGGTGATCGGCGAGACCGAGGACACGATCGAGGACGTCTTCGAGCCGCACCTGCTCCGCACGGGCCTCGTGCAGAAGACGCCGCGCGGCCGCACCATCACCGCGCGCGGGCTCGACGCGATCGCCCGCGAGCCAGGCACCGACGCCGGGGGCGAGGGCGCCCCCCTCTTCGACTCCTGATGCGCTCGGTCTTCGCCGCCAGAGTCTTCGCGGCGGCGGCGCTCGCGCTGCCGCTCGCGTGTGCTCCCATCGCACCGCTGCGGTCCTCCACGCGCCCGGTCGAGGGTCCAGCGAGAGCCACAACGCGCGCGCTCCCCGTGACCGTCCAGGTCGCGCTGGATCAGGGCGTTGGACGCCGCGAGCGCGTCGAATTCGTCGACGGTCTCGGCGCGCGACGGGCCGCCGTCCGCACCCCCCGCGGCGTCTCCATCGACGGCGGCGCGCCGGGCCCGCGGGTGCGCGCGCGCGGGCCCGTCCGCATCGGCGACACGCTCCACCGCGGAGACGTCTTCTTCGAGGCAGTCGCGGGCGCTCCGTCCATGCTCCGCGCGACGGCGGAACTGCCGCTCGACGCGTACGTCGCCGGCGTCGTCGCCGCCGAGATCGAGCTCTGGTCGGCCGAACCGGAGGAGCTCCGCACCATGGCGATCGCCGCGCGCACGTTCGCCGTCCGGACGCTCTCGACGCGCGGCAGCGGCGCGCGACTGACGGACGGCGTCCTCGACCAGGCCTACCGCGGCGCCTACGTGCCACCGGCCGGGTCCGCGCGCGCGCGCGAGGTCCTGCGTCGCCTCGAAGACGCCGTCGACGCAACGCGCGGGACCGTCGTCACGCGCGGCGCGCGGCTCGAGGACGTCCGCTACCACGCGTCGTGCGGCGGACACACGTCCGACCTCGACGCGGTGTTCCGCGACGAGCCCGACGCGCGCGCCGGGTCCGTGGGCGTCCCGAGTCCGCCGTGCGAGGAGCGTGCGCGCGCGGAGTTCGCCGCGCGCGCCCCCGATCCCGATCGGCCGCTCGGGTGGATGGCGACCCTCGAACGGGCGGACCTGGACCGCGCGGCGCGCGCCGCAGGTCTCCGGCCGCCCCTGCGCGGGCTCGCCGCCGCGGAGAAGGACCGCTCCGGCCGCTGGATCCGCGCCACGCTCGTCGGATCGGAGGGCGCCGTCGCGACCGTCTCCATGAACGACCTGCGCCGCTCGCTCGGCTACCGCCTGCTGCCCAGCGCCTGGATCGTCGCGCTCCGCCCCGCCGAGGGCGAGCCCCTCGGCGGCGGACCGCTGCTCGTGCAGGGGCGCGGACGCGGGCACGGCGTCGGGCTCTGCCAGGAGGGCGTCCGCGACCTCGCGCGGCGGGGCTGGGACCATCGACGGATCCTCGCCCATTACCTCCCCGGCGCGCGGCTCGCGCGCCTGGACGAGATCGAACGTTGACCCAACCTCTCCCCTCCAGCGCGCGCGCCGGCTTCGGCTTCCGCGTGACGCACACCGGCCCGGACGACCCCGGCGCACGCCGCGCCCGCGTCGGCGTGTTCACGACCCCGCACGGCGACGTCCAGACGCCCGCGTTCATGCCCGTCGGAACGCGCGGCTCGATCAAGGGAGTCCTGCCCCGCGACATCGCGGCGGTCGGCTCCACGATGATCCTCGCCAACACGCTGCACCTCCATCTGAGGCCCGGCGAGGACACCGTCGCGAAACTCGGTGGGCTGCACCGCTTCATGGGCTGGGACGGGCCGATCCTCACCGACTCGGGCGGCTACCAGGTCTTCTCGATGGCGGACATCTCCGACCTCGACGAGGGGGGCGTCACGTTCAAGTCCATCGTCGACGGAGACCGCGTCCGCTTCACGCCGGAGCGCGCCGTCGAGATCCAGCGCGCGCTCGGGCCCGACGTCTTCATGGCGTTCGACCACTGCCCCGCCGACCCGCACGACCGGGATCAGGTCGCGGCGGCGACGGACCGCACGCACCGCTGGCTCGAGCGCTGCGCGCGTCGCTTCGACGAGGACGGCGGCGTCGAGGGCACCGGGCAAGCGCTGTTCGGCATCGTGCAGGGCGGGGCCTTCGACGATCTGCGCGCCGCGTCGGTCGAGGCCGTCGCCGCGCACGGGTTCGTTGGCAACGCGATCGGCGGCGTGAGCGTCGGCGAGGACCGGGACGCAATGCGCGCGGCCGTGGCCGCCGCCGCGCCGCGGCTGCCCGCGGACCGGCCGCGTTACCTCATGGGCGTCGGCACGCCCGCCGACTTCTTCGACGCGATCGCGGAGGGCGTCGACCTGTTCGACTGCGTGACGCCCACGCGCCACGGCCGCACGCACCAGGTCTGGACCAGCGCCGGCCGCATCAATCTGCGCAACTCGGGCTGGAAGGACTGCGTCGAGCCGCTCGACCCGGTCTTCCGCGCTCCCCACGTCGCCGACTTCCCCATTGGTGTGCTGCGGCACCTGTGTCTGTCGCACGAGATGCTCGGCGCGAGCCTGCTCTCGCTGCACAACCTGCATCTCTTCCACGAGCTCATGCGGATGATCCGCGAAGCGATCCCGGAGGGCCGGCTCGGCGCTCTCCGCGACGAGTGGGTGCCGCGCCTCTCGGCGAAGCGCACGCCCTGAGGGGCGCGGTCCGTGCCTCGCAGCCGGGTGCCTCGCAGCCGGGTCCCTCGCATCTGAGTCCCTCGCATCTGAGTCCCTCGTAGCTGAGTCCCTCGTAGCCGGGCCCCTCGGATCCGGGTCCTTCGCGGCCGGGCCCGTCGCACATGTGCTCCTCGCGTCAGCGCCGCTTGAAGTCCGGGCACGTCCGCGCGTTCGGGCGCTCGCGACGCTTGCAGGCGTCGCCGTAGTCCCACTTGCAGTTGTCGCAGAGGTAGCCCCCGCCGCCTCCGGTGGCGAAGAGGCGGCCGAACAGCGCCCGGACGGGCGCGAGGATGCGCTGCAGCAGGACCTTCATGGCGAGGGGGCGCCCGTACCGTACTGGACGGGCGCCCCCACCGGAGACACCTGGGCCTCTCCGCAGGCGTCAGCGAGTTCGCCCGCGGCCGCTGATGACCTCGATGCGCTGCGCGTCGACGACGCGCGCCTCGGGCAGGGACGTCGCGGTCGCGCGGACCACCGGCGCGATCTCGCGGCCGATGACGCCGATCTCGTAGCCCTCGAATACGTCGAGGTCGTAGCGGCCGCTGAGGCAGCGGACCTCCGCGACGGTCTCGCCGCCGAACACGAGGTACCAGCGGGACTCCGAGCCCGTCGGACGCGCCTCGATCCAGCCGCGCTCCTCGTAGCGGCCCCAGCGGGCGGTCTTGCGCTTCTGCCGTGCCTCGAGCATCCGGTCGATGCGGCGGATCTCGGCGTCGGAGCGCTGCTTGGACACCGCGAACTCCTCGCGCAGCGACACGAACTCCATCTGGACGCGCGCTTGCTCGAGGCGGTCCTCGGCCTTCTCGCGCGTGACGCTCCCGAACGGTGCCTGGTCGAGGACCACGCCGTACGCGTCGACGACGTCGCTCCACGCCTCGACCGAGGGGGTCTTGAGCGCGCTCGCCGCGTCGAAGGCCTCGTCGGCGGCGACCAGCTTCTGGAGGACCGCGGGCGCCACGCGCGGCGCGTCCTGCGTGCGCGGACGGGCCGACGTCTGCTGCCGCGACTTTGGCGCGGACGCGGGGGCGACGCGCCTCGGCTGGACCGCGGGGAGCGGCTCGGTGCTGTCGAGCCAGACGGCGGACGCCTTGCCCGCGTCCGGGACGGGCTCGAGCGCGTCCGTCCGGAGCCACGCCTTCGCGTTGCTCGGGGCCTGGATCCGGACCCAGTCCTCACCGAGAGCGACGCTCTTGTTCGCGCGCTCGATGAAGCGCACGCGCTCGCCCGCGTCGAGCTTCGTGAGCAGCGGCATCGAGGCAGGCGTCGAGTTCGGCAGGGGGCGCATGTTCACGCGCGAGCCGGTCACGAGCATCACGTCCTCGACCGCGCTCGGCTGGAGATACTTGCCGTAGACCCAGACAGGGAAGCCGCCGGCCACCTCGACCTCGCTGAAGACGGGCTTCCCGTTGCTCTCCCGGAAGACGCGCACGAGCGTTCCCTCGGGGAGCGTCGCGAGGGCCGCGCCGTTCGGGTCCTGGAAGTTACGGAGCACTGCCTCCGTCCGGGTGCGCATGAAGCGCGCGCCCGCGTTCGCGGGGGCACTCTCCTGGGCCGCTGGTGCGGCCGGGGCCGCCGCAGCGGAAGCGGGTGCGGCGTGCGCCGCGAGGGCGGCGAGGAACAGGCCGGCGCCCGGCACGAGGGCGCGACGGAGTCGGGTGTGTTTCATGGTGCGGTGGCTCTTCTCGGAAGAGCTCTCGGACGTGATCGTCGGTGCGGTGGGCCCCCGCGGGGCGAGCGCGCGAACGGGCGCGGGCCCTTCGGGAGCGAGGGCGCGGCCCACGGAGCCCCCGGCGGCGGCCCGCGGACGGCCCCCCTCGGGCCACCCTCGTCCGCGACTCTAGGGATCGGGAAGACCCCGTTCCAGGACGCTCCGTGGGCGGGATCGGGTCGTCCCCCCGCGCCGGTTCGGCGCCTCGCGCCCCGTCGCGCGGGCTCGGGCGCGGGCTCGGGCGCGGGGCCCGATCGATGTCCCGCTCGAGGAGCCCCTCCACCGGCCCCCGCGGGAGCGCGTCCGCCCGCCGCCCTGCGCCTGTCCGCGCCGTCACGAATGGAGCGGATCGGCCCCGGTACCGGGGACGGGCCGCTCCGCGCGCCGTCGCCCGTGGCCCTGATCGTCGAGGCCCCGCCCCCGGCCGGTCGACGTCGGTCCCGCGACGCCCAAGCCGGTCGCGCTCCCGCACCGTGGGGCCGTCCGATTCGACCGCGGCCGCCCTGGAAGCCCTTCCCGGCTCCGTCTAATGTCTTCCCGCGCCGCGGCGCCCCTCACCCCGACCCAGCCATGCGCCAGTTCCTCCGAGCGAAGATCCACCGCGCCACCGTCACCGAGGCCGACCTCGAGTACATGGGGTCGGTGACGATCGACGAGTCCCTGATGGAGCGGATCGACCTCGCTCCGTACGAAAAGGTCCTCATCGTCGACAACACCAACGGCAGTCGGATCGAGACCTACGCGATCCCCGGACCCGCGGGCTCGGGGGTGATCTGCATCAACGGCGCGGCGGCCCACCTCGTCCAGAAGGGCGATCAGGTGATCATCATGGCGTTCGAGATCGGAGACGCGCCGAAGGCGCCGAAGCAGATCCTGGTCGACGCCGACAACCGCTACGTGCGCGATATCGAGGTGCACGAGCGCGGCGTGATCGGCGTCTGAACCGCGCTTTCGGCGTCGCACGAGCCTCCGTACGAAAACGCGTGATCAGCCGCGAGCCCCGCCGGGCCGGCCTGCGCGCCATGCGTCGAGCGCGCGCGCCCGAGCGACGCGCAGAGGAACACCGAGGGCCTGCGCGAGTGCTTCCACGTCGTCGTGCTCGGGGAACGCGTCGACGTCCGGCCGAGGTGCGTCCGTGCCGGGAACGCGCCGGACCTTGATGCGCACGGTGCGGCCTTCGACCGAGACCTCGTCGAACGAGCGACCGGCCTCCGCGCGTTCGACCCGCTGCCAGCGGACGCCGAACGTGCTCGACAGCGCGAAGAGCTCCGCCACCACCGCGTCCCGCGCATCCGGCCGCACGAGTGCGTGGAGCACGCACGCCGGCCGGTCCTTCTTCATCTGCGCCGGCGTCGTCCAGACCTCGAGCGCCCCACGTTCTCGCATGGCGCGGACGAGCGCACCGACCTCTTCGGGCGTCATGTCGTCGAGGTTCACCGCGAGCTCGTCCACGGCCGTACCGGCGGCGTCGGACGCGCCGCCGTCCGCGGCAGCGTCCGCGAGCATCACCCGCAGGAGGTTCGGCGGCCCGGTCTCCGGGTCGCGCGTGCCGGCGCCGTAGCCGATGGCCCGCACGGTCGTCGATCCGGCGCCGGGGTCCGGGCCGTGGCCGATGCGGCCGCCGCCGCGTTCGGCAAGCTCGACCAGGATCGCCGCACCGGTCGGCGTGCAGCGCTCCCCCGACCCGCCGGTGCGCAGCGGGTGACCGCGCAAGAGCTCGGCGGTCGCGGGCGCCGGCACCGGCATCTCGCCGTGGGCGCAGTGCACCGTGCCGCTGCCCACCTGGGGCGGCGCGATGTGGGCGACGGCGACACCCAGTCGCGCCACGGCGAGGCCCGCGCCCGCGGCATCGACGAGCGAATCCACGGCGCCGACCTCGTGGAAGTGCACCTCCTCGGGCGCGCAGCCGTGCACGCGCCCCTCGGCCTCGGCGATCCGCCGCAGGACGCCGACGGCGAAGTCCCGCGCCGCGTCGGGTAGCGTCGCGCGCCCGAGCAGCTCGACGAGATCGTCCAGCCCGCGGTGAGGGGCGGTGTGCGACTCGGGCGTCTCGACGGCGAGGTGCGCGCCCGACAGCGACGCGCGCCACACGCGCGTGAGGGTGAGGCGCGCCTCGCCGGGCACGAGCTCGTCCGCAAGGCGCTGAACGTCGTCGAGCGTGAAGCGCGGATCCCCGAGGTCGAGGAGGGCCGCGAGAAACATGTCGCCCGCCATCCCACCGAAGGGGTCGACGAGGATGCGCGCTGCGCTCGGTCCGGACATGCGCGGAGGTTAGCAGCGGCGGCGGCGGCCGGGGCGCGCCCCTGGCCGGGTGCTTCACGGGTCGCCGCACCGCGCGCCGCTCCTGTCAGCGGAGAGGTCCGCGTCGGCCCGCGCGCCCGGCGGCCCCGGCGGGATTCCGGCCCCGGCCTGGCCTCGGACCGCCGCGGCCCGAGGCGTCCCGCACGGAGCGCCGCCGGGGAGCGCGCCGGGGTCCTCGTCCGGCCCGGGCACACGCGCAACGACGAGGACACCGACGGAGCCTGCGCCGGCGCGCTTGAGTGCACGTGCGCAGCCGTCCGCCGTCGCACCCGAGGTGAGCACGTCGTCGACCAGCCAGAGCCGCGCGCCGCGTGGAACCCTCGCACCGCGGCACCGGAATGCGCTGCGTACGTTTCCCGCGCGCGTCCCGCCGAGCGCCGCGCCCTGGGGCGCGGTCGGACGGACACGAACGAGCGCGGGCACGACGCGGGCCGCCGAGCCTCGCACGATCTCGGCCGCCAGCCGCGCGGCCTGGTCGTAGCCCCGGTCGACCCGCCGTGCCGCGTGCAGGGGCACCGGAACGAGGCGATCGTCCCCGCCCAGTTGGATTCCGCGCGCGACCAGCGCGTCGCGCACGCGGCCCGCGAGCGTGGTGGCCAGGTCGACCCGGCCGCCGTGCTTGAAGGCGAGGATCCAGTCCCGCACCGCCGGGGAGTCGTAGTCGAGCGCCGCGACCGTCGATGAGAACGCGCGGCCGGTGCGACGACAGACGCCGCACCGGTGCCCGTCGCGCGCCCCCGCGGGCAGTGGACCCGCGCAGACGCCGCAGCGCGGGCGCGAGCGAGGCGATTCGAGGCGGTGCGCGGCGCAGCACCCGTCCTCACCCGCACGCGCGCCGCAGATCCAGCACGGCCGGGGCCATGCCAGCCCGGCGAGGTCCCTGGCGGCGGCGGCAAGCGCGCCGATCGTTCGCTCGAGAGTCACACGGGAACGACGAGCGGCGACGCGGCGCGTGGCGCATCGCACGGTGAAAACTGCGGGTGGTGCTCGCGCGCGGTGAGCGCCGCACGTCGGCCCCACCCATCACGGACTGGGCTCGGACCGTGTGGTCCACGTGCCGTCGATCGAGCGGAAACCCCGTGCGCGCTGCGGCTTGGGGCGAGGGCCGGCGCTCCAGGGCCCGCGCGACCACCGCTTCGGACCGAAGTCGGGGGCGTCACGACGCCAGCGCGAACGGGCTCCACACCGTGCGAGCCCAGTCCGCGGCGCTCGGGCGTCGAGCCACATGCCGCCGGGGGGAGAGACTCCAGGTCGAAGGGCGGCCACGTCCGCGCCCTCCGCGCGAGCGGGAGGCCGCGGGCCGTCAGCCGTCGATCTCGTCGGGCAGCGGACGGTAGCCGCCGAGCTTGGCGAGTCCCGGTGTGCTGGCACCGCCGGGACGCGGGGCCTCGAGTCCGCGTCCGCGGTGCGGGAGGCCGGTCTCGTCGATGAGCCGCGCGACGTAGTCCTCGACGGTGTCGTCGTCGCCGGACTCGATCCCGAAGAGCTCGCCCACCTCGCGCGCGACGGCGGGGTCTGCGAGGAAGTCTCGGGGGTTCTCCTCGAAGTACTCGCGCACGTAGCGACGGAACGCCCAGACGGACCACCACCAGCCGCTGAAGAGGAGGCCGATCGCGACGGCGACGATGACGCCGACCCACGGCATGGAGAGAGGCGCCTCGCCGGCGGGCGCCTCGCGGAAGCGCCCGATGAGCTGGAAGCCGAAGCCGGCCAGCAGGAAGGCGAATCCAAGCGTCGTCTGGACCCGGTTGTAGACGTACTCCCGCACCGACTGCAGGCGGCCGGTCGAGCGGCCGAAGTAGCGGCCGACGAGCGAGCGCGGGTGCTCGAAGAGCGTCGAGTTCGCGATCAGGAACGCGCCGACGATGCACGAGACGAGACCCAACGAAGTCCAGTCCGCCCCCCCGAAGAGGGTGTCGTCGGGGCGCAGGATCGCCGGGAACGCCATGCCCTGAAGGTAGGAGGCACGGGGGGCGCGAGCAAGGCCGAGGGGGGCGTCCGGCCGTCCGGACGGCGCAGCGAGCCTCGCGCCCGGCGCGGCCCGGAGGGGCCCGCGGACGCCGCCGGCCGGCCCCGATCCGCCGCGTCCGCCCCGGCGCTCCCTGGGGCGGAGGCAGGCCGGCGCGGCCCCGCCCGCCCGGATTCGGCGCCGCGGCTCTGCGCCGAGGGTCCGTAAGCTCAAGAGAGGCCCCCCACCCGAGGACCTCTCCCACGCATGAAGATCCACGCCCCCAACGCCGAGCTCGTCGCGCGCCGCGACTGGACCGACGGGCTCGCCACGTTCTCGGTCCGACCCGCGGGGTGGACCCTGCCGGACTTCGTTCCGGGCCAGTTCACCAACCTCGCGCTGCCCGAGGGCGAGGACTGGGACGCCGTCGAAGGCGCGGCCGTCCGCCGCGCGTATTCGATCGCTTCCCCCCCGGGCCAGGACGCGCTCGAGTTCTTCGTCCGCCGCGTGGACGGCGGCGCGCTCACCCCGCGCCTCTTCGACCTCGAAGTCGGAGCGCAGCTGCACATGGACACACGGGCGGCGGGCCACTTCACGCTCGAGGGGGCGCAGGACGCCGAGGTGCTGCTGCTCGTCGGCACCGGCACCGGCGTCGCGCCCTACCGCTCGATGCTGCTCGACCCGGACAGCGGGCTCGACCGCTTCCGGCGCATCGTGCTCGTCTACAGCGACCGCACCGCCGCGGACATCGGCCACGCCGAGGAGTTCGAGGCCCTGGCCGCCGAACGGGAGGGTTTCGCGTTCCTGCCGACGCTCACGCGCGCCGACGACGCGTGGGACGGCCTCCGCGGCCGCGTGCAGGGACACCTGACGCCCGAAGCGTTCACGGCGCTGCTGGACGCCGAGCTCAGCCCCGAGCGCGTGCAGGTGTTCCTGTGCGGCAACCCCGAGATGGTGACCCAGGTCGTCGAGGGCCTCGACGCCCTGGGCTTCAAGAAGCACAGGAAGCGCGACCCGGGCCAGGTGCACTTCGAGAAGTACTGGTGAGCGCGCCGCGGCCGCGCCGCGCCGCGGTCACTCGAACGTCGAGCCGACGGACAGCGTGCCCGAGAAGGACTGGACGATGGAGAGCTCGAACTCGTTCATCGCCTGGTCCTGGGTCATGTCGAGGTTGACCGCACCTTCGAGCTCGAGGCTCTTCGCGCGGCCGGCCTCCATGTCCCAGACGAGCTCGCCTTCGATCTCGAACACGAAGTCGAACGTCTGCGTGAGCTCGAGCTCCGGCGGGGCCTCGTCCGGCTTGCTGTCCTGCTCGATCGTCGTCGTGAGCTCGCCCTCAAGCTTGATCGTCGCGACGCCGTCCTCGATCGAGGCCAGCGTGGCTTCGAGGCTTCCGTCGAGGTTGTCGCGGAACTGCTCGCTGAAGTCGTCGTCCTCGTCCTCGTCGCCCGACACGATCGCAAGGTCGCCGCCGGGCGAGGACATGCGGTCGAAGACCGAGGCCTCGAGGTCCCAGGAGTCGCCGACCTCGACCTCCTCCGCGTCCTCGGGCAGGAGGTACAGGTAGTCGGCGTCGACGTCGAAGTCCTCGAACAGCTCGGACGGGTCGGCGTCCTCGTCGTCCGCCCAGGACACCGTGTACTCCTCGTCCTCCGCGTTCCAGCGGAAGCGCACCGAGGTGCCCTCGAGCTCGCTCTCTCCCTCGGTCTCGTCCTCCATCGTCTCGCCATCGGGACCGGGGCCGGACTGCATGCTGACGTCGCGGAGGGTCTCGAACGTGCGGACGATCTCCTGCGCGGTGCCGTCCTCGACCTTGACGTACTTGTCCGAGAAGACGATCTCGGTCTCGTCGTCGATGACGACCTCGGGAATCTCGTCCTGCTCCTGCTCCTCGCCGTTGACTTGGACGACGACGGCGTCGAGCTCGAGGTGCAGGATCTGGCCGAACGACTTGGTGACCTCGGTCCCGGACTCGACGGCGAACGTCGGAGCCTCGGGGGCGGCCACGAGCGGCAGCAGGGCGGTGAGAGAGAGGGCGGTTCTCATGGCGGGGTGCGCGCGGGGCGCGGTGTGTGTAGGGCGGGGTGGCGTTCGCGCGGCCGGTCACGGGCGGCCGCCCGTGCAGGCGTGGAACGCAAGAGCATAGGCGCTGCGACACGGGATCCCGAGCCAACGGGATGAGCGTCGCTTCAGAGGCGTTGCGGGGCTGCGAAAGCGGCACCCGGAGCCTGAGGAGGAAGGCACGGTGCCGCGCAACGCCGACGTTTGGGCGGACGAGCAGCGACGTACGCCCTCGGCTCGGGCTCGCCTCCGTCGCCGCGAGGGCGACGAGCGCGGCGGGCACGCGCGGGCTCCGGAGAACCCGTCGGCGCGCCCGACCCACTCACTCCCACTCGATCGTGCTGGGCGGCTTCGAGCTGATGTCGAGCACGACCCGGTTGATCCCCGCGACCTCGTTGATGATCCGCGTCGAGATGCGGCGCAGGAGCTCGCGGTCCAGGTAGCCCCAGTCCGCGGTCATGCCGTCACTGGACTCGACGATGCGCAGCGCGATCGCCGACTCGTAGGTGCGCGCGTCGCCCATGACGCCCACGCTCTTCACGGGGAGGAGCACGGCGAAGTACTGCCAGAGGCCCACGTGCGCGCCCGCGGCCTCGATCTCGGCCGTGCAGATCGCGTCGGCGTCGGCGAGGAGGGTGAGGCGTTCGGGGGTGATGTCGCCGACGATGCGTACAGCGAGGCCGGGGCCGGGAAACGGCTGGCGCATCAGGATCCGTTCGTCGAGGCCGAGGTGGCGGCCGACCTGGCGCACCTCGTCCTTGAAGAGCTCGCGCAGGGGCTCGACGAGCTCCATGTCGAGGTCTTCGGGGAGGCCGCCGACGTTGTGGTGGCTCTTGATGACGGCCGTGTTCCCGCCGTGGGCCGCGACCGACTCGATCACGTCGGGGTAGAGCGTGCCCTGGCCGAGGAAGCGCGCGTCCTTGAAGCGCTTGGCCTCGTCGCGGAAGACCTCGACGAACTCGTTGCCGATGATCTTGCGCTTCTTCTCCGGATCGGTGACTCCAGCGAGCTTTGACACGAAGCGTTCGCGCGCGTCGACCGTCGTCAGGTCGAGTCCGATGTGGTCGCGGAAGGCGTGCTCGACGACCTCGCGCTCGCCCTTCCGGAGGAGCCCGTTGTCCACGAAGATGCAGTGCAGCCGCTCGCCGATCGCGCGGTGCACGATCACCGCGGCGACGGCGCTGTCGACGCCGCCGGAGAGCCCGAGCACGACCTCGCCCGTCTCGCCCACGAGCTCCTTCACCTTCTGGATCTCGCGCTCGGCGATGTTCTCGGCCTTCCAGTCGCCCGGCTGCCCGCAGACGTCGAGGACGAAGTTCTGGATGACCTCGGATCCGCGGATCGAGTGGCTGACCTCGGGGTGGAACTGCACCCCGTAGAAGCCGCGGGACGCGTCGGCGATCGCGGCGTGCGCGCACGTCTCGGAGCGCGCGATCGTCCGGAAGCCCGACGGCAGCGCGGTGACCTTGTCGCCGTGGCTCATCCAGACGATCGTCTCGCCCTCGATGCCGGCGAGGAGCGCGCTGGGTTCGGCGTCGACGTCCATCGGGGTGCGGCCGAACTCGCGCTCGCCGCTGCCTTCGACGGTCCCGCCCAGCGTGCGCGTCATCCACTGCATGCCGTAGCAGATGCCGAGGATCGGGACGCCGAGGCCGAGGAGCTCCTCGGGAACGTCGGGCGCGCCTTCCGCGTACACGCTGGCCGGGCCGCCCGACAGCACGATGCCGGCGAGGTCCATCGAGCGCGCCGCCTCGAGCGCGGTCCGCGGCGGGTGGATCTCGCACCACGTACCGGCCTCGCGGAGCCGGCGCGCGATGAGCTGGGCGTACTGCGTCCCCAGGTCGACGATGAGGAGACCGCGGGGGCGGTCGGGTAGGGCCTGGCTCATCCGCGGTGCGCGTAGTTGCTCGATTCCTTGGTGATGGTGACGTCGTGCGGGTGGCTCTCGCGCACGCCCGCGGCGGTGATGCGGACGAAACGCGCGCGTTCCCAGAGGTCCGGGATCGTCGCCGAGCCGCAGTAGCCCATGCCCGCGCGGACGCCGCCCGCGAGCTGGTAGACGAAGGGGCTGAGGAGGCCCTTGTACGGGACGCGGCCCTCGATGCCCTCGGGCACGAGCTTCTTCGCGTCGTCGACGTCGCCCTGGCGGTAGCGCTCCTTCGAGCCCTTCTGCATCGCGCCGATCGAGCCCATGCCGCGCACGGCCTTGAACGAGCGGCCCTCCGCGACGAAGACCTCGCCCGGGCTCTCCTCGAGGCCCGCGAAGAGGCTGCCGAGCATGACCGACGACGCGCCGGCGGCGAGCGCCTTGACGATGTCGCCCGAGTAGCGGATGCCGCCGTCCGCGATGACGGGGACGCCGGTGCCCTCGAGTTCCTTGGCGACCGACTGGACCGCGGTGAACTGCGGCACGCCGATGCCGGCGACGACGCGCGTCGTGCAGATCGAGCCGGGACCGATGCCGACCTTGACCGCGTCGACGCCGGCCTCGACGAGCGCGCGGCCCGCGGCGGCGGTCGCGACGTTGCCCGCGACGACGTCGACGTCGAGGCGCTTCTTGAGCTCGGTCACCGTCGCCATCACGTTCGTCGTGTGGCCGTGGGCCGTGTCGACGACGACGACGTCGACGCCGACCTCGGCCAGCGCCTCGGCCCGCTCGAAGTCGTGCACGCCGAGCGCCGCGCCGACGCGCAGGCGGCCGCGCTCGTCCGAAGCGGCGTTCGGGTACGCGGCGAGCATGTCGAGGTCCTTGCGGGTGATGAGACCTGCGAGGTCGCCCGAGGAGTCGACGATGATGAGCTTCTCGACCTTGTGCTCGTGCAGCAGGCCGCGCGCCTCGTCGAGCGAAGTGCCCGGCGGCGCCGTCACGAGGTCCTTGGCGGTCATGACCTCCTTCACCGGCGTGCCGTCGTCCTGGTGGAAGCTCGTGTCCCGGCGCGTGAGGATCCCGACCACGCGCGTCGTGCCGCGCTCGACGATCGGCAGGCCCGAGATGTTCTGGCTGCGCATGATCCCGCGCGCCTCGCCGACGGTCGCGTCGGGCTCGAGCGTCACCGGGTCCTCGATGACCCCGTTGGCCGAGCGCTTGACCTTCTCGACCTCCTCGCGCTGGCCCTCGATGGAGAGGTTGCGGTGAATGACACCGATGCCTCCCTCGCGCGCGAGTGCCACCGCGAGCCGCCACTCGGTGACCGTGTCCATCGCCGACGACGAGATCGGCACGTTGAGCGGAACGTTGCGCGAGAAGCGCGAGCGGAGCGACGCGTCGCCCGGCATGACGTCCGAGTGGTTGGGGACGAGCAGGACGTCGTCGAACGTCAGCGCTTCGATCAGTTGAGCCATCGTCAGAACCGCCGGCCGGACGGGCGCGGAACCGCCCCGACGGAGCGTCGGGGGAGGGCGCGGGGCCGGGCGGATTTGACGCAAGAGCTTAGAGCCTCGCGGGCTCCGGATCCACGCGCGGAACCTCTTCCGGGGCGACATCGACGGGCCAGAGGGGCGCCGCGTTCGGGCCGGCCGGACGCGCCGGAGCGGGCCGGCCGCGGCCCGCACGAAAAAGGGCTCCCGCAGGCCGCGAACGGCCCGGGGAGCCCCGAAGGAGGAGTGCCCGGGTGATCGGCCTGTGAGGGCCCGCGAGTGAAGGCCACCTCGACTCCGAATCCGATTTGTCCTTCGCCCGGACGGGGCCGATACGCATCCTGCGACCGCGGCGGGCGCTGCTGCCCCGGGCAGGGACGCGCGAAGCCCCCTCACCCGCCCCAACCCGGCGCCCGGTCGAGTGCGCCGAACCCAGCCCTGGAACGGGGAGCGCCGCGGCGGTCCGCGCTCCCACCCACGGGACGTTCCCGCACGAGGAAGGCCTCCCGCCCCCATGTCCGACCCGCGTCACCTCCTCCACGTCTTCCCGACCTTCTGCGCCGCGGGCGCCCAGGTCCGGACGGTCACGCTCATGCGCGCGTTCGGGGACCGGTTCCGGCACTCGGTCGTCGCGTGCGATGGCGTCACCGATGCTGCCGCGATCGCAGACGGCGTGGCGCTCGAGCTCGTGCCCTGGGAGCCCCGGTCCGGGCCGATGTCCGGCGTGCGGACGGCGGCGGAGCTGCTCCGCCGCCTCCAGCCGGACCTGCTCTGTACCTACAACTGGGGCTCGATGGACGCCGTGCTCGCCGCCCGCGCCGGGGGCTTCGCCCGTCACGTGCATCACGAGGACGGCTTCAACGCGGACGAGGCCGACGGCCTGAAGGCGCGGCGGAACTGGACCCGGCGCGTGAGCCTGCGCCGGACGGACATGGTCGTCCCGAGCACGAAGCTCGAGACCATCGCGCGCGGCACGTGGCGCCTGCCGCGGGTCCACCTCGTCCCGAACGGCGTCGACGCGGACCGGTACGCCCGCGACGCGGAGGCCGGCGCCCGCTTCCGGATCGAGCGCGGGATCCCAGCGGACGCCTTCGCCGTGGGCGTCGTGGGGCACCTGCGCCCGATCAAGCGCTTCGACCGCTTCCTCCGGGCGTTCGCAGGCGCGCCGTGGCCGAACGACGTCAAGCCCCACGCTCTCGTGGTCGGAGACGGCGGCGAGCGGGCCGCCCTCGAGGCGCTCGCGGGCTCGCTGGACGTCGGGGTGACGTTCACCGGGCACATCGAAGACCTGGCCGGGGCCTACTCGGCCATGGACGTGTTCTCCCTGTCGAGCGACTCGGAGCAGCAGCCGGTCTCGCTCCTCGAGGCGCTTGCGGCGGGCACGCCCGTCGCCGCAACGGACGTCGGGGACATCGCGGCCAGCCTGCCGCCCAGCGCCCGCCGGTTCGTCGTGCCCCTCGGGCCGTCGGTCGAGGCGGGGCTCGGGCAGGCCTACGCGCGGCTGGCGGGCGACGCTGAGCTGCGTCAGGCGCTCGCCGAGGCGGGGCGGGAGCACGTCGTCGAGCGGTACTCGGTCGCTGCGATGGTGGCCCGCTACCTCGACATCTACGCGTCAGCGCTCCAACGCTGACTGGGCTCCATGTGTGTTGCGCAGGCCCTCTCGGGGCAGCGCAAACGCATGGGCAGCAAGGGAATAGGTCTCAGGCGTGGGTCCGAGGGACCGTGGGTGCAGTCCGATGCCTCCTGGCCGGCCTGCTGGAGGGACTTGGCCCTGCATACGCAACACGATCGGAGCCCAGTGTCGGCCGGGACGGTCCGCGCTCCAGGGCCCGGCGGGTCGAGCGACGGTGCGGGCGGCCGGCGCAACAGGGTCGGAGCCCAGTCCCCCGTCCCACACAGTGGGAGCCCAGGCCGGCGTACCACACGCTCGGAGCCCAGTCCGGGAACACAGTCGCGGATCACCCTCGGGGCGTGCGGTCCCGATCGCTCACCGCCGCCCCGAAACGCCGGGGAGGAAAAAGCCCGTGACGCCCGGCGTCGCGCGGCGATGGGGCTCTCCGTCGGGGCCCTGCTCCGGCCTCGCCCAGCTTCCGAGACCGCCCGCCGTCCCCGCGGGCCCCGTCCCCGTCCACAATGTTCCTCCACACGTACCTCGAGGCCCGGGGCTCGCTCCCGCGGCGCACGGCGCTGGCCCTCTGCGCCGTCGTCCCCGTCTCCGCCGCACCGGCCGCGCTCGCCGGGCCTGTCGCGTCGCCGGCCCCTCGGGTCCCCCAGTCCCTCGGGACCACGGTGCGCGTGTCCGTCACGGCCTCGGGCGCCCAGAGCACCGGGCCGACCCAGCCCGAACTGCGGGGTGTCGCTCTCAGCGAGGACGGCCGCTTCGTCGCCTTCACGAGCCGGGCGGCCGACCTCGTCCCGGGCGACGGCAACGGGCTCGAGGACGTGTTCCTGCGCGACACCTTGCTCGGGACCACGGTACGAGTGAGCGGGGCGCCCGGCGGCGCCGACGGGAACGGGTTCTGCCGCACCTGCGACGTGTCGGACGACGGACGGTTCGTCGTGTTCTCCTCCGCCGCGTCGAACCTCACGCCCGGCGACAGCAACGGGAATCGGGACGTCTTCCTCCGCGACGTCGCCCTGGGCACGACGACCCTCGTCTCGCGCGCGCTCGGGGGAGGGTACGGGGACGGGATCTCGCGCTGGCCCTCGGTCAGCGGCGACGGCGCCGTCGTCGTCTTCCAGTCCGCGGCGACCGATCTCGTCCCCGGCGATACGAACGCGATCGACGACGTCTTCGCCTACGACGTCGCGGGCGGAACGCTGCGCGCGCTCAGCCGTGGACCCGGCGGCGCCTTCGGGAACGGCGAGAGCTCGATGCCCCACGTGTCGCGCGACGGCGCGTGGGCGGCGTTCGAGAGCACGGCGACCAACCTCGGACCCGCCGACACGTCCGTCCGCGCCGATGTCTACCTGGCGGAGCTCGCGACGGGGCAGGTCGTGCGCGTGGAGGGTCCGAACGGAGAGCTCGACGCGCGCTCGGCGCGGCCGCGCATCAGCGCGGACGGCCGATTCGTCGCCTTCGAGTCCCAGGCGACGAACCTCGTCCTCGGCGGCAACGTGAACGGGACCCACATCGCGCGCTGGGACCGGCTGACCGGTGCGCTCGACGTCGTGACGCGCGACCTCGCGGGGAATGTCTCGGGCGGGGTCAGCGGCGACGCGTGCGTGTCGTCCGCCGGCGAGCTCGTCGCTTTCCGCAGCTTCGAGAGCGACCTCGTCACCGGCGACACGAACGGGCGCGAGGACGTCTTCGTGCGGCACGTCTCGGAGGGCTGGACCGAGCGCGTGAGCGTCACGCGTGACGGTGCGCAGATCGTCGGCTGGCCGTCGCGTGCTCCTGCGCTGTCGGGGGACGGGCGGTTCGCGGCGTTCACGACGGGCTCGGAGGACGTCGTGCAGGGCGACGACAACGGCGCGATCGACGTGTTCCGGCGCGACCGCGTCTTCGGGGAGGGCGTGCTCGCGGTCGAGTACTGCGCCTCGACCGTGAACTCGAGCGGAGCCGCGGCCGTCACCGTCGCCGTCGGCACGCCGCTGCTCTCCGCCCAGGACCTGACGCTGGGAACGGTCGGCCTGCCGCCGAACCAGTTCGGCTTCTACCTGACGTCGCCCGCGGTCGACCTCGTACCCGGCTTCGGCGGGAGCGCGGGCGTGCTCTGCGTCGGGGCGCCCATCGTCCGGCTCGACGCGTTCATCCTGAATTCAGGTTCGCTCGGACGCGTCGACCTGCCGCTCCCCTTCGCGCAGGTTCCTCCGGCGGCCGCGTTCACCGTGGGCACGCGCTGGAACTTCCAATACTGGTTCCGGGACTCTGCGGGGGGCGCGCTCTCCAACACGAGCAGCGCGATCGCGGTCGTCTGGCGCTGAGCGCTCGGGCCCTGCGGGCGGCGCGTGCGCGCCCGGGCCCCGCCGGCGCGGTGTCGGGCCCCCGGTGTCGCCCTCGTACGTGTCCGGGAACTAGACTATGAGGCTGCAACGGAGCCCGGGAGGCGCGCGTGGAACGCTGCGTCCCCCGGGTCCGCTTCGATCCGTCGGGCCGGCCGCCGCCACTCGGCGCCCGACCCCCCAAGGCCCCAGCCTCCCGAGCCAGGGTCCCCAGCACCCCGATCCCCTCCCCCGGGGCTCCACCCCCAACGCCTCCGGACGTCCGCCGCGCGCGGACCTGCCGGCGGCCCCGCGCACGGCAACGATGAGCATCAAGACCGCGAACAGCGCCCACGCCGCAGGCACCTCCGTGCAGGAGCGCGTCCTGCACCGCGCGTTCGTCCAGGCGATGGCCATGATCCACATGGCCAACAACCGCAAGGACAAGGAGACGACCGACCCGAAGGTCGGCGGCCACCCCGCGTCGGTCGCGAGCGCCATGCACATCCTCGGCGCGCTGCACCTCGAGGTGCGCGAGCCGCAGGACTTCGTCTGCTGCAAGCCGCACGCTTCTCCGGCGGACCACGCGCTCCACAACTTGCTCGGCCTCCAGCGCCACAACCCGCACGTGGACTGGTTCGAGGACGACCCGACCGCGAAGGACGGCGAGTGGTTCACCGAGGACGAGTCGAAGAAGGCGATGGAGTGCCTGCGCAAGTTCCCGACCGAGGAACGCCCGCACGTCTTCCAGAGCTACCACGCGCGCTCGGACGGCGACCACTTCCACTTCCTTCCGTCGGGCACGGTCGGCATCCCGCCGGTGGTCTCGGGCTACCTCGCGCTCGCGTACCGCTACGCGAAGGACCACGGCTGGGAGGTCCCGGAGAACGCGCACTTCTGGTCGCTGATCGGGGACTCGGAGTTCCGCGAGGGCTCGCTCCTCGAGGCGATGCCCGACTTCGCCGAGCGCCAGCTCGGCAACGTCACCTGGATCGTCGACTACAACCGCCAGAACCTCGACGGGACGCGCATCCCGAACGAGCGCGGGCTCGAGGGTTCGGACGCGGACCGCATCGAGGGAACGTCGCTCGCCAACGGCTGGCGCGTCATCCAGGTGCGCCACGGCAAGCTCCGGCAGGGGCTCTTCGCCAAGGACGGCGGCGACGCGCTCAAGGAGGTCCTCGAGCGCGGCCTGACCGACTACGAGTACCAGATGCTCGCGCTCAAGCGCGACGCGGCGTCGATCCGCGACGTGTTCACGTCCAAGCACCCCGGGGTCAAGGCGCTGCTCGGCTCGCTCTCCGACGACGACGTCCTGCGGATGCTGCTCGACCTGGGCGGCCACTGCTACGAGACGATCCGCGAGGCGCTCGCGACGTCGCGCGGCGACTCGGACGAGCCGTACATGATCATCGCCCACACGCTGAAGGGCTGGGGGCTCGAGTGCCTCGCCGACCCGGCGAACCACTCGACGCTGCCGAAGGGCTCCGAGGTCGAGATGCTGGTCACCGAGGCCGGGCTCTCGATGGGCGACCCGTTCGTGCACTTCGCCGAGGACAGCGAGGAGGGCCAGTTCATCGCTGCGCGCCGCGAGCCCTTCCGCGCCGCAATGGACGAGCACGAGGCGCTGCGCCTGCGCAACAAGCAGCGCGTGCAGGACAGCATCGCGTCGGCCGGCGAGATCCCGCGCTCGCTCGACATCGACATGTCTCTGTTCCCCATCGCCCACACGCAGTGGATGTGGGGCCAGCTCGCGGCCAAGCTCGTGCGCATCGGCGCCTCGGCCACGGACGCGCGCGTCGGTCACCGCCGCGGCGACGTCGAGGGCGCGGTCGACCTCACCGAGCACGAGCGTCGCTGGGCGCCCGCCGCCGAGTACGTCATGACGATGTCGCCCGACGTCGGCACGTCGACGAACATCTCGTCGGTGCTCAACGAGCGCATCTACGGGCCGGACCGCGAGGACGCCGACCTCAAGGAGAAGCTCGAGGTCAAGTACAAGCACCCCGAGCTCGTCGCCACGCAGGACGCGTGGACGCGTCACATCCGCTTCGAGATCGCCGAGGCGAACGCGATGACCGCGGTCGGCTCGTTCGGGAAGATGGCCCACTACGTGGGGCTGCCGTACTTCCCGATCATGACGGTGTACGACTTCTTCATCAAACGCGCCCTCGACCAGCTCTACTACAACCTCTACTGGGGAGCAGAGTTCGTGATCATGGGCACGCCGTCGGGCGTGACGCTCGCTCCGGAGGGTGCGCAGCACTCCTGGAAGAGCGATATCCAGATCCCGAACCTCATCACGTGGGAGCCGCTCTACGCGGTCGAGGTGGACTGGATCCTCTCCGACGCGATCCGTCGTCACATGATGGGTGACAACGACGGGCGCCGCGGCGTGCTGATCCGCGCGGTGACGCGCGGCGTCAAGCAGAAGGACATGCTCGCCGAGCTGAAGACCCAGGGCCGCTACAAGACGAGCGGGCACGGCACGCTCGCGCCGAAGGGCGCGGACTGGGCCGGCGCGACCGACGAGTCGACCGTCGCGACGGTGCCCGACGCGGAGATCCTCGACGCGGTGCGCGAGGACGTCCTCGCGGGCGGCTACTACCTCGTCGACTACCGCGACTACGCGGGCTACGAACCCGGCGACAACGTCGTGCACGTGTTCTGCATGGGCAGCCTGGCCGACGGCGCGGTCGAGGCCTCGAAGAAGCTGCTCGAGCGCGGCATCTTCGCCAACGTGATCCACGTCAGCTCGCCGGAGCTGCTCTTCGGGATCCTCGGGCACGAGGACGGCTACCGCCACCTGACCGACGGCCTCGGCGTGAACGGCGACATGCACCTCGTGCCGCACGGCGAGGCCGACGCCTCCGGCCTCGCGGGCCTCGCCGGACGGCGCGTGCCGGTCGTCGCCGTGTGCGACGGCGAGGCGGGCCTGCTCGACAACATCGGCTCGATCGTCGGCGTGCGGCAGGAGACCCTCGCCGTGCGCAAGTTCTCGAAGTGCGGCCGCCCGGCCGAGGTCTTCGAGTACCAGCACCTCGACGCGGGATCGATCGTCGAGGCGTGCGGCAAGGTGCTGTCCGAGACGGCGCTCGAGGATCTGAAGGTCAGCGCGGGTACGCTCGAGCGCCTCAGCGGCGCGCCGCGCGCCGCCGGCGTCGGCGACTGGCGCGAGCTGTGGCCCGACCGGCCGCAGGGTTGAGAGGCGCCCCGCAGGGCTGACCGCGAGGAACGCGACGAAGCCTCCGAACGCCCGCGGCGCGCCTACCTGCGCCGCGGGCGTTCGGCTTCGATCGCAAGGCTGCCGAGAGAACCATGGACCGTCCGCCCGATCCCCCGCCCTTCCCATCGCTCCCGACCGTCTCCTCCGAGCGCATCTACGACTCGTGGTGGGTCGGGCTGCGGCGCGACGTGCTGCGGCTCGAGGACGGCTCGGACCAGGAGCACCACTTCGTCGAGATCGGCCCGGCCGTCGTCGTCGTTCCGATCCGCACCGACGGCCGCATCGTGCTGGTCGGCCAGTACCGGGCCGCGCACGGCGAGACGCACTGGGAGCTGCCGGCGGGTCGCCTGGAGCCCGACGAGGATCCCCGCGACGGCGCGCTGCGCGAGCTGGCTGAAGAGACGGGACACGCGGCGGGCGTGCTTTCGGAGCTCCCTGGCTTCTACCCCATCAACGGGATCAGCGACCACTGGGCGCACGCCTACTGCGCGACCGATTGCGAGGAGACCGGCGCACAGTCGCTCGATCCGTCCGAGCGCATGACCGTGCGCGCCTTCGACCCTCGGGACGTGGCGGCGCTCCTCGAGCAGGGCCGGATGAAGGACGGCTTCTCGGCGCTGCCGCTCCTGTACGCGCGCTTCCTCGGGCTCTGGTGAGCGCCGCGCAGGCGGCGACTCGCTACGCCTGTATCTGATTCAAGATCGATCGGTCGCCGATCTTCGCGTCCTCCGCGAGGAGGAACGCCTTGCTCAGGATCACAGAGAGCCGCTGGTCCCCCTCGAACGGCAGCAGGACTTCCGGGTCTCCCGCCGGAGCTCCGCGGCTCGGAACGATGCAGAGGTACTGATCGTTCGGCGCCATCAGCACGTTGCTGGAGCCGAGATGGATGCGGTACGTCCGCAGATCGCCTCGAACCACGAGGAACCGGTCATCGAACGCACATCGGTCGGCGATCGAGAGCCGAGGTACGAGTCGCTGAAGGATCACACGCCGCGTCTCCGCCGTGGCACTGAGGTCGCCGAACGAATAGCTGTGCCAGTAGTCGCGGTATCGGCCCTCCGGGCCACCGTCGACCCAGTTCGGGTCGTTCCCGACGCTCGCAACGCCAACGAACAGATCGACGTCGCGCATGACCTCGGACAGGGCGAGCGGATCGATGTCGGCGAGCGGAAGTGGATCGTTGACATTCTCAGCGCCCGGCCCGTCCGCGCTGCTCTCGTACGACCCACCGGCTGCGTGCGCGTGGTTCTCGGCCGCGTCGATGCGGTAGAAGCGCACCTGATCAGTTGCGAGATACAGGTGGACGCCCGCGTCGTTGATCTGAACATCGTCGCTGTCGTTCGCGCTCTCCACCCAGAACTCGGCTCTGAGTCCGTAGGCCGGTAGTTCCTTGAACGCTGGTGTGTAGCTGTCGTCAACCGCGAGACGAAGCCGGTTGTTCCACCCACGTGCACCGCACAGTGCATGGAACTGATGCTGCTTGAGAATGTGCGACGCGAATCGATTGGAGTACACGTCGGTCTCGCGCTCTGCATCGGTCAGCGGATAGATCTCCCGGTGCGCCTGCCGGAAGGGCTGCGTAATCTCGAGAGCCTCGATCCGAGCGCGCCAGGCCACGACCTCGTGCTCCGTGCAATCGACGGGGTGCCACAGCGAGACGCGCGAGTCCTCGGAGCACGCCAATCGATCCCCGGCGACGTCCTGGAGCACGTCGCCGACAGGGAGGACCGGGCACCCGTCCACGAGCCAGACGAGCTTGCGCGCTACAGTGCCAACGAGCCCGTGGTCCAGGTAGCGCGCGCGCCAATCCGCGTGCGACCAGGCTCTTCGGCCGACGAAGAGGTTGTCGAGCCGATCGCGCGCGGCCATGAGGATCCCCTCTGCGTCCTTCGCCGCGAGCTTTACGTCCTTCAGCTCTTCGGCGAAGTCGCGCCGAACCGCGGCGGGTGGCGACTTGATGGCGTTGCCCTTCGCATTGGTCCAACGCGTGACCACCTTGTTCCCCTCGACGCTCAAGCGAACGCACGCGGCTCCGAAGCGCTCCTCGCACGCTCCGTCGAAGAAGCCGAAGGACGGGACGCCGATCTCTTCGAGTTCCTCACGCGGCACTCCGGCGCGCGACGCGGCCTTGTCCAGGGCCTTCGCGATCGCCTTCAGGGTGGTCTTGAAACGGACCCGCGCCTTGAGCCGCGCGAGCTGGCCGAGCGCGCTCATCCGGAGTGCCTCGCCGTCCGAGGCGGCGAGCTCGCCCAGCGTCCAGATGCATGCGTTCGCGACCTTGACGGAACGCGGCCCGACGCCGGGGACCTTCCGGACCGCGGTCGAGAGCAGGTCCGCCACGTTCCTGGGCGTCTCCGATCCGGGCACGAAGGCGAGCATCCAAACGAGTCCGCGTAGGACCGTTGCGTTGCCATCATGGACCGTCTGCGGCGTGTTTCGCACCCACCACGAGCCATCTTCCGCAGCGGGGAACGTCCGCCCCTTCGGGACCGCTCCGAGCCATCGTGCGACACGCTCGCGGAAGCGCTCCTCGCCCACTGCCTCGATCAGGGGGCGCGCCGACTTCCGGAACTTGGCGGTCGGACGCGCGGCGTTCGCCTGGAACGCAAGAGGGAGCAGTTCGAGCCAGGTCTCGCGCTCACTCCCGTCCATCCGCGCAAGATCGGCGTGCAGCTGGTCCGTCCATCGTTCGCCGGGCTGGAGGACGTAGGTCGCTTCGCCATCGAGGAGCGACGACAGTCGCTGAGCCTGGAGAGGCAGCTGGCACATGGGAGGATCCTTGAACAGATCGGTGCGCAAGCGATGGACGACATGACGTTCGCCACCGTCGAGCGACCGCTCGGCGGCGAGTGCCTCGAGATCTCCGATGAGCACGTTCATTCCGTCTGCGCCGGCGCGCCTTCGGACGCCCGGATCGACCGCAGCCAGCGCGCGGTCGAAACGCAGGTCGCGGCTCCGCGGAACGGGCATCGGGTCCAGGGCCCGGCTCAGCTCGACCAGAAGTTGGCGCCGAGCCCAATCTCCGTCCGACCGCTTCGCGCCGGGCAGCGAGTGCGCGATCTCTCGCTCGAGGAGCGCCAGGCCGAGCTCGGGCTCGCGACCGGTGCAGCGTCGCGCGAGATCCGATGCGATGTGCACGATCCTCTCCCGGTATCGGGCTTCGGCCTCGCCGCGGCGCGGCATGTCGCGCCAGCCGATCGCGTGCAGCTCATCAGAGCGCTCGCGGTCCATGTCCTGGAGCTCCTCGAGTGTGCTCGCGACCTGGCCGTGCTCCGCGCGAAGCGGTGAATCGTCACGCACGGCGAAGTGGTCGCCTTCGAGGACCTGCTCGGACACCTCGTCGGAGGGAAGGATCCCCAGGTGCTGCTTGAGCGCGACCAGCACGCCCGGCGCTCCGACCGGAGCAGGCGGCGGCACCGTGTCGATGATCCGGTGCCCGGCGTCGCTGCCGCCCGCGAGCGCACGAGCCAGAGGCGCCGCGTGCTTGCGCGCGTCCGAGTCCTGCTGACGCTCGAGCAGAGCGTTCACCGTGCAGAACACGGCCCGCGTTCGGGCGGGAATCGCTTCGACCGCGGCCAGCCGTACGTAGGCCCTCACGATCGATCCGATCGGAAACAGGACGTGACTGAGGTAGTGATGGGGATCGCGCTCGAAGCCGACGCACCAGAGTCCGAGCGCATGCACGTCGCCCGCCACGAGCGGAAGCTTGCGCCGCAGGAGCGCACCGACGACGTCGGCCGTCACGCGCCGCAGGTCCCAGACTCGAGCCTCGGGGCCGGCGCCGAAACCGCGGAAGGAGCCCTCCTCCTCGATCTGACGCTCCCTGATCGAGCTCGCGATCGCCGAGAGCCTGAGGCAGCGTGCGAGCGCAGCCCGCAGGACCGCCGCGGCGCGCTCCGGCGGGAGAGACAGCAACTCGGCGCCCGCCGAAGTCTCCTTCAACCGGACCGACCGTTCGAGGCGCCCGGAGGCGAGCACCTCCTCGAGCAAGCGCCCGAGGAGTCCATGCGCCGGAAGGCTCGCTTCGGCCCGCGGAACGATGAATCCGTCGGGGTCG
The DNA here is from genome assembly GCA_039821985.1 of Planctomycetota bacterium. GTDB lineage: Bacteria > Planctomycetota > UBA1135 > UBA1135 > Saltatorellus. Next base: position 28,315 of record JBCBNC010000038.1, read on the forward strand.
AGCGCGACCTCACCCCGCCGCGGGCGGGCACCTGATAGCGCGTGCCGCGCCTCCGGACTGCCCATCGACGCGTGGAAGGCATCGGCCCAGCGATTCCGAACCGCCCGCTCTCGATCCTCCGCGCTCACCCTCCGACGAGCGGGACGAGTTTGAGGAACGCAACGTCCGTGCTCGGGGCGACCATCACGCGCTCGTCGAGAGCGTCGGCCTGTCGCTTGTTCACCAGCACGATCACACGTCGGGCCTCGAACGCCTCGAGCGCAAGCTCGTACTGCTCTCGCCAATCCACCTCGCGCGGCTCGCGCATCCGGTAGCCGTCGAGCGCGGGCTCCGCGTTCTTCGGCTGCACCAGACCGCGGAACGTGCCATCGCCGAGCCGGCTTGGATCCGCCTGGCGCAGGTTGTGATCCTGGACCTCTTGGTACACGCGCTCCCGGATCAGCTCGCGGACGGTGATCTCTTCGGAGGGGAACCGGAGGACGATCGGAGCACCGCGGTCACCGGCGGTGGATTCGTCGTAGACGGACAGAGTGGCGGGCATCGGCGAGGGGCACGGGGTCGGGAAGCCTCACCGTGATGCCACGCCTGGCTCGAACGGGCAATAGGCCACCGGCCGTCCGTCCACGAGGCGCGCCAAAAAGCCGGATCAATCGGTCCCGTAGCGCGTGACCAATCCTCGCCGCGCCTCGACCGCTGCGAAGGCGAGGAGCCCGTAGCCGCCGAGCTCGCTCGTCTCCTCGACGAGGCGCGGCACGTGGCTGACGAAGCCCTCCTCGAGCGCGCCGCGCCACGAGCTCTGGCGGCCGAGCAGGCGCGACTGGACGAGGATGACCGCGGCCGCGGCGAGCATCAGGCCGGACTCCGGCTTGCCGGCGAGACGCTGGATGCTCCTTCCGACGCAGGCGCCGCCACGCAGGGCCGCGACCGCCGCCGCCCCGAGGACGACAGCCGCGGGGACCTTCCAGAATCCGTGCCAGACCCGGTCGAGGGGCCCGTCGAGCTCGCGTACGAAGGCGACGGTCACCAGGAGCGCGAAGATCCCGAGGATCGATCCGGTGCCCTCGAGCCGACCCGCGCTCCGGAGCACGCACGCCGTGAAGGCCAGCAGAACGAGCTGCGCCAGCTCGATCGGGCCCGACTCGCCGAGCAGGCACTCGGGGTCGACCCGCTGGACGGCCTCGGTGACCCCGAGCATGAACAGGGCGAACAGCGACAGAACGAGCATGCCCCGCCCGGGCGTGAGCCCGTTCTCGCCGCGGAGCGGTCGGCGCGTGGCCATGCGACCACAGGGATGGAGCTCGAGGTCTCGGTCGGGCGGTGGATCGGGCATGGGGAGCGCTGGGGATCGATCGCGGTGCGGGCGCCCTCATCGCACCGACGCAGGCCGTGTTCCAGGGGAGAATTGGGACACGCGCGTCTCTTTTTCCCTGCAACCGATCCCAGGGCCGCTTCGCGCGACGGAACGCTCGCACTCGGGCGCCGGTTGAACACGCCCGCACGCAGGATCGTTCGATCCTGGTACGCCGGTCCTCGCCGCGCTCCGAGCCCGGACGGCACGGGGCGATGGACACGGGGCGATGGGCACACGGCGCATGCCGACGACGCCGCGTGTTGGACCGCCTCCGGCGGGGCAACGCAGCGCCGGAGCGTAGGCGCGTCGAGTGGATCGGGGACGAAGAGAGGGGACGGCGCAGACCCGCGCCGCGTCCCTTCCCCGGGCCCGCTCAGCAGCCGTGCGCGCGCGCGGGGTCGATGAGCCCGATCGACGCCTTGAGGATGAACTCCTGCTCGGCCTTGTGGCGCCGGAACGAGCCCGTGGCGGGGCTCGAGGACTCGGGACGGCCCACGTACTGGACCGTGCCCCCGAGGTCGTGGAAGCGCTGGAGCACGAACGACCACGCGCCCATGTTCCGCGGCTCCTCCTGCGCCCACACGATCTCTTTCAGGTTCGGGTAGCGCTCGAACTCGGCGTTGAGGGCGTCGCACGGGAACGGGTAGAGCTGCTCGACGCGCGTGACGGCGACCGTCTTGGCGTCGGCCTCGTCGCGGGCCGTGATCAGCTCGTGGCCGAACTTGCCCGAGCACAGGACGAGGCGCTCGACCGCCTCGGGGGCGACCGTGTCGTCGGCCACGACCTCGCGGAAGCGGCCCTGCGTGAGCTCGACGACCGGCGTCGCCGCGCGCTTGTCGCGCAGGAACGACTTCGGGGTCATCACGATCAGCGGCCGCTTGATCTCGGCGGTCCCCTGGCGACGCACGAGGTGGAAGAACTGCGCGGCGGTCGAGCAGTTCGCCACGGTGATGTTCCCGTGCGAGCACGCCTGCAGGAAACGCTCGAGGCGCGCCGAGGAGTGCTCGGGGCCCTGGCCGTCGTAGCCGTGCGGCAGCAGCAGCACGAGGCCCGACGTCTCGCGCCACTTCGCCTCGCCGGAGACGAGGAACTGGTCGATCGGGATCTGCGCGCCGTTGGCGAAGTCGCCGAACTGGGCCTCCCAGAGCGTCAGCGTGCACGGCGACGACAGCGCGTAGCCGTACTCGTACGCCAGCGCCGCCTCCTCGGAGAGGAGCGAGTCCCACGCCTCGAAGCTCGTCTCGCCGCCGGTGAGCGCCCGGAGCGGAACGTGCTCCTCCGCGGTCGACTGGTCCCGGATGACGGCGTGCCGGTGGCTGAACGTGCCGCGGCCCGAGTCCTGGCCGGCGAGCCGGATCGGCGTGCCGCCCTTCAGGAGCGTCGCGTAGGCCAGCGCCTCGGCGCAGCCCCAGTCCACGTCGAGCTCGCCGCGGGCCATGCGCTCGCGCCGGCGGAGCTGGCGCAGGAGGTTCGGGTGCACCACGAAGCCTTCCGGCATGCGGTTCAGCTCGTCCATGAGCCGCACGAGCTCCTCGCCGTCGACGCCGGTCTCGGGCGACGGCTCGCGCGCGTAGTCGGCCGGGTCGTCGAGGTCGAGGTCGATCAGCTCCTCGAGGGGGATCTCCGCGGTCTCCTTCGCCTTGTGGTTCTGGAGCGCCTCGCGGAGCTCCTCCTCGCAGGCGCGGTCGATCTCCTCGGTCTGCTCGCGCGTGAGCGCGCCGCGGCGGATCAACAGGTCGCTGTACGTCTCGCGCACCGTCGGGTGCTCGGCGATCGAGCTGTACAGCGTCGGCTGCGTGTACGCGGGCTCGTCGCCCTCGTTGTGGCCCCAGCGCCGGTAGCAGACCATGTCGACGACGGCGTCCGCGCCGAACTCGCGCTGGTAGTCGACCGCGAGACGACACGCGCGCAGAACGGACTCGGGGAAGTCACCGTTCGCGTGCATGATCGGCGCCTCGATCGCCTTCGCGGCGTCCGAGCAGTAGTGCGTCGAGCGCAGGTCGCGCGGACCCGCCGTGAACCCGATCTGGTTGTTCACGATCAGGTGCACCGTCCCGCCGTTCGAGTAGGCGCGGAGCTCGCTCATGTTGAGCGTCTCGGTCACCACGCCCTGGCCGGAGAACGCGGCGTCGCCGTGGATGAGGACCGCGAGGACCTTGCGCCGGCCCCGGTCCCCCATCGCGTCCTGCTCGGCGCGGGCCATGCCGCACACGACCGGGTCGACGGCCTCGAGGTGGCTCGGGTTCGCCGACAGCTCGACCTCGATCTCAGCTCCGTCGAGCGTCTTGAACACGCCCTTCTGCCCGAGGTGGTACTTCACGTCGCCCGAGCCCTCGGTCGCGATCGGGAGCAGGCCGCCCTCGAACTCCGCGAAGACCTGCTCGTACGACTTGCCCATGATGTTGGCGAGCACGTTGAGCCGCCCGCGGTGGGCCATGCCGATGACGACCTTCTCGACGCCGGACTCGGCCGCGCGCGAGATGATCTCGGCCAGCGCGGGGATCATCGAATCGCCGCCCTCGAGCGAGAAGCGCTTATTCCCGACGTAGGTGTTCGCGAGGAAGCGCTCGAAGTTCTCGGCCCGGTTCAGGCGCTCGAGGATCGCGCGACGGGTGTCGTTGTCGAACTCCTCGTAGTGGTCGTCGTTCTCGACGCGCGAGCGCAGCCAGAGCTTGCGCTCGCGGTCGGTGATGTGACCGGCTTCGCTCGTCCAGCGGCGGCAGTAGGCGCGGCGCAGCGTGCGCAGGATCTCGCGCAGCGTCGCCGAGTCGCGGCCGTTCATCCCGCCGCAGAGGAACGTGCGGTCCAGGTCCCAGACGGTGAGCCCGTAGAAGCCCGGGTCGAGCGAGTCGAGCAGCTCGGGCCGGTACCCGAGCGGGTCGAGGTCGGCGAGCTGGCCGCCGCGGGTGCGGTAGGCCTGGATGAGCTGCCAGACCTTCGCCTGCATCTCCGCCTCGTCGATGCCGCCGGGCGGGCGCATGTCGCGGCCGGCGCGTGCAGGCTGCCACGGGATGCGGAGCGCCGAGAAGATGTCGTCGTAGAAGCCGCCCTCGCCGCTGAGCAGCTCGTCGACGCGCTTGAGCAGCAGGCCGGACTCCGCGCCCTGGATGACGCGGTGGTCGTAGGTGCTCGTCATCGTCATGACGGGCCCGATCGCGGACTCGGCCAGCGCCGCGGCGCTGAGGCCGGCGAGCTCGGGCGGAACGCCGATCGAGCCGGTCGCGACGATGATGCCCTGGCCCGGCATCAGCCGCGGGACGCTCATCACCGTGCCGAAGCCGCCCGGGTTCGTGAGGCTGCAGGTCGTCCCCGCGAAGTCGTCGGTCTTGAGCTTGCCCTCGCGGCCGCGCTCGACGAGGTCCTGGAACGCGTCGTAGAACTCGGCGAAGGTCAGCGTCTCCGCCGCCTTGACGCTCGGCACGACGAGCATGCGCCCCTTTGGCCCCGGGACGTCGATCGCGATGCCGAGGTTCACGTGCGTCGGCACGCGGCGGTAGCGCTTGCCACCGGCCTCGACGTAGCTCGAATGGACCCGAGGGTTCTCGCCGAGCGCGCGCGCAAGCGCGTACGCGAAGATGTGCGTGTAGCTGGCCTTGCCGATCGCGCGGACCGACATGTGCTCGTTGATGATCGCCCGGTTCTCACCGAGGATCTTGGCGGAGACCGTCCGGACCGACGTCGCCACGGGGAGCTCGAGGCTCGCCTCCATGTTCTGGGCGATGCGGCCCGCGACGCCGATCAGCGCCTCGAGCTCGGGGTCGGAGGACGGGTCGAAGTCGCTCGGCTCGGGCGCCGGGGTCGCGGCGGGCGTCGCGGGCGCGGCGGGCGCAGGCGCGCCGCCTGAAGCGACCCCCTGTCCGAAGGTCGCGCCCCCGTTCGCCTCGGCGCGCTCGAAGATGCGCCGCCAGCTCTCCTCGACCGCGTCGGGGTCGTTCCTCCAGTCCTCGAAGAGCTCCTGGACGTACCCGGCGTTGACGCCGTACTCCTGCTCGAAGTCGATGGCCATGGCGTGCAGAGGTTAACCCGGCCCCGGCCCCGCTCGACCCTCTCGGGGGCCGAATCGTGGCCGCTGCCGATGGGGTCAGAGGCCGACGTTCGCCGAGCCGACGGCGACGACCGGACTGGTTCCGCCGACGGGGACGAAGTCGGCGCCCCAGCCGTCGGATTGGTACTGGGCGGAGTTCGGGAGGTAGCCCCGGGTGACGAGCTGTGTGAACGCGGACGGCCAGCTCACCGAGAGCGGATCCGCCACGTCGGGCGGCGGCGGGGAGAGCCAGTCCTCGTTGTAGAGCCGGATCGCGAGATTGATGACCTCGAGGCGGTCGGCCGTGACGCTGCGACGCTCTCGGGCGACGTCGACCTCGAGGACGATGTCGTCGGCGCCGCCGATCGCGCGGTCCGGGCCCCCGCTCGTGAGGGTCCAGACGTCCCCCGTGCGCTGCAGCCGGTAAGCGACGTCCCAGCCGTCCTGGTCGAAGTCGGTCGCGGCCGCGCCGGCGAGGTCCACGCCGCCGGAGAGGTAGGGCCCGCTCCAGCCCGCGATCGCGTTGTCGGCCATCAGATCGCTCGTGCTGGTCGGCAGGGCGCCGGTGTCGAGGAAGTACTCGCGCACGGCGCGGTCGAAGGACGCCAGCTCGGCGCGGGTGGCCTTCTCGGCCTCGCGGTCGAGCTGCTTGCCGGCCACCGGAAGGGCGACGCCCGCGACGATCGTGATGATCAGCATCACGACGATGAGCTCGACGAGGGTGAATCCAGCGTGAGCGCCGGAGGTGCGGTTCGGTGCCTTCATCACAGTCGTTCGTACATGTCGAGGAGCGGGAGCAGCGCCGCGAACAGGCAGTAGAGGACGGCGACTCCACCGACCACGAGCAGCAGCGGCTCGAGGAAGGACAGCATCCACTTGACCATCCGCGGCAGCTCGCGGTCGTAGTGCGCCCCGAGCTTGTCGAGGCATCCGCCCAGGTCGCCCGCGCTCTCGCCGACGGAGACCATCTGCAGGAGCAGCGGGTCCATCCGCTTGTCGGCGCCGAGCGCCTCCGAGATCGTGCTGCCGCGCTGGATCCGATCGCCGGCCTCCTCGAAGGATTTCGCCATGCGCGCGTTCCCACACGCCGTGCCGCCGAGGCGGATGACGTCGCCGATCTGGCAGCCTGCGTTCTGCAGCGTTCCGGCGGTGCCTGCGAACTTCGCGATCGAGAACATCCGCACGACGTCCCCGATGCGCGGAATGCGGAGCAGGAACGACGCGAAGGTGACGCGTCCGCCGTCCGAGCGGACCCAGAGGGCGAACGCCGCCCCGGAGAGGAGCGCGCCCGCGATGAGCATGGGCCAGTTCGACGTCATGAAGCTGGAGAGCGCGAGGAGGTGCGCCGTCTGCGTGGGCAGCTCGTCCGCGCCGCCCGGGAACATCTTGACGATGCGCGGCACGAGGAACGTGACCAGCGTCACGATGAGCACGAGGATCGCCAGCCCGAGCACCGCCGGGTAGACGAGCGCTTGCGCCATCGTCTGTCGGATCCCGCGCGTCCACTCCATGTGGTCGGCGAGCCGCTGCAGCACGAGCGGCATCGCGCCGGCCGCCTCGCCCGCTTCGACGGACGCTCGGTAGATCGGAGGGAACGAGCGCGGACGCGCGCCGAGCGCCTTGCTGAGCGAAGCGCCGCGCTCGAGCTCTTGCACCACGTCGGCGACGACCTTGCGCGAAGCGGGGTTGCGCATGCGCGTGCCGAGGTCCCGCATGCCTTCGACAATCGGAACACCCGCACCGAGCACGGTCGCGAGCTGCGTCGTGAACGTCACGAGATCGGGCCCGGACATCCGGCCGCCGGAGCCTCCGGAAGTCGCCTGGGCGCGCCGCGCCTTGAGGAGCGTGATGCCCTCGCGGGCGAGCGCCGCGTCGAGTTCGACCTCCGACGCGGCCTCCATGCGACCCGCCACGGCGCCGCTCGGGCCGATCCCCTCGTAGCGCCAGAAGCGCTGCACGGCGGCCTGCTCGCTCACGCGGCGCTACGCTCCTCGGCGCCGGGCCGCGGCCCGGCGACGTCGCGCGGGACGTGCACGCGGAGCACCTCGGAGAGCGTCGTGAGACCGGCGCGGACCTTGTCGGCGGCGTCGTGCCCCATGTCCAGGAAGCCGGAGGCCAGCGCAGCGGACTCGAGCGCGTCGACCTCGAGGCTGCCGTCGCCGCCGCGCGCGCGGATGTGGCGCTTGACCTCGGGCGTCGGCACGAAGAGCTCGGCCATCGCGATCCGGCCGGCGAAGCCCGAGCCGTCGCACGTCGAGCAGCCCACCGGCGCCATCGCGCCGCCGATGTCTCCACCGAGCCAGCGGCTCGTGCGCTCGTACTCGGGGTGGCCGGGCACGAGGGGCTCGGTGCAGCGGTCGCAGAGCTTGCGCACGAGGCGCTGGCTCATCACGCCGACGAGCGTGTCCTCGAGGAGATAGGCGGGGATCCCGAGGTCGACGAGGCGAGGCACCGCGCCGAGCGCGTTCGTCGTGTGCAGCGTCGCGAGCACCAGGTGACCCGTCATCGCCGCCTTGATCGCCATGTCGGCCGTGACCTCGTCGCGGATCTCGCCGATCAGGATCACGTCGGGATCCTGGCGCAGGAGCGCGCGGAGGCCCTCGTGGAAGCCGTACCCAACGGCCCCGTCCACCTGGCTCTGGCGCACGAGGGGCATCGAGTACTCGACGGGATCCTCGATCGTCGCGACGTTGCGCTGGATCGAGTCGACGCGGGCGAGGATCGAGTACAGGGTCGTCGTCTTGCCGGAGCCGGTCGGCCCTGTCACGAGGAAGAGTCCGTTGGGCCGGTCGCCGAGTCCGCGCAGCGCGTCGGCGATACGGCTCGTGACCCCGAGCTCCTCGAGCCCGGGCACGTCACCCGTCCGGTCGAGGACGCGCAGGACCAGGTTCTCGCCCTGGACGTTCGGCATGACCGAAACGCGCAGATCGACCTCGCGCCCGTCGACGGCGATGCGCATGCGTCCGTCCTGCGGACGGCGGCGTTCGGCGATGTCGAGGCGCGAGCTGATCTTGACGCGGCTGATGACGGCGTCGCTGACGTCCCGCGGGAGACTCTCCGCGGTCCGCAGCACGCCGTCGATCCGGTAGCGGACGCGCGTCAGGTGCTCCTCGGGCTGGATGTGGATGTCCGTTGCGCCGCGGCGGATCCCGTCGCGCACGACGGCGTCGCAGAGTTCCTCGACCCGACGGTCGTCGACCTCCGACGTCGCGCCGGAGAGCAGCTCGGCGACCTCGCTGCCGGAGGACTGCGACTGGAAGCGCCGGAGCAGCTTCTCGAGGTCCGCCGGCGTGATCATCACGATCGACAGCGGATACGGGTACGCGTCGCGGACCCGCGCGATCGATCCCGGATCCGTCGGGTCGACCATCGCGACCTGCAGAGTGCCCCCATCGAGGGCAAGCGGGAACGCGCGCGCCGCCCGCACCATGTTCGTGTCGAGGCTCTCGAGAACCAGCGGGTCCGGCTCGAGGTCGTCGGTCGAGACGATCGGGATCCCGAGCTGCTCCGAGAGGAGCCGCGCGGTGTCGATCGCCTTGACGAAGCCCAGCGAAACGAGGATCTCGCCGAGCGGACGGTGGAAGCGGCGCTGCTCCGCGAGGGCGAGCTGGAGCTGCTCCTCGGTGATCAGACCGCGCCGGAGGAGCTCGTCGCCGATGCGCATACGCGGCGCGCCCTCGGGCGGCGGCGCGCCGACCGGCGCAGCCCCGGCAGGACCGACGCCGCTCGTACCGCCGCCGTCCTGGGCGCCGTGGATCGACTCTGCGCTCATGGCGATTCCGTCAGCGGCCCCTGCGGTCGATTCCCGACGTCGTGCGCTTGCGCTCGTAGTCGGCCTGGTAGCGGCGCGCGAGGACGGCCGCCTCGTTCGGGTCGACGACCCGCGGCGTGACGAACACGAGCAGCTCGCGCTTCTCGGTCGAGTCGACGTCGTTGCGGAACAGTCGCCCGAGGAACGGCACGTCCTTCAGGAGCGGCACGCCGGTCTCCTGGTCGGCGCGGCGGTCCTGCATCAGGCCGCCGAGCACGATCGTCTGACGGTCCGCGACGAGGAACTGCGACTGGAGCTTGCGCCGGTCGACGATCGGGATCTCCATGAAGCGCCCAACGACCTCGCTGAGCTCCTTGTCGATCGCGACCTTGAGGATCCCGTTCGCCTGGATCGTCGGAGTGACCTGCAGCGTGACGCCCGCCTCCTTGTAGGCGATCTGCTCGATCGCCGTGACGGCCGAGCCCGCGTCGGTCGCCGTGGTCGCAGTGGCCTCGACGTACGGAACCTCCTCGATCACGGAGATGTTCGCCTCGGTCCCCGAGACGGTCATCACCCGAGGCGCGCTGATCAGCTCGAGGTCGACGTAGCTCTGCAGCGCGTTGATCGCCGAGCGCACGCCGGCGCCGTCGAAGTCGAAGACGGCGCTGAACGCGCCCGCGTTGTCCGTCGCGAGGTTCTGAACGATGTTGAACGTGTCGTCGTCGATCGTCCCGTCGATCGCGTGCGTGACCCCGAGCTCGAAGGCCTCGTCGATCGCGGCCTCGAGGATGTGGACCTCGATCAGCACCTGGCGCTCGAGGCGGTCCGCGCTCGCGAGGAACTGCTCGACGGCGAGGATCGCGTCCCGCGAGCCCCGCACGAAGAGGAGGTTCTGCGCCGCGTCGGTCACGACGGTCGCCTGGTTGCCGACGATCGCCGTAGCGGTCGCCGCAGCGTCCGTCGCGCGGATCGAGCCGAGCTGGAACGTGCGCAGACGGCCGCCCTGTCCGTCGATCGCCCGCACCGAGTAGACGCCCGGCGGATCCTCGAAGAGCTCCATGTGGTTCTGCTCGAGGACCGCGTGGAGCGCTTCGCCGACCGTGACGCTGGGGAACGACGCGTCGACCGGTTGCACGAGGCTCGCGTCGAAGACGATGTTCACGCCGGCGGTCTCCCCCAGGAGGGACACGACGTTGCCGAGCGGCGTCCCGCGGAACTCGAGCTCGAGGGCCTCGTCGCCGCCGATTTGGAGCGCGGTCGAGAGCGGCTCGTCGTACGTGCTCGCGTGCTCGTCCCAGCGCTCGTCGAGCTCGTCGACGTCGAGGTCGTCGAGCAGCGGACGCGTCCGCATCATCGACCCGAGCGTCGGCACCTTCGCGCCAATCTTGCTGTTGAGGCGGCCCGCGCGGGGCGCCTCCGAGTGAACGCAGCCGAGCGAGACGACGGCGCCGAGGGCCAGCGGGGCGGCCGCGCAGGCGACGCGCAGGAAGGAGCGCTGTTTCATCAGATGTCTCCCGAGGAGGTCGAGGAGGACGGCTGGATCGCCGCGGCGTCGTCCTGGGTTGCGCCGGCGAGCTCTTCGAGAGCCTCGTCGCGCGGAGTGAAACCGACCGATCCGCCGTTCGTCTGCGCCGTGCGCGCGCGGGACGGGTCGGTCGCGAGCGGCGGCAGCGCCACCTCGAGCGATACGCCCGACTCCTCGATCTTCACCTCCCCGCGCGTGACGCTCGCCAGACGCGCGGACGTGCCGGGGAGCATCTCGCCCTCGGCGATGCGGTAGTTGCCGAACAGCGCGAAGCGCGTCACCGCGCCGGTGACGGTGCCCCGGAGCGGATGGTCGTCGACGAAGTCCACCATCGGGCTGCTGTAGAGCTCTGCGTCGTCGCTCTCGGCCGCCTCGATCTCGCGCGCGAGAGCGACCAGTCCGCCGCCGCCGCGCTGGGGCGCCGGAGCGCCGAACGCCTCGGAGCGCTGAAGGGTGTCCAGGATCGCCGCGAGCGTGTCGTCCGGTCCGCGGAGTGGCTCCGACGAGACCGTGGAGGGCGCGCCGCCGCTGCCGCCCGGATCCGCCGCGCCGAGAGCGCCGCCGTCGACGTCGAGCCCGTCGTCGAAGCCTCCGGCGACAGGCTCCATCACGTCGAGCTCGAGGTCGGCCTCGGCCTCGATCGAAGCGCTGGAGTCCGACTCCATGCGCGCCATCAGCTGCGGAACCCAGACGGCGGCGCCCAGGGGGACGAGCGCTCCGAGGAGCACCTTCTGCTTGGTCGTGATCATCGTTGGGACTCAGGAGACGCCGTGCGTGCCGGCTCGCTCCGGCGGAGGAAGCCGAGTCGCAGCTCGGTCTGGAATCGGTCCGTGCGCGCGTTCTCTCGGGCGATGTCGAAGCCGAGTACGACCGACGGGTAGCCGTAGTCGCGCAGGCGCCGCACGAAGGCGCGCGTGTCATCCGTGGGCGAGACGAGCTCGATCCTGACCTCGTCGACGACGATCCGACGAGCGCCCGGCACGTTCGACGATCGGACGTGGCGGATCTCGTCGAGCTGCACCCCGACCTCCGACGCGCAGTGGCGGATCGCCCCAAACTCCGAGATCGGGCCGACGCCCGACGGAACGAGGCGCTCGAGCATCGCGTCAAGGGCCTGAAGAGTCTCGACGGAGCTCTCGTCGCCCCACTGGTCGAGACGAGCGCGGAGCTCGTTGCGCTCCCGAAGCCGCTGGCGGACGTCCGCGGCGCGGCTCTTCTCCTCGCGGAGTCCGAACGCGGAGGGGACGGTCACCCCCATCACGCCCATCGGAAGGAGCGCGACGAGGACGAGGAGCCCCTGGCGCATGACCCGCGCCTGAATGCTCTTCGACGTCGAACGGACGCCCCAGGGAGCTCTCATCGCCGCTCCTCCAGGCCGAGATCGGCGCTGCCCTCGCGGACCTTCGGCGCGCGCAGGGTGAGCACCGCGGAGAAGCCGAGGTCCTCCCGAGCGCCGTAGCCGTCGGCGCGGACGTGGTCGCTCAGGCTCGGCATGTCGACGGACACCGCCGTGACGCCCGGGATCCCGCGGAGGCGCTGCTCGAGGGACTCGAGGACGACGCTCGTGCGGTCGAGTTCGTCCACCACCGCGCCGCGCAGGCGCAGCGCACCCGCCTGACCCTGCGAGGCGGAGCCCGCGACGGCCGTGGCGGTCAGAAGAACCCCGTGCTCCTCGAAGGCGTTCTCGAGGCCGACGACGATCCCCGCGAAGGGAACGCCGAGGTCGGACGCGCTCTCGAGGTCGCCGAGAGTGTCGAAGACCTGGCGCTCGGCGGCGCGCGCGATCGACTCGAGCTCGGTCAACTGCTCGAAGTCGGCGGCGGCGGTCTCCGCGACCTTGGTTCCGACCGACGCGACGAGGCACTCGGACTCGAGCTCTGCGCGGATGCTCGCACCGAGCGCGCCCCAGACGAACAGCGAGCCCGTGGCGACGGCGGCGAGGGTCGATCGACGCGGCGGCAGCTCGACCGCCATGTCGAGCGCGGCGAGCCTGGGCGTGCGGAACGACGCGAGCAGCGCGATGCGCGCGCGCTCCGTCGGGTCGTCGAGGATCGCCTGGGCGTCACCCTCGAAGGCGCCGTCGATGGCGCCGACGGCGAGCGGACCGTCCTCGACCGGCTCGGGCTCATCGCCCTCGACGTCGAGCGCGCGGACCTCGACGTCGCCGAGCGCGGTCTGGATCGCGACCTCGAGGCTGCGCACGATCGCCTGCTCGACGCCGCCGATGATGACGCGCCCGACGCGCTCGCCGCGGCTGCGGCGCCGCCAGAAGGCGTCGATGCCGCGCAGCTCCTGGACGAAGGAGCGCGCCGTGTTCGGATCGGTGACGTAGGCGGTCGCGCCGCCCGGCAGGATCGAGAGCTGGACGAGCCGATCTCCGGAGATCAGGCCAATGGACGAGGCGTCCGACTCGAAGAGCGCGACCAGGGTGGCATCGTCGCCCCCCATCGCGCTGCTGCAGCGATCGGAGAGGTACGGGGCGGTGCGAGCCGGAAGCACCGAGGCGACGGGGAACCCCGCGCGCCGCATCTCGGTCTGGAAGGTACGCAGCGCACGACGGTCGGTCGCGTGGACGAGCCAGCGCCGCTCCTCGACGTCCTCGCCGTCGAGCGCGATGGCCGAGTACGCGGTCTGGTCGGGAAGCAGGTCGAGGAGTCCGGCCGCCCGGCGCCCGACCACAGCCTCCAGGTTGCGTCCCGCCAGGGGCGGCAGCTCGAGGACCTGGGATGCGACGACGTCGGGCCCCAGCGCGAGGACGGCCGAGCGCGGGCGGACGCCGTGCGCGCGGAGGCGCTCGACGAGCGCTTCAGCGAGCTCGGCGCCGATCCCATGCTCGATCTCGAACCGGACGAGCCGGAACGGCGTCGCGTGCGAGCGCGCGGACCCACGACGGGGCACCAGCGCCTCGACGACGCCGCCGGTGACGTGCAGCACGATCGAGTGCGTGCGGACGATGGGAGCGGACGAGAGCATTCGGGATCGGACGGGCCGTCCCGCGGAGGGACCGGCTCCCTCTGGGATCGGATCCCCCCGTACCCGACTTGAGACGAGAGCGTGCTCCGTCGCGCGAATCGACGGTGCAGAGCGCCCCGACTACTCGGCGGAGTCGCGCGCCGTCCGAGCGGCGCGAAGCGCGGTCTCGACCCGTACAGGGTCGACCGCGAAGACGATTCCGGAGTCCACCCGGAAGATCTTTCCGGGTGCGCTCTTCCCCGCCTCCGGCGCGAGAACCCGGAGCTCGTACGGCTCGCCGACGAGCGGGGTGATCGAGACGACGGCCACGCCCGCAGGAGGATCCCCGTCGATCCTTCCCGTGACCGCACGCGGCACGATGCGGAGCGCCTCGAGCAACCGTCGCATCTCGCCCGCGCCCAAACGGCGCCCCGACGCGTCCTCGAACTCGGAGACGAGCCCGGCGGGCACGCGCGCGACGAGCGGCTCCCCGACGAGGGACCCGCTGACCGTCACGTCCTTCACCTGCAGCGAGGAATCGGGCACGAGCGGCGCGCGCGCGACCCACAGGTCGGGCTCGACCGGGACCTCGAAGAACTTGGTGCGCACGACGGCGGTCTCGCCGACCGAGCGCACGAACGCCGTCCAGCCGGGACCCGGCGCGCGCGCCACGAGCAGGTCCGCGACAACGCTCCCGGCGCCGTCCTCTGCGGTGACGCGGAGCGCGCCGTCCTCCGTCAGACCGTAGGTGTCCTCCGCACGGGCCTCACCGTCCCCCTCGGCGGTGAGCAGGTCGAGATCGGTGATGCTCCCCATCCTCTGCAGCACGGTCTCGACGGTCAGGCTCGACGCCGGAGCGCCGTAGCGCTCCACGACCGCCCAGCCCGTCGCCGAGCGCTCGAGCGTCGCCGCGGCGTCGCCGCGGCCGAAGCGGAGCCGCTGCACCGAGGACGCGTCGAAGTCCGAGAGCAGCATGCGTACGGCCCGCACGTCGGCGGCGCCGGGGAACGCGGTGAACGAGAGGTAGCCGAGGCCTGAGCTGAGCGCGAGCAGCGCGTAGTTGCGCACGAAGATCTTCACGCGAGGTCCTCCTCGACGTCGGTGTCGTCGATTCCCGCGCCGTCCGAACGCCGGGGCGTCTGGATCAAGTTCCACGCAGCGCCGAACAGGAGTACGAGCAAGAGCGCGGCACCCGCCGGCACGAGCATCGTGAGCCACTGGCGCCGCGTCGCGCGGGCGCGCGCACGGTCGAGCCTGCGCGCGCGGTCGACGCGCTCCTCCTCCTTCTGGTAGGGATCGGCCTCGAACACGCCGAGGGCCTCCGCCTCCTCCGTCACGAAGTCGCGCAGGGGGCGCGGCCGGAGCGCACGCGAGCGGAGTTCGATGAGCTCTGGGTCGAGGACGAGCCAGTCGACGAGGTTGAGGGCGAGCTCGAGGCCGCCAGCGAATGCGAAGGCCGGCCCCTTCACCGGCTCGGGAGGAGGATCGCGCAGCCAGTCCGCGTCGCCGAAGACGATGACCTGGGTGGCCGCGGCCTCGGTCAGCGTGGCCGCGGTGTCCGTCGGGCCGTCGGGCGCGAGGAGGCCCGAGCCCTCCGCGGGCGCGGGCGCGCTGCGGCCCGCCCACGGGCTCGGGAAGCGGCCTTCGAGGAGCGCGGCGAGCGCGAAGCGGCGTGCCGGGTCGTTGCGCAGCACGAAGAGCTGCGCGCGGAGCTCTTCCTGACTGACCGGCAGGGACGTGCCGAGCGGGCGGCGCCACGCGCGGTCGGTCGTCGTGGCGAGGTCAGTGCGCCGCACGGTCCGCGGCACGTTCGCGCGCTCGATCGGATCGAGCGGGTGCGCCCACGCGAACTGGACCGAGGCAAGGCCGCGCGTCGGTGGCAGGTCGGCCGAGAGCTGGTCGCCGCGCGCCGTGATCAGGAGCGGTGAGTCGAGCCTCGCGTAGGACACGCCGTTCGCGCCCCCCACGACCTGCAGCCGCGGCGAGGCGGCACGCTCGTCCCAGGCGTGGTCGTCGGAGACGCCCGCCCCCCAGCGCGCCGCGAGCGTCCGCAGCGGCGAGGACTCGGCGTCGGAGCCGTCGAGCACCGCCTGCGCCGTCCGAACGTCGTAGTCGGGGTCGTCGAGGCAGAGCACGAGCCGCCCGCCGCGCTGGACGAACTGGTCGATCTCGTACGCGGCGCGCGGGTGCACCGCGCTGGGCCGGACGACGAAGAGAACGTCGATATCGTCCGGGACGCTGCGCCCGTCGTCGAGGCGCGGGAGCTCGACGAAGCGCCCGCGGCGCTCGAGCTCGGTGCGTACGTACCGAAACGTCGACGCGTACTCGTCTCGACGGCGCAGCGCGTCGGTCAGCCCGACCGGGTCGATCGACGCGCCGAACCAGCCGATTCCGATCCGACGGTCGGACAGGAGCGCGTGGAGCGCCGACGTGAACTGCAGCTCGAACTCGTACGGGCGCGGCGTCGCGATCCGCTGCAGGCGACCGCGGTACCCGAGCTCGATCGAGAGCCAGACGTCGTCGCTCCCCGAGCCCATGCCCGCGCGGCGCGCCGCCGTCGGGCGGAAGCCGGCCTCCTGGGCGCGGCCGCGCGCTTCCGAGCTCGTCGATGGATCGAGCGCCTGCAGCAGGAACGAGCCCGGCCGCAAGGCGACGATCTCGTCGAGCTGCGAACGTACACGTGCGGCGCGCAGGGCCTGTCCTCCGTCCTCGACGCGCTCCGACGCGAAGACGCGCAGCGTCACGGGGTCCTCGATGCGGTCGACGAGGCGCCGCGTCGCGCCGGAGAGCGCGTAGAGCCCGTCCTCGGAGAGGTCGACGCGTCCGCGGACGAAGCGCTCGGCGAGGACCGTGCCGAAGACGGCGGTGGCCACGAGAAGGACCAGCGAAAGCGCGGCGTTGAAGCGGAGCTCCTTCGCGCTCGCGCGCGGCATCGGCATCGCATTCTTCATCGCGCCCACCTCCCGCGCTCGACCATCAGCACACCGCCGGCGAGGCCGACGATGGTCACGAGGCCGAAGTAGATCGCGTCGGACGCGTCGAGCACGCCGCGCGCGAAGCTGCCGAGGTAGTGCGCGGTGGGGCTGATCGACTCCGCCGACGACGCGAGGTCGCCGGGCAGCACCCGCACGAAGAGCGGGAGCGCCCACAGGAGCCCCAGCACGAGCGCGCCCAGCAGGAACGCGACGAGCTGCTCGGAGCTGACGGCGGAGAGGAACTGGGCGATCGCGACGTACGCGGCGCAGAGGAGCGCTGCGCCGGCGAGGCCGCCCAGGACTGTGTTCCAGTCGAGGTCGCCCAGGTAGGCGACGGTTCCGGCCGCCGCGAGCACGGCGAGCGCGACCATCAGGAAGGCGAGCAGCGTCGTGGCGAGGAACTTGCCGAGCGCCACCTGAGCCGTCGACACCGGATAGGTCAGGAGCAGTTCGAACGTCCCGCTGCGGCGCTCCTCCGCCCAGGTGCCCATCGAGAGCGCGGGCACCACGAACGCGAGGAGGAGCGGGATCCAGTGGAACAGGACGATGAGGCTCGCCTGTCCGCCTTCCCAGAGGCCCGGCAGGGGAACGCCTCCGATCGGATACCCGAGGAAGAAGAAGAGCGTCGGAAGCACGACGACGAAGAGGCCGATCGCGACGTACGCGACGGGCGACTCGAAGGCCGCGCGCAGCTCGCGGCGCGCGAAGGCGAGGACGCGCATCATTGCGGCGGTGCCTCCGGCCGAGCCCGCTCGGCCTCGCGGGCGGCACGCGTCCGTTCGAGGAAGACGCGCTCGAGAGTCGGCGCCTCGTGTCGGAGCTCGACGAGGACGACGGACGCGTCGGCGGCCGTCCGTGCGATGGACTCGGCCGCCGCGAATCGGTCTTCGACGTCGAAGGCGAGGGTCAGACGACCCTCGTCGCCGCGCCGGACGACGCGGGGAGAGGAGGCGTTCACCACGGCGCCGAACAGCTCGAGCGCGCGTTCCTCGGAGGCGACGACCGTCGCGACGACGGCGTCGCCCGCTCCCTCGCCGAGCGCCTCGAGCGGCCCGTCCGCGACGAGCCGCCCGCCCGTGATGATGAGTACACGGCGGCAGACCTCCTCGACCTCGGGGAGGACGTGGGTCGAGAGCAGGATCGTCTTCTCCCGCGCGAGGGAGACCACGAGGTCGCGGATGCGGACGATCTCGGCGGGGTCGAGCCCGCTGGTCGGCTCGTCGAGGATCAGCGCCGGCGGATCGGGCAGCAGGGCCTGCGCGAGGCCGACGCGCTGGCGGTAGCCCTTCGACAGCGTGCGGATGCGCCGGTCCGTGTAGCCGTCGAGGTCGCAGGCGTCGACGACGCGCTCGACGGCGTCCCGCCGCGCGGAGCGGCCGAGCCCGTAGACTTCGCCCACGAAGCCGAGGTAGCGCGTGACGCGCATCTCGCTGTAGAGCGGCGTGTGCTCGGGGAGGTAGCCGACGGCCGCGCGGGCGGCGCGCGCGCCGCCGTCGACGGCGAGGCCGCGCACCTCGGCGCGCCCGGCGTCCGGCAGGAGCGAGCCGGTCAGCATCTTCATCGTCGTGGACTTCCCGGCGCCGTTCGGCCCGAGGAAACCGACGAGCTCGCCCGCGCCCACCTCGAACGTGACGTCACGCACCGCGCGGACGGGTCCGAACGACTTCGTGAGGGCCCGCGCCGCGAGCATGGGCGGCGTGCCCGCGGCGGCGCGCGCGCCGGCCGCCTCGCTCGATGTACTCATCACGCTGTTCATCGCGTTCGTCGTCGAAGTACCGCGCTCGCGGCGCGCCGTCACCGTTCTTTCGGCGCGGCCCGCGGCCCGGCGTGCGCGCGCGTCGGCGCGGTCGCACCCGGTGCCCGGTCGGGCCTCGGCGTCAGGCCTCGGGGTCGACGGTGAAGCGCTCGAGGAAGTCGTCCGTCTTCTCGACGTCGTCGAGGCGCGTGATCAGGAGCTCGGCCGCCTCGGCGAAGTGCATCCGCGCGAGGACGCGCCGCAGCACGTGGATGAGCTTGAGGCGGCGCATGCCGACCAGCTTCTCCTCCTTGCGGGTGCCCGACTTCTCGATGTCGATCGAGGGGAAGATCCGGCGGTCGGAGAGCTTGCGGTTGAGCATGAGCTCCATGTTGCCGGTGCCCTTGAACTCCTCGAAGACGAGCTGGTCCATGCGGCTGCCGGTCTCGACGAGCGTCGTGCCCAGAATGGTCAGGCTGCCCGCCTCGACCGTATTGCGCGCCGAACCGAAGAACTTGCGCGGGCGCTCCATCGCGCGGCTGTCGAGGCCGCCGGACATCGTGCGACCCGGGCCCGCCTGGTTGTTGTAGGCGCGCGCCAAGCGCGTGATCGAATCGAGCAGGAGGACGACGTCCTCCCCCATCTCGACGAGGCGCATGGCGCGCCGCCAGACCACCTCTGCCAGGTTGATGTGGTTCTTGGCCGTCTCGTCCGCCGTGGACACGAAGACCTTTCCGTTCGTGACGCTGCGCCGCCAGTCCGTCGCTTCCTCGGGGCGCTCGTCGATGAGCAGCACCATGAGGTGGACGTCCGGGTAGCCCTCTTCGATGCCCTTCGCGAACTGACGCAGGAGAGTCGTCTTGCCGGTGCGCGGCGGCGCGACGAGCAGCCCGCGCTGCCCGCGGCCGATCGGTGCGATCAGGTCGAGCACGCGCATCGACACGTCGTCGGTGATGTCGCCGACGGCGTAGTGGAAGTCGGGATCGATGCTCGTGAGGTTCTTGAAGAACGGCTTCTTCTTCCAGAACTCCGGCGGATGGCCGTCGATCTCGGTGACCGTCTGCAGCTGGAGCTTGTGCTTGTAGCCCTTCGACGTTGGGCCCTTCACGACCATCCCGTCGTGCAGCTTGAACTTCTGCACGAGGTTCTTCGGGACGTAGACGTCCTGCTTGGACGGCATCCACTGCTGGTCCTCGTGCCGGAGCACGGAGACCTGGCCCTTCTCGAGGAAGAACATGCCCTCGACGACGCTCTTGCCCCCCTTCGGGCCGCGGCGCTCCTGGCCTCCGGCCTCCTTCGGGCCATCGTCGTCGGATCCGTCGCCCTCCGCGGTCGCGCCGTTCTGTGCTCCGGGATTCTGTGCTCCGGGATTCTGTGCTCCGGGATTCGGTGCTCCGGTCTTGTTGCGGCGACGACGACGGCGGCGCTTGCGTCGCGTGCCGCCCTCGCCCTCGCCTCCGTCGTTCTCGGAGGCCGCCGGCCGATCGGCGGTCGCCCCGGCTTCGACGTCGTCGTGGTTCTCGCGCGGCTCGTCGCCATCCTCACCGCGGCGCTTCCGCCGGCGTCCACGGCGCGAGCGCTTCCGACGCCCGTCGCCGCCGGCCTCGCCGGACGTGTCTCCGGCGGCCTCGGCCGGGGCGGCAGTGGGAGCTTCGCCCTCGGCGCCGTCGTCCGCGCTGCGCCGCACGGCCTTCTTCTTCGAGACCTTCTTCGCCGCCTTCTTCTTGCGGCGGACGGGCTTGGACGTCGCGACGTCTCCCTTCGGCAGCGCGCCGAACGGGAGCTCGCCGCTGTCGGCGCCTTGGTCGGACTTCTTCGGAGTCAAAGGAGGTGGGCCCAGGAACGGAGGGCGTGGACGAGTGGAGCAGGCGGCGCGGCGATACGTCGCGCTGGGAACGCCGAGGCCGAGAGAGTCGGCCGTGGGATCCGATGTCGGCGCGCTGGGAAGCGCGCGCAGATCCGGGATGCCGCCGTTGGGCGGCCGCCAGCGACGCGGTCGCTGGCTCGGGGGGGTGGCTGGGCCGCCCGGGAGCACCCGGGTCGCCTCGCGCCGATACGAGGAGTCTGGTGCCCTACGCCGGGCGATGCAACTCCCCTCCTCGGCGGCGGGATGCAGCCCCCTGCCGCACCCGCCCGCAAGCAGGCCCCAGACGCACATAAGCCACTGCCCACCAGTGCCTAAGGGCCCCAGATCAAGCGTCTCCTAATCCAGGACGGGGGCGGCCGCTGGGCACGAAATCCAGCGCGCTGGCCGCCGAGCCGCCCCCGCGTCCGACTCCCGACTTCACGCCGCGACCCGCCCAGCGGCACTGGGCTCCAACCGTGTGGGCGCCCCCACCCCAAGTCCCGAGTCGACCCGGGTTCACGTTCCTATCCGGAACCGAACGCCCCTGCACCGTGGGGCCCCTGGCTCCAAACCACCGGCGCTCAGGCGCTCACGCACGCTGCCGCCGCCACGACTCCACACGGTCCGAGCCCAGTCGGCGGCCTTGCGACCCTGCCCGCACGCACCCCACACGGCCCGACGCCCGACCGTTGCCCGCTCCACCAACGCAGTCCCTCGGCCCGGCGCCACGAGAGCAGCCCCCGGCGCCCCCCCCGGACGCCCCACGTGGATCCGACTCAACGGCGCAAGCCTCCGAAACGGCACGGCGAGATCAGCCCGAAGCGACCCCGAACGCTCCACGCGCGCCCACTCCAACGGCGAAAGCCACTGGCCCAGCAGAAGGAGACCAGCCCTTGGGGGCGCGAAGCACCCCCATGGGCGTCCGCTCCAACGGCGTAAGCCGTTGGGCCAGCAAAACGAGACCAGCCCTTGCGGGCGCGAAGCAGCCCCCATGGGCGTCCGCTCCAACGGCGTAAGCCGTTGGGCCAGCAAAACGAGACCAGCCCTTGGGGGCGCGAAGCACCCCCATGGGCGTCCGCTCCAACGGCGTAAGCCGTTGGGCCAGCAAAACGAGACCAGCCCTTGGGGGCGCGAAGCGCCCCCAAGGGCTGGTCGGGGTGAGAGGATTCGAACCTCCGACCTCTGCGTCCCGAACGCAGCGCTCTACCAAGCTGAGCCACACCCCGTAGGGGCGGAGACTCTAGGAAGCAGGTGCGGGAACCGTCAAGGGCTGGATCGCCAGGGAAGGCTCACTTCCCGAGATCGACGAAGACGCCGCCGTTCTGGATCGCGAGGCCCTCCATGAAGCCCTTGCTGAAGTTCCCGATCGCGATCGTGTGGAGGACGATCTTCCGGAGGCCGTTCGCCTCGTTGATCCGGGCCAGGATCTCCTTCTCGGCGATGTAGTCGCCGTGGGTCGGCTTGCCGTCGGAGAGGAAGAAGATCGTGTCGACCTCGCCGAGGTACTTCTCCTTGGAGGGCTTCGCGCGCTTCTTGCCCTGGTCGATCCCGAACGCCAGCGCGAGGGCGCCGTAGGTGTTCGTCTTGCCCATGCTCAGGTCCTCGGGCTGGGCCAGGCCGACGTCGACGAGGTCCTGCTTCGAGTTTCCGCCGATGGGCTCGAGCTTGGACACGAAGGACAGCGCGCTCTTCTTGTTGACGATGTTCGCCGGCACGAGCGTGCGCTTCCACTGCCGCGTCTCGGTCGCGAACGCGATGATGCCGAAGCGAACGTAGGGCTCGAGGCCGTCGATCGTCGTCGCGAGCTCCGTCTTCACGATGTCCATGCGCGACCAGGACGGGTACAGGTCCGGGTCGAAGTTGTCGCGGTCGACGATGAGGTCCTCCATCGATCCGGACACGTCGATGACGAAGAGGATCGCGCGGCTCGGCGTCTCGATGCCCCCGAAGCTCACCGAGTCCTCGGAGGAGTAGCGCTTGGCCGTCTCCTTGGCGGCAGCGGCGCGCTTGGCGAGCTCGGCGTCCGTGGGGATCTCGTACGTGCGCCCCTTGCGGTTGGCGACCGTGTTCCAGAAGCGCTGCCAGAGCTCGGCGCGCGCGCCGATGTTGCGCCCGGTGATCGCGTTCAGCGCGCGACCGACGTCCTCGACGAGCCGTCCCTCCTCGGCCGCGAGACGGTCGATCAGGAGCGGGATGGAGGTCTTGTCGCGGACGAGCGACAGCGCGCGGATCGCCGATGCGCGGACCTGCCACTTGTCCGCCGCGAGCTGCGCCTGCGCCACCGGCACGACCTCGCGCGCCTTCGCATCCGCCAGCGCGTCCAGGGCGGCGCAGCGGACCGCGACTTCGGGATCCGCCACGAGAGCGGCGAGCTGCGCCGCGAGGGGCGTCCCCGTCTTGGCGCCCGCCCCGAGCGCGAAGACGGCCTGCCGCCGCACGGCCCACGAGCGGTCCGTGAGCGCCTCCTCCACGACCTCGCCGAGGCCGTCCCAGCCGCCCTCGCGGAGGATCGCCAGGAGCGCCACGCGGCTGGCCTCGGCCTTGGTCTTGCCGAAGACCTGAACGAGGCGGTCGACCGGCGGCCGCGTGTCGAACCCGGCGAGGACGCGGATGGCCGCGCGCACGACGTCGGCCTCGTCGTGGTCGAGGTGCCGCGCCAGCGCGTCGACCACCGTCGGCGACTCGTTGCCCTCCAGCGTGAGGACGGCCTCGACCCGCTCTTCGGGCGTCTCGAGCTTCTTGAAGAAGCGCTTGAACTCCTTCACCGCCTCCTCGTCGGCCTCCTGCGGAGCGGAGAGCGGCGCGGGAGCGCCCGCCGCGGGCGGAGAGCCGGGTCCGGGGCCCGGACCGGGACCGACGTGCGCAGCGGCGGGAAGGACGAGCGCGGTGAGCGCGAGGAGGTTCGTTCGGAGCATGGGGTGGATCGAGGCGGGGGCGGCGACCCGTGGAGGTCGCCGCCCCCGCCCCGGTACCGGGCGCGCGTCGCGCCCGTCCGC
>JBCBNC010000039.1:0-50409 GCA_039821985.1 Planctomycetota bacterium
CCGACGACGGCGCCGAGGCGCGAGCTCTGCGCGATGATCGCGCGGCCGCAGGCCTGGAGCTCGACGCCGATGAAGTTGATCCGGAAGTCGGCGCGGCCGTCCTTGATGTAGACGAGGTCCCCGCCGCTGCGCGCGCGCTTCGCCGCGACCTTGACGCTCGGGTGGATGCGGTCGAGCGGCCGGTCGCCCGGGCCGCCGCGCGACTCGAAGACCATCTCTCGCGTGGGCTCCTGCGCCGCGATGATCGAGACGGAGCGCGCCTCGAGGACGGCGGGGGAGACGTACGTCGGGGCGTGCTTGCTGCCCGTGCCGATGCCGAACCCGTCGAGGTCGACGACGTCCTCGGCGACCAGGACGACGACGTCGTGGCGCCCGGGGTGAGCGACCGCAGCGAGGTCCTCGGTCGCGCGCTGGAGGGCCTTCGAGATCCCCGCGCGGCCGTCCTCGCGCTCGACACGGACCACGATCGCGTTCGTGGGGGTGGTGAGGAGGAGCTCGTGGCGCTCGTAGGCCCAGCGCGCCTCCTCGAGATCAGCGGGCAGCTCGACGATGTCCTCGTGGTCGGCGACCGGCGGTTCCTCGACGTCGGGGCCGGGCTGCCCGGGACCCGGGTCGGCCGGATCGCCGGGGTCCGCGGGCTCCTGGTCGCCCTTCATGGCGGCCAGGGCCCGCGTGGCTCGGTCGGCGCGCGCGGCCTCCCGGTCCGCGCGCTCCGACTCCCCGGCGGCGAGGCGTAGCGCCTTCGTGGCGATGAGGTCGGCCTCAAGATGCACGTCGGCGAGCTGGTCGACGAGCACCTCGCGCTCGTCGGTGACGACCTTGTGGCGTTCGAGGAGGGTGGCGGTGGAGTTCATGGCGGCGGCGGTGCGGGGTCTCCCGTGGGGTGGGTCAGTCGCGCGGGTGGGCGCGGGGCGGTGTGACGGCGGGCGCGGCGGCGCCCGGGCCGTGGACGGGGGTGAAGGCGGGCGACGCCGGGAGGCACCCGGGTTGGGCGCCCGTCATGGCCGGCTGGACCGGCTTCGAGGAGCCGCATGCGGAGCAGCGGCCGCGCGAGCTCGCGATCTGGGTCGAGCCGCAGTGGGGGCACGGGTAGCGCGTGCCGTCGATGGCCGGACGCCAGGGGCGCGCCGCGGGGGCGGGGCTCACGACTCCCTCCTGACCGGATCCAGGTCGTGGCGCGCGCGGCGGGCCGCGGTCAGAGCGACGAAGCGGGACAGGTGCGCGAGGGCACGCAGCGCCGGTGGGCCGAGCAGCGCGGACGAGAGGAACGCCCACGGCAGCCAGAAGGCGAGGTCGGGGCCGAGCGCGCTCATGACGTGCCTCCCGCGCGACGCCGCGCCATGGATTCGATCGCCTCGGGGTCGAGGGTCCCGAGGACCCGCTGGCGCTCCGTCGCGCTCAGCTCGCCGAGCCAGATCCGGAGCAGGCGCGCGAGGTCGTCCTCGCCCGCGGCAACCGCGAGCACGGCGGCCCGCTCAAGCAGCTCCGACGGCGTCGGAAGGAAGTCGTCGGGCCCGTCCCCATCCGGTGACCCCGACGTCAGAACGTCGCCATTCCCTGAGTCGATGTGCGTCGCCGTTGCCTTCGAGTGAGTCCCCTGGTGTGACCCGCGGGGACCCGATCCACCCCCGTTCGACGGCGCAAGAGCGCTGCTCTCAGGCCCCAGATCGGCACTCTCGGCGGCGTCAGCGCCCCTCTCGTGTGACCCAGGCCCGCTTGGCCCCTCGACCCGATCTTCCGGAATTGCTTTCCACCCCGGCGGCGCCGCTGGAGCGCGCGCGGGGCCACGCGATTCGGGCAGGAAGAGGGGGGCGACGCGAGACCACACCCCATCGGGTTTCACCCGGGCTCACCGGCGCGCCGATACCGAATTCCCATGGCCACTCCCCGCAACGTCGCCGTGACCGTCCCGAGCCTCGTCGGGACCTCCACCGGCACCGTGTCCGACGTCTGGCACGCCATCGACGGCGTCCGCGTCCAGGTCCAGTTCCCCGTCGAGAACGCCCCGCTGCTCCCTGTCGGGCGCGCCGGCGAGCTCGCGTTCTTCCGCGCCGACATCGGACAGAGCGTCGCAGCGCTCGGGAAGGTCGCGCACCGCAATGACTGCCGGCAGGAGCGCACGTACCACTTCCTGTTCGGCGACCGCACGCGCCAGAGCCTCGCGACGCTCCTCGAGCCGCGCCGCGCCCAGCGCGTGTACCCCGAGCCCGACGAGCCGGTGGAGGTGACGATCGCCATCCCCGGCACCCACAAGGCGATCATCGGGGTCGCGCGCGACGTCTCGACCTCGGGCCTCGGGATCGACATCCCGTGGGAGAACGAGGCGGCCCTCTCGCAGCACGAGACCATCCACGTCCAGGTCCGTCTCCCGAACGACGACCTCAGGATCGAGTTCGATACCCGGGTCCGGAACCGGAGCCTCGGCCAGGGGGCGATCATCTACGGCCTCGAGTTCTGCCTCGAGGAGATCGAGGCGGACGATCCGGGCATCCTCGCGGTGCACCAGTACGTCGTGAAGCGCGAGGCCGACGCGGCGAACGCGCGCCGGCTCGAGAAGTCGGCCTGAGCCCTGGGAGCGCCCGCGCCGGCCGCCCTTGAAGCGCCCGGCACCGTCTTGGCACCCTGCGTACGCCGTACGGCAGGGGGTGACCGGATGTTCGGACGCAAGCGAGGGGAGCGCGCCACCGGCGACGCGCTCAGCGGGATCCACGCGCGGGTGACGGAGCTCGCGCAGCGCGAGAGCCGCATCGCGGAGCTCGTCGCCCGATTCGAGACCGAGGCGGACGCGGCGCGGAGCGCGACGCGCGCCGCCGCGCGGGCACGGGACGAGCGCGACGAGTACCGCCGCGTGCTGGCCGCCGCGATCGCGCGCGAGCAGCGCGCGGAGGCCCGACTCGAGGCGGTCGACGCCGAGCGCCTCGACGCGCACGGCCGCGCGGGCGAGGCCCGGGAGGCCGCTGCGCGCGCGTCGGCCGAGCGCGATGCGCTCGAGGGGCGCCTCGCAGCGCTGGAGACGCTGGTGCGGGACCAGGCCGAGCAGTTCGAGCGCTCGCTCGCGGACGTCCAGGACCGGGCGTGGACCGAGCGCGAGGCCGCGCGCGCCGAGCTCCTGAGGCTGACCGACGAGGCGCGCCGTGGCGCCGACCAGGTCGCGCAGGCGGTCGGGCGGGAGGTGCGCGACGCGCTGGACTCGGGGGATGGGCCCGGTGGCCCGGGCGCGGCCGCCACCGCCGCGCTCGAGGCCGCGTCGATCACGGGCATGCGCCGACGGCTCCTCGTCGGGCTCGGCCTCGGATCCGCCGCCGCGGGCGCTGCGCTCGCGCCCTCCGCCGTGCTCGCGGCGAGCGACGCCGAGCGGGGGATGTTCGTCGAGCTCGCCAGCGGTCTCGGACCCGGGCAGCTCGCGGGCCTCGCCGTCCTGTCGTTCGCGCTGGCCGCCGGACTCCTCACGCTCGCCCGGCGCGACGCGCTGCGCGCCCGGGTGGCCGGCGCATGATCGCGCCCTCGCTCCGAGGGTCGGTCGCGCTCATCGCCGCGGCGGCGCTCCTCGCGACGGCGGCCCGCGCGGCGACGGTCCAGTCGCCCGCGGACGACGTTCCGTCGGGGGAGTCCGTGCGCCCCCCGCGCACGGCGCCCGAGTCCAGCGGAGCGCGGCGCACCTCGCGCAGCGGCGACGTGCGCCGCTTCGTCGACGCCCTGGCGGGTCTCCCGCGCGCCGATCGGCTCACGCGCTCGGTCTTCGGTCGGAGCGAGCTCGGCCGGCCGCTCGTCGCCGTCACCGCGTCCCTGCAGGACGGCGTCGCGCGGCCACAGATCCTCGTCAACGCGAACATCCACGGCGGCGAGGTCGAGGGCAAGGAGGCCGTGCAGGGGCTCCTGCGCGAGGTCGCGCTCGGGGGGCTCGAGGACGTGCTGGCCCACGTGGACGTCACGTTCGTGCCGATCTTCAATGTCGACGGCAACGACGCGATCGCGCGCGCGAATCGGGTCACGCAGAACGGCCCCGACGGCGGCGTCGGCCGGCGGCCGAACGCGCGCGGGCTCGACCTCAACCGCGACTTCGTCAAGGTGGAATCGAGCGAGGTGCGCGCGCTGCTCGGCCTCGCGAACCGCCTGCAGCCGGTCGCGTTCTTCGACCTCCACACGACGAACGGCTCGCCCCACGGGTACGACCTGACGTACGCGTCGAGCCTGTCGCCGAACGCCGATCCGCGCCTGGTCGCCTTCGCCCGCGACGGCCTCTTCCCGCGGCTCGTCCGTGAGCTCGAGCCCCAGGGAGTCTTCGTCTTCGACTACGGCAACTTCGAGTACGCGCGGCGCGAGCGCGGCAGCCGCGGTGAACGCGGCGACCCGATCGCCTGGTCGACGTACGACCCGCGGCCGCGCTTCGGTACGAACCTGATGGGGCTCCGGGGCACCGTGTCCATCCTCGTCGAGGCTTACAGCTACGCGCCGTTCGAGCGCCGCATCGAGGCGACGCGGGCGTTCACCACGGCGGCGCTGCGGGACCTCGCGCCGCGCGCGGCTGCGCTGGCCGATGCGCGCGACGCGGGGTGGCCCGCGCCCGAGCGGCACGTCGTTGCGTCGCGCCTGATCGAGGGCGAGCCCGAGCCCGTACGCGTCGGAGCCTGGGAAACGGTCACGGTCGACCTGGACCCTGCGGAGCCCGGCGTACAAGCCGGCACGCGGCGCGTCTCCGAGCCGAGCGCCGACGCGCGCGTCGTGGCGATGCGGGTGAGACGCGGCTTCGAAGGAACGCGCGACGTGCCGATCCCAGCCTGGTTCGCGGTCCGGGACCCGTCCCCCGACGTGGTGGCCGCGATGCGCCTGCACGCGCCGGGCGACCCGCGGGCCGCGGCGACGCTGCGCGTCCTCGATGCGCCGGTCGAGGCCCGGGCCGAGCTCTTCCGCGTCGAGTCCTTCGAGCGCTCGGAGCGCGTCTTCCAGGGGCACCGCGAGGTGCGCGTGACCGGACGCTTCGAGCCGGGGGCGGTGACCCTCCCCGCGGGGACGCTGCTTGTCGCGGGGACCCCGCTGACGGCGCAGCTCCTGCACCCCGAGAGCGACGACTCGCTCGGCACGTGGAACGCGTTCGACGCGGCGCTCGAGTCCGCGGGCGCGGAGTCGCTCGAGGCCGGGAGCACGGTCGAGCACCCGGTCTGCGCGCTCGACCGCTTGCCGCCGGGCCTGGGCCCCCGCTAGGCTCCGGGCTCTACGGGCCGCCCCGGGCCCGCCGTCCCCACATCCCATGCGACTCGAACTCGAAGAGACGGTCCAGGCGCCGCAGGCGCTCGTCTTCGGCGTCTTCACTGACCTCCAGCAGGCCGGTGAGGCCATCGACTCCATCACGAAGATGGAGGTCCTCGGCAAGGGCCCCGTCGGCAAGGGCACGCGCTTCCGCGAGACGCGGATGATGTTCGGCAAGGAGGCGACCGAGGAGATGGAGATCGCCGAGTTCGACCCGCCCCGCATGTACATGGTGCGCGGCTACTCGTGCGGGACGGAGTTCGACACGACCTACCGCTTCGACGGGGGACAGCGGCAGACCAAGGTCACGATGACCATGGAGTCGCGCCCGAAGACGCTCTACGCGCGCGTGCTCGGGCCGCTCTTCGGCCTGATGATGCGCAAGACGATGACGAAGATGCTCGACGCGGACCACGCGCAGCTCGTCGAGCTCTGCGAGGCGCGGGCTGCCGAGGCCTGAGCCGCACCGGATCCTGGACCAGGCCCTGACCGCAGCCATGCCGACCGGCGACGGAGCAGAGCGAGGCGGACCGCGCTTCCAGATCACCGAGGAGGACGTGCGGCGTCCCGACATCGTCGAGCTGATCCGCACCCACCTCGCGTTCGCCGCCGAGGTGACGCCCGAAGGCCACGTCCACGCTCTCGACGTCGACGGCCTTGCGCGCTCCGGCGCGCGCTTCTACTCCGCGCGACGGGACGGCGCCCTCATGGGGATCGGCGCGATGAAGCTCGTCGCGGGCGACCCGCTGCACGTCGAGGTCAAGTCGATGCACACGGCGCGCGCCGCGCGTGGCCTGGGCGTGGGGCAGGCGCTGCTCGACGCGCTCCTCGCCGAGGCCCGCGCCTCCGGCGCGCTGCGCGTCAGCCTCGAGACGGGAACGATGGACGCATTCGCGCCCGCGCGGCGCCTGTACGAACGCGCCGGCTTCCGCACGTGCGCGCCGTTCGCGGAGTACTCGGACAACCCGTTCAGCGTCTGCATGACGCTCGAGCTCCGAGGTTCCTGAGCCAAGGACCGGATGGCGCGGGCCTCCGATGGCGCCGCGCCGCCCTGGTGGAGCGCCTTGTGACAACGTTCGTTGACAAACGGTCGCCGGCTCGGACAGACTCTGCGCAGCCTCGAGTTCCCGTGGCGCCAAGAGCCACGGGCGGCGCGTCGAGTCTGTGCACGTCGATTCCCCCCGAAGCCCGCAGGAGCGGGTGTGGTCCTCCCAACTTGAAGAACTCCACGATCCACCTCGTCGCCCTGCTGGGCAGCCTGCTCGCCGGCTGCGGCGGAGGGAACGCCTCGCGAGGCGTCGATCCGGTCGGTCCGGCGCAGATGGTCCCCGACGTCGTCGACATGCTCCGTGCGCTCTACAACGAGGGCGACCCGAGCGAGCTGCGCGCGCTGGCCGTGTCCGACCTTCCACACTTCTCGTCGAGGATCGGTGATGGCGTCGACGCGTGGGTCGAATTCGCTGCGTCGGTCGATGATTCCCAGCCGCTCGTTGCCATCCACAGGACCGTGGCCGAGGGGAACACGATCGGGGTCCACGCCCAGTACAGCTGGAACGCGGAGCGCGAGTTCGACGGTGGGCCCGGAGTCGTGGTCGCGCACGTGTTCACGGTCGAGTCCGGGAAGATCGTCTCCGCGATCGAGTTGACCCAGCCGATCCAGGCGGAGACGGCGTCCGGCAACGACATGTTCTCGTCCCGTCGGCCGCTCGTGCCGCAGGACGACCCGGAGCGCAGCCGTGCGACCGTCGAGCGGATCCTGACCGAGTTCCTCCCCGGCGACACTTCGCTGAAGAGCGTCCTGCTGGGCGACTACGTTCAGCACAACCCGTTGATCCCGGACGGCGCGGACGGGATCGCAGGATTCGTCGAGTCCATCGGCGGGGCAAAGAACGAGTATCGATGGACGATCGTCGAAGGCGGGCTCGCCTGGAGCTTCACCCGCTACCGCGCCAATCCGTCGATCGGCGTCCCCGCCCTCGTCACCGTCGACATCTGGAAGTTCGACGCCTCGGGCCGGGTGGCGGAGCACTGGGACGTTCTCGAACCCGACTTCACGAGCCCCGGCGGCCATACGTTCGAGGGCCTGATCGGCCCGCGGCGCTAGCGGGCGGCATTCGGACGCGCGCTTCGCCGTACGGCCCACAGCCTCCAAGGGGCGGCCTCCAAGGGGCGCAGGAGCGGGATTGGCACGCCCGGCTGGACTCGAACCAGCGACCGTCCGATTAGAAGTCGGGTGCTCTATCCAGCTGAGCTACGGGCGCGCGGGAGCCGGGAGGATAGCCTCCGAGCGAGCGGCGGGCGCTCAGCGCGCGGCAGTCCCTTCGTCCGTCCGCCACAGCCACAGGGCGAGCGCTGCGGTCCAGAGCTCCCACGCAAGCACGAACGCGAGGAGCGGGCCGATCTCCGGCCGCACCGCGCCGGTCGAAGTGGCGACGAGTCCACCGACCCCCAGGGAGAGTCCGAGCGCGCCGAGCGCACGGTGCCGGCGCGCGAGGGCGCTGCCCCAGAGCGCCGCGCTGAGCGACGCCCCGACGAGGAAGAGCTGCGTCGCGACCCCGGCGACGTGGTGCGCCAGTTCCCACGCGCTCTTCACCGCGTCCCCATTCCCGCCGCGGACGAGCTCGAGCACGACGGGGGCGGCGAGTCCATTCGTCGTCGCGGCGGCGGTCGCGGCCAGCGTCCCCAGCGCGAGCGATACGAGGCCGAGGTCGGCGCGGGCGGGCGCGCGTCCGAGCCGGCGCGCCACCGCCAGGGACCCGGTGAACTGCAGCGCGAGGCTGACGATCACGACGGCGTGTACGAAGGCGCCGATCGCCGCGTGGCGGCGGCCGGCCTCGAGGTCGAGGTGGGCTCCGAGGCCGTCGGTCGGGTGGAGAGCCATGCCGAGGGCGCCGAGCAGGGCGCCGGCGGCGAGGAGCAGCGCATGTGCGCGCGAGGTCGTGGGTCGTTCCATGGCCGGAGGGTCCGGCCCGGAGCCCGCTGCGTCGACAGACGGTTCCGGCGGATCGTTCGGAACAGGCGCGGTGCTTCCGATCCCGGGCGCGCGGCCCCAAGATCGGGCCCGTCTTGGACTCGACCACGACACCCCCCGGCGGAGACGATCCGCGCGCCGTCGATTCGCGCGCGCGCATTCGCCGCGCCGTCCGCGAGCTCATCGAGGAGCGCGGTCTGCGCGGCACGAAGATCAAGGACGTACTCGAGCGCGCGGCCGTCGCGCGCGCGACGTTCTACGCGCACTTCGACGACAAGGAGGACGCGTGGGTGGGGGGCTTCGACCTGTTCCGTATCGCGCTCCCGCCCGGCGTCCCCGCGGAGGGCCGGCCGCCCGTCCCGCCGCTCGGTCCGGCCTTCGCGCACGTGGCGGTGATGCGCGACCACTTCGCCGGACTCCAGCGCCACGGCGATCTCGACCTGCCGCTCCGGATCGCACGGCGGGACCTGCGCGCCACCTTTGCGGACGCGTTCACGGCGCTCGAGGCCCGGGGCTTCGTCCTCAACGGTCCCGCTGAGGTGCTCGCCGACGCGGCGGCAGGCGCGGTCCTCGAGCTTCTGGTGGCGTACGCGGAGGACGCGGGCAGCACTGCCTCGGAGCCAGCCGAGCGCGCCGCGCTGGCCGAAGACCTCGTGCGGCGGATCGCGGTGCAAGGGGGCTAGCCGCGGAGGGTCTCGGTGCGGAGGGCGTCGGTGCGGAGGGCCCCGACGCGCCAGACCTCATCGAAGCCTCACCGTCACAGGTGCGTCGAGTGGTCGGGGTGACTGGACTCGAACCAGCGACATGTAGCACCCAAAGCTACTCCTCTACCAAGCTGAGGTACACCCCGTCCGCTCGGCAGCCTATCAGACCTCCGAGCGCCGCCAAGGTCCCCGGTCCGAGACGTCCGACGGAGCGAATCCGGAGGACCTCGTGCACGATGGGCACCTCCGGTGCGCGCGCGCGTATCCTCTTCGGCCGCGTTGTCGGCGGGGCCCGCCCGGGACCCTCCGCGACGCCACCACCGCAGCACCCCACCCGGCCGCTCCGTCCCACACCGCGCGCGGCCGCGCACCACCCCACAACGCAATGTCCACCTCCGCGCAGCCCGGCGCAGCCGACGCGAAGAAGATCAAGGCCCTCGTCATCGGATCGGGGGGGCGGGAGCACGCGCTCGCCTGGAAGATCTCGCAGTCGCCGTTGGTGTCGGAGGTCGTCGTGACACCGGGCAACGGAGGCATGGGGGGCGTCGCGCGCATCGAGCGCGTCGCGGCGAACGACCTCGACGGGCTGGTGGCGCTGGCGAAGCGCGAGGAGCCCGGGCTGATCGTCGTCGGCCCCGAGGACCCGCTGGCGGACGGGCTGGCCGACCGCCTGCGCGCCGAGGGCTTCCCGGTCTTCGGGCCGGGCGCCGACGGGGCGCGCCTCGAGGCGTCGAAGAAGTTCTCCAAGGAGCTCATGGAGCGCCACCGCATCCCGACGGCGGCGTCGCGCAGCTTCGACCGCTCCGGCATCGCAAAGGGTTACCTCGAGGGCTGCACGACCTGGCCGCAGGTCGTGAAGGCCGACGGACTCGCGGCGGGCAAGGGCGTCTACGTCTGCGACGACCTGCGCCAGGCGAAGTCCGCCGTCGACGCGATCATGGAGGAGGGCCGCCACGGCAAGGCGGGCGCCCGCGTCCTCATCGAGGAGTTCCTCGTCGGCGAGGAGGCCAGCGTCTTCGCGATCACCGACGGAGACTCGGTCCTCGTCCTCGAACCGGTCCAGGACCACAAGCAGGTCGGGGAGGGCGACACGGGGCCGAACACGGGCGGCATGGGCGTCTACTCGCCCGTCCCCGAGCTCTCCAAGCGCATCTACAAGCAGATCGAGCAGCACGTGCTGCTGCCGACGGTGCACATGCTGCGCCGCGAGGGCATCGACTACCGCGGCGTCCTGTTCATCGGCCTCATGCTGACCGAGGGCGGCCCGCGGGTCATCGAGTACAACGTTCGCTTCGGCGACCCCGAGTGCCAGGCGCTCGTGCGGCGGCTCAAGAGCGACATCGTCCCGATCCTGCTCGCCGCGGCGAAGGGAGAGCTCGAGTCCATCGAGGACCCTGAGTGGGACGAGCGCGCGGTCGTGGGTGTCGTCGCCGCGGCGGAGGGCTACCCCGAGAGCCCGCGCAAGGGCGACCGCGTGACCGGGCTCGAGGCCGCGGCCGAGGTCGACTCGGCGGTCGTCTTCCACGCGGGGACGAAGCGGTCGCGGAACCTGGACGGCGAGGAGGAACTCGTCACGAACGGCGGCCGCGTTCTGACCGTGACCGCGATGGGCAAGGACGCGACCGCAGCCGCCGAGCGCGCGTACGAGGCGTTCGACGCCGTGCGCTTCGCCGGCAAGTTCTGCCGCCGTGACATCGGTCGGCGCCGCGAGGCCCGTCGCGCCCGGGCCAAGGCGTGACGGACGCGCGCGGCGGCAACGCCGCGCCTCGCCTCGGCGTCGGGATCTGCGCCCTGAACGAGGCGCGCGCGCTGCCGCGCCTGCTCTCGCGCCTCCTTCAGGTCCGCGACGCAACGGACCGGGCGGATGCCGTCGCGGTGGCGGACGGGGGGTCGTCCGACGGCACGGCCGAGCTCGCGCGCCGCATGGGGGCGCGGGTGGTCGAGCCCGGGCGCGGCCGTGGCGTGCAGCTCGGAGCCGCGGCGGAGGCGCTCCTGGAGGACGGCGCCGAGCGCCTGCTCTTCCTGCACGCCGACTGCGTGCCGCGCACCGGCTCGATCGCCGCGCTGCGGGCCGCCCTGGAGCGCCCTGGCGTCCGCGCCGCGGCCCTCCGCCAGACCGTCGAGGCCGAGGGCCGGACGTTCCGCTGGATCGAGCGGGCGGCCAACGGGCGGGCGCGACGGGGGATGGTGTACGGCGACTCCGGTATGGCGCTCCACGCGGACGTGTACCGGGCCGCGGGAGGGTTCCCGGCCGTGCCGCTCTTCGAGGACGTGGCGCTCTCGAAGGCCGTCCGCCGCATCGCTCCGATCCACCTGGTGGAGGACGCCACCCTCGCGATCTCGCCGAGGCGCTGGCGACGGGAGGGAGTCTTGCGATGCACCGTCCGAAACTGGATCCTGAGGGGGCTATACGAGTGCGGCGTCCCGCCCGAGCGCCTCGCCCGCCGCTTCTACAGGTCCCACGCCGACTGACGCCGTTGAAACATTCGCTCGAACACTCCGTCATCGAGAAGCGCTTCGAGGAGTACCTCAAGCGCCAGAATCTCAAGATGACGCCCCAGCGCAAGCGGGTCTTCGACAAGGCGTTCGAGACGCACGACCACTTCAGCGTCGAGCGCATGTTCGAGTGGCTGAAGGGAGAGGACGGGCCCGCCGTCTCGCGCGCCACCGTCTACCGGACGCTCGAGGTGCTCAAGTCGGGCGGCTTCATCGAGGCGGTCGAGACGGGTCAGGGCGAGACCCTCTACGAGCACGTCCTCGGGCACGAGCACCACGACCACATGGTCTGCAAGGTGTGCGGGCGCATCGAGGAGTTCCAGGACGCGGAGATCGAGGCGCTGCAGCGCAAGAACGCCGAACGGCTCGGATTCCTCATGACCGGCCACATGCTGCGTCTCACCGGCATCTGCCGGAACTGCGTCGACGCGCTGAAGAAGGACGGCCGGCTCGCGGACGTGCTCGCCGAGTTCGGCGTGACCTGAGCCCGCGGCACCCTCCGGGTCCAGCGGGGCGGCCATGCCCCGGTCTCGCCGTTCTGGGGCTCCCGGATGCCGGCCTGCGCGCGCTCAGCGGCGGCGCAGGTGGCGGTCGATGCTCTCGAGCACGGAGAGCGCGAGTTCCTCGTTCTGGAGGCCGTACTTGCGCGCCTTGACCGCGAGCCGCGCGCGCACGGGCGAAACCTCGACGACCTGGAGCGAGACCGAGCCGCCGCCCGCCGTCGCGTAGGCCTTCAGGTCGTCCTCCTTGAAGATCGGCTGGCGCTCCGAGAGGTGCGCGAGCGTCTCCTTCGCCCCGCGCCACACCGTCCGTGCGTCGAGCTCGTAGTGGACGATCTGGGCGCCCGACTGGAACTCGTGCCCGAGCATGAGTCCGAGCCCGCCCGCCGCGACAGCGGTGCAGCCGGCGCCGCCAAGCGCGAGGAGGCCGGCCGCGAGGGTCGCGCACAGGGGCCCTCGCACGCGCTCCGACCGCACTCGGGCTCCCTGGGGCCCCACCTCGCCCCGCGTCTTCGATCGCATCTGCATCTGCGTTCGCCGCATGAAGAAAGCCTCATGCGGCGCGTCGGGGGGGAGGATAGCCGCCGTGCACCGTCCCGTGCAGGGGGCCATTGCCCGGATCCCCTCGCTCTCTCGGCGTGGATCCCGGAAGGGGGCCTCGGGCGGCCGTCCGGCGGGCTCCGCCCCAGGACGGATCGATCGGCCCTGGCGCCTGCGCCCGGACCGGGACCCTTCGTCGCTCGGCCCGCCCCGGCGCTCAGCCCAGGTCGCGCAGGATCCCGTCGCGGACGTTGCTCGCGACCTGGTCGCTGTAGATCAGGTAGCGCCGCGCGGCGACGCGCAGGCGGGTCTCGCCGGCGTCGTAGGTCTCCACGTGCACGACGACGAGCGCGCCGTCGATGTACGTCTTGATCGTGCGGAGCTCCTCGTCGACGTCGATCAGGTCCTCCGTCATGTGCGACAGCGTGCTGCACGCGGAGCGGAACACGGTGTTCGCGTCGTCGGACACGATCGCGGACTGCGCGTTGTCGGCGAACTCGTCGTTGACGAGGACGGCCGTGCCGGCCACGACGGCGGGAGCGCACGCAGTGAGGGCGCCGGTCCCGGCCACAAGGGCGAGGACGGACGCAGCGATCAGGTTCCCGGTCCGCCCCTCGCGGCCCGGGAGGAGCGCGGCGGCCGCCGCGCGGATGGTTTGCTTGCCCATGGTTCTCGTGCGGGTACGAGGGGACCGTGCGGCGGCCCCCTTCCGCATCGCGGACGCTAGCAGGCGGAAGCGGCCGATTCCACGAGGGCGCGGTAGAACGCGAGTCCCTCGCCCTCGGAGCGGCCCGGTCCCCGTCGGGTCCAGGTCGGGTGATTCCACGGGTCGAGGTTCCGTTCGGGGTGCGGCATGAGCCCGAGGACGCGCCCCGTAGGGTCGCAAATGCCCGCGACGTCGCCCGTGGCACCGTTCGGATTCGCGGGGTAGCCGGCCGGCTGGCCCGCTTCGGCGCCCTCGTCCACGTAGGTGAGCGCGATCTGCCCCGCTTCGCGCAGGCGCGCGAGGGCCGCCTCGTCGGCGACGGCGAAGCGGCCCTCCCCGTGCGCGACCGGGCACGGGAAGCGGGTGCCCGCCAGCGCGCCGTCGGCGAGCCATCCGCAGCGGCTGGCCTGGACCTCGAGGGTCACCCAGCGGCACTCGTAGTGGCCCGACGCATTGGCGAACAGGGCCACCGAGCGTTCGTGCGGGGCCGCGTCGGGCTCGAAGACGCCCGACTCGACGAGCACCTGGAAGCCGTTGCAGACGCCCAGAACGAGGCCGCCGCGGTCGACGTGGGCGCGGAGCGCCCGGCCGAGGTGCTGGCGGAGCCCAGCGCCCCATACGCGCCCGGCGGCGAGGTCGTCGCCGTAGCTGAAGCCGCCCGCGAAGACGAGCACGCCGTAGCCCTCGAGGCGCCCGGGCTCGCGCGCCGCGACGTCGCTCCGGACGAGGTCGGCCTCCGCGCCGCCCATGCGGAGCGCGCGCAGGGTCTCGTCCTCGCAGTTCGTGCCCGGTCCCCGGAGGACGAGCGCCTTCGGGCGCGTGGTGGTCGTCGACATGGGACCGATCGTTCCCCGTCGGCGCGCGCGGGGCAACGTTCGTCCCGCGAGATCGGGGCGGCGGCCGGGGGATCCCGGCGGGGGGGCGGGCCGCGGTCGTCGCGGAGGCCCGGCGGAGGCCTCGCGGGGGATCAGCCGAGGATGCGCGCCGCGGCCGCCGTCAGGTCGTCGACGACCTCGACCGGCTGGCCCGCCGCGCGCGCCCGGGCCTCCTGGCCCAGGCCCTTGCCGGTTCGGACGAGCAGACCCCGCGCGCCGATCACGGCGCCGGCCTCGAGGTCGCGCAGCGAGTCTCCGACGGCCCACGAGCGGGCCGGGTCGAGCCCGAGCCGCGCCGTCGCCTCGACGTACATGCCCGGCTTCGGCTTCCGGCAGCTGCAGCGCGCGCGCGTCCAGGCGGGTGCCGTCGGCGCAGCGTCGGTCGGGTGGTGCGGGCAGTGCAGCACGAGGTCGAGCGCGACGCCGTGCTCTGCGAGGTCCCGCGCCATCCGCGCGTGGATCGCGGCGAGGACGTCCTCGTCGAGGAGTCCGCGTGCGATGCCGCTCTGGTTCGTGACGACGACGAGGGCGAAGCCCGCGGCCGCCAGTCGCGCGAGCGCCTCGCCGACGCCCGGCAGGAGCTCGAAGAGCTCCGGGTCGGCGAGGTAGTCCACCTCGCGGTTGAGCGTCCCGTCGCGGTCGAGGAAGACCGCGGGACGGCGCTCGCCCCGGGGACGGGCGGACGGCGTCATCGGCGGATCAGCCGCGCGGCGCGGACGACCGCGCCGCGTCGGCCAGCGGCTCCTGGCGGCGCCGCAGGCGCACGTGGATCCGGCGCGGCATGACCCCGTCGTCCTCCTTGACCGGGAAGAGGAAGTCCTCCCAGCCGAGCCAGAGGGGGAACGACCACGTCTGCAGCGAGATCACCCCGTCACGGTAGTACACGAGCTCGGAGCGGCTGCCGGTGCGGAGCGTCCGGGTCGCGGGCTGGTAGCCCTCGAGGCGGAACTCGAGCTCGTGGCGGTCGTTCAGGAGCTCGATCGTGCACGGCGTCGAGTGGCCCGACGAGCGCCCGTCGACGTAGACGACCGCGCCCGGGGGCGTCGTGTCGAGCACGAGCGGGCGGCGCTTCGCGATGCAACCGACTGTGAGGGTCGATGCGGCGAGGGCGAGAGCGGTATGGCGGGCGAGGCGGTTCATGGTCGGGGCGCAGTCTACAGCGGGGAGATCGGCCGTTCGGGGGCCCGAGCTGGATCGGTCCGGGCCGGAACCGGACCCGAGCGGCCCCCGGGGGCGCTCCCCGGCGCTCCGGCGCGGCGCCCGCCGGCCAGGATCCGTCGAGCGGGGGCTGGATCCGGCGCCCTCGGCTGGCACCATGCGAGCGCCCATGGAGCTCGATCCGCGACACGAGGACCGTCCCGAGCCGCGGGGTGCCCTCGAGTTCCTCCTCGGCGCCGCGCTCCTCCTGGGGCTCGTGCGCTTCGTCCAGCTCGGCGCGCCGAGCCTGTGGTTCGACGAGGTTCTCACCTGGGGGGATGCGAATGCCCCGGAGGGCCGGCCCGCCAATGCGCTCGGCTACCACGTCGTGCGCTGGACGGTGGAGGCGCTCGGCGTCGGCCCGACCGAGGGCGCGCTGCGGTTCGCGCCCGCGCTCGCCGGTTGGCTGGCCATCCCGCTGACCGCGTGGGCCTTCCGTCCACTTGCGGGGGCCCGGCGCTGCGCGGTCGCCGCCCTCGTCGTCGCCGCGAGCCCGTGGCAGCTGCAGTGGTCGCAGACGGCGCGCTTCTACACGTTCACCGAGGTCGCGCTCCTCCTCGGGACCGGACTCGCGCTGCGCGGTGTGCTCGCCGCCGGCGGACTGCGCCCCATCCCGCTCGCCCTCGGCCTCGGCTTCGGCGCGGTCTCGGGGCTCTTCCACCCGCACGGCTGGATCGTGTTCGGAGCGACCCTCGCGCTCGTCTTCGTCCTCGCGCTCGGGCGCGCGTCGGGAGGTGCGCGGCGACGCCTGGCCGTCGCCGGCCTCGTGTGCGTTGCGCTCGGCGCCGTGGCGGCCGTCTTCGCCTGGCCGATGTGGCTCCGCTTCGCCAAGTACAAGGGCGCCTCCGACCCTCTGTCGGGGATGGCGCACTTCGTGCTCGCGACGGGCGCTTACGTCACGCCCGCGCTCGGGGCGGCGGCGGTCGGGGCGCTCGCGCTCTCGCTCAAGAGCGGTCGTGCGGGGCTCGCCGGCGCGCTCGGCGTCGTCGGGCTCAGCGCCGCCGCCCTCCTGCTGCTCGCGTCGCAGGCAACCGTCGCCGCGCAGTACGCCTTCGGTCTGTTCCCGTGGATCGCGCTGGTCGCAGCGTGGCCGGTGGGGGACCGCGGCCGGGAGGGTCGATTCACCGCGGCTTGGACGGCGCTCCTCGCGCTGCCCCTCCTCGCGGGACAAGCGCTCTACTTCACCGCGGAGTCGGCGCAGCGGCCGCGCTGGCGGGAGGCCGCGCGGCTCGTGCACGAACAGCGTGGACCGGAGGACCTCGTCGCCGCCATCCCCGCCGGGGTCGTCGAGTTCTACCTCACGGGCGGCCGCGACGAGCTCGCGCGGAGCCACACCGCGGTCGCCGACGTCTCGTTCGTGAACGACCCGTTCCGCGCGCTCCGGCTCGCGCGCCGCGGCCGGACGGTCTGGTTCGTCGTGCGGCGCGACAACCTGGTCCGGTTCCGCCCGGGCGACCGCGCCGCGCTGGAGCGCTTCTTCGACGAGGAGTGCCGCCGCGTGCACACGTTCCCGGTGCAAGTGACGGGCCGCGACCTCGCGATCGAGGTCTTCCGCTTCGATCCCTGACGGGGTGGGTCCCGGGCGGTCCGTCCGCCGTCGGGACCTGGTGCGCGCGTCAGTCGTTCGCGCGGCCCATGAACTCGCCGCTCTCGGTGCTCACCTTGACGCGCTCGCCGGCGTCGATGTGCAGCGGCACCTTGATCTTGAAGCCGGTCTCGAGGATCGCCTCCTTCTTGACGTTCGTCGCGCTGTTGCCCTTGACCGCCATCTCGGCCTCGGTCACCTCGAGCACGACCTGCGCCGGGAGCTCGATCGAGACGGCCGTCGTCTCGTGGAACGTCACCTCGACCTCCTCGGACTCCTTGACGAAGCACATGCGGTCCTCGGCGAGCTCCTTGTCGATCTCGAACTGCTCGAAGCTCTCGGAGTCCATGAAGACGTAGCCGCCGGTGGCCTCCTGGTAGAGGTACTGCGCCTTCTTCTTGTCGAGGTACGCGACCTCGAACTGGTCGCCGGCGGCGGGGCGGAACGAGCCGGACTGACCGGACATCAGGTCCTTCGTCTTCACCTGGATGATCGCCCGCCAGTTGCCCGGCGTGTGGTGGCTGTAGTCGGTGATGAGGAGGAGCTTGCCGTCCTTGACCAGGACGAGGCCCTTGCGGAGTTCGGTGGCCTTGAGGTTCATTGCGCCGGGAGGCTAACAGACCGGCCGGCGCCCCGCCCGCGAGGGTCGAGACGATCGCGCGCGGACGCCGGAGCTTGCCCCGCTGCGGAGGCGTCGAGCGGAACTCGGCGGCCCCGTTCGAACGGAGGGCCGGTCGCGGCGCTCAGTAGCTCTTGCGCTCGGTCGACGAGGGGATCTCGAGCGCCTTGCGGTACTTCGTGACCGTCCGACGCGCGATCTTGATGCCGTCGGACTCCTCGAGCGCCTTCGCGATGGCCTCGTCCGACAGCGGCTTCGAGCTGTCCTCGGCGGCGACGATGCGCTTGATGTGCTCCTTGATGGAGATCTGGCTCGCCTCCTCGCCGCTCGACTTCGTCGTTCCGCCGACGAAGAAGAACTTGAGCGCGAAGATCCCACGCGGCGTCTGGGCGTACTTGCCCGCCACAGCGCGGCTGACCGTCGAGATGTGCACGCCGACCTCGTCCGCGATCTCCTGCATGCGGAGCGGCTTGAGCGCCTCGGCGCCGCGCTCCAGGAATCCGCGCTGGTGTTCGAAGACCGCCTTTGCGATCCGGGAGAGCGTGGACTCGCGCTGCGCGATCGCGTCGATCAGCCAGCTCGCGGACTCGAGACGCTTCTTGGCGAACTCGCGCTCTTCCTTCGTGCCCTCCTTCAGCATCTTCTTGATGAGCTGCGTCTGGTAGAGCGGGCTGATGCGCAGCCGCGGCGTGTCGCCGCGCTCGAGCTTGCAGTCGACGTCGCCGTCGACGAGGGCGACCATGACTTCCGGGTGGATCACCTCGGCGTGCACGTCGCCGAATCCGGCGCCGGGCTGCGGGTCGAGGCCCTTCATGAGCTCGATCGCCGCTTTGACCGTCTCGAGGTCCTCGCCCATCGCCTTGGCGATCTGCGGCAGTCGGTTCGTGCGAACGTCGTCGAGGTGGTTCTCGATCAGCGCGCGCACCGGCGAGTTCCAAAGGCCCTGCGAAGGGAGCTGCAGCAGGAGGCACTCCGAGAGGTCGAGCGCGCCGAGGCCGGGGTGGACGTTCTCCCGCAGTCGCTCGAGGGCATCGCGGACCTCGTCCTCGGTGACGATCGGATCGTCGGGTTCCGCCTCGTCGGGCTGCGTCACGCCCGACTGCCGCGGGTCGTCGTCGGGCGCGATCGCGGGGGCCGCGTCGTCCACGATCACCGCGTCGTTGCCCGGGGCGGGCCCCGCCGGAGTGCGCGACGGCAGGGCCTCGTCGTCGTCGGCGAGGACTGCGGGAACGGACAGCGTGCGCTGGCGCTCCAGCGTGAGCTCGGCCGCCAGCGTCGACGGGGTCTCGGTCAGGTACCCGCGTTCGTCGAGCGACCACACGACGTGCTCGAGGATCTCGCGCTCGCGCACCGCGAGGTCGAGCGCGGCGAGCTGCGCGAGGATCGCCTCCTGCAGGGACGCGGCATCCTCGGGCGCGTTGAGCATCGCCTCGTACTTGCGGTCGCCCTCGTCGTCGCCGCCGCTCGCCCGCACGCGCGACCCGTCGCCGTAGTCGCGCTCGAGACGCTCCATCACCTCGAGCATCGCGTCCGCACCGACCTGCTCGGCGGTGTCGCTCGCCGGGGACTCGGCCGCGTCGCCGCCCTCCGTGGCCGCGGTCGCGCTCGCGGAGGCCTCGGCCTCCTCCAGGAAGGGGTTCTCGCTCAGCTCCTGCGCGATCCGCTCCGACAGCTCCAGCAGCGGGAGCTGCAGGATCTGCATGGCCTGGATCATCTGCGGCGACTGGATCAGTCGCTGCTCCATCCGGGCGGATTGGTGGAGTCCAAGCTTCAAGGTTGGGTTCGGCCGTTCGGGTGCGTGACGGTCGGCGCGCGTCGCTCTAGGTTAGCGGGCCCGCGCCGAGTCCGAGGGCTCGCGATGCGATCGAGGTCTGGAGCCGAGTGTGTTACCGGCGCCGGAGCGCGCGGTCACGGGTCGGGTCCCGTCTCGGGTCTCTTCACGTGTCCGGTCACCGGCTGCGCGGGTCCGGACGCCGCAGGCCGCGCCCGCGCCCCCGGATCGACGCAGTACCCGCACCGCGCAACAGCGCGAAGACGACGACACCCGAACGAGACGTGCTGGAAGAGATCGAGAACGACGGACAGGAGGGGGCCGCCTGGGGCTCGGCGGACGAGCGCGCGCGTCAGAGGCTCCTCGCCGGTCTCCTCGTCGAGACGGGGCTCGCCGACAAGAAGGTCGCGAAACGCTGGCAGTCCGCGGTCGTCGGCGGCGACTTCGACGCGGACGCGTGCGCGGCCGAGGTCATCGCCTCGACGCCGCGCGAGGCGTACGAATCCCCGGCGCTCCTCGAGCGCGCCGCGCGGATCGAGCGCGACCTCCTGATGGCCTCGCACATGCGCGGCGTGCGCGCCGCGGGCCGGCGCGTCCGGAAGGCGACGCGGAACACGACCGCCTTCTTCGTGGCCAACGTGGTCGCCTTCCTCGTGTACACGGCCGTGGCGGCGGCCCTCCTGCTCGTCGCCCGCATCGGCTACGGGTGGAGCGTCGACGGCGTGATCGATCGGATCGTCTCGGTCGTCCGGCCCGGCTGACCGGTGGCTCGGGCCGGTCCGGCCCGCCGCGGAGCGCCGTCGGGCGGGGGAGGCGCGGACGGTCCGTCGCAGTCCTCCAAGCCTGGACGGGACCTCGCGGCGCGCGGTTGCCACAATCCCCGGCCCCGTAGTCCCGGCACCGCCCGGGCGCCCCGCCCCTCGGCCCCGCTCTCATCCCCGAGCTCACGGCCCCGCCGGCCGCACCGATGACCGACAGCTCCTCCGAGAAGAGCCTCTTCTCCCTCGCGCAGATCCAGCACCTGATGCGCGTCGAGTTCAACCGCGCGCAGCGGTACGACTACCCGATCTCGTGCCTGATGGTCGCCGTCGACCGCCTCGGGCATCTGCGCGACATGTACGGCTACGAGGCGAAGGAGGAGATCATCGATGCGATCGTCGAGCTCCTCAAGGGCGCGACGCGCAGCTCCGACTTCCTCGGGCGGCTCGCGGACGACCGGCTGCTCGCCGTCGTGCCGCACACCGGCAAGACCGGCGTCGAGTCGATGTGCGGACGCCTGCTCGAGGCCACCAAGGGGATCCACTTCGCGAACCAGGACCGCACGATCCCGGTGTCGATTTCGATCGGCGCCGCCTCGGACGGATCGGAGCACGGGCCGTCGGCGAAGGGCGAGCGCACGATGTTC
The DNA here is from genome assembly GCA_039821985.1 of Planctomycetota bacterium. Classification (GTDB taxonomy): domain Bacteria; phylum Planctomycetota; class UBA1135; order UBA1135; genus Saltatorellus. The sequence continues at coordinate 20,617 of JBCBNC010000039.1, forward strand.
TTCGACACGCTGATCCAGACGGCCGAGGACGCGCTCAACGACGCGATCGAGGACGGCGGCAGCCGGCTCGTGGTCCTCGATCCCGGGCCGAGCGGCGCCTGATCCGGACCGATGCGGGTGCTCGTCGCCGAGGACGAGGTCACGATCCTCGTGACCCTGCGCGACGCGCTCGAGGACGCCGGTCACGTCGTACTCGGGGCGACGGACACGGCGTCGGCCCTCGCTGCGCTCGAGTCGAAGCCGCCGCCCGAGGTCGTCGTGACCGACGTGCGGATGCCGGGCGCGGGTGGCATGGCCGTGCTCGACCGCGCGATCGAGCTCGACGCCGAGCGCCCGGTGCTGCTGATGACGGGCTACGCGACCGTCGACGACGCCGTCGACGCGATGAAGAAGGGCGCCGTCGACTACGTCCAGAAGCCGTTCCGGAACGAGACGATCGTGCAGCGGCTCGCGGCCCTCGACCGGACGCGCGCGCTCGAGGAGGAGAACCGCGCGCTCAAGGACGAGCTCCGCGCGGCTTCGCCCGAGGGCTTCGAGGGCGTCGTCGGAGCCAGCGAGGCGATGCAGGCGGTGTTCGACCGCGTCCGCACCGTCGCTCGCACCGAGGCCACCGTCGAGATCGAGGGCGAGAGCGGCACCGGCAAGGAGCGCATCGCGCGCGCCGTGCACACGCTCAGCCCGCGCTCGGAGGGGCCGTTCGTCGCGCTCGGCTGCGGGGCGCTCCCCGAGCACCTCCTCGAGGCGGAGCTCTTCGGCCACGAGAAGGGCGCCTTCACCGACGCGAAGTCCGCGCGCAAGGGCCGCGTCGAGCTCGCCGACGGCGGGACTCTCTTCCTCGACGACATCGACGACATGCCGAACGCGCTGCAGGTGAAGCTCCTGCGCGTCCTCCAGGAGCGTCAGTTCGAGCGCGTCGGCGGCGAGAAGACCCTGACGAGCGACTTCCGCGTCGTGGTCGCGACGAAGGTCCCGCTACGCGACCTCGTGCGCGCGGGCACGTTCCGAGAGGATCTTTTCTATCGCGTACACGTCGTACCGATCGCTCTGCCGCCGCTGCGCGAGCGACGCGGGGACGTGCCGCTCCTCCTGCGCGCGTTGACCGAGCGCCACGGTGGCGGCCGCGAGTACGCGGTGTCGCGCTCCACGATGCGCATGCTCGAACGCTACGCCTGGCCGGGCAACGTGCGCGAGCTCGAGAACGCCGTGCAGCGCGCCGTGGCGCTCGCGGGGGAGGGGACCGAGCTCGTCGCCGAGGACCTCCTGCCCCAGGACGCCCGCTTCAGCGGCGCCGCGGAAGTGCAGGTCGACGTGCGGCCACTGCGCGAGGTGCTCAAGGCCGCGGAGGGGGAACACATCCGCGGCGCGCTGGTCGCCACCGGCGGACACCGCAGCCAGGCGGCGGAACTGCTCGGTATCTCGCGCAAGGTGCTCTGGGAGAAGCTCAAGGACCATGGGATCGACGCAGACGAGCCGAGCGCCTAGTGCGCCGCTGAGCGATCGAGAGGAGCCCAGAACCCATGACGCGACCGGAACCGACCAACGATCCGCAGGAGTCGCGGCTGCCGGCCGGCGGCGTGCCCACTCGTCGGCTCGGTCCGCTCGAGCCCGGGACCCTCGTGATCACCGACCTGCACCTGGCTCCGCTCGGTGATCGCAGGACGGATCTCTTCGAAGAGGAGTGCGCCGGGCTGGTCGGGATTCCTCGCTTGATCGTTCTGGGCGACCTGTTCGACGTTTGGGTGGGTCGCAAGCAGGCGGCGCTCGACGGCTCGCGGCGCGTTCTCGCCGCGCTGCGCGGATTGACGGACCGCGGCGTTGCGGTCGAGGTCGTTCCCGGGAACCGAGACTCCCTCCTCGGGGTCGACTTCGAACGCCTTACCGGAGCCACGCTGCACCGAGAGGGATTCCTGGCGTCGGGGCGGTTCGACGGCTTCGACGGAGAGGTGGCGTTCGTACACGGGGACGCGCTGTGCACGCTCGACCGCGGTTACCTGCGCCTACGCACACTGCTTCGTGCGCGCGCCGTGCGAGCCCTCTCGCGGCGCGCTCCGCTCTTCGTGGCGCGGGGCATCGGGCGGCGCCTCCGCGCGGAGTCGGAGAATCGAAAGCCGTTCAAGCTCGCCGCCGATCGATCGATCCGTCCTGCGGCCGTCGAGGAGCTCCTGCGTCGTTCCGCGGCCGAACTCGTCGTCTGCGGCCATGCCCACGTCGCGCGGGACGAGCGCGTCGGCGGCGGCCGCTGGATCGTGGTGGCGGCCTGGCGGGAGTCGCCGGACGACCGGCTCCGGTTCGATTGATCGGCGGCGGGTTGCCGGAAGCGCTCGCGAAACGGCCCGGCCTCGCCCGACGTTCCGTCCGGCCGCGTTACTTGTTCGCGTAGCCGATCTGGCGAAGGACCTTGAGGTCGTTCTCGTCGACCGTGCCGAACTCGCGGTCGCCGATCGAACCGTCGAACCAGGCCCGCGTGGCCTGCCGGTAGTTCTGGATCACGTCTGCGAAGTCGGTCACGTCCGTGTCCGGCTTCTGGGCGATGAGCTCGACGCGCTCCGTCGTGTCTGCGGCGTCGTAGAACTCGCGCCGCACGAGTTTCCCTGTACGCGTGTGATCCATCTTCTTCGGGAACTTCCGGTACGACTCGATGAGGCGTCCGCCGTCGCGCGTCGCGGCAAAGGCGATGAACGGCCCGCGGTGGTGCTGCTCCGCGAACGTCTCGCTCTTTCCGCCGAGGCTCCCGCGCCCCGTGACCATCGGAGTGCCCATGCGAGGAATCTCCGACGTGTCGATCCCGGCCAGTGAGAGCACCGTTGGGAACACGTCGATGGAGTCGGTGATCTTCGTGATCTCCTTCCCCTTCGGCACGCCCGCCCCGGCGATGATCGCCGGGACGCGCAAGAGTTCGCTGTAGAGCGTCTCGCAGTGCTCGTATCCGCCGTGGTCGTAGAACTCCTCGCCGTGGTCGGACGTGACGATGAGGATCGTGTTCGGGTGGCGTTCCTGGAGCGCGCGGTACAGCTCGCCGATCAGCATGTCGCAGTACTTGATCGAGCCGTCGTAGCGCGCGAGCGCCTTCTCGAGCGAGCCGAACCCCATGACCCGACCCGCCACGCGGCCGTTCGGGTCGATCGGCGTTTCACCGGGGTCCCGGAACTCGGCGTCGAATCCCGGCGACTTGTACTGGTGGACCGCCATCATGTGGGACCACACGAAAGTCGGTCGGTCCGCGCGATCGAGCTCCTCGAGCACGAACTCCATGGACTCCCGATCCGATGCGAGAACGACGTCGTCCGAAGCGCGGGGCACGAGCTCGTAGCGGTCGTAGCCCTGGTCGTAGCCCCACTTCGCGAGCAGGTTGTAGTTCGACACGTGCGATGCGGTCCGATACCCGGCGTCCTGCAGCACCTCGACGAACGTCAGGTTCTTCTCGCTGAGCAGCTCGACGCGCGGTCCCTCGTTGCTCGTCGACGCGTTGAACTGGCCGATCCGCGACCCGTGCGCCGTGGGGTGCAGTCCCGTGAGGATGCTCGCAACGGAGGGCTTGGTCCAGGGCGCGTTCGCGAAGTGCCGCCGCATCACGACACCTTCCGCGGCAATTTTCTCGAGCTCGGGCGTCGTCCCCTTCTCGTAGCCGTAGACGCTCGTGTGGTCGGCCCTCAGAGTGTCCACGAGGACGAGGACGATGTGCGGCGGTGGGGGCCCGGACGCGCTCTGACGCTCGCCGTCGTTCTCCTCCGAGGAACACGCCAACAGCGCCATCGCCCCAGCGACGGGCAGGAGCACGGCTCTCGCGAGGCTGCGGAGGAGAGGCGGAGAGGTGGCGACTTCGAGCATCGTTGAGCGAGAAGGGAAGGGGAACGGCCGCGATGATAGCACCGGTCCCGCGGGGAACCCGGGCCCGCGGATCCGCGATTCTCAGCTCCGAACCGCATGCGCGACGCTCCGCTCACGGCTGCACGGACGCGCAGTTCGCGGCGATGTCCCCACCATGCGCCACAGCGATGCGGGTGCCGGGGGGACTGCTCTGCTCGAGGCGCGGCGGGCTCGATCAGAGACTCGGGGTAGGCTGGTGCCCGACATGCTGCCCCTCCACTTCGTTGCGTCGATCTCGCTGCTCGCGCCCCAAACCGCCCCGGCGCCGCTGGAGACGCCGGCGCGACCGCTGCCTGTTCGCGCGGGCGTCCCCGGGTCCGAACACCGACAGGAGAACGGCGCGGTCGACGTCCGGGGTGATGCCGTGCTCGCGGCCATTCTCGAGAGGGCCTGGGACGGCGACGGAGTGGTGGGCGGTGCGGCCGCGCTCGCCGTCGCGTCCAAGCCCACGCGGGTCGCGTCGTTCGGCGTTCGGCGCACGGGCGACGAAACACCGTTCCGGGCCGACGACCTCGTTCATCTCGGGTCGGACACCAAGGCGATGACCGCCGCTCTTTGCGCGCGTCTCGTCGACGACGGGGATCTCGCCTGGGATTCGACCGTGGCTGCCGTTCTGCCCGAGATCGCTGCGGAGGTGCACGAAGGCTACCGCGAGGTGACTCTTCTTCAGCTCCTCCGGCACACCGGGGGGCTCCCGGAGCACTCCGAGCACTTCGGGCGCTTCGAGGACGTCGAGCTCCGCGAACGGCGCCGCCGGATCGCGGTCCTTGCTCTGCAGGACGCCCCCGCGAACGAGCCCGGCGAGACATTCCGCTACTCGAATCTCGGCTACCTCGTCGCCGGGGTGATGGCGGAGCGCGTGGGCGGCGCAACCTGGGAGGAGCTCATCCGGAAGGAAGTCTTCCAGCCCCTCGGGATCACGTCCGCCGGATTCGGTGTCCCGGGCACGGAGGGTGAGGTGGACCAGCCGTGGGGGCACGTCTCGCTCGGCGACGCGCTGATCCCGGTCCAGTCCGACAACCCGGAGGCACTCGGTCCGGCCGGGACCGCGCACATGTCGATGGCGGACTGGGCGCGTTTCGCGCTCAGCTTCACCGACGCCGGGCGGGTCGAGGGTTTCCTCTCCGACGCCTCCCTCGCGCGCCTCCTCGAGCCGGGTCCCGGCGGCTACGCCTGCGGGTGGATGGTCCAGGAGCGCGGCTGGGCGCGCGGCGTCGCCCTCACCCACGCCGGATCGAACACCATGTGGTACGCGGTCGCATGGGTCGCGCCGCGGACCGGGCGCGCGTACCTGGTCGCCCTGAACTCCGCCCAGGAGGAGGCCTCCTCGCTCGTCGACGAGGTCGTGGGGAAGCTCATCCGGCTCGACCTGGAGTCGGCCGAGCGCGGCGAGGCGACAGGCGCGGGGAAGTGAGTCCGGCGGCCGGTGCGACTAGACTGGTGCCCGTGATCATCGCGATCGACGGACCCGCGGCGTCGGGCAAAAGCACCGCGGCACGCCGCCTTGCGGAGCGGCTGGGCCTGACCTTCCTCGACACCGGGGCGATGTACCGGGCGGTGACCCTCGTGGCGCTGGATCGGGGGGTCGACCCCTCGGACGGGTTCGCCTGCGCCGCGGTCGCTGAGGAGTGCTCGCTCGAATTCGACGACGATGGGCGCATCCTGATCGGTGGGATGCCCGGCGAACCCGCCATCCGCGGCCCCGAGGTCACACGGCACGTCTCCGAGGTGGCCGCGCACCCCGGGGTCCGGCGGGCACTCGTGGCCCAGCAGCGAGAGGTCGCTCGGGCGGCGCTCCGCGCAGGCGGCGGAACCGTCGCGGAAGGCCGGGATACGACCTCGGTCGTGTTCCCGGACGCGGATCTGCGGGTCTTCCTGGTGGCCAGCCCGCGCGTCCGAGCCGAGCGCCGGGCGCGCGAGGAGGGGGCTCCCGAGCGCGCCGAGGAGTACGAGCGCGATCTGGAGCGCCGGGACCGGTTCGACAGCGAGCGGGCGGACTCCCCGCTGCTCGAGGTCCCCGGGTCCCTCCGGCTGGTGACGGACGATCTGGATCCGGACGAGGTCGTCGAACGGCTCGCGCGCGAGGCGGCCGCGCTCGGCGAGCGCTGAGAGCGGCGGATCCTCGCCCGATCCGCCCGTTCCCTCGCGCACGCGGGGCCGGAAGGCCGATACACTCTCCCGCCAAATCGCCCCGGGCGCCCCGCGCACCGGACCCCACGACAACCGTCCCGCTCGATCGGCGCCCAGGTGCCCCGATCCGCCGGCCCCGTTTCGAGTCCACGAGCCCGAGCCGCCTTGCTCCGAGCCCGACTCGCCCGCCGCCGGGACCCTGAACCCACCAGCTCCTTCCCATGGCCGTCGCTTCGCGCCGCGTCCGTAAGTACGAACTCGATCCCGAAGAGCTCGAGAAACAGGTCGCCGAAAAGTTCGGCGACAAGAGCCTCGAGGATCTTTCGGAGAGCCTCAACGAGTCGATCGTCGACATCCGCCCCGGCCAGATCATCGACGCGAAGGTCGACTCGGTCGACGAGCGCACCGGCCTCGTGATCATGGACATCGGCGGCAAGGCCGAGGGCCAGATCTCGCTCTCCGAGTTCGGTGAGGACCTGCCCTCGAAGGGCGACACCTTCGAGGTGTACTACGAAGGCCTCGACGAGAGCGACATGTCGGTGCTCTCGAAGCGCCGCGCCGACCGCCTCCGCGCCTGGGAGCACGTCTCCGAGAAGTACGCCGAGGGCGACGAGGTCCAGGGCGTCGTGCAGCGCAAGATCAAGGGCGGTCTGCTCGTCGACGTCGAAGGCGTCAACGTCTTCCTGCCGGCCAGTCAGGTCGCGCTGCGCCGCACGCACGACATCTCGGACTTCATCGACGAGCCCGTTCGCGCGCGCATCATCAAGATCGACGCGGAGCGCATGAACATCGTCGTGTCGCGTCGGAAGCTGCTCGAAGAGGAGCGTCAGAAGCAGAAGGAGACGCTTCTCCAGGACATCCAGGAGGGCCAGATCCGCACGGGTACGGTCAAGAACATCGCCGACTTTGGCGTGTTCGTCGACCTCGGCGGCATCGACGGCCTCCTGCACATCACGGACATGTCGTGGGGCCGGATCAACCACCCCTCGGAGATGGTCCAGCTCGAGCAGGAGCTCGAGGTGCAGGTCCTGCGCGTCGACTTCGACCGCGAGCGCATCGCGCTCGGGCTCAAGCAGAAGACCGCGTCGCCGTGGGACGGCGTCGAGGCGCGCTACCCGATCGGCTCGAAGCACAAGGGCGAGGTGGTCAACATCATGTCCTACGGTGCTTTCGTGAAGCTTGAGGAGGGCATCGAAGGCCTCGTCCACATCTCCGAGATGTCCTGGACGCGCCGCGTGAACCACCCCTCCGAGCTCGTCAAGACGGCGGACCCGGTCGAGGTCGTGGTGCTCGAGTTCAACCATGCCAAGCAAGAGATCTCGCTCGGCATGAAGCAGGCCGAGACGAACCCCTGGGACCTGGTCGAGGAGCACTACCCGGTCGGCACCGTCATCGAGGGCACCGTCCGCAACCTGACGAGCTACGGCGCGTTCGTCGAGATCGAGGAGGGCATCGACGGCCTCCTGCACGTCTCGGACATGTCGTGGACCAAGAAGGTCGCGCACCCGTCCGAGATGGTGAAGAAGGGCGACCAGCTGCAGTGCGTGGTCCTCTCGGTCGACAAGGAGAAGAAGCGCATCGCGCTCGGCAAGAAGCAGCTCAGCCAGGACCCCTGGATGGAGCAGATTCCTGCCAACTACCACGTCGGCGACCTGCTCTCGGGCTACGTCACGAAGATCACCAACTTCGGCGTGTTCGTGAAGCTCGACAACGACCTCGAGGGGCTCCTGCACATCTCGGAGCTCACCGATGACCGCGAGGCCAAGCCGGAGGACATCCTCCAGCCGGGTCAGAAGGTCGAGGTGCGGATCATCCGCGTCGACATCGACGAGCGGAAGATCGGCCTGTCGTTCGTCCACTCGGACTTCGAGGAGAACGAGAACCTCCCGGCCGCGCCGCCGGCCGAGGTCGAGGGCGAAGCCGCGCCGGCCGAAGCCGATGCGGCTCCGGCCGAAGCCGAAGCCGCTCCCGCCGCCGAGGGCGAGGCTCCTGCCGCCGAGGGCGACGCCCCGGCCGAGGGCTGATCCCAGCTCGAAGGAGGTCCCTCGGGTCCGCCGCGCGTCCGGGCGCAGTGGATCCGGTGGACCCGACCCGGAGGGGCGGGGCCGCGCGCGGCCCCGCCCCTCCGGCGTTCCAGGGATCCACGGCGTCCCCGGGGCGCACGGTGCTTGCGAACTTCACGCCGCTTTCGACCTCCGCTGAGCTCTCGAAGCCCACCGCGCTTCCGAACTTCGCCCTGTGCGTCCGGTGACCGTCCATGGCGCGGGGCGTAGGGTGCGAGCGGTTGCCGCGCTGGCCGCCCGCACGAACTCCTCCAGGACCATGCTCCACCGCTCGATCCTCGCGCTGCTCGCTCTTTGCCTCGCGTCCTGCCGAGGCGATGGCGTCGTGTCCCAGGCTCCGGTCCAGCCGGCCGGACCGCTCGTCGTACACCCCGTCTACCAGACGGCGTTCGACGCGGTGAAGGCGGCGCTGGACGCGGAGGACACGGCCGTGGCCGCGTCCACACTCCGACGCCTCCGCGCGCGCCTCGAGGCCGACCTCGAGACGGCTCCGGGCTTCGATGAAGCGCGCCGCTCGGTCGGTGCGCAGGGGAGCGAACGGACGGGCGGCGGCCCGCGCGAAGCGGCGGTGCTCGCCGGCCTCGCGCCCAGCCGCGAGAGCGTCGAGGCCGGGCTGCGCGTGGCGGACGGGTTCGAGCGCGTCGTCGAGGGGCGGCTGCGCATGGAGGCCCTGACGCCGACGCTCGAACTCGTGCGCAGCGCGGAGGGCGAGCTCGTCGACGTCGTACTCGTCGCGCGCTCGACCTGGAGTTTCCCGCTGACGCTCGAGCCGGGCCCGGGCGTGCTCCGCGTGCGGCGCACCTCGATCGAGCCCCGCACCGGAGACCTCGCGGTCGACGCCTCCGAGTCGACGATCGCCGACCCTCCCGTGCTCGAGGTGCCGCCCGGCGGGGTTGCGCGTCTCCGCATCGCGCAGGTGGCGATCGAGGTGCCCGTCGGCGCCATCGCGACCGAGATGACGACGCGCCTCTCGCTCAACAGCGGTGCGGTCGTCGAGAAGGGGAGGCGCTACCCGGCGCGCGACTTCACCGTGACGCCGTCCGCGCGCACCGATTTCCCCGCCTGGGTGCCGCTCGGCTACCTCGAGCCCGCGGACCTCGTGGGCCTCGTCGAGCGCGGCGACGCGCCGCTGCCCGCGATCCTCGAGCGCACGGTGAGGATCGCGCCCGCCCGCCGCGGCGAGACCCTGGACATGCTCGGCCTCGCGGCCGAGACGCTGCCTCCCCAGGCGCTCCGGCCTGCGATGCCAGCGCTGCGCTGGCTCTCCGGCGACTCTTCCCTCCAGCTCGACGAGCGCGGCTGGAAGGTCTGGCTCGCGCAGCGGCTCGAGGAGCGTCGCGCCGGGGGACCGGTCCCTCGCTAGGGAGGGGGCCGGCTCGGGCGAAGGCGCCGTCCGACGCGCAGCGTCTCGTGGGCCGGCCGACGGCAGCGGTCTGCTAGATTCCCCGGCATGAAGGGACCGGACGTGGACACGTTCGTCGCCGCGCTCCGGCGCGGCACGGTCGACCTGATCGAGGAGAAGCAGCTCCGGGCGATGACCGAGAAGTGGGCCGCCGGCGGCGCGCCGCTGCGGGTCAAGTTCGGGATGGACCCCTCGTCCCCGGACCTGCACGTCGGTCACGCGGTTCAGCTGCGCAAGCTCCGCGACCTCCAGGACCTCGGCGCGCAGATCGTCCTGATCGTCGGCGACGCGACCGCGATGGTCGGCGACCCCAGCGGCCGCAACACCCTGCGCCCCGTCCTCACGCGGGACGAGGTCGAGCGCAACCTCCAGACGTACACGACCCAGGCGGGCCAGGTCCTCGACCTCGAGCGCACCGAGATCCGACGCAACTCCGAGTGGTTCGACGCGATGCGATTCGAGGACCTCCTCGAGCTCACCACGCGGATGACCGTCGCGCAGATGCTCGAGCGGGACACCTTCCAGACGCGCATCCAGGCCGAGGAGCCGATCGGGATCAACGAGTTCCTCTACCCGCTGATGCAGGGCTGGGACTCGGTGATGGTCGAGGCCGACGTCGAGCTCGGCGGCACCGACCAGCTCTTCAATCTGCTCGTCGGTCGGCGCCTCCAGGAGCAGAAGGGCCAGCGCCCGCAGATCGTCATGACCCAGCCCCTCATCAACGGCCTCGACGGCCGCAAGATGAGCAAGAGCTACGGCAACACGATCGGCCTGACCGACGACGCGAAGACCATGACCTTCAACGTGATGAAGGTCGACGACGAGGTCATGGCGACGTGGTTCCTGCACTGCACGCGCGTGCCGGAGGCCGAGATCGAGTCCATCCTCGCTGGCCACCCCCGCGAGGCGAAGGCACGGCTCGCGCGCGAGATCACGGGCTTCTACCACGGCGAGGCCGCGGCGCTCGAGGCGGCGGACATGTTCGACCGGCAGGTGCGCGACAAGGAGCTGCCCACCGACCTGCCCGAGCACGCGTGGGACGCGGGCTGGGGCGACGCGCTCGCGCTGCCGAACCTACTGAAGGAGATCGGCCTCTGCGCGTCGACGTCCGAGGCGCGTCGTGCCATCAAGCAGGGCGGCGTGCGCATCGACGGAGACGTCGTGAAGGACGAGCGCGCAAGCGTCGATCGATCCGACGAGCGTCGGCTCGTCCAGGTCGGCAAGAAGCGCGCCGCGTACCTCTCGGGCGTGAGCTCCTGAGATGGGTTCGCCGGGGAGCTTCCGCTTCCTCCACGCGGCGGACCTGCACATCGACAGCCCGCTGCGCGGCCTCGCGCGCTACGAAGGCGCGCCGGCGGAGCGTATCCGTGGCGCGACCCGCGAGGCGGTCGACAACCTGGTCGCCCTGGCGAAGCAGGAGTCGGTCGACCTCGTCGTGATCGCGGGCGACGTCTTCGACGGCGACTGGAAGGACGTCCACGCGGGCCTCTGGTTCCAGAAGCGGCTGGAGGAGCTCGTCGACGCCGGGACCGAGGTGTTCCTGCTCCGCGGGAACCACGACGCCGCGAGCACGATGTCCAAGGGCCTGGCGCTCCCCGACGGAGTGCGGCGCTTCCGGGACAAGGCTCCGGAGACGCATCGCATCGAGTCGCTCGGCGTCGCGCTCCACGGCCAGAGCTTCGCCCAGCGCGAGGTGACGGACAACCTGAGCATCGCGTACCCCGAACCGATCGCGGGCGTGTTCAACATCGGCGTTCTCCACACGAGCCTCGCGGGCTACGAGGGCCACGACTCCTACGCGCCGTGCTCCGTGGCGGACCTCGTGCAGAAGGGCTACGACTACTGGGCCCTCGGCCACGTGCACGGGCGTGAGGTCGTGCGCGACGGCGATCCGTGGATCGTGTTCCCGGGCAACCCGCAGGGCCGCCACGCGCGCGAGACGGGCCCGAAGGGAGCGACCCTTGTCACCGTCGAGGACGGAGAGGTGATCGAGGCCGAGCACCGCGTCCTCGACGCGGTGCGCTGGGCAGCGATCGAGGTGGATGCTCACGGAGCGCGGAACGTGGAAGACCTGCTCGGTCGAGTGCGCGCCGAGCTGGACGCCGCCTCGCGCGGCGCCGCGGGTCGCCTCCTCGCCGTCCGCGTCACGCTCTGCGGTGCGACGCCGCTGGACGGTGAGCTGCGCCGGTCCGAGGAGCGCATCGACGCGGAGGTGCGCGCGTCCGGTTTCGCGGCGGCCGGAGAGGTCTGGGTCGAGAAGGTTCGGCTCCGCACCACCGGAACGGAGGCGAGCCGGATCCGCGGCGAGGCCGGGTTCGCCGCGCTGGCCGACCGCGTGCGCGACGCCGGGCTGCCGGACGAGGACCGCGAGCGTCTCGCGGCGGAGCTCGCCGCGCTCGTCCAGCGGCTCCCCGCCGAAGTCCGCGCGCGCGTCGACTCGACCGAACTCCTCGACAGCTCCCTCGGCCCGGCCCGCGCCCTGCTCGCGGCGCACTTCGCGGGTCCTGGACTCTCCGATAGCGAGGACGGGCGATGAGGTTCGAGCGGCTCGTCCTGCGCCGCTACGGCGCATTCCAGGAGCGCACGCTCGACTTCGCGCCGGGCGCACGTCTCCACGTCGTGCACGGGCCGAACGGCGCGGGCAAGTCGACGACGCTCGCGGCGCTTCGCTCCGCGCTCTTTGGGATCACGGCCAAGGAGGGCGCGTTCCGCTACGCGCCTGCGACGCGCCGGCTCGAGGTCGCGCTCGTGCGCGGGGACGGCGAGCGCATCGAGTTCCAGCGCCGGAGTTCGCCGACCCAGCCGCTCTGGTCCGCGGACGACGCCGAACCGCTCGACGCCGCCGCGCTCGTCCCGTTCCTCGGAGGGCTGGACCGCGCCACGTACACGCGCCTCTTCGGCCTGGACCAGGAGGAGCTTCGCACGGGCGGGGAGGATCTCGTCGAGCAGCGCGCGGAGCTGGGCCAGGCCCTCTTCAGCGCGGCGCTCGGCGCCGAACGGCTCGCGGAGGTCCGCGACGCGCTCGGCGGCGAGCTCGCCGCGCTCCACACGCCGGGCTCACGGAGCAAGGCGCGGGTCGCGGAACTCACGCGCGAGCACGCGGATCTCAAGCGACGGCGCCGCGACGCGGAGTTCTCCCAGGGGGCGCTGAAGAAGGCACGCAAGGAGATCCGCGAGCTGGAGGCCCGGGCCGACGCGCTCGACGGGGAGCGACGCGAACACGAGCGGCGGGCGGAGCGACTCACCAGCCTGGCGGCGGCGGCCAGGGACCTGGCGCGCCTCGACGACCTCGTCGAGAAGCGCTCGGCGTTCGGCGAGGAGCCGGCCCTGGCGGAGGGAGTGGCGTCCGAGGTGCGCGTCCTCTTCGACGAGCTCAAGCGGTCGGACGTCGAGGCCACCGAGGGTCGCCGCGCCGAGTTGGAGCGGAAGCAGGAGCTCCGCGACGCGCGCGCCGCGAGGACGGAGGCCGGCGACGGCGAAGCCTCGGGCAGTGACCCCGAGGCCGACAGGCGCATGCTCGCGCAGCTCGGGCGCGCGCTCGTGCAGGCGGCGGGCCGGAGGGAAGAGGCCGAGCGCGCGCTGGAGCGTGCGCGTGCCGCCCACGCGCGCGCCGTCGAGACCCACGCCGCGGCGCCGGCGCGCGCGGCGGAGGAGTTCGCGGCGGACTTCGATGCGCTGTCCCCGTTCCGAGGCGGGCTCGAGTCGCTGCGCGCGGTGCGGGTCCCTTCGGAGTCCGCGTTCGAGCAGCTGTCCGTGCGCGAATCCTCGGCCGAGAGCGCCGCTGAGTCCGCTGCGCGATCGCTCGAGGAAGCGGAGGAGAAGGAGCGCGCCGCGCTCTCGCGCACGGAGCGCGCCCGAGCGGCCGTGGGCGGAGACGTCCCCTCGGCCGAAGCGGTGTCCGACGCGCGCGACGCGCGCGATCGCGCGCTCGAGTCGGCGCTTTCGGCGGAACCGTCGCGCCCGGAGCGTGTGCTCGAGGTCGCGCGGCTCGTCGCTGAGGCCGACGGGCTCATCGACGAGCGGCTCGCGGCCGGCGCGGGCGAGGCGGAGCTGCGCCTGGCGGAGCGCGAGGAGGCGCAGGCCCGCGCCGCGTGCTGGCGAGCCCGGGCGGAGGCGGCCGCACGGACAGACGAACGAGAGGTCGTGCGGGCGGACGTTCGGACGGCGGCGAATTCGATGGGGCTCGACCACGCGTCGGCGGCGGGCCTCGCTGCCTGGTGCGCGCGACGGAGTGCGCTGCTGGAGCGCGCAAGGGACGCTCTCGCCCGGACGCAGGAGGCGATCGACGCGGCGCGCGACGGAGTGGAGAGCTGCGACGTCGATCTCGGAGTCGCCCGGCGTGCGGCGGAGCGTGCTTCGTCCGCGCTGGCGGAGTGGAGCCACGAGCGCGGACTCGACGGAGCGCTCGGGGTCGACGCCCTCGACGAGATCCTCGCAGAACGCGCGCAGCGTGCGACGCGCGTGCGCGCCGCGTCCGAGGCGGTTGCGCTCGCGGAGCGACGGCTCGGTGCCGCGCAGGAACGTCTCGCCGCGCAGGCCGAGGGGCGCGCGGAGCGCGAGGCGCGCGTCGCCGCGCTGGCGGAGGAGCACGCCAGCGGAGACGCGGAGTTGCTCCGGGCGCGCTCCGAGCGAGCGGACGCCCTGCGGGCGCTCGACGACGAACGGGCGACGATCACGGCGCGCCTCGACGACGTGTCGGCGGAGTCGCCCGGGGAGGACGGCGCGGCGTCGCTCCGGGCCGAGCTCGCGGACCGCGGACCGGCCGAGCTGTCGGAGTCCGCCGCCGAGGCGAAGAATGCGGCAGAGCATCTGGCCGAGGAGCGCAGCGACGCGCGCGAGCGACTCGGACGCGCACGACAGGCCCTGGAGGGCGGCGGCGACGACGCAGCTTCGCTGGAGGGCCAGCTCGCTCAGGTCGAGGCGGAGCTCGAGACGGCGGTCGAGCGGTTCTCGGTGCTCCATACGGCCGAGCACCTGCTCGAGCGCGAGATCCGGTCCTACCGGGAACGGAGTCAGGCGCCGCTCCTCGCGCGCGCGCAGGAGCTCTTCCGGACGCTGACGCTCGGCTCGTTCGAGTCGCTGCAGACGGATGAGGAGAAGGGCCGCGACGTCCTCAAGGCGCGCAGGCCCAGCGGCGAACTCGTCCCCGTCGGCATGAGCGGCATGAGCGAGGGCACGGCCTACCAGCTGTACCTCGCGCTGCGGATCGCGACGGTCGAGCGATCGATCCGCGGCGTCGAGCCGATGCCGTTCCTCGCGGACGATCTGTTCACGACGTTCGACGACGACCGGACGCGGGCCGGACTCGAGGTCCTCGCCGAGCTGGGGCGGAGCACCCAGGTCGTCGTCTTCACGCACCACCGACCGGTCGTCGAGAGTGCGCGTGAACTCGGGCTCGGCGACGCGCTCGACGTGATCGAGCTCGAGTCCGAGGTGGAGCGCGAGACCCGCCAGTCCGGCGCCTCGGCCGGCTGAGGATCGGCGTCCCGGGCGGGGCTCGGCTCAGCGCGGCTGTACCTGTCCGCGGATGCGCAGCTCGAGCACGTTGCCGCCCTCTCCCTTCCCGCCGCCGAACGGTTCGTCGAGCTCGAGGCGGAGGACGCCGGTCGCCTTGCCGACGGGCAGTCCGTCGGGTGCCGACAGCGTCACCGACCAGCGCGCGGAGCGGCCCGCGTCGTCGGGCCGCTCGGGCTCGTACGACGCCTCGAAGCGCACTCCGTCGGGACCCTCGACCGTCGCGCTGCGCACGCCGAGCCGCGCACCGGGGACGAGCGCGCGGAGCTCGGACGTCGCCTGCGCGGGCGCTCCCTCCTGTACGAGCCCGAACGACGCAACGCTCGGCGTCGCGGACACGTCCGGCACGACCTGCACGACGTACGGCACGCGGTAGCGGCCGTCCTCTCCCTCGCCGTCGTCGTCGGTCGTGACGAACTCGAGCGAGCCGCGCTGCACGCCGAAGGGCGCGAGCGGCGGAACCGTGAGGTACACCAGCCAGTACGGCTGGCCCGACTGGCTGAGCTGCTCGACGCGCGCGGTGAAGCCCGCCGGGGTGTCCGCGATGCGGAGGATGCGCATCCGCTCGCCGGCGCTCCGCGTCAGCAGCTTGAGCTTTGCCTCGCCGCCGTGGCTCACCGGGACGGCGCGCGCCTGCAGGCCGTTCTGGTCGTGGTAGAAGCGCCGCATCGGGATGAAGCGGACCTCGAGCGTGTGGATCGGCTCGTCCGCGCTCGTCGTGAGCAGGCGGATGAGCGCGAGCTTGTTCTCGTTGGGGAAGGCCTTGTCCGTGACGAGCTGCTGGCGCATGACGAGGGTCCCGCCGGGCGGCACGTCGAGGGGCCGCTGCGACGACACGCTTTGGGCAGAGGCGACCTTCTCGCCGTCCGAGGACAGGACGGTGAAGCGCATCAGGCGCGTGCAGCCGCACGCGGGCTGCGCGGAGAAGAGCGCGACGGGCTCGGGCCCGACGTTCGTCAGCCGCGTCTCCCAGTCGATCACCTCGCCCCACGTGACCTCGCCGAAGTCGACGAAGAAGGGCCGCCGCGGATTCTCGGGATCGACGACCTGCAGCCGCCCCGCGCTGTCCGCGGTCGGGTCCTGGGCCCGCGCCGACGGCCCGGCCGGCGCGTCCGGTTCGGTGGGTGCGTCGTTCGGGCCGCAGCCCATGGAGGCCGCCAGCGCTGCGGCGAGCAGCGCACGTGCGATGGGGAGGTTCATGCTCATCGTCCGTCGCGTACCGCGTCTCCGCCGTCGGTCCGCCCCGCTGCGGGAGGGCCCGCGCCATCGTCCACGGGGGGCGCGTTCCCAGGCACAGTGCCCGCGGGCACCGTGTCCTCGGGCGCCGTGTCCTCCGGTTCCGCGCCGATGTAGCCCAGCTCGCGCAGCCTGCCGACGTCGGGTGCCACGGAGCCAGAGCCGGGGGGCTCGACGTCCCAGACGCGCCGGTCGGTGAGGTACTGCATGAGGGGTGCGACGCGCGGGTGATCGGTCCGGTAGAGGTTCTCGAGCTCGTCCGGATCCTTCAGCAGGTCATAGAGCTGACTGGCGTCGGGGTTTCGCTCGTGCCAGATCAACTTCCACCGGCCGTCGCAGGCCATGTACAGGTTGTCGTACTGTCCCGGCGGCAGCCGCTCCGGCGGGGGAGCGTGCGCGTCGTAGTCGTTCAGCGCGTCCGCGTACGCGACGCGCGGCGCATCGTCCGCCTCTCCCCGCATGAGCCGCAGCAGCGAGTCGCCCTCCATTGGCTGGCGGACCCCGACGCGCAGAGCGTCGACGACGGTCGGCGCGATGTCGATCGTGCGCACCTGGGAGTCCACGACCGCGCCGCCGCCGATGCCGGGCACGCGCACGATCAGGGGGACCCGCACCGACCAGTCGTAGAGGAGTCGGTGCTTCATCCAGCCGTGGCGCCGGAGGCCGTCGGACAGCCCCTGGCCGTGGTCGGCGGTGACGACGACCACGGTCCGCTCGAGCTGCCCCGACTCACGGAGCCATGCGATGACGCGGCCGAGCTGCGCGTCCATGAAGGCGAGCTCGGGGTCGTACATGCGCTCGCGCCACTGCACGCGGTCCGACGGGGAGAGCCTCGTGCCGGGGCCCGGATACTCGATGCCGCGCTCGCGGGCGAACGCGGCGGGCGGCACGAGCGAGTAGTCGTGCACGTCGAACATGTGGAGCCAGAGGCACCAGGGGCCCGCTTCGCCGTTCGCGTCGAGCCAGGCGAGCGCGGAGTCCGTGGTGAAGTCGCCGCGGCGCTGGGTGTTCGACCGGCCGCCGGTGTCCCACGACGTGCTGTGCGACTGCTGCGCCTCGAGGTCGAGCGCGTCGACGTCGACGCCGGACTCGAAGTCGTCGAAGCCCTGGTCGAGGCCGTAGTGCGCGGAGACGGGGTAGGAGCTGACCCGTGCCGCCGTGCGGTAGCCCTGGCGCTGGAGGACCTCGGGGAACGTGTCGACGACGTCCTTGAGGCGGTGCGAGACGTCGGGGCTGTAGAAGACCCGCATCCCGTGCGTGAAGTTGTTCAGGCCCGTGAGGATCGACGCGTGCGACATCGGCGTGATGCCAGCGGTCGAGACGGCGCGCTCGAAGCGCGTGCCTTCCGCGGCCAGCGCGTCCAGGGTCGGCGTCAGGCCGGGCGCGCCGCCGTAGCAGCTCATGCGATCGGGCCGCGTCGTGTCGAGGGTCACCAGCAGCACGTTCATGCGCGGCGCGTCGTCCGCGCTGCCGCTGCACGCGAAGCACAGGGCCAGGGCCACGGAGGCGGCGGCGCGCGCCGCGCGGGCCTCGGGTCGCCGAGCGGGGTCGGTCGTCATCGGGGGCGTGAGGTCTGGACGGAGCGAAGAACGGCGGTGATCTCGCGGGCGCGCGCGGCGCGGCCCGCGAAGTGTGCGTCGAGGACGTCGCCGGGAGGGGCCACGCCGGACGCCGCTGCGTCGAGGGCCCAGCGCGCCTCGTCGAGGTCGAGGCGTTCGATGCGTCCGAATGCGCCGCCGCCGACCTTGCGCCGGAAGAAGAGCGTGGCGAGCAGGCGATGCGCCGTCCACGGGGACGTGCGGATTCGCGCCAAGTGCTCGGCCTGCAGCGGCGGCGGCCCCTTCGCGGATCCGATGAAGTGCCGCACGACGTCCATCGTGAGCGCGAACTCGACGAGGCGAGGCTCGTCCGAGTCGAGGAAGGCGCGCGCGAGCCCGGCTCCGACGCGCGGGTCGCGCGCTTCCGCGCGCATCGCTGCGAGATGAGCGCCCCAGAGGCGGTCCTCGACGGCCGCTCCCGGATCGAGGGCCGTCGCGAGCGCCTCCTCCGTGGTCGTGTGCCGGGCGCGCCCGACCGCGAACGCAACGACCGCGACGAGCGCGCACACCAGGTGGGGGAGCCACGGCCGGATCCCGGAGCCCGTGCGGGGCGTCATTCGACACCTCCGCGCCACGCCATCGCGAACGCGCCGCTGAACTGCGGCCACGTCACCCACCAGAGGAAGCCGAGGGCGAGCGCGCCGGCGGCGCCGCACGCGACGCGCAGCACGTTGTTGCGGCGCGGACCGACGGCGCCGTCGGGGACGTGCTCGAGGCTTGCGCCGTGGGCGATGAAGCCGGCCGCCAGCGCGATCAGTACGGGCTCGACGGGGATGCGGAAGCGTGACATCGAGACGAGCCCGGCCGTGGCGAGCGCGTACGCGAGCGCGCTCAGCGCGACGGCGCGGCCCGCGCCGCGCCGCAGGGTGAGCAGCGCGCCGAGCAGTCCACAGAGCAGGACGACGATCGACGTGGCGCTCGACAGGATCAGCACCGGCCGGCGCAGCGTGCCGGAGAGGGAACTCTCCTCGGGGTAGTGGCCGAGCGCGAGGTGGCGCGCCGTGAACGAGAACGGGGTGACCCAGTCGGCCAGCCGCTGCATGCGCGTCCGCGCGACGTGACCGGGATGTTCCGCCGCGAAGGCGAGTCCGCGACGCGTGTTCTGGGCCTGACGCCGGAGCGTGTGGGGAGACTCCTCGATGCGCGGCCACGCCGGGGGCACGGCGGGGTCGCCGGGGGGCGGCGCGAAGAGCGGGCGCGCGCGTCCTTCGATCGTGTCGAGCCCCGCGCACATCCGGGGCAGGCTGAGCGCCCGGTAGTCGAAGTTGCGCGTCGCCGCGTTGAGGCCGCCATAGACGTTCTCACCGAGCGTCGCACCTGCGAGGACCGGCTGACCGTAGACCTCCGCGCAGCGCAGTGACCACGGGAGCAGCGTCGTGAACGCGACGAGCGGTACGAGCGATCCGCGCCGGAGCGCCTCGACCCAGCCAGCGCTCTGGCGCAGCGCGCGCACCGCGACGAGCAGGCCCAGCAGCGGGACGAGGAAGAGCGGGAACTCCTTGAGATGCAGCGCGGCGCCGAAGGCGAGCCCGGACAGTACGAGGTGCGCGCCGGCGGGCCGGGCGGCATCGAGGCGGTCGAGCGCGAGCAGGAGGAACCAGAGCCCGCCGAGGAAGGGCGGCAGGAACAGGCTCTCCGCGAAGAGGAAGTGGGTGTAGGACGCGAGGGGCAGATGGAACGCCCACAGCGCGCCGGCGACGAGGGCCGCGCGCGCGGAGAAAAGACGCCAGGCGAACAGCGATGTGAGCGTACCGGTGAGCGCCGAGGCCACGACCTGGGTCACACGCGCCGCGTCGATCCCCGCGGCGCCGCCGCCGAGACCGAGCAGCCCGTCGGGGCCCGAGAGCTGCGCCAGCCACCAGACGTAGCCCGGCGGCCACAGGAAGCGGTAGTGGTCGAGCTGGAACCCGAACCGCTCCAGGGCGAGCGCTCCGTAGAGGTAGTTCGCTTCGTCCGCCTGGATCCCCAGCGGGAGCGCCGCTGCGAGCAGCGCCGCGCGCAGGGCGACGCCGGCGAGCACGAGCGCCGCGATCCCGCGCACCGGGATCGGGTGCTGCGGCCGCGGTGCGACCTGCGCCGGCGCGGCCGGATCCGACGCGCGCGCCGTCACTTCCCGCCGTCGCCGGCGGCCGCCTCGGCCGCTTCCTCGGCCTTCCGCTCGATCGCGTCGGAGAGGCGACGGCGGATCCGAGTCAGGCGCTTCTTGCCCTTCTCCGGGTTCTCGCCGTCCCCGAGGTCGAGGACCTCCGCCGCGAACTCGAACTCCTCGCGGCGGATCGCAGCGAGCGCGAACTCCGCGTAGACCGCCGGGCCGGGCGCTTTCGACGCCAAGAGCTCGAACAGCGCGCGGGCCTCTTCTGTGCGCTCGGTGGCGAGGAGCGCCTCGAACACCCAGGCGGCGTCCGTGACGCTGTCCTTGAGGCTGTCGGGCGACGCGTACGGGAGCGCGTCGTGGTCCTCGTCGCGCACGGGCGCGGTCTTCGCGCTCTCGGACTCCTCGGGGTTGCTCTCCTCCGGCGCGGCGTTCGCGCCCGCCGCCGCGGCGGCGCGCGCGCGCTCGGCGCGCTCGAGCGCCGCGAAGCGCCGCCCGAAGTATTCGGTCGCGGAGTCGCCGACGCCCATCAGGAGCTCCCTGTGCTCGCCGAAACGCCCGAGGACCGGAGCGACATCGGGCACGAGCCAGCGACGGACGCGCGCCTGCCGCTCCGCCGCCGGGCCGGGCGCTCGTTCCGCGCAGAGCTTCTTGTACGACTCGCGCAGCATCTGCTCCTGCTTGAGGATGAGCGCGAGGCGCGCGTACTCGTACGTCGTGCGGCGCGAAGCGCGCGCAGCCTCCACCTCGCCGGCGAGACCCTGGATCTCGCGCCGCAGGACCTCGAACGACTGCGGGTAGCGGACCTTGTTCTTGTTGAGCCGCTGCACGAGGAAGTCGAAGAAGCGCGCGCGGAACCCGGGACGGTGCGCCTCGGCGCTCGACAGGAGCCAGCGGTAGGCCTCGGTGCTGTCCGGTCCGGCCTGCGTGTCGCCCTGCAGGAACCGGAGGTTGCCCCAGGCGAGCCAGCGGAACGGCTCGTTCGCGTCCTCGCCCTCTGGCCGCGTGGGCTGCGTGCCGTCGCCGACGCCCATGATCGCGGCGAGGAAGTCCGTCGCCGACGAGTCGCGGCCGAGGCGCTCGAGCCGGGCGCCCGTCGCGGTGTCGAGCACGTCGATGCACGGGGTCCTCGTCGTGTTCGCGCCGTTGGCGTTGGCCTCCGAGCGGTGCTCGATCGTGTCGATCGCGACGACGACTGCGCGCGTGTCGAGCCAGCGGCGCACCTCGGGGTCCCCGAGGATCGTGTCGACCATCGCGTCGCCGCGCGGGTCGTCGCCACGCGCCCAGACGGCCACGAGGTAGCGGTTGAGACGCTGCGCGCGGCTCAGTCCGTCCGCGAAGGACGAGCGCCGGATCTCGGGCGGCCCGGTCGGCGTCTCCTCCTTCGTGTCCTGGCGAAGCGCCTCGGTCGCGGGAACGACCGGAGGGTCTCCGGAGAGGGGAACGATGGACGCGGCGAGGCCGAGGAGGAGGGGCTGGAGGGACATGGCTCTTTGGGGCGCGTGGGCGGGCGACCTGAGATCGTCCCGGGGCGGGACGGAAATGCAAGCGCCCCCCGCCGCGAGCTTCGCGTGGGGAGCGCCGAGCGCCCGAGATACGCCCCGGAGGGCCCTTCGTTGGCGCGTGTTGCCGTGCCTCGAGGACGTGCCCGTGCGGGGCGTGTCCCGAGGACGGGCCCGGAGTGTGGAGGGTACCGGCTCGCGCCGATCCTCCCCGGGCCGGAGGATCAGCCGGCGTTGCGCTCGGGCTGGTACTCGCGGAGCTTGTAGCGGTCGATCTTGCGGTAGAGCGTCGCTCGTCCGATCCCGAGCAGCTGGGCGGCACGCTTGACGTTCCAGCCGGTCGTGTGGAGGGCGTGGCGCAGGATCTTCTGCTCGTAGTCCTCGAAGCGGTGGATCGAGCCGGGCTCGAGGAGCACCGTGCCGTCCTTCAGCTCGCCCTTCGACTCGGGCTCGGTCTGGGTCTCGCCCGCCTGCGCGGCGCGCACCTCGGGCGCGACGGCCTGAAGCGGGTGCGCCGTGCACTGGCGGAGCAGATCGTTCGCGGCCTCATCGCTCGTACGGGTGTCGAAGAGGATGAGATCGGGTCGTCGCCCGTTGCCGGTCGCGCGAGCGTCGGCGGCGTTCTGGGCGAATCGGATCAGCCACCCGAAGCGGTGGGCTTCCTCCGACACGCGGCTACGGTCGGTGTCGCCGAGACCGAGGCACAGGACGGAGCGAGGTTGATCGGAGGAGGTCATCGTGAGCAGATTCGAGGGAATACGGTCCCGCGGGGGTCCCGCGTGGAGCTGTCGTTCGAGACGGTTCGTGGACCGCGGCTGCGCCGCGGCCGACCGGGGTGGAAGGGGGTACGCCCCCCGGCTTGGAGGGGAGGATCGACGGCCCGGTGACCCGGAATGAAGACGGATCACGACTTCCGCCCCTCGGCAGGGCTGCCAGGGAGCCCGGGAGAGGTCGTGCGGAACATCTTTCCGCCCCGTGTCTTGTGACGGGACGCCGGCGTGTTTCGTTCCTGGCCACCCCGAGGAATCTTCCTCGGGGGACGGCCGGCCCGCCAGGACCTCCCGACGGACTCCCGGCGTGCGGCGAAGGGCGCGTCCGGGACGCCCGGAGGGATTCCGACCTGGCGTCAACGGCCGTGACGCGGACGCCGTAGAGTCCCCGCGATGCGTCCCCAAGTGCCCCTTCTCGACCCTCCGTCTGCGCTCCGGGCGGCGCTCCTGTGTCTCTTCGTCGCATCTTGCGGCGGCGGCGGTTCCGACGACGCGGTGACGCCGGAGCCGGCCGGGCCCGGCCCGGGGACGGGCACGGAAGCGCGGGGCTCGGATGCCGACTCCGCCGATGCCGCAGCCGTCGCGCCGGCCGCGGCGCCCGCGGAGGAAGTGGGCGAGACCGACGCCTTCGCCGGGCTCGACGACGAGGATCTCGTCACCCGCATGAAGGCGATCCCCGAGGGCCTGACGCCGACGCTCGACCCCGAGCTCCTCGAGGACACGGATCCGCGCGAGTTCCCGGCGGCGAGCCACATCGGCGGCGCCCCGGTCCGCATCGTCCGCGAATTCCACCCTACGCAGGGCACGCTCCTCCGCATCGCGACCGTCCGAACGGAGGCCACGGGAACGCACGCGCTCCTCCACGGGCCCGAGTGGATCTACCACCCGACGGGGGGACTGCGGACCACCACCTGGTGGCGGGACGACGTGAAGCACGGGCCGATCACGCGCTACCGGCCGGTCGGCACGATCACGTTCGAGGCACGCTTCCAGGACGGGCAGCTCGAGGGCCTGCGACGCGAGTACACGAAGAACGAGGTGCTCGTGAAGAAGGCGCTGTACCGGCGCGGCGTGCTCCACGGGCCCTACCGCGTCTGGTACCCGAAGGGCCAGCTCGCCGAGCAGGCCACCTACGAGAGCGGTCAGCTCGACGGCCAGCGTCGACGCTGGGCGCCGAGTGGGATCCTGATGCTCGACGAGCGCTACGTCGTGGGGCGGCGCGAGGGCAAGTACACGGAGTACAACGAGGAGACGGGCGAGCCGAAGCGCTGGGGAGCGTTCGAAGGCGGGCTCCGGACGGGGCGGTGGAGCGAGACCGATCCTGCGGGGCGGCTCACGACCGTTGCGGAGTACGAGCGCGACCTCCGCAACGGGGTGTTCCAGCTCTGGAACCCGACGACGGGCAGCCTCGTCGAGAGCTCGACCTTCGCAAGGGGCGTGCAGTCCGGCCCGAGCCGGACCTGGTTCGCCGACGGCGTGCCTCAGTCCGAGGGCACGTACGTGGACGGCCGCCGCTCCGGGACTTGGAAGTACTGGCGCGCCGACGGCACGCTGAACGACTCGTGGACGGGCGTCTACGAGGACGATGAACGCGTTGGACCGCTGCCGGACGCCGCCGGCTCCGGCGCGGCCGCCCCGAAGGCGGGCGACCGCTGATCCCCATCGACACCAGAATGACTCTTCGACCCCGCGCCGCGCGCCTCGCGTGGCTCCTGACCCTGACCACGCTCCTCGGGCTCGCGCCCGCGGGCGCGTCCGCGCTCCAGAGCGGCGGCGCAGCCCCGCCAGAGGCCCCCGCGCCGGGTGACGATGCGCAGAGTGACGAAGCGCCCGATGACTCCGCCCAGGAGACGTCCGGCGCATCGACCAAGGCGAGCGACGGGCTCACGAACGAGGGCGAGCTCACCGCGGACGAGCGCCTCGCGTCGGACCCGGCGTTCGTGGAGCCCGGCCCCGTCCCGGACGCGATGGAGGGCGCCGAGCGCGCCCGCTTCCTCCGCGCCGACGGCAGCGTCGCCCGCGAGGGTTGGCTGAAGGGCGGGCGCCGCGTGGGCGTGTGGAAGTCCTACGCAGCGGATGGAACCGTCACCTCCCACGGCGCCTACTCGGGCTACGGACGCGTGGGTCCCTGGGTCTTCACGACCGACAAGGGCCGCCTCGCGCGCGGAACGTACGACGAGGCCGGGCGCCGGACCGGGATCTGGTTCAGCTTCAAGTCCGACACGATGAAGCTTCGCTCGCGCACCGTCTTCGCGCGCGGGCTCAAGAGCGGTCCGTTCGAGCGCTACTCCGGACGGACGGGCAAGCTGCTCGCACGCATCCACTACGAGCGCGGCCGCATGAGCGGTCCGATCGTCCGCTTCGACGACCGCACCGGTCGCGCCGCCGCGATCGGCGTGTACGAGCGCGGGCAGAAGTCCGGGCCGTGGCGCGAGTTCAACCGCTCGGGCGTGCTGCAGGCGGAGGGCACCTACGTCGCCGATCTCAGGAACGGGCGCTGGACGGACTACCACGGCACGGGCTTCAAGCGGCTCGTCGGCGACTACGAGGACGACCGCAGGCAGGGCGAGTTCCGCGCGTTCTTCGACTCCGGCGAGCGGCACTCCGTGTCGTCGTTCAAGCAAGGCCTCCCGCACGGTCCCTACGTCGAGTGGTGGCAGAGCGGCGAGAAGCGGGCCGAGGGCAGCTACGACAACGGCAAGCAGGTCGGCGAGTGGACGTTCTGGGAGCGCGACGGCTCCGTCGATCCTAAGGGCACCGGGACGTACGTCGACGGAGATCTGGTCCGATGAAGCGAATCCAAGCCGCGCTCCTCGGAGCGCTCCTCCCCGCCTCGTTTCTCGTGCACGCGCACGCCTTCGCAGGCAGTGGACCCGTTCAGGACGAGCGCCTCGGGTTCGAGCGCCAGGCCGACCTGGGGCTGCGCATCACGCACTCGGTCGCGCATCTCTTCTCGGAGGGTCGCGCCTCGCTGCAGCGCGGGGACGCGGACGAGCTGGAGCTACCGAACGCGTTCGGGATCTCGAGCAGCATCAGCGCGTCCGTCGTCGACGAGCCGCGCGCCGTGGGCCGCGGTGCGCGTCGCGTCTACGTCAGCGTGGACGGCACGCTCACGGCCGGAGCGCCGCAGCCGAGCGGCGAGGTCTTCGGCCCCGAGGTGAAACTCACCTCGCCGCTGACCGGCCGCGGGGTCGCGTTCGTGCCGGAGGACGATGCGCCGGCCGGCTTCGGCCGCCACTACGACACGGTGCAGGAGGCGGACGAGCGCTTCCTGCCGCGCCTCGAACCGCCGACGGACTGGTCGGGGCTGGCGCCGACCGGGGACGTGACGGGCTTCGCCGTCGGCGACGCTTGGGACGTCGAGGCGTCCGCGCTGCGCTGCTTGCTCGCTCCCGTCGGGTTCCTCGGGCTCGACGGCGGCGACCCCGAGGTGGAGGGCGAAACCCCGCTCGACCCGCGCATGCGGCGCGCGCTGCAGAACGGAGTCGGCGCCAATCTCCAGGTGCTCTTCGGCGGGCGTCTCGACGGCCGGGCGCGCGCGAAGGTCGTCGAACGTGCGCTCGACGGGCGCGACGGCATGGTGTCGGTCGTGGAGATCGAGTTTCAGCTGACGTCGGCCTCGGACCGGACTTCCCAGCTCGCGGACGCGCACGCTCTCGGCCGCGGGGAGCCGGACTCCGAGGTGCTGTCGGCGTCCGTCGCGTTCGAGCTCGAGGGCAAGGCGACGCTGCGCTGGTCGCCCGAGCTCCGGCGCCCGACGCTCGTCGACGTCGCGGCGGAGGAGTCGATCGTGTTCACGGTCGGCCTCGTGGGGGACACGCAGGAGGTCAGCGTGGAGACGCTTCGACTGACCGGCGCCCTCCAGTCGCGCACCGTGATCGGCGACGCGCTCCTGCTCGGGTCGTCGCGCGAGCGCTGAGGCGGGACGGGCCGCGCCCGCGAATCGCGCCGGAGAGGTCCGTCGTCCCGGCCGTCAGTCCTGGGCCTCGATCTCGAGCCCGTTCGTGAACACGGCTCCCGACGGGTTGCCGTCGGGGACCCAGGCCGTGACGAACGTGACGGCGCCCGGCGCGGGCGCGACGTCGCTCAGGTCCAGGAACGTGAGTCCGACGCCGTTGAACATGGCGATCATTCCGACCCGGCGCAGCGAACCGGCGAGCGGCAGCGTTCCGAAGGGCGTCGGGAGCGCGCCGCGCGCGGTGCCCACGGCGAGAATGCCGACCTCGGGACCCGAGCCGCTCCCGCCCTCGACCAGGAGACGCACGGTCCCTGCCGTGAGGCTGGGCAGCGAGTCCCAGCGCAGCGTCACCGGGTTGCCCGCGCTCGAGGTGCCGGGCGTTCCGTATTCGATCGGGGGCGTCCACGGAAGCCGGAGCGGGTCGAACGGATACGCGTTGGAGAGCGCATCGCCGCCGGTGCCGGGCACGCGCACCGCCACGTCGCCCGCGCCCGCGTCGGCGGGGATGCTCACCTCGAGGACCGTACCGCCCGCGCTCGACGCGATACCCGTCGCGCGCACCAGCGGTTCGTCGGCGGGCCCGCTCGCCGCAGCGCGCGTGAACCAGACCTCGTTGTCGGTCGGGTGGAAGTGCGCGCCCTCGAGGCGCAGCGCGCCGCTCGGCGTGAACGTGTAGGTGTCGACGACCGGCTTCAGCGCGGACGCGACGCCGTAGAGGAACTGCACGCCGTCGATGTCGTCGGCCTCGATCGAGCGCAGGTCGACGCCGCGGTCGGCGGTGTCCATCGACATCGTCGCGCCGACGACCGCGGTGTGGTCGAGCCCGAGCGCGTGGCCATACTCGTGCGCCATCACGCCCTGGATGTCCATGCCCTGCGCGCCGGCGGCGCCGGGTCCACTCGGAGCGTCGGACCACACGGCCGCGTTGTCGAAGAAGCGGATGCGCCAGCCGTCGGCGATCGGGAGCTCGGTCTGCGCGAACACGGCGCCGCCCGGCACGACGGACACGATGTTCCGGTTCGGACCGCCGCCCTCCGTGGCACGCCCGGCGAAGACCGCGTCGAAGTTCGCGCCGCCCGAACCGATGACGTCCTGGCGCGGGTCGGTGAGGCCAGACCCGTGGGGTCGCGAGCCCCACTCGGCGACGCCCTTGCGCACGGCGAGCTCCGCGCCGAGCGAGCCTGGGAAGTCGGGGTCGGGGACGGTGTTGGAGTTCGCTGCCGCGTCGGTGAAGCCACCGAAGAAGCGGTAGTCGCGCTGGGTCAGATCGAGCGTGTCGCCGAACACCTCGAACGCCCACGCGGAGCGAGGGGCCAGGAGGGCGCACACGCCGCCCAGCACGAGGCCCGCGGGCGCGAGGCGCCCGAGCGCGCTCCACCGTCCACCCTCGCCTGTCTCGATCTGTCCCTCCATCGCGTCCAAGGACCCTGCGGTCGGATCCAAAGGTTCCTCAAATCTACCCGGTCGTTCGGGCGCGGGGCGGAGCCAGCGACCTAGGGCCGCGGCCGTCGGACGCGGGCGCAAGGACCGCGCTCCGTGCTTGCAGCGCCACTCCAGGTACGGAGAATCGTGGCCCAAAATCCGCCCGACGAGCGGCGGGTCGCGCGTGGAACGCCCGCGCGCCGCCGCCCGAGCCCGGAGACCCACCCCATGACTGCTCAGACCGAGACGCATCGCTTCGAGGCAGAGGTCCAACAGGTCCTCTCCCTCGTCATCCACTCGCTCTACACGAACAAGGAGATCTTCCTGCGCGAGCTGATCTCGAACGCGAGCGACGCCCTCGACAAGCTGCGCTTCGAGTCGCTCACCGACGATTCGCTCATGGACGGGGCCGAGTCGCTCGGCATCGCTCTCGACGCGGACGAGGAGGCCGGCGTCCTCAAGATCGCCGACAACGGCATCGGGATGAGCCGCGAAGAGCTCGTTCAGAACCTGGGCACGATCGCGAGTTCGGGCACGCGGCGCTTCCTCGAGGCCGCGGCGGAGTCCGGCAGCCAGGACGGGCCGGACCTGATCGGTCAGTTCGGCGTCGGCTTCTACAGCGCGTTCATGGTGGCGGACGAGGTCACCGTCGAGACGCGGCGTGCGGGCTCCGACGAGGGCTGGCGCTGGACGTCGAAGGGCGACGGCTCGTACGACCTCGAGCCGACGGACGGTCTCGCGCGCGGCACCGTCGTGACGCTGAAGCTCCGCCCCGCGGGCGAGGACGAGGAAGAGGGGGGCGCGCAGCGCTTCGCCAAGGAGTGGACACTGCGCGACGTGGTGCGCCGCTACAGCGACTTCGTCGAGTACCCGGTGCAGATGGAGGTCGAACGCGCAGAGCCGAAGCTCGACGACGAGGGCAACCCGATCGAGGGCGAGACCGAGACGGTCACGTCGCTCGAGACGCTCAACTCGCAGAAGCCTCTGTGGGCCCGGCCGAAGTCCGAGGTCACCGACGAGGAGCACGCCGAGTTCTACCGGCACCTGACGCACGACTGGCACGAGCCGCTCAGCCACCTGCACATGAGCGTCGAGGGCACGCTCGAGTACACGGCGCTGCTGTACCTGCCGAGCGAGGCTCCGTTCGACCTGTTCGATCCGTCGAACCGCGACTCGAGCGTCAGCCTATACGTCCGCCGCGTGCTGATCCAGAAGGAGTGCACCGAGCTCCTCCCGTCGTGGCTGCGCTTCGTGCGCGGCGTCGTCGAGTGCAACGACCTGCCGCTCAACGTGAGCCGCGAGACGCTGCAGGACGACCCGCGCCTGCGCCAGATCCAGAAGCGCCTCGTGAAGAAGGTGATCGACGAGCTGGCGGGCCTGCTCGACTCCAAGCGCGAGGAGTACGCCGAGTTCTGGAGCCACTTCGGGCCCGTGCTCAAGGAGGGCATCTGGAGCGGCGACAACGAGGACGACCGGATCTCGAAGCTCGCGCTGTTCGAGACGACGAACGGCGACGCGGAGACGACGCTGGGCGAGTACGTCGAGCGCATGCCCGAGGGACAGGAGACGATCCACGTCCTCACCGGCGCGAGCCGCGAGATCGTGCTCGGCTCGCCGCTGCTCGAGGGGCCGAAGGCGCGCGGGGAGGAGGTGATCCTCCTGACGCATCCGGTCGACGAGTGGATGCTTCAGCGTCTCACGGAGTTCGACGGCAAGCGCATCGTGCCGCTGGACCGCGGTGAGCAGACCGAGGACGAGGACGAGAAGAAGAAGCGCGAGGAGCTCGAGAAGGAGCACGAGGGCCTGCTCGGCGCGCTGAAGGAGCCTCTGTCCGAGGAGCTCGAGGCCGTGCGCTTCACGACGCGCCTCGAGGACAGCCCCGCTGTGCTCGTGGCGGGCGCGGGTGGCATGAGCGGCCACATGGAGCGCCTGCTGAAGAAGAGCGGCCAGGACGTCCCGGTGCAGAAGCGCGTGCTGGAGCTCAACCCGGATCACGCACTGGTGAAGGGCCTCGTCAAGCTCCACGGAGTCGACGAGAAGTCGCCGCGTCTGGCCGAGGCCGCGGAGCTCCTCTTCGGCGGTGCGCTGATCGCCGAAGGCGGCGCCCCGAAGGACCCGAAGCGCTACAGCGAACTGGTCAACGGGCTTCTGCTCGGATCGGTGAAGGGCTGATGCAGATACGGTGCCAGGATCGCCAGCAGCGATAGGAACGGCCAGGGTCGTCCATTCAATGGACGAC
>JBCBNC010000040.1:0-48919 GCA_039821985.1 Planctomycetota bacterium
CCAGGGACGTCCATTCGATGGACGTCCCTGGCCGCTCTCCGTGCAGGCGGTGATCCTGACACCGTATCTGCGCACCGTATCTGCAATCAGCTTCCGAGAAGATGCTCCTCGATGAGCGACCACTCGAGCTGGCGGGCGTGCCACGAGAGCTCGCGGTCGCGGATCCCGTGTCGCGTCTGCGGGTAGGTCATCATGCTCCAGTTCGTGCGGCCCGCCTCCATCAGCGCGTGGGCCATCTGGAACATGTTCTGCACGTGCACGTTGTCGTCCATGACGCCGTGGTGCATGTGCAGGAAACCGCTCAGGTTCGCCGCCTGCGCCAGGCACGACGTCGCCTCGTAGCCTTCGAGGTTGTCCGCAGGCGTCCGCATGTAGCGCTCGGTGTAGATCGTGTCGTACATGCGCCAGTCGTAGACGCCGCCGCCCGCGATGCCGAGCGCGAACTTCTCGGTGCGCAGGAGGCAGTTGGCCGTCATCGTGCCGCCGAAGCTGTAGCCGGTGATGCCGACGCGTGACGCGTCCGCCCACGGCTCGGCGGTCAGCCAGTCGACGACGTCGCACATGTCCTGCACCTCGCCGAGGCCCACGCGGCGGTAGAGCGCAGCCGTCGCGGCCGGGCCGCGGTTCGTCGACGAGCGCACGTTCGCCTGCAGGACGATGACTCCCTGCTGCGCGAGGAACTGGAAGAACGCGCTCCGGTTCCAGCGGTTGCGCACGCTGGGCGCTGCGGGGCCGGAATAGGTCGACACCCACACCGCGTACGAGCGCTCGGGGTCGAAGTCGGCGGGCTTGAGCACCGCGGCGTCGAGCACCATGCCGTCGCGCACCGGAACCTTGTGAAGCTCCCAGCGCCCGAGAGCCGTCTCGTCGGCCGCGGGCAGCCCGGCGCGCTCGACGACGGTCGCCAGGACGTTCCCGTCCGCGTCCGAGACCTGGACCGTGCCCGGATTCGTCAGGCTTGAGTAGCGGTCGATGAACATCGTCCGGTCGCCGTTCCAGCGGACGTCGTGCGTGCCCTCGCCCTGCGTGAGCCGCACGAAGCCGCCGCCGTCGAGGTCCGAGCGGTAGAGGTTCGAGTTGATGTCGCCGTCCTTCGTCGCGCGGAACCAGACGTGGCCCGGGGACGCGCCCGCGGGATCGTCCGCGCCGCGCGGAGCCTCGATGCGCTCGACGCGCTGGACGTTCCACGCGCCGCGTGTGATCGACCCGACGAGCGTCCCGTCCGCCGCGTAGCGGTAGAGGTGCATCGGACCCGTGCGGTGGCTCTGCCAGACGAACGAGCCGTCGGGAAGCCACTCGGGGTCCTCCGGTCGCTCGGTCCAGGCGTCCGACTCCTCGCGGATGAGCACCTCGGACGCGCCCGTCGCCGGATCGACCGTCAGGAGCTCCGCCCAGCTCTGCACGCGGTCCTGGATCGTGACGAGCGCGCGGTCGCCTGCGGGAGTCCACGAGAAGCGCACGACGAGGATCTCCTGGCCGTCGTAGCGCGAAAGATCGACCCACGTCGTTTCGCCGGTCGCGGCGTCCGCGACACCGACCGCGGGGATCGGATTCGGGTCGCCAACCTTCGGGTAGTTCGTGATCTCGGGTCGGACGCGGAAGTGCCCGTCCTCGATGTGGTCGACGACCGTGAACTCGTAGACGGGGCTCTCGTCGAGGCTCAGGTAGAGCACGTGCGACGACCCGGGCGACCACGCGTGGCCGAGGAAGTCGCCGCGGCCGTAGATCTCTTCCTGGTAGACCCAGTCGAGGATGCCATTGAACTGGTCGGGGCCACCGTTCGACGTGATACGCGTGAGTGCGGCGGTCTCGGAGTCGGCGACGTAGAGGTCGTTCCCGCGCACGAACGCGGCGCGGGCACCGTCGGGCGCGCGGCGCAGGAGGCGGACCTCTCCGGACTCCTCGAGTCGATGGCGCAGGGCCGGGGCGTCGGACTCGGCGCGCTCCTCCTCGGTCACCTCTTCCTCGGTCCCCTCGGGCGCTGCGACCTCCTGGCCCGTGCGCGGATCGATCCACCGGGTGGCGCGGTCGCCGCCGCGCTCGCGCACGCGCACGAGCGTGCCGTCGTCGGACCACGACACCGTGGGCATGTCCGGGGCCAGCGAGACGGTGTCTTCACCGGATCCCCGGTGCGTCTGTTCGAGGGTGAGGGACGGGGTCGCTTCCTGCGCGGACTGCGGCGCCGCGAGGAGCAGGAGGGAGGGGAGAGCGATCATGCGCGCGATTCTAGACCGATGGCGTGTACGCGAACGGTCAGTGCGGGTGGCGCTCGGGGCTCGACCCGGGACAATGGCGCGCGTCGCCGGCCTTCCCCGGCGCGTCCGACCCTGCCCCTTCCCCGACGCGCAGCAGCGCCTCGCACCCGCCGATGCTCCACACCCTTGCCACCGCGCTCCTTGCGGCTCCGGTGCCTGCAGCGCCGCCCGCCCCGAACCGCGCCGATGTACTCCTCGACCTGATCCCCTCCGACTCCGCGGTCGTCGTGCTCGCGAACGATCTCGCCACCTGGACGTCGAAGCCCGAAGAGGACTACGGCGCGTGGGAGCGCTTCTTCTCGGACCCGCGCCTGCTCGACCTGGTCGATCCGGACGGCTTCGACGAGCTCGGCGAGGACGGCGTCGCTGCGTCCATGGCGGTCCTCGGCCAGGTCGAAGCATTGGCCGTCGGCGTCACCGATCCGGAGGCGGACGCCACGGCGTTCGCGGGCGCCATGCTGCTCACGGAGGGCTATCGCGAAGCCTGGGCGGACGCACTCGAACCGTTCGGGGTGGTCCTGGAGGAGTCCGAGCTCGACGGCCAGTCGACGGTGTCGATCGTGGCGGAGGGCCAGACCGTTCTCACGCTCGCCGAGATCGGGGAAGCCGCTGTGTTCGCGGCCAGCGAAGAGCCCGCAGACGTGGAAGCGCTCCTCGCGGAGCGCCTCGCGGCGCTGGAGGACGGAGCGGCCGTGGACGCCTGGTGGACCGACTACGCGCACCGTACGGACGGCGCCGTCTTCGAGGTCCTCGTCGATTTCCAGAGGCTGCCCGTGGACGATCCCGAGATGGAGATCGTCCTGGAGTGGATGGAGGGGATCTACATCGGGGTCGCGGTCGGCGACGGCAACGCGGGCGAGTTCTCGGTCGGGCTTTCGCTCGTCGAGCACCCCGCCGTCGAGTCGATCGCCGCGGCCTTCGGCGAAGCGTCGGTCGCCGATCTCGGAGCCGTGCCGGACGGCGCGACCGTCGGCACCGCTGCGAACGTCGACCTGCTCGCACTCGTCTACGCGATCATGGAGCTCGCCGAGGAGTACGCGCCGGGCGAAGACGTGCAGGGCGGGTTCGACCAGGCGATGGCCTTCGCCAGCGAGGCGATCGGGATCGACGTCGAGGAAGAGCTCCTCGGCAACCTCACGGGCGACTGGGTCTTCGCTCAGTGGCTCGACGCATCGACGTTCCAGATGCTGGTCGAGATGGACGAGGAGTCCGACGACATCCCCGACGGGTTTGCGGACGCAATCCCCGTGATGGCGGCGCGACTCAAGGATCCTGAACCGTACTACGAGCTCATCGAAACCGCGGTGGGACTCCTTGGGTCGATCGCGAGGATCGATGAAGCCGACACGGGCAGCACGCTCGTGGTCGACGCGGTGGATGGGATCACGTTCTGCGCGTTCGTCAACGACGACTGGCTGGTGCTCGGCTTCGACCAGGCGCGCGTGGACGGTTTCGCCCGCGGCGCCGGCGGGGCTTTCCCAGCGGACGAGCTCGAGCGACTCGACGAGGCCACGAGAGGGTCCGCGGTGTCCGTCATGTCGATGGAGACCGTGGTCGACATCCTGGGAACCGTCCTCGAAGCCGCGCGCGAGGACGAAGACCTGCCCGACGAGGTCTTCGAGGTCATCGACATCATGGGCGACCACCTCGGTGGCTCGTGCGCGACGGACTTCGAGATCGGGTCCGACGGCATCGTCTTCCGCACTTTGACGTTCTGAACGTGCGGGCCCGGGGCGTTTGCCTTTCCGCGGCCCCCTCGAAGCAGGAACAGCGCCCGCAGTCGCCATGGGGAAGACGAGCCGGATCCGCACGAAGCCGTGCGATCGATGTGGTGCGGTGGAGAGCGCGCTCTACCGCGTCCGGGTCGAGCTCGACGGTCCGTGGATCTTCGTGTGCGACACCTGCCTCGAGGTCGTCAAGCCAGACAATCCGCACTACCAGTACGGCGGAACTTGGAAGTCGAAGAAACGGAGCTGACCGAACGGACGGCCACGGGCTCCTTCAAACCCGGGGCCGCCCTCCACTCACGGCATCGGCCTGCCGAAGTCTCGGCTTCCGCGCAGGACGCGCCCGCGCGGGGCCTCCACCCCTTCACGGCATCAGCACGGTGTCGATGAAGTGGATGTTGCCGTTGGCGACGTCGATGTCCGCAAGGATCACCTGCGCGCCGTCGACGAAGACGTTTCCGCCCGACGTCGTCACGGGGAGCACCTTGCCCCCCACCGTGAGGAGGCTCCCCGCGGCGATCACGTCGTCCGCGTACAGGCGGCCGGGCACGACGTGCACGCTCAGGATCGCCTCGAGCGTCGCGAGCCCCGTCGGCTCGGCCAGGGAGCGCAGCGTGTTCGGCGAGAACATCTGGAACGCGGCGTTCTCGGGCGCGAAGACCGTGAACTCGCCGGTCGCGACGGTTTGCTCGAGCGTCGGGAGGAACTCGAGCAGGTGGCTCAGGAACGCGGCCGGCGGAGCAGCGGCGGCGGTCTCCACGATGTTGTTCTCGTTCGGCAGCAGCACGCGGTCGATGACGTGGATGACGCCGTTCGAGGCGAGGACGTCGGTGAGGAAGATCTCGGACTGGTCGAGGAATGCGGCGCTCCCGACCGTCGACACGTCGAGCCGCTGACCGTTGAGCGTGTCCACGGTCGCGCCGCCGAGGACGTCGGACGCGAGCAGCCCGCCCGCCGCGACGTGGTACAGGAGGATGTCGGTCAGGCGCGGGAGATCGTTCAGGAGCTCCGGAACGGTCGATCCCGGAGCGAGCGCGAGGAACGCATCGTCCGTTGGCGCAAAGACGGTGAAGCGTTCGCTCGTCTGGGAGCCGTCCAGGGCCGCGTCGAGCCCGGTCGCTCCGAGGGCGGCGATGAGGAGGTTGAAGCGTCCGGTGCTGCCGGCGAACTCGACGATGTTCCCGGGGATCGGGGTTCCTCCCTGCGGCGCAGCGTAGGCCTCAACGGAGGGGACGAGCAGGGCGAGGAAGGTAGCGGCGATTCTCTTGTGCATGACGGGTCGGACCGCGGTCGCGCGGTGCTCGGGTCGTGTGTTGAACGTGCGCGGCAGCCGCGCGCGGCGCCGTCGCCGCTCCGGTGCGCGCGCCGCTGTCGTGACGGCGCTCCGCGCGGAGCCGTCCGGACTTCGCGAAGTCGATGCGCGAGATGCGCGACTTCCGCGATGCACGGCGTTCGCGCCGAAGTGCCGCACAAACGATGAGAATCCGGCGTTTCGGGGCAGTTCCGTGGAACCGCACGCGGCGTTCGCTCGTATACCGCCGCCGCTTTCGATGCAGCACAGGAGCAGCACGCGCTTCGTTTCGCGCGCGGAACAGTGCGTTCCCCGGTGCGCGCAAGCATCGGGGGAAAGCGCCGTTCCGGGCTCGGAACAGCGCGTTCGGGAACGGGCGGAGGTCACACCCCGAGGCGCACTCGGTCCGGGTCGATCACCTCGCGCATCCTCTGCACAGCACGAACGGCCGCGCGCCCGTTCGGGGCGCGCGGCCGTTCGTGCCGTGGATTCCGCCCTTCTGCCGCGGGCGTGTGAACGACTCCGCCCTTCGGAGAAGGGGCACGTCGAGGACCCCGCCGTGCGGCGGCCTGGACTCAGCCGCGGAGCTTCTTGAACTGCTCGAACGGGTCGCCGACGGGCGGCGCGCCCGGCGCAGGTTGGCCGTCGCCCGCGTCCTGCGGCAGCGGCGCCTGCGGGGCCGGCTGCTGCTGGATCTGCATCGCAGGCTGCTGCGCGGGGGCGGGCGCCGGGGACGCCTGCTCCGCCACGCCCATCATCTCGGGCGACCACTGCACGCCGCGGGCGTTCATCGCCGAAACGAGGCCCCCCTTGTCGACCGCCTTGATGTACGCCTCGTCGGGCGCCACGGTTCCTTCGGCCACGAGCGCTGCGAGCGAGTCGTTGAGGAGGCGCATGCCTTCCTTTCCGCCCATCTGCATCGAGCTCATGATCTGGTGCGTCTTGCCCTCGCGGATGAGCGAGCTGATCGCGTTGTTCGCAATCAGGATCTCGAGCGCCGCCGTGCGTCCGCCGCCGACTTTCTTGCAGAGGGTCTGCGCGATCACGCCCTTCAGCGACGAGCTCAGCATCGTGCGGATCTGCGCCTGACGGTCGGCCGGGAACTGGTCGATGATCCGGTCGACCGTGCTCATCGCGGTCGTCGTGTGCAGGGTCCCGAAGACGAGGTGACCGGTCTCGGCGGTCTCGATCGCGATCTCGATCGTCTCGAGGTCGCGCATCTCGCCAACGAGCACGATGTCCGGATCCTCGCGCAGCGCAGCCTTGAGCGCGCGCTTGAACGACGCGGTGTGGCCGCCGACCTCGCGTTGGTTGATGAGGCAGCGCTGGTCCCTGTGCACGAATTCGATCGGATCCTCGATCGTGAGGATGTGGTCCGAGCGGTGCCTGTTGATGTGGTCGACCATCGCGGCGAGCGTGGTCGACTTACCGCTGCCCGTCGGGCCCGTGACGACGACGAGCCCCTTCGAGAGGAAGCAGAGGTCACGCACCGCCTGCGGCAGCCCGAGCTGGTCGCAGGTCAGGATCTCCTCCGGAATCGTCCGGAAGACCGCGCCCGGCCCGCGGTTGTCCAAGAACAGGTTCACGCGGAAACGCGCGACGCCCGGCAGGTAGTACGCGAAGTCCGTGTCGTTGCACTCCTCGTACTCCTTCCAGTTCTTCTCCGGAGTGAACTCCTTCAGGATCTGGCGCATCTGCTCCGGCTGGATCTCAGCGCACTCCTCCACGGGCACGATGTCGCCGTGGAGCCGGAACTGCGGCTTGACCGTCGAGGTCATGTGGAGGTCGGAGGCTCCCACCTCGACCATCCGGGTGAAAAGGGCGTCGATCCAGGCCATGGCGCGTTCGTGGAGTCGGTTCCGAGTTCGTCGAGTCGGTGCTCGGGGAGGGCGGGCGGGCGCGGTGCTGAGCCGCGCCTCATCCCCTCCGATCGGCAAGAACCGTGGATCGACTCAAGTCCATACCGGGCCCGAACCGGTGGGAGGCCTCGACCTGGCCCTCCAGGGGTCTAAAATCGGCCCGTGATGCTCCACCCCGCCCAGCTCCTGCTCGTCGCCGGCGTCCTGGCCGCCCCGGCGGCCCTGAGCGACACCATGGTCCGGACGGCGCTCCAGGCGGCGGAAGCCGCCCGGCAGGCCCCGCCCGAGGACTCGGATGTCGTCGAGGTGTCGATCCTGCGGCTCAAGAACGTGCGCTACCGGCAGGGCCGTCCCCTGCCGAAGTGGGTGCGCGAGCTCGACGGCAAGCGGATCCGCATGTGGGGCTACATGGCCGTCGGCACGCTGGAGGGCCTGGAGAACTTCGAGCTCGTACCCGAGTCGTGCGAGTGCGGCCGCAGCAAGCTCAACCACTTCGTCGACGTGTCGCTGACCGAGGGTCAGACGCGCTACATCCCCGGGCGCATCACGCTCGAGGGGACGTTCTCCGCCGGCGTGAAGGAGGAGGACGGTTTCATCACGAGCCTGTACCGCCTGACGACGGAGACGCTGCCGTGAGGGGGCTCATCGCAGTCGGGGCGACGGCGCTCGGCGTCACGGCCGCCGCGGTGCTCTTCGCCGGCCCGATCGCGGCGCTCGTCGGCGGTCTGTGGTTCACATCCTCCACCTCGCGCTCGGACGTCCCGACGGTGGCGTCCTCGAGCGCGTCGCTCGTCGCCCAGGACGAGAAGCCTCGTGCCCGCCGCGACGACGCCTCGCGCGTCGACGACTTCATCCGCCACGCGCGCACCGGCTCCGCGATCATCCGCCCCCAGGCCGCGGCACGACTCGTGCGCGTGGGGACGCCGGCGGGCAAGCGCCTGCTCGAGCTCGCGACGGGCGACAACGACGACCTCGCGCTCTTCGGCTCGAACCTGGTCGAGGTGTTCGGCCAGTTCCCCGAGGTCCCCGAGCTGCGCGCGCGTCTCTGGCCCGCCGTCCGCGACACCGAGTTCCCCTGGCGGCCCGCCGCGATGCGCGGCCTCGCGTGGGCCCCGCGCGTCGACGAGGGCACCGACTTCGCTGCGTACGTCGACGACCCGATCGGTCCCGTGCGCACGGCGGCCCTGGACGGGCTCTTCCGCGTCGCGCAGGCGGCGCGCGAGGCGCAGGACGATGCGGCTCCGGCCCATGAGGTGCGCTTCCTCGAGGCCGCCGTCGGGCAGCTCGACGACGAGGTCGACCGCGTGCGCAACCGCGCTGCTGTGCTTCTGCACTCCCGCGGGCACGCGCGCGGGCTCCGCTGGCTCGTCCAGGAGCTGCAGCGCACGGATTCGTTCTTCGACCGCCCGACGGGCCTGAACGGGCGCTACGAGGCTCTCGGGCTGCTCGTCGATCTGGGCTTCGAAGTCGGCAACTACGCCCCCGAACTACCGGACGCACCGCGCCCCGGTGCGCCGGAGATGCGCGACGGACTGCCGACGAGCAATGCGGCGGCCATGCGCCTCATCAAGGCCCAGATCGAGGAGCGTATCGCCGAGGCGCAGGCCCGGCTGCCGGAGTCGCTCCGGGACCTCGTCCCCGCCGAGGTTCCGCCGATCGCGCGGGCGACCCGCGTCGACACGTCCACGGTCGTGCTCGGCCTCGAGCTCCGCTCGTGCCGGCGCGGCGACTATTTCCTGCGCTGGACCTCCGGCGACGAGCTGCTCGTCGGGGATGGCGTGCCAGAGCGCATTCCGCTCGCGGAGGGCGCGACGGCCAAGTTGCTCGCCTCGGGCACCGAGCTCCAGGAGGGCCTCGGGCCAAAGCTGTTCTGGGGTATCCCGGGCTGCGACGTCGAGGCGTTCCGCCTGCCGCGGACGAAGGGCCCCGCCGACTTCCCGCTGCTGCTCACCGTGGCCAACGACGGAGTGGACCGGGGCGCACCGCGGCCCGGCGCGCTGACCGCGTACGGTGCCGCGCTGGCTGCGTCGATCCCGACCGACGCGGAACTCATGGGCGCCGCGCCGCGCACGCGCGAACTTGCGCAGCGGGTGCGGGCCGCGTTCGCGTCGATCGGCGGACCGCTGGAGTAGCGCGCGACGCGGGACGACGTCAGCCGCCGGTGACGCGCTCGGCGGCGTCGAACGCGCGCCGGATCATGCGCGGGAGCGAGCCGCTCGGCCACGCCCGCTGCCAGGCCTCGAAGCCAGCGATGAATGCGGCGAACGCGACGCGCGCGAGCACGTCGCACTCGAGCTCGGTCCGCGCGCGGCGGAGCGCTGCGCGCAGGCCACCGGCGAGCTCCTCGCGGCCGTGGTCGATCTCCGCGACGAGCGCGGCGGCGAGCGCGGGCTCCGCGTCGACCAGAGCCCCGCGCCGGCGCTGGAGCGCAAGCTCGGCCGGGTCGAGGTCCTCGAAGGCGGCCACGAAGGCGTCCCCGAGGGCGGCCAGCGGCGCATCGCGGTCGAGGGAGCCGAGCGCCCGGACAAGCTCGGCGTCGAGGCGCGCGTCCTGCTCGTCGTGGAGCACGAGCCGTTCCTTCGTACCGAAGCGGCGGTAGACGGTGCTGGGCGATGCCCCGGCCGCGGCCGCGACGTCCTCCACGGACACCGCGTCGAAGCCGCGCTCCTCGAAGAGATCGAGCGCGGCGTCCTGGATCGCGCGCATGGCGGCGCGCCGGTTGCGGTCGCGGAGGGACATTTGGAGGACGGCGAGAATATCCAAGCCGGTCGATCGCAGCAGGATGTGACAGTGACTGTCATACTGCAAGCCACCCGCATGGAATCCCACCTCACGCCCCCTCAGCGCGTCCCAGGACTCGATCTCGCCCGGGGCCTCGCGCTCCTGGGGATGCTCTTCGTCAACTTCGACCTGGTCGTGTCGGGCCTCCCGGGCGGTCCGCCGCTCCTGGTCCAAGCGCTCGAGGGGCTGCAGGGGAGGGCCGCCGCGACCTTCGTCGTTCTCGCTGGCGTCGGAGGCTCGCTCGGAGCGCGGCGCGCCTGGGGCGACCCCGCGGCCCGCCGTCTGGCCCGCGCACGCCTCCTCCGGCGCGGCGCGCTGCTCCTCGCGGGCGGGACGCTGTTCCTGACCGTGTGGCCCGCCGACATCCTCCACTACTACGGCGTCTGGCTCGCCCTCGGGGCCGGACTCGTCTTCGCACCCGCCCCGGCGATCGGAGCCGCGGCCGTCCTCGCGACTCTTGGCGGCGTCGCCTTCTCGGCGACGGGCCGGTTCCTCGAGCCGTGGAACCTGTGGACGCTCGAGTACCGCGGGCTGTGGGAGCCCGCCGGCTTCGCGCGCAATCTGCTCCTCGACGGCTTCCACCCGGTGCTGCCGTGGTTCGCGCTCTACGCGGCGGGGCTGCTGCTTGGCCGGGCCGCTCTGACCGAGCGCGCGACCCGCATGCGGCTCGCGGCCCTCGGCGCCGCGGGCGTCGCCGTCTCGTGGACGCTCGCGCTGCTGCTGCCGGGCGACGGCACACTGGCGGCGCACCTTGCCACGCCGCGCTCGTTCCCGCCCACGCCGAACTTCGTCCTGATGGGCGCTTCGGCCGCGACGCTGGTCATCGTCGCGAGCATCTCGGTGGCGGAGCGCTTCCCGCGCGCGACCGCTCCGGTCGCGAACGTCGGCCGGCTCGCGCTGACGCTCTACGTCGCGCACGTGATCGTCGGCATGGGCACGCTCGAAGAGCTCGGCCTGCTCGGCGGTCAGTCCCGCGCGTTCGCGACCTGGAGCGCGCTCGCGTTCTTTGCGGGCTCGGTGGTGTTCGCCGCAGTGTGGCTGCGCTTCTTCCGCGCGGGGCCGTTCGAGGCGCTGCTGCGCGCCGTCGGGCCGCGCGCGCCCGCCGCGGACGTCAGTCCTCGCGCGCGTCCGTCCCGTCGATCCTGAACGCACCCGTCGCGTAGCCCGCGTCGTCGGCGACGCCCTGGACGTGGAACACGCCGCGCGTCCTCACCGGCACGTACTGGAAGTTGTGCGCGCCGCGGCCCTCCATGTGGACGTCGACCCACTCGTCGGGCTCGGGGCTGCCGCCGTAGCAGCAAGCCAAGAGATCGCGCACGAGCATGTAGTTCGTGACGCGGCTGTCGCTCCACGCCATCGCGATCATGTACCCGGTCAGCGCGACCTTCTCGCCGTCGAGCGCCATGATCCGATTGGGGAACACGAGGTTCTCGCCCTCGTACTCCTCGGGGTAGACGAGCGCGTCGAGCAGCTCCTCGGAGTCCACGCCGTCGAGCGACAGGTCCGCATAGCTGACGATCCAGTGGCCGTCCTCGTCCTTCTCCCAGTCGTACGAGTTCGGGTCGAGCGGGTCGGCCCCCTCGGCGAGGACGAACGGCGCGCGCTTTTCGACGCCGATGACGAGCGGGTTCTTGGCGAGCGCCTCGGGCGTGAGGCGGTCGGGGTCGACGTTGGCCTGGAGCTCCTGGAGCACCGCGGCGCGCGGCGCGGGGCGGACCGAAAGATCGTCGCCCGACGCGAGCGCGGCCTCGACCGCGGGGTCGGGCGCGCTGAACGGGGTCCCGCGCTCGACGACGACGTCGACCGATGCGGAAGCCGCGGTGCCGTCGCCGATCTCGCGGGTCGACGGGTCGCCCGTGCCGCAGGCGACGAGCGCCGCGGTCAGGAGACAAGCCGAAAGCGCGGACGCGGACCGCGCGCGCTCAGCCCTCGCTGTCGTCGCCGTCTCCATCGCCGTGGTCGTGGCCCTCGTGGTCCTCGCCGTCGTGGTCGTGGTCGTGGCCCTCATGGTCGTCGTCGCCGTGCGGCGCATGGCCGACGTGCAGCAGGACGTCCTCGAAGACCTGGCCGCGCACCGAGACGCTCGTCACGGTCGCGTGGAACACGTCCATGCCCAGGAGGCGCTGGTCCGAGCCCTCGAAGTGCGCGGAGGAGCCCACGGCCCACTCCATGGAAGCGCTGACCTCGGGCTGCAGCTCGATCGTGAACGCGTCCTCGCCCTCGCCGATCACGACGGAGACCGACTCGGTCGGAGACTTCACCGGGCTCTCGTTGTGGGCGTCCATCGT
This sequence comes from Planctomycetota bacterium, assembly GCA_039821985.1. GTDB lineage: Bacteria > Planctomycetota > UBA1135 > UBA1135 > Saltatorellus. The sequence continues at coordinate 12,202 of JBCBNC010000040.1, forward strand.
CCAGAGCTCGAAGTTGCCCGTCTCGGAGTCGTGCTTGTACTCGAGGTTCGCGTAGTGGTCGCCGAGCTCGACAACGGTCCCACCGAACTGGGCCGCGTGGACGTGCCCGCCGTGGTCGTGGCCATCGTGGTCGTGGCCGCCCTCTTCGCCGCCGCCGCAGGAGGCAAGGGCGACGGAAGCGGCGAGGACGGAGGCGCGTGCGGCGTGGTGGAACAGGTGCATCTCGGCGGGGAGGTCGTGGTGGGGCGGAGAGTTGAGGTTCGCGCGGGAGCGTGGATCGTACCCCCGCGGGTGGTTGCCGAGGGTCGGGTCGAGGTGGGACCCTTCCTCTGGACGGGCTGCGCTCGGATTCCAGGTCCACGGCCCCGGTCGGGGCGCGCTGCGGGGCGTCGCCGCGGATCAGGACAGCGTCCGCGCGACGTCCGTCGCGTAGGCCTTGCGGGCCGGGACGATCCCGGCGAGCGCCCCGAGCGCGACCATCGCGACGGGAGCCCAGACGAGCGAGGGGTGGTAGGCGAGCGTGTCGAGGTGCACGCCGGTCTCCTCGCGCACGAAGTACGCGGTCACGAACATCACGATCGCGTAGAGCGCGTACCCGAGCAGCGCGCCCAGGAACGCGATCGTGGCGGCCTCGCACACGATCGCGGTGAACACGGTGCTGCGCCGCGCGCCGAGCGCGCGGAGGACGGCGAACTCGCGGCGGCGCTCGTTCATCGTGTTGTAGATGCTGGCGAGCAGGCCGAAGGACGCGACGCCGACGACGAGGTACGCGATGTAGACGAGCACCTTCGTGATCCAGCCCATCTTCGACAGGAAGCCGAGCATGACCTGCGCGATCGGATACGCGATCGTCGCCGCATCTCCGCGGTTGATGGCGGTGATCGTGTTCGCGTAGCGCCCCATGCCGACGGCGGGGCTCGTGAACTTGATCATCACGCTGGAGACCTCCTTCTGTTCGTCGGGGATCTCACCGCCGCCGAGCTCCGTCGCCTCGGTCCCGTCCGCGAGCAGGTGCCCGCTCATCCGGAAGATCCCCTCGATCGGGATCCAGATCACCTCGTCCGCCGGGGTGTTCGTCGGCTCGAGCACGCCCACCACGCTGTAGACCTCAGGGTGGAGCTGGCTCAGCACGGGGCTGTAGTCGAGCCCGTGGAAGACCTGGAACTTGTCGTTGAGCGCGAGGCCGCGCTTGCGGGCGACCGACGCGCCGATCACGGCCTCGCGGTAACCCTCGTCGAACTTGCGGCCGCGCGCGAACTCGAACGGACGGTCCTTCTGGTACTCGAACTGGTCGAAGATGTCCTCGGTCGTGCCGACGACGCGGTGCCCGTAGTAGTTGTCGCCGACGGCGTAGGGGATCGCGTAGCGCACGCCCGGCTTGTCGCGCCACTCCTGGTACATCGCCCATGGGATATTCCCGGGCGAGGACTCCAGGTGGAACACGGTGTTGAGCACGAGCTGGAGCGGGCTGCCCTTCGCGCCCAGAACGGCGTCGTAGCCGATCTCGCCGCCCGTGAACGCATTCGTCGTCTGCTGGCTGACATTGAAGACGCTCATGACGAGCCCGCTCGCGAGGCCCGCCGAAAGGACGGTGAGCGCCGTCGACAGCGCGTGCGTCCGCAGCGAACGGCGCACGATGAGGAGGATCGATCTCACGCGTCCCCTCCCGCGTGCGAGCGCGCGACGTTGACGTCCGCGAACTCGAGGCGTGCGTCGAGCGCGTCGAGCACGCGCGGGTCGTGGCTGACGCAGAGCAGCGCGGCACCCTGCTCGCGGCAGAGCTCGCGCAGCATGCCGAGCGCCTCGAGGGCGAAGCGCGGGTCGAGGTTGCCGGTGGGCTCGTCCGCCAGCACGAGGCGCGGCCGGCCCGCGAGCGCGCGCGCGAGCGCGACCCGCTGCTGCTGGCCGACGGAGAGCTGGCTGGGCCGGTGGCCCGTGCGTCCCTCGAGCCCGAGCCGCTCGAGCAGCTCCTTCGCGCGCCGGCGGTCGGCGCCCGGCCCGAACATCATCCCGAGCAGCACGTTCTCGAGCGCGGTGTAGCCCTCGAGCAGGTGGAACGTCTGGAACACGTAGCCGAGGTTCCGCGCGCGCCACTGGTCGCGAACGCTCTCGCTGTACTGCGTCACGTCCGTGCCCTCGAAGAGGACGCGGCCCGTGGTCGGCGATGCGAGCCCCGCAATGACGTTGAGGAACGTCGTCTTGCCCGACCCGCTCGTGCCGGCGAGCGCGACCTCGGCGCCCTCCTCGAGCGTGAAGGACGGCACGTCGAGCACAACCTCGTCGGAGCCCTCCGGGCTGCGGTAGACCTTGGTCAGGGCTTCGATCTCGAGCAGAGGCATCCGCGGGAATATAGGGTCGGAGCGCCGAGCCGACGCGGACGAACCCAAGTCGAACGGGCAACGGGCCGCGTCCGCGCCTTCCCCGCAACACGGCCGACCCAAAGTCACGCACGCCGCCATGCACGCCGCCGAGACCCTGCGCCGCTTCGAGACCGTCCACGCCGACTGGCAGCGCGCGCTGGAGGCGCGTCCCGACGGCGACTTCATCCGCCCCTTCGGCCCGCAGCAGGGCGGATTCGGCGGCGCACGGCCCGGCCAGATGGGGCCGCGCGGTTGCGTCGAGAACACCAGGTGGGAGCTCGGCCGGGTCTGCGACCACGTCGTCGCGGCGGGCGAGTGCTTCCTCGACGAGGTCGACGGCCTCGCGCGCGGCGACGGGACGGTACGCCGCGCCTCTCCCGTGACCTGGCTCGTGTTCGGCGCGGCGAAGCGGCTGCCCCCTGTTCGCGTGGAGGTGCCGAAGGGTCTACCGGAGCGCTACGCGCGCGTCGCCGCGCCCGAGCGGCTCGAGCGCGGCGCGGCGCTCGAGCGCCTCGGCGCCCTGGCGGGTCGCATGCGCGCAGCCCGACAAGCGGTGGAGTCCGTCGACCCGCGCCTGCGCTCGCGGCATCCCGTGATGTCGTGGCTGAGCGCCCGCGAGTGGTACCAGCTCGTCGAGATGCACACACGCCACCACGGTCGCCAGCTGCGCCGCACGCTGGACGAGCTCGACGCGACTCGAACGGCGTAGAGCAGATACGGTGCCAGGATCAGCAGCAGCGATCGAAGGGGCCAGGGAGATCCATGGAATGGACCTCCCTAGCCCCTTCGATCGCTGCTGCTGATCCTGGCACCGTATCTGCTCTCGATCAGAGGTGCGGGCCCGGTTCGGGCAGTCCGTCCTCGGTCAGCTTCGACGTGATGTACTCAACGGCGTCGTCGATCGAATCCGTGCGGAAGAACAGGTCGACGTCGCCCGGGCTGATCGTGCCGAACTCGATCAGCGTGTCGAAGTTGATGACCTTGTCCCAGAACTCGCGCCCGAACAGCACGATCGGCAGCGTCTTCTTGATCTTGAGCGTCTGAACGAGCGTCACGACCTCCATGAATTCGTCCAGCGTTCCGAAGCCGCCCGGCATCACGACGATCGCCTTCGCGAGGTACGTGAACCAGAACTTCCGCATGAAGAAGTAGTGGAACTCGAGCGACAGCCGCCGGGTGATGTACGGGTTGTCGTTCTGCTCGAACGGGAGGCTGATGTTGAGGCCGACGTTGAGGCCCTTCGCCTCGGAAGCGCCGCGGTTCGCGGCCTCCATGATCCCCGGGCCACCGCCCGAGCAGATCACGAAGCGCTGCCGCCCCTCGTCGAGACCCTTCGACCACTCGGTGAGCCGCTTGGAGAGCTCACGCGCGGCCTCGTAGTAGTGCGACATCTTCAGGTCGCGCTCGGCCTTCGCGACGTCGCCGCCGTCCTTCTTGGCGTTGGCGAGCTCCGCCTCGGCGACGTCCCTCGGCAGCAGCCGCGCGGACCCGAAGACGACGATCGTGTCCTCGATGTCCATCTCCTCGAAGCGCGACTCGGGCTCCATGTACTCGGCGAGGATCCGGAGCGCGCGCGCGTCGCGGCTGTGGATCCAGGGCAGGTTCTCGTACGCCTTGACCGCGCGGTAGCGGCCCTCGGTCGGCTTCGAATCGGGCTGGGCCCCGGTGCTCTCGTCTGCGGTCATGGGCCCGAGTCAATCGTCCGGGGCCGCGCCGCGCCACCCCGGGGCCCGCTCAGTCGGGCATCCCCCGTCCCCGCCGCGGCGCTCCGTCCCCGTAGACTCCCCGGATGGAAGAGCCGAAGGAGCCGAACGCGAACGACGACCTGGGGGCGCAGGGCGCCGTCGACCGGCCGACCTCGGGCGTCTTCGCGCGCTTCCTGGACGTGGTCGAGCGGCTCGGGAACGTCCTTCCACACCCGGTCACGCTGTTCGCCCTCTTCGCGCTGGCCGTCGTCCTCGTCAGCGGCGTCGCAGCCCACTTCGGACTGTCCGTCGACGACATCTCGACGAAGGAGGAGGGCGACCGCATCGTCGCGAAGAGCCTCCTGTCGGCCGAGGGCTTCCGCTGGATCGCGATGAACCTCGTGAAGAACTTCACGGGCTTCGCGCCGCTCGGGACCGTCCTCGTGGCGCTCCTCGGCGTGGGCGTCGCGGAGCGCTCGGGGCTCCTGTCGGCGGCTGTCCGCGCGCTCGTGCTCGCGGCGCCGCGCAAGCTGCTCACCCCCACGGTGGTGCTCGCCGCGGTCCTCTCGAACACCGCGTCGGAGATGGGCTACGTCGTGCTCATCCCCCTGGCCGCGGTCATCTACCACTCGGTCGGCAGGCACCCGTTCCTGGGGCTCGCCGCCGCGTTCGCGGGCGTCAGCGGCGGCTACAGCGCGAACCTGCTCATCGGCACGATCGACCCGCTGCTGGCGGGCATCACGACCGAAGCGGCCTCGATCGTCGGCGGGCCCGACTACCTCTCCGGAGGCGACAAGGAGGTCCTGGCGACCGCCAACTACTACTTCATGGCGGTGAGCACGCTGCTCATCACGGTCATGGGCACGCTCGTCACCGAGCTGATCGTGGCCCCCTGGCTCGGCGAGTACGACGCGTCGAAGGCCGAGGAGGGCGCGCTCGAAGCCAGCGAGAAGGGCCTCGAGCCGCTGACCGACGACGAGAAGCGCGGCCTGCGACACGCCGGGCTCGCGGTGCTGTTCCTGATCGGACTCGTGCTCGCGCTCGTGCTCCCCGAGAACGGCCCGTTCCGCGACCCGAAGGCGCCGGAGGACGCGACGACGATCCAGCTCGTGCGGCCTCTCCTGAAGAGCGTCGTCGCGCTGATCTTCGTGTTCTTCCTCGGCCCGGCCGTCGCGTTCGGTCGCGCGACGGGTTCGATCAAGAGCGACCGCGACGTCATCGACGGCATGGCGAAGGCGATGGGCACGATGGGGCTCTACCTCGTGCTCGTTTTCTTCGCGGCCCAGTTCGTGAGCTTCTTCAAGTGGACGGAGCTCGGCAAGATCCTCGCCGTCACCGGCGCGGAGTTCATCCAGGCGGCGCACCTCGACGGCCCGATCGTGTTCGTGCCGTTCATCCTGATGTGCTGCTTCGTCAACCTGATGCTCGGAAGCGCGTCCGCGCAGTGGGCGGTCACAGCGCCAATCTTCGTCCCGATGCTGATGACCGTCGGCTACACGCCGGAGGTCATCCAGGCCGCGTACCGGATCGGCGACAGCACGACCAACGTGATCACGCCGATGATGAGCTACTTCGGGCTGATCCTCGCGTTCGCGAGCCGCTACGACCGAAACCTCGGGATCGGGACGATCGTCGCGACGATGCTTCCCTACTCGGCGGCGTTCCTCACCGGCTGGATGATCCTGTTCTACGCGTGGGTGTTCGGCTTCGGGCTTCCCGTCGGGCCGGGCGTCGAGACGTACCTGCCGAAGTGAGCGGAGCGCGGAGGCCGGGGGTCGCGCGCCCGAGGTCACGACCCGACCGAACTGCGCCTGGGCGCCCGTGGGACTCACGTGGTTCCGGACCGGATGCTGTGCGCCGGCCGTCATCGCGGTTCCGAACAGGAGCGCCGTGAAGAAAAGAGTGTGATTCGTCATCTGAAGGTTCTGCTGCGAGCTCGGATGGAGCGCGGGCGCCGCTCGCCGTAGCCACCCGCGCCCAGCGAGCGCGCCGGCGACGGCTCGCTGGGCCGGGTGAACCCGCGAATCGCAGAAACACGAAGAGGACCGCCCCCGTGAGCCATCGCTCACGGGGGCGGTCCTCCTCTCATCCTCGGGCGTGTCGCCCTTCTCCGCGCGACGCCCGTCAGTAGCCGATCTCGGCGACGTACGACGCGTAGACCTTCGTCGGATCGCTCTTCGGCTGATAGAGCGCGTAAACGCCGAGCGACTTCGAAGCGCGGGTCGACCCGAGATTGAACTCCTCCACCCAGGTAATCTCCTTCCGCTCGAAGGTCAGCGGATCCGGGAGGAACGGGTTGGCGTGCCAGGGTTGGTTCGCGTCGTAGTCGAAGCAGAAGAAAAGGTGGAGCGTGCCCTCCGCGTCGGCCGGCGCGAGAGACTGGTGAGGCCCGCCCCCGGGATTTCCGTCACTGACCGCGACCTGGAGCAGGTAGTCGTTGGTCACCGGATCGCGGTAGCGCGAGAGCGTGACACCGAGCGGCTCCGGCTCGAACAGCGGAAAGAGCACGAGATCGCGCCACGTGCCGAGGATCTGCGTCGTGTCGCTCGCCTCGGGATCGACGATGCACACGGTCTCGATGTTGTCGTGACGGATCGGCGGCGAAGTGTCCGGATTGGCCTGGCCGTCCACGATCCCGAAGCGGGGAGCAACGGGCCCGGCACGGTCGCGGAACGTCCCGTTGTAGTAGGTGTTCGGCGCGGCACCCGGTGCATGGATGAGGAGCTGTGAACGGTCGTCGACCGGCTGGGTCGAGAACACGACGATGTCCTTCTCACGATCGATCGCGAACGCGTCGACGTCGTCGTCCTCCCGCAGGCCGAGCTGCGAAGGCGACCGGTAGACGCTGATGCCGCCCCAGTCCATCCCGTTCCACTGGACGTGGTAGATGTGCCCCGGGGTCGGAACGTGCCCGGGAAAGAGCGGGGCGCTTGTCGAGAAGTTCGAGCACGAGTTCGGGGTCAGCGAGAAGTAGTAGTCCCACGCCTGCATGCCCTGGAAGAACACTGTCGTCAGCGGCACCGGTGCCGAATGCGTGACGATACCCATGTTGTAGTCGAGGGCGTCGAGGGCCGTGTCGTTGCCGACACCTCCGAGTCCGATCTCCTCCGCGAGTCGCGCGACGAAGACCTCCGCCGGAAGGAACGGGTAGATGCCCTGGCTCCCCTCGAGGTAGAGCGTGTAGACGTCGGCGGACGGCGACTGCCGGAGGCCCAGGGCGTTGACGCGTCGACGGATGAGGCTCGTCGGCGTGCCGATCGAGTCTCCGCCGACCGACGCGCTGACGCTGACCCAGCGCCGCTCCTGCACGACGTCGAGGCGCTCCTTCTCCAGATTGAAGTCCGGTAGGTTCGCGGCCCCAATGTCGTGCGCGTCGATCTCGATCAAGGGCGCGACGCTGTCGCCGAAGATCTTCGTCACCGAGTAGTCCGGTGCGTTGAGGATCGGCGTCGACGGCGGCGCCACGAGCGCAACCTGCGGCGCTGCCTGGAACGGCGAGATGAGCGTGTCGTCGAGCGAACCGACGGACGCCGGACGGTCGATGGAGACCGCGATGGGAAGTCCGGACACAGCCGACCGAACGCCTGGATCGGGGACCTGGGCGAACGCCAGGGTGCTGGACGCCGCGGCGCAAGCGAGCGCGCCGCTGGACGTCGATAGGAGCGAGTTCATATCTCGAGGGGAAGGGGAAAGAGGCGGGACGGTTCTGGTGATCGAAGACAGCTAGTCGGGCGGATCTGCGGCGCGAAGCTTCGCCTCGAAGCGCTCGAGCTCGAAGGGCCGCTCGCGCTCGAGCGCTGCGTCCAGCGCGGATAGGAAACGCTGGAGAGCGGCCAGACTCGGCGCGCGATCCCCCTCGGCCACAGCGCGCGTGAGGGCTTCGATGCGTGCGCTGTTGAGCGGCTCGCCGGCCGCCCAGTCCGAAAGCGCGTCGAGCGACTGCGCCGGCTCCTCGCGGCCGAGCCCCAGCGCGAGCCCGTAGTACGCGGAGTCGCGGACGGCTTTCCCCTCCGCCTCCGCCTCAGCGAACCTCTCGGCGGCGAGCGCAGCCTCCTGCCGCGACGCGTCAAGTTCTCCTCGCGCCTTAGCCCCGACCGACTCGACGGTGTGGATGCATGCACGCAGGTACGCGCGCTCGCTGCGCCACCGGGCAACGTCCGTAGCGGGCATGCGCTCCCACTCGTCGAGCGCATCGTGGCACCGTCCCTCCATCAATTCGAAGAGAACGATCGACTTGCGCGGCTGGAGAGCGTCGGGCCTCATCTCGACCGCCGCGCGACAGTGGTCGACGGCCACAGCAAGTCCCTCGACGTGGAACGCGGGAGTCGCGGCGTTCTCGTGCAGAACGTAGCAGTGAGGCGCAAACACGAGCGCGTCTGTGTACACACGGTGGCTCGATGGATGGTCGCCCTGGAGCGTGAGCGACAGGCCCAGCATGTCCGCCGTCATCGCGGTCCGGCCGCCGAGCTGTTGCTCGTACTCGAGCACGAGCGGCGTCGCTTCGCGGGGGCGAGAGAGCGAGAACAGGAGCTCGTACTCGCGCAGCGCCGGCAGCGGCTCGTCCTCGTCCCCGCGCTCTGCGAGGATCCCCTTGGCCGCCGCTGTGTCGAAGACCCGCATCGCGTGCAGGAACGCGAGGTAGCGATCCGCGTCGCTCGAGGTCTCGGGCATGCCCTCGAGGTCGAGCTCGAACGAGTCGTTCGAGTCGTCGGGAAGCGCCGCGTAGCGCCGCGCGAGCTCAGCGGAGTACGGCGTCCCGAGCGCGTCGGCGACCGCGCGCGCCTGGGCTGCGGCCTCGCCCACGCGCCCGTGGTCGTGGAGGTACGCCGCGCGCAGCGGCCCGGCCGGTAGAAGGAAGTCGCGCGACCGCAGCGCTTCGTCGAGCGCCCCGAGCACCGCGCGGAACTCCTCGTCGCTCGTCGCGCGGCGGTTCTCCGGCGCGGCGAGGCCGAGCTTCGGCGGAATGCGCCGCAGTCCCTCGAACGCCTCCGCGCGCACCGTGGCCTCGTGGTCCAGCCAGGCGAGCCGACCGAGGGTTCCGACGAGGATGAGCGCACTCGCGACGACCGCACCGAGCACGGCGCGCGAACGCCGGGCGCGCCGCAGCCAGCGGCGCACGTCCGACACGGGCCTGGCCTTCGTCGGTCGGTGATCCAGGAACGCGCGGAGGTCCCCGGCGAGCTCCGCGGCGCTCGCGTACCGGACACGCGGATCGCGCGCCATGCCCTTCTCGACCACCGCGCACAGGTCCCGCGGCAGCGATCGGTCCAGTCGATCGAGGCGGTCGGGCTCCTTCACCGCGAGGCGCGCGAGCACCTGGGACGGCGTTCCCTGGTACGGCGGCCGGCCCGCGAGCGCCGCGTAGAGCGTCGCGCTGAGCCCGTACACGTCGAGTCCGGGCCCCGGCTGCGAGCCCTCCTCGAGCACCTCGGGCGCGGTGAACGCCGGCGTTCCCAGCGGCTGCCCCTCGCGCGTGATCGTGCTGTCCGCGCCCACGGCGGCGATGCCGAAGTCGGCGAGGCGCGGGACCCCGTCGCGGCCCACGAGGATGTTCGACGGCTTGACGTCGCGGTGGAACACGCCGCGGTCGTGCGCGAGCTGCAGCGCGCCCGCGAGTCCGAGCCCCCAGCGCACGAGGAGCCGCAGGAACCCGTCGTCGGGCAGTGCCCCGACCGCTTCGGGTCCGAGCGCAGCGCGCAGCCAGGAGGAGCCCTCGCCGCCGAACGGCAGCGAGCGCCGGCGGTCGAGGAGCTCCTGCAGCGTGCGCCCCTCGACGAACTCCATGACGAGGAAGAGCTCGTCCTCGTCCTGCGTCCGACCGCGGTCGAAGACGCGCACGACGGATGGGTGATCGAGCGATGCGAGGACCTCCGCCTCGCGCACGAAGCGCTGCTCGGCCTCGCCCGCCTCGATCAGCGCCGAGCGCAGGATCTTCACCGCGACGTCGCGCTTCAGCTCGAGGTCGCGGCCGAGGTAGACGACGCCCATCGCACCGGCGCCGAGCCTGCGCTCAAGCCGGTAGCGGTCGAGCAGGGTCCGGCCGGCGAACCGGTCGAGGCCCGCCGCCGCGCCCTGCATCGTGCCGAGCCGCTTGCCCGTATCGATCGACGCGCGCACGGCCTCGACCAGGTCGCCCCGCGCGCCGCAGAGCTCGACCACGTCGACCTCGCGGCCCGCGTCGCGGGACTCGAGCGCCGCTGCGACGAGACCCGGGAGCTCGGGGTCCTGGAACGGATCCTCGGGGGCTGCGTCGCTCAACGGTCGCCCTCGTCGCCGCGCTGCCGGATCCGTACCACGAGCGTCGCCTGGGCCGCGTAGAACGCCCGCTTCGCCGCCGAGGTCGACGAGTACCCGAGCTGCTCGGCGAGGTCCTGGAACCGCGCGTCGTCCTCGATGCGCCCGCGCAGGAGCAGCCGCTCGCGCTCCGGGAATCCCTGGAGGATCGACTGGAACCGCTCGATCTCCTCGATCGACGCCACGTCGGACACCGGAGAGCGCGCGTGCGCGGTCGGGTCGCGCTCATCGGGCTGGACGACGGTGCGCCGCCCGTCGCGCTGCGACGCCTCGTGGAAGCGGACGGCGTCGATGAGTCGGTGGCGGATCGACGCGGCGAGATAGCCGACGAGCGCGCGCTCATGCGTGCCGACGAAGCTCGGCAGGTCGGCGAGGAGCCGGCGGAAGACCTCCTGCACGACGTCGCCGGTGCTGAACCGCGCCGCCAGCCAGGGCCGGCCGCGGCGAACGTCCTGGCTGAGGCCCCGGTGGACGAGCCGCTCGACCGTCGGGTACAGCGCCCGGAAGAGCTCCTCCCGCGCCCCCTCGTCGCCGGCCCGGGCCCGCTCGAGGGTCGCCGAGAGGTCGCCGCCTGCCGTCTCGTCTGCTGTCATCACTCGAAAGCCCATCCTCGAACAAGGGCGGGGGCGCGCGTTCCCGAGTCCGGAGGAATTCGAAGAAGTCTCGCGGGACCGTCCCGCGTCCGTCCAGGGAGTGTCGCTCGGGCTCCCCCGTACGCTGCGCGGCCCCTTCGGAGACGAGAGCGGTGGAGTACGCCTCTCGCCGTCGCCCTGGGGGACTACCGTCGGCCCAGGTCAAAGGGGGCCCGAGCTGTTGACCGCGCCAGAGCGCAGCGGGGCTCCATCGCGCGGCGGCGGCGCGGAGTGCGGTCGAGGGACGCACGTGGACGCCCCGCCGCTCGGAGTTTCGGGATCCGGGGATTCCGTGCACCCTCTCCTGGAGCCGCTCTGTTCGAGGAGCAGATGGACCCCTCCCTCCGACTCGACGACCTCACCCGCCACACCCAGGGACTCGCCCGGCTCGCCGGCGCGATCCTCGGGGACCCCGATGGCGGTGAGGACGTTGCGCAGGAGGCCGTGATCCGAGCGCTCCGGGCCGCCCGTCGGCCCTCTCGGACCGAGGAGCTGCGCCCCTGGCTGCGGACGATCACGCGGCGGCTCGCGCTCAATGAGCGCGCCGCTCGCCGGAGCCGCACCGACCGCGAGCGCGCCCGATCGGGCGCGGACGTGGCCCCGTCGACGGACGAGATCGTCGCACGGGCCGAGACGGCCGAGCGGCTGCACGCGGTCGTGCGCGGGCTGAGCCCCGCGCACTCCGCGGTTCTGCTCGACCGCTACGTCGGAGGCCTGACACCGACGCGGATCGCCGAGCGCGACGGCGTCTCGCCCAACACGGTCAAGGCGCGCCTGCGGCGCGCCCTGGTCGAGCTGCGCGACGCCCTCGACGCGGGCGGCCTCGGGACGGACGAGCAGTGGTCCATCGCCCTCGCGCCGCTCGCGGCGCTGGCGGTGCGGACCGGCCCCGCGGGGACCGGCACCCTGGCGCACGGAGCGGCGCTCCTCCTCGGAGCCTCGCTGATGACCAAGATCCTCGTTCCCCTCGTACTCGCTCTGGCGGTGATCCTCGGCTTCGTTCTCCTGCGCACCGACCCCGCGCCGGAGGCGGTCGTGCGCGGCGCGGAGGAGCGCGTGATCGACACGGCTGCGGCGGCCCTCCCGGAATCGAGTCCGGGTCCCGACGGGGCGGAGAGCCGCCAGGCCGTCGAGCCCGCGGCGGCCGCGCCCGAGGAGCCTTCGGAAGCGCGGCCGAAGGCCCGCCTCCACGGCCTCGTGACGGACCCCGACGGCGATCCCGTGCCCGATGTCTCCGTGGCCGGATGCTGGACCAGCTGGACGGGCGGTGAGTGGAAGGACAACGTCGTCGCGAGCGCCCGAACGGACGGCGACGGTCGGTGGTCCCTCCACGTCGCGCTCGACGGCGCGCGCCTCGACCGGGTCGCGTTCGAACCGGGGCTCTTCTTCCAGAACGGCTCCATCGACGTGTCGCCGCTCCCGCGCGACGGAGCGGTGCTCCTCGTCGAGGGCGACAACGATCTCGGCGTGATCGCGCTCACGCCCTCGGGCGCCGGAACGGGTCGCGTGCTCGACGAATCCGGCGCGCCGCTCGCCGGCGCCACGGTCGAGCTACGCCCGAACTTCAGCAGCTGGTACGGGCTCGTCGGCGCGTCGGCGACGACGACCGACGCCGCCGGACGATTCGAACTCGGGCACGCGCCCGTCGGGGACTACTCGATCGCGTTCACCGCACCCGGTCGAGTGAGCGTCCTGCGGAGCGCGGCGTTCCGCGCTCGCGAGCGCACCGCGCTCGGGGACATCACGCTGCGCGCCGCCGGGCGCGTCGCGGGTCGCGTCACAGATCCGGAGGGCGCGCCCATTGCCGCGCAGCGCATCATGCTCGACCCCGGCGGCACCGAAGAGCGTGAACTCACGTTCCTGACGACCGACGCAGACGGTGTCTTCGACGAAACGCTTCACGCCGAGGGAGCGCACGTCGTCCGCTTCGAGCGCGACGGGTTCGTGCCCGTCGGCGCCTTCCACGGCGGGGGGACGTCCGTGACGCTCGAGCCGGGCGACGTCGACGCCGAGATCGTCCTCGAGCGCGCCACGCGGACGACCTTCCTCGTGGTGGACGCCATCACGCATGAGCCGTTGACCGAGTACTGGCTCTCGGTCACGAGGGGCGGCGGGAGCGAGGCCGAGCCCCGCGTCTACGGCGGGCTGCCGCGTCAGCGCGCGAGGACCCACGACGGAGGCCGGACGGAGCGCGATGCGCGGGAAGCCGTCGACCTCGTCCGCGCGTGGGCGCCCGGCTACCTCGAGTTCACGGGCGACGTCGCCCACGACTCGCCGGGCGGCGGCGAGCAGACCGTCGCGCTCGTCCGCGGCGCGACGATCGTCGGGCGCGTCCTCGTGGACGGCGACCCCGCGGCAGAGGTCCGCGTCCGCGTCACGGACCGGCCCGAGCGCCGTCACGCGCCGGCGCAGGAGACGGTGACGGGCATCGACGGTCGCTTCCTCATCGAGGGGATCCGCGCTGGAACGCAGCACGTCATCGCGGACGTGCGCGGCGACTCGCTCTCAGGGCGTACGACCGTGGAGGTCCCGCGTCCGACGGCGGAGCCCGTTTGGCTCGAGGCTCCGGATCTCCACCTGGAGCGCCCCGGCCTCGGCACCGTCGAGGGCACCGTGCTCTTGCCGCCCACCGTCCCCGCCGACGGACTGACCGTCTACTGGGGCCACTGGGCGGACGCCACGCCGGTTCCGGTCCGGAGCGACGGGACGTTCACGCTCGAGGACGTGCCCGAGGGCCCGCGTGAGCTGAACGTCCACGGCTCGGAGGGTCTCCTCGCCGACGTCCTACCGACCCGCATCGAGGTCCCGCGCGACGGAACCGTCCTCGCGACCATCGACGCGGCGGGCGCGGGCAAGGGGAGGCTCGCCCTGACCCTCGACGCACCCGGCGTCGATCTCACAGAGGTCGGGTTCTTCGTGCGCCATGGCCGCACGAGCGAGAATCCCGAGGATCGCGCGCCCCGCCGGGGACTGCGGATCATGGAGCGCTTCGACGCCGATGGCCGCGCCGAGGCGTCGGTCCGCGCGTCCGGCACGGTGTTCATCGAGCTGCACGTCGGTGACGGACCTGCGGTCATCCTGTACGACCAGCCGATCCTCCTGCAGCCGGGCGCGCGGGTCGAGCGGACGGTGCGCTACACGCCGTCGACGCTCGAGATCGAGCTGCCGGACGCCTGGCTCGCCGACGGACTCGACTTCGTGCAGCTCGCGCTCTGGACCGAAGGCCAGCACGAACCGGTCTGGACGACCAACCTCATTCGCGACGGGGCGGAGTGGAGCGCCGTGACACGGATCCGAGACGGCCGCGCCACGCTCGAGAACGTCCCGGTGGGACGCTTCCGCGTCGCGCTCGCCGCCGCAGGGCCCGAGGGATGGATTCGCGCGCCGGAGGACACGACCGTCGACATCCGCGCGGGCACGCAGAATCGGATCACGCTGCCCGGCCCGGTGGAGAGATGACGGGCCCGTCCAGGGCTGGGTCTCGACCGCGGGCCTACGGCAGCCAGGTGACCTCGACGGCTTCGGTGAAGTGGCTCGAGGGAGCGCCGCCCATGTCCACGTCGCGGTACCAGCACTGGAAGAACCAGCGCTCCCCCGCAACGGCCGGGATCGGCTGCGCTCCGCGCGGGAGGAGCTGCGTGTCGAGATCGAAGCCGAACGCGCCAGCCGCGGTCGACGTGCCGATGTCGAAGTTGAAGCGACCGATCTGACCCGCGAGGCAGAGCGTGCCGAGCGAGCCCCCCGCGCCGGGCGTCTGCACGGTCGCGTCGGACGCGAGCGGTAAGCAGACCACGTACGGCGGCAGTCCAGTCGCTTCGAGCCGCGCCTCGTTGGCGGTGGCGGAGGCCGAGCCGGTCACTCCGAGTCCGGCGAAGTGCCCGACGCTGTTCGGCACCGTCTGCGTGCAGACCGTCGCGGCCGGAGCGTCGCGCAGCGGGATCGCGAAGAGGCCGGGATCCCCCGCGACGTAGAGCTCCGTCTCGTCCGCAGAGAGCCCGAGCGCCTCGACCGTGCGCACGCCGAGCGTCCACTCGGGCCGCGCGGCCCAGGTGACACCACCGT
Organism: Planctomycetota bacterium; assembly: GCA_039821985.1. GTDB lineage: Bacteria > Planctomycetota > UBA1135 > UBA1135 > Saltatorellus. Next base: position 27,235 of record JBCBNC010000040.1, read on the forward strand.
CCGTCGACACGCCGACCGTCGGTGCGACGCTCGGACCACCCGGCGCCGCACCGACGATCAGGTCGGGGTCCTCCGAGGACGCGACGAGGCCAGCCTCGCCGAACGGGCTCGAGAGAGGCGCGGTCGTCGTTGCGAAAGCGTCGTCGGTCAGGAACACGGCCCCCGCTCGCCAGACCGCGAATCGGGCTCCGTCGCGCGGGCTCTGGCCCAACTGCACCGGCTGGCCGCCCGGGATGGCGCCCACCACGCTCAGTCCTTCGTCGTCGGTGAACTCGATGCGGAGCCCGTCGAGCGTCACGAGGACGACGCGCGTCGGCGCGCCCGGGCGCTCGACGAGATGGATCGTGCGGAACTCCGTGTCCGCGCAGCTGCCGCCGGCGGGGTCGGTGCAGATCTCCACGCGGGTCCAGTTGAATCCACCGTCGCGGGACACCGCAAGCACGTCACGGTCGGCACGTTCGAGCGTGGCGTAGACGAGGTCGGGGTCGACGCGTGAGGTCGCGAGCGCCGTGACGTCACCGGACCCGGGACTGAGCGCGGTCCAACTGGTGCCCGTGTACAGACGAAGGTGGGGCCGGTGCACGAAGACCCGCCCGTTCCCGTCGATCTCCGCTCCCGTCGTCTGCCCCGCGGCCGTCGCGCCGACCAGGTTCGACGCGACGACCGACCAGTTGTCGCCGCCGTCGAACGTTTCGAAGACGGTCCCTCTCGTGAAGCGCGTCACAGCGACGAGGTGCATGGGGTCTCGCGGATCGACGTCGAAGTCGCGCACGTGGACCGCGTTCCGGCCGCCCTCGGCGGGCGAGAACGTGCCCGCGGTGAGGTCCGCCGTGCCGAGCATCGACGGCGTCGATGCGTGGAGCGGGCGCGCCGGATCGCTCGAGAAGTCGATGTCGGTGCGGGAACCGACTCCGGGCGAGACCTGCACGAACGACTGCCCGCCGTCGACGCTGCGAAGGAGACCGTCCTGGTAGCGCACGACCCAGACCTCGTCCGGATTGTGCGGGCTCACGCGCAGCGCGCCGGCCTCGAGGAATCCCGTGTACGAGAGGTTCCAGGTCGCGCCCGCGTCGCTCGAGTACGCGAGATCATTGAAGAGCAGCCCGTGCTGGTTGTGGTGGATGGATACGACCCAGTGCTCGCCGACGAGCGCCGCGTCCTGGACCGTCCCTCCGAAGAAGGCGAGCACGGACGTCTGCGAGGAGGTCTGCCCCGAGTCCTCGGTGTGCCAAAGCGTGCGGAATGCGTGCACGAGCCACTCCCCCGGACGGAACGGGTGCGGGTCGATGCCCGGCTCGTTCGAGGGGTCGACGGCCATTCCGAGCGAGCCCACTTGCGTCCAGCTCGAAGCGAAGTCCGTCGAGCGATGGATGCTGCCGTCCGCGAGCAGCGCCCAGACCTCGCCTCCGACCAGGGTGCTCGCCGCGAGCGCACGGACCTCCGACGCGAGCGCTGCGCCGGGAGTGAACGTCGCGGCGCCATCGGTGCTGACGTGCACCCGATCGGGCGATGCCACGAAACACGCTCCGGATCCGTCGAAGTCCGCAGCGAAGAGCCCCGGCATGGCCGACGTGTCGAGCGGAACGTAGCTCGCACCGCCGTCCCCCGTCCGGAGCAGGTCGCCGTCCTCGTCGACCGCGACCGCGATGAGTGAGCTGCGGTGGGAGGCGGCCAGGACCCGCTCCGACTCGGTGAGCGGGCCGATCTGGCGGACCTGGGCGCCCGCGAACGGGGCGAGCGCCGTCGTCGCAAAGGCGAGCGAAGCAATGGTTCGAAGCATGGGTCGGGAAGGGTGAGGAGGGCGGATGGTCTCCTCACAGGTGCCGGCCACGCCCGGAAGTGCGTCACTGAACCGCGGAAATCTGAACGAGGAAGGCCTGCACGGGCCGGTGCGATCGCCGCGGGCCCGACCTGCTCACCTCGCCCGAGGGCCGGCGCGGCGCATCACGTACCGGTGCAGGTCGACGCCACGCGCCTGCACGACCTCGCGTCGCACGACGACGTAGCCCCGGGACCCGAAGAACGGTCGGGCGATCTCGCTCGCCTCGGTGAAGAGCTCCGTCACGCCCTCCGCCGCGAGCCTGCGCTCGACCTCCGCGTGGAGCGCAGCGGCCACGCCGCGACGGGCCGCGTCGGGATGCGTGAACAAGAGATCGACGTGGCCGCTCGCGTGGAATCCGATCACGCCCGAGGGGCGGCCGTCCTCGCAGGCAAGCACGACGTGCATCGAGCCCAGGCGCCGACGCCAGTGCTCGAGATCGGGCGGCCGCGGCGCCCAGGCGTCGAGCTGGCGCGCGTCGTACGCCGTGACGGCGAGGCCGTGGATCGAGTCCGTGATGAGGCCGGCGACGGCCTCGAGGTCGCCGGGTTCGTAGCCGCGCAGGATCACGGGGCGCCGCAGCGGTCGGGCCGGTGCGGGAGCCCACGGCCCGTGGACGAGGGCCCCACCGCGCTCACTCGTCCTCGAGCTCGCGCCGCCGCTCGTCGACCTTGTCCCGGGCGCGGTCGAACAGCGAATCGAGGTCCTTCGAGCGGTCCCGCTCGCGCCGCAGAGCGTTATCGAACGGGTCCTCCCGGGCGTCGGAGCCCGCCCGGGCGCCGCGCTCCTTCACCCGCTCCAGGGCGTCGTCCCAGCGCCCCCCGTCCCGGGTCGGCTTACCGAACTCGTTCAATTGCTCCGGCTGCGCGTGCCGGAGAACGGTCTGCGTGCGGACGTCGACAAGGAGTTTCGCGTCGCAGCACGGGCACTGGATCTCGATTTCCTTCATGGATCGATCGTTCGAGGGATCCGTTGCGGCTCCTGGTCGCGTCCGAAACACGTCGGAGTGGCGACCGACCCGATTCGAACACACAAGTGGCACGGACGACGGCCCTTCCGTCGTTCTCTTCCACGTGACCGCCCGGGAGACGCCGGGTAATCACCTCCAGCCGGTCGATCCGCCGCCCCCACCCCCCCGGGCGGATCGAACGCGCACTCGCAGCCAAGTCCCATGCAATTCCCCCAAAGCCCCCACGGACCGCTCCGCCGGTTCCTCGACAACCCGGTCGCGATCGAACGCGGCCTCGGAGTCCTCCTCTGGTCCGGACTCATCGTCGTGCTCCTGACCAAGTCGTCGCTCTAGGCGGCGTCCCGGGCCGGAGCACACGAGCTCGCACTCGACACGCGGCGGAAACAAAGCCGCGTGGCATCGTAGTTGGGTCCGACCCGGACCCCGACCGACGATGCCGATACGCCCCGCCCTCCTCGCCGCGCTCGCCGCGGCCCCGGCGCTCGCAGCGCCTCCTCAGTCACCGACGAGCGCGTCCGGCACACCGGACGCGCTCGTTCGTTTTGCGCCCGACTCCGCCGCGGTGTGGATCGAGAGCCGAGCGCACGGTCCCCTGCTCGAAGAGGGTCTGGAGCACCCCGCGGTGAGCGCGCTGCTCGAGCTGCCCGGCGTGCGCGAGAGCCTCGACAACCCGCCGGAGGACGTGCTGCTCGCCGGATGGTCGCTGCTCGGCGCAGATCCGCTCGAGGTCGCGCACGACCTGACGGCCGACGGTGTCGGCGTCGCCTTCGTGCTGTCGCGGCGCGGGCCGCGGCCCGTCCTCGTCGCGCGAGGCACGTCGGACGAGGACGCCTACGAGGATGCGCTCGAGGCGGTCACACACGCACTCGTCAACATCCAGCTCGCGAAGCCGGTCTCGGCCAAGCGCTGCAAGGGCCTCGGCGTGCTCGAGGCCTGGTCGTTCACAGGCACCCGCCGCGCCGGACTCGCGCGGGTCGACGAGCGCACGCTGATCGTCGCGCAGGACCCGGCCGACCTCGAAGACGCCCTCGAGCACGGGCGCCGCGGCGGGATCCCCAAGGACATGGTCCGGCACCTGCAGGCGGCGGCGCACGGCGAGGCCGACGTCTTCGCGTGGTTCGACCTCGACCGCTTCTACGAGTCGGGGTCGGATCTCGACGAGTTCTCCGCGATGCCCTGGGATCCGGGTGCGCAGATCTTCCTAGGGCCGGTGCTCAGCCACTTCGGCGGCGCGTCGGAAGCGAGCGTCGCGCTGCGCCTCGGCGGGAACGCGTGGACGGCTGAGCTCCTCGGGACGGGGCGCGCGCGCAAGGGCGCCGACGTGCTCTTCCCGGATGAGGAGCGCGCGGACGCGCTGCTTCAGAAGCTGCCTTCCGACCTGGCGTACCTCGAGCTCCACCGCGACGTCGGAGCGCTCCTCGCGAACCGGACCGACCTCGTCGGCGCGCGGAAACTGCCTGGACTCGCAGAGGCCGTCGGCAACATCGGGCTCTTGGCGGGCGGACCGGACGCAGCCGACGCGCTCATCGCCGCGCTCGAACCCGACTGGACGGTCCTCGTGCATCCGATCGAATTCGGTGAGACGCCCACGCCGGACGTTCCGCTGCCCGCGCTGACCCTCGTCGCGCGCCTCGCCGACCCCGAGAAGAACGAGGCCCGCTTCCTGCAGGCGTTCCAGAGCGGCGCTGCGCTGATCGGCGCGGACCGAGCGCAGAAGGGCGAACCCAACGTGCTCCTCGGCGTCGAGATGATGAGCGGCATTCCCGTCTACAAGGCGACGCTCGATCCGCCCGGCGAGGGCGCTGCCGTGGACCTGGCCTACAACCTGAGTCCAGGCTGCTGCGTCATCGATGGCGTCGCCGTGCTCGGAACCCACTACCGCGCCGTGCGCAGCGCCGCGGAGCGCCTGCGGGGCGGCCACGACCATGCTCCGAAGCCGGCGGCCCCGGGGCCGAGGCGCGGCATCGACCGCGTCGCGATCGACGGCCCGGCGTTCACCGAGCTGCTCGCCCAGAACCGTGAGCTGCTCACGACCCGCGCCGTCCTCGTCGAGGGCAAGCCGCGGGACCGCGCGGAGGCCGAGTTCGACCTCGTGCTCGCCCTCGCCAAGCGGATCGGCCGGATCGAGCTCACCACGGACGGGACCGTTCGCCCCGCCCGGAACCTGTCGGCTCGCCTGACCGTCGAGCTCGTCGACCGATGAGGCACACCTCCACCGCCGGCGCGAGCTTCGACGCGGCCGACGCGCACCACGTCCTCCGACGCGTGGGCTTCGGCGCCGACGCGGACCGCGTCGAGCGCGCCGTCGACGAGGGTCTCGACGCAACGCTCGACCAGCTCCTCGGCGCGACGTCGCACGACCCGGCCGAGACGCCGCACCTCTTCGGCGACGGATTCGACCGCATTCTCTCGCTGGGCGACCTGACGGCGCTGCAGTCGCGCTGGATGGCGCTCCTGCTCGGGAACGGGGCGCCGCTGCTCGAGCGCGTGACGCTGATGTGGCACGACCACTTCGCGACCTCGAACGCCAAGGTCGGCGACGTGCGGCTCATGCACCGCCAGAACGAGCTGCTGCGCGATCGCGGGCTCGGCGACTTCCGCGCGCTGCTGCACGCGATGGCGAAGGACCCTGCGATGCTCGTCTGGCTGGACGGGAACCAGAACCGCGTGGGCTCGCCCAACGAGAACTTCGCGCGCGAGGTGATGGAGCTCTTCGGGCTCGGCATCGAGGGCGGCTACACCGAGGGCGACATCCAGGAGGCCGCCCGCGCCTTCAGCGGCTGGGGCGTGCAGGGCCGGAAGTTCGTGTTCCGCGAAGAGCACCACGATCGGGGAGAGAAGCGGCTGTTCGGGCGCGGCGGCGTCCGATCCGGCGAGGACGCGATCGACCGCGTGCTCGCCCACCCGGCGTGCCCGCGCTGGATCGCGCGGCGCCTGCTCGAGGAGTTCGTCTCGCCGGAGCCCGAGGCCGAGCTCGTCGCACGCCACGCGCGCGCGCTTGCCGCCGACGACTGGCACGTCGGACGTGCGATCGAACGCATCGTCCGCGACCCGGCGTTCCTCGCGCCCTCGGCTCGCCGCGCGCGCATCGCGGGCCCGGTCGAGCTCGTCGCGCGCACGCTGATCTCGACGCGGGCCGACGTGGCACCGCTGGACGCGGTCCGCGCCGCGGGCGTCATGGGCCAGACGCTCTTCCTGCCGCCCAGCGTCAAGGGCTGGGACGGAGGGCGCACCTGGATCGATCCCGGCACGTGGCTCGCGCGCCACAACTGGCTGACCGAGTTCGCGCTGGCGGACGGCCTCGACGGCAGCGCGGCCTTCGGGCGGACCGACCGGGCCGGCGCACCCGACGCGGTCGCTCGTGTCCTGCTCCCCGACGGGATCGACGACGAGATGCGCGCATCGTTGGAGCGCGCCGCGCGGAGCGCGCACTCCGACGGCCACGCGGTGCACCGTGTCGCTGCCCTCGTCCTCACGTCTCCCGAGTACCACCTCGCCTGATCCGACACCGATGAAGCACGGCAGCCAAGGCCCCACGCGGCGCTCGATCCTGGTGAACGGCGTCCGCCTCTCCGCGCTCGGCGCGCTCGCACCGCACGCCTTCACCGGTCCCGGGCGCGGGGACGGTGCGCAGGACGACCGCGTCCTCGTCGTGCTCCAGCTCACCGGCGGCAACGACGGGCTCAACACCGTCGCACCGCACGGACAGGACGCGTACTACCGTCTCCGGCCGACGCTGGCGCATGCGCCGAAGTCGGTGCACCGACTCGACGAACAGGTCGGGCTGCATCCGGGACTCGGCCGGCTCGCCGGCCTCGCGAAGGACGGACTGCTCACCGTCGTGCACGGCGTCGGGCACCCCGCAGGCGACCGCTCGCACTTCCGGTCGCTGGAGATCTGGCACACGGCGGAGCCGTACGCTCCCGTCGGCCGCGTCGGCTGGCTCGGGAACCTCGCCGACCAGCTCCTCGCGCGCGACCCCGGCTCGCTGCCGGCGCTCTCGGTGGGCGGACGCTCGAGCTCCCTGTCCATGCGCGGCGCGCGGGCCACGCCGCCCGTGGTGCCCGACGACCGCGGCTTCAAGCTGAGCCACGTCTCGCGCCAGATCGGGAAGGAGCGCGGGCGCATCGCGCAGGCGCGCGCCGGCGCGCCGAGCGAGCTCGACTTCATGCGCAGGACCGCGCGGATCGCCTACGACGCGGCCGAGCGCATGTCCGCGATCACGGCGCAGGAGCCGGCCGTCGAGTACCCGAACACGAGCCTTGGCAAGGAGCTCCGGCTCGTCGCGCAGCTCGTGCGCGGCGGCTTCGGCACGCGCATCTTCCACGTCTCGTTCGGCGGCTTCGACACCCACGCGAGCCAGGAGTCCGTGCACGGCGCGCTGCTCGGGCGCGTCGACGCCGCGCTCGGCGCGTTCCAGCGCGACCTCGTCGCGGCGGGCCTCCACGAGCGCGTCACGACCCTCGTGTTCAGCGAGTTCGGACGGCGCGCGCGCGAGAACGGCTCGCGCGGAACCGACCACGGCAAGGGCGCGCCCGTGCTGCTGCTCGGCGGAGCGCTCCCGGGCGGCCAGCTCGGCCGCGTCCCCGACCTCGCGCGCCTCGACGACGGCGACGTACCGGTCGACGTCGACTTCCGCGGGGTCTACCGCCAGCTCGAGGAGGACTGGCTCGGCCTGAAGAGCTTCTCGAAGCAGCGCATCGACGCCCCGCGGCTCTTCGGCTGATCCAGGCAGTAGGTCGAACCACGATCGACCCGGGAGCGCGGCCGATTGCGGCGGAGCCTACCCTTGCGGAATCGACGGTCATGCCTTCGCCTGGGTGTACTTGCGAGCAGCCGTGCCCGCGCGCTCGCTCCGCTCCATGAACGATCCAAAGCTCGACCCCTCACGATCCTTCGGCAGGTACGAACCGTCGCGCACCATCGGGGGCACGTCGCGGCACGACATCCTGCTGGCGCTGGACGCCGATTCGGGCGCGGAGGTCGTGCTAAAGGCAGCCGCGCCGCGGCTGCGCGGCGCCCGACGCAAGAAGATCGTGCGCGGGCTGGAGCTCGAGAGGGACAAGTGTCTGCATGTGGCGCACGCACGGGTGCTGCCACCAATCGACTTCGTTGCGACCGAATCGGAGTGCGCGCTGGTCCTCCCCTACTGCCCGGGCGGCGACCTCCGAGCGCGCGTGCGAACCCACGGACCGCTGGCGATCGAAACGCTGGCGCCGATCCTCGAGGACGCTTGTGAGGCCCTCGTCGCGATGCACGACGGGGACCTCATCCACCTCGACGTGAATCCGCAGAACGTGCTCATCGACGGAGACGGACGGGGCGTCCTCATCGATCTCGGCATCGCGAAGGACATCCGCCAGGCGCTACCGATCCGTCACCTCGGAGGGTCCCCCGGCTACATGTCGCCCGAGCAGTCGGGCTCGATCCCGTTCTCGATCAGTACGCGGTCGGACGTCTTCTCGCTCGGTGTGAGCGTGTACGAGCTGATCTCGGGGCGGAAGGCCTTCCGCTGTCGCGGCCGGGACGACTACCTGGTGACACTGGCGCGCGACACCCCCCCGCCCCTCGCCGAGGTGGCGCAGATCGCGCAGCCGATCTCCGATGTGGTCGAGCGGGCCATGTCGTACTGGCCACCGATGCGTCACCCCGACGTCCCGTCGTTCCGCGCCGCGTTCCGCGCCGCGCTCGCCGAGGTCCGTTCCGCGACCCCGAACATGGAGCTCTCCGCCGCCGGTGAGCAGGGCAAATGATGTACCCGCTCTTCCCCGGCGGACCGCCCGACAAGGCGCGCGCCAAGCACGACATGAACGAGGGGTGCAAGCTGCTCAGCAGCGGCGAGTTCGAGCGCGGATGGCGGCTCTACCAGGAGCGCCACGGCGTGCACATCCCAAGCGGGATCTTTGCTGCGCCGCATTGGCGCGGCGAAGATCTCGAGGGCCGGCACATATTCGTCTGGCGCGAGCAGGGTGTCGGCGACGAGATCTGGTTCGCATCGTGCCTCCCTGACCTGGTGGAGCTCGGTGCACACGTCACCGTGTCCTGCGACTACCGCCTCGCGTCGCTGTACCGCCGAAGCTTCCCGAGGTTCGAGGTGCTTCCCGAACCGTCACGTCGCTGGAACGTGAAAGGTTGGCGGAGTGTCGCTGCCGACTTCCATTCGAGTCTCGGAGACCTCGGTGTCCATCTGCGCGCGTCGCGCGACGCGTTCCCCGATCGCGCAGGGTTTCTCACGCCCGATCCCGAGCGCACCGCGCACTGGCGCGGCGTGCTGGACCGGCTGGGCAACGGGATCAAAGTGGGGATCTCGTGGCAGGGCGGACCGGCACTCGACCGTCTCCGGCACTGCCCCTGGGACACCTGGGGCGAGCTCCTCGGGGCGTCCGGAGCGACGTTCGTGAACCTCCAGTACGGAGATACGGCGCCCGCGCTGCGCGCGTTCCGCGATGCGTGGGGCGTCGACGTGTACCAACCCGACGGACTCACGCTCGACAAGGACATCGACGGCCTCGCGGCACTCGCGCACGAACTCGATCTCGTCGTCAGCATTCCGAACACGACGGTTCACGTCGCTGGCGCAGTGGGAACGCCGTGCCTCCTCCTCTACGACGCAGCCTGGTCGTGCTTCTGGGTCACGCAGGGCGTCGAGGTCCCGTGGTACACATCGGTCCTGGTTCGCAAGCGCCAACCGCGGGAGTCCTGGATCGACTTCGGCGCGCGCTTGCGCCGCGAGATCGAGGACCGTTCCGACCGACTCGTGAACGCTCCCCGGTCACCTGCTGCAAGCTGACTGCCCTCTGCCTGCGCCGACCGAGAGGGGAGCGGCGGACGAGGCGGGGTGAGGGAACCGCCGCGCCAGGCCGCGCTCACCCGGCCGGAGCACCCGCTGCGCGACCCACCCCGTGCCGCCGACCGCTCCGATCGCACGCCTCGATGTAGTAGCGCCACCAGAGCTGCGCCGCGCCGTCCTCGCGCGCCGGCTCGTAGTTGAAGACGTCCGGGTATGGCATCCACGGCTGCTGTCTACGGGTGGTGTAGTGCACGATCTTGGTGGATGCAGGATCGAACCCGACGCCATCGTGGCAGTTCCACTTCGGATCGAGTTCACCGACACCGCAGTGGCGCATGATCCGCTCCATGTGATCCTGCAGCTGCTCCCCTTGCGTCCTTAACTCGTGCAGCGGAGGCCACCAGTCGAAGCGCCCGATCGCTCCGCAGTCGAACAACATCGTCGCCGGGCAGGCCTCGGTCGCCATCACGGGGTGCGTCATCGGCGTTTCGAGCAGCTCCCGCAGATCCCCCAGCACGATCATGTCGCTGTCGAGGTAGATCGCTCGCCCCTCGAATCCCGACGCATGCGGGATCGCGAAGCGAAAGCAGGTGAACTCCGTGGCCCACGACGTGCTGCCGCCTTGGACAGGGATCGCGGCGGGCCCGCGTTCGCGCCCGATGTTCCATCCGTCCCAGATCCCCCCGCGGGAATGGTCCATCCAAACAACCTCGACTGGACCGCTCGTGTGCTTGCGGATGCTGTACTCGAGCGCGACCTCAGCGCGCGTCTGCCTCGGGTCCGTGCCGACGAAGACGCGCACGGGGACCTGGGCGTCAGAGCCCGACCGGACGTAGGGCGGGACACGGGCCGGCTCGGCAACCGCCGGGGGTCCCGGCGAGGACGCGGGCACGTGCGGCCGGAGGCCACCGCGTTCGAAACGCGGATCGTGCGGCGGAAGGGACTCGGACGGCGCTCGCAACGCGCGCGCGCCGCGTGCGGAGCCGGCGTCGTGAGTCTCCTCCGCCACGGCCGGCTCCGACCGCGCACGCAGCGGATCGTGCGCGACAGGGCGCGCGGGAACGCGCGACTCGCGCGCGCCCGTGGCGCCGTCGACGCGTCGCAGCAGCTCGTCCGCCCAGGCGAGCATCTCGCCGAAGAGCGCATCCCCCGGACGGTCCGACTTCAGCGACGCGCGGATCGGCTCGAGGCAGCCCGTCATGAACCCGCGATTGCGCTCGAGGCGCGCCCGGATCCCCTCGGCCCGCTGCCGCTGCATCTCCTGCCCGAGCAGCACGAGATCGAACTCGGTGACGTACAGGTACGCGTACAGCCCGTGGACGAGCGCGGTCATGGGCCGCGAGATACCTGGCAGCACCGGACTCGCGTAGCCCTCGGACTGCGGATTCTCGATCCAGCCGATCGCCGACTCCTTACGGATCCCGAGCAGGAAGAGCTTCTGGTGCGCCGCTTCGTGCACGAGGTTCTCCGCGAGCATCCACGGGCAGTTGATCGTCGACCACACGTTTCCGATCGACGCCGGCTGGTCGGACGCATGACACAGGCTCCAGCGGAGGAATCCGGTCTCGTCCGTCGGTCGCTTCGGGTCGATGACCGGTTGGAAGGCAGCGATCAGCGCCTGGACCTGGCGAAACCCGGCGGGCCAACGCGCGAGGATCGCTTCAGCTCGTTCGAGATTCGGATGGTCGAACGGAGCGTTCGTCACGGATCCGTCGGTCCGCCGGTACGGAAGACCAAGACCGACCCGGCCCCCGATCCAACGCGGCTCTGGCCGCGCAACGCGCGCGCGCAGGCCCGGGTAGTGGCGGTCGAAGACGCGGCTCGCCGCCGCGACGTCCGCGCAGTCCTCGCGCGGACGAACGAGAGCCCGCGGATCCAGGTCCGTGAAGTCACTCGGCCGCATGCGCTCCTCGAAGGCGATGAATCCATCGACCTCCAGTCGACGGAGAGCCGAATGCACGTCTCGCTCGAGCGCACCGCCGGACACACCGAGGATGCGTTCGAGCCGGCCCTGGATCTCGGCGACGGTCGAGCCGCCGTCGCACTCGCGCCAAATTCGAGCGGCGGACGCATTGAGCGACAGCCCCGCCCGAGACGGGTCCGTGTAAAGGATCAGATCTCCGGACGCGCCGGATTCGCGTACGCCCTCGGCGTGGCGCGGGAACGCATCGAGTCTCACTGATCTCCTCCGGGTCTCCCCACCGCTGCGGCGTCCGCTGCCATCCCCGTGGGTGCAGCGAGTCCCTTGTGGAACGAGCGCGACTCGGTCACCTTGAGCCGGCCCGGATCTCGGTACGCGAAAGAAAGCCCTTGGGCGCCCTCCTCCGGGAACCGTTCGCCGTCCAGTTGAACGACATGCTTGTGAGCCGTCGCGTCCGTGCGCGTCGAGATCTTGAGCACGGGCGACTTGATCTCCGCGATCCCGTGCAGCATCGACCACTCGACGGGCCAGCTGAGGATCTCCTCGAGCCAGTCCGCGAGCTGTTCCTCCCCGTTGTCCCGCGCCTGCTGCTGGATCGATAGCCCGATCGCGTGGGTCGCATCGCAGTCGAAGCGGCAGGGCGAGTGAGAAACGGCTCGCAGACCGATCGAGCGAAGGAGAACGTTGGCGGTCCAGTGCCCACGGGTCTCGATCAGATTGCTGGTCGACGCCGACGTGGCACGCGCGGTTGCCCAGGTCGGGTCGTTCATTCCGTGCTGGATCCAGGCCTCGCGATGTGCCTGCGCGCAGCACGTCGGGATTCCGAGGAGCGCCTCAATCGTCGCACCGTCGTCCGCGCCGCTCGCTTCGAGGAACGCATCGACGGCGTCGGGCGCGCCACAAACGAGTCGGCCCTGCACGAGCGGGCCCGTGATCACGCCTCCCGCGGGGAGTTCCCGTTCACGGAACCCATAGTTGCGCATGTCGTCGTAGCCGAGCACGTGCGTTCGAAGGCCGAAGCGAGCCACCTCCGGTGCGAGTGCCGTGATGCGACCGGCCTCCGGGTAAGTGAGCGAGATCGAGCGCTGGCCTGACGCGACGCAGCGGATGTCCCAGATGGGCCAGGCGCGGTCGATCGCCTCGAAGCGTTTCTCCCATACGTCCCTCGCCGCATCGCTGACCCACGAGACCCGCGAGAACGGAGGCAGCTGGAAGTCCAGCAGCGTGACCCCGAGAGCGTTCGCCGTCATGCCGGGACCCCCGTTCGCGCGTCCCGCTTGATCGCCTTCTTGAGGAAGGCGTGCTGCCCGTTGCCCCAGAGACGAAGCACTTCAGCCTCGACGGCGGCGCGGCGCGGGCTGACCGAGAGCGGCAACTCGCCCTGCTCGAGGAGCTCCTCCTCCGCCTCTGCGAACAGCGCCTTCAGCACCTCGCAGTGCTCCGTCCGGTTGCGCCAGTCGTTCCCGACAGACGTACCGGGGCACTGTCCCTTGCACGCCAGGAAGAAGCGGCAGCCATTGCATCCGCCGTACCCCTGCGGAGTGTGGTACAGCGCCATGTAGCGCTCAAAGCCGCGCACACCCGCCTTCACGAAGTCGACGCCGTCCTTGTTCGTTCGTCCGCAGTTACTGCGCTGCCCGCTGCCTTCGAGGCCCTGCACGGCGTCGGTCGTGTACGGGTCGCAGCCCGTGTAGACGCAGGTCATCTTGTTGTCCATTCCGCGGAGCATCCGCTGCATGTCCGCGAACATGTCGAGCTGGAGCCCGACTCGCTCCGCACGCTCGCGGATCGCGCGTAGAGCCCGCAGGTTCTCATCGTCCGAGAGCGCGTACTTCGCGCGGATCTGCGGGCTCTCCACTTCGAGCAGGTGGATGCGAGTCGACCGTACGCCGAGCTCGCGGAGCTCGGTCAGCCAGTCGAGGAAGCGCGGCAGCCGTTCCTGGCTCGCGTTGCCCCGGTGCAGGGTGATGATGAGGCTCGGGGGTCGCCCGCGTTCGCAGAGACGCGCGATGGTGTTCATCGTCGCCTCCGTGGCTTCCCGCGTCTTCTCGAGCGTGCCGGCCCATCGAATATCGTTGAGCTCGCCCGGCCCGTCGACGGATACACCCACCGAGACCTTGTAGCGCTCGAACATCTCGATATGGCGCTCCGTGACGAGAACTCCATTCGTCTGCACGCCGTTCTTTCCGTGCTTCCCGAGACCGTAGGCCCAGAGCGCCTGCAGATCCTCGGTGGGCATCAGCAGCGGCTCGCCACCGAACAGCGTGAACGAGCTCTTCTCCTCCTCGAGCGTCCCGAGGATCTTGTCCATGTCGTACGAACGCGCCTCGTTGCCCGCATCCCGCTCGGGATGCTGATAGCAGTACTGGCACGCGATGTTGCACTTGACGCCGAAGGGGCGAACTTCAAGGGCCATGGTCAATACGCTCCTCGGCCGGGGGCCGATTGCAACGACGCGCGGGCCGGACCCACTCGCGCCTTCAGGTCGGTGAACTGGGGTTCGAGGCCCGCGGACTCGGTGAGCGTCCGAAGGTCGCCGTATGGCTCGTCCAGCCAGTAGCCGTAGGCGTAGACGACGAGGTTTCGCGTGGCGCTCAGTCGTTCGAGGAGGGCCTGCGATCGGTCCGGCCCGGCTTCGACCAACCTCCCCGGCATGAGGAGCACGGCGTCGAAGTCCTCCTCGAGCAGCCAGGGCGACGGGAGTTCCAGCAGGTTGCCGAGGAACGCGCGGTGCGCGTGTTCGGGCAGCACGCTCCCGAACTGTTCGAGTCGAGCCCGTTCCAACTCGACGCCGAAGAGCCGCGCGCGGTCGCAGCGCTCCGCAATGGAGCGGAGGAGAACTCCGTTCCCGCACCCGAGGTCCAGGATCGACGGGGATTCGACGCCGCGGAGGAGCGTGGCAACATGCTCAACGATCGGGCCGTGGCACGCCTGCATCGAGGCAGCGGAGTCAAAGCCGTTCGCGGTGTAGAGATCGTGCTCCGCCTGAATCGCGGGCGAGGCGTGGCTGGACGCCAGATCGATGGATGTGTCCCGCACGGCGGCTCGGGGAACGGCACCGCCACGGACGGGACCACGGCCCAGCACTCCGTTGCCTGCGCCGTTGCCGGATGCACCGTACGCGGTCGGATAGCCGCGAGTCGGCGGCTGTCGAACCGTGTCGTGCGGCGCTCTGGTTCCATGCGAGCCCACGCCGTTCACGGTCGCGGCGGCCATCGTCTGCACGACGGCATCGTGCGGTCGTTGCGCAGCTCTGTACGGGAGAACTCGTTCTCCCCCGACGTGCTCAACGATCCGGCGCGCCGGCGTCGTGTCACTGCTGACCTCGAGTGCCAGCAGGTCGCCGTAGACGATCTGCGCCGTGCTCCCTTCGGCGCACCAGATGGCCGGCAGGGAAAGGAACTCGTGCAGCCGGTCCATCTCTCGCTCGAATCCGGCACGACGTGCCACCTCCTCCAGAGAAGCGCCGAAGACCGCCGTTCCGTCACAGTCGAACGAGCAGGGCAGATGTGGGACGAATCGGAGGCTGAGCCAGCGCCCGAGGATGTTGGAGTACGTCGATCCCCCGACCGTCGTCGAGCCGTACGACGCGTCTTCGCGCGGGCACGCGCCCTCGTTGGCCATCCACCAGGTCGAGTCGGTGCGTCCGCCCTCGACCCAGACCCGCTGGAACGCACGACTGCAGCAGGCGGGGAAGCCGAGCAACTCACCGATCGCGATCTGGTCCCCCGCGCGCCACGCGTCCACCAGTGCGACTCCGTCCGCCGCCCGGGCCACAACCACGCGCAGGGTGAATGGCTCGCCCTCGCCGACCGCTCCCGCGACGTTCGAGTAGCCCTTGGTCGGCGCCACGTTCTCGTAGGGGAGCGCCTCGAGCCCCAGCTTCTGGACCCGCCGCGCGAAGTCGGGCAGCGCGGTGGGCTGGACCATCGTGAGGTTGGCCCGCCGGACTCCCTCCGCGACGCTGAGTCGTTCGAGCTGCTCGTACGCCGTCCGAATCGCCTGGATCCGGGGCTGCCAATCGCGCCTTGCACTCTCGGAGAGCCAGTTCTCGCGGGTGAATTCCTTTCGCGCGGGTTTCTGAGATCGCTTCATCGGGAAGGAACGACGGCGTGGGAAAGACGGCCTCAAGCCGAGGAGTGAGTGCTCGCAGCTCTCGGTTCGCGCTGCGCGCGTCCGCGTGCCGGTGGGACCCGATGCCGACGGGTCGGAGTCCGAAAAACAGCACCGAGAGGATGTGTGGGACGCGAGCGGCCTTGCTGGACTGCGCGCGGGGTCGAGTCGATGAGCCCCGTCGGGACACCGGGACCGGTTCGCGCCCCACGATCGACTCGGGTCGCAGGGCGAGGCGGCGAGCGAAGCTCACCCGATCGGAGAGTGAGCCGATCCCAGGCGCTCTCGGCATGCCGAGCCGCAGACGCACTGCATCCGTGCGTCACGGGTTCGACCCATGGTCCTCGCAACACCTACTGCGGCAGCGCACGAAGACCGAGGCGCATGCAGGCGGGCCACACCGCATTCGGAGCGGCTGCGCCTGCGCGAGTCAGACGTCCATGTGGCTCATGTCACCGTGCCGAGTGATGTCCACGTGCACGTCGAGGATCTCGTCCTGGTGACCGGTGCCATCGAAGTGACCGGACAGATCGCCGTGACCTGCGTCGTAGTGATGCGTCCAGCCGTTGTCCGTGTGAACCACGTCCGAGTGCGACTGGTCCTGGTGGTCGTAGCGATCGAAGTGCTGGATGTGGTCCCCGTGCCCGACCGCATCGTCGGTGTGCCACATCATGTCCTCGTGGTTCGCATCGATGTGGCGCCTCACCGGCTTGATGATCTCACCGGCATCGACGTCGGCGTCGGACCCCGTCGAGGAGTCGGTGTTGTCCGTGGTGCTCGCACGGGCGCGGGGCACGAGGATGGCACCTGGTGCGATGCTCACGATGAATGGCACCGTCCACCCGGCCTGAAGCAGCTTTCTTCGGCTGACGCCGCGAGGCTCGCGCGCCTCGTTCGCATCTCGTCGCTGGTCGTCCATGGTCGTCTCTCTCCTTGGGTTCTCTCACGGGCCGGCCCTGCTGGGAGCCCGGGTTCGGTTGGATGTCGCGCGGCGTGTCGACCGCGCCGAGGGAGGACGCCGACCGCGGCGCCGCGCTTACTTCGATCCGCAGCGTGCGATCAGGCGTCAAACAGATCAGGGGATGTCGCTGTGATTCGAGCCCCGCCCCGGCACGATCGAGTCGACGTGCTGGGTCTGGACACGGTCCGCGTGCTGTGAGTAGTCGGAGTGCTGCGTGTCACCGTGGAGATGGTCGAAGTGGTGCGTCCACGCGCCGTCCACGTGCATCTCGTCCCAGTGGTTCTGGTCGAAGTGGTCCTGGTCCCAGTGCTGAGCGTGGTCCTGGTGCTCGCGGTTCAGATCTGCGTGGTAGGTGCCACCTCCGCTGTTTCCGAGATCGGCGTGCCCCCCGTCGTGGTGTACGACGAGCTTGGGCCCGGGTTCGGCCTCCACATCGCCGTCCGTGTTCACGTCCGGATCGCTCCCGTCGGAGGTCGACTGCGCGCGCGCTGATCGGGTCAGAATCGGGGTCGCCGCGGCGATCACGAAAGGGGCGGCCCATCCAGTGCGGAGGAGTGCACGTCTCGTGAAGTCGCGCTCCTCCTTCTCGTTCTTGCTATCGCTCATCGCATCGAGGTTCGAGCCCCGGAATCGGGTTGTGTTGCGGACCACGCGACGCGTCGGTTTCTGCCGCGTGCTTCGCGACCGTAGGGGCGTTCTCCGAAACCTGCCAGACAGAGAAGCCGGAGTTACTCGCGCGAAATTGCGATTCCCCACTTGGCGTCGTTGTGAGCTGCAAAGGCATTGCCGATGAAGATCCTTACAGAATGTGCAGCGAGCACGGGTACGCTGCTGCGGCAGTTGCGAATCCCGTGAATCGCGCCTAGCGTGCATGGAAGCCGCGTTTTCGAGCAGTTCGGACGGGGCGACTCACTCTCGCACCATGCCAAGCACCCGCCGCGCAATCGGAACTCGTCGGCTCTGGATCGCGGTTTCCGTGGTCATAGCCACGCTTGCCGCACTAGGACTGTTCCTAGTCAAAGAAAGCGATAAGCAAACGACCAAGAGTGGCGCTCGAGCGCCTTCGAATACGGTCGACGACAAGCTGACACCCGGGATCGAACTTGATCCAGTGGGCCTGGATCCACTGAGCGACGGGGCCAAACAGCGGGTTTCCGCGGGGCCGGCCACCACGGACCTGCCCGGCCCCGAGGCGGTCGCCCAACTCATCGCCGGACGCGTCGTCGACGCCAGTGTCGACCGTCCAATCCCTGGCGCGACGGTGGCCCTGCGCGCGCTGGACGGAGACGGTTGGCGCACGATCGAAGACGCGACGACGGCGAGCGACGGCTCGTTCCGCTTGCCCGCCCCCACCGCGACGTTCCAGGAACTCCGCGTCGAGGCGCGGGCGCGGGGTCGCGGCGCGGCGCACGTTCGCGTTCTCAGAGGCGAGGGCCCCGCACTCGACGTGGGCACCCTGCGACTGGGTCCCGACTACGAGTTCAGGCTCAGAGTCCTCGAACCCGACGGTAGCGCCGTAGCGGCAGGCGTACGCGTCTTCGCGTCGAGTCCGAAGCGTCTGGTCCGCGTGGGCGAGACGGACGCGGCGGGGGAGGTCGTGGTCGCGCCCTGGCCACGGCTGACACCCGGCGAAGAGTTCGGGCGCTTCGTCGCGATCGATCCACCGCGCTTCGGATGGAGTGCTCCTCTCGTCGTCCCGCCGCGCGACCGTCAGCGCGCGCCCATCGAGGTCCGCTTGGAGCAAGAGACACGAGCGGCGGAGGTGCTCGTTCTCGATCCGGAGGGGGCCCCGCTACCCGGAGTGACGGTCGACGCCTGGCCGGCGACGGACCACTCCATGCGCATGATCCCGGGCGGTCCGCTCGAGTTCCCGTCCGTACGCTCGGGGTGGGTGGACCCGGGGCCCGGCGTGCCCGACTTCCTCTCCTGCACCACGAACCACGCGGGCGTGGCGAGATTCGCCGCGCTTCCCATACGCGATCCACTCGTTGCGTACGAGTTGCGCGCGCGGCTGCCCGAGGGGCTCCGGGGTCTAGAGGGCAACGGCGCGATCATGGGACCCGACGTGCGGAGCGAGGTGATGCGAGCGACGATCAAACTCCGCCACCCCGACCGCGTGCGGCTCGCAGGGCGAGTCGTCGACACGGCCGGCGCGCCGGTCGCTGGCGGTTCGGTGGAGTGTCTCGGTTCGACCGCGCGCACGGACGACGCTGGTGCGTTCACGCTCGAAGTGCGCCGTATGCGGGACTACCGGCTTTGGACCGAAGCGTCCGGTTTCGCTCGCGAGAGCCACGGCGTCGACCCCGAGGCGGGCGACGACACTTCTGCAATCGTGCTCGTCGCGCAGCGCCAGGCTGGGCTCCGCGGAACGGTTGTCGACCAAGACGGTCGACCCGTTGCGGGCGCTCGCGTGGTTGCGCGCAAGCGGGGTGAACCCGACCGGGAGAACGGCGAGCAAGGAACGGGCGCAGACGGCGCTTTTGCGTTCCCGACGGTGGGACCGGGTGTTTGGGAGCTCGATGTGTCCCCCGTAGATCGCCGGCTCCGCTGGGGCGGCGGCGAGGCCCGCGTGGTCGCTGGTCCGGACGAGGTGCGCGTCCGCGTCGTGGCTCCGCCCGCCGGGATCGGCACTCTGACGGTCGCTGTGCGCTCCGAGGACGACCGCCCGTTCTATCCCAAGCGCGTCAAGCTCGATCCGCGCGTGCGACCGGCGGACGGCTGGCAGCGCGACCCGGCGTTCGAGCGCTCCGAGGGTCTTCTGGTGGCGCGCGACCTTCACGCGGGCGAATGGGTGCTGCGGCTCGAAGACCAGGTGAACGACGTCGCCCGCCCCCTCCCGGTCGTGAGCTTCACCGTGACGGAGTCCCGCCCGGACGTGTCGCTCGACCTCGTCGCGCCCCCCTTTCGCACGGGGACGCTGGCGGTGCGTATCGAGGGCACTCGTGGCGAGGTCGGCGACGTCGAGATCTTGCACTGCACGCACCCGGACTGTGATCCAGGTGGCTGGCGCGAATACGGATCCGAGTTCAACGAGGAGCGCGGCGTATGGGTCAGCGAGCCGTTGCCGGTCGGCCCTGCCGTCGTGCAATTCGAGGACGGTGCGCGGACCGCGGAGCTCACGTGCACGGTGGCTGCGGAACGTGAGACGCTCATCGCGCTGGACCCGATCGCGGCGGGCGTCCTGAGGCTGATCACGGAGGGGCCGGTCTCGGGGCGTGAGTACCGCCTGGAGATCCAGCGCGACGGCGCGTTCGACGATCGGGACGAGAGCGGAACGTTCGGCGTCGAATCACCACGCTCCATCGAGGTCTCGCTCGGCGCGGGCAAGTACGACTGGCGCCTGGAGGTCCCCACGGAGCTGGGCGAGCCGGAGTTGACGCGCGTGTCCGGTACGGTCCAGATT
Source organism: Planctomycetota bacterium (assembly GCA_039821985.1). Taxonomy (GTDB): domain Bacteria; phylum Planctomycetota; class UBA1135; order UBA1135; genus Saltatorellus. Next base: position 47,212 of record JBCBNC010000040.1, read on the forward strand.
CGGTACGGCGCCGTGAGTGAAGTCCGCGCGACCATCGAACGTCGCACCCCATGAAGAAGCCTCTCCTCCTGCTGAGCGTCGTCGCCGTCGCGATCACCGTAGGCGTCGTCGCGTTTCGTTCGAGCAAGGTGCGGACCGACCCCACCTCCTCCACGCCGGATCCATCAGCGACCACGGAACGAGCTGCTCCAGACGTCGCAGTCGCGGTGGACGAGACCGCCCTTCGAGCGACGGAGACGCAGCAGGATCGGGAGGCCGTCGCAGCCGAGCGGAGGGGCGCGCTCGTGGTTCGAGTCGTCGACCCGGACGGAGCACCGGTCCCAGGGGTGCCCGTTGGAATCGCCGTGGAGGCCGCCGGTCTCCCCCGCACGATCCTCCCCGACGCACGCGGCACGACCTCGGGATCGAACGGAGAGCTCCGCATCGACGAGCTGGGCGCGAAACTCCGTGCCATCCTCGAGCTCGAGGCCGCGCCCTGGTCGAACGGAGGCCCTCCGCCCACCTTCTCGGCAGTCATCGATCTGCCGGACGCTGATGCATTCGACCGAACGAGCGCCCGGCTCGCGCTCCCCTTGGACCGTGAAATCCAGGTCGAGCTCGTCCTGGACGAGAGCCTGGCGCGCTGGCAACGGACTCTGGAGATCAAGGTCGTAGAAGAGGTCGGCGACCGACCCGTCGGCGGTGTCGACGTGGAGCTCGTCGCCCGGCCCCGCGGTCAGAGCAACGACGAGCGCGTTCTCGGAACCGAGCGGGCGGAAGAGGCGACCGGCCTCGTCCGGTTCGAACGAGAGCTGCAGCTCCAGGCCGCCGCCGACGCAGCCCGGGTCGGGGCCCGGGTCGAGTTCCTGGCGCGCGCTGACGCGAGTCGTTCGCCGGCGCCGGAGGTCGTGCTGGATGCCGATGCCCAGCCAGCACATGGTCCCGTCCTGCTGCGCCTCGGTCCTTCGGGCGGCGTGCGGGTCACGGTCGTCGGCCCGTCCGGTGCACTTCGCCAGTCCGGAGCCCGCGTGCTGCACTGGTTTCGGCCCGCGGGGTCCGGAGGGCGATTCGAGCGCGTCGGCGCGCACACGCTTCCCGTGGACTCTGGAATCACGATGATCAAGTCGGTCGGACTCGGGCTCGAGTTTCGTGTGCTCGCCCGCACGGACGACGAGCGTGCGCTCTCGAACTCGGTTCTGGTGCAGGGGCCGACCGTTCCTGAAGAGATCGTGGACGTCACGCTCGAACTCGACGCGCCGCGGCCGTTCTTCTCGGCGACCGTGGTCGACGACGACGGGGCGCCGCTGGTCGAGACCGCACTCACATACGCGTTCGGGGACAGGGACGCTCCGGTGGCAGACGGCGCCACGTCGTGGCGCAGTGTCCGCACAAATGCGACGGGGCGCGTGCGGCTCCTGTATCGCGGAGGGCTCGACGACCGCGGAGCGCTCACACTCGAGCTCCGGCGCCAGAAGAGCGACGGGACGTTTGGGCTGGGGACCGCGCTGCTGCCGCGCGGACTCCGGAGCGTCTCGCTCGCTCACTCGGGGGAATGGGACCTCGGTGCAGTCCGTGTGGGCGCCCCGCTCGGCACGTCTACTTCACCCATGGTGGTCGCCGCAGGCCGCGTGCTCGATGACGTCGGCGAACCCGTGTCTGGCGCTCACGTGTGAGCGAGCCGGCCAGCGGGCGCACGACGTTCGGGACGCCGCGGCTCCACGCGGAAACG
>JBCBNC010000041.1:0-46867 GCA_039821985.1 Planctomycetota bacterium
CGACAACGACCTGCGCATCCGGGCGGTGTCGATGCCCGCAAACGTCTTCGGCTTCTTCATCGCCGGGCGCACCATCGATCCCGTGCCGTTGACCTCGAGCGCGGGGCCCCTGTGCCTGGGTGGACCGCTCGGCCGGCTCATCGGTCCAGGGCAGATCCAGTCGAGCGGCGCCGCGGGCCGGATCGAGGTCCAGCTCGACCTCGCCGCCCTCCCCACGCCCGCGGGCGCGGTCGCGGCGCAGCCGGGCGACACCTGGACGTTCCAGGCCTGGTTCCGCGATTCGATCCCGGGCGCGGAGCCGTCGAACACATCGAGCGCGGTGGCGGTGACTCTGCGCTGATCGGGGCGAGAGTCGGACCCCGCGTTCGATCTCGTCGCGCATTCTGGAGAGCGTTCGGGCGGAGCTCGATCCGTGCACCGGGCCGAGCGCGGGGAGCCGTGTCTCGGGCACGCCGCGTTTGCGGCTCACGCTGAGCGGCTGGATCGCACGCCGCACAGAAGCGCGCGTTCCGCGGCGGGGCGCCGGCCGGCGAGCCCAGCCAGCGGGCCCAGCCAGCGGGCCCAGCCAGCGAGCCCAGCCTCGAGCGCAGCGACACGGACTTGTGCGCGCGACCGCCGACTCCCCGCGCGGATCAAGCTCGCGCGTCTCGGTTCCCCGCCAGCGGCACTGGGCTCCCGTCCCAGCATGGCGCACCTCCCCGTGAAACACCCGGTTCGTTGGGGCGGTCGAGCGTCCAGCCGGCACTCCTTCGAGCGACCTCTTCCCTCGGCCCCCTCTCTCCACGTCATGCCCCGGAACCGCTCCTCGCGCCCCGTTGCCCCCAGGCTCGCCCCGGCGCTCCTCGCCCTTGCCTCCATCCTAGCGCCCTCGACCGTGGGTGCGACCGCCGTCCCCGCGGCCCCGCAGGTTGACGTGGTGTGGAACCGCGCGCTCCAGGCGCCTCCGAACACCAACACCGCGCGCATCGCGGTGCGTCCGCTCGCGCGGGGAGGATGCTATGCGGTCTACGGGTCGCTCGACCCGCTCGGCCCCCCCAACCGCATGACGGTGAACCGGGTCGATTCCGAGGGCGTCACGCTCTGGACGCAGACGTTCGACGTCGTGGGAGGAGGCTTCGACAACGCGCCGCGCGGCCTCAACGTGGGGCCGGACGACGAGCTCGTCGTGCTCGTCTCCGGCGCCACCTCGTCGTACCGCTGCATCAAGCTCCTCCGCGACGGCACGCTGGCCTTCGACCGGGTGATCCCGCTCGGGGCGGGAGAGGAACGGATCCGCGTCTTCGACGACCCCGAAGTCACGCCCTCGGGCCGGATCCTGATCGCGGAGTTCATCGAGGTCACGGGGGCGCCGCAGGTCCGCGTCGTCCGCAGCCTCGACGCCAGCGGGGTCGACGAGTGGCAGTTCGGCCTCGACGGCTCGTTCTTCTATCCCTACCTCGCGCCCGCGGTCGATGAGCGCGCGGTCGTCGCGGTGTCGCGTGTCGACGAAGTCTCGGTGTACGCCATCGACGCCTCCGGCACGCTCGTGTGGCAGACGGACAAGGCCCTCGCATCCGGAGCGAGCGTCGGCACGGTGTCGACCATCGACCAGAACGCCGCGGGCGAAGTTGCGGTCCTCTACTCGGACAGCCAGCCGCGCCAGACGACGGTGCTGTTCCTCGAGTCGGATGGCCAGGAGCGCTACACACGCGCGCTCGGCCGGTACGACTTCCCCGACGTGCCGCGCATGCGGCTCACGTCGGACGGCTCCGTCGCCTACAGCAAGGTCGACGTACCGGCGATCCCCGGCATCCCGAGGCCCCTCGTCGCGCTCGGGTGGATGGACCCCGCGGGCGTCACGACCTGGTCGATCCCTTATCAGGAACCCAACACGCGCTTCGATATCGTCGCGCTCGATGCGAACGACGGGCCCATCGTGTCGATCGCCGTCAGTACGACGACCGGCGACTCGCCCCGGATCACGCCGTACCTGATCGGGTTCGACCGCGGTGGCCAGCCCACGTGGAGCTTCTTCCCGGACTTCGTGATGCCGACGTCCATCGCGACGCGCGCCGCGTTCGGACTCGGGCGTCCGGGGCAGGGTTACATGCTGGCGCTGGACGGCACGCCGTCGACCGGGCCACTCGAGCTCGTTCGATTCGGCCTTCCGGAGGGCCAGCTCGGCAGTGCCTCGTGCGGCCCCCTGTTTCCGAACAGCACGTCGCAGTTCGGAGCGCTGGACGCGGTCGGCGACGCCCGCGCGCTCGTGAACGACCTGACGCTCGTCGCGTCGCGCCTGCCGGCCGGCGAGACGACGCTGTTCATCGGATCGCGCGTGCTCGCTACGACGCCGACGGTGCCGGGCATCGGGTCGGGCCTGATCTGTCTGGGCGGTTCGATCGGCCGCTTCGATCGGCCCGGCGAGATCCGCACGACGGACGCCTTCGGGCGTACGGCGCTGCGCGTGGACCTCGCTCAGCTGCCGGTCGGGACCGGGCAATCGGCTGCGATGGCCGGCGAGACGTGGAGCTTCCAGGCGTGGCACCGCGACAGCGCGGCGGCCACTGCGACCCTGACCGAGGCGCTCTCCATCACGCTGCAGTAGCGGGACGCAGGGCGAGGTCGATGCGGAACCGCGTTCGATCTCGCCCCTGTGATCGACACGCGCTGGGAGACCGGGGCACGGCGGCGGGTTCGAGCTGGCGATTCGACCCGCGCCGCGTCGGAACGAGCCGTTTCGTCCTCCCGGCGCGCGATCCGTGCGTCACTCCTTGGAGCGAGCGGCAGAGCTGAGCACGCCTTCGTGCCGCGCGTTCGGCGTCGCGCCGTCTCCCATCACGCCCGGGCACGACGGCGAGCGCCCCTCGGTCGCAGCACTCGAGCACCGCGCCCACCTACGGCGAGCCACCCACGATCCCTCCCCCGACTCGGAGAGTCTCCTTCGCCGCCCTGCGCACCGCCTCCGCGACCGCCCGGCTTCGCGCCGCCTTGGCCTTCAGGAGTTCGACCTTCGCAGCGCCGAACTCGGGGAACCGGATCGAGTCGACCGTGAGGGTCACGGTCCAGGGCCCCGAGGATCTCGAAACGGAGAGGTACATCGACCCCGTCGGCGTCACGTCGGCCGCGTCGCCGGAAGCCTGTTCGGTGCCCGTCGACCGCCTTACGTCGTAGGTCTGCGTACACCAGACTTCCCGGAGCCCCACCTCGGCCGTCGCGCACACGTGGGCAGCGGCCGAACGAACGGGCTTCGACCAGAGGTCCGCCATCCGGTGGATCTCGGCGATCTGTTCCTCCTCGAGCGCTGCACCGTCCGGGAGTTCCGCGAGCGCGGCGAGGTCGGGCCGGTACTGCCCCTCCTCGTTCACCTCCGCCAGGGCCTGGGCGAAGTCCGGGGAGAGGGACGTCAGCGTCTCCTCCGACAAGGAGGGAGACGCCCAGACGCTCGGATCCGGAGCCTGCGCCTCGCCCGCAGTCGCCGGATCGACCGGCGCGCGAGTCGAGGAACGCGTGGGTTCCGGGCGCAGGGCCAGAGTCAAGGATGCACTGGTCGCCGCGATGGCCGCAGCGACGCAAACGTGAGAGAGCATGTTCATTCCTGTGGCTCCTTCGCCGGAGTTCACTCCTGGACGATGCGGCGTCCGGGCGAGCGGCGGATCACTCGCAGTCCGAGCAACTGACGTTGAAGCCCGCCGACGCGACGCGCCCCGTGATGTCGACCACGCCGAGGTTGATTCCGACGCCGGTCCCGGACGCGAGCGGTCCACTGATGGTGTACGCGGTCTGCATCCCCCCGCTCGGCCCGTAGGGCACGGCGTCCGGGAGGATGGTCGTGTTGATCATCGCACCGGCCACGCCGCTGCAGAACGAACTGACGCGTACGGTCCCGGTCACGGTGCAGCTGCCTTCGCAGTCGTCACCGACCAGACTGCACAGGCCGTCGGTGCCGCTCAGCGTGACCTCGATCTCGGTGAAGCACGGATTGAACGTCGGGTTGTTCGTGACGGATCCGTTGATGCTGAAGTTGCACGTCCCGCAATCGTCGAGGGGCGAGGGAGAGGCGAGTACCGCGACGGGAGCGAGCGCGGCGAGCGCGTAGGCACAGAGAGTCTTCATGTCGATTCAGGGTGATGCGGGGCCGATTCCCCGCGCTCCCCCGTGTCGACGCCGGCTCTCGGGACTCAGGAAACTCGAACTTCCTTGGGGGGGACGGCGGTGCCGGTCTCGATCCCGAGGACCCTTCCGATCTCGCGACCGCGCCGTGTACGACCGGCGGCACCGAGGTGAACGGAACCAGCCGCAGCGCGCGCGGTCCCTCGGCGTCCAGGGTCAGCGAAGCGCCGAGGTCGATTGCGGCCCCATTCCCGTCCCGCCGCGCGGAGGGACCCATGTTCGGGCGGAAGTTTGGCGTATCCGTGCACTGCGATCCGTTCGCACCGGCAGCGCCTGCGCGGGTGTTGGCCATGGGGTCAGCCTGCAGGCGCAAAGCCTCCCCCGCCGTACCGAACCCGATGCTCTCCAACCTGATCGAGGTGGCCCTGAACCGGCTCTCGCTGGCGATCGCGGCGGTCCTTGAAGAACCAGACACGGTCTCTGCCAAGGACACCCTCGCCATCGTCGCGCTCCTCTCCGCGATGGGCGCCATCGCGGGCCTCGCGCGTTCGTTCCATCTCGAAGAGAAGGACAGGAGCGATCCAGCTCGGAACGAGGACCCCAAGGCGGACCCGATCAAGCAACTCGGCATCGGCGGCGTGAGCGCATTGGCGGCCGTCTTCCTGGACCTCTACCTGCTGCGGGGTGCGGTGAGCGGGATCCCTGAGTCCATCGAGACGGGAATGGTGTACCTGCACGTGATCGGTCTCGGCGCCGTCGCTGGCTGGGCGGGACCGGGGCTTCTCGATACGCTCGCAAAGCGTCTCAGCGACCTGACTCCAGAGCAGGTCCAGAACGCCGTCGAGTCTGGCGTGCAGGGGGTGCGCGAGGAGGTCGTCGAGCAAATGGCGCAGTCGCGCGATGCTGCGTACCTCCTCAGCTCCGCCAAGGCTCACCTCGCCAAAGGCCGCATCGACCCTGTGCGGAAGGTGGTGGATCAGCTCGACAAGCTGCAGGTCTCGAACAGCGCCTCGATCTGGCTGGATCTCGGTGACGCGATCTGCGACGCCTTCCTCCCTCGGGATCGGTCGGTGCAGTCGTTCTCCGGCATGCCCGTCGAAAAGCTCGAGCCCATCCGCAAGGCGTTCACGCTGGGTGCGGACACCTACTCGCGCGCACTGAGCTCGGGCCAGCACGCGGCGGAGGTTCGATACAACGTCGCGTGCGCTCGCAACGTCCTGAACTCGGCATCGAGCCAACTGGGCATGGAGAGGCCGTTCACCGACGCATCCGTCCTCGAGCTGTTGGAGGAGGTCTTCAAGGAGGATCGAGAGTACGTCGAATTCGCGCTCGGCGACGGCGACCTGGAGGGGCTGTCGGGGCTCCAGGAACTTGCCGATCGGTATCGCGCTCGATGACCCCAGTTGTGCGGCGGGCGGGCTCGATCGAGTCCGTCTCGACTCGGGGAGGCAGGTCTCGGTTCGGCAGATCTCGGCGCGGCGGGTGACCCGACGTCCGTCGCCATGCACGTTCGCCTGGTCGGCCCGCCAGAGCGCCAGCCGCGGCGCGCATCATGCTCTGACAAGCGACTCCCGCGCTCGACGGACGAGCGGTCAGGGCGCGAACTCCACCGCCACGCCGCTCGTGAGTCCGAACCCGACCGCCCCCGGGTCCCGGAACCACGATAGAAAGTGGAGCGTCGTGCCCGGCACGGCTCCGAAGAACCCGGGCTCAGCAGCGAACCCGACACTCCCCACCCCGGTGAACGCCGGCGCGCTCCGCAGCCCCGCTCCCCCGACGCACAGCGTCCCGGCCCCCAGCGGCACCTGCGCGAACGCGGTCCCCGTCACGAGCAGCGCGAACTGACCCGCCGGAATCCGATCCGCGACGAGCACGAGATCCTGCGCGGCAATGCCCGCGCTCCCCGCCGCCGTCAGTCGTCCGATCTCACCGCCCGAGTGCGCCACGCCCGCGCATGTGGCCCGCCCCGTCGGCCAGCTGCGATCGAACGGGAGCGCACCGATGTCCCCCGGTGAGCCGTCCGAGTCGAAGCTCCCGTCGAACCCTGCGTCGATCGCAATGGAGTCCGAGCGCAGGTGCAGGTCGAGCGGCGGCGCGAAGAAGCCCGGGTCGTCGCCGACGATCGACGTCGTCACGAACAGCAGCGACGAGTTCGTGCCCGTGAGGTCGATCGCGTTCGCGGTCGTGATCGTGTTCTGGACGAACGTGATCGCGAAGCCGCCGTCGCCCGGCCCGTGCGCGATGCCGATGCGATTGTCCGTCGCCGCGCAGTGCAACAGCTGCACGTCGAAGCGGGCGTTCACGCCGATGTCGTGTCCGCGGAGGATGCAGCGCTCGACGATCAGGTACTGCGCGAAGAGGGTCTCGACGCCCCGGCTGAGTCCGTTGCCCTCGACTGTGAAACCGTTCAGCGTGGCCGTGAGCCCCGCGGTGGGGAACGACCCGTTCACCACACCGCCGCCGCCGGGCGGTGACGGGATGGTCGTCCGCAGCAACCCCTCAACCGAGCGTACCTCGACGCCGTCCGGGATCTGAAACCGCTCCACGTACGTGCCCGCTCCCACGAGCACGATGTCTTCCGGCGCGCGGAGATACCGATCCCGGTGCGATTCGTCACACAACTCGCCACTGGTGAAGCTGCCGCTGGGGAAGCCGCATCAGGGTTGAGTTGAGTGACGACACACTCCGGGCTCGGTATCTCCCGTATCCCCGTATCTCCCGCGAACTGATCTACACCCGCGGAGGTTCTTCGCCGTCTCTGTTCACAGACGCGGTCCCCCAATAGCAGGCGCGGCTAAGGATCACCGCGCCCGGCGTCGTGAAGCCTCACCTGCACCTACAGGTGTCGCGACAGTCGTGCGTCTGGCGCGCTGACGCCGACCAACGCGCGCGGAGCGCCGCGCTCGTCCAGCAGGAACACCGTTTGAGCACCTGACGACGCCGGAAGGCAGGACGGTCCGGCCCGACGCCAACGCACGCCTCCCGAGAGAGCATCGGGAAGCGGCTTCCGCCGCTGGACGAGCTCGCCGGTGCCGGTGTCGAAGCACATCACCCCGGACTCGAACTGGGTTCGGGGCGCGCAGGTCACGAGGAGTGGCCAGTCGGGCTTCGCTCGAGAGACGAGGCCGATCGATGCACCGAAGCGTGTAGCGGTGGTGGAGTTTGGAGGGTTGTTGCGCAGGTCCCAGTTCAAACGTCTCGTGCTCGAGACCTCCCCATGCCCGTCCACGACGTAGAGCAGGACAGCACCGCGTTCCTCGGACCACCCCGGGAACCCGAACGCGAACATCGTCTCGTCACCTCGGGCAAAGGCCGCGAAGCTGGCGTGCATGCCGCAGCCAGCGCCTTGGTCGCGTGGCGTGGCCACTGCCAGAGGCAGACGGAGGCGTCGGCTCCGTTCGCCGTCGCTGTCCACGACAGTGACCAGAATGGCGCTGGAACTGGTAGGGCTTCTCTGCTCAGCGACAGCGACCCTCCACTCCGCTGGTTCCTCGGACGACCCGACGAAACACGACGAGATACGAGCGGCTCCCTGACTCTCGGTCGATGCGTCGCGCGCCTCGTTCCGAAGGGAGTCGATGGCGAGGACAGTCGTTCGTGCCCCCGATTCGGGAGCACGAGAGCGGACCTGCGCGATCACCAGAGAATCGCCCTCGAGGAAGAGAAACGCAGGGGCGTCCTGGGACAGATGGACGTCTTGAAGCAGAAGAGGACCCCCGCTCTCAGGCGGCGTTAAGACGGCTGTGCCGTCGACGTAGAGTCCGGTGTCCAGCGCGAGGAGATCGACGCTCTGGTCCTGGGTCTGACTACGGACTGCGAACCCGCCGGCACCCGCGTCGAGGTAGAGCTGATCGATGCCGATATCCGACCGCGACGTATCCACGGCGGACAAGATGAGGCGTCCGCTTTCATCGGGCATCACCCTGAAGACTGAGGTTCCGCGGCCAGCTGCGGCGGCTCCGCTCCCTTCACCCGAATCGGAATGGCGACAGCCAGGGACGACGAGCTCCCCCTCCGGTAGCGCACTCACACTGGGCGCGGTGCCGAGTGTAATGAGCATGCAAGCGTGCCACAGTTTCCAACCCCTGCGCGACCTCGATCTGTCTCGGTCCATCGCGATCATCCTCCCCCTCAAGTCTACTCTTGGCTTCCAGCGTCGGCACAGCTGCAGCATGCCGCCGCTTCAACCATGACATTTAGATCATTAAAGCCACTTGCTGTGATCGAAAAGGTAGGGCAGTCCGCGCCCTCCTCGAGGCACCGCGCCTTCATCTCAACCACGAAGCCGGCCTCGGATGAGCCATTCGGATTGGCAGGGCCGCGTGGTTCCACGTCGACACCCGGGGAACCTGACGAGGTCCAGGCGGGCTTCGAACTGTCTGGATGCCATTCGTTGTACTGAGGACTCGGGTTTGGAACGGATCCCCAACTCCCGTCCAGCCGTTGATACTGGATCTTGAGCACAAGGTAGAAGAGCCAAAACACTGGCCCGACCCGCAGTTACCAGTGGCAAGGCTCCGAAGGGGGTAGACCGCAGCAATCAGCCGATAGGTCGTTCCAGACGGAGAGTCGCCAGGGTCTGAGTCTCCTCCCGATAAGAAGGTTCCACCTTGATTGACGACGACCGTTGTCGATCCAACCCCTTCGATCGATGAAGCTTCACACTTACCCATCTACTCTACCCTTCTCCTCAGGACCTACTAATTAGCGAGTACCGCCGCGGCGCCGACGACAGCACAACAGCATAGCTGACAGCATCCCCCACTGCGCCTCGACACCGAGAAACCTCATGTGCGCCCCGGGAGTATCTGCGGATCAGTACAATCCACGCCCGAAGTCAACTGCACCCAAGAGGGGAGCCATTGAGGCTCCGCTTGGATGCTGCGCCGGTGTTGGCAGCCGTGCCACCCCTAGCTTGGAAGGACGTAGCATTCATTGCGGAGTCTTTGTGAGTGGATTCCGAGCGACGTCGACCCCGCAGTCGTTAGGTCCGGAATCGGGCGCCAACTGAGCCCGTCACAGGCATCCACGCAGAGTCAATAGACGGACTTACCAAGGTGTGAGCAAGACGCCTATTGTCACGATCAGGGTCGCTAACTCGCATCTGCCAAGTAGGCCTTCAGTGCGCGAACTCCACCGCCACACCGCTCGTGAGTCCGAACCCCACCGACCCCGGGTCCCGAAACCACGATTGGAAGTGGAGCGTCGTGCCCGGCACGGCTCCGAAGAACCCGGGCTCGGCCGCGAACCCGACGGTTCCCGCGCCCGTGAACGCGGGCGCACTGCGCAGCCCCGCTCCCCCAATGCACAGCGTCCCGAGCCCGAGCGGAACCTGCGCGAACGCAGTCCCCGTCACGAGCAGCGCGAACTGACCCGCCGGAATCCGATCCGCGACGAGCACGAGATCCTGCGCGGCGAGGCCCGCGCTCCCCGCCGCCGTCAGCCTCCCGATCTCACCGCCCGAGTGCGCCACGCCCGCGCATGTGGCCCGCCCCGTCGGCCAGCTTCGATCGAACGGGAGCGCGCCGATGTCCCCCGGCGAGCCGTCCGGGTCGAAGCGCCCGTCGAACCCTGCGTCGATCGCAATGGAGTCCGAGCGCAGGTGCAGGTCGAGCGGCGGCGCGAAGAAGCTCGGGTCGTCCCCCACGATCGACGTCGTCACGAACAGAAGCGACGAGTTCGTACCCGTCAGGTCGATTGCATTCGCGGCCGTGATCGTGTTCTGCACGAACGTGAAGGCGAAGCCGCCGTCGCCGGGTCCGTGCGCGATACCGATGCGGTTGTCCGTCGCCGTGCAGTGCAACAGCTGCACGTCGAAGCGGGCGTTCACGCCGATGTCGTGCCCGCGGAGGATGCAGCGCTCGACGACCAGGTACTGCGCGAAGAGGGTCTCGACGCCGCGGCTGAGTCCATTGCCTTCGACGGTGAATCCGTGGAGGGTCGCCGTGATCCCTGCGGTGGGGAACGACCCATTGACGACACCGCCGCCGCCGGGCGGCGACTGGATGGTCGTCCGCAGCAACCCCTCAACCGAGCGTACCTCGACGCCGTCCGGGATCTGAAACCGCTCCACGTACGTGCCCGCTCCCACGAGCACCGTGTCGCCCGGAGCGATGCCCGGGTGCGCGATCCCTCCCTGGATCGTGGGGTAGGGCGAGGACGGGGACCCGTCGCCCGGGCCGAGCGCGCCGGCCTGGACGTACACGGTGGCCTGGGCGTGTGCGCTGGCGCAGCAAAGCAGAGCGAGCGCGAAGACGGTGAGGCGAGCGATGGCGTGGATCATGGGTGTGTTGCTCCAGCGTACGCGCGATCAACGACTCGGCCAGAAGTACTCCCGCGGGCCACGCCCTCCGCGCTCGATGGCGCGTTCGGCCTTCGCGACCTGGGTCGTGGGCAGCTTCCGAGCGAGAGCCAGCGCCGTTGCCGGTTCCTCACTCGCAAGAACGACGAGCGCGCGACGGGCGTTGAGCTGCACGCGCCAGAACTCGTCCTGGGCCGCGAGCGCCAGGATCCGGTCCACGATGCGCCCGCGCTCTTCGGCGCCGAGTCTGAATGCGGCGTGGAGGAGCTGCAGGTACGCCTCCGACCTCGAACTGAACGGCGTCGCCGTGTCGGCAATCTCGATGGCCTTCTCGAGAACGACGCGTGCCTCCCCGAACGCCTCGGTCTCGACGAGCGCCCTCAACGGCCACGCACGTACGGCCGCTCGGAGGTAGTCGTCCCGTCCCTCATCCGCGGCCCGTAGAGATTCGCGTGCGAAGCGGAGGCGATCCGACTCTTCGGCCCAGCGAGCGGCGCTCGCAAGCGCCTGCGCGCGAAACCACGGGTGAGCGATGCTGCGCGCGCGTTCGGCAGCGGCCACGGGCGCCGTCAACGCGAGCGCAGAGACGTGGTCGCGCAGTCGCGTGGGGGTGGCCATCGCACCCACGGTACTGAGAACGACGGAGGTCGGCGGTTCGGCCTCGCGGTGCCCGCTTCAGACTCACGCTCGGTCGGGATGTGGGCTCGGTCCCGCGTACGGATCGTCCAGCCCTACCCGCCGCACCGCCCGCCAGCTCACCCAGCCGATCAGCGCGAACATGGCGAGCTTGAACGCGAGCACGAGCGCCACCGGCGCGCCCGACGGATCGCCTGCGCCGTAGGAGTAGATCGAGCCCCAGACGCTCAAGACCATCATGAACCAGGCACCGCCGCAGACGAACACCCACAGCGCCGGGGCCGCCGGGTGCCTCCTCGCCAAGAGCACGGCGACGACCATCGCCGCGCCGAACACCGTGAAGTCGTCGAGCGCGGCGGGGCTGAACAGCTCCCCCCACCGCCGCCACGTCTCCAGCGGGAGCACCACAGCGCTCATCGCACAGGCTCCGGCGATGTCGGTGCGGTAGGCGTTCTGATTCATCTACGGGGGATCGGGTCGAGGCGTGATCGGCACTGACGCTCCATGCTAGACCCGCGCCGCCCAGGGCGACGCCGCCACTTCCCACCGACGCGAACGCCGCGCGCTCTCCCCGCTCAGGCCGGCTTGCCGCGCTCCATGAAGCGCCGCAGCCACGTCCTCGCGAAGAGGAACTCGCGGTCGATCGTGCCCGGCGACACGTCGAGCAGCTCGGCCGTCTCCGCGATCGTGCGCCCGCCGAAGAAGCGCAGCATCACGACTTCTGACGGGCGCTCGTAGCGCTCTGCGAGCGCGGTCAGCGCCTCGTCCAGCGCGAGCAGTTCCGTCGGGTCCGTGTCCGTCCCCGCGCAGCCCTCGGCCACGGTGTCGGAGAGCTCGCCCGGGCGCACGCCTCCGCCCCGGCGCACGGCGTGCTTGCGCCGGGCGTCGTCGACAAGCACGTTCCGCATGCAGAGCGACGCGACCGCGAAGAAGTGGGCGCGTCCGCTCCAGGACGGAGAGTCTTCCTTGCCCATCTTCATCCAGGCCTCGTGGACGAGCGCCGTCGCCTGGAGGGTCTCGCCGGAGCGGAGGCTCTGGATCCGGCCGAGCGCGATGCGCTTGAGGTCCGCGTAGACGAGGTCCCAGAGCTCTTCCGAGGCGCCCGGATCGCCGCGGTCCAGGCGCCCGAGGGCTGCGGTGATCGGGCTCTCGTCCATGCGCGCAGGATGCCAGCCGGGCGCTGCGACCCCCAAACGCGATACCGGTCGCGTGGCCCAGAAAGCGACGTGTTCTCGCGGGGAGAAGCGCGGCGCTCGACGGGAAGGAGAGCGGCGCCGCCCGCGCACAGCCCATCGACAAGGTCGCGCCTTCGCTGCCATGCTCGTCGGTGCGAAGGCGACCGACCCGACCGGGCGCCCGCCCCCCACTCCCGAATCCATGGCCGACCCCGAACGCGACACGCGGCTCATGGAGCTGTTCCTCCGAGCCGTCGAGCTCGAGGCCGCCGAGCGCGCCGCGTTCGTCCTCGACGAATGCGGCGACGACGATGAGCTGCGGCGTGAGCTCGAAGAGATGCTCGAGGTCGAGTCAGCGGGGCTCGGCGCGTTCCTCGAGAAGCCGCCGACGCTCGCGGCGGATAGGCTCACGACCGCCCTGGGTCGCATCGGCGAGGAGCCGAGTGGCCCGCGCCCGCCCGAGATCGACGGCTACGAGGATCTCGTGCTCGTCGGCGAGGGCGGGATGGGCGCCGTCTACCGCGCGCAGCAGACGCGGCCCATCCGGCGCACGGTCGCGATCAAGGTCATCCGGGCGGGGATGGACTCGTCGACCGTGCTTGGGCGATTCGAGGTCGAGCGCCAGGCCCTCGCGCGCATGTCGCACTCCTACGTCGCGGCCGTGCACGACGCGGGCGCCGACGGGGAGGGGCGGCCGTACCTCGTCATGGAGTTCGTCGACGGGCTCCCGCTGATCGAGTTCTGTCGCCGCGAGCGGCTCGACCTGGTCGAGCGCGTGGAGCTGTGCGCCAAGGTCACCGAGGCCGTCGAGCACGCGCACCGGCGCGGCGTGCTGCACCGCGACCTGAAGCCGTCCAACGTGCTCGTGACGCGGCAGGACGGCGTCGCGGTCCCGAAGATCATCGACTTCGGCATCGCGAAGTCGATCCTGGGCGACCTTGCGGAGAACACGTTCGTCACCGAGCAGGGCGCGTTCCTCGGGACTCCGGGCTACATGAGCCCCGAGCAGTTCGACCTCGACCCCTCGAAGGTCGACACGCGCACCGACGTCTACGCGCTCGGCGTCCTCGTGTACGAAGCACTCACGGGGGAGCTGCCGCTCGACGCCGACCGACTGCGCACGTCGGGTCTCGGGAAGATGGTGCACGCTCTGCAGACGGAGGTTCCGCCGAAGCCGAGCACGCGTCTGCGCGGCGTGACGATCGGGGACGGAACATCGCCTCGTCACGAGCGGAGCTGGGCCCAGCGCCTCCGCGGCGACCTCGACTGGGTTGCGATGAAGGCGCTCTCGAAGGATCCCGAGCGCCGCTACGCGACCCCGGGCGCGATGGCGGACGACCTGCGGCGTTTCCTGCGCCACGAACCGACCGCGGCCGGCCCCCCGAGCGGCGCCTTCCGCGCGCGTCGCTTCGTGCGGCGCTACCGGATCCAGGTGGCGGCCGCGGCGCTGCTCTTTCTCTCGCTGAGCGCCGGGCTCACCGGCACTCTCTGGTTCCTGTTCCAGTCGCAGTCCAACGAGGCCGAGGCGAAGAGGCGTGCGGACGACGCGATCGCGGCGCAGGCGGAGCAGTTCGGGAGCGCGCTCGCCGCGCGCGCGGCGCTGGCGACGGAGGACGACCCAAACCTCGCGATGCTGCTGGCGCTGGAGGCGGACCGCTACGCCGGCGCGTACGCCGCGGCGAGCCCGATCTACCGCGCGCTGCCCGGGCACGACCTCGAGGGGAGCCAGAACCTGCGCGACCGACCGACACGTGAGCTCCTCTTCCTCGACGACGGGAGCCTGCTCGCGCAGACGATGGACAGCGTCTTCTGGCGCCTCGACCCCGACACGTCGACCGTTCTCCAGCGCTACGACGGACACCGGGATCGCATCACGGGGATCGACTTCGCGACCGACGTCGATCGGGCGGTGACCTGCTCGCGCGACGGGACCGCGCGGGTCTGGGCGATCGACGGAGGCGACTGCCTGGCCGTCGTCGAGCACGGTGAGCGCGTCGCGTCGGTCCAGTTCTCACCGGACCGCCTGTGGTTCACGACGCAGACCGACTCCGGCGTGATCCGCGTCTGTCGCCGGTCGAACGGGCAGGTCCGGTGGACCTACGGCAGCAGCGAGGCGCCCTTCGCGGACTCCGCCTTCCACCCGAGCGAGCCGACGCTCCTCCTCCACCGCCTCGACGGCTCCGGCGCGTTCATCGATCTCGACGATGGATCGGTGGCCGCGCAGATGCCGAGCCCGACCCCGGAGCCACGGACGGACGATCCGCGTCTCGGGATCAGCCGCGTGCGATTCAGCCCGAGCGGCGAACGGCTCATCCGGACGTTCGGGCCGGTCCGGGTCGACAACAACCTCCAGGTGATGACCCGCACGGGGGAGGTGCTCCGCCACATCCCCGGCTGCCTGCTGAAGAGGGGTGCGCTCGAGGAGCCTCACATGGCGCTGGTGGACGGAGCCATCGAGTTCGTGTCGCTCGAGACCGGCGAAACGGTCCGCACGCTGCCGTCCGAACCTCTCCGAAGCCTGCTCGGCATTTCGAGGAACGGTCGACGGTTCATCGCCGTTGACGCGCAGCTCCAGGTGTGCGTCTTCGACATGGACACGGGGGAGAAGATCCGCCGCGTCGCGGGCAGCAGCGACAAGCTCTGGTTCGAGCTGCGCGCGGCGTTTCATCCCGACGGGAAGCGCTTCACCGTCTCGGGGCCGCGCGCGCGGTTCTGGGCTCTCGAGCCCGAGTACGAGCCGCTCCAGGTCTTCGACGGGCCGTCCCGGTTCCGCTGGAACATGCGCGTGACTCTTGCAGAGGGACCGGAGGGCGCGCTGGCGCTCGCGCACTTCGTCGACGACGGCGGTCGCTCCTCGTGGTCGCTGTGGAACATCGACGAGCGGCGGCGCCTGCGCACGCTGAGCCCCGAGGGGTGCCGCGTGCTGAGCCTCTCGCACGACGGACGGCGCTTGATCGGTCGCTTCGACCTGCCCCCGCGGGAGGGCGAGGGTGTGCACCACCGCTTCGAGATCTTCGACCTGGAGGGGCGCAGGATCGCCGCGTGCGAGTCGCCACAGGGCGGGACGAGGCACTGGATCGGACCGCACGCCGAAACGATGGCCAGCACGTTCGACGCGGGCGACGGGCGCATGCTCGTGCGCACCGCGGACGTCGAGACGGGCGAGATCCTGGTCGAGGAAGAGCACCCGAAGACGTTCTTCCACTTCCTGCGCCGCCCGGCCCTCGGCACTGCGGTCACGCACGTCCTCGGGAAGAGGAGCGAGCTCTTCGATTTCCGGACGGGTGAGACGCTGGCGACGTTTCCTTCGTTCGACGGCGCCATCAACCTCTACGCGGCGCTCGACCGGGAGGAGCGGCGCGTGCTCATCGCGAACGCGGCGAAGCGCGTGCGCAGCTTCGACCTCGACGGCGACACCGACGAGCCAACGGGCGAGTACGGGCTACTCAAGTACTCGGACTGGGTGACGTGCGGGCTCGTTCCCGGGACGGATCTCGCGTGGTCCCAGTGCTCGAACGAGCTGCATCTCTACCACGCCGAGACGTGCCGCCCGTTCGCGGTTCTACCGCTCGACGGGACCGTGTTCGGGGTGCTGCCGCGCATTGACGGAACCGAGATCATCACGGTTACCGCGAGCGGGCGGTGCCAGCGCTGGCCAATCGACCCGGTGGCAGTCGCCCGGCGCAAAACGGTCGAGGGGATCAACGCGGAGACGCTGCGTCTCTATGGCGTGGGGACCCTCGAGGAGCGCGCTGACCGCGAGCGTGAGCGGCTGCTCGCATCGCCGTCGCCCAAAGGGATGGAGCGGATCGCCAAGGCGGCCCTCGCGAACGGCGACGTCGACCTCGCGCTCGACGACTACGGCCGCACGTGCGACTTCGGCCCGCTGGGCGTGGAGTACGCGGGGATCCACCGGCGCCATCTCGAGCTCTTGTGCAGGCGCTACGGAGAGCTCGCGCCCGACGATCCGACGCGAGCGAAGCTGGTCGAGGCGTCGCTGGAGCCGATCCGCGGAGTCCTCCGGCTCGACCAGCTGGAGCGCGTCCGGAAGTACGAACACTTCGACGAGCTGGAGGCCGAGCCCAGCGTGCGAGCGTTGATCGGGGAGTCGCTGCAGTAGGTCTGCGCTGGGTGCGGGACGATTCAGACGCGAACCAGCCACCGGGGTGAATGGCGGACAGCGGATGACACGGTGTCCTGACCGCTCTTGAGTCTCTCCCGATGAGATCTCGGAGTTCTTCGTCCCCGTTTCCGCAGAGTCCGGCAACCCAGAGTGCGATGGACACCAAGCGCCTCTTCGAGATCCTCGTCCGGGAGCACGCCGGGATGCTGGACGTGTTCCTGAAGAGCGCCGTGCGCGACCCGGGGCTCGCGGACGATCTCTTCCAGGAGACCGTCCTGACGGCCTGGAACCGACTCGACGACTTCGATCAGGAACGCCCGTTCGGGCCGTGGCTGCGCGGCATCGCGCGGCGCAAGGTCCTGGCGGCCCACCGGAAGAGCGCCTCCGCCGTGGCCCTGACCGATCCCGGTGCCCTCGAAGCGCTCGAGGAGCAGTGCGCTCGACTCCACCACCGCCCGGGGGACACGCTCGACGAGAAGCTCGACGGCGTGCGCCGCTGCATCGAGGATCTCGCGGAGCCGTACCGGGACGCCGTGCGCGCCCGCTACGAGGAAGACCTCGACGGCGCCCGGCTGGCCGAGCGGCTCTCCACGAACAACGAGCGCGCGAAGAAGCTCGTGCAGCGCGCCCGGCGGCTCCTGGCCGCCTGCATCGAGCGCACCGGTGGCACGGAGGTCACGGCGTGAGCGCAGAGCACGACGAGGTCCGGCAGCGGTTCGCGCACGCTCTGCTCGAGCGCGTGCACGGCGACGCGGAGAGCACCGATCGGGAGCGCGTGCAGCGTGCGCTCGGAGCGATCCCGGGCGGAGACCTCCGCGACGGGGCGCGACGCGCCTCGCGAGCCGGCACGACGGCGCGGCGGATCGGCGGCTGGGTCCCGCGCCTCGTGGCCGCTGGGCTCGCGCTCGCGGTCGTCTGGTGGGCGGCCGGTCCCGGCGCTCCACCGGCGGCGGCCTCCGTCGTCGAGCGGGCCCTCGCGGCGGTACGGTCCAACGACGATCGTCACTACAGCATCGCGGCCGACGATGGAGGCGATGAGCTCCGTCCCGTGGCCGACGTGTACATCCGCGGCGGCGATCAGTTCGCGCTGCGGTTCGCGCGGCCCGGCGGGCGTTCGATGTGGACCGGTTACGACGGGATCGAAGGCTGGAGGATCCCCGCTCCGTCGCGCATGGCGGTGAGGGTCTCGAGCGACCCAGCCGTCATGAAGGCGCGGATCCTGGACCGCAACAGCGACCTCCCGTTCCTCGAGCTTGAGTCCGCTCTCGTGACGATCCGCGACCTCTATGTGCTCTCGACCGTGAGCGAGCCCGCGCTCGGTGGAGCGCCCGATCCGTCGCTGCTCCACGTGCGCGCGATCGCCGACGACAGGACGCCGCCGGACATGCCCCGTCAGATCGACCTCGCCGTCCGGCGCGAGGACGGCGTCATTCAGTCGCTCGTCGCTTCGAGGGAGTCCTCGCTCCGTCCGCGGCTCTTGATCCTCCGGCTCCTGGACGAGGAGGCTCGTCCGGACGGCTGGTACGGCTTCGAGGCGCACATCGCGCCGGGCCGCAGAGTGCGCCGCTACTGAGCGCGGCGTGCGTTTCCGAATCCGATTCTCTGGGGGTCCATCGATGCTTCGATCTCTCTCGCCGCGGCACGCGCTGCCACACCTGGCGCCCATCGCACTTGGGGCCGCCGTGCTCGCAGCTCCGTGCCTCGCCGCTCCCGCTCCTGTCGACTTCGAAAAGGGGGCGCGCTGCCTCTTCATCGGTCACAGCTTCTTCATCCCGGTCGCGGCGAACTTCAACGCGATCGCGACGACGAACGGCTTCACCGAACACGAGATGAGCGCCGTGTTCCGAGGCTCCGTCGCGGGAGCACCGGGCGCCATGTGGGACGATCCGGCAACGCGGGCCGAGGTCGAGGCGCAGCTCGCGACGGGACAGATCGAACTGTTCGGGCTCACCTCGTTCGGCGCGCTCAGCAGCAGCTTCGACGACTACGCGCGCTGGTTCGACCTGGCGCTCCAGTACAACCCCGACACTCGCTTCTTCATCGGCATCCCGTGGAAGTCGAACGGCCCGTCGAGCTCCGCAGACGCGTTCGAGGACGCCATCGAAACGACGGCCTACGACCAGTTCGTGGTCACGGCTCAGCTCCGCAGCGCCTATCCGCAGTCCACGGTCGAGTACCTGGCGTACGGCAAGACGTCCGCGGTCATGCGGAACATGTTCGACGCGGGGACGCTGCCGGACATCACGGAACTGGTCGGGCAGGGGCCAGAGGCGCTCTTCGCGGACGGGTTCACCGGGCACGCGGGTCCGATGATGCTCGAGCTCTGCGCGCTCTCCTGGATGGAGCACCTGTACGGCGCGGCGCCGGAGACGCTCGCGTCGACACCTTGGACGTCGGACGTCTTGGCCATTCTGCGCGAGGTCGCGGAGTTCAATGCGCCCTTCCAGGAGCTCGAGGAGCACGGTGACGTCTTTTGCCTCAGCAGCACGCACTCGGGCGGCGTTCGCGCGAGCCTCACGGGGCTAGGCAGCGTCCGGATCAGCGACAACGCGTTCCGCGTTGCGGTGAGCGGCGCGCCGGCGGAGACGTTCGGTCTCTTCGTCCTCGGGTCAGCCGCGATCGACCAGCCCTTGGGGGACGGCCGACTCTGCGTTGGCGGGAACGTCACGCGCCTCAACCCGGCGTCCAGCACGGACGTCGCGGGGAACCTCGTGCGTGAGATCGACCTCGTCGGTCCCTACGGCGCTGCGGTCCAGCCCGGACTTCCGGGCGTCCACTTCCAGTTCTGGTTCCGTGACGTCCCGGCGGGTGGCTCCGGATTCAACCTCTCGAACGGCCTGCGCGTGGAGTTCACGCCTTGAACGCGCGCAGCCTGGACCCCGTGCGAATGCACCTGAACCACATGCAGAAACGACATCAACGGGTCGCGCTCCGCGCGATCGGCGCGCTGACCCTCCTTGCGCTCGTCTCGGTCTCGACCGGTTGCCGGGCCCTGCGCGCGCGCGGCATGGAGAATCGGCTCGATCGTCTCGAGAACCGCGTGACGGCGCTCGAGGCCCAGGCCCAGGCGACGGCCGGGCGCAACTGAACGCAGGCGGGGAGGTCGTGACGTCCGACGCGAAACACGACGCGCGCAGGCGGCGGGTCCCAGTGGCCCTGCCGCTCGCGCTGCTCCTCGCCGTTTCGGCCTGCGGGCTCGCGCCCGCGCCCGCGTCGGCTCATCCGAAGGACGCGCAAGCCGCCGAGCCGGACGAGCCGGCGCTCCGCGGTCGCACGTGCCTCTTCGCCGGGCACAGCTTTTTTGCGCCCGTGGCCCGCGCCTTCGACGCGCTCGCTCGAAGAAACGGCGTCGAGGAGCACCGCGCGGTCACCGTGTTCTCGCCCGGCCGGGGCGGCACGCCCCGCGGGCTCTGGAGCGATGGAGACACCCGTCGGCGCATCGAAGCGGAGCTTCGTACCGGGGATGTGGAGGTTTTCGGCCTGCCGATCGCGTTCGGCCGGCGCAGCGCGGAGGCCGACTACCGAAGGTGGATCGACCTCGCGCTCGCGTGCCGTTCGGACGTGACGATCTTCCTCGCACAGCCCTGGGCGCCGGGGGGACCCCGTAAGAGCGTCCCGTCCTACGCGGCCGAGACGGAGCGCGCGACGGCCCGTGCGCGCGCGCTCGTCGAGTCGCTCAAGGGTCGCTACCCCGACGCGCGCTTCGTCTTCGTCGACGACGGCGCTCTCGTGGCATCGATGAAACAGCGCTTCGAGGCGGCTTCGCTGCCCGAGGTGCGGGCGGAGGTCGGCCGGGGAGACCGAACGCTCTTCCGCGACCGCCTCCTCGGGCACGCGAGCCCCCTCGTGCACGAGCTGGCCGCCGCGGCCTGGCTCGTCGCGCTCTACGGCGCCGACCTGGACTCCCTGGCGCTCTCGCGACCGGACGTCGATCCCGCAGCGATCGTCGGCCCTCTCTTCCACGCGCGGGGCACGTCCCGTGCGCAGCCCGATGGACCACCGCCGGACGAGCAAGGCGGCCACCGCACGAAATGAACTCGATGAAGAAGATCCACTCCCTCGCGACCGCGGTCCTCCTCGGCTGCGCCGCATGCAGCAGCTCGTCCGACGGCGACGACGGCGCGGCGCTCACCGTGTCGATCGACGCCCCGTCGACGGGACAGGAGACCGACCGCCTCACGCTCAACGCAGAGGTCTCGGGCGGGACGGCCACAGCCTTTGCGTGGCGGCAGGTGAGTGGTCCGGTCGCAGGGCTCGGGAACGTCGACGGCGAGACGCTCGACGCGGACCTGCCTCTTGTGCCCATGGCGTCCGAGGCCGTGTTCGAGGTCACCGTGACGGCTTCCGGCGGCGCGATCGCAACGGCGGTCCACTCCGTCTCCGTCGGCACGACGCTCGGCTCGGTGGAGACGACCACGACGCACGACGGTGAGCTCCGTGCGTATACCGTCTACACCCCCTCCAGCGCGCCGCTGGGCGCGCCGGTGGTGCTCTTCCTGCACGGAGCGGGCGGCGGCATGCGGGATCTCGGCTCGGGCGGAGATCGGTGGTACGCGCTCGCGGACGACGCGGGCTTCGTGCTGGTGCTCCCGAACGGCTTCAATCCGACGACGATGGATGGTCTCGGGGACGGGCAGCGCTGGAACAACGTCCTCGGGACGTCGGACGTCGACGACGTCGGCTTCGTTCAGCGGGTCGTCGATGAGGTCGTCGCGGGGCGCGCGGTCGACCCGGACTTCATCTTCGCCGCCGGTCGGTCGAGCGGTGGGATGATGGTACTCCGGCTGCTCCTCGAGGACCCGGACACCTTCCGAGGCGGCGCAGCGCTCCTCTCCACGATGCCCACGGCCGACCCGGCACTCCCGGCTCCGGGAACCGTCCCTCCGCTGTTTCTGATGAACGGCACCGACGACCCCATCATTCCGTTCTCGGGCGGGACTTCCCTGGGGACCCCGGTCCGCTCCACCGCGGACGTTGTGACGCTGTTCGTGGACCTGATCGGCGCGCAGGCTCCGGCGTCCAGCACGGTGACGCTCAGCGACGTTGACCCCACGGACGGCTGCACGGTCGTACGCAATCAGTTCGATCTGATCGGGACGACCGACCCAGGCCTCGTTTTCTACACGGTCCAGGGCGGCGGTCACAACTGCCCCGACCCCGGCGCGGACCCGGGCACCGGGCAGTGCAGGGACGTGCATGGGATGGACCTCGCCCTCGACTTTTTCGAAGAGCTCTGAAACCGACACCGTCGATTCCGCGAGGACGAGCGTGCGGGGCGGAGCATCGGCCGACCCGCCGTGGCGCCTGCACTGCGGACGGAGCACCTGGGCCGTTCCGAATTCCTGCGGCGATCTGTTCCAGCGCTCGGCTTCGCGCCGGGTCGCTAAACTCCCCCGCATGAAATCGGCAGTGAGCCTTACGAACCCCACCGCTCCGGCGGAGCTTGACCTCCGCGACGCTTCCAAGCGCGCGCTCGCCGCGATCAAGGCGGAGACGCTCAAGTTCCAGAAGTCGCACGCCGGCAAGGCGGCGTGGCAGGTCGTCAACTCGCTCGGTGCGTACATCGCGCTCTGGGCGATCATGTACTTCACCGTTCAGGTGTCCTGGCTCCTGACGCTGCCGTTCGCACTGCTGGCCGCGGGCGTGCTCGTCCGCGTCTTCATCATCAGCCACGACTGCGGGCACGGGTCGTTCGTGAAGTCCGAGCGCTGGCGCACCGTCTGGGGCGTCCTCACCGGCCTCGTCACATTCACGTCGTACCACCACTGGAGGGGCGAGCACGCGGTGCACCACGGCACGTGCAGCAACCTCGACCGGCGCGGCACGGGCGACGTCTGGACGATGACCGTGGCCGAGTACAAGGCCGCGTCGCTGCCCAAGCGCCTCGGGTACCGCTTCGTGCGCAACCCGCTCGTGCTGATGTTCGTCGCGCCGCTGTTCCTCTTCCTCGTGCTCGAGCGCATCCCGCGCAAGAACGCGCCGAAGCTCGAGCGCCACGCCACCTGGTGGACGAACCTCGCGCTGGCCGGGATGGTCGCGGGCATGTGCGCGCTCTTCGGCACGTCGACGTATCTGCTCCTGCAGCTCGGGATAATCAGCATCGCGATGGGCGCCGGCGTCTGGCTCTTCTACGTGCAGCACCAGTTCGAGGACACCTACTGGGCGAAGAACGCCGACTGGGACTTCGTGGCGGCGGCGCTCGAGGGCAGCTCGTTCTGCAAGCTGCCGAAGGTGCTGCAGTGGTTCTCCGGCAACATCGGCTTCCACCACGTCCACCACCTCGCCCCGCGCATCCCCAATTACAACCTCGAGCGCTGCCACGAGGCGATCGCGGCCATGGGCGCCCAGGTGCGCGAGATCACGATCTGGGAGGGCATGAAGTCGCTCCGCCTGAACCTGTGGGACGAGGCGTCGGAGCGGCTGGTGTCGTTCCGCCAGGCGCGGATGGCGATGGCTTGACATTGAACCGGGATGGTTGACTCGTCGACCCTCCTCCTCGGCGAGTCGAACGTACCGTTGCCGGCGCGACTCTGGCGCTTGAGCGCTGGTCGCGACTCTTGTCCCGCTGATCGGAGTTCCAGCGGAACACCAAGCATGAAGGAGATCCGAGTCGACCCCGAATCTGGCGGAAGCGCTGAGAGCCTGATTCTCGAGCTGCAGAACTACCCGCGTGGTCTCGATCTGGCCGCAATCGGCAAAGAGACGCGTTGGGTGTTCCGCGGCCAAAGCAAAGCGGATTGGACCCTGACACCATCGGCGCACCGCGCGAACGGATCAGGCGCCCCCCAGGCCCCGGAGATCGGACGCCTCAGGGACCGCGTTCTTGATCGCATGGAGAGGGTCCCCGGCCACCGATTCATGGCATGGGCTGCGGCTGAATACGCACTGATCGTGCGCTTCGCCGAGCTCATCGATCGGCTCGGACTCCACCTTCCGCTCTACTCGTCTGGTGACTCGATCGCGCTCGATCAACTCGTCGAGGATATGGATGATTACATCCGGGAGGGTTACAGCGACCGGAAGTTCGAACCCGAAGTCGTCGCACTAGGACTGCTAGCCCAGCATCACGGCGTGCCAACCCGATTCCTCGACTGGACGCGTGATCCTCTGGCGGCCCTTTGGTTCGCCAGCTCGAGCGGCGAGGGCGACTTCGCAGTTTTCGCTCTCCGAGAGTCGTCGCGTCGTAAGTACCGGGGCCGAGGGGAGGGAGCGATCCGTTTTCACTGGGCGCCGTCCTGGCTGTCGCCGTACATCCATCGACAACAGGGCATGTTCACGTCAACAACGGCCCCTAAGGCCGGATACCCCGCCTCCCTCGATGACTCGGGATGGCCTTCAGTCGAAGACGTGCTTCGACATCGGTTTCCCTCCGATGCAGGGTCCTATCTGGTGAAGACGACGATTTCTGCCTCGTTGCGCGAGGACGTGACGGACGCCCTGCGCAATCTTGGATACAGCGCAGCGAGTCTCATGCCCTCGCTCGACAACGCAGCCAAGCAAGTCCTCCGAGAAGCTCGCCTCTAGCGCTTCGCGCTGTCGGATCTGGCGTCTACGGCTTCCGTGGATAGCCCGTGAGAGGTCTGCCTGGTTCGCGACTCGGTACCGCTGTCAAGGCCTGCAGGTACACCAGCTCCCAAGCGCGGGCGGCACGATCGAGTGGACCGCGGTGCGGCCGCAGCTCCCGTCGGCCATAGCGGGGACGTACGTGCGCGCGGTGCGCCAGAACGCCAGCGGCGACATCGCGGTCCTGCTCTCCGACGGTTCCGTGACGGAGACGATCGTCGCCAAGTACGCGCCGGACGGCACCGAGTCGTTCTGGACCCGCCTCGGCTTCTACGAGTCGCCGTTCGCGGCGAGCATGCAGCTCGCGTCCGACGGGTCGGTCGTCTAGAGCCAGGTGGGAACGGACTTTCCCTTCCAGGGGCCCGAGCGCGTGTTCCTGGGCCAGCTCGATCCGCTCGGGGCGCCCGCGTGGTCGATCCTGGCCCCGCCGCTCGGAAGCAGCATCGACCTGGTGGGACTCGACGGCGACGACGGACCGATCTGCGCACGAGCAGCAGGCCCGCCGGTCGGCGCGTCGGTCCGCCTGGTGGCCGCCGACCTGTCGGGCTTCAACGCCGACGGAACGCCGGACTGGAACACGACGGTCGAGGCGAAGTTCTCGAGCAGTTCGATGCGACGCGTCATGGGCGTGAAGAGCGCGGGGCACGGCTTCCTCTTCCAGCAGCGCCGGGCCAGCGGCGGGAACCCCGACCCGGGCCCGGCCGAGCTCGCCCGCTTCGAGGTCGCGCCGCGCTTGGGCTCCCTCGCGTGCCCGGGCGCCGACCCGAACAGCACGGGCCAGTTCGGCGCGCTCCACGCCGTGGGCTCCGACATCGTTCTCGAGGACCGCATCGTCCTGGTCGCGAGCGACCTGCCGCGCTTCCAGACGACGATCTTCCTCGCATCGCTCTCGATCGCACCGACGCCGACCCCGCTGGGGTTCGGAAGCGGACTCCTCTGCCTCGGAGTCCCGGTGCGACGCTTCGGGGTCGTGCGCTTCTCCGACATCCTCGGAAACGCCGCGCTCGAGCTCGAACTCGACGCGCTCCCCGGAACGATCGGCCCGGTCGCGGCGGTCGCGGGCGAGACGTGGTCGTTCCAGGCGTGGCACCGGGACGGGCTGACGGCGAACCTGACGTCGGCCGTGTCCGTGCTCCTCCGGTAGCGGCGGCACGGGCGCGCGTCCGCTACCGGAACTCGATCGAGACCGCGCTCGACAGGTTCGACGTCGTGCCCGGATTGCTGTCGCGGAACCACACCTGGAAGTTCCAGGTCGTGCCCGGAGCGATCGTCTGTCCGCCGAGGAGCGGCTGTGTCGTATCGACCGGGACCGTCGCGGCGCCGGTCGGCGACATCTGAAACACGCCCGGGAGGCGCGTGATCGGGCTGCCCACGAGCAGCGTCCCCTGTCCGCCGCCGAGCAGGGGAACCTCGGCCGTCGAAGCGGATGCCAGCGCGATCCCCGACACGAGAGGGGGAGCGGAGCGTACGTCGAGCTCGAGGTCGTTCGCGGCTGCGATCGAGCTTCCGTAGGCCGTCAGCGACGCCGCTTCACCCGACGAGTTCACTGCGGCGCGCCCGTAGCGCGCGCCGATCGGCATCTCGACCAGCAGCATCGACTCGCGGGCGCCGGCGCTCGCGGAGCGGCGCGCGAGTGCGAATCTCCCGTTCCCGGAGAGGACCGTCCCCGCCCACGTGGCGAGGCCGACGGGCTCACCCGTGTCCGTGACCGCAGCGTCGTCCACGACGACGTCCCTCCCGCGGAACAGCGCCGCGGTGCCAGGGTCGGTGGGCATGCTCCCGACGGGCCGGTGCTCACCGACCCACGCGGTCACGCCCTCCGGGTCGATCGCGTTCCGCACCGTACCGCCCAACGAAGCGAAGAGCCGGTCGACGACGATGTCCGCGTAGTCGTTGAGGAGATCGCCGGGGCTGAGATAGCGCTCGCCGTTCAGGACGACGCTCAGTCCGGAGGGCGAACCGACGGTGAGCCGAATCTCCGATCCGTAGTCGCCTCCGTCACCGAGCGACACACCGTTGAAGTCGACCTGGAACTGGCCGCCGGGGAGCTGCGCGCCCGTGAACGCGACGCGCGTCGTATTCACCCAGAGCTCTTCTCCGAGTACGCCCACGTCGACGAGCCAGGCGAGCTCACCGTGCGCGTTCAGGTCGATCGCAACCACGGCCCCCACTCCACCGGCGAGCGGATTGACCGCGCCCGGCAGCGGCGCGGGTGTGGCGCCGTACCACGCGATCGGCGTCTCCTCGACGAGCGCGCCCGTCGGGTCGAGCCGGATCACGCTGAGTGCCTCCGTCTGGAAACCGCTCGGAGGAGTCAGCCGGCTCTGGACCGCGAAGTAGCCGCCGCCGCCGCCCGCGACGACCCGCGCCGAGTTGCGGATCCAGCCCGCGCCGAACGGCGCGGGTGAGAAAGGCTGGCCGGGGAGGAGCAGCGGATCGAGTCCGATGAACACGCCGGTGTCGGTCGGTCCGGCTCCGGCGTTCTGCGTGTGCACGGGTACGGCCTCGTCCGTCAGGAAGAACGGTCGGGTGCAGAGCGCGAAGTCGACCGTTGCACCCGATGCGCCGCTGAGAGCGTCGCCGTCCCGAAGCACCGCCTGCCCGTCGACGAGCAGCGCGAGCGGCCCGCTCGAGCCGTTCAGCTGAACCAGCGCTCCCCAGGAGTCCGCGCGCGCGATCGCCCGTTCGTTGCAGATGGCCGTCACGGTGTCGCCGTTCGGGAGGTTGTCCCCGACGCTCTGAAGAGTCGAGACTCGGTGGACCTGCGCCGTGCCGGCGGCCGGAAGCAGGGCGACGGCGAGCGAGACCACGGCAGCGTGGACGAGTCGATACATGGCGAGCGGGGTGGCTGTTGAGCGAGCTGTTGCGAGACCCTCGATCCTAGTGGACATCCATCGATCCGGCGCGCGGTGCGTCTTCGGACGGGATGGAACCCGCTCTGGGCGCCCGCGTCTGGCTCTCTTGGGTCCGGCACCCGTTCGACGACACCTGCGGGGCGCACAGCGCCGACCGGGACTTCGTCGCGGCAGCGCGTCATCTGTGATACTCCCGCCCGCGCGATCCGCTCGCGCGCCCTTGGACCCGACGAACGCCCCATGACCCTGCAATCGAAAGTCCCCGCCGTCGTCCTCAACGGGTTCCTCGGCTCGGGCAAGACGACGCTCCTCAAGAGTCTGCTCGTGCAGGCGCACGAGAAGGGCCTGTCGATCGGGCTGGTCGTCAACGACATGAGCGAGCTCGACGTCGACGGCCTCCTCGTCGCGCAGACCGAGTTCTTCGGCGAGGGCGACCGCCGGTTCCAGTCGTTGAGCGACTGCGTCCTCAGCAGCACGCGGGGTCTCGAGCGCCTCCGCGGCGCCCTCGACGAGATCCTCGCCGAGGAGGGCCTCGACCTCGTCATCGTCGAGACGTCGGGCAGCTGCCACCCGATGCCGCTGATCGGGTTCTTCCAGGCCGAGGCGCGCGTCGAGCTGCGCGGCGTCCTCGCGCTCGTCGACAGCGCGATGATCGACCAGGACTACGGACGCGGAGTCCAGCTGCGGCCGATCATGGAGCGGAACGTGCGCGCGGGAGAGCGGGACACGACGAACCTCTTGGTGGAACAGGTGATGTTCTGCAGCCACCTGCTCCTCAGCAAGGTCGACCGGATCGAAGAGCGAAACGTGAAACCGATCGCGGACGCGCTCCACGAGCTCAACCCGTTCGTGTCGATCTCGTCGGTGCCGTTCGGCTACGTCCCCATCGACGACGTGCTCGCGATGCCCGAGTACGACTACCACCGCGTCGAGCAGCTCGTGCAGGAGCTCAAGCCCGTCGTCGACACCGAGGCCCACGGCGACCGGCCGTACAACATGGCGACGAGGGTCATCGAGGACGAGCGCCCCTTCCACCCGCAGCGCCTGTGGGACACCTGCAACCACCACCTCGGCCAGCACATCTACCGCAGCAAGGGGTTCTTCTACCTGCCGACGCGCGACAACGCCTCGCTCCTTTGGAACCAGGCCGCGGGCGGGATCAGCCTCGAGCTCGTGGGCTACTGGCGCGCAGCGATTGTCGAGGACGAGAGCCTCGGACTCGACGAGCACGAGCGCGAGGGCCTGCGCGAGCGCCTGGCCCGGGAGACCGGCCGCTTCGGCGACCGCCGCTGCAAGCTCACCGTGATCGGCGACGTCACGCAGGTCGACCCCTTCACGGACGCGCTCCGGAGGTGCTTCCTCACCGAGGACGAGATCGAGCACTGGCAGTCCGGCGGGTCGTTCCCCGATCCGTGGCCCGACAACTACGTGACGCGCGAGGCGTGATTTCGTCGGTGGCTGCGGGCGGCGCACGCTTCGGTCGCTTGGGCGACGACCGGCCGCGACGAGCGGAGCGCGCCCGCCGCGGTCCAGCGCTCTACTCCCAGGGAACGACGGTTGAGCCCGCTGCCCCCACGGTCACCGTCCGCTCGATCCGGCGTCCGTCCGGACCGAGCCCTTTGACGAGCAGCTCCGCGCCCGCCTCGACGTACGGCACCCGCACGACACGCGTGCCGTCGGTCCCGACGCCCTCGTCCTCGGCGTAGAGCTCCGGCCGCGGGCCCCAGTGCGTCGACACCTCGCGGCCGTCGAGGCTCACGAGGTAGACCGCGGGCGCGGGCCACTGCGCGGCGCCGCCTTCGAGTCGGATCTCCGCGCCCGTCGACGGCAGGTCGAGGGAATAGCTCGGCCCCTCCGGGCGCGGGCCCTGCGCGACGATGATCTGGTTGTTGCCGAGGCCGTTCGCGTGCAGGCCGAAAAGGAGCTCGTCATCGGGGAGGACGGTCTCGAACACGCCGCCCGACGCCGCGCTCCCCGTCGACCACTGCGCGGAGTCGTCGCCAGCCGCGCGCACGAACAGCGCACCGAGACGGGTCAGGCGCTCGCCGCCGGCGCGGACCTCGACGGTGCTCGAGGGGCCGCGCACCTCGAGGTCGAGCTCCTTGCGCTCGCCCGGCGCGAGCCGGACGGACCCCATCAGCTGACCCTGCACCCAGTAGCGGTAGAGCCCGGGACTCGCGGGCTTGAAGGCGAACGCGCCGTCGCTCTTGGACGTCGCCGAGAGGATCAGGTTCGAGATCGGCTCCATGCGCTGCGCGCGCACGGCGATGTCGGCCTCGGGACCGTCGGGGCTCTGGATCTGGCCGGTGAGGAGCGCGGCGAGGTCGAGGGAAAGGGTCCGCTTCTCGGGGCCCGTCAGGTGGACGAGCGTCCACGTCATCGCGCCCGCGTCCCCCGCATCGACCTGGACCCCGTACGGCCCAGCGTCGAGCTCGAAGCGGGCGACACCCTTCTCGTCGGTCGTCTCCTCCGTGGACTCGGCGCCGCGGTCGCGGGCCGTCACGACGGCTCCCGGCACCGGTGTCCCTTCCGCGTCCACGACGAGGACCTCGAGCTCGGTCCGCGTCCACTCGAGCTCTCCGAGTTCGATCGTCTCACCGGTTCCCAGACCGTCGAGCCGCACGTACGCGGACCCGCGGTCCTCGCTCTCGACGAGCAGGAGCGTGTCCTCGGCCGGTTCGAGCGGCGCCATGAAGCGACCGTCCCCTTCGACCGGCGTGCGGCCGAGGTCCTCGGTGCGCGGGATGGGCACGCCGAAGCTCGTCGGCGTGTCCTCGTCGAACCGCGACAGGGTCACCGTCGACCCGCCGCTCGGGACCACGCCCGCCATGGACGCGCCCGGTCCCGCGCAGCGCACGACCACCCCGGTCGCCGGCGCGACCGCGTCCTGCCGCCCGAGGAACGAGCCGCGGAACGGGAGCCGGGGATTCCACTGGAGGCTGCGGCACACGACGAGCGCGACGGGTCCGGCGGGCACCTGGAGGCTGAACTCCATCGAGCCGTCGAGGACGCCCTTCGCGATCGGAGCGCCGCTCCTGAACGCGTAGACGCTCAGGCCCTCGGCGCTCTTCGCCAGCGCGTCCGATTCGACGCGCCCGGACAGCTCGACCGGCCTCGACAGCGTGAGCACGCCGAGGTCCTGCACCTCTCCGCGCACGGAGAGGCCGTCCACGGGCGCGTGGTAGCTCTTCGCCCTGAAGAGCAGCCGCCCCTCGCCCTCGCTCAGCCCGTCGAACACGAGCAGGCCGTCGGCGTCGCTCGTGCGCTTGTACCCGCTCATCGAACCGTGCCGCGGTGAGGCGCCATGCCAGGTCACGTCGACGCCCGCGGCGGGCGAGCCGTCGTCCCAGCGGAGCGTCGCTCGGACCTCTCCCCACGGTGTCGCCCGGAGCGTCGTCTCCGCGCGCAGCGTGACCGGATCGATGACGGCGCGCGCGGGACGCAGGAACTCGCCCGCAAACCCGATCTGGATCTCGGTCGACACCGGAAGGCCCGCGAGGACCACGCGTCCCGAGGCGTCGCTCTCCCCGCCGACGAAGTCGCGCTGGAACGCCCAGAGCTGCGCCTCGGAGCCGTGCTTCGGCCTGAAGGAGTACGACACGCGTTTCCCCTGAGCGGGCTCGCCCGTCTCGTCGAGCACGAGGACGGTCAGATCCCCCAGCGGCACGGTGTGGACGAGGAGTCTCGCCGCTCCGAGGGCCGCGACGCGCGCGGCGGACACGTGGACGTCGTGGGCGCGCGGGTGTTGGATCCAAAGACCGTGGGTCGCGGCGTCGCCGCGCGCGCCCGCGTCGAGCGCGAGCGCGAACGTGCCGTCACGCCCCGTGGTCGCGAGGACCTCTTCGTCCGGTTCACCGGGGAGCGCGCCCTCGCGGGGACCCGACAGGTGCACCGTGGCTCCCTCGAGACCACGCCCGTCGTCGGCGAGGACGACCTGGCCCAGGAGGGACATCGCGGCGGCAGTCTCCGCTCGGGGCGCGTCGGAGGCCTCGCTCGTCGCCGATTCGGCGAGTCTCTCCCTGTTGAAGCCGGCGCCGGCCGGCTCGACCACACCGAGCGATGCGTCGTGGCGGGCCACGGACTGCGTCTCGACGCTGCGGCCAAGGGCGACGTCCGGCGTGGGTGTCGTGGCCTGGAGGAAGTTCCAGAGGCCGAGTCCGGCCACCGCGGTGACAGCCGCGACGGGGATCCACTTCATGGTCATGGCAAGGAGGGGCAGGGGTCCGAGGGAGGCCGCGGCCGGCACGGCCGCGCTGGACGGGAGGGTCGGCGCGCCAAGGCCCGCGACGCCGAGCAGCCACGCGGGCGCCGCGCCGTCGTCGCCCGCGAGCGAGCCGCGGAGCTTCTGCACGCCGCGAGACACGCGCTTGCGGACGGCCGTGGGCGTCGCGTCCACGCGAGCCGCGATCGTCGGTGCGTCGAGCCCCTCGCCGTAGGAGAGGAGCACCGCGGTCCGGTACGGCTCGTCGAGCTCGAGCACCGCGTCCATGAGCCGGCGCGCGCCGCGCGCGCGCTCGATGATCTCGTCGGGGGCCAGCTCCTCCGAAGGGCGGCCCTCGCCGTAGACGCGCTCGCGCTCGGCGCGGCGCGCGGCGCCGCGCTGCCCGAGCCGCGCAAGATTGCGCACGGTGCCCGTCAGCCACGCGCGCAGCGAACCGTCGCCCTGGCGCGCCCAGTGCGGCCGGTCGAGCGCGGCGAGCAACGTGTCCTGCACGACGTCCTCCGCCGTGTGCACGTCGTGCACCAGACGGAGAGCGAGCCTGTGCAGCCAGTCCGTCTCGAGGGCGAGACGCTCGGCGTCGGAGAGTCCGGGGCGATCCATGGCGCGTGGAGATTGCCGCGCCGGCCGGGGTGTGACTGGGATTCTGGCGGATCGCCGCGAACGTCGAGTCTCGCCTAGATCAGCGAAGCGCCGGCGTGAACGGCGAGCATCCCACCCGGCTTGCACGCCCAGAGCGCGAGCTTGGACGGGTTTCCACGGCCAGCCTCCGCCCATCTGAGGGCGCCAGATGCCGTGCTTCGTCCGAGGCGATCGGTGACGTTGAAGTCCCGTCGAGATTCACTCGCACGGCTCGTGCTCCGCGCCACGGCGCGAGACCCTCGTCGCCACTCGAGCGCACGGACGAGCGCTGTCCACAGGGTTCGGGACCTACGGCACCGCGGCTGCGCAACGCACGAACCGGCCCTCATGCGCCGCAGGGTGCTGCGAGAGGCTCGGACGCCCCCGCCGGGTCGCTGGAGTGGCTATGTGCGTCGATCGGGAATGAACGCGATGTCCAGCCCACGAACCTGGAGATCCTTCGCCCCTCGATGGCGCACCGAAGGACAGAAGTAACGAGGAGACTCGAACTGGAGCGGCGATCGGCCGATCTCGACTCCGTTGGCGAGCAGAGTGAAGTCTGCCGCGATGGTGTCACCGACGTGCGTGACCTCGAGTCTACAGGTGAACTCGATCAATCCTCCCTCGGTCAGTCGGAGCCAGTCCACCGGCCCGTAGAAGTAGCGAACCCACTGCTCCTGCGACCTGCTGACGTCCGTACCAGAGATCGTGACCTGCGGTGCACCTTTGAAGGCAACTCGCCGGTCCCCGACGAAGGACGCAGGGATGACCGTCGATGCTGCATTCAACGGGAAGGGGATCGCCAGCGAGCCTTCGCCGATTCCCATCACCGTGTACCGTGCGAGATAGGTCCCTCTCTCCAGCGGGATCTTCTGCTCGCAGAACGACAGAGTGCATGAGCTGTCGCTCGTCTTGGACGTCGCTGAAACAGAGACGCTCAGGCTCGTATCCACAACCGCCTTCCACAGGTCACTCTTGCTCGAGCTCGCCCAAGCAGGGCGATAGTCTGCACTGGCTTCTGCCCCCAGAACGTCAAGCACGCGCATCAACGTGACCCGCTTTCGCAGTCGACTCGCCGACGAAGACCGGTAGCGAAGGTCGACCGTGTGCGTCGACGGACCCCGAGTGCCCGTGACAGACTCGTCCACGAGCCAACCGCCACCGTTCAGCCGCGGCGCCAGCTTGCCATCCACCAGGAGATCAAACCGTGTTTCCTCGACGTCGGCTTCGAGGGTGACACGGATCGGCACCGCCGGTTGAACAGATACACGCCCCGAGGCGTCCAGGTGATGCACCGCGTCTTCACACTCTCTGATGAAGCTCTTCGACTCCTCGAATCGGTCCTCCGAACGAATGCCTGTTACAGCGGTCGAGAGGTGGATTTGCTCGTGGCCGGCAAGGTGGACGTCCTCCTCCAAGATCATCCTCGCGCGGTAGAAGACACGCAGCCGGACGACTCCTCGATCCGGGCGCGCGAATCCGAACAGGTCGGCGCTGAGCCGTAGCTCTGCTAGGTCATCAGCAACAGTGACCGTGGGTTCTTCCACAGGCATTCCGTTCATGAAGACCGAGATCCGCTGCGTGGCCG
Organism: Planctomycetota bacterium; assembly: GCA_039821985.1. Lineage (GTDB taxonomy): Bacteria > Planctomycetota > UBA1135 > UBA1135 > Saltatorellus. The sequence continues at coordinate 33,171 of JBCBNC010000041.1, forward strand.
CTCGGTCCTTGGCGACTCGTTCCTTGAGGAATGGGAGGCAAATCACCGCCCCTTCGTAGGAAGCGAGGGCAAGGTCACCCTCAACGCGCGCCTTGACCGGCAAGAACAAGGACTGGTACTGGTCTTCGGCGTACGAGCGGTGTTCGACCCGCTGTCCGTAGGCCTCGAGCCCACACAATGCGAGGCACAGGCACACGAGGCCACGCACCCACCGGGGTTTCTTGCTCCCCCAGACGAAGATCGCGCGGACGAGGGACGCGATCAACTGGAACCAGTTGCCAGGTGCCCTGGACGCATCTCCGCTCGAGTCGTTGTGCCCCTCGAGCTTGGCCCTCGGACCACGGCTCACTCTCGGACCCTCTCTGACGGCATGCTGCCGAGACTCTCGGCCAGACCTGCAACGGCCTCGCGCTCCACCCTCTCGACGGAAGCCCACGCGCGGAGCTCCTCAGCGCGTCCACTCACGGTAGGTGCCGCGACGTAGGCAGCGCCACAGGACGGGCAGTTGAGCCCTCGAGTAAGGGGCTCCTCACACGCGGGACAGGCGTAGTCGAGGATCTCACCGCAAAGCCGGCAGCACCGATCGGTGGAGTCCTCGAGTACGCGCGGTCGCATGGTGACTTCCCCCCCGACGACGAACGGCAAATTGCCGGGACAGGAGGTGTTCGTACAGACCGCCCGACCCGCGCGGCGGCGCTCGAGTGCTGCCTCCTCATCGATCCCGAGAGACTCGCGAAGGCGAGCGATTTTCGCCCCGGAGAGTGCCGTCGAGTCGCCGCGCTCAAACTCCGAGATCTGGGACTGGTTTGCTCCGATCGAGTTCGCCAACTTGGCCTGGCTCAGGCCCAGCTCCAGCCGCCGAGCACGGCAGAGTTGGTTGATCGAGGAGCCGTCCATGCCCAGAGGGAAGGAGCCCTATCGAGTCCCATCGGAGGATTATCGACAAATGATCGAGACGCTGGCCGTGGCGCCCTCCCGACCCCTAGGGGCCCACTTTGGCGCCTCGTTGGAACGCCTCAACGCCGCCGGAGCGAATCCGACTCCACCCCATCTTCAAACTCGGCAAGGCATGCTGGCGGTTCGCACTTACCGATCCGCATTGCCCGCGCCTACGAACCCGCATTGAGGGGGCGGGCGGGCGCTAGGGCTACCTAGAGGCCGGCGGCCAAGCGAAAGGCACCGAGAAAGACAGGACGCAACGGCGCAGCGGCGCCTCCTGCGTGGTCGCGTCGCCACCGCCGATGTGGCGCACGAGCTGCGAGACGCAGCCGCGCTCAGCGGGGTCGGAAGCCGGCGCCTCCGCGCGAATCGGATCGGGCGTGTTCGAGCCGCCACAGCGAATCCACGCGGTGGCACCTCGCACGTGGGGAACCTCGCGCAGCACCCGCGCGATGGGCGTTCGTGTTCCCGAGCAGCACGCCCGATCCCGCCGTTTTCTCGCGGGGAGCCCCGGGCGGCCTTCCGCGGTCCACCGCAAACAGACCCGATCGAGAGCGCCGCGCTTCTAGCTGCCCTGAACCAGTCGGATCACGGCAGCGACAGCAACGAGCAGCCAGAAGGCGATGCACACGGACCCGAGATGCTGGGATTGTCCGCCCGCAAAGCTCGGTCGGTTCCAGAACGTGTGCGGCAGCACGAATCGGATCTTCGGCGGGATCCTCATCGACTCACGGATGGTCTCTCCGATCGACTCGTTCGCGTATCGCAGTCCGAGGAACAGGATCCGTGAGTTCCAACCGCCTACCGCAGCCAGCACGATCCAGAGGATCGACTGCAACCTCGGATCGAATCCGTCGACCTTGAGGAGACCCACGCCGAGGATCACGAGAAGCGAGTTGATCGCGAGCCCCCAGCGCAGCCGACGGTCGATGATCTCATCCTCCCGCGAGATCTGGGTTCGCAGGGCGTCGAAGTGGTCGCGCCAAGGGGCCTCCGACCCGTACACGGCTTTGACGTCCGCACACTCGAGTTCCGTGTAATTCCCGTCGTCCGTCAGGGCGCCGACCTCCTTCGCCAGCATCCGACGATCGAGCGCCGTGTCCTTCACGCGCAGAGCTCTGTCTTTCATGCCCTGAGGCTGCTCGGAACGAATCGAGGAGTCCAGCCCCCGCGGACCGCGCGCGCGCCCATGGACTGCAACGAAGCGCGTCCGGTGAGGGGCGGGTTACGCGGTCCCCCCCCGCGCGCTCTGCCCAGCACGCGATGGCCACGGACGCGAGCGACCCAGCCGGACGCGCGCGCAGCCCGGACGCAGGAGCGCTGCGTCGCTGGCTCTGTCCGCTCACGCCGAAAACGGCCGAAAGCGCGGACCGCGGTCGAACGGCTCGCGCCTGGGTTCTTGCACGGCGCTCCTGTCGTGCGCGTCGCAGAGCTGCGCTCGCTCCGGCCCGGTCCGGCGCCCCCCGACGCGTTCCGTTCACTTTCACCCCACTCGTACCCATGCGATTCTCGCTCATCGCCCCCCTCACCCTTGCGGCAGCGCTCTCCACCGGCACGGCGCTCGGCGCGCTCCAAGCGGACACTCCAGCCCTGGCGAGCGCGCCCCGATCCGTACTCGGAGCGGCGGCCGCCGAGGAGGAGCCGCTGATCTACTGCTTCACGAACTGCCGCAAGGTGGGGCCGGGCGAGTTCCGGAACTGCGTGTGCTCGAAGAACACTTCGCCGCGGACCGTCTGGATCGTGTCCTGCATCGTCGCGACGGACGGGTCCTACCTGTACTCCCACCACAGCGTCCCGCCGGGCGGATCACTCTGGTCGTGGAACCAGACGGTCGACCAGGAGTGGAGCTGGATCACGCACTGGGTCATCGTTCCGCCGTTCCGGCTCCCGTGGGACTACGACGTCGAGCTTGCGAACTCGAGCATCACGATGGATGCGTCCGGGAACGTGATCGCTGACACCGCCGGCACGCTGCAGGCGCGGCATCTGCCCGGCAACGTGCCCGCAGCGCGCGTCGTCGACATGCTGCCGGTCGGCGAGCCCGCCTGGTCCATCGCGACCGACATCACGCCGCAATCCGGCGGGATGCAGATGGACGAGAACTGGGACGGCAACGGCGACGACACGATCGACCAGACGGTCCAAACCTCCGTCGAGTCCGGCCCCGGGACACTCACGTTCAAGCAGAACATCGACCAGGGCAAGGACGGCACGCTCGACCACTCGGTCACGCTCGAGTTCCGGCAGGACGAGGACGGCACCATGCACCTGTCGCTCGAAGCGTCCGACGGCGAGGGCAACCTCGAGTCGGCGTTCACCGCGACGAAGACGATGGATGGCGACCAGACCGTCATGCACACGTCCTACGACCGCAACGGCGACGCCTTGGCCGACGTGCTCGAGGTCGAGACGACCCAGTACGACGGTTCCTCCTCGCAGTCCGTTCTGACGCGCGACTTCGAGGCCGATGGCTCGGTCGACGAGACCGAGACGCGCACCGTCGACTACCGCGGCCCGCGTGACTCGACGATGAAGGTCACGACCGTCGATGCGCTCGGTGCGCCGACCTTCGGCTTCGTCGACCAGATGACGCCGCTGGCCGGCGGGTACATCCTCGACGGCCAGGAGGACGCGGACGGCAACGGAGTCTTCGACAAGCGCATGACCCAGCTCTCGTTCGTCGGGCCCTTCGCCGGCGGCATCGACCAGGACTACTTCGGCGTCGACTCCGACAACAACGGCACGTACGACTCGATGGTCCACGTCGTCTCCGTCAAGTCGCTCCAGGCCGGGACGTACAGCGAGACGATCGGTACGGACGCGGGTGCGGACGGCACGCTCGATGGTGCCGTCCAGCGCACCGAGGCGCTCGTCGACTGAGCCGCGGGCCGCGCCGCGCGAGGCATCCGCGTGAGGCCTCCGCGCGGGGCGGTCGCGCGGGGCGGCCGCGCTCAGACCGCGCGCAGCGTCACCTCGAACAGGAGCGCGCGGTACGCGAAGTGGATGAGCGCAGCCGCGAGGAACGCGAGCGCGGCCTTCGGGAGTGCGAGCCTCCAAGGCTCGTCGTACGCCCGCCGCACGAGCGCCACGAGGTATGCGACGAGCAGAGCGATCAGCCCGAGCTTCCAGAGCGCCTCGCCGGCGTCGAGCCTCTCGATCCAGCCGGCGCCGAGGAGCCCGCGGTTCACTGCGATCGAGAGCGCGGGCACCGCCATCAGCGCCAGCAGAAGGAACGTCCAGAAGTGGAGCGCGTGGACCAGATGATCCACGTAGAAGAGACGCCTTCGACGGTGGAGCAGCAGGAGCGCGAGCGCGAACGGCGGCACGTGCAGGACGAGCAGAGTCTTCGAGAGCGCCCGGCTCTTGCCGTCGTAGCGGTCTTCGAAGGCCGCAAGGCCGTCGGGCACAGGGGCGCTGCCCTCGACCCAGGCTCGAGTCCCCGGGGCACGCTCCTCGACGCGCGCCTGCGCCCACGCGCCGTAGCCGCCGCTCTTCAGCTGGTCCCGCAGCGGAAGGTGGAAGTCGGTGACCGGCGGGTTCAGGAAGTAGAGAAGGTTGACGACCAGGAAGAGGCCGATGGGCGTGGTCCAGCGGACGCGGCTGCCCCGGATCCACTCGACCCCGAGGCGCCCAGGCCGGAACACCAGCGTCAGCACGCTGCGCGGGAGCTTCGCCTCGAAGCTCGTGAGCCGACCGAGGAACTCGCGCAGGAGGGCGCCGAACCGACGCTCGTCGTCACGAACGACCCTCTGACCGCACGCATGGCACCACGGGCCGACGAGCGCAGCGCCGCAGTTCGCGCAGCTCCGCCCCTCGGGTAGTTCGATTCGATCGGCGGAAGTGGGGTCCATGCGAGGCTGCGCGGCACGTGTGAGCAACGCTACGCCACGAGCCTGCGCCGAGCGACACTCACTCCAGAGTGACCGCGACCGCGTCGCTCAGGTTGCTCGCGCCGAGCGCGCCCACGTCCCGGTGCCACGCCTGGAACAGCCACGTCTCGCCTGCGAGGATCGAGACGAGCGCGTTGGGCGTCGGGATCGACGTCACGTCGAGGACGACCTCGGCGCTGCCCGTCGGGCTGGCGACCTGGACGTCGCTCAAGAGGCGGCCGATGCCGCCGCCGATGCACAGCGTCCCCGCCGACCCACCGACGTTCGGCGTCAGCACCTGCGTGCGGCCCGTGAGCAAGAGCGTCGTCTGCTGGGGCGGGAGGCCGGACACGCGCAGCTGCAGGTCGTTCACGTCGACCCCCCGGACCCCGATGGCAGCGATCGTCGACGGAGCGCCCGTCGAGTTCGGCACCGCCGGAGAGCACACGGGCACGCCGATCGACCCGCGGGTCGGGATCCGGTAGAGCCCATTCCACGTCGCGGCGAAGAGCTCGTCCCCCTGACGGGTGAGCGTGAGTTCGCGCACGCCAATGACGTCCGCGCCGCCCTCGCCGTAGTCCTCGAAGGTCACGCCGCCGTCCCGCGACTCGCCGATCAGAGGGATCGAGGACCGGGAGACGAACACGCGATCAGGGTCGTAGGGATCCGCCGCTGCCTCGCCCGCGCCGCTCGAGGTGCTGCTCAGCCTCCAGCTCTGCCCCGAGTTGGAGGAGATGAAGAAGCCCTCGGGGAACGACGCGAAGTAGAAGCGCGTCGGGTTCGTGCGCGACACGGAGATGTCCCGGCCCTGCATCGCGGGCGGCAGGCCAGCGGTCACGCGCGTCCAGGTGGCGCCCTGGTCGACCGTGCGAAGGACCCCGCCGCCGCCCTGCGTCACCGTTCCGCCGGCGGCCGCGAGCCCGACGGTATCGGTGCCGTCCTCGACGAACTCGATGTCCGTGACCCTCTCGAACGAGAGCCCTGTGAAGACGCGCGTCCAGCTCGCTCCGCCGTCGACCGTGCGGAAGATCGCGGCGCCGCTCGGGCTGAACGCCCGGCCGCCGCAGAGGATGAGGTCGGGGTCCCTCGGGCTCACGTACACCACGCGTGGCTCGACGAAGACGGACGGCCCGAGCGGGGGACCGAGGTTCGTCCACGCTCCCCCGGTCCGGCGGTAGATGCCCGACCCGCTGCCGGGCGCCGGGCCCGTGGAGACGGCGTAGAGCCGGCCGTCGGGGCCGAAGCGGACCTGGACGTAGCGCGCGGCCGGCAGCGGCTCGAGCGTCCACGTGTCTCCGCCGTCGGAGGACGTGTACACGCCGCCGTCGTTGGGGCCCTCGAACGCGATCGCGACGTCCTCCGTGTTGGACGGGCTGCGGTCGACCGACGTCAGGTTGAGCTCACGGATGCCCGACGAGGCGAGGACGAAGCTTGCGCCGTCGTCGTCGCTGCGCCACGCGCCGGCCGAGCTGGAGGCGAGGTAGAGGCGGCCCGGCACGAGCGGGTCGACGCAGATGTTCGCGAGACCCAGATTGCCCGTCCCCCCGGCGCCCACCTCCCACGTCGCGCCCGCATCGAGGGACTCGATCATGCCGCCGCCCGTCGACGCGAGGAGGACCCGGTCCGGCGTCGACGGGTCGAGAACGACCTCTTCGAGACCGACCGACGGCCAGCCGTCGTCGTGGAGCTGCGTCCAGGTCACGCCCAAGTCGTCCGACGCCCAGGCGCCGTAGAACGAGCCGCCCGAAACGATCCCGCTGACGTAGAGACGACCCCCCATCGCCGCGGCTCCGCGCAGTCGCGTCGGCGGGAGTCCTGCGAACCGGTCCGCCCACGTCGCTCCACCGTCGGTCGAAACCCAGATCCCGCCGAAGTCGAAGAGTCCCACGACGAAACCCGGCGTCAATGGGTCGAGCGCGATGCGGACGCAGCGGTTGCCCACTCCCCCGGGCGGCGTGACGTTCGTCCACGTCGCGCCGCCGTCGGTCGAGCGGAGGAGACTGGGCGCTGCTCCGCTCGGCGCGTCGAGGCCAGCCCAGACCTGCTGAACGTCGGAAGGGTCGACCGCGACGGCGGAGACGAAGCTCGACGCACCGACGGGGCCGAAGAACAGTCGGGTCCACGTCACGCCGTCGTCCACGCTACGCCAGAGTCCGTCCTGCGACGCGGCGTACGCCGTCCCGGCGCAGTCAAACTCGAGCTCCTCAACGGCGCCGCCGCCGAAGGACGCCGGCGTCCACGTCTCGCCTGCGTCCGTGGAGCGGTGCAGCCGATTCCCGAAGAAGAACGATGCGGGGTCGCCGCCCGCGAGCACGAGGCCCGCGCGCGTCGGCGAAGCGAGCACGTCACGCAGCGCTCCGCCCCCGAGGTCGACCGCCTCCCAGGTGTTCTGGGCGGCGCTGAACGCGGTGGCGGAGAGGAAAGCGGACGGCTCGGCGTGCGCCGCCGCGGAAGAAAGCACCGCGAGGACGAGGAGAGCGCGGGTCGATTGCATGGCAATAGGGATGCGAGAGCAGGCGCGGGGGGCAGCGAGTCGTTGAACGCGCAGCGAGGCCGTGGGCAGGGCCAGCGGGGCGACTCCGGTTCCGTGGACGATAAGCCCAGCCGAGGAGGCGCGCGCGATCCGCCCCCTCTGCCTCTCGGAGATCGCGCGATCTTCGCGAATCGTGACGGTCCTCTCCGACGGACGGCGTTCTGGCCCGTCGAGCGGGGCTCGGCCTCTTCCGCGCCGCCCGGGCCGGAACCGATGCCCCGCGTAGTCATCAGAACGAAGAGGAATCACCCATGGCCTGGGAGATCGGCCCGTTCTTCATGAGGGAGGGTGCGTCCGCGCGCTTCTCCTTCGGTTGGAACAACGGGCGCTACCGCGGCGTGCAGATGGTGCACGCGAAACCCGAATCGCAGGGGGAGGGCGGACGCTTCATCATCGTCGGCGCCGACACTGAGATCGCCGTCACCGGTCACACCGTCACCTACCTCCAGACCGAGGACAGGTACCGGTACGCCGTTGATCTGACCGCAGAACGGGGTTCGTGGTTCCAGTACCAGCTGAGGGGAAACCGTGTCGATTGACGCCAAACCGCAGAAGAAGCCCGTCTGGTTCGACGTACTCGTCGAGGGCTCTACGGGTCGGGTCGTCGCCGCCTACGAGGCGCGTGTCCGGGCCACAGGCAAGAACGGTCCGTCCACGTTCCACTGGACCCCGAAGGACGGCCAGACCGCGACGCGCATCGTGATCGGGGGCGACCAGCTCGACCTCGACCTCGGGAAGCTCTTCGAGTCGCACCGCGTCGAGGAGGGAAAGCTCGTGCCCGAGTGCAAGGACTGAAGCGGCTCAGCGGCGAGCGTCGACGGTGCGCGCGCCCGATGCGGCGCGCCGTCGTCGCTCCGCGAGGCCGCGCGTCACCGCGGTTCGGCCTCCCGAAGCGCCTCCTCGAGCCGCCCCACGTGCGCCGCCGGCGTGACCCAGCCGAAGGCCGTGTACCGCACGTCGCCCGACGCGTCGAATGCCGCGTTGCACGGCACGCCGTCCAGGCCGAGCGCGTCCGCGGACTGCCCCGGATCCAGGTCGCGCTGGATCTTCACCAGCGTGAAGCGTCGCAGCAGCGCGGTGACCTCCGCGTCGCGGTGATTGAGCCACGCGTACCGCTTGCACCACTCGCATCCGTCGCTCGTGAACTCGACCCAGAGCGGGCGACCTGCTCGACGCGCCACGGCCTTCGCCTCGTCGAGATCCCAGGCGTGATACCACTGCGGCGGACGCTCGTCCTGCGGGCGCTCCGGGTCGACGCCGTGCCGTTCGAGGAACTCGCTGGCCGTCGCGTCGAAGAGCTCGAAGAGCGGGGCGCTGCGTCGCTTCGACCGCGCCGCCAGGAACTCGTGACGCGGCCGAGCCTCGGGCCCGACGGACAGCCGAACTCCATCCGACACGTCCAATCGCAGCGCGGCCCGCCCCACGTACCACGGCTCCGAAACGAGGTTGCTCACGAACGAGAGGCCCGGCAGTCGCACGAACTCCTGCTGGCGCGCGTTGAGCGCGGCCCACTCGTCCCCCGCCGAAACCGCTCCGTCGAGGTCGCTGTCGATCACGACGACGCGAAACGTCTGCCCTGCGACCTCGACGTCCGCCTCGTGGTGGTAGAGCGTCATCGCCGTCGCGCGCAGGCCCGACGCGTCCTCGTACACGAAGAGCTCGAGCGGGAGTCCCGCCGACTTCAGCGAGAGCGTCCGAAACGGCTCGGCGTCGCTCGGCCCGACGAACGGAAGGGTCTCGCCTGGACCAGCGGCGCCGTCGCGGTCCACGTCGACCCAGAGCGTCGCGCCCTCGCCCGCCCCCCGCACCGTGAGCGCGATCGCGCCTCGCGCCGACGGGACGTGGGTACGGCGCGCCCCCGCCTCGCCGTCCACGGCGCGGAACGGCTCGAGCGGCAGCTGCGCGGTCGCGACGTCCCGTCGCGTTGCGCCCTCGACGCGCACGGGCTCGAACGGGATCGGAGTGCGTTCGTCGCGGACGGAGTCCGCAGACGGTACGGCGAGGAGGGCGGCGAGGATCGCGGGAAGGAACATGGGCTCTAGAGGGTGAGTTCGAGGCGTCGATTCGGCGTGGGCTCGATGGAGACGCGGTCGACCACCTCGTCGCCCGCGTAGAGAAGGAGCGTGCGAGCGGAGCAGCCGATCTCGACGACCGGCGTGCGCCCGGACCGCAGAAGAACGCGCTTGCAGGCTCGGTGCCCCGGCCCCGTCGGCTTGTTGAGCTCGAGCACGCGGCCCTCCGCGTCACGGAGCTCGATCGCGTCCGCGCGCGCGGGCTCGACGAGCTCGACCCGGAGCCACGCACGGCGCGCGAGCCGCCAGCGGTCGGCCGTGCCGAAGGAGTCGACCGGGCGCGACACGTGCAGGAAGTCGGGGTGATGGGCGACGATCGAGGCGCCGGACGTCGGCACGCGTTCGATGCGGAAGCGTCCGTCGGCGTCCGTCGTGCACTCCACGCTGCGCGCGTAGGCGGACGCACCCCATCCGGGATGCCCCGGCCCCTGGACGCGGAGTCGCGCCCCCGCCACCGGTGCGCCGTCCACGTCCACGATCGTCCCCTCGACGGGCCGTAGTCCTTCGTCGCCGGGCCACGTGATCCGCACAGAATCGTTTGCACGTGCGCCCTCGAAGGACACGAAGAGCGCGGTGTCCTCGTCGACGCCGCGGACGGCGTAGGTCCGTGCGGGTGAGGCGCCGCGCAGGACGAAGCGCCCGGACGCGTCCGTGCGCACCACGAGCGGAGTTCCCTGGCCCCCCGCCGCGATGGACTCGAGCTGCCAGGTACGCGTGCCCGACGAGCAGGACGTCGCGTCCGCCAGCCAGACCGTGAGCCCCGCGCGCGGCGCGCCGTCCCCGTCGACGACCACTCCTCCGATCTCGACCGCTGGATCCCGCAGCACGACGGGTCCGAGGTCGACGCTCGCCGCGCGCAGGCCCTGCGTCCGCGGGATCTCGAGCGGCGCCCGGCCGGGCGCCACGGCCCAGACGCGGTCCGCCGGCCCGACGAACGCGGCGAACAGGCCGCTCGCGTCCGCGCGCGCGCGCCGGCCCGACGAGGTAAAGACGCTTCCCGCCACGGGCTCGGCGTCCGCGTCGACGAGGGTCCCGGTCCAGCGCGAGGCTCCTTCTGGCTCGAGCCAGAGCTCCGTCGGCAGCTCGCCGAGCGGCCATTCCCAGGACCCGGTCGTCGGTTCGTCGACGACGAGCGACGCGCTCTCGAGCCGCGGCACGCTCGCGAACGAGAGGACGCCGTCCGCGTACGAACCGTCCCAGAACTCGACGTGGGCGTCTCGGAAGGGCCGGTCGAAGCGCGCCGAGAACGCGTCGTCCAGAACGATCCGAGCGCTGAGTTCGGTCGGCGGGAGGCCGTCGGCATCACGCACACGGACTTCGACGTCCTGCGCGGGGGCCATCACGACGAACGGCGCGGCGTCCGAGGCCGGACCACGCCAGCCACAGGACACGACCGTGACAAAGCCGTCGCGCGCGCCGCGGACGAGTACATCCGCCGCGGGGCGGGGAACCTCGACGGAGCCATCCGGGCCCGTCCGTTCCAGGTGTTCGATCGCAGGGCCCACATGGGTTCGAACGGGAAGCCCGGGAGCGTCGGGCAGCAGCAGCCCGAGCAGCGGCGCGATCGAGACCCGGGCCCCCGCGAGGGGATCGCCGTCGGCGTCCAGGACCAGCACGGAGTCCACCGCGACCTCGAGCGAGATCTGCCCCGACGCGAGGGAACGAACGCCGTCACCCGAAGGTGCCCGGTCCGCGTCCTGTTCGCCACGCTCGTCCACGGCCCGGGCGAGCGCGTCGGCCCGATTCGGTCCGATCTTCGGCGCAGCCCCTCCACCATCCCAGCGCGCCAGCCCGACGAGCACGACGGACGCCACCGCAGCGCCGGCTCCCCACCCGAGCGCGCGAAGAGGAGTCGTCGGCGACGGTGTCCACGCCGGCCCGTCGACGAGACCCGGCACGAGCGCGGTCATCCAACCCTCGCGACCGCGCGGATGGTCCGCGTCGAGCCGCTCGCGCAGGAGCTTCAGCCCGCGGTGGAGCCGCGTGTGCACGGTGCGGAGGGGGAGGTCGAGCGCCTCCGCGATACGCGCCACCGGGGCCTCCTCGAAGTAGCGGAGGAGGAGCGGCGAGCGGTAGTCCCCCGGCAGCTCGTGCACGAGCTCGAGGAGGCGGCGGTGCTGCTCGGTCCGCGCGAGCAGCTCGGCGGGTGAGGGCAGTCGCTCGGCCCGCGCGGCGTCCTCCTCACGCGCGCGCCGACGTGCGCCGCTGCGCGCCGCACGCGCACTGAGGTTCCGCAGCGTTCCGGCGAGCCACCGTCGGCGGCGCTCCCCCGCCAGCCCAGGCACCCGCTCCGCGGCGAGCAGCGCCTCCTGCGACAGGTCGAGAGCGTCGTTCGGGTCCCGCACGAGGCTCCGCGCGAGGCGCTCGAGCCAGCGGAGATCGTCGAGGGGCGGGTACGGATCCGAGGTCGTCATGCAGTGGTGAGTTCCCGTCGCCGCGCGGTGTACGTCAACGAATTCGCGAATCCTCCCGGAACGGTGTCGCACGTCGACTCTCCCTCGATCGAGAGAGGACGAGGTGCGGCATCTCTGCGCGCCTTTCGGAGGCGCCGTGCGGACGAGCCGATGGGAAGGCTCGGCCGCGACAGGACGGCGCGGACGGCGTCCGGTACCGTCTCGCCGCGGGCACCGCTCGGCGCAGCGGCCCGAACGACGATGAACATGCTCTCCGACGTCACTCTCCAGGGCACGCACGCCTCCCTCGTGCCACTCGATCGCGCGCACGCGGACGCCCTCCGCGCCGCCGCGGGCGACCTGCACGAACTCTGGTACACGAGCGTCCCCGCGCCGGACGGAGTCGAGGCGGAGATCGAGCGCCGCCTCGCGCTCCACGCCGAGGGTCGGATGCGTCCCTTCGCGGTTCTAGACGCAGAAGGCACGCCCGTCGGGATGACGAGCTACTGCAACGTCGAGCCCGGGACCCCGCGGCTGGAGATCGGCTACACGTGGTACGCGCGGAGCGTGCAACGGACGCCGCTCAACACCGAGTGCAAGCTGCTGCTTCTGACGCGCGCGTTCGAGGACCTCGAGTGCCTCGCCGTCGAATTCCGCACGTCGATCTTCAACCGGCCGAGCCGCGGCGCGATCGAGCGCGTCGGCGCAAAGCTCGACGGCGTGCTTCGGAGCCACATGCGCCACCAGGACGGCTCGCTGCGCGACACGTGCGTGTATTCGATCACCGCGGCCGAGTGGCCGGCAGTGCGTCGAAACCTGGAGTTCGCGCTCGGAGCGCGCTGAGGCCGGCCGCAGTGGTCCATTTCGCGGAGCGAGGATCGATGGGACCTGGGCGTGCCACGAGCTCGAAGCGCGCAGCTCGGACGAAACAGAATCCGGTGCTCGATGAGCGGGATCGGCGCGCAGTGGTCGAGACAGAGAGCGTGAAAGCACCCGCCAGCAGGATCCCGTGACGCCTGGCCGTCGCGGATGGACCGACCTCTTCGACCCTGGCAGGGCCGAGGACTTCTTCCGGCGCCACGGCGACGGGTCGCGGCCCGCGTTCGCGAGCTCCAGCGACTGGGCGTCCGACCGATGGGATGCCGCGCGCGCCTGGTGGTGCAGCGAGGTTTCGCGCGCGAGTTACCGCCGCGACGGGCGCCCCGCGTTCTTCGCCGCAGCGGGCCTCGAGGAGCTGCGCGCGTTCGAGGCGGGTTCGCTGCACGCCGTACTCGTGCGCGCCGCGGGCGTGTCGTTCCTGGCGTTCCGCGGGACGGACGAGCCGCAGGACTGGCTCGTAAACGTGCGGGCGCGGCTCGTCGAGTGGAGCGAGGGAGGCCGCGTCCACGAGGGATTCGCGCGCGGGCTCGACGCGCTCTGGCCAGGGATCGAGCCGGCGCTCGTGGATCTCGGGGCGCCCGTCGTCGCGGTCGGACATAGCCTGGGCGGCGCGCTCGCGACGCTCGCGCTGGCCCGCGGACCGCTCGCAGCGGCCTACACGTTCGGCGCACCGCGGGTCGGGGACGAGGCGTTCGGCAGAACGCTCCGTGGACCGATGTTCCGCGTCGTCCACGGACGAGATCCCGTGCCGTGCGTTCCGCCGCGGCGCTGGGGCTTTCGGCACGCCGGCGAACGGCACGACGCGCACGCATCGAACGGCTGGGACACCGGCGGCGACTCGCGCCTGGACGGACTCGCCCGGCTGTTCTCCGAGGTCGACCTGATCGCGCCGCCTGCCGCGCTCGCCGACCACGCGCCCGTTCGCTACTCGGACGCGCTCCAAGCGGCCGCGGGCGGGGGGGCCCCGCCCGCCGGGCGGCGCCGGCGGCCCGCCGCCCCCCCCCCCCCCCCC
>JBCBNC010000042.1:0-45475 GCA_039821985.1 Planctomycetota bacterium
CCAGGGTCGTCCATGGAATGGACGACCCTGGCTGCTTCTAGCGCTGCTGGTGATCCTGGCACCGTATCTGCGTTCAGCGCTTCGGGACGCGCACCAGCGGCACCTCGAGCGCGCGCGCCGCCCGGTCGATCGCCGGGACCGCTTCTGTGAACACGGGCTCCAGCTTGACCAGCTCCGCTTCGATCGCGGCGCTCAGCTCGTCCGCCACCATCCGCATCTGCGCGGTCGGGCCGAACTCGCCGCGCATCGCGCCGCCGCGCACGCCGGCGAGCTTGTCCGTCAGGCGGATCGGGAAGTTGAGGGGGTCCTGGCGGCTCTGGTTCTTCGTCTGGTAGAGCGTCTCCTCGACGCCCTTCATCGTCTCGAGGGCGGCGTCGATCGAGGCGTCGAGGGCGTCGCGCTCGTCGCCCTCCATCCCCTCCATGCGCGAACGGACGTCCTTCAGGTCCTTGCGGACCGCGCGGAGGTCGCGGATCGCGCGGTGGGCGCGGGTCAGCGTCTCGCCGGTGCGCGAGGCGAACTCGTACTGCGCGACGAGGTCCTCGTCCGTCGCGAGGCTGCGCGGGTCGCCCTCGACCGTGAACGGCACGCGCGCCTCGCCCTCGCCGATGCGGAGGACCGCCTCGTACTCGCCGGGCGGCACACGCGGCGCGCCGAGGCTGCCGTTCCAGAGGATCATCTTCGGGAACGACTCGGCGCCGCTCGTGCGCAGGTTCCACGCGAAGCGGTTGTGGCCCGGCTCGACCGGCAGGACGTCGTCCTTGCGGCTCAGGTGCTCGTTCTTCTCGGCCTCGCCTTCGGGGACGAAGCGGCGCAGCACCTCACCGTTCGCATCGAGGATCTCGAGCGAGACGTCCTCGGCGTCCTCGGCCAGGAGGTAGTCGAACACGGCGCCGAAGCGCGGGTTCGTGCCCGCGCCGCTCGGTTCGGCGTTCCGGCGCCCCATCGCGCGCGACGCGGGCTCGGGCGCGTAGAGCACGCTCTGGCCGACGTGGCTCGCGTCCATCTGGCGCAGCGGCGCGAGGCGGTCGAGGATCCAGTAGCCGCGGCCCTGCGTGGCGACGACGAGGTCGTCGTCCTTCATCGCGAGGTCGGTGACCGGCACGGTCGGGAGCCCGTTCTGGAACGGAGCCCACGTCGCGCCGCCGTCGAGCGACGCGTGCAGGCCGCGCTCGGTCCCGACGAAAAGCAGCCCCGGGCGCTCGGTGTCCGGCTCGATCGCGCGCGTGAACTCGTCCTGCGGCAGGCCCGCCGACAGGTCCGTCCAGGTCGCGCCGTAGTCCGTCGTGTGGAACACGTACGGCCGGAAGTCGTCGAGCTTGTAGCGCGTGCCCGCGAGGTACGCGCCGCCCGCCTCGAACGGGTCTGGAACGAGGTCGTTGATCTGCGTCCACTCCGGCAGCGACGGCGGCGTGATCTCGGTCCAGGTCGCGCCGTCGTCGCGCGTCACGTGCACGCGCCCATCGTCGCTACCGCACCAGATCACGCCCTTCTCGAGCGGCGACTCGAACGACGCGAAGATCGTGCAGTAGTACTCGACGCCGGTGTTGTCCTTCGTGATCGGCCCTCCGGACGGGCCGAGCTTGGTCGGATCGTTGCGCGTCAGGTCCGGGCTGATCTGCGTCCAGCTCGCGCCGAGGTCCGTCGAGCGGAACAGCACGTTCGACGCCGCGTAGAGCGCGAACGAGTCCTCCGAGTCGAGCGGCGCAGCGGTGTCGCCGTGCGGCGAGAAGTAGAGCGGGAAGTTCCACTGGAAGCGGTACCGCATCCCCTCCGCGCCGTAGCCGAGCGGGTTGTCCGGCCAGACCGTGACGTTGCGGAACTGGCCGCGTCCGTGGTCGACCATCGTCAGGTAACCGCCGTACGAGCCGCCGAACACGATGTCGGGGTCGGACGGGTGCGCGGCGAGCCAGCCGCTCTCGCCGCCCGCGGTCGACTCGAAGCTGTCGCGCGTGATCGAGCTGCCGCGCAGGTTGGCGGAGTCGATGCGGATCGCGCTGTTGTCCTGCTGGCCGCCGAGCAGGCGGTACGGGAACGCGTCGTCGGTGGACACGCGGTACATCTGCGACGTCGGCTGGTTCGCCTGCGTCGACCAGGTCGCGCCGCCGTCGGTCGACACGTTGGCGCCGCCGTCGTTGCCCTCAATCATCCGGTCGGGGTCGTCCGGCGCGATCCAGAGGTCGTGGTTGTCGCTGTGCGGCGTGCTCAGGCGCTTGAAGTTCTTGCCGCCGTCGTCTGAGCGGTGGAAGCCCACGTTCATCACGTAGACGCGGTCGGCGTCGAGCGGGTCCGCCTGGATGCGCGAGTAGTACCACGCGCGCTGGCGCAGGCTGCGCGAGGTGTTCACGCGTTCCCACGTGTCGCCCGCGTCGCTCGAGCGGAAGACGCCGCCCTCCTTCGCCTCGACGATCGCGTACACGACATCGGAGTCCGCCGGCGACACCGTGATCCCCGCGATCCCGAGCGGGCCCTCCGGCATCCCCTCGTTTCCGCTGACGTCGGTCCAGCTGTCGCCGCCGTCGGTGCTCTTCCAGATCGACGACCCCTCGCCGCCCGAGCTCAAGGACCACGGCGTCCGGCGCACGCGCCAGAACGTGGCGTACAGCACGTCGGCGTCGTTCGGGTCGAGCGCGAGGTCCACGCAGCCGACGTTGTCGTCGACGAACTGGACGCGCTCCCAGGTCTCGCCGCCGTCGGTCGTGCGGTACACGCCGCGCGTCGGGTGCGGGCCGTAGAGGTGCCCCATCACGGCCGCCCACGCGACGTCCGGGTCGTCGGGGTGGATGCGGATCCGGCTGATGTGGTGCGAGTCCTCGAGCCCGATCTGACGCCACGTGCGGCCCGCATCGTCCGAGCGCCACGCGCCGTCGCCGTGGCCGACGTTGCCGCGGACCGTCTTCTCGCCGCCGCCGGCGTAGACGACGGAAGAGTCCGAGGGCGCGACGGCGACGGCGCCCATCGATCCGCCGAAGAAGCCGCTGCTGACGTTGTCCCACGAGTCGCCGCCGTCGGTCGTCTTCCAGACGCCGCCGCCGGCCGCGCCCATGTAGTAGGTTTCCTCTTCGTCCGCGACCCCGGTGACGGTGGCCGCCCGGCCGCCGCGGTACGGGCCGACCTCGCGGAACTCGAGCTCGGTCAGGACCTCGGCCGGCGCGGGGGCGGCGCCCTCCTGGGCTGCGGTGGGCGGAAGGGCGGCGCTGAGCGCCAGGACGAGGGCGTGGAGCATGGGCTGGAAGCGGAGAGAGGGGATCCGGGGGGGCGCGTGCGCGCGCGGCGATGATCGCCGACACCGCGGGCCGGCGCGGCGCGCCGCGACGGAACGCTTACGGTCCGTCTCGCGCTGCGACGCCCCCCCGTCTGCATCGGTCGAAGGGCGGCCCCGCTCCACGGAGAACGCACCGAATCGCGGGCGCGACATACTGTGCGCGCGCCCGGCGGCGCAGCACCCATGGACGGCGCCCCCACCCACCCGGTCCCGGCAACGCGGACCGACTCTGCAGCGAGTGCCGACTCTGCAGCGCGGGGCGACGCCGCGCCGCGCGCGCGGCTCCGCGCGTTCCGCAGCATCGACGCCGCGGACCCCTGGATCGGCTCGCGCAACTCGCTGCGCCCGCGCGACGCGGACCGCTTCGAGGGCGACACTCCGCTCGCGCGCCTCGCCCGGGCGCTCTGCGAGCGGTCGGCGCTCCCGGTCAAGGAGCTCTTCGAGGCCGCCGAGGTCTTCGCGCTCGCGCGCAAGCGCGTCCGGGCGCCCGTCGTCGCGGACCTTTGCTGCGGGCACGGGCTCGGCGGGATCCTGTTCGGGCTGATGGAGCGCTCGGTCGAGCGCGTGCTGCTCGTCGACCGCGTGCGGCCGGCCAGCGCGGACGTTCTGCTCGACGCGGCCGATGAGGTCGCGCCGTGGGTTCGGCCGAAGGTCGAGTGGCGCGAGGCGCGGCTCGAGCGCGTCGAGGTGCCCGCGGGCGCCGGCGTCCTCGCCGTGCACGCGTGCGGCACGCGGACCGACCGATCGCTCGAGGTCGCCGTGCAAGCGCGCGGGCCGTTCGCCGCGCTGCCGTGCTGCCGCCCCCACCGCCGGCACGCGGCGCCCGACGCGCTCAAGCGCGCGCTCGGCGCGGACGTCGCGATCGACGTGCACCGGACGTACGCCCTCGAGGCGGCCGGCTACTGGACGTGGTGGGACGAGATCGCGCCGGAGATCACGCCGATGAACCGGCTGATCACTGCGCGGCCGGGCTCACTCGAGTAGCGCGATCCGGAGCGAGGGCCGCCGGGTCAGGAGCACCTCGCCGAACGCGCCCTCGAGGCGCTGGCCGCGCCAGCTCACGGCGATGCGCTCGGGGCGCTCCGTCGCGGACACAAGCAGAGCGCCAGCGTCGTCCGTGCGACCCGCGGGCCGTCCGTCGAGCTCTACGCGCGCGCCCGAGGCGAGCACGCGACCGCGCCCCTTGCCGAGCACGACGAGCCTGCACGCGAAGCCTCGCTCAAGCGCGACGCGGGCGCTCAAGGAAGCGCCGTCGAGCTGCAGCGAGCGCTCGTCCAAGAACGCGGTCGCGAAGCCGTCGGCAACGATCGCGAGGTCGACCTCGGCCGCGGGCGACATGCGCGACGCGTCGAGCGGCCCCGAGTGCAGCAGCACGCCGTTCTCGTCCGACGCCGTCGCGCGGATCTCGAACGCACTCCACGCGCCATCGGGCAGCGCCTCGCCCGTCTCGGCGTCGACGACTTCGAGGGCCAGCGGAACGCTCCGGTCCTCCTCGAATGCGAGGAAGCGCAGGCCGGTGCCGGGCGCCGGGGTCCGGATCGAACTCGGCTCCCAGCGCACGTGGTCGAGCGTGCTGAGCGTCACCTCGTACTCGTCCGCGGCGAGCCCCTCGAAGCGGAAACGGACCTCGCGGAGCGTGCCGTCCGGCCCGAGCACCGGCTCGAGCGTCGGGGACGCAAACGCGGTCTCGCGGTCGGACGTGCGCACGAGGTCGATGTGCACGCCTGCGCGGAGCGCTTCGAAGTCCGCCGCGAAGGAGCCGGACTCGGACTCGAGCACGCCCGAGATCGACGCGGTCGAAGGAAGCTCCACGACATCTTCCTCCGGCGCGGGATCGACGTCCACGGCGGCCGGCGCGGGCGGGGCTGCCGCGGCCGGGCGCACGGGAGCGGGCGCCGGCGGCGGAGTGTCGTCCACGACCGGCTTGCGCGCCTCCGGTTCGGCAACCGCCGTCGCCTCGACCGCGTCAAGCGGCCCGGCGTCACGCTCCTCGTCGGTCGCCTCGGGCACCGCGCGAGCGACGTCCGGCTCCGCGTCCTCGGCGCCGCCGAGCGCGAACCAGCCAAGCCCCCCGGCGGCCGCCGCGAGCACGAATGCGAGTGCGATCCTCCCCGCCATGACTCCGACGGTAGCAGCCACGCTCGATCTGGTTTCGCTGGCGTCCGCCGTCGATGCGCGCGACGCTCTCCCCATGCTCGAAGTCCCGGAGCTCCTCACCCCCCGCCTCCGCCTGCGCGGCCACCGCGCGGACGACCACGGCCCGGCGACCGAGCTCTGGTCCGACCCCGACGTCGTGCGCCACATCACGGGCGAACCGCTCTCCGCCCACGAGGTCTGGGTGCGGCTGCTGCGCTACGCGGGCCTCTGGGACTTCCTCGGCTACGGCTACTGGGCGGTCGAGGACCGCGCGTCCGGCGCGTACGCCGGGCAGATGGGCTTCGCCGACTTCCGGCGCGGGATCGAGGGCCTCGGCGACCGCGGCCCGGAGGCGGGCTGGGTGCTGGGCACGGCTTGGGCCGGCCGAGGCCTCGCGACCGAGGGGATGGCCGCGGCGTGCGAGTGGCTGGACGCGCAGGCTAGGTGGCCGGAGAGCCACTGCATCGTCGGACCCGAGAACGCGGCCTCGATCCGCGTTGCGGAGAAGCTCGGCTACCGCTTCGAGGAGGAGCTGCCGTTCGGGGAGGGCACGACGCGGCTGTACACGCGGGCGCACCGGCACGGCTGAGCAACGCGGGCAAGTCGATCCAGACGCGATACGCTGGGACCCATGAAGTCCTGGAACCCGGTTCCGGCTCTGTGGCTGCTCGCCTCGCTCGCGGCGACGGCGCCCCTCCCGGGCTGCGACATCGAACTGAACAGTTCCGTTCAGTACTTGGGCAGCCATGAGTCCTCCATGACGGTCGACGAACTCTCTCGCGCAGCGGCGAGCCTTCTGCAGGTCGAGGAGTTCGAGCCCGACCGGCCGACGCTCGTCCGCTGGCGTGGCTACGACTTCATCGTCACGCTCCGGCGAAGGAGGGGCGGCTCGACGATCCGGGTCGCCCACTCGGGCGGAGCCGCGGCGCTCTACGACCTACTCCTCCGGCTCTCCAACCGGTCCATCAACCTCGGGCTCTCGGACATCGACGACCCGCTGCATCGGAGCGTCTCGTCGTGGTGCCGCTACGCCGTCGAGGATCGGGGCGATGTCGAAGACGCACGGGATCGCGAGATCCGCTACTGGCTCGAGGAGGCGCTGCTGGGCAAGCACGCGCTCCCGTCCGACTCCGGGGTCGTCGGCAAAGAGAGAGCCGACTAGAAAGTCACCCCGCCGGATGACCCGGGATTCTGACTCTCCGAGGGGTCTGGACAGGACCCTCTGGCTTCGCCTCGCAGCGGGAGGGGCCACATACTCGATCGCCGCACTGGCGCTCGTGCGGTTCGGAGCCATCGACGGCATCGCCATGCTGGCGCTCACCATTGCGAGCATTCCCGCGTCCATGCTCGCGGCGCTAATGTCGCTCCTGGTCCTCGCCCGCGCCACGTTCGTTGGCCAGCGCTCGCGCGCATGGGCCGCGCTCCTTCTGGAGGCTCTGTGTCTCATGCTCTTCGTCTGCTCGATCTTCACGCTCCTGGGGCGCGCCATGGAACCGTGACCATCGATGATCGTCGTCGCGCGTCGATTGCGGCTCCGACGCCCACTCTCCGATTCCAAGAGCTCGTGCTGCATCGATCGCCCTGCGCCCGCCAAACTGTCTGCCGTGTCCTGGGAAGAGCGCAGAGAGGGCTGGCGCGCGCGCGGCGTCGCCGACGGGTACGACCGCGTGCGGTTCAGCGGGCCGCTCGATCGGCTCAAGCACCGGAACGATGCGCGGCGCGTACTCGGGCTGCTCGCGCGCGTGGGGCCGGCGCCGCTGTCGGTCCTCGACGTGCCGGTCGGGACCGGGCGCATGGTCGGCGACCTCGAGGGCGAGGGGCACCGCGTGACCGGGGTCGATCTGAGCGCCGCGATGCTCGGCGCGGGCGGCGGCGCGGCGGGCGGGGGCGCCGTGCTCGGCGAGGTCGAGCGGCTGCCGTTCGCGGACGGCGCCTTCGAAGCGGCGGTGTCGCTGCGCTTCCTCTTCCACGCGCGCGACCCGGACGTGCGCGCGCGGCTCCTGACGGAGCTCCGGCGCGTCGCCGGCGCGCTCGTCGTGCACGAACGCTGCGCCGAGACGCGCAAGCACCGCTCGCGGCTCGCGCGGGGACGCCGCGGCACCCGGCCCGCGCCCACGGCGGCGGAGTTCGAGGCGGAGCTCCGCGCGGCGGGCTGGCGCCAGGTGCGCGCCGAGCGCGTCTCGCGGCTCTTCTCGGACAAGGTGCTCGTCCTCGCCGTACGCGAGGACAGCTAGGCCGGGATCAGGTCAGCGGCCGGCCGCGCACGGCGTTCCGCGCGCGCTTGTCGGACTCGTAGTCCCAGACGGCGCGCAGGAGGTCCTCGCCTTCCTCCCGGTCGAGGCCCGCGCGGTCGGCGTAGGCCCGCACGAACGCGTCGGCGTCGGCGCCGAGCACGGTCAGACTGACGAACAGGCGGCCGATCTCACGCGCGCGTCGACCGAGGCGCGGTGGACCCGAGGCCCGCCGCGCGCCGTCGAGGTCGAGGAACCACACGGCGCGCTCGCCGCCGATCTCGTCCAGGAGCACGTTCGAACCCTTGAGGTCGCGGTGGCGGAAGCCCGCTTCGTGCAGACGGGCGATCGCGTCGGCGGCGGCCCGCATCCAGTCGTGCTGCGACTGGGGCTCGGCGCAGAGGCGCGCGCCGAGGTCGGGCGCGTCGACGAAGCGCGTGGCGAGCCCGTCGACGGTGGCCGCGTCGCCCGCGTCGCGGAACGCCGCGTACGGACGGGGCGTGAGGACGCCCGCGCCCTGGAACTCCAGCGCGAGCGCGACTGCGTTGAAGGCGCGGCTCGGACGCGGCGCGAGCCGCTCGAGGAAGCGCGGCGGGCGCACGCAGCGGAGCTTCAGCGCGAGCTCTTCGTCCGGGGCCGTCCGCTCACCGTCGCGTCCCGGCAGCGACAGGCGCGCAACGCCGCGGAACGGCTCGGACCGGCCGAGCGCCGCCTCGTAGAGCGCGCGCAGCTCCGCGTCGGTCAGGTCCGAGCCCGCCGGCGCGCGCACGATCTCGAGCTCGGCCTCCCCCATCGCGCTCAGCCCTTCCGGCGCTTCTTGATGCGCGACTTGTTCAAGAGGTACACGGGCGAGAGTCGGTGGTCGCTGCGGATCTTGCGGTAGAGCTTCGCCGCCTCCGCGCGCTCGCCGCTGTCCCACAGCTCGTCGGCGCGGCGCAGGAGCTCCTGCGCGGCGTCGCCGCCGCCGAGCAGGCCGCGCGTCGCCTCTTCGACGTCGTCCTGGACGCGGCGGATCTCCTCGTCGATCTTCTGGTTCACGCCGCCGCCGATCACGCGACCGACTTCATCGCCGAGCCGGCTCTTGGCCTCCTTCTCCGCCGCGCGCAGCGCGAGCGAGCGGAGCGCGCCCGCGACGTCGAGGCTCGGGCTGGTGAGAGTTCCTCCGAGACCGAGCCGCAGCGACTCGCCCTCGAGCGCTTCGAACACGCGGTTCGTCCGCGCGAGGCCGGCGACGATGGGCACGTCCCAGTTCAGCTCGAGCGAGCCGTCGAGCCCGACGCTGCCCTCGAAGCGCGTCTCGGCGCCGTCGATCGTCCACGTCCACGGGTCGGTGTAGCGCAGCCGGCCGCCCGCGACGGCGAAGCGCAGCGGGCTGAGGTCGAAGCGCGGCGCGCCCTCGCGCTCGAGCGCGGACAGGAGCTGATCGAAGAACGGCGACGTCTCGACGATGCCTTCGGCGACGCTGAGCTCGCCGCTGCCGGAGAACGGCCCCTTGTCGAGCGCGTCCCAGCCGCCCGCGAGCGCTTCGAGGGGCAGCGGCGCGGCGTAGACGACCGAGGCGCTGGTCGAGACGAGGCCGTCGACGCCCGCGCCGTCGATCGCCCGCGCGCCGGCGAAGACGGGGTGCACACGCGCGAGGAGAGGCTCGAGGCCCGCCGAAGCGGAGAGGCCGTCGACGACGACGTCGGCGCGCAGTCCTTCTGACGCGCCGGCGTCCCAGGCGGCGTCCAGGGTGAGCTTCCCGTCGCGCGCGCGGCCGCGGAGGTTCGCGGTCGGAGGCGCGTCTGCAGGGCGCGCGGCCTCGAACTCGAGCGTCGTGACCTCGTCGCCGAAGCGCGCCGTGCGCGCGCCGTCCGAGAACAGATCGACGAGGAGGTCGCGGCCCTCGCCGCGTCCCTCGATCCGCACCGGCGCGTCCGCGTCGAAGCCGTCGATGCGGCCGGCGAGCTCCAGGTCGACCTCGCCGGACAGCGTCGAACCCTCGCCGAGGGGCATCCCGAGGATCGCGAGGAGCTCGGTGACGACGCCGACCTCGAAGCCGGTGACGTCGAAGGAGTCGACGCGGACCCCGGGCCGCACGTCGGGCCAGAGCGCGGCGTCGAGCGCGAAGTCGCCGGCGCTGCCGTCACCGCCCAGGATCCGCGCGCTCATGTCGATCGTGTACTCGCGCGCGTCGCCGTCCAGGCCAACCTGCAGGAGCACGTCGACGAGCTGGAGCGCGCGGCGCTCGTCGCGCAGGACGATCGAGCCGCCACGGAGCTGGATCCGCCCCTCGAGGTCGGGCGGCGTGTCGGGCGGTCCGGCGCCGGGCGCGTCGTCGGCGTCGCCCGTGGTCGCACCCTCCCGCGCGAGCCCCGCGACGTTCCACGCGCCGTCGGCGCCGCGCGCCAGGTCGACGTGGAAGCCGTCGACGATGAGCGTCACGTCCTTCTTGCCAGTCGCGAGCGAGCGCAGCCCCAGGTCGAAGCGCGCCGTGTCCACACCGACGACGAGGGCACCGTCCGCGTCCTCGACGGAGAGTTCGTCGAGCGCCACCTTGCCGTTCCACGCGATGCGGACCGATCCGACGCGGACCGTTCCGTCGATCGCCTCCGAGCCCGCGGCCTCGATGCGCCCCTTCGCGACCCGTGACGCGAGCGGCGGCGCGGCGACCGCCACGGCGCCGAGCGTCAGCGCGGCGCCGATCCAGAGGCGCCGCCCCCGGCGCCTCTTCCGCGCGCCCGCCAGCGGCGGCTGTGCTTCGTTCTCGGTCATCGTTGCCCCCCCGGGGCCGCGCGTTCGTCGGAAGCGCGCGTGGGACGGGAGCGCGCGCGGCGGACGAGCCTACGCGCGGCGCCCGGGGTTGTGTCGATGCGGCTGTGCGGGGAGCGCCGCGGGGACGTTCCCCCGAGGAGACGGGAAGAGCGACGGGCCGCCGGTGCGCGGCGTCCAGCCGACGCCGACCGTCGAACCCGGGTTGAACGGAGGCCCCGCGCGGCCCACCGTGGAGCCATGGCCGACACGACGACCGCCCAGAAGGAACAGGCGCCCGAGGGCGCGACGCACGGCCGCCCCGGGGTCCTCCTCGTCAATCTCGGCACGCCGGACGCCCCCGAATCGGGCCCGGTCCGCCGCTATTTGAGGCAGTTCCTGTCCGACCCCCGGGTGCTCGACATCAACCCGATCGGGCGGAAGGCGCTCCTCGAGCTGATCATCCTGCCGACGCGCCCGCGGAAGTCGGCGGAGGCCTACCGCGAGGTCTGGACCGAGGCCGGCTCGCCCCTGCTCGTGTACGGCAAGGCGCTGGCCGCCGGCGTGGCGAAGGCGCTGCCCGAGGCGAACGTCGAGCTCGCGATGCGCTACGGCAATCCGTCCGTGCGGAGCGGTCTCGAGGCGCTGGCCGAGCGCGGGTCGGACGAGATCGTCGTCCTGCCGCTCTTCCCCCAGTACGCGTCGAGTTCGACGGGGTCGGCCGTGGAAGAGGTCTACCGCGAGGCGGGCAAGCTCTGGAACACCCCGTTCGTCCGCATCGTGCCGCCCTACTTCCAGCACGAGGCGTTCACGGGAGCGGCCGCGGCGGTCGCACGTCCGGTCCTGGAGGGAGGCGACTTCGACCACGTGCTCTTCAGCTACCACGGGGTGCCCGAGCGCCACGTGACCAAGAGCGACCCCACGGGGGCCCACTGCCTCGCGCGACCGGACTGCTGCGCGCAGCTCGTGCCCGCGAACCGGCAGTGCTACGCCGCCCACTGCGCGGCGACGACGCGCGCGCTGGTCGCAGAACTCGGGCTCGAGGAGGGCGGCTACACGCACAGCTACCAGAGCCGCCTCGGCCGCACCCCCTGGATCCAGCCGTTCACCGACGACGTGGTCGTGCAGCTCGCGAATAACGGGGTGAAGCGGCTCGCGGTGCTCTGCCCGTCGTTCGTGTCGGACTGCCTCGAGACGATCGAGGAGATCGGGATCCGGGCGCGCGAGGACTTTCAGGAGGCGGGCGGCGAAGAGCTCACCCTGGTGCCCTGCGTGAACGATCACCCGACGTGGATCGAGGGCGCCGCGGGGCTCGTGCGGGACCTCCTGCCCGGGTCCTGAGCCCGGTCGGCGGGGACCCGGGGGAGAAATCCAATTTCGGTGGCGCGAATTCCTAGCGCGCTGCGACTGGGACATCGCAAGGGAAACGATCGGAACCAACAAACCCTGCGCGGTCTCGCCAAACACGGGCGCCGGACCGCCGCCTTCACCCCGGAAAGCTCACTGCCAGAGCTGGCGTGCCACCGCGCCTCTTTCCGACCTGGAAGGCGGTGTCCCGAGTCCCCGCGCCCAGGGCTCGTCGGGAGAGCTCCCTGCACAGTCCCCTCGGCCGCGGAGATCGCACTCCGTTGCCGGGGGGGCCTTCCCTTCCTGCCGAAGGGGATCCCGTTCCCGGCGCGAGCCGGACACCGGGAGGCCTGGGTCCATGAGAGAGGGACCCAGGTCTTCCACCTTTTACGGGGTCTCCGTGGTGCCGGGCGGCCGGGTCGCCGGGGGCGGGCGACGCGCAGCGCACCGTGATCGATGCACGCCGGTCGGCATATGCCGGTCGGAGCTCCCCCCGGGGCGGGGCTCTGCCCACGGAGGGCGAAGCTCCACACGAGGCGGCCTGGATCCACTCGTACCTCCAGAGGACCGCGTGGCGCTGGATCGCAGGCCTCCTCTCATCTTGAGACATACGCCCCCTGCGATTTCTCTGCGCGCCCAGAGAACGTCTATCCAAATATCCAGATATTCCGATACCTTCCTCTGCAATGGGTCTGCACGACGCGACACGGCAGCTGAAGGCGCTCGGGGACGAGACGCGGCTGCGCCTGCTCCATCTCCTCCGCCGCGGCGAGCTCGCCGTGGGCGAGCTGCAGGAGATCCTGAACATGGGCCAGAGCCGGATCTCGACGCAGCTCACCCACCTGAAGGAGGTCGGGCTCGTGGCCGACCGGCGGGCCGGACGCCGCAGCTACTACAGCGTCGCGCCGGACGCCCCACTGGCGCTGCTCGACGTCGTCCTGAACGAGGACGGTCTCTCCGCCGACTTCCGCGCGGACGACGCCGGGTACGAGGCGCTCATGGAGCGTCGGCGGCTCGAGTCGCGCGCGTACTTCGACCGCGTCGCCGCCGCGTTCGGCGATCAGGTCCTGCCGGGCCGCACCTGGGAGGGCCTCGCGCGCGCGCTCATCCGGCTGTGTCCGCGCGGGCGCTACGTCGACCTCGGGATCGGCGACGGGATGCTGACGCTGATGCTCGCCGACGTCGCCGAATCCGTGACCGCGGTCGACCTCTCGCCCGAGATGCTGCGCCAGCTCCAGGCGCGAGCGAGCGCGCAGGGCGCCACCAACGTCGAGACCGTCGAGGGCGACATCGAGGACCTCCCCCTCGACGGTGGTCAGTTCGACGTCGCGATCCTCAGCCAGGCGCTGCACCACGCCGTCGAGCCCGCGCGCTGCCTCGCCGAAGCGCGGCGGGTGCTCAGGCCGGGCGGGCGCCTCCTCGTCCTCGACCTGCTCGCCCACGGCGAGGCCTGGGTCCGCGAGAAGCTCCAGCACACCCACCTCGGATTCGCCGAGACCGAGCTCCGGGAGCTCGTCGTCTCCGCGGGCTTCGAGCACGTTTCGATCGAACGGGCGGCGCGCGACCCGCAGCCGCCCCACTTCATGACTCTCCTCGCCACTGGCGTCGCGGCCGCGCACTCGGCCGCACCGATTCCGCAGCACGCAGGCCGATGACGCTCTCCACCGACACCCCCACCTTCGACGCCTCGCAGCACGCCGAGCGCGCTCGCTTCGACGAGCTGCTCGCGCGCCGCATCCTCGTGCTCGACGGGGCGATGGGCACGATGATGCAGAAGCGCGGGCTCGAGGAGGTCGACTACCGCGGCAAGCGCTTCGTCGATGCCACGAAACCGCTCAAGGGGAACCACGACGTGCTCTCGATCACGCGCCCCGAAGTTCTGCGCGACGTGCACAGCTCGTTCCTCGAGGCCGGTGCGGACATCATCGAGACGAACACGTTCAGCGGCACGCGCATCGCGCAGGCGGAGTACGGACTCGAGGACGCGGTCGAAGAGATCAACCGCGCCGCGGTGCGCGTCGCGCGCGAGGCCGCCGAGGAGTGGACGAAGCGCACGCCGGACAAGCCCCGCTTCGTCGCGGGCTCGATCGGACCGACGTCGCGGACGCTCAGCCTGTCCGAGAAGGTCGACCAGCCGGCGTTCCGCTCGGTCACGTTCGAGGAGCTCAAGGCCGCGTACGCGGACCAGGCGCGTGCGCTCGTCGAGGAGGGCGTCGACCTGCTGCTCGTCGAGACGATCTTCGACACGCTCAACGCGAAGGCGGCGATCCTCGCGATCGACGAGGTCTGCACGCGGGCGGGCAGCCGGCCGCCGCTGATGCTGTCGGTGGCGATCACGGACGCGTCGGGCCGCACGCTGTCGGGCCAAACCGTCGACGCGTTCTGGAACTCGGTCGCGCACGCGAATCCGCTGTCCGTCGGGGTCAACTGCTCGCTCGGCGCGAAGGACATGCGTCCGTACGTCGCCGAGCTCAGCAGGATCTCGCCGGTCTACGTGTCGAGCTACCCGAACGCGGGCCTGCCGAACGCATTCGGCGAGTACGACGAGGCACCGACGACGACGGCGGGACTCCTCGGTGAGTTCGCCGAGAGCGGCATCGTCGACATCGTGGGCGGCTGCTGCGGCACGACGCCGGAGCACATCGCGAAGATCGCCGAGAGGGTCGCCGAGAGCGGCCCGCGCGACCGCTCGGGCGCGCGCAAGTACGAGGCGTCCAAGACGTGGTTCACCGGGCTCGAGACGCTCGGAATCGACCACACGTCGGGCTTCCTGATGGTCGGCGAGCGCACGAACGTCACGGGCTCGGCGCGCTTCCGGAAGCTGATCGAAGCGAACGACTTCGAGACCGCGCTGGAGGTCGCGCTCGACCAGGTGCGCGGCGGCGCGAACGTGCTCGACGTCAACATGGACGAGGGCATGCTCGACTCCGAGCAGTGCATGACCACGTTCCTCAACCTGATCGCGACCGAGCCCGAGATCTCGCGCATCCCGATCATGGTCGACAGCTCCAAGTGGAGCGTCATCCAGGCGGGACTCGCGTGTCTCCAGGGCAAGGGCATCGTCAACTCGATCTCGCTCAAGGAGGGCGAGGACGACTTCCTCGCGAAGGCGCGCGAGATCAAGGGCTACGGCGCAGGCGCCGTCGTCATGGCGTTCGACGAGGAGGGCCAGGCGGCCGACGAGGAACGCAAGGTCGAGATCTGCCAGCGCGCGTACCGACTGCTGGTCGACGAGGCGGGCTTCGATCCGCGCGACATCGTCTTCGACCCCAACATCCTCGCGATCGGCACCGGCATCGAGGAGCACGCGGACTACGCCGTCGCGTTCATCGAGGCGACCCGCCGCATCAAGGAGACGTGCCCCGGCGCGAAGATCTCGGGCGGCGTAAGCAACCTCTCGTTCGCGTTCCGCGGCAACAACGTCGTCCGCGAGGCGATCCACTCGGCGTTCCTCTTCCACGCGATCCGCGCGGGCATGGACATGGGGATCGTGAACGCGGGGATGATCCAGGTCTACGAGGACATCCCGAAGGACCTGCTCGAGCGCGTCGAGGACCTGATCTTCAACAGGCGCGAGGACGCCACCGAGCGGCTGATGGAGATCGCGCAGTCGGTCGCGCAGACCGGCGGCAAGAAGCGCGAGGTCGACACGAAGTGGCGCGAGGCGCCGGTCGCGAAGCGACTCGAGCACGCGCTAGTGCACGGCATCGTCGACCACATCGAGGCCGACACCGAGGAGGCGCGCCAGGGCTTCGCGCGGCCGCTGGAGGTGATCGAAGGGCCGCTCATGGACGGCATGCGCGTCGTCGGCGACCTCTTCGGCGCGGGCAAGATGTTCCTGCCGCAGGTCGTGAAGAGCGCGCGCGCCATGAAGAGGGCGGTCGGCGTGCTCGAGCCCTACATCGAGGCCGAGAAGGCAGAGCTCGCGAAGAGCGGCGGCGCCGAGGCGCTCACCAAGACCGGCGGCACGGTCGTGATGGCGACCGTGAAGGGCGACGTCCACGACATCGGCAAGAACATCGTCGGCGTCGTGCTGGGCTGCAACAACTACGAGGTCGTCGACATGGGCGTGATGGTGCCCGCCGACAAGATCCTCGAGAAGGCGCGCGAGGTCGACGCAGACATGATCGGGCTGTCGGGCCTCATCACGCCGAGCCTCGACGAGATGGTGCACGTCGCGAAGGAGATGGCGCGGACGGGCTTCGAGGTGCCGCTGCTCATCGGCGGCGCGACGACGAGCGCGCAGCACACCGCCGTCAAGATCGCGCCGTGCTACGAGCACCCCGTCATCCACGTGCACGACGCATCGCGCAGCGTGAACGTCGTGTCCGACCTCCTGGACGCCGAGAAGCGCTCGGCCTTCGCCACCGCGAACGCCGAGCGCCAGGACTCCGTCCGGACCCAGTGGAACGAGCGTCAGTCGCGGCCGATCCTCTCCCACGAGCGCGCGGTCCAGAACCGCCAGGCGTTCGACTGGGAGACCCAGGACATCGCGCGTCCGATGTTCCGCGGGCGGCACGTGCTGCAGGGGATCCCGCTGGCGCAGCTCGCGCCGCTCATCGACTGGACGATGTTCTTCATCGCCTGGGAGCTGAAGGGCAAGTTCCCCGAGATCCTCGACCACCCCGAGCAGGGCGAGGCCGCGCGCGAGCTCTACGAGAACGCGACGACGATGCTCGACAAGATCGTCGCCGAGGACCTCCTGCGCGCCGACGCCGTGTACGGCTTCTGGCCGTCCTGGAGCGAGGGCGAGGACGTCGTGCTCGGTCTCCCGAACGAGCGTCACACCGTCGCCGCGCGCTTCCCGATGCTGCGCCAGCAGCAGGTGCACCCGGACGACCGGCCGAACAAGAGCCTCGCCGACCTCGTCGCCACGAAGGAGTCCGGCCGCCGCGACCACGTGGGCCTCTTCAACGTCGCGATCCACGGCGCCGAGGACCTCGCCTCGAAGTTCGAGGCAGAGAAGAACGACTACGACGCGATCATGGTGAAGGCGCTGGCCGACCGCCTCGCCGAGGCGTGCGCCGAGTGGCTGCACCGCCGCGCGCGCATCGACTGGAGCTACGAGCTTCCCGAGGACTTCTCGAAGGAGGACCTCCTCAAGGAGAAGTTCCGCGGCATCCGCCCCGCCTTCGGCTACCCCGCGTGCCCGGACCACAGCCAGAAGCAGCTGCACTTCGGCCTGCTCAAGGCGGGCGAGATCGGCTGCGCTCTGACCGACCACATGGCAATGACGCCGGCGGCCTCGATCAGCGGTTTCTACTTCGGCCACCCCGACGCGAAGTACTTCGGCGTGGGCCGCATCGACCGCGACCAGGTCGGGGACTACGCGCGCCGCGCCGGCCTCGAGCTGGCGAAGGCGGAGAAGTGGCTGGCGCCGTGGCTGGCGTACGACGCGGGGTAGGCGGTGCCCAGCGCGGTGATCAGCGCGGTGATCGGGCGATCACCGCGCGTCCGACGGGGGATCAGCCTTCGCTGCCGGCGTCCGACGAGAGCAGCGCACGGAGCTGCTCGCGGAAGCCGCCGCCGACGCCGGCGTGCTCGAGCTCGCCCTCGAAGTTGGCGGCATCGGCCCCCTCGCTCGCAACGTCCACGTAGTCGGGACGGTCGGCGGCCGTCTCGTGGACGAACTGGGCCACGACACGTCCGCTCGACACGACGAAGGCTCCCGGCATCTGGGCCGAGTCTCCGCGCAGCCAGCCGATGCCGTGCTTGTTCTTCACGCCGGCCTCCCAGCCGCGCTTCCACACGGACCAGCCGTAGAGCTGCGCGGGCGTCCCGCGCCGCAGCGCGAACGCGCGGTAGAGCACGCGGTCCGGGTCGCTCACCGCGGTGACCTCGGGAAGGCCGTGCCTGTCGAACATGTCGCACGCCTCCGACTCCGTCGACATGTGAACGAGCACGAGACGCGTGCCGAGATCGCTCAGCCGGTCGTTGATCGTGGAGAGGTCGGACAGCGCCTCGCGGCAGAACGTGCAGCCGAAATGGCGCAGGAACACGAGGAACTGCGGCTGGTGCCTCGACGCCTCGAGCAGGTCGGTGCCTTGCTCGTCCTGGTACAGGGAGAGCGCCATCTCGAGGGGCACGACGGGCGGCGTCTGCTCGACGCGGTGCGCGCGGTGCGTCGCGCGCAGCGTCTGGACGAGCGGGCCCCACCAGAGCGCGCCAAGCGCGACCGCGAACACTCCGAGCGCCCACGGCAGGCTCCCCGTCGCGGCTGCGGTGACGAACCCGAGGGGCACGAGCACCTTGCCGAGGAGGCTCGCGGCCACCATCGGCCAGTGCTGGAACGGCCGCCTGGCGGCGAGCGCCAGACCGACGCCGCCGGCGAGGACGACGAGGCCCAGCCCGCGCCAGGCGAGCGCCTCCGGGGCGGCGGGCGCGTCGACGCCGATCAGGGAGAACGGAGCCGCCGGCGCCGCGGCCAGGAGGCCGCCTGCGAGGACGTCGAGAGCGCCCGCGGTCCTCAGAGCGCGGGCCATCCAGGGTGCGGGGGCGATCTTCGACACGACTGTGGCGTTTCGCCCCCTCGGTGCGCGGGGATGCGTCCGCATGGATCGCGGCTGTTTGCACCCCCCGTGTGCCCGATGCGTCGATCGCGGATCGAGCGGAAGAGCCACTCGAGGGCCCCCCCACGTGTGCCGCAGGCGTACATAGCACCCATCGCCCGCGGCGCTTGGCCGCACCCCTTGCGGAAGACTGCCCACTTCGCAAGACCCGAAGAACTTCTCAGGATGAGGACGATCGGACGAAGGAGGGACGGCGGAGAAGGTCGAGAGGTCCTTCCGACCGAGCCCATTGGGTCTTGCCGTCGCGCCGATGTGGATTGGCCGGCGGGACCCCCACGCCGGCCGCTCGCCTTCGAGCGGTATGCCTGGGGCCGGCCACTCAGCAGCAAGTCGATCGTGAGCCTTCGCGCCGCGCGGATCCCGACACGAGCGCCGCGCCCGTCGGCGACCGCGCCGACTTCAGACGAGTTCGTCGAGCCACCGCCGATTCATGCCCCGGTGACCCCGAAGGAAGGCTCTGGCTGCACTCTGGTACTCGGCCCCGGGCGCGAGCCGCCTCAGGAGTTCTTTGAGCGGCTCTCTCTTCCGACCGTTCACGTCGTCGATCTGCTGCCCCAACTCGTCGAGCTGCCGATCGAGATCGGGGTCTCGCTCCTCCCCCTCGGGCGATCGTTCGGCGATCGCGCGCTCGATCCGCCCGCGTCGGCGCCGCAGGACCTCGAGCTTCTGCTCCAGATCATCCATCTCGCGCACTTTGTCTCTCACGACGATCGCAAGGCCCTTGCGCTCGTCGGCTGCCTTGTTGTGATCGAGGTGGTACAGCTCGATCGACCGCTGCGCGCGCTTGTGATCGAGCGTGCCGGGCTTCGCGGCAGGGGTGGCCTTTCCCAGCCCCGAGTAGGTGAGTAGCTGCACGTCCATCGGGTCACAGGGATCGAGGCGAATCGGTCGCTCGTCTCCCGTCCCGGGAGGATCAAACTGCCGACGCGCCTCGTCCACCAGTGGGAACGCGTCCTGCTTACCTCCCTCCGTGGCGTCCGCGACACGCCGACTGTTGCAGAAAGTACACGAGTAGCGGTAGTTGGCGTGGTCGAACGCAAGCCACCAGTAGCCCTGGTGCTCCGGCACATGGGCTACGCGGTTCTTGGGCCTGAAATGATCGACCGGCATGTCCGAACGCGTCTCGCGCGTCTCGCAGTACCAGCACTTGCCGGACGACAGCTTTCCTGCGTACTTGCCCGCCTCCGACCAAACGTTGCTGTGTCTGCCGATCGCCTTCGAACGCGCGCTCCGAACTTCCTTTTCGACATTCTCCGCCGTAAGCCCGTTCGCGACCGCCGTGCTCCTCGCGTCCTCCATCGCGACTTGGACGCGGTCGAGCGCGGCGCTGGCTCTCTCGAACCACTCTTCGGGAAGACAAAGTTCGAGCCCATTCGGATCGATCCAGATCAACTGTCCGCCCCTTCGTTCTCTTCCGCGAGTTCGGCTCGGAGTTCATCGATCATCCGACGGTCGCGTTCACGGTCGACGTCCGTGTACTCGGTTCGCAATTCCTGCGCGGATGCATTTGATTCGCGCGCTGCAGCGCGCAGGAAGCGAGTGTAGAGCGGATCCTTGTAGCGCGTCAGGAGCCCACGGTTGTCGAGCAGGCGGTCGACCTCTTCGAGTCTCGCCCGATCCTCGTCCGATAGAGAGTCCTTGATCACGTAGTTCACCTTCTCGTCCAGGAGTCCCTGGGTGTCCTGGTCGAGTTCGGTCGCCAGACCGAACCTCGAGCTCGTGAGCAGTCCTGACACTCCCAGCCCGGGTTCGATGACGTGCGCGTTCGCTTTGATCGGACTCGGGAAATCACCCGAGCGCTCGAACGAGTACACGCGTCCACTCTCGAGGTTTCCGAGCACGAGTGCGGAGTGCGTGGTGACGATGAACTGCACGTTCGGAAACGCAGCGCTCAGTCGCGGCACAAGCTCCTGCTGCCAGCCTGGGTGCATGTGCGCGTCGATCTCATCGAGCAGAACGACCGCGGGGGATCCGAGCGCATGGCTCGAATCTCGTGAAACGCGGTAGAGGCGACGCACCAGCACCCCCAGCCACCCGAAGAGGGAAGCAGTTCCCTGGCTCACGACCTCGAGCGGTGCGGGCTCGCCGAAGAGCGAGACTTCCAGGCCTCCCCGGTCGTCCGCGCCGAGGTAGTCGATCTCGACGCCGCTCGCCACTTCGCGGAGCACACGAAAGAGCTCCCGCCGCACGCGGGCGTGGTCGACGTCTCGTTGCATCCGGGACCAGCTCTCGATGGAGTACAGCCAATCCTTGAGCTCATCGAGGCGCGGATCGGGGTCACCGGTCAGCAGGGGTAGGACGTCCTCGGGATCTGGCTTCCGACTGCTGAAGTCGGTTGCGGAGGCCTTCGCACGCCGCCAGCTGACCGACCGCAGTGCTGGGAACGCGAGAATCAGAAGCCCCTCTGCCTCCAACGGGCGGCTCGGAAGTGACGTCACTTCGCAGCCGTCGGACGTTCGCGCGATCACGGTCGTGTAGGTCTCCCGAGCGGTCCGCACCACGACGCGCGCCTCTTCTGCGTCGTGGCTGATCAAACGCTCGGCGTAGGGCTCCGCGCTGCGTCCGGCGAATGCAACTGCGATCGCCTTGAGTACCGTCGACTTGCCCACACCATTGTCACCGAGCAGAACGTTCCACCCGCGATCGAAGGACAGCTCCACCGGCTCGGGGCCACGAAACGGTCCGACATTGCGAAGCGAGATGGAGCGTATTCCGCCACGTTCACCCGATTGCCCGGCTGTCCCACGGTCGGCTTTCCCAGCATCGACCCGCGCGACAAGCTCATCGAGGAACGACGTCACCTCGGCGTGTCCTTCTTCGGCGACGTATGGCAAAACCTCGATGCCGTAGCGCCCGCGAAGTTGCTCCGCCTTCACCTCCCAAGCGCTGCCCGACACGGCGACCAGTGCAAAGTGCCGCGCATCAGAACTTCTGAAACGGAGTCCCTCGAGGTAGCTCGCGATCCCGTCGAGGCTACACCCGACGAAGAACACCGTCCGGGACGCGAACAGGAGCTCCATGAACTCTGCAAATCGTCGATTGCCGACGATGCGGTCCTCGTACTCGGAGGGGGCGAGCAGGAGCGACGACGAGACGCCGAGCTGCCCATAGAGTTTCGCGACGAAGAACTCACGCTGGGTCAGCGCCTCGAGCAAGGACTCCGCGTCTTCGGGGGTGTAGACGCGGTCGTTGGGACTGAGAAGCGACTGCTCGAGAAGCGTGTCGAAGTTGGTCGTGAGAGCCGCGGTTGCGCCGACCCTTCGAAGGAGCGCGTGGGTCGCGGGCGGCGTCAGACCGGGAGCGAGGAAGATCTCGCGCAGCCAGGCCTGCGCACGATCCTCCGGGACCGAGCGCATGAGGCTGTCGGCGACGAGATCGAACTCTCCGGTGTCGAGCGTTCGTCGAAGCCGCGCCGCTCGACCCGGTCGAATGTCCCCTGCGGCCTCAGCGCGTCGAACGAGTTCGGGGATCAGCGTGTGCCACACGGGCAGGCCTGAGGGCGCGCTGATTCCAGCACCAACGTACAGGACCGAGTCGCCGTCGATGCAGGCATCGACCAGAGCCGCCGGTGGACGTGGACTTTCGATCCGAGGGCCAAGAGTCGAACCGACTCGCGTCAGAGCTTGGACGAGAGCTTCGGCGGAGCCCTCATCGTCCAGAGACAGTGCGTGAATGTGCTGAAGTTCGAAGGGAACTCCGCTCACCCCGAGCAGAACGGGCACGACGTACGGCTTGTCGTCCGCCAGTACCTCTAGCAGCTCGAGGTCTGCTGGCCGCGCACTGAGCTCGGTCCGCGACTCGCTGAAGAGCGCCAGAAATACATCTGCCGATCGAATTGCAAGCTCAACAGCGCTCTTCCAGTCATCACCGGGAAGAAGCTCGTCTACATCGAACCAGACGTTGAAGCCCGCGGCTCGAAGCGTGCCAGCGATGGGGCGTACGCGCGCACGGTCTTCAGAGACGTAGTTCAGGTAGACTCGGAGTGACAAGGCCGGATCCTGTGCGGCCGAGCATAGCCCATTCGCTCCAGAACGCGTTACGTCACTTGGCACGCGTAGCGTCGCGGAGACTCACTTGTGCGGGCTCCGCGAAGTTCGCGTCGAGAGATGCTGACGTTCGACGGCGCCCTCGTCCGCGCTTTTCTGGTCAGGCGATCCAGATACAGGATCTACTTCGCGTCCTCCACCGTCGTAGACCGTGTCTTCGGCCACCGATGTCGAACGGGCAACTCGTGCTGCACGGATACCGCCTCGCGGCCGCAACAGCGATCGGTCACGGCCACCACAATCGCCTGGTCCGACAACGAACTTCGACCGATGTGAAAGGCGGTTCGTATGCTCCGACGCGGTTCGAGGCCTCATGTCCGTCGGGCCGAGGGACCGCGACCCATGAGCCCCCCCGTCCGAGACGCCGGCCCCGCGGACGCGGCCTCGATCCTCTCGATCTACGCGCCGTTCGTCGAAGAGACCGCGGTCAGCTTCGAGACCGACGTCCCGTCGGTCGACGAGATGGCGGCGCGCATCGAGGGGACGAGCGAGACCTACCCGTGGCTCGTTCACGAGGACGGTGAGGTGTGCGGCTACGCGTACGCGTGCGCGCACCGCGGGCGTGCGGCCTACCGGTGGTCGGTCGAGACCTCGGCGTACGTCGCGCCGGACGCCCGGCGGCGCGGCGTGGCCCGGGCGCTCTACGCGGCGCTGTTCGAGCTGCTCGCGCTGCAGGGGTTCGTCCGCGCGCACGCGGGGATCGCGCAGCCGAACGAGGCGAGCGAGCGCTTCCACGCGGCGCTCGGCTTCGAGCGGGTCGGCGTGTACCCGAGCGTCGGGCACAAGCGGGGCGCCTGGCACGACGTCGCGTGGTGGTCGCGTGCGCTCGCCGAGCCCGCTGCACCGCCGGCGGAACCGACGCCGGCCGGCGCCCTGCGCGGGTCGCCCGCGTGGCGGCGTTGCCTCGCGCCCGACGAGCGCTGAGCGCCCCGAACGGCGTCCCTCGGCGGAGTTTCTCCGAAGTCGTCGCCACGCTCCGGCGTGCGGCGGGAGGATCGGGTGTGACCGCTGACCCGCGCATCCCCGCCGACGACGATGTGACGGCCCTCCTCGCCGAGGCGAGCTGGGTACGCCGCCTCGCGCGGCGGCTCGCGCACGACGAGGCCCGCGGCGACGACGTCGCGCAGGACACGCTGTACCTGGCGCTGGAGAAGCGGCCGCGGGTCGGAGGAGGGCTCCGGCCGTGGCTCGCGCGGGTCACCGCGCGACTCGTCCAGCAGCGGGCGCGCGCCGATGCGCGGCGCGCCGGGCGCGAGGCCCGCGCGGTCGAGCCCGCGCCGCCGACCTCGCCCGCCGCGGACGAGCTCTTCGAGCGCCTCGAGGCGCAGAAGCGACTTGCCGCCCACGTGCGTGCGCTCCCGGCGCCGTACGCGGAGGTGCTCCTCCGCCGCTACTACGAGGGCCAGCTGCCCGAGGAGATCGGGCGCGCGATGGGCGCGACCCCCGCGACCGTCCGGTCGCAGATCGCCCGTGGGCTGGAGCGGCTCCGGTCCACGCTGCAGGAAGCCGACGTCGGTCGTTCGCCCGGCGTCCTGCCCCTCCTCGTCCTCGCCGCCGGATCCGACGGCGGCTCCATCGCCCAGGCCACCGCCGGAGTCATGACCATGAAGCTCTCCACGAAGTCCGCGGCGCTCGGCGCGGCCGCGCTGCTCGGGATCGCCAGCGTCGTCGCGATCGCCGTCACCGCGTCGCGTCCGGGCGAACGGGGCGATCCGATCGACGCATCCGACGGCGCGGTGCTCGAACCCATCCGGACCGGCGAACGGGTCGTCGCCGGCGAGAGTGTCGAGCAGGCGCAGGGTGCGCGGCTGGCGGCGACGGTCCCCGAACCCGCCGCGACGCCCGCAGGGGCCCCTGAGAATCCGGCGAACCGCGAGACGACGATCGTGCGGGGCCGCGTCGTCGACGAGTTCGGAGAGCCGATCGAAGGCGCGCTCCTGCGCTCGATCTACGCCAGCGGTCGCCCGCGCGGAGCGGGCAACGAGGCCCGAACGGACGAGCGCGGCGAGGTGCTGCTCGAGCTCGCCGACGGCGCGCTGCGCGCGATGAAGAAGGAGGTCTTCCCGATGACCTTCTCCGTGTCGTACGAGGGCCGGGCGACGGCGTTCCCCATCACGACGCCGGTCTACCGCGGCGAGACCGACCTCGGCACGGTCGAGCTCGGGCCGGGCGGAGCGCTGGCGGGCACCGTCGTCGACGACGCAGGCGTTCCGATCGAGAACGCGCTCGTCTACGCGACGGACGCCGTGGTTCCAGGCGACCTGGACGAGCTGCGCATGGAGGGTCCCGACCGCGGCGTCGCACGTCCGAGAGCCGACGGCGGCGCAGCGGGGCGCTTCACGTGCCGTGGCATCACCGTCGGCGACGCGCGGCTCTGGGTCCACGCGAGGGGCCGTCTCTGGACGCTCACCGAGCCGGAGCGCGTCACCGCCGCGGAGGTCACGGACGTAGGACAGGTCGTGCTCGACCCGGTGCCGGCCGCGATGACGCTCACGGGGATCGTTCTGACGCCTTCGGGCCAGCCGTGCGCGGGCGCCGTCGTCGACTACGAGGCGCGCATGGACGAGCGCTCGATCGAGACCGACGCCGAGGGTCGCTTCTCGATCTACGCGAAGCGCGAGGTGCCCATCCTGACGGTCGCGCGCACGCCCGACGGATCCCACGGCCCGAGCGAGGTCACGCGGGGCCGACCGGGCGAGGCGCTCGAGCTCCGGCTCACGGCGAAGCGCACCGTCGTCGTCCACGCGCTCGACTCGGCGGGCGCTCCGGTTCCGGACGCCTCGGTCATGCCCTTCGTCGGTCCGGAGAAGAGCAACGGCATGTGGGCCGGAGACATCGCCTCGATCCCGGGCGCGCGCTGGATCCGCGCGGACGAGGAGGGGCGTGCGACGGTCCCGGTGCCGGGCGAGCGCTTCCTGATCTCGGCCAGCGCATCGGGCTACAGGGCGAAACGGACGGAGTTCATGGAGCCCGCGGACGCGCCCCGCGAGCTGACGCTGACGCTCGAGCAAGAGCCGCGCATCACCGGGCGCGTGACGCACCGCGGCGCGCCGGTCGCGGGCGCTCGCATCGAGGTCCGGCAGCGCCTCGAGGACTTCTTCCCCCTCGAGGCGGGCTTCACGATGCGCCTCTTCGACAACGGCGGGCTCGACGAATGGACGAGCGTGGAGGACGGGACGTTCATCTGCACCGTCGGCGAAGACTGGACGGCGGTCAGCGTGCTCGCGTTCACGGACGGGCTGGCGACCTGCGAGGTCGAGCTGGACCTCGCCCCCGGCGAGGGTGCGAGCGGCGTCCGGCTCGAGATGGTCCGCGGCGGAACGATCCGCGGCACGCTGCTGCCGCCGCCGGGTGAGAAGCCGGAGCGCCTCGTGGTCGCGGCGTCCCGCGGCGACTGCGAGCCCGTGTGGACGCGGCCCGACGAGGACGGCCGGTACGAGCTGAAGGGGCTCACGCCGGGTCCGTGGTGCGTCGAAGGGCGCGACCGCGAACCTTCGGCCGAGGTGATGTCGGTCGCGAACTCGCCCGAGGACAAGCAGTTCAACTGGAACGCGGAGGTCTCGAACGGCGAGGTCACGACGCTCGACGTCGACATGCGGATGCAGGGCGACGTCGCGGTCCACGGACGTCTGCTCGTCGACGGACGGCCTGCCGCGGGCTGGACCGTGGCCGCGACGGACCCGGTGCGCTCCACCATGCGGACCGACGGCGAGGCCGTCCGCACGGGGCCCGACGGGCTGTTCGTGCTCATCGCACGCAGCGGGACGTACGACCTCGAGCTGTCGGGAACGCTCGAGGACGGCGGAGCGGAGGTCAGGATGCTCGAGCGCGTGAAGCTCGAGGGTGGCCGCCTCGACTGGGAGCGCGACCTCCGGACGGGGATGCTCGACGAGGAGATCGAGTCCGGCGTCGAGGAGGTCCGGCTCGTGCGCGGCGACGACTTCTACGACGGCGTGCGCGAGATCACGCAGCTGCGCGTGACCGAGCCGGGTCGCGCGAAGGGCCGCGTCCCGGCGGGCCGAAGCTCCATGCAGCGCCCCGTGACCAACACGCACTTCGACGACATGTGGAGCGGGATCCGCTCGGTGACCGTTCGGTAGGCCGCAGGCGCCTCCTGCGCGTCACCGGCAGCGCTCGACGAACGCGCGGAGAAGCGCGGCGACCTCCGCCGGCCTGCGCTGCGCGACGAGGTGCGGGGACCCGAGGGTCTGGGCTTCGGCGTCGGGGCGCGCGCGCAGCACGTCCCTGCGCGCTGAAGCCCCCACCAGTCGATCGTGCGTCGCGCGCAGGTCGAGGACGGGGCACGTCGTAGCCGCGAGGACGCTCGATACGTCGACCGTCCGCACCGCACGCAGCCGCGCCCGAAGCACGCCCGGCGCGAGCGTCGCGACCGCGGAGCGCACTTCGTCCACGAGCGCGCGCGGCGCGTCGAAGCCCGCGAGCAGCGCGCGCACGACCGGCGCCGGCGGCGCTCCGCGCGCGACGAGCTCGGCGAGGCGGAGCAGCGCTCCCGAGCGTGGTCCTCGGACAAAGGTCGCGCAGAGCACGAGCCCGACGATGTCGTCCCGCTCCGCCGCGAGCCGCACCGCGAGCGGGCCCGAGAACGACTCGCCGAGGACGACGAGCGGCCCGGGCGGCAGGTGCCGCGCTACGTCCTCGAGGAGCGCGTCGTAGTCGAGCGGCCGGTCCGCAGGATGTGCGAGAACGGTCGCGTCGACCCCGAGCTCCCGGAGCAGAGGCGCGAAGAGCCGCCCCGTGCCGTCCATGCCCGGCAGGAGGATCAGGTGCGGCTCCGTCACCCGGGCATCGTACTTGGACCGCTCGACGGCGCGCGCCCGTCGAGGTCTAGCGCGCTCCGAGCAGCGGGGGCTGCGGCTCGAATGATCCCGACCGGCTGATCGTCCAGTCGCCGTTCACGACGTTGCCCCCGCCGATGCTCCCCGCGAAGCGCAGCAGGCCGCCGTAGATCGAGTTGTCGTTCGCGATCTCGATGCGGAACGCGTCGGGGACGTCGACGCCCTCGACCCGCACTCGGAACAGCGCGCCGAAGTCGCCGAAGCAGACCTCGGACCCGCTGAGCACGAAGCTCTCGGGCGTCTCCGTGACGCTCCATCCGTCGAACGGTCCGAAAGGCTCGGGCACGACCTGGAAGCTCAGCCCGTTGCCAGGGAACACCTCGATCTCGCCCTCGGAGTCGAGCTCGAAGAGCCGGACGCGCACCGGAAACAGCACCGTCTCACGCGGTACGTGCGACGCACGGACCTGAACTTCGACGGTGCGGACGACCCCGTCCACGGTCTGCTCGGGTGCGCCGCCCGACAGGACGCCGAGCTGCGGATCGTAGGCGTTCCCCTCGTCGTCCTCCGAAAGGACGCGCGCGTTGAAGTCGCCGCGAACGACCTGCTGGATCGGTCGTTCGACGTCGTTGACGGTCAGCGATCCGATGTCGATGAAGGAGTCGACGTTCGGGTCGGTCAGACGCCCCGTGACGTAGGCGAGCTGCAGGAAGCTGAAGACCTCCTGGACGAGGTCGCCGAATACGCCGCCGACGTCGGCGAGCTCGGGCGCTTCGAAGAAGAGACCATTGGTCTCCCCGCTGAGCTGGACGAGGTTGGCGCGGCTCTGGGGCGTGAGCTGACCGTAGCCGAGGCAGTAGAGCAGCACGCCGCGGTCCTGAGCCTCGTCGACGAGGCGCGTCGGAGTCGCGGTGCTGCTGGTGTCGACACCGTCGGAGAAGAACACGACCACGCGGAGTTCCGCCGCACCGTCCTCGGGGAAGTCCGTCTCGAGGACCTCGTCGATCGTGTCCCAGCAGAGCGAGAAGCCGCGGAGCGCCGGGTCGTACCCGCGCACGACCGCCTCTCCCTCTGCGAGCGTCCCCACGCCCATCGCGCGCAGCTGGCCGAAGCCGCCGTCCTGGTTGTCGTGGAACTGCCAGATCGAGAACTCGTGCGTGTCGGCGAGCTCTCCGATGAGCGAAACGGCCGCGTCGTTCATCGCGCCGATCCCGTCGAACGCCTCCATCGAAACGGTGTGGTCGAGCACGATCGCCACCCGCAGCGGCAGCGCGTCGATCGTCCGGACCACGGCGCAGCTCTCGCTCGGGTCGGTCGGGACGTCGTCCTCGAACACGTTCGGCACGAGCCCCGCGGCCTGCTCGGCGGTCAGTCCGAGCGGATTGCCGACGGCGTCGCGCAGCTTGAACAGCCACTGCACGCGGCTCGGCGGGCCGTGGTTCGCGATCACGTCCGTGAGGAGCGCCTCGGGCACTTCGCCGATCACCGACGCTTCGAAGCCCTCGATCGCGGTGTCCTGGACGCTGCGCCCCTCGACCTCGATCGCGACCTCACCGTCGTCGAAGAGACTCAGGCCGGGCTCCGAGTAGGTGAGCATCACCTCGTCCGCGAAGAAGAAGCGGATCGCCTCGCGCGCCACGTCGACCTCGATCCGAACGCGCTCGTCCGACGTGCCCGGCGCAACGTCGAGCTGCGAGAGACGCACCGTTCGGCGCTCGAGCTCGTCCCCGGCGCCGTCCTCGACGCTGGCCTCGGCGAAGCGCGGCGTCGCGCCCCGGAAGCCGACGATCGCGCGGCGCGGAACGCCGTTCGCGAGCAGGTCCATCGTGACGCGGACCTCGACGCCCGACTCGATCACGGGGACGTCGAGCGCCACCGCCTCGTAGCGCCCGGTCTGCCGCAGGAGGAGGCGTGCCGTCGAGCCGAACGGCGCGTCCGACCAGCGGAAACGGAGCTGTCCGTTCTCGGACGTCGGGAGCGTGGTGCCGTCGTCGAGCTGCGGCGCCCAGCGCGCGGTCGTGAACGTCGCGAAGTCCTCGACGAAA
This sequence comes from Planctomycetota bacterium, assembly GCA_039821985.1. Classification (GTDB taxonomy): domain Bacteria; phylum Planctomycetota; class UBA1135; order UBA1135; genus Saltatorellus. The sequence continues at coordinate 29,166 of JBCBNC010000042.1, forward strand.
CGGTCGTCCAGGTTCTCGGCGGGCGGGAGCACGACGCCGCCGCCCTCGGTGTTCGTGTCGTCCTCGTCCGACGAGCAGGCAGCCGCGAGGAGGGGGAGCGCGAACAGGAGCGGCCGGAGTGCGTCTCGAAGCATCGGATCTACCGTGAGGTCCTCGGGAGGAGGGTGTGGCTGCGCCGCGCCCTCGCCGCGTTGTACTCGCTCCCCGGGATCCCCGCGAGGAGGACGGCCCGCGGATTCGCGCCCGGTCCGACGTCTCGTCGGCGCCGGGCTCAGGAGTCGCCGCGGGAGGTGCCTCGCGTCCCACACGAGGAACTCCGACAGTTGCTCAACCACGCAATGGACGCGGAGTGGACCGAGGTCCGGGTCCGTGGTGCGGCGGGCGCCGCGGTACCGTGCCCCCGTGCTCGAGTTCCTGAAGATGATTCTGTGGGTGGGCGGTGCGCTGCTCGCGCTTGCATGGATCGGCAGCGGGCAGCGCCCGAAGAGCCGACGACGCGACGGTGGCGCCCGCGAGGACGGCGACGGACCGGTCGACGACATGGGCGAGATCGGAACCGCCGGCGGACTGCTCGGCGGCGAGATGGACGACCTCTTCGTGGGGCGCTTCGCGCTCCGCCGTCGGAAGGACGAGGAGTAGGCGCGGGGCCGCGCACTGCGGCCGGACTCAGCGGGCGTCGAGGACGAGCGTCCGCTCTCCACCCACGTCGGGATCGGGCAGCGCGATCTCGATCCACGGCGAGGTCTCCTCGCGCCGCACGAGCACGGAACCGGCCTGCGCGGGCGCGAATCGGATCCGACACCGCCCATCGAGCCCGGTCGTGCCGCGCGCGCTCCGGGGCGGGCGGTGGCCGCGTCCGTGATCGGTGCCGTCCTCCGGCCATCCGGGCACACCGACCCGCGCACCGCGGACGGGACGGCCGTCCGCCTCGACGAATCGCAGCCGCAGGGACCGCGCTGGAACGAGAGATGCTTCGAGACGATAGAGACCCGTCTCGTAGTGCCGCTCCGGGAACTCGACGCCGCAGTAGCCGTCAGCCTTCACTTCGACGCGGAGCGTTGCGGGTCCTCGCTCCCAGTCCGTCGCGATCCCGTCCGGCCACTCGCGCCCCGAGCTGCTGCCGCCGCCCCCGTCGTAGACGCCACGCTGGAACCGGGTGATCGGTTCGCCGGTCTCGGCGTCCCGCGCGGTGATCTCGAAGAGCACGAGCGACTCGGCGGGGTCGGTCGGCGCGAGGACGAAGGGACTCCCGTCTGCCGTGAGCACGTGGCGGGAGTGGTGCAAGCTCCCGCGCCTGCGCACGAGCACGTCGTACGGTCCCTCTCCGAGCCGATGGGCGCGGAAACCGTTCTCCGCCGTGCAGTTGGGCTCGTCGTGATCGCACGCGCGGACCGGGTCGTCGAAGAGGTCGTCGAGGCCCACCGTCCAGAAGTCGACGTAGGCGTCGATCCGCTCGCCGAACTCGTCCACGACGAAGCCCTCGAAGAGCCGCTCTGCCTCGACGACAAGTTCGAGGGGGCCAGCGAGGATCTCGTCGAGCGAAAGGACGAAGCGCGTCGACGCGTACCCGCGCGCGCAAACGGTCACGCACGGATCGCCGATCCAATCGGCGTCCCGCGAGGCGCGCGAGCGGAAGCGGAAGCCGCCGTCCGCGTCCGTGGTCTCCTTGCCGTGACGCTGGAGGCCGCGGAAGGTGAGCGCGGCGCCGGGCACGGGACCCCCCATCGCGTCGACGACCCGCCCGAAGAGCTCGACGTCCTCGAAGGTGGTCGTCGCCCGGAGCTCGACGGTCCGCGCGTCCGCGGCGATCGTGTGGAAGAGCGCCTCGTGCCGGTCGGGATGCGCCGCGGCCTCGAACTCGACGCAGGGGAGGTTCTCGACGCGGAAGCGGCCCTGATCGTCCGTGGTCGCCTTGACGGTCTGATCGACCCACTCGATCAGGGGCGATGACGCGTCGTACTGGTCGTGGAAGTAGATTGGGACGCCCGCGAGTCCCTCTCCGAGCGGCCCGCGCACCCAGCCCTCGAGCGTCTTCGTCGGGACCACGACGAGCGTGAGGCCGACGAGCGACTGGCCGTCGGCCAGCTCGAGGTCGACCACCGACGCGCTGACGGCGCCCGGGTTCGGCCGGGTCGCGAGCTGCAGCTCACCGGGCGTCACGCCCTCGAACTCGAACGTCCCGTCCGAGGCGGATCGCGTCCGCCGCTCGCCCTTCGACGGAAGGAGCAGGACGTCCACACCGGGTACCGCGCGCCCCGCCAGGTCGACCACCTCGCCGCGGAGCGTGCCGGGCTCCGGCCCGGTCCGCACGTCCGCGGGCGCCCCGGCTGCCGCGGGCGACGGATCGCCGTCTCGCCGCCGCGCCTCGCCCGCCGCGGGCTCGAGCTCGACGCGGCGCGCTTCCTCGAGAGATGCGCTCGGCACCGCGCGCGTCCGAGGCGCTTCGGGTCCGCCGGAAGAGCCCTCCCGAAGGAGCACTACGAGCGCCATCGAGAGGACGAGGAGGCCGACGGCGAGGAGCGCGCGCATGGTCCGCAAGATACCGGAGCCCGCGCGCGCCGCCGCCGCGAACGAAAGAGGGCCGGAGCGTGGCAGCGCTCCGGCCCCCGGCCGTCCCTCCAGATCAGGTTGTTGACCCTCAGGTCCCGATCGTGATCTCGACGGCCTCGGTGAACTTGGCTCCGCCCGGCGCGCCCGGGTCGCGGTGCCAGAAGGACCCGATCAGCGTCACGCCCGGCACGAGGTTCGGGTCGATGCCGCTCTGGATCAGGTCGCGCGCGTCGAACTGGAAGCGACCGCTGCAGGGCCCGAGCGCGGGGTCACCGCCCGAGAGCATCACGGGAGTACGGAAGTACGGATCGATCACGCACAGGTCGCCGAACACGCCCGGGATCCGGGCGCGGCCGCCGATGCCGTAGAAGAAGAGCCCCATCTGGTCGATCGGCGCGTCGTCGAGCCATACGAGGAACGGCTCGGTACGGCTGATGCTGGCGAAGCCCCAGGTCTCGATCGTGGAGACACACGTGCCGTCGTCGACCTGCTCGCAGAACGTCTCCGGCAGCAGGTCGTTCTCCGGATAGGCGCCCTGGTCCGCGCGTGAACCGTTCGGATCCAGCGGGGACGACGGGTCACCGGCGTCGATCGACGGTGACCCCGTCTGCAGCTCGAGATTGCGCCCGGCCTCGTCGACGAAGAGCGGGTCCTCGAAGAGATTCCCCAGCGTGCCCGCGAGCGCCGCATCCCCGTTCGAGAAGCGCACCTCGGCTCCGGCCACGTCGAAGGGCTGCTGGCCGTTGGCCCAGGCGATCGAATCGACCACGGCCCCGGACCACGCGGCGTCGGCCTGCACACCGTCGAGCGCATTGCCGACGAGCGTCGCCTGGCGCAGGTCGCCGGCTCCCCCGTCGATCAGGACGCCGTGGTTCAGGCAGTCGGCCGCGGCGATGCGCTCGGCGACGGCGGGAAACGTCTCGAAGTCGAAGCCGCTGCGGCCGCTCCGGTCGCTGCGCACCTGGCGCAGCTCGACCGTCGGCGCGAGCACCAGCACGTTGGCCGTGAATCGACCGCCGTTGCGCACGATGAGCCCCCGCACGTCCGAGACGTCGGTGTCCGCCGCGAACGTGACGCCGCGCCACCAGTTCGCGTTCCCCGGATCCCCCGCAGCTCCGAGCTGCACGGTCGTGTCGGTGCTCGACGTGATGACGACCGGTCGCTCGAAGTCGGCCTCCACGTGGAGCGCGCCGTCGACGTCGATCCGCGTGTCGAACGCCATCTGGAGCGCGACGTCCGGTCCGAGCGTCAGCGACGCGCCGTCCGCGATCACGACGGCCGCATCGACGTAGATCGCGCCGCCGACGAGGTTGAAGTCCTGCAGCTCGACGTCGCCCGTGATGCTGCCGATGTCGACCCGCATACGATCCTGCCCGTTCCCGGCGACGCGCGTCCCCAGGAAGTCCGGAGCACGGTCGAGGCGGACGTTGTTGATCGCCTCGCTCGTGTTCTCGATCGCCGCGCAGGCGATGAACTGGCACGGTGCACTCGAACCGTTGAGGTCGATCCCGTCACCGCTGAACTCGGCGATCGTCACGTGGTCGGCGACGATCTCCGCCTCGCTGAGCTCGAGGCCCGCGATGAAGCGGCCGCCGTGACTGAGCTCGGTGTACTCGAGCTCGGAGCCGTCCGCCGTGTCCAGGAACTGGATGCCGCGCCACCAGCCGCGATCGGGAAGCGTGGCGTCGGCGTCGCCGTTCGAGTCGCCCCCGACGTCGTTGCGGTCGTCGACGACGAGGACGGGATCGCCAAGCGTGCCGCGCATGAAGAGCTGTCCCGACACGTCGATGCGAGTGTCGAACGCCATCTTGACGATGGACCCCGCCGTGAAGGTGACGTCCGCTCCCTCCTCGACGATGAGCGACGAGCCCATGCGAACGGCGCCGTAGATCCCGTTCTCGGGCCCGATCTCGACGCTCTTGCCCATCTCGACGACCGAGTTCCGAACGTCGATCCAGTTGAACCCATTGTCCGCCGCGTCCAGCCCTGTGAACCCGGGGACGGCCTCGACCGGCGTGCGTGCGAGCGCCGTTCCCGTGCAGCGCTCGACGGTCACGTCGTTGAGGGTCGGCAGGCCCGACCCGTTGAAGTCGATGCCGTCGTTGGTGAAGTCGCTGACGACGATGCTCTCGAACGTCGCGTCGCAGTCCTGCAGCTCGATGCCGGCGATGAAGCGCCCGCCGTAGCGGACGTCGACAAACCGCAGCTCGCTCGCATCGGCGCCGTCGTTCATATCGATGCCCCGCCACCATCCGGCGGCGGGCGCGGTGGACGCTCCATCGCCGTTGGAGTCGCCGCCCACGGCGTCGTCGCGCAGGTCCGTGAAGACCACCCGGTTCGATGCGGTCCCGAGCGCGCGCAGCGTGCCATCGACCTCGGCGCGTTGATCGAAGTCGAACTTGAGCACCGTGCCGGGAGTGACCTCGACGGTGCCTCCGTCCGCGATCAGGAGGTTCGCATCGAAGAAGATCGAGCCGTCGACGCCGTTGTCCGGGCCGATCGAGATGCTCTGCCCGGGGGCGACCGCGCCGCCCGTGACTCGCACGCGCGTCCCGAGCGTGTTGTTCGCGCCGCTGAGCGCGCTGAAGCCCGGAAGCGCCGTGACCTGAACCCCGTCGAATGCCTGCCCGGTGCAGCGCTCGACCCTGCAGCCGGTCAGCGTCGGGAAGCTGGTCCCTTCGAGGTCGAAGCCGCTGCCCTCGATGTCCGTGACGGACACGCCCTCGAACGTCGCGTCGGAGGACGAGAGCTGCACTCCGTCGATGAAGCGCCCCCCGTAGCGAATGACCGCGTTGCGGACGACGCTGGCGTCCGACCCGTCCACGAAGCGAAGGCCGCGCCACCATCCGGCCGCAGGCGCGGTGAACGACCCGTCGCCGTTCGTGTCGCCACCGACGTCGTCGCGCGTCTCGGTGAAGATCACCGGGTTGCCCGGCGTCCCGTCGACGAGGAGCGTGCCCTCGACGTCGAAGCGCGTATCGAACTCGAACTTGATGACGACGCCGGCGTCGACGGTGAGCGTTTCGCCGGGGGGGACCGAGATCGTGTTGGCGACGTACACACCCGCCGTGAGGGGGCCCGTCGTGGAGTCGGAGAGCATCCCGGTGAGGGGCACGCCCTGGGCCGAGGCGAGGGAAACGAGGGCCGCAGCCGGGATCAGTCCGGCGTGCAGGGTGTGGCGTCGCATGGCAGGTTCGAGGGTGGAAGTGGTGTCGGGGACGCCGGGGCACGATCGCCGTGGCGCCACAGATGCCGTGCGGGGGCCCTCCCCTCGGCCTGCCAGGAATCCACGCAACGTTTCGGCCGGTCGCCGGCCTCTCGCGCGCTGGCAGCCACGACGCGCCGAACGACAGCGGGCGAGGCTCCGGCCCCGCGCGGGCCTGCCCGGCCTCGATCGAGGCGTCTCTCCGAGCGACCTTGCGGCCGTCAGCGGCCGCGCCGCTGCTCGAGGTCGCGGAGCGCGGGCGGCACGAGGGACACCACGTCGACGTCGTTGTGCCCGACCCCGTGCAGGACGCGGAACTCACCGGCCGGGAAGGCCTCCCCCACCGCGCGTCCCTGCGCGAACGGAATCACCTCGTCGACGTCGCCGTGCATCACGAGCGCGGGCAGGGCGATCCCCGGCGCCTTGCCGAGGTTGTCGAAGCGGTCACGCACGAGAAGAGCCGTGGGCGCGAATGGCGCGATGCGCCGTGCCATCGCGGGCACCGAAGCAAACGGGGACACGAGCACGAGAGCGGGGCCGCGCTTCTCCATCGCCATCTGAACGGCGGGCCCGCAGCCGAGCGAGCGGCCCAGCAGGAGAACGTCCTCCGCGCGCGTTCCCTCACCCGCGAGCCAATCGAGCGCCGCACGCCCCGCCGCGTACAGCCCGTCCTCGCTCGGGCTCCGATCGGACAGACGTCCATAGCCCGGGTACTCCACGGAGAGGAAGCCGAAGCCGTCCCCGAGGACCGCCAGAGCGAGCGACGCCTGCTGGCTCACGTCCTCCGCGTTGCCGTGGAAGTGGACGACTGTGGGCGCGCCGGGGCGAGCGGCGGGTGCGTAGGCGCAGTGGCCGCCGCCATCGGTCTCGACCGCGATGAGCGGCAGGCCGGGGATCGGTGGACCGCCGGTGGGTGCGTGCGCGGGCGGCGCCGGGAAGAGCATCCGGCGCTGCAGCAGGAAGAGCGCGGCGCAGGCGAGGACGTAGGCGGCGGCGAGGAGTGCGGCGAGGCGGAGGGGTGACGGCATGGCGGCGACGCGGGGGCGCTGCGGGAACCATCAACGAACGAATCAGTCCATCAGGAGCCTGACCCGCGATGGGTTGACAGGTCCATCCACATCAACGAAACGTGACCCCCACAGCGTCCGTGAAGTTAGAGAGAGCCGTGCCGAAAGGGCCGCGGTCGCGGTACCAGCCCTGGAAGTACCACGTGTCGCCCGGCAGCACAGCGGCGAAGCCGGTGGGCGTCGCGAGCGCGCCGAGGTCCAGGGTCACGGAGAAGCGCCGAGACGCGCCCGAATTCCCGATCTGCGCCGGAGCGTTCAGGCGACCGATCGGCCCGCCGAGGCAGAGATCGCCGTCGCTGCCGCCGGGGTTCGGGACGAACGCGCTCGCTCGAGCCGCGAGGAAGAACCCGTTGACGTTGATCGGCAGGCCGCTCGCGGTCAGCGTCAGGTCGAGGTCAGCGGCCCGGTCCGAACCGACGGCGTTGATCGTCCCCGCGCGGTCGTCGGAGTTGAGCGCAGCGGGCGCGCAGTAGCGCGTCACGGCGTCGAACTGGCTGCGGAACCACGAGAGCCGCCGGCCCGACTCGAGGAGCAGCACCGCCACGTCGCGTCGGCCGTCCCCGTCCATGTCGACGAGCGCCGGCCCGCCCGGCGACACGTCCTCGGCGATCACCCGCGGCTCGGAGAAGGTCGTACCGCCGAGGTTCTCGTACCACGCGAGCGAACCGTTGTATCGGTTCGTCGAGATCAGATCGACGTCCCCGTCGAGGTCGAGGTCCTCGGCCGCGAGCCCGACCGGCTGCAGCGCGTCGATCGTGATCATCTGCTCGGGCCCGAAGACGCCGCCGCCGAGGTTCTCGTGCCACACAATGTTCGCGCCGATCACAGCGGCCTGACGGAGGAGGAGGAAGGCATCGAGATCGCCGTCTCCGTCGACGTCGATCAATTCGACGCCGACGGGTCCGGTCACATCGTCGAGAGGGTTGTTGTACGAGAAGAGCAGCTGCTGCGGACCGAAGCCAGCGGGGTGGAGGTTCTCGTACCAGCCGACCTCGTCCCCGAACGTGGCGACCGCAAACACGTCCGCGTCTCCGTCCCCGTCCACGTCCCCCGCGCGGACGACGCTCGCACCGTCGACGTTCGCGTCGATCACCTGGCGCGGTGCAAAGCTGCCGCCGCCGAGGTTCCGGTGCAGCACGACGTTGTCGCTGTCGACCTCGGTGGAGAGGACGTCGATGTCACCGTCCCCCTCGATGTCCACGACCGCGATGCCCCACGCGCTGTTCGACGCGGAGCTGATGATCTGCCGCGATCCGAACGTGCCGCCGCCCAGGTTCTCGAACCACGAGACCTGGTCGTTGGTGGTCGAAGCGAACACGACGTCGAGGTCCCCGTCGCCGTCGAGGTCAGCCGCCTCGGTGCCGCGCGGCCCCTCGGCCCAGAACCCGTCGAGGATGACCTGCTCGGGTCCGAATGCGCCCCCGCCGAGATTCTCGGCCCACACGAGGCGGTCCGGGAAGTTGAATCCCGTCGGATCGACCGTGAAGAGCAGGTCGCGGTCTCCGTCTCCGTCGAGGTCCGCGAAGCGGAGTGAAGGTGTTCGATCCGTCGGCTGGTAGAGCTGTTGCTCCGATCCGAACTGGGCGAACGCCGCGGGCGTGAGGGCGACGGCGAGTGTGTGGGCTGCGAGCTTCATGGCGCGTCCGAGCGTCGCACGGCTTGGCAAGACCCGCAAGCGCATCCACGGGGCCACCCTTCGCCGCACGAACGACGTCGCAAACGGGGCCCCTGGCGCACCGACTCTGGTGCGACCGACACGGGAGGGCGCCCGCGCCTTCGACGCGGACGCCCTCCGTTCCTCTCGCCTCAGGACCCGACGTCGCCGCCGGCCCCGAGCGCGCGGAGCTGCCCGACGAGGTCGCCCTGCCCGAGCACCAGGGTCGCTCGCGCGCCGGCCAGGACCTGACCGAGCTGCTCGAGCTCCTTCATCCGCAGGAGGACCGGGTTCTCGGCCAGGAGCTTCGCAGTGTTCGCCTGGCTTCGCGCGGCCGCGGTCTCCTCGCGGCGGCGGATCAGGTTGGCTTCCGACTGCTTCTGGGCCTCGATGACCTGGTTCAGGAGTTCCTTCATGTCGCCCGGCAGGATCACGTCGCGCAGACCGACGGCCTCGAGCTCGAGACCGAGACGCTCGGCACGGCTCGCGAGCGCGGCCTCGAGCTCCGCCGAGACCTCGTTCTTCGCGCCGAGCAGCGCGTCGAGCGTGCGCCCGCCCACCGCCTCGCGCAGCGCGAGCTGCGCGGCGCGGTAGAGGCCCTGCGACGCGTCCACCTCGGCACCGACCGCGCGCAGCGCGTCCGCGATGCGGAAGCGCACGACGAGGTTGATGCGGAGCGTGACCTTGTCGGCCGTCATGATCTCCTGGCCCGCGACGTCGAGCGTCTGGGTGCGGAGGTCGATCGACTTCCAGGTGACGTGGCCGGACTCGAGCCAGTGCACGTACGTGCCGGGACCGAAGCGGTCGACGAGCTCACCGTCGCGGTAGACGAGAATGACCTCGTGCTCGTGCGTGCGGACCGCGCGCAGGAACTTCGGGGCGTCGGCGTGCGTGAGCACGCGCTGGAGCGCGCGGTGCTGGAAGCGCAGCGTTGCCGTGTCGAAGCGCTCGACCTCGAACGGACCCGCGCTCTTCCAGAATGCGTGCAGCCCGGGGCCGAGGACCGCGAACAGGCGACCGGCGCGCCAGAGGAGCGCACGCTCGGCGTCCCCGAGCTCGACGACCTCGAGCTCCGCGCGGAGCTCGGGGACCTCGACGAGGACCTCGAGCAGCGGGTCCTCGAAGCGCACCTGGAGACGGTCGACCACGTAGTCGACGCGGCCGACGCGCTTCCAGTGCGTGCCCGGCTGGAGCACGCTCTCGAGTTCGCCCCGGCGGAAGCGGAGCGCGATCTCGTGGGTTCGAACGTGCGTTTGGAGCGAAGTCGTCATGGTGCATTCCCCTGTCCGATGGACTCCTGGAGGGACGCGGCTGTCGGACCCGCGCACGGCGCGCGGAGACTCGTGTTCGTGTGGGCGCGCGCTCGAGAGCGCGCGGTGGAAGGAAGTGCGTGTCGGACCTCGCCCGTCGGGCCGCGCCCCGCTTCTTCGGCGGAGCCCGGGGCGGTCGGTGGCTCGTCCCCGCCGCGGCCGGCGCCGGGTGCCCGGCCCACGCTCGCGAGCGGAGCGTGGACACGGGCCCGGGCCGGCGCGCCGGCGAGGCGTCGCCTACCCCTGCCCCCGGGCTGCAGGGCCGTGCCGTCGGTGCGCGGTCCGCGTGCCATCCGAGGGCTCCGCGGGCCGCGCCGGCGCGGGCAGCCGGGGGCGAGATCCGAAACGCGTTTTGAGGTGGCCCGAAGGCCGAAAGATCGCGATGGGAACGCGATGGGGGAGGCGGGGGTCGAACCCGCGACACCCGGATCCTGTGTCCGGTGCTCTACCAGCTGAGCTACATCCACCTGCCCGAGGCGACGGCCGCAGAACCCGTTGCGCGGAACCCGGACGGCCAACGCCAGGGGCGGGCGACCGGGCCGCCGGAGAACCGGCACCTCGAGGGGTGAGACCCGACCTGGGCCTCGCTGGTGAGGGAGCAGGAGGCGTGCCAACGCTGCGGAAGCGGCCACCCTGAGGGGCACAAGCACCTCACCCACAACGGCTTGTGAACGGATCTACGAGCACGAGCCCGTCGGCGCGCGGTGGACGCAGCGATCCCCACGAGCCGATCACGATCCGAACGGATCGCCCCATGGGCTCCGCGCGTCAAGACAGAGCAGGCCCCCCACCGCATACGACCGCAAGGGCGACTCCGTACCGTGCACCGATGAACGGACCGACACTGCTCGCACGCTGGCGGAAGCTCGGCACCTCCCCCTTGGGCCGCGCGATGTTCTCGCGCGCGCTCGGGGCCGCGGTCCCCTACTCCGGCACGGTCCGGCCCCGCGTACTCGAGCTCGAGGCCGGCCGCGCGCGCGTCGAGCTGCGCGACCGCCGCCGCGTCCGCAACCACCTCGGGTCGATCCACGCGATCGCGCTCGTCAACGTGGGCGAGCTCGTCAGCGGCCTCGCGCTGATCGCGGCCCTGCCCCCCACGATGCGCGGCATCGTCCGCGGGCTCAGCGTCGAGTACCTGAAGAAGGCGCGCGGCACGCTGACCGCCACGTGCGAGTGTGCGCCGCCGCCCGAGGGCGAATCGCTCGACGAGGAGGTCGTCGCGCACATCCACGATGCCGAGGGCGACGAGGTCGCGACCGTGCGCGTGCAGTGGCGCCTGGGCCCGGTGAAGCCGAAGGACGGCGCGCCGCGATGAGCACGCCGGCGACCGAGTCCTTCCTGCACGCAACGGGCGTGGACGTACCGCTGATCTGCGGGGCGATGTACCCGTGCAGCAACCCCGAGCTCGTCGGCGCCGTCGCGAAGGCTGGCGCGATGGCCGTCGTGCAGCCGCTGTCGCTGGTGTACGTACACGGGCGCGACATGCGCGAGGGGCTGCGCGAGATCGCGACCCTCTCGGGCGGGCGCCCCGTCGGATTCAACGCGATCATCGAGAAGTCGGTGAAGGCGTACGAGGAGCGCATGCGCGCGTGGATCGACGTGGCGCTCGAGGAGGGCGTGCGTTTCTTCGTGACGGCGCTCGGGAACCCGGCGTGGGTCTGCGAGAAGGTCCACGCCGCAGGCGGCGTCGTCTACCACGACGTGACCGAACGCAGGTGGGCCGAGAAAGCGAAGGACGCGGGCGTCGACGGACTCATCTGCGTGAACGCGCGCGCCGGAGGCCACGCGGGCACGAAGACGCCCGAGGCTCTCTTCGAGGAGCTCTCAGGCCTCGACCTGCCGCTCGTCGCTGCCGGCGGCTGCGGGGACGAGGCCGAGTACGCGCGGCTGATCGGCCTCGGCTACGGGGCGGTGCAGATGGGCACGCGCTTCATCGCCACCGAGGAGTGCGCGGTGCACCCCGACTACTGGGAGGCGATCGTCGAGGCGAACGAGGACGACATCGTGCTGACGGAGCGCCTGTCCGGCGTGCCGGTCGCCGTCATCAACACTCCGTTCCTGGAGCGCGTCGGCACGAAGGCGGGCCCGATCGCGCGGCGGCTGCTCAAGGGCCGTCGCACGAAGCACTGGATGCGCACCCTCTACGCGATCCGCTCCATCCGCAGCCTCAAGCGCGGTATCAAGGACGGCGTCGGCTACAAGGACGTCTGGCAGGCGGGGAAGAGCGTCGAGGGCATCGCGCGCGTCGAGCCGGCTGCGGACGTGGTGCGCCGGTTCGGCGACGCGCTCGGCTGACGGGAGAAGGGTCGGACAGCGACCGTCCCGACGATTCGTCGAAAAGGCCGAGGAGTCCGTTCGGCGCTTGCGGTGAAGGGGGTGAATCGCGCCGCCGCGATCGGCTGCGCCCACGGAACCCCCTCGAACCGACCCGCCATGTCCCCCGTTCAGCCTCCCCTCGCCGCCCTCTTCGCGCTCTCGAGCCTCCTGCCCGCTGCTGCGCAGGTCACCCAGCCGTCCACCCCGACCCGGGACCCCGCCCGCCTGCTGCTCGCTGACTTCACGGGCGACGGTCTCGACGACGCCATCTCGCACTCCCCCACCGGTGAGATCCGGCTCCTCGAGAACCTCGGCGACCCGGGCTTCGTCGACGTGACGGAGGAGCGCGGGCTCGGCGACGCCCCGTTCGCGACCTGCGTCCTCCTCACCGACCTCGACGGGGATGGCCTGAGCGACCTGATCCTCGGGTCGTCCGATCAGCGCGTCTGGCGCAACGTCGGCGGGGCGTTCGTTCCGCTCGGAGTCGATGTCGCACACCCCGAGTTCGACCTCGCTGCGTCGACGCGCGATGCGGACGGCGACGGCGCCCTGGACCTCGTGTTCGTGACCGAGCTCGGAATGCGTCTCTACCGGAATCTCGGGAACGGAGCGTTCGACGAGGTGGTGCTGCCCGGCAGCGTCGCGGTCCCGTCCGCGGGGAACCCGAACCCCGGCACGCTCCCCGCGCACGCGGCGCCGGCGCCGGCGCAGAGCGCGTCGCTCCGCCTCCGTCGCTGGCTGCAGGCCGGTGGAACATCGAATCCGAGCGCGGTCACGGCGCTCAGCACCGTCACCAACATCGTGCAGGGACCGACGCTCTCGGCCGCCGGCGTCTCTGCGGGCATCTGCGCGAACACCATCGTCGATCAGACGACCGGTCAGTGCATCGAGGCCTCGTCCGCGCCGACGCTCGGCACGCTGCTGCCGCAGTCGGAGATGTTCAACTTCACGCCGCAGGGCCAGCTCGGCCTCGGCACCACGAACCAGAATGGACGGTTCGACATCGGCCAGATCGGTCCGCTCGACGGCCGAGAGCTCATCTCGTTCCGCGAGACAGAAGGCGCCTCGACGTTCTACATCGGGAGCGGCTTTGTGGGATCCGGCGGCAACAACTACATCACGATGTCGGCGCCGACGCTCAGCCAGCCGATCATGAGCTGGCGCCGGAACGGCGACGTGGCGATCGGCGCGCCGTTCCCCGTGCGCGACCTCGACGTCCGCGGCTACGGCTCGTTCGGTGATCTTGTGACGTTCGCGAACCACGGACTGAGCTCGCGAATCGCGGACACAAATCCCACGGTCGACACGGCGATCTTTGGCTCGCACGAGCGCTCGTCCAACAGCTACGCCGCGGGCGTCTACGGGCGCGTCTCGACAACCGCTGGCTGGGGCGTGTTCTCCGAAGGCAACTTCGGTGCGTCGGGCACCAAGAGCTTCGTGCAGCCGCACCCGAGCGACGCCTCCAAGCAGATCCAGTTCGTCTGCCTCGAGGGCAACGAGTCAGGGACGTATTTCCGCGGCCGGACGACGCTGGTGGGCGGACGCGCCGTCGTGCAAGTGCCGGAGGACTTCCGCCTCGTGAGCGAGAGCGAAGACCTCACCGTCCAGCTCACGCCCATGGGCAAGGCGCAGGTGTGGTTCGAGCGCCTCGACCTCGAGACGCTCGTCATCGGCGGCGACGTGGACGTCGAGGTGCACTACACCGTCAACGGCGTCCGCCGCGGCTACGCCGACTACGAGACGATCCGCGAGAACACGGGCTACCGTCCGACGGTGCGGGGCGAGGCCTACGGCACCCAGTACCCGGACACGATCCGCGAGCTACTCGTGGAGAACGGCACGCTGAACGCCGACTACACGCCGAACGAGTCGACGGCCGCCACGCTCGGCTGGACCCTGCAGGCGCACGAGGGTGTGAGCGCCGCGCCGTCGCGTGCTCCGGTGATCGAGGACGAGGAGTAACGCCCCGGCCGCGGGAGCCCGCGGCCTCCTTCGACGTGCGGCCGCCCGCGAAAGAACACGCGGGCGGCCGCAGTCGTACCCGCGCGGACGCGTGCTAGCGCTGCGCCCGCGCACGATCTCGGCGATCGGCGCCTAGACTGGCGGAGTTCCTTCGACCTGCCCAACGCCATGAACGGAAGCTTCGCCCCCTGCTCACTGGTCCTTCTCGTTGCCCTCGGTCTTGCGCATGCGCCCGAAGCCGTCGCACAGCGAGCGCTCGTCCCGCGCCAGGTCGCAGCGCCTGCGAGCGATATCACCAGCGGACGACTGCGTCTACCCGACCCGAGCGCCGGCGCCGTGCGCTGCCGGGGCGCGCTGCTCGAACTCGACTGGGGTGTTGGCGCGGACGGTCGCTGGACCGCCGCCGCCGAGGTACCGGTGAAGCGCGGCGACGTCGGCGTCGCCGTGCAGGCGCTCGACGCGAGCGGGTTCGCGCTCCGCTTCCGGCTCGTCGGCGCGCCAGGGCGCGGGCTCGAGCTCGCTCCGCCGGCGGACGCGCGCCGTGACCAGGCACTCTCGGCCGAGTTCGGCTTCGAGAAGGTGCAGCGGTGGGACCTCGCCGTTCCCGCGAGCGGCATCCTCGAGATCACGATCGACGCGAAGGGCGACGGCGCGCCCGCGCGCGCGCGGCTCGCCGTGCGCGACGCGCAGCCGCTCACGGCGTCGGCGTTCGTGGACACGGTCGAGCTCACGTCCGACCGCACGTTCGCGCTCGTCGCGCAGATCGAGGACGACGATGCGCAGAACGGCCGCACGCCTGGCGCCGCGTCGAGCGCGACGGCCTACCTAGAGGGCCCCGGTTTGGTCGGCGAGCTCGAGCTTCTGGACGACGGGCTCAGCGGCGACGGTGTCGCCGGTGACGGGACCTTCGGCGCTTGGCTGCCGATGGGCCTCTCCGGCGCTTACGCCGCGACCGTCGAACTCCGCGGAGTGAGGGGCGGCGCCCCGTTCCTGCGGACGACGCGCGTCACGTTCGACGTCGCCGAGCCGACGGTTGCGCTGACGGGCGCCGCGCGCGGCGTCGTGACGGACGCGGAGCGCGTGCGCCTCGACGTCGGCGCGTGGCTCGTCGCCGAGTCGGCCCGCGCGCAGCTCTCCGCCGAGGTCTGGGGCACGAACGCCTCGGGCGAGCTCGAGCCGATGGCCTGGCTCTCGAGGATCCAGACCGCCGCGGCCGCGCCGTCGCGCGCGGGCGGCAACGCGCGCCTCTCACTGGACCTCGACGCGGGCTGGATGATGCGCACCGCCCTCCTGCCGCCGCTCGAGCTCCGCGCCGTCCGCGTGCAGGATCCCGATTCGCACGCCGTCCTGGCGCGCGCCGACCGGCTGGCGGTCGCGCTCGATCCGCGCTGGCGCGCGCTGCCCGCGCTCCACGCTCCCGCGCCGCCGCTCACAGCGCTCGCGGGCATGACGGCAGGCGTCACGGGCCCGACCGCGATCGACCGGCCCGGCCTCGCGCTGCGGCCCGGTCTCGTGCTCTCCCACGGCTACTGCTCGGGCAGCCCGCCGTGGCCGAACGGCGACTTCAGCGGCACGCGGGTCGCGTTCAACGACCTGAACCAGAACCGCTCGCACGACCAGTTCGCGAACCTGCTGGCCGCGCAGGCCTGGGGCGCGGGCCTCACGTCCTACGGCGTCGTCGGGCACAGCCAGGGCGGCGCGGCGGCGCTCCACCTGCTCACCTTCTACGAGAGCGGCCTCGACCTCGCGCAGGGCGCGCGCCGCATCCAGAGCGTCGGCACGCCCTACCAGGGCACACCGCTCGCGTCGCTCGGCTTCTTCGCGTGCGGCGTGAACAACGACCTGACGCCGGGCGGCGCGGCGACGTGGCTCTCGAGCATCCCGTCCTGGGCGCGCGCCGAGGTCTCCTACTACACGACGGCGAACGACGGAGGCGCGTGCCAGTTTCTCACCGCGCTGCTGCTCTCGAACCCCGAGGACGGCACGACGGAGAACGCGCGCGGGCAGCTCCCGGGCGCGATGAACATGGGTTTCGTCACCGGCTGGTGCCACACGACCGGAATGAGCGACCCGCCGCAGTACCGCGACGCGAGTCGCAACGCGATCATGGACGCGGCGGCGGCGCGGTAACCCTCCCGCGACGGCGCGCGCAGATACGGTGCCACGCAGATACGGTGCCAGGATCGCCAGCAGCAGGAGCGGCCAGAGACGTCCATTCAATGGACGTCCCTGGCCGCTCCTGCTGC
>JBCBNC010000043.1:0-45192 GCA_039821985.1 Planctomycetota bacterium
CCCTCGGGGGCGCGAAGGCCCTCTGGCCCGCAGGCGCGCTCGCGACCGCGTCGATCGCCGCGAACGGCGGTTGGGACGGCCTGGTCGCTGTAGTGCGCGAGGCGGGGGTCGGCGTCGCGCTCCTCTACATCGCGCTCCGCTTCGGGGCGCCGTGGGTCGCGCAGACGCTCGAGGGGCAGCGGACTCGGGCGCAGAAGGCAGAGGACGCGGCGGAGGCGCGCGTCGAGCAGCTCGAGCGCGAGGCGTACGACCTCCGCGCGCAGGTGTTCGAGCTCGGGAAGGAGGCGGCGCGGCTTGAGGCGCACGAGAGGGCGCACGCTGCGGAGATCCGGGCGAAGGAGCTTGAGCTCCAGGCAGCGCGCGCTGGCATCGATAGGGTCCGTGCCGAGATCGAGGCGGAGCGAAAGGGCGACGGCTGACGAGTCGGTCCCGGGGCGTGTCCTGTCGGTCTACGGTGGCGTAATTCGGCTGTGAAAGTGGCCGTTAATCTGAAGGCACCGCGCGCGAGTTCGAGCCCGCGCCGACCGTCTCTTCAGACACGGCCGCAGCACCAGCCGCCGCTCAAATGACGTAGGATACGCGGACTCGCAATAGTATTCACGAACATCATGATCGAGCAGAACAGCCGCCCCTCGATGAATGAGCCCAACGGAGAAGACTCCCAAACCCTCGAACCGATAGATCCCACGCAACTCATGGCCGAAGTGCGCAGCGCCTCCAAGCGTAACCGCAGGCGGTCAATCAAGAGGCAAGCAGTAATTGCATTCGCCGTCGAGCTCGCGGGCCTTTTACTGCTGACGCTCAATGCGATTGAGACGATCCGCCTTACACAGATCGGCTCCATCGCCGTTTTGTTTATGGTGTTTACCAGCTCTATCAGTGGGTTACTCAATACCGTAACGCTCTCGATACTCGAACGTAGAGGGGCACGCGACGAGGTGGATCCACGTGTCACTGAGCTTGAGTCGCGGCTACGCGCCAAGGAACAGCAGGAGAGGCGAGAGCGAGAGGCTTCCATTACTGCATACGCATCTGACCGGATCGAGCTTTCTTCTCGAAAGGAGGTCGGGCTTCGCGACTCTGCAGAAAAGCGTTGGTCTCGCCTTATCTTGGCCGCGGCCGCCTGTGTTGGTCTCGGTTTCGGCGCCCAGACGTCCTTCGCGGTCCTTTTCGCGCTCGACCAAGAGGATGGAGCTAGGCCAAGCCAACTCGCGCATCAGGCTAGGCTTCAGACCGGCCAGAGCGATGCGACTCCGGACGGCGAGGAAGCTGTCGCCTCCAATGATGTTGGCCGAGAGCGCGACTGGCGGCTGCTGCTCGCCGGGACCGCGCTTTCAGCCGTGTTCTTCGCCGGCGCAGGGATCTTGTCAAGGCTCGCCCATGGGCAGGCGCGTCAACGCGAGGCTTCGGCGCAGCGTGTCCAGAGTCTAGAACGCCTTTCGTTCGCAGTGGATTTCGCCGGCCGAGTCAGCGATTCGGCCGGCGCTGATTTGCTTAGGGCTCTCAGCTCACGGCTCGTTGAGGAGGCGTGGCAGTCGACGGAGACGGAGACGCACTTGACCGTGGCAGAGCAGGACCAGGCCGCCGAGTCACTCGTTTCCCAGCTTGCCTCCGAGCTTGGTACGAGGGCCGACCCTCTCAAGGACGCGCTCAAGGGCCTGTCTGCCTGAGCCGCGCGTCTTGCACGTTGGGGCGCGTGCCGAATATGCGACCTACCCCAACCAGAAGGCGGGCTTGAGATCGCCTGCCGCATTCAGTCCGCGACACGAGCTCCGGGCGGCGCCCCATTGCGTACGCCGACCGAGGCAGAGGCCTGCGTGGTTCACCTAGTCGGTCGTCTCGTCGATGATCGAGTCCGAGCGGCCGTGCCACCCAGCGAACTCTGCGTTCTGGAGGCACCTCTCCCGCGTGCCATAGCCAGCCTTGGCGCGCGCGACCTCGATGCCGTCCCCAGTCAGGAGCACCCAGCGGAAGCGACCGCCCTTGTCCTTCCACAAGCGCAGCTGGTCATCCTCCTCGCGGATGCGCGCACCTTGCTCCTCGATGCTGTCCTTGTCGCGCATCTCGAGCGCCTTCAGCGTCATGCCTGTCGTCAGTCGTTGGGCCTCGAGATAGTCTGCGAGGTCGACGATCATCGCCTTGAGCTTTGGGCTCTGCTCGGAAAGCAGGTGCAGTTCGACGAGCTTCGCTTCGTCGCTGAGGTCCCCGCTGGTCAAAACAGCATGGACCTCACGCCGGAGCGCGCTCGTGTCCTCCAGGGTGTTCGTTTCGTAGTCCTGCTGCGCTTGGTACGTCTCCTGCCGGAAGCGTTCCGTCTCAGCGCGCACTCGATCTGCCTTTGCTGCCCGCATCTCCGGGCTGTCTGCGCGGGCGATTCGACAGACTCCGCCCCAGATAGACTTCGCGATCCCGCCGCCACGCTGAGCCCAGCTCTTGAGCAGCTCGAGCGTGTACGCCCCTCTGGGCTTTCCGTGATGCTCGCCGACCTTAGTGTCCTCGGCGTCCTCGAACTCGGCACTCACTGCGGTACCTCCAGGTCGACGTACTCGTGCTCGTACTCGAGACTGAAGTCGACGCCCTCGAAGCCGAGTGCGCGGTAGATGTTGGAGATCCGCCCAAGGACCCCCCCCACCTGCTCAGGGGTTGCGCTCCCGGGATCGATCACCGCGCGGAGAACAAGCGCGTTTGGATCGACGTCGTTGTCGAGTTCGGATTCGCGATCGCGCTGGTACTGTTCTGTGGGCTGGCGCAGGAGCGCCAGGTGCTCAGGCTCACCGTTTGGCCAAAGCGGCCCGAGTGAAGACGGCCGACTCTTGACGCGCAACGCTTTAAGGTCGGCGGCAGCGGCGGCGTCGTCGGCGGCGGCGGCGGCACGCTCGTTGATGCCGTGAGCAGCAGCGGCGGCGCGCGCGGCCCCGCGCGCCGAGATCGCGGCGCCCCTGGCGTGGCGTGCGGCTTTGGCCACGGCGGCGGCGCGCGCGGCGGCGCCGGTGATGGAAAATGCTGCGTCTGCTGCAGCCTCGGCGGCGCCGGCCGCGCCGCGCGCGGCAGCAATGGCGGCGCTGCCGGCGTAACGAGTGGCGATCTTGCCGGGGTTTAGGGCTTCGACAGTGTCGGCGGCAACTCGCGCGTCGTCTGCGGCGCTCATTGCGTCCCGGCGAGCAGCGGTGGCGGCGGCGTCGCTGATCTTGATGGCGCTCGCCGCGGCAACAGCAGCGTCGGTTGCGTCGGCCGCTCTATCGGCGGCGATCAGCGCGCCCCGGACGGCGTCTACGAATTGGACAGAGAGCTCGCCGCGGGCCACCGCGGCATCCAAGATCGGGAGTGCTCTACTTGCGGACCTTACGGCATGAACTGCGATCGCCCAGGCGGACAGTCCGTCGAAGACAGGGTCATTCATCGAGTGGACCTCACGAATCGTGCGTACTCATCGAGGCATCTGCGCAGGTCGCACAGGCGTCATTTGCCAGCCTGTGAGTTCTCGGTTAGCTGCGCTCGGGTCAGTTGGACGCGAGTCTCGGATTCGCCCGGGGTCGCCGAGCAATTGAGGAGCGCGAATTCAATTCGGCACAGAACTTCTGCGCACGGTGAACTGCAGCTGAAGGTCTGCCTAGTCTTCGTCTGAGCCTCGAGGTTTGGGCCTGCGGATCGGTCGCGGTGGTCGCGGAGGCTGCCCTCGAGTCTCGTCGAGGTCGCCGGGCCTGATCGCGGGCCTTATCGGCTTCGGCCGCGGGGAGTCTTCCTTTTCATCGGAGGACGTCATCGCGGGATCACCGACAGGACAGTCGCTGCGAACGACGCAAGGCCAGCGACCAGGAGGACGCCGGCGGCGGGCGTTAGGGTTTCTGCCCAAGTCGCCCACGCGGGGAGTGAGAACGTCTCGTCGTCGAATGACCTTTCCCCGCCGATGACCTCGTCCGCTCGTTGGATGAGGATGTCGTCGGAGCGGCCTGCGGCGACGCACGTGGTGAGCACAAGCGCGATCGCGAGCGTGAACGCCGTGAAGCCAAGCGCCGGCCAGATCAGTGCGAGGTCAAGGCCGGCGCGCGCCGCCTGAAAGGTGCCGGCGCCGATGCCCGCCATGCCGGCTAGCGACACGCCGATCACGGCCTTGTCGAACGTGGCGAACTGGGCCTCGCGGTTCTCGAAGCACTTCGCTCGGTAGTCGCGAACGAGCTCGAGGTCTGGCTCGTCGGTGCTCGGCTCGGATTGGTCGTGGTCTTCCATGCTGAGATCGTAGGCCGCGCGCCGTGACCTGCCGATGGCGAACGAGGCTTGGCTGGCGTAGGAGGGGGCGCAGCGGCCGCGGCTCGCACGCGAGGCGCCGCGCCCCCGGGGTCGGCGCCTTGGCAGGCGGTCGTGCGAGGGAGCAGCCCCGCGCGACGGCAACGATGGATCGTCACCCCGAGCGCGCGGGGACGGCCCGCGGAGGAGGGCAACGTGGCGCGTGTCCGCGGCACGCCACAATTCGGATGCCTATCTCTCGCTGTCTTCGCTGTCGGGCGAGCCCCAGCCCCCTCCGGGCTTCGGGGCGAGGAACTCCTCCGCCGAGATCACGTCCTGGCGACGCATGAAGAACCGGTATCGATCGGTCCCGCTGTCGATGACTCGGACCACGACGGGGCCACCCTCGGGCACTGGCGTCTCGACGAGGACGGTCTCGCCGGCCCGGAACCGGACGAACTGATTGTTCTCGAGCACGTGTCGCTCGAGCTCGTGGTCGCCGCGCTCGCGCGCCATTCGGAGGGTGATCCAGATCCCCGGCGTTGGGGCGGCAAGCGCGATCCCGCCCTCGACGTCCTCGCAGACCATCCACGCCTTCACCTCGGGGCGGCCATCGGCTGGCGCTGACTGAGCCCGGCGCACAGGGCCAGCACCCCCACCCGTCTCGTCGACGAATGCATCGATCGAATCCCAGGTCCAGGGGGCCCCGTCCTCCGCGTGGTCGTACGCGAGCGCGCTCAGCTCGACCCAGCGGACCGCGCGGGCGCCCCCATCGACCGGGACGATCTCCACCTCGATCATCGCGGGCAACTCCTCGTAGCGGCCGGTCGGTGAGAAGCGACGCGATGACGGGACCGTGTCGATGCCGACCTCCGCCATCTGCCGGAGGAGCTCGGCCTGGGAGAGGCCGCCGGTCGACTCAAGGACCGCCACGGCCACCCGAGACTCGACGTTGGGGAAGACGACCACGTACTTCTGCGCTGGGTTGCCGCGCCAGCCGGGCTCGAACGGCGCGGAGGGCGCGGCCGCCTCGGCGGTGTCCGCGCCGTCGCTGGACGACATCAACCAAGACCACGCGCCCCAGGCGAGCAGCGCGAGCAGTACGCAGCCCATCGCGATCTCGCGCGGGTCGTCCTCCTTCTTGTCCTTCGTCATGCGGAGGACGTCGTGGCGCAGTCTCCGCGCGCGCCAGGAAAGTCGACACGGGCGCGCCCGCTCGCGCCCGGGAAACGGTGCGCCTACATGACGCGCGCCACGAATTCGAAGATTCATGGCGTAGGGCAATCCCGCGCCGCGACTACCGCGGCGGCGCATTGGACGTGAGGAGGGGGCTCGACGTCGCCAGGTGGTACCAGTCGCCGCGTCGCCCCCTGGGTCGTACCGGCCCAATTGGGTCGGCCCGTCAGTCGGAGATCTCAGCTCCTTCCAGCGGCGTCGGTGATGGAAGCACCGACGATGACCCCCCGGGCATGCCCGAGCAGATTCATGGGACCCGACGCTATCCAGACCCT
Source organism: Planctomycetota bacterium (assembly GCA_039821985.1). Classification (GTDB taxonomy): domain Bacteria; phylum Planctomycetota; class UBA1135; order UBA1135; genus Saltatorellus. The sequence continues at coordinate 5,736 of JBCBNC010000043.1, forward strand.
GCCCCCATGGCAACATCGAGGGGTAATGACGGGTACCGACGGGCACACCGGCGGGCAGGAAGGTTCGTCGCGGAGCTTCGTCGATCGGCTCTTCGAAGACTTCGATGCTGCTCTTGCCGCTGCGGACAGCGACTCGGCCGCTCTCGACTTCCTCGATGCGTGCCGCTGGCCTGATGGGGTGACCTGCCCCGAGTGCAAGAGCGGGGAGGTGTACGTAAACGGAAGCGTCGGCGGCATCTCAAGCCGACGCCGACGTTGCTCCAATTGCGGTGCTCAGTTCACGGCGCTAAGCGGAACAGAGCTTCACGGGTTCAAGCAGCGGCCCGCAATTCTGACCCTCGCGATTGCGTTGTCTTCGGCGTACTCGGGGCTGGATCTCTCTCGCGAGCTGAGGCGCGGGGCACGGCTCTCGAAGTCGTCTGCAGACCACATCGCGCTACTCGTGCTCGGGCTCCGCGCCGCCCCAACGACTGAGGACTCAGGACGCAGAGCCCTCAGGAGGCTCGGCGCCCGCGCCGCCGATCCGGAGCGCGAGGGTGCCTCGCGCGCATGGGTGCCAGCGGCTCTGGTGGCGGCTCTCTTTGGTCTTATCACCGCCGCGTGGGTCGTGTGGCTTCAGAGCAAGGAGCCTCTTGAGGCCGTGTGGTTTCACCAGGGGGAGAAGGTCGTGTATCGGACGGAGCGAGAGCCCGGTGAATCTAGAATGGACTGGGTGGCGCGGCACGAGCGCCGTGTCAATGGGATGAAGCAGCAAGCAACGCCGGATCAGAAATGACGTTCAAAGTTCTTAAGGAGTCCGTCGCCTCCGAAGTGGAGTGCGATGGCGTGAAGCAAGTCATCGAGACCATCCGCAACCCCGGCGAGTCTGACGAGGATCTCTGGAAGCGGCATCGCGATCGGGTGCAGGTGGCGAGAGACAAGTGCGACGCCGGGGGAAACTGACAGGACGACAGGCCTAATTAAGACCTTTGCCCCCAGGCGGATACGCCCGGCTCACCAAAACTCGCGAGCTGGGGCGGTTGACAGTCGATGCGCACCGATGTCCATTGACGCCTGCCGATGCCCTTCGCGCCTAATCTCAGTGGGTGTGCTGAGGCGTGGCGGGATTGATCGCAATGGAAGTGCGCGACGGAGTCATTGGAGACTCCTACCTGGATGCGGCTGCGCTGCAGTCGCTCTTCAACATCAGATCGCCGAAGACCCTTCGGCGGATGATCGCTCAGGGGCAAGCTCCGCCTCCGGACGAGCGCATCGGCGGAAGGATCCGGCGGTGGGATCCGGTGCGCCTGAGGGTGTGGCTGGATCGTCGGGCCGCGCAGGTGGCATGTGAGGACCGCGTTCGCGCTGGCGATCCCGCCGGTGCGCGCCGCGAGCTGAGGCGCCTCGAGAAGGCAGTCGAGGAGCTGGAGCGTCATGCATAGGACGCCCGCATCGTTCACGGAGGCGGGGCGCCGCGCGCCCGACCTCGCGGCGGCCACGCGTGCGTCTGGGGGGACGCGCACCGGCATCCTCGCCTCCGTCTCTCTCACCGTGGAGGCGGAGATCGACGCCGGGGACACCCGCGCGCGCTCTCTCTCCGATCGTCGCGCGCGGCGCTCCGCCTCCCCCTTTCAACCTGCTGTGACGGGGGCCCCCGAATGAGTGGGTCCAACGACACAGCCCGGACGGCCCGCAACTACACCCGCGCCGACCTCGCCCAGGTGGATCCCGCCGTTCTGCAGGTCGACGCCGCGGCGCGCCTCTGCGGCATGTGCCGCCAGGAGTGGGACAGGCTCTGGAAGTCGGAGCGCGCGCCACAGCCGATTCGGCACAACGGGCCGCGCTCGAAGCCCCGTTGGTCAGCAGACGAGCTCCGAGCGTGGATCGCGTGGGGCCAGCCGCCGCTCGCGCAGTGGCGCAAGATCTGGTCCGAGATGCTCTCGAAAGGCACGTGGGCGACGCCGCGCCTCGTATACCTCCACGAGGTGCCGCATGCATCCTGAGCGTCGCACTCGGAAGCTGGCGGACGGCACCTCCCGCGTCGACGAGAAGTGCTCGATCCGAGTCCGCCACAACGGCGTGCAGCGGCGGATCTCCCTCTTCAAGTCGAAGGCGACATCCGTCGCCTTCTGCCGGAAGCTCGAGCGGCTCGTTGACTCGAAGAGCGGCGGCGAAGCCATCGACCGAGAGATGATGGCCTGGATCGGCAGCCTGTCACCGTACCACCTCGGCCGGTTCACGGAGCTGAGGCTGATCGACCCGCGGCGTATCTCGACGGCCGTGCCACTCGAGGCGCACCTCGAGGACTGGCACCGCTCAATCGTCAGCAAGGGGAGCGACAAGGAGCACGCGGGCGACACCCTCCGCCGCGCACGGAAGGTCTTCGCCGGGGTCTCCGCGCGCGTCTGGGGCGACCTCGACGCGCTCGAGATCGAGTCCTGGCTCGGGGACCAAACGGGCGACGAGGGCTGGTCCGTCGCGACTCGGAACCACCACGCGAACAGCGTGAAGCAGTTCACCCGCTGGATGGTCAACTGCGAGCGCGCGCAGTTCGACCCGCTCCGTGCGGTGACGCGGTGGGGTGCTGGAAAGGGCAAGCAGCGCCGGCCGCGCCGCGCGCTCACCCTTGAGGAGTGCCGCGCGCTGCTCCGCGCTGTCGAGGAGAGCGACCGGGTCATCGGCCACTGCTCGCCGGCGACACGGTGGATGCTGTACTTCATCGCGATGCTCACGGGGTTCCGCCACGGCGAGTGCCGGGGTCTCCGCGTGGCGTGGATCGAGTTCGGGACCGTCGTCCGCGATCCAGAGACGGGGTGGCTCGTTTATGACGGGCTCCCAACTCGGATCGCTCCTCCGGCTAATGCGACGAAGGCTGGGAGGAAGTCCGGTCGCATCGACGTCATCGTCGTCCCGATCGAGCTCCACCTTCGACTGCAGGACCACGTCCGAAACCGGCACCCGAGGGCGTTCGTCCTCGAGCGCGAGGACGGCCTGGGGAAGCTGATGCCGCCGAACGGCGCCGCGATGCTGAAGCAGGACCTCGCGGCCGCCGGGATCCAGTACTGCGACGACGCGGGCCGATACGCCGACTTCCACGCGCTGCGACACACCGCCCTGACGATGTTCTCGGACGCCCACCCGAGCGAGGCCGAGATGCAGCAGATGGCGCGTCACAGCGACCCGAAGATCACGCGCCAATACCTGCACACGCGCCTGGCACGTCGGGCAGAGGTCGTGGCGCGCCTGCCGAAGCTGACTGCGCACGACGCAGAAGATCGTCCCGGCGAAAAAATGGCTGCCGGCGCGGAGGCGCGGGTCACTGTAGGGGACTCACCCCCCCCTCAAATCGGCTCAGGGCGGCACACGGATAGCGGCCCTGGCGGGCCCGGGAGGCTAGATTCGCCCCTCGGTCAGAAGAAAGCAATTCCGGATTCTCGCCCCGGTTCGCACCAACGCCGCGGGCCGACCGCCGTAGCGCGGCGCTCAGCGCCGGAAAGTGGCTGCATCGGCCGATCCCGCGCCCGAGAATTCCCGCCATGATCGAGATCCGGAACCTCACGAAGCGTTTCGGGCCCTTCACCGCCGTCGATGACCTCAGCTTCCAGGTGCAGCCTGGCGAGGTCCTCGGCTTCCTGGGCCCGAACGGAGCCGGCAAGTCCACGACCATGAAGATGGTCACCGGCTTCCTCCCCCCCACCAGCGGCACCGCGTTGGTCTGCGGACACGACGTGCTGTCGGCGCCGCAGAAGGCGCAGAGCTGCACCGGCTATCTGCCGGAGGGCGCGCCGCTGTACCCGGACATGACCCCGCGGCAGATGCTGCGCTTCGTCGCCGAGGCGCGCGGCGTGCGCGGCAAGCGCCGTCGGGAGCGCATGGCGAAGGTCATCGACGAGGTCGATCTCGGCGCCGTCCTCGACCAGCGCATCGAGACGCTGTCGAAGGGCTTCAAGCGCCGGGTCGGACTCGCGCTCGCGATCCTGCACGACCCCGAGGTGCTCGTGCTCGACGAGCCCACGGACGGCCTCGATCCCAACCAGAAGCACGAGGTGCGCCAGCTCATTCGCGCGATGGCGCCCGGCAAGGTGATCGTGCTCTCGACGCACATCCTCGAGGAGGTCGAGGCCGTGTGCTCGCGCGCGATCATCGTGGCGCGGGGTCAGCTCCTGTTCGACGGGACCCCCGCCGAGCTCCGCGGGCGCTCGCGCTACGCGGGTGCCATCGAGCTCGAGGTCGCGAGCAGCGGTGCCGACGCGGCGCGCGACGCCGTCGGCGGTCTTCCCTCGGTCGCTTCGGTCGGCGACGTCGAAGCCGTCGGCGATGCGACGCGCTTCGTCGCGTTCCCGGCCGACGGAGCCGGCGGCACGCTCCTCGACGAGGTGCAGCGCCTCGCGCAGGGCGCGGACTGGCGCTTCTCCAGCATCAGCGTCGACCGCGGCCGCATGGACGACGTCTTCCGCCAGGTCACCTCGAACGTCTCGCAGGGCTCCGGCAGCGCCGCCCCCGTCACCGCCGGAACCGCCACCGGAGGAGCCGCCTGATTCCGATGAAGGGCACACTCACCGTCTTCAAGCGCGAGCTCGTGGGGTACTTCACGACGCCCGTCGCCTACATCTTCCTCGTCATCTTCCTGGTGCTCGCCGGCGTGTTCACGTGGCAGCTCGGGTCCTACTACGACACGAACCAGGCGGACCTGCAGCCTTTCTTCGGGGTGCACCCCTGGCTGTATCTCGCGCTGATCCCGGCGCTGTCGATGCGCCTGTGGGCCGAGGAGCGCCGGTCGGGGACAATCGAACTGCTCATGACGCTGCCGATCAGCACCGGCGGCGCCGTGCTCGGCAAGTTCCTGGCCGCGTGGGCCTTCACGGGCGTCGCGCTCGTCCTGACGGCCACGAACTGGTGGACCGTCAACTACCTGGGCGCGCCGGACAACGGCGTGATCGTCGCCGGGTACATCGGCAGCTTCCTGATGGCAGGCGCCTTCATCGCGGTCGGCGCCGCCATGTCTTCGGTCACGAAGAACCAGGTCAGCGCCTTCGTCATCACGTTCATCGTGTCGTTCCTCTTCGTCCTGGCGGGCTTCCCGCCGATCGTCGACGCCGTGTCCGGTGTCGGCGTCGACTGGGTCGCCGACGCCGTGCGCAACGTGTCGTTCTACTCGCACTTCGAGGCGATCACGCGCGGCGTGGTCGAGGCCAAGGACGTGCTGTTCTTCCTGACCGTGATCGCGCTCTTCCTGTTCATCAACACCACCGTCGTCGAGGCGAAGAAAGCGGACTGACGCCATGAACGACACGAACCAGAACATGGGACCCGCGACCAAGGCACCCGAATCGAGGAGCGTCGTCGCCGCCGGCGTCGCGCTCGCCGTCGCGCTCTTCCTGACCGTCAACCTGTTCGCGGGCCCGGCGCTGCGCAGCCTGCGCGCCGACCTGACCGAGCAGAAGCTCTACACGCTCTCGGACGGCACCCGGAACATCGTCGGGAACCTCGACGAGCCGATCACGCTGCGGTTCTTCTTCCCGAAGGACCTGATGGGCGAGGCGGCGCAGGGCCTCATCCCCTACGGCGAGCGCGTCCAGGAGATGCTCGACCAGTACGTCGTCGCTTCGGACGGCATGGTGCAGCTCGAGGTCCTCGACCCCGAGCCCTTCTCGGAGGCCGAGGAGCTCGCCGCCAGCTTCGGACTGCAGGGACTGCAGGCGTCCCGCCAGGGCGAGCGCCTCTACTTCGGGCTCGTCGGGACGAACAGCGTCGACGACGAGGAGACGATCGGTTTCTTCGACCCGCGCCGCGAGGCGAAGCTCGAGTACGAGATCTCCGAGCTCGTCGAACGTCTGAAGAACCCCGACCGCAAGGTGGTCGGGCTCGTGACGTCGCTCCAGCTGCGCGGCGGACAGACGATGGTCCCGAACCAGTTCGGCCAGCCGCAGCCGCAGGAGCTCCCCCCCTGGCCGATCCTCGACGCGATCGAGCGCCTGTTCGAGGTCCGCGACCTCGACCCGGCGACGCTGACCGAGATCCCCGAGGACGTGGACGTGCTGATGCTCGTCCAGCCGAAGACGCTCACACCCGAGGCGACGTACGCGATCGACCAGTGGTGCCTCTCCGGGGGCGCCGTCGCGGCGTTCGTGGACCCGTTCGCATTCTTCGACCCCGACGCGCGCGGCGCGGGCCCGGGCGCCGACCTCGGCCCCGGCCAGCCAGTGCTGGATCTGCTCGCCGCCTGGGGCGTCGACGCCAGCGTGTCCGAGGCCGTCGGCGACGAGACGTCCGGCCAGACCGTGAGGGGCGCCGACGGCAGCCCGGCGCGCCTGCCCCTGTTCTTCAAGGTCGGCACGGACACGCTCGACGGGGACGACTTCCTGATGGAGTCGCTCAACAGCCTCACGCTGATGTCCCCCATGGCGCTGCGCGCCGCCGCGGACCTGCCCGACGGCGTCGAGGTGAGCGAGCTGTTCTCGACGACGCCGGAAGGCGGCGGCTCGATCGCCACCGACATGTTCGCGCTCAACCTCGACCTCGGGATGATCGCGACGATGTTCGCGCCGTCCGGTGAGGCCCAGCCCCTGGCCGTGCGCGTACGTGGATCCGTGCGCTCGGCGTTCCCCGACGGCCCGCCCAGCGCGGGCGACGAGGTCCCAACGGACGACGAAACGACGGGGGACGAGACGGCCGAGGATCCGGAGGACGCCGAGGCACCGGCGGACGATGCCGAGCACCTCGCCGCGGCCACGTCGACGTTCAACGCGCTCGTCTTCGGCGACGTCGACATGCTCCACGAGAGCCTGCTCTTCGACCAGATCGAGACCCCGTTCGGCGTCGCGCGCCGCCAGAACTCGAACGCGTCGCTCCTCGTCGGCGCCCTCGAGAGCCTCGGCGGCTCGCGCGACCTCATCAGCCTGCGCGGCCGCGAGCCGTACGCGCGGCCGTTCGACCGCAAGGACGAGCTCCAGCGCAGCGCCGAGGAGCGCTTCAAGGCGAAGGAGGACGAACTCCAGCGAAAGCTCGAGGCCGCCGACGCGCGCCTCGCGCAGCTCCAGTCGGAGAAGGCGCCGGAGGACGCGCTGCTGCTCAGCGACGCGCAGCAGGACGAGATCCTGAAGTTCGAGGAGGAGCGGATCCAGACGCGGCGCGAGCTGCGCCAGGTCAACCGCGACCTCCGCGCCGACATCGACGCCCTCGGGACGCGACTGAAGTTCCTCAACGTCTTCGCCATCCCGCTCGTTCTCACCGCGCTCGTGCTGGCGACCGTTCTCCTGCGCCGCGGCCGCCGCCGCAGCGCCGCCTGAGCCCCGACGGACCCGAACACTCCCTCGCACCCATGAAGAAGAAGACGGTTCAGCTCCTCGCGTTCGCGACGGTGGCGGCGCTCGGCGTCGGCGTCGTGTCCCAGCGCATGGCCGACAAGAGCACCCGCGCGTCGGGCGCCGGCGAGGCCCTCCTCCCCGCGCTCGAAGGCAACGGCGTCAACGAGGTCGCCCAGGTCACGGTCGAGGCCGCGGCCGGGACGCTCACGTTCCAGCGGCAGGGCGCCGACTGGGCGATCGCGGAGAAGAGCGGCTGGCCCGCGCGTTCCGAGAAGGTGCGCTCGCTCGTCCTCGGCCTGCGCGAGGCCGAGGTCGTCGAGCGCAAGACGTCGGACGCCGCGAAGTTCGAGCGCCTCGGGCTCGTCGAGCCCGACGCGGACGGCTCGACCTCGAAGCGCGTCACGCTGCGCAGCGCCTCGGGCGAGGAGCTCGCGTCGGTGCTCATCGGCAACCGGCGCACCTCCAGGGCGAGCGCGGGTGCGATGAACGCCAGCGCACGACCCAGGGACCAGTTCTACGCGCTGCCCGGGAACGCCGAGGCGGCGGTCCTCATGTCCGGCAAGGTCGCGGCGGACGCGCGGCTCGCGAGCTGGGCCGAGACACAGGTCGTCAACGTTGCGCGCGAGCGGATGAAAGCGGTGCGCGTCACGCATGCGGACGGCGCGTCGTTCGAGGCCGTGCGCGAGACCATGGACGCGAACGACTTCACGCTGCTCGACGTCCCCGCGGGCAGCGAGGCGAAGTCGCCGAGCGGCACCATGGTCCACATGAGCGCGCTCGGGTCGGTGCGCTTCGACGACGTGCAGCGCGCGGACGCCCTCGAGTGGACGGGCGACACGCTCGCAACGGCCGAGTTCTTCACGGAGAAGGGCCTGCGCGTGCGGGTCGAGTCGATCGAGCTCCCGAACGAGGACGACCCCGAGAAGCCCGTTGTCTGGGCCCGCTACGCGTTCGACGTGGCGCCGGACGCGGCTCCGGCGCTGCCGAAGAACGCCGGCGACGCCGGGGAAGTGAGTGACGAGGCGGACGCGGACTCCGAGGGAACCGACTCTTCGGACGACGCCGAGGACGGCCCGACCAGAGAGGACCTCGAACAGGAGGCCCGCGACCTGTCCGAGGCCACGGCGGGCTGGGCGTTCGCGCTCCCGACGTGGAAGTCGGGTCCGCTGCGAACGCGCCCCGACGCCGTCCTGCAGCCGATCCCTGAGCCCGAGCCGGGCAATGGGCCCGTGGTCGACACCCCGTCGCTCGACGAGATCATGAGCACGCCGCTCGTCGACGAGGAGCCCGAGGGCGACGACGGGGAGGAGCTCATCATCGAGGAGGAGCCGCCGGCGTCCACGGACGGGCTCCCCGACGGGAGCGCGCCGCGGACCGTCCCTGAGGACCCGCCGCCCGCCGACAGGACCCAGGGCGGGACCGGCGGCTGAGAATCCGAGATCGGCAGCGGCCCGGACGGTTCCATCGCCGATCCGACTCCTGCGCAGTGGTGCATCCGAAAGGCGGCGCCGCGGCACCCGAGCTCGGCGGACGCGGCGAACGAAATCGCCCGTACGCCGGGCTTTTTCGTGCCAATGCGCTCGCGCGACGAGCCGCCGCCGTTGTCGCCGCGATCAGCGCGCCGAATGGCGCCGGCGGATTCGCGGCGCGGCGCTCGTGCTCCCCGGTCCGGCACGTCACGCTCCTCCCCCGCGCGCGCCCCCGCGCGGTCTCCGAGCCATGAGCGCGCCCGTCGAATCCCCCCGCACCGAGGACGCGCCGCGGACGACGGTCGACGGCGGAGGCGACGCCGTCGACGTCCGCCGCGTCTGGCGGCTCTGGGCGCCGCTCGCCGCGAGCTGGCTGCTCATGGCGATGGAGCCGACGCTCGTCTACGCGGCCGTCAGCCGGCTCGAGGGCGCGAAGATCACCCTCGCCGCATGGGCGAGCGTGGTCTTCCCCGTCAGCCTCGTCGTCGAGGGACCGATCATCATGCTGCTCGCCGCCACGACGCGCCTCGCGAGCACCTGGGACCGGTACGCGCGCGTCATGCGCTACGGCAACGCGATGAGCGCCGCGCTGACGGCGCTGCACGCCGCGATCGCGTTCACGCCGCTCTACGACTGGGTCGCCGTCGACGTGCTCGGCTCCGCTCCCGAGGTCGTCGAGCCGGGGCGCCTCGGACTCCGGATCATGCTGCCGTGGACGTTCGCGATCGGCTATCGACGCGCGCAGCAGGGCACGCTCATCCGGTTCGAGAAGAGCGCCGTCGTGAGCCAGGGCACCGCGCTGCGCCTGCTCGTGACCGCTTCGGTGCTCTTCGGGTTGCCGCCGCTGTTCCCGGGCGCGCCGGGGATCGCGGTGGCGGGCCTCGGCGTCGCGGCGGGCGTCTCGTCCGAGGCGATCTTTGCCGGCGTGCGCGTGCGGAGCGTCTGGCCCGCGCTGCGCGCCGCGGCCGACGACGACCCCGAGCCGATGACTCTGCGCCGCTTCGCGCGCTTCTACGGGCCGCTCGCCGTCACGCCGCTCATCACGCTGCTCATCCAGCCGATCGGGGCGAGCGCGATGAACCGCATGCCCCGCTCCCTCGACTCGGTGGCCGCCTGGGGTCCGATCCATGCCCTCGTGTTCACGGCACGCAGCGTCGGCATGGCGTTCAACGAGGTCGTGGTGACGCTCGTCGCGCTGCCGGGCGGAGCGCGCGCGCTCGTGCGCTTCGGGGTCGGGCTCGGCGCGGCGACGTCGCTGTTCGTTCTCGTCGTCTGGACGACACCGCTCGCCGGCCTGTGGTTCGAGCGCGTGCAGGGCATCCCGTCCGATCTCGTCCCGCTCGCGACCCTCGGCGTCGCGCTGGCGACGGTCATGCCCGCTTATCAGGTCGCCCAGAGCTGGTTCCAGGGCCTGCTCGTGCACCGCGAGACGACGCGCCCGATCACCGAGGCCGTCGCTCTCTACTTCATCGTCGCGTCGACGCTCCTCTGGCTCGGGACCGAGCGCGCGGACGCGTTCGGGGCGACCGGCGTCGCGTGGGCGGTGGGCTCGTTCGTCGTCGCGGGGATCGTGCAGACGGGCTGGCTGTGGCTGCGGAGCCGGCAGGGCCGCCCCGCGGCCGCGGCCGCAGAAGCGCTCACTGCTCGAACGCCCGGATGACGTCGACGACGTCGCGCGCGATGCCGTTCGGGACCGTGAACGTCATGCTGTAGTGCGCGATGCGCCAGCCGTCTTCCGTGCGCCGCAGCACGCCGGTGCCCCGCACGTCCCCGTAGGACTCGGAGTCGAGGCGCTCGTCGAACCAGGCGATGTCGCGGGAAGGCCCGAACACGACGAAGCGCTCGACAGGGGTGAACGTCCAGCCTTTGCCGGGCTCGAAGTACTGGTCGACGTAGCTCGTGAACTCGGCGAGGTCCCAGCGCTCCGTCCGGTCCGTGCCGAGGAACACCGCGTCCAGCGCGAAGTGCCCGATGTAGCGGTCCCGCGCCCCGACGGACGCGGCCTCGTGCCAGTCGTCGAGCACGGCCCCGACTTCCTCCCGGAGACTCGCGACGCTGGCGTCGAGCGCCGGTGCGCTCTCCGCCGTGTCAGTGGGCGTCGCGTCACCCGGCGCCGAGCGTGACGCGGCGCCGGCGGCCGCTGCCGCCTCGGACGCGGCCGCTGCGAGGTCCTCCGTGGCGCGGGACGGAGCCTCGACCCCCTCGACCTGGACCTCCGTCGCGCCGGTCCCCGCGCCCGCTCCTTCCGCCGCCTCCAGCGGCGGCGCCGGCTCCTGGACGACGTCGGGCCTGAGCGGCGTGCAGCTCGCGACGAACGGGAGCGCGGCCAGCGCTGCGAGGAGTCCTGCGCGGCTGCGCGCATCCGTCCCGCTCCCGTCCGCGCGCGTTCCGGTCTGGTGGGTCGATCGATCGTGTTCCATGGTCGTGTGTCCTCCGACGCCCGGCTGCGGTGACTGGCCCTCCCGGCCGCGGTAGCCCAGGTCCTCCGGGACCCTCGCGGCAGGGCGCACCGGCTCCTCCGGAAGGTACTCTCCTGACCCCATGACGCAGAGCTGCACTTGCCCGCGACCTGCCCGGACGTCGCTCGGGGCCGCGGTCCTCCTCCTCCTCGGAGCGGCCTGCGGCGGCTCCGTGGACCCGGCCGTCGAGACGCCGGAGGCCCTGGTCCAGGACTTCGAAGTGTCCGAGCCCCGGGCCCTGCGAGGCGAGGCCGACGTACGGGCGCTCCTGCTCGAGCCCCTGGCGCGGGCCGACGTCCGGAGCGCCGCGCGGGCCCTGGCGCCCGGCTTCCGGGGCCGCGCACTCCGCCTCCAGGCGGCGGGAACGAGCGCCGAGCTCGAACTGTTCGACGTGCGTCCGGACCCGGAACGGGAGGCGTACGACGACGCCGCGGCGTTCCTCGAGCACCTCGTCGGGCTCGGCCCGCTCGGGGGTGTTCCCGAGCGCGTGGAGACCGAGTTCATCGCCTTCGACCTGGACGCGTCGGACGTGGGTCGCGCCGCCGCGACCGCGCGGCTCCGCTGGGCGGGCCCCGGCGCCGAGCCCGGCGCGCGCGTCGACGTGACGCTCTTCGCGCGCCTCGGACTCGTCGAGTCCGAGCGCGGCGAATGGACCGTTCAGCGCTTCGACGCGGTCGAACCGACCGCGCTGCGGCCCCACGGCGCTGGATTCTCGGTGCGCGCGCCCCGCGCACGGTTCGTCGACCGCACCGCGGCCGTAGGGGCAACGTACGGCACGTCGGACGAGGTCGTCGGGATGCTCCAGCGCTTCGTCGACATGCACCGCACGCTCAGCCTCGGCGGCGTCACGGTCCTCGACTGGAACGGGGACGATCGGCCCGACGTGCTCGCGACGCGCGAGGAGCACGACGCCGTGCTGCTGCTCAACGACGGCCGCTCGGGCTTCGTACCCGCGCCGCTGCCCTGGTCGGGCACGGACGCCGCGCCGGCGCACGCGGTCTGGATCGACCTCGATGGGGACGGTCGCGAGGAGATCGTCGGGGCGACCGCCGCCGACTACGAGGGCGGCCTCGCCTACGCCCCGCTGTGGACGCGCAGCGGTACGCCCGATGGTTCGTGGCGCGAGCTCAGCCGCGCGTTCGCGATGCCGAACGCGGTTGGACTGCGCCGGCTCGCGGTCCAGACCGCCAGTCCGATCGACTTCGACGGCGACGGCGATCTCGACCTCTTCTTCGCCGTCTACGGCGACGCCCACTCCCGCGGCGAGGCGTACAACGCGCTCCTCTCCTTCGACGGCGGCGACAACCACTTCTTCCGCAACGACGGCGGACTCACCTTCACCGAGGTCAGCGACGCCGTCGGGATCGAGGGCACCGGCTATTCGTTCATCGCCCTCGCCTTCGACGCGGACCGCGACGGCGATCCGGACCTGTTCGAGGGGAACGACTTCGGCCCGAATGTCCTCTGGCGCAACGAGGGCGGACGCTTCGTCGCGGACAGGGCACTCGGCCTCGGCGGGGTCAGCACGTACACGATGGGCGCGACGCTCGCCGATCTCGAAGCCCGCGGGCGCTGGGACCTCTACGTGTCGAACATGTCGTCGGAGGAGGGCATGCGGCTCCTGCCGCACTTCCCGCATCTCGACGCGGAGACGGCCGAACGCGTCGACGTCATCGCGAACGGGAACACGCTCTACACGGAGGGCGCGCCGGGCGAACGCTGGACCGAGCGCGCGCGACTCCTCGGCGTCAACGAGTGCGAGTGGGCCTGGGGCTGCCACTGGCTCGACGGGGCGGGCGACGGGGCGCTCGACCTGTGGGTGACGAACGGCTTCGCGTCGCACTCGGACCCGACCCGCGGCGACTGGCAGTCCCTGTACTGGCGACAGGTCCTCGACGACGGCCTTGCGCTGATGGAGGGCCGCAAGACGCGCGACGTCAACGCGGACAAGCCGTTCCTCGGCTCGTTCAACGGGTACGAGCGCGACCGCTACTTCGTGCGCGCCTCGGAGGGAAACGACCCCGAGCGCGTCTGGTACGACGCCGGGTACGCCGTCGGGCTCGACGCGGACCACGACGGCCGCGCGAGCGCGCCGCTGGACGCGGACGGAGACGGCGACCTCGATCTCATCGTTCAGACGGTGACCGGGTTCGCGTACTACGAGAACACGTCGCCGCCCACGGACGCGCTGCGGCTACGCCTCGTCGAGGCGGACGGACGCACGCCGGCGCTCGGTGCGACCGTGATGGTCGAAGCGCGCGGGCAGCGCGTCGCCCGGCACCTCGCCCTCGTCGAGGGCTTTCAGAGTCAGCTCCTTCCCGACGTCCACGTCGGCCTCGGCGCTCCGACGGGCGCGCCGGCCGAGCGGGTGACGGTGCGCTGGGCCGACGGTTCCGAAGAGGTCCTCGAGGGCGTCGCCGTGGGCGCGATCACCGTGGTCTCGAAGGGCCGCGGAACCGTGGAGACCCGCCCCGTTCCGCGCTGGTCGTCGCCCGCGGACGAGGCGGACCTCGACTGGGCGGACGACCTCGCGCGCCTCGCGCGCACACCGGCCGCCCTGGGGAACCCGGGCCGCGCGCTCGTCGTGCGCGTGCACACGGACGGAGAGGGGCGCCCGCCGCTGTTCGACACGGCCGAGCGGGCCCAGGCCGCACGCGTCGTCGACGCGTACCTCCGCACGGGCGCGCCGTTCGAGCGCTCGCTGGACCCGACGCGCAGCGCGCTGCTCGAGCCCGAGCTCTTCGCCGACGCCACCGCGACCGGCGAGGAGACCACCGTCGTCTACACGGGGCAGGGCCGACCGATCCGCGTCTTCCGGGGCAGCGTGTCCGCGGACGAAGTCTTCGCCTGGGCCGAGCGTGCGGTCGACGAGGACCCGCCGCGCTCGCTCTTGATCGAGCACGGCCGCCTCGCGCTCACCGAGGGCCGCTACCGCGACGCGGGCAATCTCCTCACACGCGCCGCCGAGGCGCCGGGCCCGCTGCGCGCCGGCGATGCGCCGCTCTTTGAGGGACTCGGACGCGCCTACGCCTACCTCGGGCGCCCGGATCTCTCGGTCGGTGCCTATCGCCGCGCGGTGGAAACGGACCCCGACTACGCTCTCGGGCACTTCAACCTCGGCGCGGCACTCGTGGAGGCCGACCGGGCCACCGAGGCGGTGGCGTCCTTCGAGGAGGTCCGCCGGATCGAGGGCGACACGGCGCGCGCTCTCGGCGCGCTCGCGGAGGCCGCCTCCGTGGCGGGCGACACGGACCGCGCGCTCGAGGCCGCACGCGCGCTGGTCGCGGTGGATCCGTCGGGCGCCGGATCCCGCGTGCTCCTCGGGAACCTCGCGGGCCGCGCGGGCGAGCTCGACGAGGCCCGCGCCGCTTTCGAGCGCGCGCTCGAGCTCGACCCGCGCAGCGCCGACGCGCGCCGCGGCCTCGACTCGGTGCTCGTTCTCGAGCGCGAGCGGCGCTGACGTCGGATCAGGCGGCGAGCTCGTCGCGCCGCCCGCCGCGCAGCGGGTAGAGCGCGAGGATCACGACGAGGCAGGCCAGCGCGGCGTACATCGGCACCGAGAACAGAGCGCGGAAGTCGGTGACGTCGGTGCCGCCCTTCGCCCACTCGCCGATCGCGGTCGCGACCATGCTGCCGACGATGATTCCGACGCCGACGATGACGAGGTTGAAGAGATTCTGCGCGCTCGCGCGGACGTCTGCGGTCGTCTCCTCGTCGACGATCATGTACGCGACGAAGATGAAGCAGCCGAAGCAGAGCCCGTGCAGCGCGATGCCGGCGATCAGCGCCGCGCCGACGGGGACCGGCAGGGAGTCGACGTAGGCGAACAGCGCCATGCGCGCGGCGTAGGCCGTGAGCCCGACCATCAGCAGGACCTTGCGCGGCACCCTGCGCGCGACGAGCGGGATCAGCCCGAGCACGAGGATCTCGCTCATCTGGCCGATCGTCATCAGTCCCCCACCGCCGGCGCCGAAGACGGACTTCGTCCACCCCGGCAGCTCGGTGATGCGGCCGCTGATGAAGCCTTCCGCGTACACGAAGTAGAACTGGTGGATGCAGCTCACCGGCACCGCGACGAGGAACAGCGTCAGGAGCGGCTGGTAGCGCACCTCCTTCACGGCGCGCAGCGCGGGGTTCGACTCGGCGCTCCGCGTCGGCGGCGTCGCGGGCAGCGTGAAGCAGTACAGCCCCATCGCGGCGCCCAAGAGCGCGCTCAGCTTGAAGCCGTCGACCTTGCCGGCCGCGAGGGCGGACGCGAGCGCGGCGTCCGAACCCTCGGGGCTGTGCACGTTCGCGAGCCAGTGGCCCATCACGAGCCCGACCGCGATCCACCCCAGCGTCCCCCACAGCCGGACGCGCCCGAAGTCGCGGTCGCGGTCCGGCACGTGCGCGAACGACAGCGCGTTCGTGAGCGACAGCGTCGGCATATAGATGAAGCCGTAGACGAGCGCGAGGATCAGGAACGTCTGGTAGTCCTCCGTCCTCGAGAGCTGCCAGATGAGGCCCGCGCCGAGGATGTGACTGACGCCGAGCAGTCGCTCGGTATGGACGAAGCGGTCCGCGATCGGGCCGGCGATCGCGGGCCCGAGGATCGCGCCGACGGCCGCCGCGGCGAAGACCTGTCCGATCTGAGCGCCCGTGAACTCGAGCGAGTTCGCGAGGTAGTCGTACAGGAACGGCAGCCACGCCCCCCAGATCGCGTACTGGAGGAACATCATCAGCGAGAGGCGGACGTTGAGGCCGCCGGACATCGGGGGCGCCGGGGCGGGCAGTGCGGTGCTCGTCATCGGGGGGAGGTGCGGGGAGAGGTGCGGGCGGGCCGCTGCTGTCGATCCGGCGCGGTCAGGAGTCGCCGAAGGCCGCGTCGAAGGCGACGCTCGAGGGCTCGAAGTCGAGGCGCTTCAGGAACGCCGCCGATTCGGCAGCGCCGTGCTCGCGGTCCATGCCAGCGTCCTCCCACTCGACCGAGAGCGGGCCGCGGTAGCCGAGCGCGTTGAGGCGGCGCACGATCCCCTCGAAGTCGACGCGTCCGCGGCCGACGCTGCGGAAGTCCCAGAAGCGACCGGGCGCTCCGAAGTCGGTGTGCCCACCGAACACGCCGGCCTCGGCCGGTCGGTCGGACCACCAGACGTCCTTCATGTGGCAGTTGTGGACGCGGTCGCCGAACTCGTCGAGGAAGGCGAGGTAGTCGACGCCCTGGTAGCCGAAGTGGCTCGGGTCGAAGTTGAAGCCGAACGCCGGGTGCCCCTCGATCGCCTTCAGCGCGCGCCGCGTCGACGCGATGTCGAAGGCGATCTCGGTGGGATGCACCTCGAGCGCGAACAGCGCGTTCTCCTGCTCGAACACGTCGAGGATCGGCTTCCACGCCGCGGCGAATGCTTCGAAGCCCGCGTCGAGGGTCTCGGGAGCCACGGGCGGGAACGCGTAGAGGAGGTGCCAGATCGGCGACCCCGTGAAGCCGTTCACGACCGCCTTCCCCGGGCGCGCGAGACGCTCCTTCACGGCGTCGGGCGCCGCGTCGAAGAAGCGCCTCGCGGCGCGCGCCGTGTCCTTGATCTCCTGCGCGGCGCGCGTACGGACGCCGTCCGGGTCACCGTCGCCCCACACCGCCTCGGGCAGGATCGCGCGGTGGCGCTCGTCGATCGGGTCGCACACCGCTTGCCCCACGAGGTGCGTCGAGATCGCGTAGCAGCCGAGCCCGTGGGCGCCCAGAAGCTCCCATCGGCCGGCGCAGTAGTCGTCCTCGCGCAGCGCGCGGCCGACGTCGAAGTGGTCGCCCCACGTGCAGAGCTCGACGCCGTCGAAGCCCATGGCTCGCACCTTCGGGAGGAGCGTCTCGAGCGGGAGGTCGGCCCACTGGCCGGTGAAAAGGCAGATCTCTCGTGTCATCGGGGTTCGGGGGAGGGGGCGCTGGAGGTTACCCCAGCGCTCCCTCCGCGCCGACCCTCGAACGCGGCCGGCGCAGCCGCCCCCTCGCCGATCATCAGCGGCAGAAGCGCACGCCGAGCGCGCCCGACAGGTTCGAGGTGGGCCCCGGGTTCCGGTCCCGGTACCACCACTGGAAGTTCCAGCGCTCGCCCGGGCTGAACGTGGTTCCGAAGGGGAGCGCGTCCGCGTCGGGGAAGAAGGCGATCTCGCCGGCCGGTCCGCTCGAGCGGACCTCCTCGGTGAAGCGGATGCACGGTGCTCCAAGGCACAGCGTGCCCTGCGCCGGGTCGAGGCAGGGCATCGTGTCGGTCATACGTGACATCACGAGGATGCCGAACTGATCCGAGGGCAGCCCCGCGATCTGGAGACCGAAGTCGTCCGCGGAAACGCTCGGCGAGCCGAGCGGCGCCATGGTCGCGCCCGCGCCGGCGGAGTTCGGGTCCCCGGCGCAGACGTCGAGGTAGCGCGACGCGGCGCTCGCCTCGGCGGACAGGGACGTGCTGAAGGTGCCAGCGACGCTGAAACCCGAGAGCGACGCGTCCAGGAGAAGGTTCGCGGTGCCGCCCGGCGGGAGGAGCGTCGGCAGGTCGAGCGGAACGTCGGGCAGGTCCAGCGGGATCGGGCTCGGGCCCGACTCGTCGATGGTCATCGCGTTCGGAGGGGCGACGAGGGACGCTCCGCAGTCCGCGAGATCGACCGAGGCTGCGATCGGGAGCATGAGCGGGATCGGGCCGACCGGCATCCCACCGCCGTCTTCGCCGGCCGCGGCGTCGCCGCCGAACGGGCCGTCGCCGAAGAGGCCGCCCAGCGACACGTCGAACGTGAGGTCGACGGGCACGAGCGCGGCGAGCTGCAGCGGGCCCGCCGGGCTCGGCAGCAGCGCAGCCGTCGCGGGCGCGGACTGGACGATCCGGGCCCCCGTCACGTCGACGTTGCCGAGCGGAATCGGCAGCGCGAACCCGCCGAGGAACAGCGACTGGGGCGCGATGGTCCGGAAGGTGTCGTACTCGAGCACGAGCGCGAGACCCGCGCCGCCGTCCGAGCCGAGCGTCGCATCGAGGTCACGCAGCTCGGCCGTCAAGAGTCCGGCGTCGAGGTCCAGCACGAATCCGCCGGCGAGCGCGCCGCCGAGATCGACGTCGAGTTCGAGATCGAGCGAGATCGGCACGCGCGCGTTGTCACCGGGATCCCCGAGAAGGCCGGCGATGGTCCGCGTGCCGGTCGGGTTCGCGTCGGGGTCGAATACGCCGCGCAGGTCGCCGCCCAGCTCGAGGGTGACGGCGGCGTCGAGGGTGAGGTCCGAGCCGGCCGGATCGAACGCGTACTCGAGGGACTGGCCGTACGCGGCAGGGGCGCAGGCGAGGCAGAAGAGATAGGAGGGTCGCATTCCCCGAGGATAGCGGCGGTTCCGCGCCCCCCGAGCCCCGACCTCACCGTCCCTCGCGCAGCTCGTCGAGCGGAACGACCCTTCCCTCGCGCGCGGCCACGAGGGCCGACTCGAGCGCAACCTGTGTCTCGAAAGCGTCCTCGAAATCGGGGAGCGGCACGCGCGGTTCTGCACCGCCGATCACGCGGCACACGTCGGCGACCATGTTCGTGAAGCCGTGCTCGTAGCCGATCACGTGCGCGTCCGGCCACCAGTTGCCCGCGTACGGGTGATGCTCGGCGTCGGTGCACATGATGCGCGTCCAGCCGCGGGTGCGCTGCTCGCGCGCCCCGTCGAAGAACCAGAGCACGTTCATGTCCTCGAAGTCGAACCGGACGCTCCCCGTCGTGCCGTTCACCTCGAGCGTGTTCCGGTTCAGGTGCCCGGGCGCGAGACGCGACGCTTCGAACGACGCGGTCGCGCCGCCGGCGAACGTCGCGAGGAACGACACGACGTCGTCGACGGTCGACGCGTGCTCTGCGCCGTCGGTCCCCTTGCGCGTATCGACGAACCGGCGCTCCTGCGCGCCGTCGACGGTCGCGAGTTCGTCGCCCGTCACGAAGCGCGCCATGTCCACGATGTGAGCATTGAGGTCGCCGTGCGCGCCGCTGCCCGCGCGCTCCGCGTCGAAGCGCCAGAGCATCGGAGTCTCGGGCCCGCCCCAGCTCTGCAGGTACGTGCCGCGGACGTGCAGGACTTCGCCGATGCGCCCCTCGCGCACGAGCTCGTGCATGAGCGCGACCGCGGGGCAGCGGCGGTAGTTGAACCAGACGAACGTGCGCGCGCCCTTGGCAGCGCGGGCCGCGTCGCGCATGCGGCGCGCGCTCTCCAGGGTGTGCGCGAGCGGCTTCTCGCACGCGACGTGCTTCCCGGCCTCGAGCGCGGCGAGCGCCGGACCCTCGTGCAGGTCATTGGGCGTCACGACGTCGACCAGGTCCACGTCCGGACGCACGACGGCCTCGGCCCAGTCCGTGCTGCCCGCCGCGAAGCCCCAGCGCCGCCGGAACTCCTCGAGCGACCCGGCGTCGCGCCCGACCGCCACGGCCAGCGCGGGCGCGACCGGCAGGTCGAAGAACCGCGGCGCCTGGGTCCACGCGTTCGCGTGGGCCCGGCCCATGAAGCGCTGCCCGACGAGGGCGACGCGGAGAGGCGGGGAAGGAGGGGCTTCGGTCACGTCGGGGGGGCCTCGGCGGCGGTTGAGGGGAGCGCGGAGCGCGGCGCCGCGACCTTACGCGAGGCGAATTCCGCCATCCACGCTCATCCGCTCCGGCGGACGGCCCGATGGAGGGTTCGTGGGGCGGCGGCTCCGTGGCCGACTCGGGCGCCCCTATCATGGGGACCGCGGAGGCCGCGCCCCTGCCCGCACGACGAGCGACGCCATGGAGACCAAGGAGATCATCAAGTACGTGGGGATGCTCTGCATCCTGCCGTACGTGCTCCCCTTCGCGAAGATGCTCGTGCGCGACCTCCTCGAGGCGTTCGAGGAGGACGGCGGCCTCATGGGCGAGAAGCCGACGGGCGAGCGCCTCGAGAAGATCCGCGAAGCGAAGGCGCAGCGCCCGAGCCCGATGGTCTCCGAACCGCTCGCCCACGTGAAGGCGGCGGCGAGCGAGCAGTCCCGCCGGGGCTGACGGTCCCGTGCAGGACGGCGGCGCGGCCACCGGCGGCCCCCGGCGCTCGGCGCGCCTCGGCCTCGACTACACGCCCGGCCCGGGGCACGCGCCGGGGGTCGGCCGGTACGTGCGCGAGCTCGTCCGGGCGCTGGTGCGTATCGAGGGAGCGCCCGAGCTGCGCCTGGTGGAGTACGGGCGCGCCCCGCGACCGATGGAGGGCGCGCCGCTCGGGCTGACCGGCCGAGGCGTGCGCGTCGCGCCCCGGCGCGTCCGCGTCGGCGTCCCCCGCCGCTGGCTGGGCGGACCGATCCCCCTCCTCGGCTCCGCCGTCGGCCGGATCAGCGGGCGCGGCTGCGCGGTCTTTCACCGGGTCGAGCCACAGCGCCCGGCGCGGCTCCACGTCCCCCACACGCTCAGCGTCACGGAGCTTCCGCCGGCGGGCAGCAGCGCTCTGAACGCCCTCGGGGAAACGGCGCGCACCGCGGCCGCGGTCGTGACGTTCAGCGAGACCGCGCGCGCCCGGATCGCGTCCGAACTCGGCGTCGCACTCTCGCGCGTGCACGCCGTGCCCGTCGGGACCGAGCACTGGTGGCGCGACCTCGGCCTGCACGAGCCCGCGCCGGCGCGCCCGTCGCGGGACGTGCTCGTTCTCGGCGCGGTGCGCGAAGCGCGCATGCCGCTCGCCGCCCTGCGCGCCTTCGAGGCGCTCCGCGAGCGCGCGCCGCGTGAGCCGAGCCGGCTCCTGCTCGTCGGCCGGCCGGGCGACGCGGCGGCCGCCTTCCGCTCTGCGCTCGGCGCGTCCCCCGCACGGGACTCCGTCCGCTGGATCGAGGACCCGGACGAGGTTCGCATGCCGGCCTGCGTCGCCGGGGCGGCAACGCTGCTGCACTTCGCTCGGGACGAGGTCTCGCCCGTCACGCCGCTCGAGGCGCGCCGCATGGGTCTGTCCGTCGTCGCGAGCGCGCTCCCCGCGTTCCAGGAAGTCCTCGACGGCGGCGCACGCTGGGTCGACCCCGGCGATCCGGCCGGCGTCGCTGAGGCGCTCGGCGACGCGCTCGACGAGGGCGTATCCGCGGAGGCCCGGCGCGCCGCGGAGCGCAGCGCCCGCCCTTTCACCTGGGACGCGTGCGCCAGGGCGCACCTCGACGTCTGGCGTCCTATGCTCTGATCTCCCTCCCGAGACCAGGCCCGCGCGCGCGGCCCCCATCCCGATCCGGGTGGAGCGCGCCCGGCCGCATCGAACCCACGACGATGACCGCGACCCGCATCTTCACCGCCGCCTCCGTCCTCCTCGCCCTCGGCCTCTTCGTGGCGTACCCGCGCGCTGCCGCGCAGGAGACCGCCCCCGACGGCGCCGTCCTGGAGGAAGCGCAGGCGCAGGAGGAGGACCCGCTGCACGTGTCGATGATGACGCTGCAGCGCAGCATGCGCGCGATGCGCAAGCTGATGCGCAAGCCCGAGATGAAGGGCGAGGCCCTCGCCGCGTGCGCGTCGATGGAGGGCGCGGTGCGCGTCGCGCTCGAGCACCCGCCCGAGATCGGCGCGGACGGCAAGCTCGAGGGTTCGGCCCTGCTCGCGCATCAGATCGCGTTCAAGCGCAAGATGCTCGCGACGTACACGGCGCTGCTCGACCTCCAGGCTGCACTCGACTCCGGCGACGGCGACGCGGCGAAGGCCGCCTACCGAGCGCTCGGCGCGCAGAAGAAGGAGGGCCACGACTCCTTCATGTTCGACGACCAGTGAGGACGGGCCCCGTGACCGAACCCCACCCCCTCGACGCGCAGGCGACGTCCGCCGTCGCACGCCCCTTCCACCTCGCGCTCCGCGTGCACGACCTCGCCGCTGCGGAGGCGTTCTACGGCGGCCTGCTCGGCGCCCGCATCGGCCGGCGTTCGGACCGCTGGATCGACTTCGATCTCGGCGGGCACCAGGTGACGGTGCACCTCGACGCGGCGATGGCGGTGCCCGAGGAGGCCGGCAACGACGTCGACGGCGACCGCGTGCCGGTGCCGCACTTCGGCGTGGTTCTGGACCTCGACGCATGGCGCGCCTTCGCCGACGCGCTGGATGCGCGCGGCGCGCAGTTCGTGCTCGGTCCGCGCACGCGCTTCGAAGGGCTGCCGGGCGAACAGGGAACATTCTTCCTGCGCGACCCCTCGGGCAACGCGCTCGAGTTCAAGGGCTTCCGGAGCGCGGAGAGCCTCTTCGCGCCGCAGTGAACCCTGGCGCGGCGGCACCGAGACCGGCGCCCGAGTCCGCGCGACACGCAGGCGGCAGCGGCCCCAGGGCCGCTGCCGTCTGCGTTTCGTTCCCCGACGCCCGCCGGGCGCGGCGCTCTCGGGACCGCCCTGGACGCTCTCCGGATGGTGCACCGCCGGAAAGGAACACCGTCGTCCTATGCAGAACGAGAGGGGTGGAGGCCGAAAACCCAAAGCGCCCCCCTCGCGAGCCCTAGTGGCCCCCCTCTCATGCACATCCCCCTCAAGGACCTCATGTTCGAGATGCGCAGCCTCGAGCCCTTTCCTGGGGTCGCGGCGCGTGTCCTGGAGCTCTCGGCCCGCAAGGACGTCGTTCCGGGCGAGCTGATCGACCTGGTCCAGACGGACCCGGGCATGACCTCCAAGGTCCTGAAGCTGTGCAACTCGGCGTACTACGGCTTCCAGCGCGAGATCGCGTCGCTGCACGAGGCGGGCAACCTCCTCGGCGTCACGACGCTCGTCAACCTGGTGCTGACCTCGAGCGCCGGCAAGTACTTCAAGGACTACGGCAGCGCGGGCAGCGATGGCATGGAGTCGCGCTGGACGCAGTGCGTCGCGAACGCGATCGGCGCGCGGATCATCGCGAGCCGGTGCGGCAAGGTCGACCCCGAGCGCGCGTACACGGCGGGACTGCTCGAGAACATCGGGCACCTCGTGCTCGACCGCTTCATGGACAGCGCCCTGCAGGCCATCCGTGCCGTCAGCCTATCGGGCACCGAGACGATCGACGCCGAGAAGAAGGTGCTCGGCATGCACCACGCGGAGATCGGCGCGCGCCTCACGACGCGCTGGTCGCTGCCGGAGGTCCTCGTCGATGTGATCCGCCACCACCACCACCCCGAGCTGGCGGCCGCCGACGACCGCGCGCTCGCGGCGACGATCCACCTCGCCGAGATCCTGACGCAGGAGGTGCTGGCCGAGCAGGGCGAGCCGGCGGCGCTGATCTACGAGGTCAACGAGGCCGCGTGCCAGCTCACCGGGCTGTCGCGGGAGGACCTCAGCGAGCTGACCGGCGTGCTCGGCCAGGAGATGGCCCGGGCGAAGGACTTCGTCCAAGGCTGACCCCGGGGCCGGCGACCCGCCCTCCGTGCACGGGCGATCATCAGCACTGGCCCGAGGCCGTCCGAGCCGGACGCCTCGGGCCAGCGCCCGTTCCGGGGCGAGGGGGCGGCCCGGCGCCCGGGGCTCTCGTGCGGTGCGGGCGTTCGGACCCGCGCGGTGTCGTGGGCCCGCGCCCCCCTGGCACCGCTGCCGGAGCGGGCCTCGCCGCCTCGGCCCCCTCGTGGCAGGCGCACGCACGGCCGCCGGGAGGGCGTCGCCCGCGGCGGCGCCGAAGGCCGCCCCGAAGGCGGTTCACGGCTTGCCGCGGCGTACGGCGGGCGGTAGCCTCGGCGCCGAATTCACCGCGCAGCCTTAGCTCAGTTGGTTAGAGCGCCTGATTGTGGATCAGGAGGTCACAGGTTCGAGTCCCGTAGGCTGCACCACTTCCACCGACCGGACGCGTCCACAGCGTCCCCAGAGCGCCCCGCCGGCGCCTGTTCGGACCGTCCCCGACCCGGGCGGATCGACGGCCCGAGCCGGGGGCCCCGCGAACGCGGATCGAGCTGCATGCCGAGGCCCAAACCGCGGAACGTCCGCGGGTTCCGTGACCGCTTCGCCGCGGATCTCCTGCTCAAGCAGCGCATGGTCGAAACCGTGCGCCGCGTCTACGAGAGCTACGGCTTCGTGCCGATGGACACGCCGGCGCTCGAGTTCGTCGACGGGCTCGGCAAGTTCCTGCCCGAGTCCGCGACGCCCGAGGGCG
This sequence comes from Planctomycetota bacterium, assembly GCA_039821985.1. Taxonomy (GTDB): domain Bacteria; phylum Planctomycetota; class UBA1135; order UBA1135; genus Saltatorellus. Next base: position 29,979 of record JBCBNC010000043.1, read on the forward strand.
GCATCTTCTACTTCCGCAACCCGGACGCGGAGGAGAGCGTTCCGCCGAGCCACCCCGATCACTGGGTCGCGCTCCGCTACGACCTGACCGCGCCGCTCGCGCGCGTCGTCGCGCAGTACCAGGACCTGCCGCGTCCCTTCCGGCGCTACCAGATCGGCACGGTCTGGCGGCTGGAGAGGCCCGGCCCAGGGCGCTTCCGCGAGTTCACGCAGTTCGACTTCGACTCGGTCGGCGTGAAGAGCGTCGCTGCCGACGCCGAGACGTGCTCGATCGTGTGCGACACCCTCGAGGCGCTCGGCTTCGCGGCGGACGACTACCTCGTCAAGGTCAACAACCGGAAGGTCATGCAGGGCGTCCTCGAGGTGGCCGGCGTCGGCGACGCGGACCTCGGGAACATCGACTCGCAGGGCGCCGCCGTACTCCGCGCGATCGACAAGCTCGATCGTCTCGGACTCCCGGGCGTCGTTGCGCTGCTCGGCGAGGGCCGCAAGGACCGCTCCGGGCACTTCGCCGAGGGCGCGGGCCTCGAGCCCAGCCAGATCGAGCGGGTCGAGCGCTACCTCGGCGGGACGGCCGGCACCCGCGACGCGGTCTGCGCCGAGCTCATGGAGCTCGTCGGCGACTCGGAGACCGGGCGCGAGGGCGTCGAGGAGCTCCTGTCGATGCACGAACAGCTCGGCGCGGGCGGCTACAGCGACGACCGCGTGTCCTTCGATCCGACGATCGTGCGCGGACTGAGCTACTACACGGGCCCCGTGTTCGAGGGCGTCCTCACGCGCGAGATCACCGACGAGGACGGCAAGGTGCGCGAGTTCGGCAGCATCTTCGGCGGCGGACGCTACGACGATCTCGTCGAGCGATTCACGGGACAGAAGGTCCCCGCCACTGGAGCCTCCGCCGGCGTCGACCGGATGCTCGAGGCCGTCAAGCTGCTCGAGGCGAACCCGCGGCGCTCGACGTCGCGCGTGCTCGTGACCGTCATGGACAAGAAGCGTGTCCCCGACTATCTGCGCATCGCGGGCGAGATCCGTGCGTCCGGGATCGCGGTCGAGGTGTTCCTCGGGAGCGGCAACATCGGCAAGCAGCTCAAGTACGCCGACAAGGTCGGGATCGAGCTCGCGGTGATCGCAGGCTCCGACGAGTTCAAGGCCGGCGAGGTCCAGGTGAAGGACCTCGCGCTCGGGCGGGAGCTCGCGGCCGGGATCGAGTCGAACGAGGAGTGGCGCGCCGCGCGTCCGGCCCAGCAGGCCGTTCCGACGGAAAAACTCGTCGAAACGCTCCAAGGCCTGCTCCGGGCGATCGACAGGTAGGGTCGAGCGGCAGCGTCCGCGATCGCCATGCCCGAGAAGTCCTACGGCAACATGTCGGAGCACCACTGGTCCAAGACCAGGGGCGAACGCAATCGCGAGGCGCTGGACTACTACCGCGAACGCTCCAGCGCCCCCGGCGTCGAGGATGGCGGCGAGGCGCGGAACTTCTACTGCATGGAGTGCGACGGGGTGATCCCGTGGGACAGCTTCGAGGGCGGCGCGTGCCCGCACTGCGGAGCCGAGATCGACGGGAGCGTCCGCCGCTACTTCAACTGGGTCGAGATCGACCGGCCGCCCGCGTCGGACCGCACGGCGCTGCTCCTGGCCGTGGGACTCATCGGCCTCGCGCTGCTCGCCGTTGCGGGCGTCGTGTACCTCGCGCTGGGATGACCGAGCGATGACCGACTCCGGGCCCCACGCCGAGCGCTTCGCGCGCCAGACCCGCTTCGCGGCTCTGGGCGAGGACGGGCAGGAACGCCTCGCCGGGAGCACCGTCCTCGTCGTGGGCGCGGGCGCGCTCGGCGGATCGTCCGCGCTCTGGCTCGCCCGCGCGGGCGTCGGTCGACTGATCGTCGTCGACCGCGACATCGTCGAGGTCTCGAACCTCCCGCGGCAGGTGCTCTTCACCGAGGAGCACGCGCGCAACGGAACCCCGAAGGCCTTCGCCGCCGCCGAGGCCCTGCGCGCCGTCGGCGGCCCGACGGTGGTCGAGCCGCACGCGACGCATCTTGGACCGACCGAGCTCGCGACGCTCGGACGCGACGTCGACCTCGTCCTGGACGGGACGGACAACATGCGGACGCGCTATCTGGTCAACGACTGGTGCGTGCGCGAAGGGAAGCCCTGGGTCTACGGAGGCGTCGTGTCGAGCGGCGGTCTGGTGCTGCCCATCGAGCCCGGGAAGGGCCCGTGCCTGCGGTGCGTGTTCCGCGACCCGCCACCGCCCGCGTCCCTGCCGACGTGCGACACCGCCGGTGTGATCGGACCCGCGGTCGGCCTGGTCGCCTCCATGCAGGCCGGCCTCGCGCTGCGCATCCTCGCCGAGCGTCCGCGCGCCGAGGGCGACGGTGCCGGCCGCGGGGACCGCGCGCCGCTCCTCGAACTCGACGCCTGGCGCGGCGACGCAAGGCGCATCGACGTCCCGCGCGACCCGTCGTGCCCGTGCTGCGGCGAGCGCTCGTTCCCGTTCCTCGACGACGCCGACGACGTCGAGGCCGTGTCGCTCTGCGGCCGCAACACCGTCCAGGTCCTGGGCGGCGGCCCGCGGGTCGACGGATCCGAGCTCGTCGGGCGGCTCGCTGGCGCGGGCGTGGAGGCGCGCGCGCTGGGACCGCTCGTGCGCTTCGAGGCGGACGGTCACCGCTTCACCGTGTTCGCCGACGGACGCACTCTCGTCGAGGGCACCGAGGACACGGGCCGCGCGCTGAGCCTCGTCGCCCGCTGGGTCGGCGCGTGACCGCCGCGGTCGTCGTCCTGGCCGCGGGCGCGTCGTCGCGGCTCGGCTCCCCGAAGGCCCTCGCGGACCTCGGCGGACGGTCCGCGCTCGAGCGGCTCACGGGCGCCGCCCTCACCGTCTCCGGGGGCGAACCGGTGCGGGTCGTCGTCGGAGCGCACGCGGCGGAGATCCCGGCCGCACTCCCCGCACTCGAGGGCGTCGAGTGGATCGTGTGCGACGACTGGCGGCTCGGCCGCACCGCGAGCCTCCGGACCGCGGCGCGCACGATCGGACCCGGCCGGGACATCGTCGTCGCGCCCGTCGACGTCCCGCTCGTCGCGGCGGACACCTTCGGACGGCTCGCCCGCGCCTGGACCACCGCCGGCGCACCCGCGTCCGGCTGGCTCGCACCCTTCGTCGAGACGGCTTCGCTCGAGTCCAAGTCGACCCCCACTGGGTCCAGGGCGCGCTTCGGCCACCCGGTGGTGCTGGGCGCCGATCTGGTGCGCGGGCTCGAGGCGCTCGCGGAGGACGCCCCCCTCCGCGCGCTGCGGGAGCGGGCGGCGCCCCTCCTCTCCGTCCCGGTCCGGGACGCTGCGATCCTCGACGACCTCGACACGCCGGACGACCTTGAGGCGTTGCAGCGGCGCTTCGAGCGCCAGGGCTGACGCGCGCGCGGGGGTCCTGGGGCCCAGGCCCGGCGTCGCAGCGCGCTCGGAAGCCGGCGCGGACCTAGTGGGAAGATCTTTCCCGGTGCGCCCGACCACTCCGCTTCAGGCGCCGGGTCCGCGCGGCCGAAAGCCCAGGGGAACGTTCGCTCGCCCCCCTCCCCGCGCCCCGTCCATGCAGCCCATCACACGCTCCAAGAAGACCCCTCCGTCGCCCCACGCGACGGTCGTCCGATGAGCTTCCAGGGAGACGTCCGCGGGATCGGTCTCGCGGAGCTGCTGCAGGGCCTCGCCCGCGGACAGAAGGAGGGCGTGCTCACGCTCACGTCCCGCGGGGACCAGCGCTCCGTGCTCGGGATGGAGGACGGCAAGGCGTGGCTCCTGCCCGATCCCGACGAGGACCAGGAGCACTGGCGCACCCGCGCGCGCAACGCGTGGGCGGACGACCCGAGCTTCACGATCTCGGCCGAGCGCCTGCAGCCGATCGTCAAGGCGGCGCGCCTCGAGACCCTCTACGCCCTGCTCGACGGCGGCGGCGTGCACTTCCGCTTCGACCCCGGCGAGATGCCGGCGCGCTTCACGCGGCTCGAGGAAGAGGGGCACCCGGTCACCGAGATCCACTGCGACCCGGCGCCGGTCGAGTTCCTGCTGCTCGAGTACGCCCGCATGGCGGACGAGATCGAGCTGGCGGGGAACCCCATCCTGCCGAGCCGCGAGGTCATCCCCTGCGTATCCGACCAGGACGAGCTCGCAAAGATCTCTCCGGCCCTCGTCGCCCAGATCGACGGCAACTCGACGATCGTCGAGATCGCGGACCGCCTCGGATGGCCGCTGCGCCAGGCGCAGCTCGCGCTGCTCGTGGGCCTGGAGACCGGAGGCTTCCGCCTCGCGCACCCGATCGAGGTGCTGCGCCTCGCGCTCCACGAACTGCAGCGCAAGGCCTTCGCCCGCGCCGCGGCGCGCCTCGAGCTCTGGTGCCGGCGCGGATCGCCGGGCCCGCTCGTGCCCGAGGACGCAGAGGCGCTCGCGAACGAGTGGCTCGCCGGTCGCCTGACCTCCGCGCTGCGCCTGATGCGGCTGAGCGACGTCCGCTGCCTCCTGCGCCGGCTCGACGCGAGCCTCGGCAGCACGGGACACGCGGTCGTGCACTGGACCGAGGCCGTGCGCATCGCGCCGACCGATCGACTGTCGCGCCTGCGCCTCACGGCGATGCAGCTGCGCGACGGCGGCGAGGGCTGCGGGCTCGACGTTCGTGAGGTCCTCGACCTCGCGCGCGAGCTGCGCGAGCACGGCACCGCGGGCCGAAGCGGTCCCGCGCTCGCGATCGCGGCGCACCTGCAGCCGACGGCCATCCCGCAGCGGCTGGAGCTCGGCATGGGGCTTCTCAGCGCCGAGCGCGCCGAAGAGGCCGGCCCGTGGATCCTCTCCGCGTGCACGGACATGCTGGCCCAAGGGCATGCGGACCGCGTGCTCGCGCCGCTGCGCAGCCTGATCGAGCTCGACCCGCGCAACCGCGAGGCCCGCGAGCTGCTGACGCGCGCGAAGCGCCAGTCGACCAGCTCCCGCCGCCTCCGCAGGAACCTTGCGATCGGGGCGGCCATGGCCGTACTCGCGGGCAGTGGCGCCGTTGTGAAGGTCAAGCTCGAGGCGCAGCGCACCGACCGGATCCACGCGATCCGCGCGATGCTGGACCGGCCGGACCAGGGCCTCGCGCAGCTCGAAACGCAGTTCCAGGGCGATACGTCGATGGAGATCGGCGACCTGCGCCGCGAGCTCGAGGACCGACTGCGCACCGGCGAGCTCGCGCAGCGCAGCGCCTGGCTCGACCTCTACCACGACGCGCAGAAGGAGGCCCGAGAGGGAGACCCCGTCGCCGCCGTCGAGAAGGTCCGCGCTCTGCCGGCGCCGCCGCGGCTCCGGCTCGTGACCGAGAACTGGCCGTCCCGCGTGGACGTGCTGATGGAGATCCCGCGTCGTTTGAAGGACGAGGTGCTGAGCCTCGGCTACCCGAGCGCGAACTCGCCGCGTCAGATCTCCGTCGAAGACGCGGTGCGCGACGCCGCGGAGGTGGTCGAGGAGGCCCTCAACGACCAGGAGCGGGCGGCGACCGATCTCGCCGAGTTCCGCGAGGCGATCTCGGCCGTCACCGACCTCGTGATCCAGCGCGCCCACGAGCGCTCCGTCGCGATGCTCGCCGCGGAGCGCGAGGTGCTGCTCGCGGAGAACGACCGCCTGCTGAAGCTCGCGCACGCCTCGATCGAGCGACACGAGTACGACCGGGCGCTCCGCCACTACGAGGAGATCGTCGCCAACGACACCGCCGGCAAGGTGCGGCGCGTGCTGAAGGACGAGATCGTCCTGGTCCGCGAGAAGCGCGACGCCGTCGAGAAGGCCCGCAAGCAGGCGGAGCGCGGCGAGCACAAGAAGGCCCTCGCGACGCTCAAGCGCACCTTCGACGAGAGCGTCCCGGTCATGCTCCCGTTCCGGGTGCAGACGATGCCCGAGGGCGTTGTGGTCGCAGTGCGCTCCGTGCAGGACGATGGGACGCTCGGCGAAACGACGACGCGCGAAACGCCCTTCACGATGGAGGGGACGTTCCTCGACACCTGGGTGCTCGACTTCCAGATGCTCGACTTCGACTCCCGCCAGCTGCGCGTCGAGGGCCCGCAGGATCTTGCCGTCGTCCTGTCCAGGACGCCCGCCGCGCGCTTCGAGACCTCGGGCCGGGTCGATGCGGTTCCCGCGCCGCTCGGGAACGGCACCACGGGCGACTACGTCGTGTGCGACCGCAACGGCACGGTCCAACGCATCGCGTGGGACGGCTCGATCCGCTGGCGCAACCAGATCGCGACGGTGTCGGGCATCGCCCGCCGCCCGGTCGAGCTGCCGGGCAGGAACGGCGCGTTCCTCGTCCTGACCGAGACGGGCTCCGTGTGGCTCGTCGACCCGGTCGACGGACACACCGAAGGACCGCTCGAGCTGGGCGACCCGCCGGTGTTCGGTCCTGTCATCATCGGGAACGAGGTCCGCGCGCAGCTGCGCAGCGGCCGCATCGCGCGCTGGCGCTCGAGCCTCGCGCCCACGTACGAGGAAGCGTCCGCCGAGCGCTCGCTCGACGAGTCGCTGCGCCACGGCTTCGAGGGCCTGTTCACGGTGCTGCGGCCGAACGGCTCCCGTACGGCCGAGCTGCACACGCAGACCGGCGACGGCGGCGGCTGGACCGTGCGCGTCGAGGACGCGCGCTTCGTCGTCATGAAGGACGACGAGCCAGAGTCGGAGTACGCGATTGGGCGCACCGGCAAGTGGCGCTACGTCGCGTGGGAAGCGCCTTCGACGCCGAACGAACCGCCGATTCTCTGGGTCTCCGACGGCACCGGCCTGCGCGCGTTCACGCCCCCCGGCGTCGAGCGCAAGGTGACCGGGATGGGCGCGCCGGACCTCGAGGGTCCGCCCGTGCCCTTCGACCCGATCGTGCCGCTGGAGACGGCCGCGGAGACACCCGCACGCGGCGACGCGTCCGACTCCGTGCCCGACGGCCCGCCGGGGCCCGAGGGTCCGCCCCCCGGACCGCCCGCGCCGACCTCCGGCGGCGAGTAGCCCACGAACCGCGCGCGACCCGCGTCGACCCCAGGTCGGCGCGGGTCGCGCGCGCTCTGGGTTCACTGTGACGCGCGCACGGTGCGCGGCTAGCGCTGGAGGCTACCCTGGCCCCCATGCGCAGCGCCCGACTCGCCCTCCTCGCCCTCCTGGGGCTCGCGCCTCTCGCCATCGCGGTGCGGCAGGCGACGGTCTCCGACTCCCTGGGGAGCCCTGCGCCCGCGGCCGCGCTGGACTGGAGCGAGCTCTCCTCCGCCGGCTTCACCGCCTTCGCACAGCGCTTCGCGGGCGCCGGCGCACGCGCGACCCGCGACGAGCAGGACGAGCTGATCCGCGTCGCGCTGTCGGGCGAGGGCGAGATCCCGACGCGCGCGACCGTGCTGCTGGGACTCGTCGCGGCCTCGGACGGTCCCGGTGCCTCGCCCCGCGCGCGCACGGGGCTCCTGCTCGTCCTCTCCGCCCGCGCGCCCGTCGAGGGCCGGGAGAACGTCGGTCGCACGATCGTCGCGGCGCGGGCGCTGCGCGGCGCGGCCGCCGAGGACGCGGGGCTCCGGGACGATCTCCTCGCGCTCGTGTCCGGCGAGACGCGCCACCCCGATCTCCCGACGCGCGTCGAGTGCGCGTACACGCTGTGCGAGGCCGGCGCCGCGCGCGAGGTCCTGCCGTTCCTCCTGTCCGTGCTGCGCGCCGAGACGCCCGACCAGGCGAAGAGCCCTCGCACGTGGGAACGCATCACGACGCTCGCGTGGGTGAAGACGCGCGCGGCCGAGGCGCTCACCCGCGCGGCGCGGACCGAGCTGCGCTTCCACCCCGACGCGTCGTGGGCCGCGCAGATGCAGGAGGCGAACCGGCTCGAGGCACTCCTGCGCTGAGCGCAGATACGGTGCCAGGATCACCAGCAGCGCTTGGAGCGGCCCGGTACGTCGATCGAATGGACGTCCCTGGCCGCTCCAAGCGCTGCTGGTGATCCTGGCACCGTATCTGCGCTCTCAGGGCCGGATGCGCGTCATCATCCGCGGGAACGGCGACGTTTCGCGGATGTGCTCGATCCCGGTGATCCAGCGCACGAGGCGCTCGAGGCCGAGGCCGAATCCGCCGTGCGGGACCGAGCCGAAGCGGCGCAGGTCGAGGTACCACTCAAACTCCGACTCCGGCAGGTCGTGGTGTCGGATCGCCTCCAGGAGAACGTCGAGGTTCTCCTCGCGCTGGCTGCCACCGATGAGCTCGCCCGCGCCGTCGGGCCCGATCACGTCCATCGCCAGCACGCGCGTCGGATCGTCCGCGACCTCCTTCATGTAGAAGGCCTTCACCGCCTTCGGATAGTTCGTGATGACCAGCGGCTGGGCGTGCTCGCGCGCGAGGATCTCCTCGTCGGGCGCGCCGAAGTCGTCGCCCTCGACGAAGTCCGACTCGGGGTGCTCGAGGAGGATCTTCGACGCGTCGTCGTACGTGATCCGCGGGAAGCCGCCCTGGATCGCCTCCAGCTTCGAGACGTCGCGCTCGAGCGTCTCAAGCTCGGGGCGGCGTTTCTCGAGCACCTCCTTCACGACATACACGAGCATGTCCTCCGCGAGCTGGATCACGTCCTCGAGCTCGGCGAACGCCATCTCGGGCTCCAGCATCCAGAACTCCGTGAGGTGCCGGCGCGTCTTGCTCTTCTCGGCGCGGAACGTCGGCCCGAACGTGTAGACCTTGCCGAACGCCATCGCGGACGCCTCGGCGTAGAGCTGCCCCGACTGCGTCAGGAACGCGCTGTCGTCGAAGTAGCCGACCTCGAAGAGCGTGCTGGTGCCCTCGCACGCGGACGGCGTGAAGATCGGCGAGTCGATGCAGACGAAACCGCGCTCGTCGAAGAAGCTGCGGAGCGCGTACAGGATCGCCGACCTGACCCGCAGGATCGCCCACTGGCGGCGCGAACGGAGCCACAGGTGACGACGCGAAAGAAGGAAGTCCGCGCCGTGCTCCTTCGGGGTGATCGGGAAATCCTCGGTCGACTGCAGGACCCGGCCGCCCGCCACGCCGATCTCGAATCCGCCGGGGGCCCGCTCGTCCGCGCGAACCTCACCGACGAGAACGAGGCTGGACTCCTGGCTGGCCGCGCCGATCTCGTCGAAGAGCGCGTCCCCCACCTTGTCCTTCTTGAGGACGCACTGCACGAATCCCGTGCCGTCGCGCAGGGTGACGAAGTGCAGCTTGCCCTTCGAGGTCCGATTGTGGACCCACCCGCGGAGCTCGACGGTCTGGCCGACGAAGCGGCCGAGGTGTTCGATCGTGGCGACGGGAGTGCTGTCTTCGGACATGGAAGGACCGACGGCGCGAGAGTGCACCGCGGAGGGCTCGGCGCGGAGAGTTCGTCCGCGCGGGGTTTCGGATGGAGTGCGGCCCGCAGCGACGCGGGCCGTGGATGGAGGGATCGGCGAGCGGCGCCCGGGGGCGCGCCGCGTTCAGGGGAACGCGCGGTGTCCGGGCTGGAGCTCGACGACCGACACGGCGCCGTCCTCGAGGACGACCCTGCCCTTGTGTACGGCCCCGTCGCGGCGCGCCTCGACGACGACGCTGCCGGTCGCGTGCGCCGGCGGCCCGAGCTCCTCGAGCGCCGTGACGATCGCGGGCGCCTCGTAGCCCAGCGCGAGCAGCCGTTCACGGATCCGGGTTTCGAGCCCGTCGACGCCGAGCGGCTCGTCCGTGCCGTGATCGGAGCCACTGTCCGCCGGCGCGCGGATCTCAGGCGCGGCGCTCAGCCCCTGGGCGACACCGCGCTCCACCGCGGCCGTCAGCGCCGCGGAGTCGGGCGACCGGTCATTCGTCCGCTCGAGCGCATCCGCCAGCGTGCCCAGCCGCGCCGCGAGATCCGCGGCGCCCTCGCCCCGATCCGGATCGCGCGCCTCGAGCGCAGCCACGACGCGGTCGACGCCGGCCCCGATGGGACCCGTGAGCGCCGCCCCCACCGAGTCCGCCACCGTTTCCCCGACGCGGCGCGCGTCCTCCTCGGCGTCGCGGCCGTCCTCGGCCAGCGCGGCCCGGAGCTGCGTCACCTCCGCGCGCAGCTGCGCGTGCTCTTCGCGCAGCCGGGTCCCCTCGGCGGAAACGGCGCGCTCGATCGCCCCGAGCTTGGAGAGGGCCAGGAACGCCGCCGCGGCGACCCCCGCGAGCAGGAACACCGTGGCGGCCGCCAGCACGACGTCGAACGCGCTGTCCGGCGGGCTCTTGAGCTCCTCGAACGGCAGGTGGGCGCTCTCGAACGGCGACGACCCCCCGCCCTGGGCGGACGAGAGGGGCTCGGGCGCGAAGAGCGGCTGAAGGGCCAGAACCACCTCTACGGCGACGGTGTGGACGAGGGTCGACATCGGCCCGCGGACGATACCAGCCCCGAGCGGGCCGAGCAGCGTTGGAGCGGCGCTTCGGCGGCCCCTACCATGCGCCGATGCTCCGACTGATCGCCGTCCTGATCTTCGGTGCGCTCTTCGCGGCGCTCCTGTTCGGCCCCCGGGTCCATCCCAGCGCCATGGCGCCGAAGCAGATCGCCGACCTGCTCGAGGAGCCCGGGATCCGGGCCGGGGCCACCGAGCCCGCCGTGGACGAGAACGGCAAGCCGATCCCGCTCTGGCGCTACATCGTGGACAGCGGGACCGTGGCCGTGGACCCGGAGACGGGCGAGCGCGTCCTCCGGACGGGAAGCGCGCGCATCGTGTACGACCCGGCCGCGCTCCCCGAGGAGAAGAAGATCGATCCCCTGTGGACGATCGAGGCGCTCCGCGCGCTCGTGCGCAGGATGCGCGCGGTGTCCGCGAAGGAGGACCTCGGCCTCCGCGTCGACGCCTACAAGAAGCCCGACCCCACCGGCGTGAACTACGCGCTCAAGGTCGACGGCGAGAACCTGACCGCCGTCGTCGACCTCGGCGGCGAACCGCTCGCGAGCGCGCAGATGCCGTGGCAGCGCATCACGCAGCGCTCCCTCATCCCGCCGCTCATCGCGATCTTCCTCGCGATCCTCCTGCGCCGTCCGGTCATCGCGCTCCTCGCGGGGGTGTGGGCCGGCGCGTTCCTGGTGCGCCGCGCCGCGGACGGCGGCGGCCTCGGCTCGGACTTCGCGTGGTCCGCGTTCGACGTCTTCGACACGTACGCCCGTGACCAGCTCATCAAACCCAGCCGCATCGAGATCGTCGCGTTCGTCGTGTTCATGCTGGCGATGGTCGGCGTGATCACCAAGGCCGGCGGGATCCGCGGCGTCATGAACCGGATCTCGTCGCTGGCGGAGGACGCGCGCAAGACGCAGATCGCCACCTGGCTGATGGGGCTCGCGATCTTCTTCGACGACTACGCGAACTCGATCCTCGTCGGCTCGACGATGCGCCCCCTCGCGGACAAGTTCCGCGTGGCGCGCGAGAAGCTCGCGTACATCGTCGACAGCACGGCCGCGCCCGTCGCCGGCGTGTCGCTCCTCTCGACCTGGATCGCCTTCGAAGTGTCGACGTTCAGCGCGCAGCTCCCCGACGCGGGCCTGGCTCCGTCGGACGGCTACGCGGTCTTCCTGCAGACGCTCCCCTACCGCTTCTACTGCTGGTTCACGCTGCTGTTCGTGGCGATGATCGTGTTCAGCGGGCGCGACTTCGGCCCGATGCTGCGCGCCGAGCGTCGCGCGCGCGGAGGCCAGCTCCTGCGTCCGGGCGCGACGCCGATGGTCGGCAAGGCAGCCACGGAGTTGGAAGCGGACGAGAGCGTGACGCCGCGCGCTTCGAGCGCGCTGATCCCGCTCGCGCTGTTCGTGCTGACCACGCTCGGCTCGATCGTGTGGACGGGGATGACCGGTCTCGGACTTCTCGTGTTCGCGGAGGGCGCGACGCTCCCCTCCCTCGGAAAGGCCCCCGGTGGGTTCATCGAGACCGCCACGGGGATCCTCTACGAGGGCAGCGGCGAGGTCCCGCTCCGGAACGGGGCGATCGCCGGCTTCACCGCTGCTGCGGTGCTCGCGCTCGGACGCGGACTGTCGGTCGGTGCAACCCTGCGCGCCGCCTTCAACAGCATCCGTGCGACCGGCGTGGCGCTGGTCATCCTCTACCTCGCATGGATGGTGGGCGCCGTCTGCTCGGACCTCGGCACCGCCACGTATCTCTCCAGCGTGCTCGGATCCTCGACCCCGTACGTGATCCTGCCGATCGTCCTGTTCCTGCTCGCGGGTCTGATCGCCTTCTCGACCGGTTCGTCGTGGAGCACGATGACGATCCTGCTGCCGCTCGTGATCGGGCTGACCTACGACACGGGGTACAGCTCGACCGACGGCGTGACCGAGGAGGCCGCGCGCGCCGCGGGGCTCTTCCTGATGACCGTCTCGATCGGCGCCGTGCTGGAGGGCGCGATCTTCGGCGACCACTGCTCGCCGATCTCGGACACGACGGTCATGAGCTCGATCGCGTGCGCTTCGGACCACGTCGACCACGTCCGGACGCAGGCGCCGTACGCGCTGACGACCATGGCCGTCGCGCTGCTCGTCGGGTACCTGCCGGTCGTGTTCTTCGGTCTGTCGCCATGGCTCGCGCTGCTCGCCGGTGCGGCTACGCTCGCGCTCCTGCTCGCGGTCAAGGGTGAGCGCGCGGAGGACGGCGCGGAGGGCCCCCCACCCCGCCCGGCCGCCGGAGCGGAGCCCGGGCCGGGGAGCGCCGCGTGAGCGCGCCGCGCGCGCCCGGGCCGCCGGACGCGCATTCGACGCCGCCCGCCGGTCCGCGCCGATCGCCGGGCCATCCGAATGCGGGCCATGCGAACGCGGACCATCCGAACGCGGGCCAGCAGGGATTGGGCCGGCGGGTGCTGCTCGCGGCGCTGCTCGGCCTCGTCGTCTACGCGGCGCTCGCGTTGCACCGCGACGCGCGCGGCGTGCTGGAAGCGCTGGGGCGCATCCCCGCGTGGGCGCCGCTCGTCGTGTGCGGTCTGTCCGCTGTGAACTATGCGGTGCGCTTTCCGCGCTGGCAGCGCTACCTGACCCTGGTGGGCAGCCCGACCGCCGGTGCGGCATCCGCGCGCATCTACCTGTCCGGGCTGAGCCTGACCGTCTCGCCCGGCAAGATCGGCGAGGCCATCAAGTCGTGGGAGCTGCGCCGCGCGGACGGGACCCCGCTCGCGAAGAGCGCGCCCATCGTGCTCGCGGAGCGCGTCACCGACCTGTTTGGTTTCCTCGCGCTCATCGTCCTGTTCGGCGCGGCGCAGGCCGCCCGTCGCGCCCCCTCGCCCGTCGAGGCCACGGTGACGGCGCTCGCGCTCGCAGGAGGACTCGCCGCGGTCGCGCTCGTCGCGTGGTCGCCGGCCCGCGACACAGCGCTCGCCTTCGCGCGACGCCTGCCCCTCGTCGGCCGCCGCGCAGACCGCGCGCGGGCGCTCTTCGAGTCGGGTGCGACCCTGCTCGCACCGCGCGAGCTCCCGCGCGCGACCGCGCTCGCGGCGCTGGGCTGGGGACTCGAGTGCTTCGGCGCCTGGCTCCTCGCGCGCTCCGTCGTCCCGGGGACCGTCGCCCCCGAGCTCGGCTTCGCGTCCGTCGGCTATGCGTTCGCCGTCTCCGCGGTCGCCGGCGCCGTCGTCGTGATCGCACCGGGCGGGCTCGGCGTCACGGAGGGACTGCTCGCCGCGCTGCTCGCGCGCGGCTACGCGGCGCACGGATTCGAACCGGTCGAGGCGGGCGCGCTCGCGCTGTCCGTCACGCTGGTCGTGCGCCTCTGCACGCTGTGGTTCGGGATGCTCGTGGGACTCGTCGCGCTGGGGCTCGGCGCGCGCGCGTCGAGCGAGGCCTCGCCCGCCGACCTCTGAACCCGCCGTCAGACCGGATGACGCGCGGCTCATCGCGCTGTTGCAGGCTCTCGTCGATCGTCCCCGCCGCACCGATCGACCGATCCTCCCGCACACCGCTCCCATGCTCCAAGCGCGCACGCTCCCGACGTTCCTCGTCGCCGCCCTCGTGCTCTCGCTCCACACGTCCTGCAGCGACTCCGACGACGGCTCACCGACCGCCGCTGGCCCCGGAGGGACCGCCGCCCGCACGAGCGCGCTCGACCGCCTCGACGAGCTCGGGCTCGACGCCTACCGCGACCTCGTCGCTGGCACCTCGTTCGAGACGACGCTCGCGGGGGACGGACCGCTGACCGTCGTCGCGCCGACGGACGCGGCGCTCGCAGTCCTCGGCGGATGGCCGCTGGGCGCGTCCGGCTTCACATCGCTGGGCGCCGCCGAGGAACTCGTCGCGCGCACCGTCGTGGCGGGCACGCGCTTCGACGAGGCGACGCTGCGCGCCTTCGGATCGCTCCAGACGGCTGGCGGCGATCTCATCGTGGACGTCGACCCCTCGGACGACGCCCTCCTGCTCGACGCCGGCCGCGTCGAGCGGGTGGACGCGGAGTCCGACCACGCGACGATCTTCGTCGTCGACGCGGTCCCGACGCCGCCCCTCGACCCGCTCGACGTGCTCGAGCTGCGCAGCCTGACCGTGTTCCGCGCGCTGCTCGAGGCGACGGGCGTCGACGACGAGCTGCGCTCCGGCACGTTCACCGTCCTCGCGCCCACCAACGGCGCGTTCGCGGCGCTCGGTCAGCCCGCCCTCGACGCCCTGTTCGACCCCGCGAACGTGGCGGAGGCCGCTGCGCGCGCCCGCTTCCACCTGCTGCCGGGCAGCGCGCGCGCGTCGGACCTCGTCGCCCTCGGAACGCGCCCTTCCCTGGAGGGCTCCCTCGCCGTCGTCGACGGCGCGGCGGCTGCGGGTCCGAGCGTGAACGGCGCGACGCTCGTCTTCACCAACGCTCCGTCGACGTCGGGGGTCGTCCAGCGCCTCGACGCCGTGCTCGCTGTCCCGCCCACCTTCGACGAGCTCGTCCTCGCGGAGGGTCTCGTCGCCTTCGAGGGCCTGCTCTTCGCGTCGGGCGTCGGGGACGACTTCGCGGACGCCGCCGCGCTGACCGCGTTCGTACCGACCGACGCCGCGTTCGCGTCGGTGCCCCAGGCGACACTCGACGACCTCGTCGACCCGGTCAACGTCGAGCTCCTTCGGAGCACCATGCGGCGCCACGGTGTCCCCGAAGCGCTGCCCACGGGAGCCCTCGAAGCGGGGCTCGACCTCGTCGACCTCGGCGGGGTCGCTCTCGAACTCATCGACGACGGCGCGGGCGGCGTGCGGGTCGACGGCTCGGCGGCGCTCGTCGTGCGCGACCTCTACGCCACGAACGGCG
>JBCBNC010000044.1:0-44998 GCA_039821985.1 Planctomycetota bacterium
CCGCTCCTGCTGCTGGTGATCCTGGCACCGTCTCTGCGCTCACTCGTAAGTGACCGCGAGCGACGTCGTGTAGTTCGACGTGACACCCGGGTTCCGGTCGCGGTACCACACCTGGAAGTACCACGTCTGGCCCGCTGCCACCGCAACCGGCCCCGTCGGCTGCGGTACGGCGGCGAGGTCCACCGGGACGGTGACCCTCCCGTTCGCGTCCGCCGCCACCAGCGCGTTGAGGAAGCGGCCGATCGATACGCCGAGGCAGAGGTTCCCCTGGGACCCGCCGGGGTTGGTGAAGAAGGCAGGGTCGCTGCCGACGAGCGGCAGCACGAACTCGCCCGGCGGCAGGAATCCGGCCTCGAGCACCAACGAGCCGTCCGCCGCGACGGTCGAGCCCGACGCCGCGAGCGACGCGAAGGTCCCGCTCGAGTTCGGCGCAGCGGGCGCGCAATCGACGCCGCCAAGCCCGGCCCAGTGGATCGACGAGGCCCAGACCCGGCCGACGTTGGACGCGCTCCCGTCGCTCCACCCCGGCGCGCCGACGTAGGTGGCCACGCCGTCGAAGGCGAGACCGAGCCCAGCGCGCTCGAACTCCTCGAACGTGGGGAGGAGCGCGTCCCGCTCCAGCTCCCACATCCCTCCGCCGTCCCGGCGCAGGAGCTCGACCCCGCCGACCGCCGCGAATGTCGTGGCCTCAACGTCGATGGCTCGGTCGGGAATGGACGCCAGGACGACCTCCCCGGCCACCGCGACGCGCTCGCCGCGGCGAAGGCCGGTGCGGGGATCCTCGTAGCCGTGATCGGCCACGTGGGTCCAGGCGGCGAGCGGAAGCGCCTCGAAGACGTGCACCGCACCGCGGGGCGCGCCCGACGTCGTCGCGAGCGGCTCGCCGACGACCAGGGTCCCCGCCCCGCCGCCGGCGGGACGGTCGAGCGCGACGGCGAAGCCGAAGTCCCCGTCGCGCCGCGGCCGCGAGGACAGCAGGGTCTCGACGTGCGTCCAGGCGCCCGCGCCCAGGTCCTCGAAGATCAGCACGCCGCCGACGTCGCGGGATCCGCTCGGCGCGTCGAGGCGCGGAGCGCCGACGACGAGACGATCCCCGTCGAGCGCCACCGCCCAGCCGAAACCGTCGCCGACGCCGGCGAGTGGATCGCGGACGTCGCCCGCGGGCGTCACCTGGGCCAGCACGGGGTCCACGTCGTAGACGTAGACGGCGCCGCCGTCGAACGCACCGCCGTCGTCGAGCGGCACCCCCACCGCGACGCGGCCCGCCTGCACCGCCACCGACGCGCCGAACCGGTCCCCGACGCCCGCCTGTGCGGGAGGCGGGGTCAGCTCGGCCAGCAGCGCGAACGGCTCGGTCGGACCGAAGCGCGTGAACACGTAGACCGCCCCGGCGTTCGGCGCCGCGTCGTCGTCGCCCGTCGCGCCGACGGCGAGCACGTTCCCGTCGAGCGCCACCGCACCGCCGAAGCGGTCGAAGGCGAGGAGCTGCGGCGGCAGCAGCACCTGATCGAGGGTCAGCCCACCGGTGCCGGGGTCGCGCTGGTAAGTGTAGACGCCGCCCGCCTGCGCGCCGCGCGCCGAGTCCCCCGGCGCACCAAACACGACGACGCCGTCCCCCGGCGCGATCGACGCACCGAACTGCCCGTTGGCACCGAGCGGTGGCGGCACGACGGGACGCGTGAACGTGTCCTGTCCGTGCGCCGCGGACGCGACGACGAGGCAGGCCGCCGCATGGCGCGCGGCGCGGATGGGGTCCGTGGATCCGAACATCGAGCTGGCTCCTCCCCCCCGGGGAGGCGGCCGGGCGAGGGGGCGCTCCGACGACGGATAGGAAACCGTCGGGGGCCTTCCCGTTCGATGGAATCCGGGTGAATTCGCCGTGAGGCGATCCGGCCGGTTCGGGGATACGCAGGCTTGAATCGCAGGAGCGCCGTCCCCCGGAGCGCGGAGGAAACCAGGCCGCGGATCCGGTCGGCGTGAACCGCATCTGCGCGCGACCGAGCCCGCGCGAAGCCGCGCCGTCCCCAGCGCAGCCCGATCGATTCCAACCGCGGAAGGGCCGGGTCGGCCCGACGACGGTTCCTTCAGGAGGGCGTCCCGATCGCGGCGCGCCCACCCATGTACGGGCGCAGCGCCTCGGGTAGCGAGACCGACCCGTCCGCGTTCTGATGGTTCTCCAGCAGCGCGATCAGCATGCGCGTCGACGCGGCCACCGTGTTGTTCAGCGTGTGGCAGTGCCGGACCTTCCCGTCCTCGCCGCGGTAGCGGAGCTTCAGCCGCCGCGCCTGGAAGTCGTGGAAGCGCGACGCGCTGTGGGTCTCGCCGTAGCTCTCGCGCGAGGGCATCCAGGTCTCGATGTCGAACTTCTGGATCTGCGGCTGCCCGAGGTCACCGCCGCACACGTTCACGACGCGGTACGGCAGCTCGAGCGCCTGCAGCAGCGCCTCGGAGTTCCCGAGGATCGCCTCGTGGTGAACGAGACTGCGCGCTTCGTCGGCGACGTCGACGATCACCTGCTCGACCTTCTGGAACTGGTGCACGCGGTAGAGCCCCTTCGTGTCCTTGCCGTACGTGCCGGCCTCGCGCCGGTAGCACGTCGACTGCGCCACGAACTTCATCGGCAGGTCGTCGCCCTCCAGGATCTCGTCCTGGTAGAGCGCGGTCACGGGCACTTCCGCGGTTCCGACGAGGCACAGGTCGTCGCGCTCATCGCAGCGGTACGCCTGGTCCTCGCCGCCAGGGAAGTAGCCCGTGCCGACCATCGTCTCGCTGCGGACCAGCGTCGGCACCGAGAGCGGCGTGAAGCCGCGCGCGATCATCGAGTCGAGCGCGAAGCGCATGACCCCGTGCTCGAGGAGAGCGCAGTCGCCCTTCAGAACGTAGTTGCGCGAGCCCGAGATGCGCGCGCCGCGCACGATGTCGATCCAGTCGTGGAGCTCGCCGAGCTCGAGGTGGCTCTTCGGCTCGAAGTCGAAGTCGCGCGGCTGCCCCCAGGTCTTGATCTCGACGTTGTCCTCGTCGGTCGCCCCCTCGGGGACCTCGGCGGCGGGCACGTTCGGCACCGTCAGGAGCAGCGCGTCCAGCTCGTCCTGGATCGCCTTCTGCTGGCCCTCGAGCTCTTTCAGCTCGGCCTTCTTCTTCGACTGCGCCTCGACCAGAGCCGGGCGCTCGTCCGCCGACGCCTGGGCGATCGCCTTGCCGGCGCCCTTCTGCTCGGCGCGGAGCTCGTCCACGCGCCCGACGAGCGCACGGCGCTCGCCGTCGAGGGCCACGATCCGGTCGACGTCGCACTCGAAGTGCTTCTTGCGCGCACCCGCCTTGACGGCGTCGGGGTTCGCGACGATGAACTTGAGGTCCAGCATCGGCGGAGAGGCTACTTCCAGTCGGAGGTCACCTTGCCGAAGAGCTTGTTCTTCTTCTCGGCGAGCTGGACCTCGACCTCCTCGAAACGGCCCTCGATGGTCCCGTCGAGGGGCTTCCACATCGCCGCCCAGCCGTGGTCCGCGACGCCCTGGTTGTCGACGACGGGGCGCATCGAGACGCTCGCCGCGGCGCGCTTGCCGCCCTTCTTGCGAACCGAGGCCTCGACCACGGGGACGCAGTTGTAGAAGCGGTCGTAGACCTCGCCGCCCTTGCCGACCACCTGGACCGACTTGCCCTCGACGGTGACGTTGCCGCCGTCCGCGTCGTACTCGAAGAGGAAGCCGTAGGGCTGCCCGTACTCGACGACCAGATTGCCGTCGATCGGGACCTCGTAGAGCGGCGTGCCGGGACCGGGGAGGATCACGGCCTTCGAACGCTGCATGCCCTTGCCCTTCGAGACCATGCCGAGGTGGAGCTCGTAGCGGCCGGCCGGCACGTCGACCTTCTTGCCACCCGCGACGTCGATGAAGACGTTGTCGAGGCCCTCGCCGCGTCCTCTCAGGATGAAGAAGTCCGGCTTGGTCCCCTTGCCCTTGAGCTGGACGGTGCCCGTGCGCAGCTCCACCGGCTGTGCCGTGAGCTTCGCGCCGCCGTTGAGCGCCGCGACCTTGAACCAGCCGGCACCCTTGACTTCGATGTACTCGGAGAACGGCCGCGCGCGCTTGTCGCCCGCCACGCGGAACGAGTCGACCTCGGGCTGGAACGTTCCGTCGGCGAGGCCCGGGTGACCCCAGGCCTGCGGCAGCGATCCGTAGATGCCGTCGATGTTGTCGTCGTAGATCTCGATGCGCTGGCCGCCGAGCTCGCCTACGGCGCAGCTCGCAGGGATGAAGTACAGGTTGTACTGGTCGTCCGTGGCCATCAGGTTCATCTGCTGACCCTGGTAGAAGTCCTCCTGACGGCCGACTTCGGTCAGGACCGACCACGATCGAGCGGACGCGCCGGAGCCGAGCTCGACCGTGAACGCCTCGAACTTGCCGCGCGTCGGCCACTCGAGGTCGCCCGCGCCGTCGCCGTCCTGGTCGATCACGACCTTCGCACTCGACTCGCGGATGATCGTCGGGCCGTCCTCGATGCGGAGGAACTTCGCGGTCGAGCCCGTGCCCTTCAGGGCCACCGTCGGCCAGATCTGGCGGTGCTCGTCGAGGTAGTAACTCGGCCGGCGCGTGTCCTTCAGCGCGTCGATGGGCTCGACGGCCAGGGCGACGGCGATCGAGGGCACGCTCTTCTTCGCCTTCGGCGCAGCGCCCGGCGCTTCGCCCGCCTCCTTCGCCTCCTCGCCGTAGCCGCGCGCGCGCAGCCCGTCGTAGAAGGGCTTCGAGCGCTTGTAGAAGCTGTCCTCGAGCTCCCAATCCTCGCGGAGCAGAAGGCCCTTCCTCGTCGCGTCGGCGACCTTGTGCAGGTCGGCGTCGGGACCGTGGTGACGCTCGCCGCGCAGTTCGCCCTCGTTGAAGAACGACGAAGAAGCGTGGTACTTGTCGCCGATCGAATCGAAGCCCTCACCGAGCGCCTGGAACTTCTGCGCGAGGCCGAGGATCGTCGCCGTGTCCTTGGACGCGGTGACCTCGGCGATCTTCGCGACTGCGACGCGGTACTCGCGCAGGTAGTCCTGACGGTTCTTGATCTGCGACGCCTTGAGGCGCGAGAGGAACGCCTCGTACTTGCGCGGGAACTTGCTGTCGAACGCGAGCTTCCACGACTTCGAGAGCAGCGCGTAGCGCTTGGCGAGGACCTCGCCCGGGCGCTCCGCCATCGTGTCGCCGGTCATGAGCACCAGCGTCGTCGCGAGCGTCTCGTTGTCCTGGAAGAGCGCCTTGACGCGGTCCTTGTCGCCCAGGCGGTCGGCCTGCTCGACGGCCTTCAGGAGCTCCTCCATCGTCTCGAACTTGTCGACCGCGGGCGCAGTGGGCGCAGCCGAGCGCGGAGCGGCGGCCCACCCCGCCGAAGCGGCGGCGAGAGCGCAGAGGGCGAGCGACGGAACGAGGAGGAGAGGGGCGCGGTGGGTCGACATGGGCGCGTTCGGGTCGTTGCGAGGGGCGCGGGGCCCCCCATGGTAGCGGGACACGGGCCGTCCCTGGCCGAGGCCCGCGCGGCCCGTCATCCTGTGCCGCGTGGAAGCGCTCAGACCCCGTCCCGCGCCGCTCGAGCCGGCGCTCGTCCGCCGTGCCGCGAGCCCGGCCCTGGTCGTGGACCTCGCGGCCGCGCGGCGCAACGTTCGGGCCGTGTTGGACGCGCTCGGTCCGTCGGCGACGGAGCGCTGGCGACCCCACGTCAAGACGACGAAGGTGCCGGCGGTGCTGGACATCCTCATCGCGGAGGGACTGCGCCGGTTCAAGTGCGCGACCGTCCGAGAGGCCCGGGTGCTCGCGGATCGGCTGGACGCCGCGGGCGCGACGAGGGCCGACGTGCTCGTCGCCCACCACCTCCACGGTCCGTCCCTGGAGCGCCTCGCCGCGCTGGCGCGCGCCCGGCCCGACGTCGCGTTCTCGTTCCTCGTCGAGGCGCCGGAGGAGGCCGAGGGCGCGCCCGGCGGGCTCGGGCTCTTCCTGGACGTCGACACGGGCATGGGGCGCACGGGCGTCCCGCTCGCCGAACGGGATCGGCTGCTCGGAGCCGCCCAGGCGGCCGGCGACCGGCTCCGCGGCGTGCACGCCTACGACGGGCACCGGACGGAGTCCGACCCCGAGGCGCGGCGCTCCGGGATCCACGCCGACACGGAGGGCCTGCTGGAGGCGCTCGACGCACTGCGCGAACGCGGAGCCCGGATCCCCGAGCTGGTCACAGCCGGAACGCCTGCGTTCCCCGCGGCCTCCGCGCACCCGGCGCTGCGCGGCCTCGAGGGCACCGTCCACCGCGTCTCGCCCGGCACGGTCGTCTACCACGACCTGCGCTCGATGGCGCAGCTCCCGGCGCTCTTCGCCGAGCCCGCTGTGACCGTGCTGACGCGGGTCGCGAGCGTGCGCGCGGACGGCTTCACCGTCGACGCGGGCTCGAAGGCGGTCGAGGCGTCCGGGCCGGGCGCGATCGCCCGAGCCCTCGAGAGGCCCGACGCCCGCGCACTGCGCCAGAGCGAGGAGCACACGGTGTTCGACGCCGCGGGCGGCCTCCCCGAACGCGGCGAGGTCCTGCGCCTCGTCCCGGGGCACGTGTGCCCGACGGTCAACTTCGCGGAGACGGCGCTGCTCGTCGAGGACGGCCGGCTGGTCGGGACCCAGCGCGTCGCGGCGCGCGGGCACGACGCGCCGCTCGACGACTGACCGGCCGCCGGCCCCTCAGCGGACGAGCGTCACGACCTCGCCGGTCGGCTGCCCGGGGAACGCCTGCAGCGTTCCGTCGGGCCAGCGCACCTCGAGGTCGACCGTCGAGCCGGCCGGCACCGCGAAGTGCGCGGCCGCGGGCTCCTGTGAGAGCAGGCTCGAACCCGCGAGGATCGCGTGGGCCTCGCGGCCACCGGAGGCGTCCGTGCACCAGACGGTGGCGCCGAGCGCGGCGGCGTTCGGCCCCGGCTGGTGCAGCCGGACCGCGAGCCACGACCGGCCCGGAGGAGGCGTCATTGTGTTCTCGAACAGACGCACGCCCAAGGGCGTCCGGAGCGCGACGTCCAGGTCTCCGTCGAGGTCGAGGTCGAACTGCACGAGCCCGGACGCCGCGGCGCCCTCGAGCCCTGAGCGCTCGTCTGTGCGGAGGAACGACAGGCTGGCGGGCGACGCGTTCCAGAACAGCTCGGGATCGCCCGGCGAGCAGCTGCCCGCCACGACGAGGTCGGGCCGCCCGTCGAGGTCGGCGTCGCCGAAGCTCGCGCCCCAGCCGCAGCCGGTATCGCGCACGCCGGCGGAGTCGGACGTTTCGATGAAGGCGAGGCCCGAGCCGCCGCGCTCGTAGAGCGTGTTGTAGCGGCCCGTCACGGTGACGTAGAGGTTCGTGACGTACAGGTCGAGGTCGCCGTCGCGGTCGGGGTCGCCGAGCGCGACTCCCATCTCGTTGAACGCGTTGTCGACGCCGGCCGCGGCCGCCACGTCGACGAACGCGCCGCCGCCGGTCCCCCGCCAGAGCTGGTTCACCTCGAAGTCGACGGCCTGGAACACGTCCATCCGGCCGTCGCCATCGAAGTCGTGGACGACCGGCTGCCAGTACGTACCGACGGACGTCTGCCCCGGCCCGAAGTTGCGCACCGGCGTGAAAGTGCCCGCGCCGTCGTTCAGGAGGCGTAGCTGGACGCCCTCCCAGTACGACACGACGACGTCGACGTCGCCGTCCCCGTCGAGGTCGCCCGCCGCGAGCCCACCGGTGTGCGTGTCCTCCAACAGATCGAGATCGAGGACGAGCCCGGCCTGCGCCGTGCGCTCCTCGAACGGTGCGTTCTCGATCTGCACGAAGAAGCGCAGGCTGGATGCGCTCGGGCACGGACCGTCGCCGAAGCAGTCGCCGGCGACGAGCAGGTCGAGCAGTCCGTCGCCGGTCGCGTCGAACCAGAGCGCCGCCCGCGCGGGATCGAGCCCGTCGAGCCCGGCGCGCGCCGCAGCCTCTGTGAACTGGCCCGCGCCGTCGTTCACGTAGAGCCGGTCCGGGACGCCCGCCGCGCACGGGACGAAGAGGTCGACGTCCCCGTCGAGATCGAAGTCGACGGCGCTCAGGCCCGTGCTCATCCCCGGGCACATCGGATCGCCGAGCGGCGCGGCGCCGAGGCCGCGCGCGGCGGTGACGTCGACGTAGGGCGTCGACTGGGGCGGGAGGGCGGCCGCGAACAGGAGCAGTGCGTGGGGAACCATGGGCCGAGTGTCCCTCCTGCGGGCGGGAGCGGGACCCGGGAATCCCCCGAAGCGCCTCGTCCCCCGGCCTCGCGCCCCGAGATCGGCTCAGCCGCTGCGCTTGCGCTCGCTCTGCTTCTGCAGGAACGCGCGCTCCGAGCGTGTGAGGGACGGCATGCCCTCCCGGCTGATCTTCTGCATCAGCTGATCCATGCGCGCGTCGTCGGACATCTGGCGCTGCATCTGCGCCACGGCCCGCTTGCGCTCGACGATCGCGAGCGGGTCCTTCCAGAGCCAGCGGCGCTTCGTGGCGAGGTAGCCGTAGCCCGCCCCGGCGAGGTGGACGGAGTGGGCGATGCCGTCCTGGATGCCCTTGAACTCGTTGAGGAACGCGAAGGCGTCGAAGCCGACCGAGATCGCGGCGATGACCCAGAGCTTCACCGGGAAGATGAAGAAGATCACCGTCGCGTTGGGACGAAGCACTGCAGCGGACACGAGGAGCATCGACGCCCCGCCGGACGCGCCGATGACCGGGCCGCTCTGCCCCGTGAGGAGCGCGTACACGAGGTGCAGTGCGCCGCCGACCGCGACGGCGATCAGGTAGTGCGCCAGGAGCCGCCGGTCGCCGACCGCGTCCTGCACCATCGAGCCGAAGAACCAGAGCACCAGCATGTTGAACACGAGGTGCGAGAGGCTGACCTGGCTGTGCAGGAAGCCGTAGGTCACGAACTGCCAGACCGCCGGAAAACCCGCCCGCCACGTGTCGGGGTTGAGCGCGAGCCAATCCATGACCCAGCGTTCGGCGGCCGGCGAGGCGAACCCGACGATCCAGATCGCGAAGAACACGGCCGCGTTCAGGATCACCAGCCGCTTGATCCAGCCCGTGAAGGCCGGAAAGGCGAACTGCATCTGCGGCCGTCCGTATCCGTCGTCGTACGCCATCGCGTCCCCCCGCTCCGTCAGGCGTGTCCCTGCTGCAGCGCGCCTTCGACCGTCTCGACGAGGCCCTGGCGCTCCGCGGAGGCGCGCAGCGTGTTCGACAGCAGCATCGCGATCGTCATCGGCCCGACGCCGCCGGGCACGGGCGTGATCGCGGACGCGTTCGCCGCGGCGCCGTCGAAGTCGACGTCGCCGACCAGCTTCCCGTCGTCGCCCCGGTTGATCCCGACGTCCACGACGACCGCGCCCGGACGGACCCAGTCGCCCTTCACGAGGCGCGCGACTCCGACCGCAGCGACGATCACGTCGGCGCGGCGGCAGTGGGCGGCGAGGTCCGCCGTGCGGCTGTGACACACCGTGACCGTCGCGTTGCGCGCGAGCGCGAGCTGTGCCATCGGCTTGCCGACGAGCTGGGAGCGTCCGACGATCACGACGTCCTTTCCCGCGAGGTCGATCCCATTGCGGTCGAGGATCTCGACGCAGCCGGCGGGCGTGCACGGGCGCAGGCCGGGCCGGCCCTGTGCGAGGCGTGCAACGTTGGTCGCGGTGAGACCGTCGACGTCCTTCGCAGGGTCGATCGTCTCGACGACCGCGTCCGAGTCGAGCCCCATCGGCAGCGGCAGCTGCACGAGGATCCCGTCGACGGCGTCGTCGGCGTTCAGCTCGGCCACAACCGCGAGGACCTCGGCCTGCGTCGCGTCCGCGGGGAGCTTCCGGGTCTGGACCGCGAACCCGGCCTCGGTGGCGGCCTTGTCCTTGGACCGGACGTACACCTGGCTGGCAGGATCGTCGCCAACGAGCACGACGGCGAGCCCTGGCGCGCGGCCCTCGGCCGCAAGCGCCGCCGCGCCGGCGGCGACCTCGGCCCGCACGGCGCGCGCCGTAGCCTTCCCGTCGAGGAGGGTCGAGCTCTTCGCTTCCGTCACGTCGTCCCCACCGCTGTGCGCTTCTTCACGAGGAGAGGGTACAGAGCGAGGGACGCCGCCGTGAACACGGCGACGAACAGGTAGTACACGAGGAGGTTGCGGACGACGCCGTCGGTGAAGCCGTAGCTGTGCAGCCCGACGCCGAGCTGGTTCACGTGCCACCAGCTGAACGCGACGATGCCGCCGCCGACGACCGCCAGCACGGAGATGCCGAAGTCCTTGATGTACCCACCGAGGCGCGCGTGCACGATCACGAGCTGGTACAGCACGATCATGAGCGCGCCGTTCTCTTTCGGGTCCCAGCCCCAGAAACGGCCCCAGGAGTCGTTCGCCCAGACGCCGCCAAGGATCGTCCCGACGACCGACAGCACAAGGCCGAACCCGATCGTGCCGTAGACCAGGCCGCCGAAGCTGCGCAGTCCCTTGGCGACCCCAGGAGGCAGCGGGCGGCCCGCATTCCGCGAGCCGTGGTACAGGCGCGCGACGATGTAGCCGTGCCCGAAGAGCGCGGCCATGAGCCCGGCGGCGTAGCCGAAGGTGACCGTGGTGACGTGGGTCGCGAGCCAGAAGTTCGAGTTCAGGACCGCTACGAGGCCGCCCATCGTGTCGCCCTGGCTGACGGCTTCCTTCACCTCCCACTTGTGCGCAAGGAACATCCCGCTCATCCCGAGCACGGTCGCGCCCGCGAGCGCGATCCGGTAGCGCGTGACCTTCTCGGCGAAGAGGCACGCCGCCACCGCGCCGGCGGTGATGAAGAGGATCGTCTCGTAGAGCGTCGCGACCGGCGGGCGATCGAGAAGGATGCAGCGCACCGCGACGCCGGTGACGACGAGCCCGAGGCCGCCGAGCGTGAGGATCCAGGTCAGCTTGGACAGCACGCCCACCTGCGGCAGGATCCACCCGATCGCTGCGAACAGGAACGCAGCGATGAACAGGTAGAGCGCTCGGTAGAAGTAGTCCGCGCGGTAGTACGAACGCTCGAGCTCGAGGTCGCCCTGCACGCCCTGCGCCTCGGCGAACGTGCGCGCCTCTTCGCTGAGCGTCCCGAGGTGCTGCTCGACCGCGCCCTGGTCGCCGCGGGCCGCGTAGGCGGCGCCGAGCGCTTCGAGGGCGGGAACGAGCTCCGCGGGAAGCGGCTCCTGCGACTTGACCGCGGCGGCGAGGACCTCGGCGGAGTTGCGCCACTCCTCGGACTCGGCCGCCGGCGGCAGGAAGGCCGGCATCCACCGCGCGAACAGGTCCGACCCGGCGACCTGGAACGACTCGACGACGCGTCCGTAGTCGGCGATGCCCGCCTGGAAGCGCGGGTCGCCCTCGGTCACGTCGTTGAGCTCGCGCAGGCCGACGTAGAGCGCGTCGAGGGCCTCGGGCAGCGGGACCTCACCGCGCCCATTGCGGCCGGTGAAGTGCTTCGCCACGGACTCGGGCGGATTCGCGCCGACGCGGATCACGGCCGCGCGGGCGAAGCCCTCGATCACGTCGTAGTGGAAGAGCGCAGCCTCGAGGTTGAGCGCATAGACGTCGATGCGGTCGCGCGCCTTCGCGTCGACGTTGCGCGCCGCCGTCGCGAGCTCGGAGAGTCGCGCGCGGCCGGGCTCGAGCTCGAGGTACGAGTAGCGGTCGCGCTTCTTCTTGCCGTCGACGGCGAGGCCGATGCGGTCCAGGAGGTCGTCGTCCTGCACGAGGAAGCACTCGTACTCGCGCGCGGCCTCGGGGTAGAACGCGACGTCGAGCGCCCAGCGCACGGGGTCGATCTTCTCCCCCGCGTCCGGCATACCCGAGCCCTCGGGGATGCGCACGCTGCGCTTGTGGTTCATCGCGAACAGGCGGAAGCCCACCCACGTCGAGAAGGGCTTGACGCGACCGCTCTCCTGAACGGGGAGCGCGCCGAACGCCGCGACGGCCTCGTCGGACCACGGGCGCTCGCGCACGGTTGGGCCGGCGTCCGTCGTAGCAGAGGGCGCCTGCGCGAGCGACGGAACCACCAGCGCCAGGGCCGCGAGGAGTCCGAAGAGAATGGAACGGTTCATCTGCATCACGCTGCGGCCCCCATGTCCGACTTCGACGCGCCGCCGGCCTTGCGCACCATCTCACGTCGTCGGCCCTGCTTGGCGAGGAACACGATCAGGCGGTCGACGAAGGTCCAGACGAGTCCGGCCGCAATGATCGTCACGGCGATCCACGGGATCCGGTCGCTCGGGTTGTTCGAGATCGCGAACACGCTGTAGGTCTCCTCGGGCGTCCCGATGAGCTGGCCTGATGCGTCCTGCGGCCCGTAGCCGGACTGGTAGACGATGTAGCCGTCCGAGCGCATCGGCTCGTTCATGCGGATGTGCACGGGCGTCTCGCCGCCCTCGCGGTCGATGCGCACGACGTCGCTCGAGTACGAGCGCGCCATCGACATGCCCGGGTGGTCGTCCTTGACGAAGTCGACCATGCGGATGTCGAACGGCAGGTCGTAGGCCTCCTTGCGGAGCATCATCGCCCAGGTCTGGCCGCCCGCCTCGAAGACGAACGGCTTGCGCTCGGTGCCGAGGAGGAACGACGAGTCCATCGACGTGCCGCCGTCCTTGAGCACCTTCACGTAGACGCCGCGGCGCTCGGCCTCCGGGCTGTCGAGGCGCGCAAGCTTCTTGAGGTAGAGCGATTCGATCACCGGAGCCGTCGGCACGCCGACGCCCACCGCGCGCTCGGGGAACGCGTTGTGCATGTAGTGCGACAGGACGATGTCGAACGGCAGCGCGTCGCTGGTGAACGTGCGCCGTCGCTCGCCGTCGAGATCGTCGAAGTCACGCTCGGGGATGATCGTCTCCTCGACGCCGACCTCGCTGGCCGTGTTCCAGACCACGATCTCGCGGTCCTCGTAGTCGCTGTAGGAGCTCCCGCGCTGGCCCTCGCGGAGGACGAGGTTGCCGTACTGCTTCTGCTCGAACTCGACGATCCCGCCGAGCATCATCACGGCGATCCCGACGTGCGCGATGATCACGCCGACCGTGCGACGGGTCTTGCGGATGCGCACGAGCCCCCCGAACACGAGGCCGATCGTGAGGAGCGACATCGTCGGCATGCCTCCGAGCAGCACGAGCGGGATCTCGACGTCGGGCCAGATCGGGGCCTCCGTCACCACCCACCAGCTTTCGAAGTACTCCTGCTGGACGCGGTAGATGCCCTTGTTCACCTGGTCGAGCGTGCCAAGCCAGGTGAGCAGGAAGAGATTGACCAGCATGGCCAGCGCCAGCCAGTAGGAGCCGAGCACCGCTGCCGCGCGCCCGAGGACCGTCGTGGGTTTCTTCGCCATCGTCCGTACGGCGCGTCAGCGCCCGCGCATCTCCAGCGAGGAGAGCACGTCCATGAAGTCGGGCTTCGCGGCCGCGACGTCCGCGTCGGGGCCCGTGAGCTTGAGGGTCACGATCGTCCCACCCGCGTTCTCGGGGCGCACGATCGCGGCGAGCATGCGCTGGCCCGGCACCGGGGTGCGGGAGCGCATCGAGGTGAGCGAACCGACGCCTTCGTACACGACGGCGTCGACGCCGAGCGAGGGCACGCGCTCGAGCGCGGCGAGCGCGGCGTCATCGGGAGCCGGCTGGCCGAGCTGACCGGCCCAGCGCGCCACGTTGCCCGCGACGTCGCCGCGCGCGAGCGACAGGTACATCTCCATTCCGCCGCGCCGGAAGGTCACCTCGCGGAACTGACTCGTCGGCGGCTCTTCGCTCCAGCCCGAGGGCGCCGCCCAGGTGAGCGGGGACACGCGGCCCCCGGAGCCGGCGCTGGAGGGGGCGCCCGCGCCGCGCTGGGGCGCGCGCGGATCCGTCGGCGGCGTGTTCTCTCCGACGCGCAGGCTCGCAAGGAACCCGTCGAACGCTTCGCGCGCCGCGTCCGCGCGGTCGGCGGCGACGACGAGCTTGACGAACAGATCGAGGTCGGACTTGGCCTTGCCGACCGCGCCCATCACGACCGCGTCGTCGAGCTTCATCCCGCCCATGCCCGCGTACGGACCACGGGCCTCGATCAGCACCGCCGGCGCACCGAGAACCGTACGCCGCTCGAGCGCGTCGTACTCGGCGTCGGTGAGCTCCCCGGCACCGACCTCGCGGCGCCAGCGATCGAGGTTGGCGCGCGCGCCCGCGCGGTCCTGGAACGTCGCGACGGTGAGCTGGCTCGCTTCATCGTCGACGAGCCGCAGGTTGACCTCGCGGAACTGCCGCGGCGGGAGCGCTTTCCAGCCCTCGGGCAGGTCGAACGTGTAGCTCGGTAGCGCCGGTCGCTGGGGTGTTTCGTCGGCCGCCGGCCGTCGCCTCCCCATCAGGCGCTCCTCGAGGCTCAGCTGCTCGGACGCGTCGGCGTAGGCCGCTGCGGCGAGCCTCGTCTTGGTGATGGTCGCACGCTCTCCGGTCTCACCGTCCTCGCAGCCCGCGAGGCCTAGGGAGACGACGATGGGCGCAAGGAGGGCGCCGACGCGGCGGGCCCTGTGCGGTCGTTGGATCGAGTTCATCTGACGCTGGGTCTCCGACGCTGGCCCTCTCGATGTAGGGGGCCGGCAGCCTGTCCGGTTCCCCTGATCGGCACTTCAGCCGTTCACCACCGGCGCTCGAGCACGAATTCGCTGAGCAGATGGAGAGCGTCCCGCCACGGCCCCTGCGGGAGCCGCTTGAGCCGGTGACGAGCGCTCGTGACGAGCTCGGCGGCGCGTGCGCGCGCGGCCTCCACCCCGGGCTCGAGGTCGCACACCGACCGAAGACGGGCGAGGCGGCCGCCCGGTTCCGAATCGAGACCGGGCAGGGTGTACGCGTCCCGGATCGCCGCACGGGTCGAGGCGTCGGCGCTCCTGTAGACCTCCAGCACGGCCAGGGTCACTTTCCCGTCCTCGACGTCCGTGCCCGTGCTCTTGCCGGCGGTCTCCTCGTCGGCCTGGATGTCGATCAGGTCGTCGACGATCTGGAACGCGAGGCCAACCTCGCGGCCGAACGCTCGCATGTGCGCGCCGTCGAACTCGGAGCCGTCCGGGTAGCGGAAGCCGAGCTCGCACGCCGCGCCGTAGAGCGCGCCGGTCTTCGCGGTCGCCACGCGCTCGTATGTCTCGCGCGACATCTCGAAGTCGTAGCGCCCCGCCGCCTGCTCGATCTCACCCGAGCAGATCTCCTGCGTGATCGTGGACAGGAGCTGGCTCGCGAGCGGCGAGCGCAGCGTCGTCGACAGGTGGAACGCGCGGCTGTAGACGAGGTCGCCGAGGAGCACGGCGACCTGGTTGTCCCAGCGGCGGTTGACGCTGGCCACCCGGCGGCGCTTGTCCGCCCCGTCGAGCACGTCGTCGTGTACGAGCGTCGCGAGGTGGATGAGTTCGACGATGGCGGCGACGAGCGGGAGTTCGGTCGAGTCCGCCTTCGTTCCGGTGGCCGCCTCACGGGCGCGCGCGCTCAGGAGCACGAGTGCCCCGCGCAGCTGCTTGCCGCGGAACCGGCCGATGTGGTCGGTCATGTCCGACACGGCAGGGACGTCCGAGGCGAGGCATTCGCCCAGCACCTCGCGCATCCGCGCCAGATCGTCCGAGATGGGCGCGACGAGCGCCTCGAGCTGCGTGTCCTTGGGACTCATACGGGGTAGATCGCCCGGACCCGATCGTAGTCCTCAGGAGCGTTGACGTTCATCAGCCGACCGGCGGACTTTTCGCCCGGATCGAGCCGCTGAACGCGCAGTCCGCGACCATCTGCGCCGGTTCCGTCGAGGAGCGCGACCACGCGTCGCTGGCCGCGCTCGAGCGCCGCATGGGCGGCTCTCACACAGCGCACGGAATAGGCGGCGCAGAGCGGCTGATCGCGGCCCTCGACGCGGTAGAAAGCGGCGTCCGCCCCGCGGGCGACGGCCTCCAGCAGGGGCGACAGTTCCGCCGCCGTCACGAGCGGCATGTCGCAGGGCACCACGAGCGCCGCGGAGTACCCCAGAGCCTCGGCGCGGTCGAGCGCGGCCGCCAGGGCGCCCAGGGGACCGACGTTTCGACCCTCGTCCGCGGCGACCGCTCGGCAAGCGGCGTCCTCGAAGGTCTCGAACGCGCCGCCGAGTGCCCGCGCGACCTCGGCCCGCCCACCCGCTGCGACCTCGACGCGCTCGACCAGCGGTTCGAGCGAACGCGCGACCCAGTCGACGAGCGGCTGCCCGTCGGGCCCGAACGGCAGGAGCGCCTTCGGTTGCCCCATTCTCAAGCTCCGTCCTCCGGCGAGAACGACGCCGAGGACCACGTCACGGTCGGCCATGGATGCGGCGCGTCGTCGCGGCGAGCGGATGCGAGGGCGCGGCGGCCTCGGGGATGCGGACCGGGCGCAGCGGGATGAGCGCGCTCGGACCGGAAGAGCCCGCGGGCCTCCCTCCGGCGCCGAGCCGGCCGGACCCGGCCGGAGCGGAGCGCCGAGCGCGGCCCGCGGGTCAGCTCTGCGGGTCCGAGGGCTTCCCGCCGTCGGTCTCGATCGCCTTCGGAGTCTCCTCCTCGGTCTCGAGCCCCTTCTTGAACTGGTTGATGCTGGACCCCATCGCCCGGGCGAGCTCGGGCAGCTTGCGGCCGCCGAACAGCAGCACGAGGAGGCCGAGCGGGATCCAGAGCTCGGGCCCGCCGATGAAGGCGAACACGGGGCTCTGCGCGTTGAGGACGTGGTTCCACATGGGTCGAGGTCCGGGGAAGGGAGGCATCAGTGTAGTCCAGCCGTGCCTCCGACCCCCGCTGTTGCCACGCCCAAACTGCGGAGGAGACGGCCCGATGCACGCGCAGATCGCGGCCCCGTGGCCCGTCAGGCGGACAGATCGAGCCCGCGCTCGCGCGGCGCGATCGACTCCGGCAGCTCGCCGAGGCCGTAGATCTGTCCCGTCTGTGCGCCGAAGAGCGACTCGCCGAGGAGGGCCTGAAGCTGCGCGCCGAGGCCCGAGAGCTCGTCGAGCAGGAGGGCGCGCGCGTCCGGATCGGGCGAGCCGGCGGCGCCCGCGGCCTGCGCAGCCGGAGCGTCCGCGAGGGCGGCTTCCGGTGCCGTGGCAATGGCGCCGGCGGCCTCCGTGACGGGCGCCTCCGCGACCGGGGCCGAGGCGGGCGCAGCCGCAGCGGTGGACGGCTCCGTCGCCGGAGCGGACAGCCCCGACGTCTCGCCGCCCTTGCTGGCCGCGTCGGTCCCCTTGTCGGGATCAACCTTGGAGATCCGGGCCGCGACCATGTCGTAGAGCGTCGACGTGCCGCGCTGGATGTCGCCCGGCGCCATCGTCCCGCTCTCGATGCCGTGACGGACGCGGTCGAGCCCGCTCTGGATGAGCTCCATGGCCTCGCGCAGCGCCTCCTGCTGTTCGGGGCCCGCGTCGGCGAAGGCGTCGCGGACGCGGTCGGAGATCGAGGCCGCGTACGCGTCGAGGCGGTCGAGGCTCGCACCGACGTCGACGGTCGCAGCGCCATCGGCCTCGGGGCGCGGCGCCGGGGTCGGCTGTGGGTTCGGAGCCTCGGCGGCGGGGGCTCCCGCGCGGGGACCCTGCGGGCGTTGGGCGTGGGGTGCCTGCGTCGCACCCTGGGCGAGCTTGGACTGGACGTTCATGCAGGGGGTATCGGAGATTCCCGGCCCAATTCGCGCCGAAACCCGTGCCAGCCCGGCGTCCCGCGCGAACGACCCGCGGGGCCGCACATCGGGCCCTTTCTTCTGGCGCGGACCGAGACGCCGGAAGATCTTTCCGCCGGACGGCGGACGGACCCAGCGACGTCGCCAGCGGCGGACGGACCCACCGACCATGGACTTCGAATTCGAGGACGACCCCGCGGAGCTCGACGGCACCGCACTCGACAGCGCGCCGGAAGCCAGCTATCCCTGCTGGGCGTGCGGCGAGGAGATCGTCGTGCCCATCGACCCGACCATGGGCGACCGTCAGGAGTACGTCGAGGACTGTCCCGTGTGCTGCCGGCCGAACCTGATCCACGTCGAGGTCGACCCCGAGGACGGCTACGTCCGCTGCTGGAACGAACGAAGCGAGTGAGCCCGAGGACGAAGAAGAACGCGGCCGGCGAGGCCGTCTGGGCGAGCGCCGCTGCGCTCCGGGACACGCTCGAGGAGCGGCGGTTCGCGCCCCCGACGACGCACGTCTACGACCCGCTCGTCTACGCAGAAGGACCGGCGCGCGCGTACGTCACCCGCTTCGCGAAGGCAGGCGTCCGCGCGCTGATGCTCGGCATGAACCCCGGCCCCTGGGGCATGGCGCAGACCGGCGTACCGTTCGGCGAGATCGCGGCGGTGCGCGACTGGATGGGCATCGACGAGAAGGTCGGGAAGCCGCCCGTCGAGCACCCGAAACGCCCCATCGTCGGCTTCGACTGCGAGCGCAGCGAGGTGTCGGGGCGCCGGCTCTGGGGCTGGGCGCAGGAGGACTACGGGGACCCCGAGGCCTTCTTCGAGACCTTCTTCGTCTGGAACTTCTGCCCGCTCGTGTTCATGGAGGAGTCGGGCAAGAACCGCACGCCGGACAAGCTGCCCGCTGCCGAGCGAGACCCCCTGTTCGAGGCCTGCGACGCGTCGCTGCGCGAGGTCGTCGAAGCGCTCGAACCCGAGATGGTGATCGGGGTCGGCAAGTTCGCCGAGGGACGGGCTCGCGCGGCGCTGCCCGACTTCGGGGGCACGATCGGCACGGTGCTGCACCCCTCGCCGGCGAGCCCGATCGCGAACCGCGGGTGGGCGCCCCAAGCGAGGAAGCAGCTCGCCGCGCTGCTCGGGTAGAGCGGCGTCAGACGCCCGCAGTGGCGCGCCGCGCGACGATCTCGACTCAGACGCCCGCCGCAGAGAGACGGGCCTCGAGCTCAGCCGC
Organism: Planctomycetota bacterium; assembly: GCA_039821985.1. Taxonomy (GTDB): domain Bacteria; phylum Planctomycetota; class UBA1135; order UBA1135; genus Saltatorellus. The sequence goes on from JBCBNC010000044.1 coordinate 18,851, forward strand.
GTAGGCCCCAAGCCCGACCCGACCCTCCGGTCGCACGAGACCGTCCAGCGCGGAGCGGTCCCGCCGCAGCGCCTCGTGTATCCGAGCGTCGAGCGCTCGCTGCCGCGGGCTCATGAATTCTGCCGCCTCCACGACCTCCGCATCTTCCGCAGCGGCTGCGAGCGCAGTCGTGAACAGCGCACCGTTGACGCGCCGCGCCTGGAGCGGGGTGAGCGGAACGTAGCGCAGCGTCGAGCTCCGTAGGTAGTACAGCTGATCGCTCGCCTTGGCGATCCGGGGTTCGCCTTCGAGCCGCTCCGCGTCGGCGCCGAGTCGGTCCTCCGCTTGGGAGAGCTGCGCAGCGCTCGTCGCCCACGCGCGGTCGGCGCAGCCGTGAGCGATCGCCACGTCCAGGAGCCGCTCGTACCCGATGCGCCCGGGATCGAAGCGCACCTCGACGACCTCGTGCCGTCCGATCCAGGAGGAGCGCGTGTCGAGCACGCCGTCGACGAGGCCCAAACTGGCCTCTCCCTCCCAGTATCACGTCATCGCGAACACCGCGGACTCGACCTCGCCCGACGCCGTCTCGGCGGCGCGCGTCCGGAGCCAGCGCGGCACCGGGCGGTCCGCTGCCTCCAGCGCGCGGACCATTCGCTCGAGCTGGCCGCCGAGGGTCCAGATCCCGTCCTCACGGGGAATCAGGTCGTCGCCGTCCGCGCCGAGGAAGCGCACCACCGGGTTGTTCCAGGTGGGCTCACGGTAGCGCTCGAGAACCGCTTGCTCGGGACCCTCGGCGTTGTTGCGCACCGCTATGGGCACGAACAGCGTCTCGGCGGCCTCGACGAGGAGCGGGTCGGAGAGTGGGCCTTCACCGAAGGCCGTGCAGGTGCTTCAGCCGGGGATCTCCTGGAAGAGCAGCAGCACCGGTCGATCGACGCGCCCGGCCTCGGCGAGCGCGGCCTCGAAGTCGCCGTCCTCCTCGACGCGGCGCCAGTCCACGGCACCGAGTTCGACGGTTCTGGACTCGTCGGAGGTGTCCACGCGGGCGGGAGCGGGCTCTCCGGCTCCCTCCACGCCGCTGGACTCGTTCGCCGCGCAGGCGGCGAGGGTGACGCCGAGGGCGGCTGCGGACAGGCGGAGAGGGCTCGATGCGCGCATGGGGATCCGTTCGGAGTCAGAGGAGCAGCGAGACCGCGCTTCCCACGAAAACCACCGCGGCGACGACGAGGTAGCCCTTGGCCATGCGCGGCGTCTGGCGGTTCACGTAGAAGAGCATCGTCGGGAACACGTAGATCAGCTGCGTGAAGAAGGCAAAGCGCAGCGGTGCCAGCGGCGCCACCTCGTCGCTCACGACCCCCGACTGCATCAGGCCGCAGATCGCGCCCTGGAACAGGAAGAACATCGTCAGTCCCGACGCGACGCCCACGAGGAAGCCGCGGTCGACGTCGATCTCCTCGGGGCGCCCGGACGCTTCGGATCGTCCCGACGATTCGGATCGCCCCGGCTCTTCAGATCGCCCGGGGCGCGCGTGCGGGTCTAGCGGTTCGTCGGCCATGGCGGGTCCTCTCTCCCGCGAAATCGAGCGCGCCGCGCCCGACCTTCGTCGAGCGCGGCGCGCCGGGGATCACTGGACCAGGAGGCCCGATTCCTTGAGGCGCTGCTCCATGAGCTCGCCGAGGCGCGCGGGGCTCGGGCTCATCAGGACGCCCGCGTCCTCGAGCGCGGCGACCTTCTCCTTCGCGGTGCCCTTGCCGCCCGCGATGATCGCGCCGGCGTGGCCCATCCGCTTGCCCGGAGGCGCCGTCGCGCCCGCGATGAAGCCGACCATCGGCTTCTTGACGTTGGCCTTGATGTAGGCAGCTGCTTCCTCCTCCGCCGAGCCACCGATCTCACCGATCATGATGATCGCGTCGGTGTCCTCGTCGTCGTTGAAGGCGGTCAGAACGTCGACGAAGTTCGTGCCGTTGACCGGGTCACCGCCGATGCCGATGCAGCTCGACTGCCCGATGCCGCGCGACGTGAGCTGCCAGACGGCCTCGTAGGTCAGCGTGCCGGAGCGCGACACGACGCCGACGCGGCCCGGCTTGTGGATGTAGCCCGGCATGATGCCGATCTTGCACTCGCCCGGCGTGATGACGCCGGGGCAGTTCGGACCGACGAGGCGCGAGTTCGAGCCCTTGAGCGCGTCCTTGACCTTGACCATGTCGAGGACGGGAACGCCCTCGGTGATCGTCACGATCAGCTCCATCTCGGCCTCGATGGCCTCGATGATCGCGTCGCCGCAGAACGGCGGCGGGACGTAGAGCACGGTCGCGTTCGCGCCGGTCTCCTTGCGTGCCTCGGCGACCGAGCCGAAGACCGGCAGGTCGAGGTGGGTCGTGCCGGCTTTGCGCGGGTTGACGCCCCCCACCATCTTGGTGCCGTACTCGATGGCCTGCTGGCTGTGGAACGTACCGGTCTTGCCGGTGAAGCCCTGGCAGATGACCTTGGTGTCGTCGTTGACGAAGATGCTCATGGCGCTGTCTCCTTCAGGTCGTCTGGGTCAGGCCTTCGCGACGGCCTCGCAGATCTTCTGCGCGGCGTCGTCCAGGTCGGTGGCGGGGATGATCGGGAGGCCCGAGCCTGAGAGCAGCTCGCGGCCCTGCTCGACGTTCGTGCCCTCGAGGCGCACGACGAGCGGCACGTTGAGGTCGATCTGCTTGACCGCCTCGATGACGCCGTTCGCGATGACGTCGCACTTCATGATCCCGCCGAAGATGTTGATGAGAACGCCGCGGCAGTTCTCGTCCCCGAGCAGGATGCGGAAGGCCGCCGTCACGTTCTCGGTCGTGGCGCCGCCGCCGACGTCGAGGAAGTTGGCCGGCTCGCCGCCGTAGAGCTTGATGACGTCCATCGTCGCCATTGCGAGCCCGGCGCCGTTGACCATGCAGCCGATGTTGCCGTCGAGCGCGATGTACGACAGGTCGAACTTGCTGGCCTCGATCTCCTTCGGGTCCTCCTCGGCGAGGTCGCGCAGGGGCACGATCGTCTCCTGGCGGAACATCGCGTTCGAGTCGAAGTTGATCTTCGCGTCGAGCGCGAGGACCTTGCCGTCGTTCGTCGAGACGAGCGGGTTGATCTCGGCGAGCGAACAGTCGTACTCGACGTACAGCTTCGCGAGGCCGGTGAGGAACGCGACCGCCTGGTCGACGAGCTCGTCCGGGATGCCGATGCCGCGCGCGAGCTCGGCCGCCTTGCCGGCGTCGAGACCCTCGGACGGGGCGAACGGCGCCTTCAGGATCAGCTCGGGGGTCTTCTCGGCGACCTCCTCGATGTCCATTCCGCCCTCGCTCGAGGCCATCATCGACGGCAGCCCGAGCTCGCGGTCGAGCACGATGCCGACGTAGTACTCCTTCGCGATGTCGGAGCCCTCCTCGACCCAGACCTTGCGCACGAGCTGTCCCTCGGCGCTGGTCTGCGGCGTCTTCAGCATCATGCCGAGGATCGAGTCCGCGGCCTCGCGGGCCTCGTCGGCCGAGCGCACGAGCTTGACGCCGCCGCCCTTGCCGCGGCCGCCCGCGTGGATCTGGGCCTTGACGACGCCGACGGGCGTGCCGAGTGCTTCGTAAGCCTTGGCGGCCTCGTCGGCGGTGTCGCAGACGTGGCCGTTGGGGACGGCGAGCCCGGCGCTCCGGAAGAGCTCCTTGGCCTGGTACTCGTGGATGTTCATGGGGCGAGGAGAGGGGTGTCCCGGGGCGTTCGAACGGCCCTCGGGCCCGAGTTGGGGCGAGCAGCATAGCGCCGGCCGCACCCGATCGCACCGGCGCGATCGGGCCCGCTGGCGGCGCTCGCCCCGGGCGAGAGCGCGTTCCTTCGGAGGACTCCCGCGAAGCCCGCGTTCGGAGCGAGCATCGGCCCTGGCGCGGACGGTACCTTCCGTGGCCATGCCCCCCGCTCCCTCTGTCCCCGGCCCCGCCCCGACCGCCGGCGAGCCCCCGGGGATCCTCGTCGACAGGGACCTCCGCGCCCTCGTCCGGGACGGCAACGTCCGACCCGCGGACCCCGCGTCCCCGCTCCGCCCGGCGCAGGTCCAGCCGGCCAGCCTCGACCTCCGGCTGGGCCCGGTCGTCCACCGCGTGCGCGCCGGTTTCCTGCCCGGCGTGGGAAGCCTCGAGGAGCGCGTGCGCGACCTCAGCACGTCGACCCTCGACCTGACCGCGCCCGGCGGCGCCGTCCTCGAGCGAGGCCTGGTCTACCTCGTTCGACTGGAGGAGGAGCTCGACCTGCCCGAGGGCCTCTCCGTGCGCTTCAACCCGCGCAGCTCGGCCGGCCGCTGCGACGTGTTCACGCGCGTGCTGGTCCCCGGACACCCGCGCTTCGACGAGGCGCCCGCCGGCTACAGCGGCCCGCTCTGGCTCGAGGTCTCGCCGCTCTCGTTCCCCGTGCGCCTCGCCCGAGGCGACCGGCTGTGCCAGCTCCGCATCCAGCGCGGGCGCGCGGCGCTGAGCACCGACGAGCTGCGCGAGCGCTACCGCGAGACGCCGCTCGCGTTCGTTGGCGAGCGCCCCCTCGGGCTCGACGAAGTTCGCTTCGACGACGACGGAGGACTCGAGCTCAACCTCGGGCTCGCAGGCCGCGATCCGGCGGGCTGGCGCGCGTCGCTGCACACCGAGGTCGTCGACTTCAGCCGCGAGGGAGCGCACGACCCGGGCGAATTCTGGGAGCCCGTCCAGGCCCCGCAGGGCCGCTGCATCCTCGCACCGGAGAGCTTCTACATCTTCGCGAGCCGGGAGCGGCTGCGTATCCCGCCGGACCTGGCGGCGGAGATGCTGCCCGTCGACATCGGCATCGGAGAGCTCCGGAACAACTACGCGGGCTTCTTCGACAGCGGATTCGGCTGGGGCACCGGCGCGGACGGCGAGGCCGAGGGCTCCGGCACGCCCGCCGTGCTCGAGGTGCGCGCCCACGACGTCCCCTTCCTGGTCGAGGACGGGCAGGTGTTCTTCCGCCTCAAGTTCTTCCGCACCGTCGCTCGACCCCAGCACCTGTACGGAGAGGACCGCGAGGGGACCAGCTACCAGCGTCAGGACCTGACCCTCGCGCGCGCCTTCCGGCGGCGCTGAGCCGCGCCCATCCAGAAACCAACGGCCCGCCCTCTCCGGCCCGACCCCGCCAACCCGCCCCGCGAGCGTCACCCGCCCCCGCGCGGGCGCATCCCTTGCCCCTCGAGAAGCACCAGCAGTCCCGCGTCGGCAACCGCGTCGGCGTGGTGAAGTACCGCAGCGCCTTCTGGGTCGGCGTGCGCGCGTGGGTCAAGCGCTCGCCGCTGTCGCCGTACTGGCTCGACCGGCGCGTGCTGCGGGGGTCCGTCGACACGCTGGTCCCCCACGCCAACGGCCTGCTGCTCGACGTCGGCGGATCCGAGACGCCCTACCGACCGATGTTCGAGCCCCACGTGCGGCACTACATCGGGATGGACTACCCGCCGGCCCTGCTCGCGAAGCAGCCCGAGATGTGGGACCTGCTCTACAGCGTCAAGCACATGGTCAACCTGCTCGCGGACGGCAAGCACCTGCCGATCGCGACCGACTCGGTCGACACCGTCCTGTGCACCGAGGTGCTCGAGCACGTGCCCGAGCCCGCGCGCTTCCTGGACGAGATCGGCCGCGTCCTGAAGCCGGGCGGCAAGGCGCTGGTCACGGTCCCGTTCATCCAGCCGCTCCACGAGCTGCCCTACGACTTCTACCGCTTCACGCCGTCGTCGCTCGAGCTCTTCGCGCGCAACGCGGGCCTCGAGGTCGAGTCGATCGCGCCGCGCGGCAATTTCGCGTCAGCGAACGGCGCGATGCTGTCGCAGTGGCTCACGCGGTCGGTCGGAGCGGTGAAGCGCCAGACCGATGGCAGCGTGATCCTGTCGCGCTGGCGCAGCGTGCTGCTGATCCCGGTGACCGCGCTGATCCAGTCGTTCTTCTACCTCGCTTCGAAGGTCACGAACGACGAGACGGTCTGCCAGGGCTACGCGCTGGTGGCGCGCAAGCCCGGATGACGGGCGCCGGAGGGCCCCGCTGGGGTCGGCGGAGCCTGCGCCGACGCTACGCCTCCCACGCGCGCGACGCCCGGCGTCCGAACGCCGCGCTCGCGCTCCGTGGGCGACCCGCGCTTGCGGCCGGGGGCGCCGCGCACTCCAATCGGCGGCCGTGCTCTCCGGTTCCCTCCTCCGTCTCGCGTGCTTCGCGCTCGTCGCCGCCACGGCGTCGTGCGGGAGGAACGACGCGCGCACGATCGTGTTCGCGGCGTCCTCGCTGACCGAGGCCTTCGAGGAGCTCGCGCGGGAGTTCGAGTCCAGCGCCGCCGGCGGGCGGATCGAGCTGCACTTCGCGGGGACGCCGACCCTCGTGCTCCAGCTCCGCGAGGGTGCGCCCGGTGCAGTGCTCGCTTCGGCCGACGCCGCGCAGATGCAGCGCGCGGCCGCTCTCGGGCTGCTCGGAGGCGACGCGGAGGTCTTCGGACGCAACCGCCTGGTCATCGCCGTCGCCGGGGGCAATCCGGAGGGCGTCGAAGGTCCGGACGACCTCGCGCGCCCGGGGCTCCGCGTCGCGCTGTGCGGGCCGGACGTGCCCGCCGGGAGCTACGCCCGCGAGGCGCTCACGCGCGCCGGTGTCGAGCCTGCGCCGGTGTCCGACGAGCCGAGCGTTCGGTCGCTCGTCGGGAAGATCGCGCTCGGCGAGCTGGACGCCGGGATCGTCTATCGCACGGACGTCGCGGCGCACGCGGGCCGCGTCGAGGCGATCGAGTTCGAAGCAGCGGACCGCGTGCGCCCTGCGTACACGATCGCGCCGCTGACGGCGCGTGCGGAAGGCCCGGCCACCGCGGGCGCGTCCGGCGCGCGCACACCAGACCGCACCGGCGCGCTCTTCGTCGACTTCGTGCTTTCGTCCGAGGGGCGAGAGATCCTCGAGAGGCACGGCTTCGAGGCTCCCTGATGGACGTCCGCCGCCCGCTCGCCCTGCCGCTGCTCGTGCCGGCTCTCGTCGCCGCACTGTTCCTTGCGGCGCCGCTCGTCGGACTCGCGCTCCGCGCGCCGTGGTCCACGGTGCTCGAGCGCGCCACGTCGGATCCGCTCCTCGCGGCGCTCCGCCTCTCGCTCGTGACCTCCACCTGGTCGGCGGCGCTCGCCTTCGTTCTCGGCGTTCCGCTCGCGGCGTGGCTGGCGTCGGGTCGCTCTCCCGCACGGACGCTCGTCCGCATCCTCGTGACGCTGCCGCTCGTCCTCCCGCCCGTCGTCGCCGGCGTCGCGCTGCTCCTCGCGTTCGGCCGCGCGGGCCTCCTCGGCGGATCGATCGAGCTCCTGTTCGGTGCGGCCCTGCCGTTCACGACGCTCGGGGTGGTCGTCGCCCAGACCTACGTCGCGCTCCCCTTCCTCGTGCTCGCCGCGGAGACCGGACTGCGCGGCGTCGACCGGAACGTGCAGGACGCGGCGCGCACGCTCGGAGCCGGGCCCTGGCGCGTGTTCCGCACCGTCACGCTCCCGCTCGCGCGCCCGGCCCTGGGCGCGGGACTGCTCGTGGCGTGGGCGCGGGCGCTGGGCGAGTTCGGCGCGACCATCACGTTCGCGGGCAGCCTCGAGGGGACGACCCGGACTCTTCCACTCGCCGTCTACGCCGCGCTCGAGCGCGAGCCGGACGCGGCGATCGCACTGAGCCTCGTGCTCGTCGCGGTGTCGGCCCTCGTCCTGTTCCTGCTGCGGCGCCGGTGGTTCCCGGGCTCCACCGGCCAGGACGCCGCGCCGGAGGGCGGCGCGCGATGACCCCCGACTGGACGAACGCCCTGGGTCTCGAAGCACGCTTCGAGGTCGCGCGCGGCACGTTCGTGCTCGACGTCGCGATCCGCGCGGAGCCGAGCGAGACCGTGGTGCTCGTGGGCCCGAACGGCGCGGGCAAGTCGACGGTCCTGCGCGTTCTCGCGGGTCTCGAGCGCGTCGACCGAGGCTCGGTGCTCATGGGCGGCGACACCCTCGACGGCGGGATCGGAGGACTCTTCGTGCCGGCCGAGCACCGACGCTTCGGCGTCCTACCCCAGGGCCTCGCGCTCTTTCCGCACCTGACCGCGCTCGAGAACGTCGCGTACGGGCCGCGCAGCCGTTGGCCAGGCACGCGCGACCCGCGCGAGGAGGCGCTCGACGCGCTGGTGCGCGTGGGCCTCGACGCGGACATCGCGGGCCGAAAGCCGGGTGCGCTCTCGGGTGGGCAGGCCCAGCGGGTCGCGCTGGCGCGCGCGCTCGCCGGCGCACCGCGCGCGCTGCTCCTCGACGAGCCGCTGTCCGCCGTGGACGCGAGCACGCGATCAGCGCTCGTGCCGGAGCTCTCGAGCTGGCTCGCGGCTTTCCCCGGGCCACGCATTCTCGTGACGCACGACGCGAGTGACGCGCTGCGGTTCGCGGACCGGATCGTCGCGCTCGAAGGAGGGCGCGTGGTTCAAACGGGAACGCGCGACGAACTGGCGCGGGCGCCGCGCTCGCGCTATGTCGCCGACCTCCTCGGGCTCAACGTCTTCGAGGGCGAGGCCAACGGGTCGACCGTGTCGGTCGGCTCCGCCGCGCTCACCGTCGCCGGCGAAGCCGACGGCCCCGTCACGGTCACCGTCCATCCCCGCGCTGTCGCGCTGTTCCGCGCCCGCCCCGAAGGCTCGCCGCGCAACGCGCTCGAGCTGGAGGTCGCCACGGTCGAACCGGGAGCGAGCCGCGTCCGCGTCGCGCTCACGGGCGCGCTCGACCTAGTGGCGGAAGTGACGCCGCGCGCGGTCGAGGACCTTGGACTCGTCCCCGGTCAGCACGTTTGGGCCGCTGTCAAGGCGACCGAGATCCGGGTCGAGCCGCTCTGAGCCCCGCGCGTCAAGCCCCGGCCCGGACGCGCGCGTGACGCGCCGCGATCTCACACCGCACCGACGTGTCCTCGAGCGCGGCGCCGAGCATCTCTCGAGCGTCGTCCGAGGCCGCGGACGCGGAGCCGTCGATCGTCTCCGCGAGCGCCCGCGGGAGCTTCTGCGCCAGGGCGCCGAGCTCGCGCCGGACCTGCGCCGGACTGAGGCCAGCGCGCTCGGCGAAGAGCGTCCAGTCGTCCGGCTTCACGTCGGCGAACTCGCGCGCGCGGCCGATCTTCATGGCGTAACGGCGCGAGAGGTCGGGGTAGACGAGCGTCGAGAGCAGGTCGTAGAGCGGCGCGAGCTGAACGCCGGCGCGGCCGACCGGCTCGTTCCCGTGCAGGAGCCCGAAGTTCTTGCCGTGCGCGTCCGCGTTTCCGACCAGCACGTTGAAGAGCGTCGCACGCAGGAGCGCGATCCGGTCGAGCGCGGGCCGCGTGGCGTGCTCCGAGAGCAGCGCGAACAGCGCGTCCAGCCCGGGGCCGCCCTCGGACTGGTACTTGGTGCGCGTCGGAACGCCGAGCGCCTGGCAGAAGTCCTCTTGATGGAGGCGCGCTGGAGCTCCCTCCCACGTCGTGCGGTCGTACCGCTCGACGAGCAGGAACTCGACGCCGCGGTGTTCGCGGCGCTCGGCCCGCGCCACGGGCAGCCCGAGCGCCGCCGCCGTCCGGAGGCAGACGAGCTCGTTCCAGACGGTTCCGACGAGGCCGGCGATCGGCGTCTTGAGGATGTGCGTGGTGGGCGCGTCGCCGGTCGGCAGCGCGATGGCGTGCCCGGCGACGGCGACCGCGACCTTGTCCTGTGCGCCCGCGAGGGAGAGCCGGGCCTCGCCCCCGACCAGGAGCGGGCGGCGAGGCAGTTCGTCGAGGAGCGTGGCGAGCTCGTCGTCCGAGAGCTCGCGCGGTCCGCGGTCCGGTTCGGTGGGCGGCGCGTTGGCGCCGCCGAGCTCGTCGGCGTGGAGCGAGACGGCGCCCGCGCACTCGCCTCCGATCTCGGCGAGGAGCGCGAAGTCGTTGCGCGCCGTGACGCCGAGATAGCGCGCGATGCGCTCGCGCACTCCCTCCTCGGGGAGGAGGCCGCCGAAGAAGGGCTCGGACGCGCGGTGATCGAAGGGCTCCGCGCGCCGGGGCAGCGACAGCGATAGCGCCGGGCCCGACCAGTCGGACCCGTAGCGGAACTCGAGGCGCCCCGCGTCGGTCTGGACCAGCGTGCCCGCGCGCGCGCCGCGCAGGTACACCCCGAGCTCACGTGCCATCGGCGGGCTCCGTATCACTGAGGCCGTCCACGGCCAGCCGGAGACCGAGCTGCCGCAGGAGCTCGAGGACCTTGCCGATCTGCGCGGTCGGCTTCCCGCGCTCGACCTCGACCACGAACCGGACGCTCGTCCCGGCGGCGGCTGCGAGATCGGGCTGCCGCAGACCCTGGGCCTTGCGCTCGGCGCGGATCAGTGCGCCGAGGCGCTCGGTGTCGTGGATGGGCTGCTGCACTGCATCGATTTCCCGCTCGCTATATTCGGCGCGCCTGGCCGTTGCCACAAGGGCAAATGTCCCGATCGCGCAATTCAGGCGATCGGAGGCGCGCCGCGGGCCTCGATATCACGCTCGGGAAATCGAATCAGGCAAGGCTCGAGCGGTGTGGATCCAACGCGGGCGGCGACGGGCAGGACCGGGCCCGACCGGATCGTCGCCCGCCCGAAGCCCCGGCGCTCCCACGTGAACGGACGCGGCCCGCGCCCCCGTCGACCGGGAGCGCGGGCCGCTCGTGCGGGGCCGAACCGAATCGACCCCGCTCGGGGCCGCGCTAAGCGGCCCGCCCGAAGATCACGGCGTGAACGTGATCGCGATGCCCTCGGTGAAGTTCGAGGTCGGGCCGCTCATGTTCACGTCGCGGTGCCAGGCCTGGAACGAGCGCGTCTCACCCGCCATCGCCATCACGAGGACGCTGGGCGTCGGGATCGCGGTCAGATCGATCGCGAGCGAACCGTCGCCGTTCGGATCGGCCTGGAAGATCTGACTGAGGCCCTGGTAGCGACCGATCTGTCCGCCGAGGCAGAGGAGCCCCTCCCCGACGGCGCTCCCTGGCACCTGCGTCACCGAGGTGACGAAGATGCCGAACTGACCCGGCGGCAGGCTCGACGCCGTCAGCGTGACGTTGTTGGCCGCCACCGAATCGCTGCCCGTCGCGCCCGCGACACCCGGAACGCCCGTGCTGTTCGGGTTGCCCGGCGTGCAGAAGGGCACGCCAAGCGCTCCGTCGCTCGCACCGGTGATCGTGATGTCGTAGTCGTTGCAGCCGCCGGCCGTGAACATGTCGACCTCGATGACGATCAGCTGCGTGGCCCCCGTCAGGTTCGTGTACGACACGTCCTCGTTGTCCGTCGCCGAGAAACCGATGGCGAGCGCGTCCGGCGAGTTGTTGCCCGCCACGTTCGTGTCGCAGTTGATCAGCGGATCCCAGAGGTAGAGGTCCACGTCGGCGAACTCGTCGTCGAAGAAGATCGTCACGTCGAGCGTCGAGCCCGCCGCGACGTTGACCGAGTAGTAGTCCTGGTCGACGTCGGTGACGTTGAGGCCCGTGTACGTGCCGGAGTCGAGCGCCACCGCGGAGCCACAGTCGAGGTTCGGCTCGAACGTGTCCGGCACGAGGCAGGTCGGCGGCGGAACGGGCGTCGAGACGTCGACCGTCAGGTCGTAGTTCGTGCAGGTGCCGGTCGCGTTGGTCGGGTCCCAGTAGATCTCGAAGACCACGGTCTCCGGCGCGCCCGTCTGGTTCAGATAGACGAATCCGTCCGTGTTGAAGTCCTGAACGAGGCCGCACGCCGCGTCGAACTGGCGGAGGTCGACGTCGACGGCGGTGTCGACGGCCGCGACGTCCAGCTCGTCCCCGGCCGGCAAGACGATCGAGTAGAAGTCCGCGTCAACGGAGCTCACGAAGAGCCCGCTGTACGTCCCCGGCGTGATCGCCGACGGGGTCGGGCACGAGTCGTTCTCCTCGAAGCCGTCGTCGGCCGGGTTCGCGCACGGGTCCGGCGTCAGGGTGATGTCGAGGTCGTAGGACGTGCAGCTGCCGGTGGTGTTCGTCGGGTCCCAGTAGACCTCGAAGATCACCGTCTCCGGCGCTCCGCTCAGGTTGCTGTAGTTGAACGCGTCGGTGTTGAAGTCCTGGATGAGGCCGCAGGCGGCGTCGTAGCGGCGGAAGTCGACGTCCACGCCCGTGTCGGTCGCGGCCACGTCCAGCTCATCGCCGGCGGGAACCACGATCGAGTAGTAGTCCGCGTCCGCAGAGCTGACGAAGAGGCCCGTGTACGAGCCTGCGGTGATCGCCGACGGCGTCGCGCAGGCATCGTTGTCCTCGAAGCTGTCGTCGGCCGGGTCGGCGCACGGATCCGGGGACAGCACGATGTCCAGGTCGTAGGACGTGCAGGTGTTGCCGGAGTTGAACGTGCTCCAGGTGACCTCGATCACGACCGTCTCCGGGGCCGCCGAGAGGTTGCTGTAGGTCGCGCCGTCGCCGACGCCCGTGGCGATCTGCGCGCAGCCCGAGTCGAAGATGTTGACCGTCACGTCAACGCCGGTGTCGGTCGCATCGACGTCGAGGATCTCACCGCTCGGGACGACGATCGAGTAGTAGTCCGGAGCGACGTCGCTGACGAACAGGCCGGTGTAGCTGCCCGCGGTGATCGCGGACGGTGCCGGGCACGTGTCGTTCGGCTCGAACGAATCGTCGGAGACACCCGCGCACGGGTCGACGAAGTCAGAGATCGTGAGCGTTCCGGTGCCGTAGACGTTGCCGCTGGTCGAGCTGAAGTGCCCGATCTGGACGTAGTACTCCTGACCGGCCACCACGGGTACGGTGATCAGGCTCGTCAGCCCGGTGCAGCCCGCGCCGCTGTTGTCGTCGTTGCAGCCCAGAGGGACGAGACTCGCGCAGTCGGAGCCCTCCCAGACGCCGATCTCGGTGTCGAAGGTCGCGTTGTTGCAGGTATCGAAGGTGACGTCGCCGGTCGTCGCGGACGTCCAGCGGAACCAGATGTCGTCGGAGAGGCTCGTGCACTGCTGCTCGACGCTCGTCGTCGCGAGGGTCCCGGTGTCGACGGCCACGTTGGTGTCGAAGAACGCCGTGGTCGGCCCGGTGCCGAGGTTGGTGGCGGCAGAGCACTCGTCCGTCTGGGCGAACGCGGGGGTCGCGCCCAGAGTGGCAAGCGCCAGAAGAGAGGAAGTCTTCATGAAGGTTGTGAAGCGGAAGGGACGAAGGCGGGGGCAGCCCGCCGCGCAGGAATGCGCGCCCGGGGCACTGGAGCCCTGAACGCGCCTGGACTCCAAGCTACAGACCGCCCGTTGGATCACGACGTGAAAGCGGTCCGCGCGCCCGATTCGCACGACTCGTACGCGGGGGCCGCGCTGCGCGACCGGCGACGCGGTCCGGGCACCGTGGCCGCCAACGACACCGGAGGACCCTGTTCGGCGGGCCACCTAACGCTACGGGGCCCCGAAGCGAGACGCTGGGTCGAGGAACGCGCGTTCGGCGCCCTCCGCGCGCACGGGGCTCGGGGCCTCCGGCTCAGCCGCAGGTGTCGAGGTCCATCGAGGCGCCCCCCTCGGAGGCGACCTCGGCACCGCGTCGAGGGCTCCCGCCGCGGCCGCGCGCTGCGCCGCCGCCGCGCCGCCGGCCGCCGCCGGCGCGGGCCTTCTTGACCGCGGGGTGCGCCGTGTAGCGCCGCAGGAGATCGTCACGCCCGGCCTTCTCCAGGCCTTCGACGACGAGCCGGTAGCTCTCCGGCGCCTTCCAGCGCACGAGCGCCTTTTGGATCCGGCGCTCTCGCTCGCCGCGCGGCACGTAGACGTCCTTGCGCGTGATCGGGTCGACCCCGGTGACGTACTGCACGTTCGCGCGCGTCATCGGGAGCGGGATGAACTCCTGCACCTGCTCCGGCGAGTAGTTGCGCTTGAACAGCTTCTCGAAGAGTTCGATCGCGTCGTCGAGCGACGTGCCGGGGTGCCCGACGATGAAGTAGTTCACGAGGTGCTGGTCGCGCCCCATGTCCTCGCACTTCGACTTGTACTCGGCCTCGTAGTCCTCGTAGACCTCGAAGTCGGGCTTGTTCATCGCCTCGAGCACGCCCTTCGAAGCGTGCTCCGGCGCGAGCTTCATGCGGCCCGGCACGTGGTGCTCGACCAGCTCGTGGTGCAGCGGCAGCATCTGGCCGTCCTTGCCCTTGAGCATGTCGTAGCGGATGCCGGAGGACACGAACGCGTGCTTGACGCCCTTCTGCTCGCGCACGAGCGAGAGCAGCCGCCGGTAGCCCTCGGTCGTCTTGTCCAGACGCAGCGCGGGGCACGGGTCCGGCGTGAGGCAGTCGCGCCCGAGGCACGCCTCGCCCTTCTCGAGCAGCTTGCACCCGAGGCCGTACATGTTGGCCGTCGGCCCGCCCACGTCGGTGATCGTGCCGCGGAAGTCGTGGTGCTCGGCGAGCGCCTTGACCTCGCGCAGGATCGACTCCTCGGACCGGGACTGGATGCTGCGGCCCTGGTGGAACGTGATCGAGCAGAAGGAGCAGTCGGCCATGCACCCGCGGTGCGTGTTGACGCTCCAGCGGACGGGCTCGATCGCGGCGATGCCGCCGGCCTCCGTGTGGTCGGGGTGCCACGCGCGCTGGTACGGCAGATCGAACCACTTGTCGACGTCGACCTGGCTCGCGGGCAGCGCCGGCGGATGCTGCAGGACGAAGCGCTTGCCGTGGGCCTGGGCGAGGATCCGCGACGACGGGCTGTTCTCCTCGCGCACGGCGTCGAAGAGCTCGAGCAGCTTCGAGCCGTCGGCCGCGAGCTCCTCGTAGGAGGGCACGACGCGCGCGTCCTCGGGCACCTCATCGGGGCCGACGATCTCGCAGGTCGCCGCGATGCCGCGCAGCGCCTCACCGCGCTCGATGCGCTGCGCGATCTCGACGATCTGGCGCTCGCCCATCCCCCAGACGAGGAGGTCCGCCTTCGAGTCCACGAGGATCGACCGGCGGTACTTCTCGTCCCAGTAGTCCCAGTACGCGAGCCGCCTGGGGCCAGCCTCGAGCCCGCCGACGATGACGGGAACGCCGCGGAACACGCTGCGCGCGCGCGCCGTGTACGCGATCGTCGCGCGGTTCGGGCGACCCGTGTCGCCCCCGGGCCGGTAGACGTCGACGCGGCGCTTCTTCTTCGACGCCGTGTAGTTGGTGACCATCGAGTCGATGGTCCCCGCCGTGACGCCGACGAAAAGTCGGGGCGACGGCAGGCGGTCCCAGCCGTCGGGCGCGCCCTCGTGCGGCATCTCCGGCACGTCGAGGATGCCGACCCGGTAGCCCTCGGCTTCGAGGACGCGGCCGATCACCGCACCTCCGAACGAGGGGTGATCGACGTACCCGTCCCCCGTGACGAGCACGATGTCGAGCTCGTCCCAACCGCGCGCTTCCATCTGGGCGCGCGTCCGCGGAAGGAAGGCGTCCGCCTTCATGGGTTCGGGGAGCGCGGTTTCGGGGAGCGGGGCCGCGCGGAGCCGCAGCGGCAACCGCCGCGCGGGCAGGTCAGAAGCTGCCGTGGCGCGCGCGCTGGCGCTTGTTGGTCTTGCGGCCACCGGACGTGCGCTGGCGCGTCAGGAACCCGGTCTTCTTGGCCTTCTTGGACTTGCTGTTGCGAATCTTGAGCTTCATGGCGTCGTGGGCGCCTCGCGGCGCGCGCCGAAGAGAATAGGGACCGCGGGCCCCGGGCGCACCCAGAATCGGCCGGGTCGATCGAACCGCGCCCGCTCGACCCCGCGGAGCATGCTGCGGCGACCGGCGCGCCCGAACGGGACCCTCGACCCCCCATTCGAGACGTTCCGGTCGCCACGTGGGCCCGGGTCGAGCGGTTCGACGGCCCGGGCTCGCGGCCCAGGCTGCATCCCTCCGCCCATGATCCGGCTGCCGCGGAAGGCGGATCCCGGCGCGCACGCGCCCGGGACCCGGCCGGCGGACCCAACCGGCGGACCCGGCCCCGACGGCCCGCCGCCTCAGATGTCGCTCTTGACGCCGAGCTGCTCGATCCGCGCCTCGATCTCGTCCAGCAGCTTGTCCAGCGGACGGCCGGGGTGGAAGTGCGGGTAGCGGTAGCAGTACACGCGGACGCCGAGCATCGTGTCGCGGAGCGCGCCGAGCGCTTCCGCAGTCAGGTCGTCCCGCTCGAGCGCGGCTTCGAGGGCGCGGACGCGGCCCGCCGGGCTGAGCTCATCGAGCGCGCGCGCCTCGGCCTCGGTCGGGACGGCCCCCACCCCGCCCAGGCTGCGGTTGATCGAATCGAGCTCCAGGTGACTCACCCGGCCGTTCGCCTCGAAGACGACGGGCGGCTCCGCGGGCCGCGGGAACTCGATGTCGACGCTCTGGCTGTAGACGTCGAGCAGCGTCGGGCCCGGCCGGCCCCGGTGCATGGACCAGCTGCGCAGGCGGCCCTCCGGCGTGCCCATCACGATCCAGCCGCTCGCCTCGTCGATACCCACGGAGAGGATCCGCTGGAGGTCCTGTCCCGCCGACGCGCACAGGTCGCTCCACTCGATGGTCGGCGCCTCCTTCGAGAGATCGACGAGATGCAGGTAGCGGTCGGCGGTCACCACGGCGAGCAGGTCCCCGGTTCCGTGGCGGTCGACGTCCACCGCGACGACGGACGAGGAGAAACGGTAGAGCTCGGTCGGCTCGATCACGTCCTCCGCGAGGTCGACCCGTACGAGGCGTCCGTCGCTGAGCCCTGCGTAGAGAACGCCCGTCGTGCCCTCGAAGGACGCAGAGGCGATCTCGGCGTCCAGCGTCGCGCGGGTGCGCGGGCTCCAGGGCCCGCCGGCCCCGTCCGCGCCGTGGTTCAGCTCGAGGATCTCGCCGCGCCGAACGAGCACCGCGAGGCGTTCGCCGGGCTCCGCGCCGAAGAAGCCGCACTTGACCGCGCGGTCGGCGCGCGCGTCGTCGCCGAGCTCGAACGACTCGAACTCGGGCACGGCGGCGGCCTCCGAGCGGCGCCACACGCGCACGCGGGATCCGACCATCGCGAGCGCGAACGGACCGGTCTCGTCGCCCTCCAGCGCGACGTCCTTGATCACCTCCGGCGGACCGGCCGACGCGAAACGCGGCAGCCGCCGCGTTTCGGACCAGACCGACCAGGCGCCGGTCGTATCGACGGCCGCGTAGTGCCGCGCGTCGCGGTCGAACCCGATCGCCGCTGAACCGCGGAAGGTCACCCGTTCTCGGCTCACGCCCGGGACTCCCGGACCGAACGCCGGCAGCCGAACCCGCCGCCACTCGCCGGCGTGCCCCGCGCTCACGAAGTCCTCGGAGTCCCTCGGCATCGCGAGGAACGTTGTGTAGCTCGGCATCGCGCGAGCGGACAGGCGCGTCGTGCCGCGGTCCGCGGTCCAGAGCCGCGCGAGCCCGCGGGGCGTGCAGCTGAGGAAGTCGAGTCCCGAGGGCCCGGCCGCAAGGATGTGCGTGCCGCCGCGGACCTTCACGGAGCGCTCGGAGGCGACCGGGCCGACGCCCCCGACGTCCTCGAAGCGGAGCACCTGCGCGCGCGAGGTCAGGACGAAGAAGACCGGGGCGTCCAGCGCGCCGTCGACGCTCCGCGGCGCCTGCTGGACGGTGCCCTCGAACCCCCGCGAGCGTCCCTCGTGGGGACCGAAGATCCGGGACCGCCTGCCCGGCAGCACCCGCACGACGGCGCCCTCGCCGCCGAAGAGCGCGAGCCGCGCGTCCTTGCCCACGGGCCCCTCGAAGCGGCGCGGTGCGTCGGGTGCATCGCCGTCGAGCACGACGACCCGGCCGTCGACGGTGCTGAGCGCCAGGAAACGCCCCTCGGCGTCGAGCGCGTCGATCCCGCTCAGGTCCAGCGCACCGAGGGCCGCCGCGTGCGCCGCGACACGCGCGTCGTCCTCGAGGTCCTCGGGCACGACGACACGCGGCCGTCGGTCCTCGCCCTCGACCACGACGAGCGCGCGCGTGCCCGGGAGGAGCGCAGCGTGCGACGCATCCGACACGGGCACGCGCTGCTCGATCGCCCCGCTCGCGAGGTCGTAGACCGTGACGTGCTCGGCCCGGAGCGCGACGAGCTGGCGCTGCTCCGCGTCGAGCGCCGCCCGGAGCACGCGCGACTCGCCCTCGCCCGCGACGAGGCTCGGACCGCGCGCGCGCGAGACGAGGTTGTGCCAGACCCAGTCGCGCGCCGACGGCGGCACGTCCTGCAGGTGCGTCTGGGCCAGGAACTCACGCTCGGTCGAGATCAGGTTGGCGGCGCCCGTGAGCTCGGCGTGGTGGACGGCGCGCAGCGTGGTCTCGTTGGCCTCGTCGAGCTGACGGACCAGGCGCCGCAGCGACACGACGTAGAACGCCGAGGCCACGGTGATCGCGAACAGTGCGAGCGCGGCCACGGTGACGAGGCCGCGGTTGCGGCGCACGAAGAGCTTGGCGAGGTAGAGCTTCCCAGGGGCGCGCGCGCGGATCGGGCGCCCGTCGAGGAAAGCGGACAGATCGGCGATGAGCGCCTCGGCCGAGGCGTAGCGCTCCTCGGGGAGCTTCGCGATCGACTTGAGGACGATGCCCTCGAGGTCGGACGGGATCTCCGAGTCGATCTTGCGCGGGCGCATCGGCGACTGGAGCGTCACCGCCTGCACGAGCTCGGGGCGGTCCTTGTGCGGGTAGGCGGGCTGCCCGCACAGGAGCTCGTAGAGGATCATCCCGATCCCGTAGACGTCTCCGCGCGCGTCGTCGCGCCCGCCGAAGCGCTCGGGCGGAACGTAGCGCAGGGTGCCGACGACGTCGCCGGCCGCGGTGAGCGAGCTGTTCTCGCTCGTCTTGCAGAGCCCGAAGTCGGTCAGGTACACGCGACCGGCCTCGTCGAGCATCACGTTCGACGGCTTGATGTCGCGGTGCAGCACGCCGCGCGAGTGGGCGTAGCTGACGGCCTCGGTCGCGAGCAGCGCGATCTTGACGGCGTTGCGGATCCAGGGGCGGCTCGACGTCGTGGCCGTGTTCTCGGTCGACGAGCTGGTGTCCTTGCGCGAACCGCGCTCGAGCGTCGGGTCGGCGCGCGGCGACCCGCCGAGCACGCTCGTGCGCATCCTGGCGGCGAGGAGTCCCGCGCGGTGCACGGTGACGGTCGAGTCGGAGTCGGGGCTCTCACCGCGCGCCGCGGCCGTCAGCACGTCGAGCGGCACCCCGTCGATCCGCTGCATCGCGTAGTAGACCTGCCCGTCGGCCTCTCCCACGCCGTAGACCGGGACGATCCCTGGATGCTGGAGGCTCGCCGCCGCCTGCGCCTCGCGCATGAAGCGCTCGCGGCTCTTGCGGTCGACGACGCGCGAGGCGGGGAGGACCTTCAGCGCGACGGGCCGGCCGAGGGTCTCCTGCACGGCCTCGTAGACGACGCCCATGCCGCCGCGGCCGAGGATGCCGAGCAGCTTGAACTCGCCGATCTTGTCGCCCGATCGCCCGACGGGCTCGGCGGCGTCCTCGGCGCGCTTGCCGAGCTGATCGAGGAGGCTCGCCCCCGGGAGCACCGCGCGCAGCGCGAGCTCGTGCTGCGGGTGCTCGGCGATGAAGTCGTCGGGGCTCGGCGCACTGCCGCTGCGCTGCGCCTCGAAGAAATCCGTGATGAGCTGGTCGAGCTCGAGGGCACGGATCGCGCTCTCGCTGTCCGACCCCATCAGAGCGTCCGCCGCGCGCGCTCCACCTGCGCCAGACGCAGCTTCTCCTGCAGCCGTGCGAGGGCCCGGACGTAGCGCCGGCTCGCGGCCGAGGGCTCGATCCCGAGGAGCTGCGCCACCTCGAGGTTCGAGAGCCCCTCGAAGTGCCGGAGAGCGAGCACTTCTCGGTCGAGTTCACGGAGCTCGTCGAGGACGTGGATGAGCCGCTGCTCGTCCTCCATCCGCATCGCGACCTCGGAGGGCGTGACTCCGCTCGACATGAGCGCGCCCGCGAGGGTCGCCGTCGTTGCGCCCGGGACCTTCTTCAGAACGTCGGGCAGCTCACGGCGCGCGTCGCGCTGGCTGGCCCCGAGGTGCTTGCGGTGCATCTGAGCCAGCTTCTGGCCGGCCAGGAAGCGCACCCAGAGGAAGAACGGCATGTCCCGGCGTCGCCGGTAGTCGCCGATCCGCTGCTGGACCTCGATGAACGTGTCCTGGATGACGTCGGACGCGTCCAGGCGCCCGCGCAGCCGCGGGTCCATGCGGACCGTGAGCATCCGGGCGATCCGGACGCGGAAGTCCTCCAGGAGGAGGGCGACGGCCTCGGGGTCGCCCTCCAGGGCGACCTCGGCGTGGGGGTCGTTCGACGAGTCAGCCACGAGCACACTCTATCCCCTGCGGGGGGCGCGCCCCCACCACCGCCTCGTTGCGGCGCGCGACGGATTCTCCCGAGGTGGGTCACGTGGGACGTCCGGGACGGGTGTTCGCCGCCGCCGAAAGAAGCGCGCGAGGGCTTCTCGAACCCTCGCGCGCCCGGCTGGTGCGGCCCGGGTGGATCGAACCGCCTCCTGGCACCGGCCGGGTTCTCTCCGACCCTCCGGTGCCGTGCGCGCCGCGCCGCAGGCCTGGGGCCCGCGGCGCTCTGGCGCTCCTCCCGCTACTGCAGGTCCACCCGGACCGCGTTCGTGAAGTTGGAGGTCGGGCCCGCGCCGATGTCGTCGCGGTGCCAGAACTGCCAGTACCAGGTCTCACCGGCCAGAGCGGCCGTCAGGCCTCCCGGCTCGAACGGCAGCGCGGCGAGATCGACCGCGAGCGAGGCCGTGCCCGTGGAGGACGTGATGCGCATGTTCGCGTCGTGACGACCCATCTCGAGGCTCGCGATGCAGAGGTTGCCCTCGGAGCCACCGGGATTGGGGACCAGGAACTCCTGCCTCGAGTTCACGTAGAAGCCCCACACCATCGCCGGAAGCCGATCGGACACGAGCACGAGCCCGTTGTCGGCGACCGTGGTGCTGCCCTGCACGCGGGTGCGGCCGGGGATACCGGTCGAGTTCGGGACCGCGCTGCAGATCGACGTGCCGAGGTCGGCCGTGATGGCGACCGCACAGCGCGTCTCGTTGCCGGCACCGTCGGTCACGACGAGCTCACCCGCGCCGTCCTGGCCCGGGTCGACCAGGTCGATCTGGACGGCGACGCTGGCGTCACCGGGCTGGAACGCGGCGGGTGTGACGCTCAGGTTCGTCGAGGACGGATCGATCGCGATGAAGAAGATCCCCGTGTCCTCGTCGATGAGTCCGTCGCCGTTGAGGTCCTCGCCGGGATCGAGCGCGCCGTTGCCATTGAGGTCCTCGGACGGTCGGTCGTCGCGGACGACGGTCGACGCCACGTTCAGGCCCGTGATCGGGTCGTCGTCGCAGATCGGCGGATTGGCGTCACCGACCGGGTTGATGAACTGGAAACGAGCGCCCGCCGGGTAGAGGTACGAGTCGTCGTCGTTGAAGCCCTCCACGGTCACGCCGTGCGGGTTCGGCGACGACGTGCTGTACGTGCCCTCGGGAACGTTGAGGCGCGCGACCGAGTAGACGGTGCTCCCCACCGGCGAGAACGAGCCCGCGCCGATCGCCGTGCCGTTCAGGAGCACCGACCCGATGTCGCCGGTCTCCGCGATGACGGTGATCCAGTGCTCGAGGAACTGAGCGCCTCCGACGGTCGAGAACGTGTACTCGGACTTGTACTGCTCGGGCGGCGTGCAGTTGCCCATCGCCGGGTCGCCGATCTCGATCGGTCCGAACTGGCTGCCGGTCATGTACTGCACGACGAAGAAGGGCTCGCCGCCGGCGGACGAGATCTCGGAGTCCGACACCGTCGGCCCGATCTCGAGGAAGCCGCCGCGATTCACCGTGCCCGCCGGCGCGCCGTCCACGAGGATCTGGGTGCCGTCGACCGAACCGATGGCGCGGTAGACCGTGCCGGCCGGGCGGTTGGGCAGGTTCGCGACGAGGTAGCTGCTGCCCCACGTCTGCGTCGGCTGGATGACCTCGAACATGTGGTCGCAGAATCCGAAGCCGAACGGAACCACGCCGCAGTTGTTGCCGGACGTGACACCGACGACCTCGCTGGACTCGACGATCGTGCCGGTCAGGTTCTGGCTCGTGCCCGCGAGCGCGATGCGGCCGTAGTAGCCCTCGCCCGCCTGCAGCGTGACCGTGAACGGAACGCCCGGCAGATGGCCGCCGATCAGCTCGGCGGTCGGAGTGATCGTCACATCGGTGTTGTCGAAGCGCGCGAACACGACGAACGCGCCCTGGTTGTCGGTGAACTCGGTGCCGTAGTCCGCGAGGATGAACTCGGTGTTGAGCGTGTCGACGGGGAGCGCGAGCGCGGCGTCGCTCGTGAACGGCGCGCGGTTGATCATGTAGGCCGTGACCTCGTCGTCGCTGTTGAGGCTGACGAGGTTGGCCGCGGTCTGGTCGGCGAGCCATACCTCCGCAGCGTCGACGGGCAGCCCGACGATCTCGATGGAGCCCGGCGTGACCGGGACGGTGGTCGTGAAGGTTGGCGACGCGGAGCCCGCCGGGTACACGATCGTCGCGGTCGTGGGCACGCTCGAGGTCAGATGCAGCTCGAGATCAGGCGGCTGGGCGCCCAGGCCGCGCGCGTTCGGCATGAAGCCGCAGAGGAACTCGGTGCCCTCGTTGTCGAGGAGGCCCCCCTGGGGGAGCGTTGCCGGCGCAGGGGTCCCCAGCGCAGGGGCGGTGAGGAGGAGGAGGGACCCGGCGGCGAGCAGGGTCCGGGGCGAGTCGGATTTCATGACAGTGGGCGCGGGTCGGCCGCGCGGGTCGGGCACCCGGGGGTGCCACGGGGACGTTGAGTCGGTCCCGCCGCCGGCAGGCTCCTCGCGCCCGGTGGGGACGCGCGGGCTCAGAAGGCGGAGGAGTGGCGCGGACGATCCGCGTCACGACCCGGGCTCGGCCCGGGCGCGAGGTGCACGCTCGCTCGAGGCGGCCGGCGCCAACAAAGGCGAGAATCGTCCCGGGGCCCTGCCTTCGCCGCTCCGATCGACAGGCCGATCGGGCGAAGGGGCTCGCGCTTCCGGTCGGCGCGCGCGCCGTCCCCCGGGCCTCCGCCCGAACGCCTGCGGGTCTCGCACCGCAACCGGCGACGCCGGCGAGCGAGCGCCCAATCCGTACGACGCGAGCGGGCGCCCCTCGACCCGAGGGACGCCCGCTCGCGGGAGCGCGCTGCGTGCGCTGGAGCCCGACGGACTCAGCGCGGCCCGGTCATCTCGATCGGCTTCACGGCGGCGTTGAACTCGTCCACCGTCATGAACCCGAGCGAGGTCACGGCCTGGACGAGCGTCGTCCCGTCCTCGTAGGCCTTCTTGGCGACCTTCGCGGCGTTGTCGTACCCGATGTGCCGATTGAGCGCCGTGACGAGCATCAGCGACTGCTGCATGAGCTGCTCGATGCGCTCCCGGTCGACGTCCAGCCCTCGAATGCAGTTCGCGCGGAACGACTCGGCGCCGTCCGCGAGGAGGCGCACCGACTCGAGCACGTTGTGGATGATTACGGGCTTGTAGACGTTCAGCTCGAAGTTGCCCTGGCTGCCCGCCACGGCGACGGCCGCGTCGTTCCCGATCACCTGCGCGGCGACCATCGTCAGGGCCTCGCACTGCGTCGGGTTCACCTTGCCCGGCATGATCGACGAGCCCGGCTCGTTCGCGGGCAGCTTGAGCTCGCCCAGGCCGGAGCGCGGGCCGCTGCCGAGGTGCCGCACGTCGTTGGCGATCTTCATCAGCGCGCACGCCGTCGTACGCAGCGCGCCGCTCGCGAAGACGAGGGCGTCGTGGGCGGCGAGCGCGGCGAACTTGTTCGGCGCGGTCACGAACGGCAGGCCCGTCTCCTGCGCCATGCGCTCGGCGAACCTGCGCGCGAACTCCGGCTTCGTGTTGAGGCCGGTGCCAACCGCAGTGCCGCCCTGCGCAAGCTCGTAGAGCCCGGGAAGGGTCGCGCGCACCGCGCGCAGCGCGTCGACGAGCTGGTGGCGCCAGCCCGAGACCTCCTGACGGAGGAGCAGCGGCGTCGCGTCCTGCAGGTGCGTGCGGCCGATCTTGACGATGCCGTCCCACGCCGCTTCCTTGTCCTCGAACTCCTTCGCGAGGGCCTCCAACGACGGGATCAGCGTGCCCGTGATCGCCTCTGCGGCCGCGACGTGCATCGCCGTCGGGAAGGTGTCGTTCGAGGACTGCGCGCGGTTGCAGTGGTCGTTCGGGTGGACGGGATCCTTCGACCCGAGCTCACCGCCGAGCATCTGGATCGCCCGGTTCGAGATCACCTCGTTGGTGTTCATGTTCGACTGCGTGCCCGAGCCCGTCTGCCAGACGACGAGCGGGAACTCGTCATCGAGCCTCCCCTCGATCACCTCGTCGGCGGCCTTGACGATCGCGTCGCGCGCCTCGGGGCTCAGCGCGTCGAGCTCACCGAGCTCGGTGTTCGTGAGGGCGGCGCACTTCTTGACGAGGCCCAGCGCGCGGATCATCGGCCGGGTGAAGCGCTGGTCGCCGATCTTGAAGTTGCCCAGCGAGCGCTGGGTCTGCGCGCCCCAGAGGGCGTTGACGGGGACCTCGATGGGCCCCATCGAGTCGGTCTCGGTGCGGGTGGGGATCGTGGACATGGCGAAGATGATCCACAGTCGGCCCGCGGACTGCCACACCGGACTGCCACACCGGGCCGCCACACTGGGCCGCCACGCCGGGCCGCCACGCCGGGCCGCCACGCCGGGCCGCCGCTGCGGGCACGGTCGCGGGAGCCCGCTCGCGAAAGGCCCGGGAGGACGGGCTCGACCGACGGCCCTTCCGTAATCCCCGACCCGCGCCCGTGACGACCGACGGCTCGCGCACTACGCCTGTGCGATGACCCGCCGCGCCGCTCTTCCCGCGCTCCTCCTCGGGGCGCTGCTGTCCGGGACCGCTCTCGTCGCGGTCGGGCTCCACGAACGCGGCGGCGAGCGCGCCGGGCAGCCGGCGGCGGGCACCGCCCCGGACGCGATCGCCTCCGCGACGGCGGGCGCCCGCACCACCCTCGGCTCGGTGCGCGTCGAGAGCGCCGCCGCGGGCCGCTCCCAGCTGCCCGACGGCACCGGCCGCCTCTGGATCCACGTGACGGCGGACGGAGCGCCCGCAGCGGACGTCCCGCTGGGAGTCGTCGGTCCCGAGACCCACTGGCCGTCGACCGACGAGCAAGGGAACGTCGCGCTCGAGGTCGAGGTCGGCGAGTACGACGTCTTCGTCGTGCGCGGCCACGGGACGTACGCACCCAGGCTCGGGCCGAACGGTGACTGCGAGGAGATCCAGGTCCAGGTGACGGAGGACGCGCCCGGCGCCCCCGCACCGCTCGAGGCGCTGGTCTGCGCTTCCTTCACGCTCCGCTGGAACGAGTCCATGACGTGGGCCGGGCCGACGTTCCAGCTCGTGGACACGTCGGAGTGGATCGTCGCGGACGCGACGGATCGACGGTCGACGAAGACGTCCGTCACGTGGACCGGACTCGATCCCGGGCGCTATCGCGTGACCCGCTCACCTTTCGCGGCCGCGCGCGGGCTGAACGTCGAGCTCGGTTCCGGTGAGGAACGCGTCGAGGACGTCGATGCCGACGCCGTGCTGCTGTCCGTGCACGCGCTGCTGTCGGACCACCAGGACCGCCGCGTCCCGGTCGACGCCTGGGTGAACATCGAACAGCTCGAGGAGGAGACCGGGGAGTGGATCTGCGTCGATGCGATCACCGCCCTCGACGGTGAGGCCCGTGCGCGACGCTGGCTCCCCCGCGGACGCTATCGGGTCGGGGTCGACGATGCGCTCTCGCTCCGGGCCGGAACCGTCCAGGTCGGCCTCCCGCTCCTCCGAACACCTCCGGTGGAGGTGATGCTCGATGCGGCGGAGGAGGTCGAATACGTCGCGAAGCTGGACGTTCCCCTCGGAACCCGGCTCGTGGAGGGTCGGATCCAGAACCCCGATCGCCTTCCGCGCAGGTCGTTCCGCGGACCGACCGTCTGGATCCAGGTCGTCGGCGTGGCCGGGGCCTGGGTGCGGCTCGGCAAGGAGGAGTCCTTCCGGATCCGCCTCGACGCAGCGCGCGCGGACGGCGCGACGGTCGAGGTGTGGAGCGACCATCCGGACCGCGGGGTGCTGCTCGGGTCCCGGATCGCGGGGGCGGGCGGCGGGCCGTGGGACCTGCACGTGCCCGACTGAGTCCTCGGCGCGGTGCAGATACGGTGCCAGCGCTGGAAGTACCACGTCTCGCCCGGCTGGACGGCGACCGTCGTGAC
>JBCBNC010000045.1:0-43266 GCA_039821985.1 Planctomycetota bacterium
CCCAGGACCCAGCGCAGATACGGTGCCACGCAGATACGGTGCCAGGATCACCAGCAGCAGGAGGAGCCAGGGACGTCCATCGAATGGACGTCCCTGGCTCCTCCTGCTGCTGGTGATCCTGGCACCGTATCTGCGTGGCACCGTGTCTGCGCTACAGCTGGAACACGACCTCGAGCCCCGACGAGAAGTTCGTCGTGCTCGCGCCGCCTGCGATGCGGTCTCGGTGCCAGTGCTGGAATGCCCACGTCGAGCCCGGTGCTACCAGCACCGGCATCGAACCCCACGGCAGGCCGACGGAGACCTGACCGCTCGGGTCCGCGGCGACGATCGACGACGCGAGCCGGTAGTACGGCGCGTCCATGCAGAGGTTGCCGGCCCCGACGACCTGGCCCGCGCCGACGAACGGCGACATGACTAGGTAGCCGAACGCGCCCGGCTCGAGGCCCGTCACCTCGAGCCGCAGGTCCGGATCGCCCAGCACTGGAATGCGATCCACGTCCAGGAACGACGGCGTGCCGCCCGCGTTCGGCGTCGGGTCGCAGAACGCGCGCCCGATCGGGGTCTCGGGGACGGAGCTGCCCTGAACGGCCATCCGGTACGTCATGCAGCGCGGGTCCGGCTGCCCCAGCAGCGGGCTCATCACGACGAGCAGTGTCGCCGTGAGCTCGGTCGCCCCGGTGTTGGTGTACTGGATGGTCTCGCGGTCGCCGAGCCCGAACGCGAGTGCGAGGTACGAGCCGAACGGGTCGAACTCGCACGGCTGTGTCGCGGGGTCGACGAGCGTCGCATTGATGTCGGCGAGCGCACCGTCGAATGTGAGCGACGCCGTGAACGTCCTACCGGGCGGGATCCGCACTTCGTAGAAGTCCGGGTCGTCGGCCCTCACGCGCAGTCCGGGATAGCGTCCGTCGCTCAGCGGCTTGCGCGTGTCGCACGTGTCGTTGTCGTCGAGCGGATCCTCGAGGTAGCACACGTCCGCGCCGAGCCGCACCAGCATCGAGTAGTCGGTGCAGAAGGGCGCTGGGCCGAAGCGCGGGTGGCGCACCTCCAGGAGCACCGTCCGCTCGAGCGCGCTGTCGTTGAGCCATGCGAGGGTCTGCGACGCGCCGGTGTCGCCCGAGTTCGCGATCGCGTTCGCGGCCACGTACCCGACGCACGTCGCGACGTCGTCCCAGAGGAACACGGCGTTGCCGGAGAACCCGGGTGACGACAGGACGTCGACGAGGAGCCGCGCGCCGGCCGGCACGTCGACCGCGTACAGGTCCGGGTCCTCCAGCGCGACCTGCAGCCCGCCGTAGAAGCCGGGGGAGAGAGCTCGCGGCGAGAAGCAGCGGTCGTTCGGCTCCAGCACGTCGTCCGCGAACGGTGCGCACGCGTCGACGGCGGTCGTGAGACGGAGGTCGTACTCGTAGCAGTCCTCGTCGGCATCGTCGCGGACGACCACCCCGACGGCGATCGCCTTCGGCGCACCCGTCAGATTCGACCACTCGAGCTGCGTGCCCGTCGGCGTGGGCGTGCGCTGCTCGGCCAGCTGCGCGGCGGCGACGAAGTCGCAGCTGATCGAGGGGTCGCGCACCTCCAGCGCGATCGCCGTCCCGAACCCGAACGGAGGGGGGTAGATCGCCTCGATCGAGATCCGTTCTCCGTCCGGCACGACGATCTCGTACCAGTCGGGGTCGCCTTCCTCGACGACGAGTCCGGGCAGGAAGCCGAGCCCGATCGAGGCGCGTGCGCCGCAGCTGTCGTTCGGCTCGAGCGCGTCGTCGGTGACTCCGCACTGCCCCTGCGCCGTCGCCGTGAGGGCGAAGGAGAGCACGCTCGAGGCGGCGATCAGCAGTACGGGCGCAGGAAGTCGGACGAGCATCGCGGAGCCCCGTGGCCTCGGGCCGGGCGGCGCGTGGGACGAGCGCGGCTGGGGGATGCGCTCACGGCTCACCGATTGGAGCGTCGTGGAGGCGCTCCGTGGGCGCCGTTCCCGGAACGAGCCACGCACTTCGTGGCCCGCGTCAAGGCGGGACGTCGCGCGGTCGCCCACTCGCTGACGAACCGGTCAGCGGGCGCGGCTCAGATCCGAATTCCTGGCACGAACGGGACGCGCGCGTCGAACGGGCGCCCCGCGTCCAAAGGTCTCAGCGACCCCCGCCCGGGGCGTCGTCGACGCTCTCGACGGCCGCGTCCCGGGGAGCGCCGACCTCGACCGGTGCGCTCGCGTCGGTCTCGGCGATGTGCAGCTCGCGCTGTGCAGCGCGCAGCACGGTCTTCGCGAGCTCGATCTGGGTCTCGCGCTCCCGCTCCACGCGCTCGTACAGCGCGAGGTCGATGTCCGCCGTGTCCGGCCGCCCGGTCCCGAGCAGCGCGCGTGCCTTGAAGAGGTCGATGACCGCGAGCGCGTGCGACTCCTCCGCCCGCTCGAGGGCGACGAGCGCCCTCAGCTCCGCGGACTGCGCCTCCTGAAGCTCGGCGGCGCGCTCGTACGAGGCGAGCTCGTCGCGCGCCTCCTGGACGTCCCCCGAGGACGCCTCGGCCCGCGCGACGTCGCCGTCGCGCACGGCCTGCGCAACGCGCCGCTCCTCGTCCTTCAGCCGTTTCGCCGCGGCCCGCACGTCCGCGCTGAGCGTGCGACGTCGCCCGCGGCTCGCTTTCTCGAGGAACTCCGCCGCCGCCGTCGCGTCCTGCGCCTCGATGTGCTCGATCCGGGCCGTCCGGATGCGGTCCCGCGCGCCTTCGTCGACGAACTGCAGGAGCCCGTCGTCCAGCGGACCGGCCACCGTGCGGCGGCCGGGGCCCGTGTTCTGGCAGCCCGTGCTCAGGGTGAGGAGGCCGAGGAGCGCGAGTGTGGGAATGCGGGGACGGTTCATCTCGGAGTGCGGGCGGAGGAGGCCGCCGGCGAGGCGGAAAATCGTTCCAAACGAGTCGTCGACCGGATTCCGCCGCGACTTGACCGCGAGCGCGCCCAAACCGCCCGGCGCCCCTCGCTCAGCGCGCTGCCTCGCGCACGATGCGGTCGAGGAGCCGTGCGCCGCGCGGACCCGCCGCGTCGTGGCGGAGTGCCAGGGCGCGCAGGGCACGCCGATGCTCGGGGTCGCGGGCGATCCCCACGTCCGCCGCCGCGAGCGCCGCGGCCAGGTCGTCGACGAGTCCGAAGCCGCCTTCCGTGGCCCGCCGCCCTTCGAGCAGCTCGGGGTAGGCCAGCCGGTCGGGCAGGAGCGGCGCGGCTCCCGACGCCAGCGCCTCGGCGACCGCGATCCCGAAGAACTCGTGGTGCGCCGTCGACGCCACCGCGTCGCACGTTCCGATCCGCTCGAGGTACGCGGCGCGTTCCTCGATGCGACCCACGCTCAAGACGCGCGCGCCGGCACGCTCCAGGGCGTCCCGCACGGCGGGTCGAGAGGACGCCGGGTCGCCGCCGGTGAGCACCGCCTCGACGGGCCGCTCGCGCCCCGCCTCCTCCAGCGCGTGGAGGAACCCGACCGGGTCCTTGTCGTGCTCGAGCCGGTGGGGGAACAGCACGCGCAGCGGCGCGCCATCGGGCGCGCCGGGCCCGAGCGGAACGCATCCGAGGTCGGGCAGCGGAGGCACGACGTGGGCACGTGCGAGCGCCTCCTCGAGCTCGGCGCGCGGATTCGGCCTCGGGAGCGCCGCCAGCAGCGTTCCCGCCGCGCGCGCGAAGTCGCCCCTGTGGAACGCCGAGTTGAAGATGAGCGCGTCCGCGCGGATCGCGGTCAGGACGTTCGAGAACCCGGCGCGACGGTCGTGCGTCTGCGGCGCACCCGCTGCGTCCTCGTCCCGCGGGTAGGTGAGCTGGTTCTCGTGGAAGTAGGCGACGGTCGGCAGCGCGCGCCAGGCCTCCGGCAGGAAGCCGAGGAAGCGCGGAAGGTCGACGTAGTCGGTCACGACGACGACGTCCGGCGGCGGCGCCTCCCGCGCGGAGCGCGCGAGCTCCCAGGCGCTCGCCTCCTGGCGCCAGCTCCAGTGCCGCGGCGGGAGCCCGAAGATCCGGACGCGGTTCCCGGAGCGCGCACGATAGGTGTCGGCGAAGGCGCGATGGCTCCCGCCGTACCAGGGCTCGAAGAGCGCTACGTCCAGCGGCTCTTGCTTGTCGGGGCCGTGCATCGCGTGGATCATGTCGTCCCTCGCCGCCGCGCGCACGCGTGGGGCTCCCGATCGACCGCCGCCCCCCTCACTCCCCTTGGCCGGACGCAAGCGTTTCTCGGTCATGCGCGATCCCGTGCATGGCGACATCTACCTGACGCACGAGGAGATGCGCGCCCTCGACACGCCCGAGATGCAGCGCATGCGCGGGATCAAGCAGCTCGGGCCCGCCTACCTCGTGTTCCCGGGCGCGCTCCACACGCGCTTCGACCACTCGATCGGAACGGTGCACGTCGCCCAGCGGATGATCGACGCCGTCAACCTGTCGTTCGAGCTCGACCCGGCGCGCGGCATCGCGATCGGCGAGGAGGAGGCCCGCGTCATCCGCATGGCGGGGCTCCTGCACGACGTGACGCACATCCCGTTCGGCCACAACATCGAGGACCAGGACGCGCTGTTCGAGCGGCACGACTCGGCGTACCGCTACGAGCGGATCTTCGAGCGCGGAACGGCGCTCGGGGACCTGCTCGAGGAGCTCGGTCTGCGCGAGGACGTCTTCAGCGTTCTGACGTCGCCGGGGACGCCCGGACGACGCGACGTGCCGCCGTACTGGAGCCAGCTCCTGTCGGGCACGATCGCCGCAGACATTCTCGACTACCTCGCGCGCGACGCGTACTTCACGGGCCTGCGCATCCAGGTCGACGAGCGCGTCCACAGCTACTTCAAGATCGACCGCGCGACGGGCAACCTCTACATCGACCTCGCCAAGCACGAGCTCCTGCGCGAGGACATCCTGTCCGAGGTCGTGCGCATGCTCGAGGCGCGCTACGTGTTCAGCGAGCGCGTTTACTACCACCACGCGAAGGTCTCGGCCGGCGCCCTCGTCGCGCGCGCCATCGACGAACTCGTGCGCGCGGGCGCGCTGGCCGAGGACGACCTCTACGACACGACGGACGATTCGATCCTGGACGTGCTGCTGCGCGCTGCGGCGAGTGCGCCGAAGGACGTCGGGGTGCGCGTTCAGGAGCTCGTGACGCGCTACCGCCGCCGGAGTCTCTTCAAGCGGGCCTGCGTCTTCCCCGCCACGGAGAACGAGGGCGTCCAGTCGGATCTCGTCGACCGCTTCTTCGCCGCGGGCGGCGGCGAGGCGCGCGCGCTCGTCGAGGGCCGGATCGAGGAGACCGTGCGCTTCGCCACGGGCAAGGACCTGCGCGTGATCGTCTACTGCCCGGCGAAGGAGATGCAGCTGAAGGAGGCGCGCATCCACGTGCGCTGGCCCGGCGTCGAGGGCGTGCACCCGCTGTCCGACTTCGCGGACCGGGTGCCCCGCCTCGGCGACCTGGAGCGCTCGTACCGCGCGCTGTGGAAGTTCTACGTGCTGTGCGACCGGTCGGAGCCGGACGTGCTGCGCAAGGTCCAGGAGGTCGCGGCGGGGGAGTTCCCCGGCGCGCGCAACGTGTATTCGATCACGCCGTGACGGCGAGGGAGGAGAGGATGGAACGCAAGCTGCACTCGTCGGGTTCGCCGTGGGAGGCGCGCGCCGGCTACAGCCGGGCCGTCGTGCAGGGCGACTGGTGCTTCGTCGCGGGGACGACCGGGCCGGACCCCGAGACCGGTGACTTCCCAACGGACGTCGTGCTCCAGGCGCGGAACGCGTTCGGCCACGTCGAGCGCGCCCTCGACGCGACCGGCTTCTCGATCGCCGACGTCGTGCGCGTCGTCTACTACGTCACGGAGCCTGGCCACATGGACGCGCTCTGTCCGGTGTTCGCCGAGGTCTTCGGCGACGTCCGGCCCGCCGCCACCTACCTCGAGGTCGCCGGTCTCGCCGCGCCCGAGATGACGTTCGAGGTCGAGGTGACGGCCCTCAAGCGCTCGTAGCCGTCATTCGAACGTCCATCGCACGGCATCGGAGAAGTTGCTGCCGGCCGAGGTCCCGAAGAAGTCTCGGTACCAGACCTGGAAGATCCACGTCTCGCCGGCCAGTGCCGGCACCTCGGATGCCGGCTGCGGCAGCGCGTTCGTGTAGAGCCGCAGCGCGTAGGTGCCGTTGACGTCCGCGGGCGGGACGATGGCGGGGAAGCGCCCGATGGCGCCACCGAGGCACAGCGTGCCCGAGCTGCCCCCCGCCATCGGCACGAGCGCCGTGCTGCGCGAGCAGAGCGGCAGGATCGGCGGTGCACCGGGCAGGTCGGTCACCTGGAGGAACAGGTCGTTGAACTCCGCGCGACGCGTCCCGATGAGGCGCAGCCGTGCGTCGCGGCCGAACGAGTGTGAAACGGCGCCGCAGACCACGTCGGGCGCGGGTGCGAGCCGCGCCCGCACGAGCGCTTGAGTGCCTGTTCCGACCGAGTTCGACAGGTTCACGAGGGTGAGCGGCCCGCTGGGCCCGCTGAACGACGCGGAGTCCAGGCCGCTCGGGCCGACGATCGACCACGCAGGATCCTGCACGCCGTCGCCGTCGAAATCGACACCGCGCAGGCCAGCGCGCGTGAGCGCGAGCCGGTCGAGCCGAAGCTGCGTGCCGGTCAGCGAGTCGTCGACGCTCAGCGCGGCACCGTCGCTGTCGACGTCGACCAGGGTGCCCGGGTCGAGCTCCATGACCGTCGCGTCGCTCCTCACGAGAACGGCGCCGGACGGCGTCCATGCCTCGTAGACGACCTCACCTTCGTCCGTGACGTGTGGGCGTCGGATCGCACTCCAAGGGCCCGTACCCGCCGGGCCCGGGAACGGAGGAAGGGTGCCGGTTCGCACCGTCGAACCGTCGGGGTGGAGGAGTGCGGATCCGTCCAGGATGAGCATCTCTTCCAAGGCAGCTGCACCGAGCGGCAGATACTGCACGGCCGCGATCCAATGCGTTCCGTCGCGGCTCGTGTCGAAGGCGAGGATCCGCTCGATGATGCCGCTCGCATCGGGCGTCGAAGAACCCTCGATCAACACGATGTCCGCGCCCGGGTAGCGGACGGCGACGTCGACGATCTGATGGTTCGAACGGCGGGCTGGTCCTGTGATGAAGAGGGCGCCGCTCGCCGTCAGGTGGAGTCCGCTCGGGGAGGTCCAGACGAGGTTGGACGCGCCGATGGGGTCTCCGGCGTCTGCGATGAGATCGTCGTCGAGCCACGCGCTCGCCAAGTTGACTCCGACGGGGAGCGCCACGTAGGCGATGCGTCCCGCGACCAGCTCCGGCCGCAGGACCGAGCGCTGCGGATAGCCGTGCAGCGTCCGCGGCTCACGTAGCAGGCCGGGGCCGCTCGTCCCTGCTCCAGCCAGGTGCCCATAGATGCGGCCGCCGGAGAAGTCGGCCATCTGAGCGCCGAGGGCCCAGGAGCCGTCGATGTCGGCGGTCAGGTGGTCGAACTGTGCGACCTCCGGGGGCCGCACCTGGACGACCTCGTCCACCACGAACTGCGCTCTTGCCGAAGGGGCGACGGCGGCAGCGAGTAGGGCGAAGAGGAGGAAGGCGCAGTGTGCAGGAGGACGATTGTGCGACCGGGGCATGCTGGCAGGCGGGTCCGATGTGGCGCTGGGGGGGGGCCAGCCCATCGATCGGCAGTCCCGCGTGCTCTCCGGCCCCGAGAACGACCCCTTTCGAGGGGGCTGGTCGTGGCGGGCAGCCGATCCTCGAGATCGAGACGGTGCCGCACCGCCGGACCCACGGGGACGTCGGCGCGCCCGAGAACGCATCGTCTCAGCAGGCGTTGTCGAGGACGGTCACGACGCGCCCGACGTCGATCGCGTCTCCGCCGGGCACTGCGTCGCTCACAGGAACCGGATGCGCCGCGCCTGCGTGAAGTTGGACGCGGGCGCCGCCGCCGAACCGTCACGGTGCCACACCTGGAAGCGGAGCGTTTGCCCCGACGTCACCGCGATGAACTGGCTCGGCTGGGGGATCGCGGTCAGGTCGGTCGGGAACAGGATCTCGCCCGCCGGGCCGCTCGACTGCAGCGCCGAGTTGTGCCGGCCGAGCGTCCCGCCGAGGCAGAGGTTCCCGTCGCTGCCGGCGGGGTTCGCGACGAATGCGTCGCCCGTGCCGTTCAGGAGCAGCCCGAACTGACTGGGCGGCAGCTGCGACGCGCGCACCGAGAAGCCGTTCACCTGGATCCAGCGCGACCCGACGAACGAGAGCTGCCCGGCCTGCCCCGTCGAGTTCGGGACCGTGGCGCAAAGACTCGGCCCGTCGAGGTTCCGCTCGACCAGTACGATCCCGAACCCGAACCCGGCCGGCGTGGGAAGCGCGCACACGCACAGGACCGAGCTGCCGTCCACGGAGGCGTCGAACTGGGGCGAAACGGGCCCGATCGTCTGGCCGTTCGGCAGCACCGTGGTGCTCGACTTGAGCAGGGTCGCTCCGCCCGCACGCAGGCGCGTGACGCCGTTGGTCGTGCGCACCCAGTGGACGGTCTCGTCAGCGTCCGTGAGCTGCAGGTCGAGCGCGTCGAACTCCGCCACGGTGTCGGCCGTGCCGATGAGGTTCTGGCCCTCGACGACGATCGGGTCGCCCTCGAAGTACACGACGCCCACCGGCTCGGGTCCTCCGAGGTCCACCAGGCCGGAGCTCGCCAGGCGGCCGTTGTCGTTGACGGCGACGCGGTAGAAGCTCGAGGGCTCCGAGGCCCAGAGGGCGCCATCGGGCGTCTGCGTACCCGGCTCGGCCGCACCGAAACCGCCGGCCACGAGGCCCGGGACGAGGCCACTCGGGTCGTCGAGCGTGACGCTCGCGGCCCAGATGCCGTTGCTGGTGACGTCGAGCGGCGCCGCAGAGACCAGGCCGGCGTACGGGCGCGAGAGCCCTGGGACGTTCTGTCCGCGCGTGATGGACTCCAGCCAGTCGATGGAGTTCCCGCTGATCCCTCCCACGAGGAGCGTCGAGTCGAAGGAGCCGCTGCCGGTGACGATGACGTGCGCGACGATCCGGTCGTCCTCGCTCGCGATACCCAGGATCGAGTGCAAGGTCCGCATCTCTCCGGTGGTGGGCAGCGTGATGCTGGTGCCCGTCCGCAGGAGCGTTTCGTCCCCGAGCACGATGCGCGTGGTCCGCGCGCCCGCCGAGTCCTCCGTCGTCGTGACGAAAAGCGGGTCGCCGTCCACCGTCAGCCGCACGACGCCGAAGGCGACCACGGTCTCTCCGTCCAGCGCATCCCCCTCGCGCAAGACGAAATCGCCGTCCTGAAGGACAGCGATCTCGGAGCCGATCGTCGCGCGTGCGGCCCAAGAACCGTTCTCGGAGAGCGCGACGCCGTTGAAGAAGTCGACGGTCTCACCGGTCGGGAGCGGGTCCGAGGATCGGAAGAGAGTGGTCACGCTGACCTGTGCAGCGACGGCCTGGGAAGCGAGGACGAAGACCGCGGCGGAGGCCGCGGCAGCGAAGCGGGATCGGAGCATGGGGAGGCGTGTGGGAATGCAGAGCGGACCGAGAGCGGAGCGTCTGGAGGCGCTCCGATGGCCGCTAGAGGAAACGGACGCGGCGCGCCTCGGTGAAGTTGGACGACGGAGACGTGGCCGATCCGTCGCGGTGCCAGACCTGGAAGCGCAGCGCCGTCCCCGACGTCACGCTGAGGAACTGGCTCGGCTGGGGGATCGCGCCGAGATCCGTCGGGAAGAGGATCTCGCCGGCAGGGCCGCTCGACTGGATCGACGCGTTGTGGCGGCCGAGCGTGCCGCCGAGGCAGAGGTTTCCATCGCTCCCGCCCGGATTCGGCACGAACGCGCCGCCGGTCCCGTTCAGGAGGAGTCCAAACTGGTCGGGAGGCAGGTCCGAGGCGCGCACGGAGAAGTCGTTCACCTGGATCCAGCGCGAGCCGACGAAGGACAGGCGTCCGGCCTGGCCCGTCGAGTTCGGGACCGTGGTACAGAGGTTCGGGCCGTCGAAGGACCGCTCGACCAGGAGGAGCGCGTAAGGGCCGGAGAAGCCGAGCTGACCGACGCAGGCGATGGTCGAGCCGTCGCTGGACGCGTCGAAGCGATCGAGCAACGCTGTCACGGTCTCGCCGCTCTCCGCCGTCGTCTGGAAGGTGCGGATCAGCGTCTCGTTGCCCGCGCGGAGCCGCCGGACCGCGTTCGTCGTGGGCACGACGCACACGAGCTCGTCGGACTCGGTGACCTCCACCTCAAGAGCGCTGAACGTGCCGACGACGTCGGACGTTCCCGCAAGGGGCTGTCCCTCGACGTAGATCGGATCGTCGTCGAGGAACACGGCGCCGACGGGGCTGGGCCCGCCGGTGTCGAGGACGCCGGCGCGCGCGAGGAGGCCGGATCCGTTGACGGCGACGCGGTAGAAGGCGCTCGGCACCTCGGCCCAGTCCGGCCCCGCAGGCGACGGCGCGCCGGACTCGCCCGCTCCGACGCCGTCCGCGATGAACGCGGGGCGAGGCGTTCCTCCCTCGTCGAGGCCGGCGGCCGCCGCCCAGCGTCCGGTGCCGGCCACGTCGACGTTGGAGGTCGGGAACACGGCCAGGAACGGACGGATGAGGCCCGGCACCGCGTCGCCCCGCGTGATGGACTGCTGCCAGGTGATGCCGCTGCCGCCGAGCTGGCCGAAGAGCAGCGCCGGTTCCGGCTGGGCGCCTCCGAAGACGAGGGAGACGACGAGCCATCCGTCCTCGAGTGCGAACGCGTCGATCGTGACGACACGCCGTACCTGTCCCGTGGACGGCAGCGTGACGGCGTCGTCGCCCTTCAGGAGGGTCTCCTGGCCGAGGACGATGCGGGGCGTGAAGCTGGCCGTCGCGTCGCGCGTGACGATGAGCGCCGCGAGTGCACCGTCTGGCGTGAGACTCGCGCTGACGACGGAGTCGATCGTCTCGCCCGCGAACGGGTCTCCGCGCCTCAGCACGGCCTCACCGTCCCGGACGATGCCCGCCTGTCCG
The DNA here is from genome assembly GCA_039821985.1 of Planctomycetota bacterium. GTDB lineage: Bacteria > Planctomycetota > UBA1135 > UBA1135 > Saltatorellus. The sequence goes on from JBCBNC010000045.1 coordinate 10,959, forward strand.
TTCAGGAGGCAGCGTGCGGCCCACGAGCCGTTCTCGCTGATCGAGGCGGAGCTGATCGACCCGACCGTCTCACCGGTCGGAAGGACGTCCGCGGTGCGCAGGAGCGGGGTCACGGTGACCTGCGCCGCCGCCGCGGAGGCGGAGGCGGCGAGCACGAGGGACGCGGCAGCGCGTGCGGCGATCGAAGAGGCGTGGAACATGGGGTCGCTGGGTGGAGCGGGCTCCGAAACGAACTACGGCGAGAGGCCGTCGCCCACCGGTCGCCGCGAGAAACTCGTCCGGTGCTCTACATCGGGAGGCGTGGGAGAACGCGCCGCGCCGTGCGCGCCCGGCTCACTGGAAGCGGATCGAGCGCGCCTCGGTGAAGTTCGAGCGCGGCGCCGAGACGGTCCCGTCCCGGTGCCAGACCTGGAACACGAACGTGTCGCCCGGCGCGACGGCGACGAGCGCGCTCGGGAACGGGATCGCGCCGAGGTCGACGGGGAAGAGCACCTCGCCTGCCGCATCGCTCAGCTGCACCGTCGCGTTGTGGCGACCGAGCAGACCGCCGAGGCAGAGATTGCCGTCGCTGCCGCCCGGGTTCGGCGTGAAGCCGACCGTCTCGCCGTTCAGGAGGAGCGCGAACTGATCCGCCGGCAGCCGCGACGCGCGGATGGCGAGGTCGTTGAACTGGACCCAGCGCGAGCCGATCGCCTCGATCCTCCCGGCCACGCCCGTCGTGTTCGGGACGGCGGTGCAGACGTTGGCGCCCACGATGTCGCGCTCGACGAGCAGGGCGCGGACCGAGGTGTCCCCCTGGACCCGCGCGAGCGCCGCGATCGACCGACCGTCGTTCGACGCGTCGTACACGCGGAAGATGTTGCTCACGACCTCGCCCGAGACCGTCTCCGTCAGCCCGGTCCGGATCAGCGTCTCGTTGTCGAGCCGCAGCGCCTGCACGCCGGTCGTGGAGTTGAGGAGGTGGAGCACCTCGTCGGCCTCGGTGACCTCCACCGGGCAGTCGTCGAAGCGGCCGGCGAGCCCGAGTCCCGCAACGGACGACCCTTCCAGGGCAAGGATGACGTTGCCGCGGTAGACGGCCGACCGAACGGAGCCCGTGCTGAGCTCGATGTTCCCTGACCGGGCCACGGTGCCGGACTCGTTGATCGCCGAGTGGTACGCGCCGCCCGCACGGATCGTCCACGTGGCGCCCGGGGACGGCGCAGCCGCGCCGAACTCACCGTTGCCCGAGCCGTCGACCAGGAAGGCGGGCACGTCTCCGCCCGAGATGCCCATCAGGATCCCGGTCGCCCAGAGTCCGTTCGGCGTGACGTCGAGTCCGCGCGGCGTCGGCCCGCGATAGGGACCCGAGAGCCCCGGCACCGCGTCGTTGAACTCGATCGTGCGCAGGATCGTGGGCGCTCCGCCGCCGAGCCGACCCTCCAGGAGCACATTGCGGTTCTGTCCCGGCTGCACCGTCCTGCCCACGAGCACGAAGTCCTGGTCCTCGAGCGCGAACTCGAAGAGCTCGGCGAGGTCGAGCGTCGTGCCGGGGCTCGAGCCGGGCACCGTGTCTCCGCTGCTGAGGACGACCTGACTGTCCACGATGAAGCGGTCCGCGCTTCCACCGCTCGCGTCGGTCGTCTCGACGATCGCTGCGAGCCGTCCGTCGTTGGTGAGCCGAATGAACTCGACCTCCTCGAGGGACTCACCGCCGATGGTGTCGCCCATGCGGAGCGCGACCCGGCCGTCGACGACCGCTGCGGTCTGGCCCTGGATCATCACGCGCGCGGCCCAGGAGCCCCCGTCGCTGATGGAGACGTCGAGGACGCTGTCGACCGTGACGCCCGGCGGCAGCACGTCGCCGGCGGCGAGGAGCGTCCGGACGGAGGTGACCTGGGAGGCGGCCGGAGCAGCGAGGGCGGCGGCCAGGGCCACGGCGCGGACGGAGCGGAGGTTCATCGATCAGAGGGAGAGTGGGGGAGCGACGGTTCCCCCTCCTCCTGCGCCGCCTGGCGAGGGCCCACCGGCCGCGTCCGAATTCCTCGCACGCGTCTCGTCCCGGGAGTTTCCGCTCGGCTGCTGACAGGACGGTGTCAGGAGGGGGAGCGCAGGCTGTTCCTGTCATCGCCCGACGAGCGGCCGCGCTCCGCCGGGCACCTCGCTGTCACCCCTCTCCCGCACCATCCCACGCCAACCGATCCCACGATGGACCACGCCGACATCCAGCGCCTCCTCGACGAGAGCCAGATCTTCCTCGACCGTTCAACCGCCGCGCTCACCGAGGCGGACTCCGGCTTCGCCCCGACCCCGGACACGATGCCGGCCGTGCAGATCCTCGCGCACATCGCCCAGGCCATCGACTGGCTCGTGGACGGCGCCTTCGTCCGCGAGGACGGCTTCTGCACCGACTTCGAGTCGCACATGGCGCTCGTGCGCACGTGCAAGTCGCTCGACGAGGCGCGCGAGCGCGTGAGGGCCGCCTACGACGGGGCGCGCGCGACCCTGCGCGAACAGTCCGCCGAGCGGCTCGCGTCGCCGCTGCCCGAGGGCCCGATCATGGGCGGCGAGCCGCGCGTGCACGTTGTCGAGGCGATCGTCGACCACACGGCGCACCACCGCGGCGCGCTCGGCGTCTACGCGCGCCTGTGCGGCCGGGCGCCCGCGATGCCGTACGCCTGAGCGAGCTTTTCGCGGAGCCGAGCGATCGGCCCCGCGGTCACCACGCGTTCTCGGACCCGCACTTCAGGCCCGCGAGGTAGCGCTCGACGTCGCGCTCGGGGTCGTGCTCGAACGTCTCGTCGAGGACGAGGAGCGACTCGATCCGGTCGGGCCGGAACGTTCGGAAGTCCTCGCGCAGCTCGCACCACGCGATCAGCAGCCAGCGGTAGCCGAGGAACGCCATCCCGAGCGGACGCACCCGCCGGGCCGTGACGTTGCGCGACGCGTCGACGTACTCGAGCTCGACGAGACGGCGCTCGCGCAGTGCGCGACGCAGGTCGCGGATCTCCGCGCCGCCCGCGGGCTCGGGCCCGAACTGCGGCGCGAGCAGCCGCGTGCCCTCGATGAAGTGGCGCCGCTCGTCGGGCAGCACGACCTCGATCTTGGCGATCACCCGCTTCGCGGCCTTCGAGAGCTCGGGGTCACCGAACGTGGACGCGACGCGCATCCCGAAGCTGAGCGCCTCGATCTCGTCGCGGTCGAGCATGACGGGCGGCAGGTCGAACTCCTTCAGCGTGTAGCCCACGCCGGCCTCGCCCTCGACCGGCACGCCGGAACCGACGAGGTCCTGTACGTCGCGGTAGACGGTGCGCACGCTGACCTCGAGCTCCTCGCTGAGCTCCTGCGCGGTCACGAGATCTCGCCTGCGCAGGATCTCGATGAGCTGGAAGAGCCGGTCGGCGCGCCGCATGGGGGCCAACGTAGCCGGTCGGCGGACGCTGCGTAGCCCGCGCGGGCGTCAGCGTTCGGACTCGTACGGAACCTCGACGGTGAGCGGCGTGTCGTGCAGCTCGAACTCGAGCCGGCAGTCCTCGACCTCGTCCCCGGACCCTCTCGACACGAGGAGCATCCACTTGCCCGGGCGCGCGTCGTCGAAGCGGACCGTGGTTCCGTCCCAGGTGCGCGACGACCGGTCGAAGCCGGTTCTCTGCGCGACCGAGTCGAGCGGCAGGAACTGGAACGCGGCCGCGCCGTTCCAGCGGGGCTCGTTCGCGTCGAACTCGAGCGTGAGGACCGGCGCGCGCTCGAGCTGCAGCACGACCTCGCCGCTAGAGATGTCGACGTCGGTCCGCGGCAGATGAAGCGGATCGGTCGCGTCGCGCGAGTGTCCCCAGAGTCGCACGTTCGCGCGGGGCGCGGAACGCATGCGGCAGCGGCCCGTCGCGTCCGTCCGCACCCCCGTCGGCTCCCCGTCCATCGGACGCCTGTGCCGGTAGCGCTCCACGAGAAAATCGACGGCGGGGCTCCCGTCGGGTCGAAGGACGAGGATCTCGAACAGCGGGGCGCGCTCGAGCACGACCCGCCCGAGGTCCGCGACCAGGGCCGGGTCGAGGCCGGGTGGAATCGTGCAACGCGCGGGCAGGTGGTCGTGCGCAACGACGTCGAAGGCATCGGGATACGGGAACCGCGTCCGCACGAAGACCACGCCGGGTCGTTCGTCGAGGTGGTACACGGGTCTCCCGCCGCGTGACGCGAGCGGCGCCGGTATCACCTCGGATCCGTGCCAGCCTCCGGTGTCCGCGTGTCCGACGACCGGTGCGCCCGTTTCGTCGACGAGCGTCGCGAGGCCCCAGAGCTCGGGCGTCGCGTGGAGATCGACGACGACGTCGTTGCCCTCGCGTCGCCGTTCGGTGGAGGTGAGCCACGACGGAAGGACCGGCGCGCCGACGCGTGGCTCCGGCGTGCAGTCGTGGGGGACGAGCTCGGTGTCCGTGAAGACCCTGAACGCATCGGCGGTGGAGAGCCCGGGGACGACGGCCGTCAGGTCGCGGTCGAAGCCGGAGACGTCGATCGCGTCCCCTGCTTCGGGATCGACTTGGACCCTGGCGCGCGCGAGCTGGGCGCACGTCGCCACGTCGCGCCCGTCCGGGACGACGATGCGGAGCAGAACCCGGCCGGGCAGCGACGCTCCGCCTGCCGCATCATCGAGTAGGGCGCGGAGCGGGTCGAATCCCGATGAGTCGGCCCCGACCAGCGCCAGAGGAGCGCGCGTCGCTGACGCGTGCTCCGGGCCGCGCTCCTCTTCCTCGAGCGCGCCGCGTCGGCCCGCGTCGTGCGGCGACGCGCTCTGCCTCATGGGGTCCGGCGCGATGCCTCGATCCGGCCGCAGGTGACGGACGAGCGCAAACGCCAGCGCTCCTACGAACGCGACGAGCACGACCAGCCGAAGGACCGGCGCGCTCATCGGCCCGTCCCTTCCGCGGCGGGAACGTCGACCACGACACCACCGTCGTCGAGCTCCACCGTGACCTCGAACGACTTCGCTCTGCCGCGCGGGTGCTCGTGGCCACGCGATCGGTTTTTCTTCGCGCGCACGATCCAGCGGCCGGGCCGCACGCCGTCGATCGTGAGCGTCCCGTCCCCCCACGCGCGCAGCCGGGCGTCCTCCCCGAAGGCGCCCGCGCGTGCGTCGGCGGGCTCGACGGTCACCCAGCTCTTCGCGACCCAGAAAGGGCTCTTCGGATCGAAGCGCAGGGTGAGCGTCGGCGCCTCCACGAGCCGGATCGTCGGTACGTCGCGGGACGCTCCCAGCTCGAGCGGGCCGAAGTGCAGCGGGTCGCCCGCGTCCCGCGTGTGACCCCAGAGCACCAGATCCTCGTGCGCAGCCACGCGCATGTGGAAGCGGCCGTCCGCGTCGGTACCCGCGCCGATCTTCGGCAGTCCCCAGTTCGCACGGTTGCGCACGCGCTCGACGAGGAAGTCCACGGCGGGCCGCCCGTCGGGCCGCAGCACGACGCCGGCGACGACGGGCGCGCGCGCGAGCACGTGCGTCCCGAGGTCGACGACGCGCGATCGGTCGGCGACGGGGGGGACGGGGATGGACACCCGCTCGTGCTCGTACGCGGCGACCTCGAGCGCCGCCGGCGGGGGAGGCGGGTCGCTCAGCCGGAGCAGTACCTCCCCGCGCGTGCGCCCCGCGTACCGCTGAACGGACCAGCCTGGACTCCGCGGCTTCTCTGCGTACGCGCTTACGACCGGGGCACCGGTCTCGTCGACGGTCCGGACCACGGCCCAGATCTCGCAGCGCACGTCGATCTCGAGAACCAGGTTGTCTCCCTCGTCAATCCTGCGCGTGGCACCGAGCAGGCTCGGAACGACGGGCGCTCCCGGCCGTGCATCGGCCGGCCGCTGCCGGGACCAGAGCCGGTCGGCAGGAAGGAGTTCGACCGTGTCGCCCGCGCGCGCGCGGGGGAGAGGGGCCTCGAGGGCGCCGTCGAAGCCGGTGGCCACGAGCGCGTCGGCGGCGCCGCTCTCCGATCGCCAGGCGACCTGTACGCGAGCGCCCGAGAGCGCACGGCGTGCCTCGGGCAGCAGGCCGGCGGGGGGCACGAGACGCACGACGACGCGCCCTCGGTCGTCGCGCGCACGCGCCAGTTCGGCGCGCGGCGCGGCCGGAGCCGACGCGGGCGCGAGCCGGGAGGGGAGGGGGCCGGGTACGACTCGCGCGAGCTCGTTCGTCGTCTCCGACGCGTTCGGCGGCGCTTCCCGCCGAGCGGGGTCGGACGCTCGGTCGGTCTCCGCGCCGAAGTGCGCGAGCGCCGCGCCCGCGATCCCGGACGCGGCCATGAGAACCGCGATCCAGATCCGCCCCGGTCCCCCGCGTCGCTCCGCCCGTCCCGTGCTCTCCATGTCCACCGCTAGCGCACGTTGCCGCCCCCGTTACCGCGTCGGCGTCATCCCGTCCGCTCGCCGCGCTCGGTGAGGAACCGCCCGAGCCTCTCCAGCGCGGCGCCCAGCCGCTCGCGGCTCACCGCGTACGACATGCGCACGTGGTCGGGCGCACCGAACACGTCGCCGGGCACCAGCACGACCTCCTCCTGCTCGAGCAGATCGGCGCAGAACCCGGCAGCGCCGCGCTCGTCGAGGTAGCGCGACACGTCGGGGAATGCGTAGAACGCGCCGCGTGGCTCCGGGCACGTCAGCCCGAGCGCGCGCAGGCCCTCGATGACGATGCGACGCCGCGCGTCGAACTCGTCGAGCATCGCGCCGGCCTCGGGCGGCTCGGTCTCGAGGCACGCCCGGTACGCGACCTGGCTCAGGTAGTTCGGGCAGCCCGAGACCTGGCTCTGCAGGTCGGCGATCTTCTTCGCGACGGGCGCCGGCGCGGCGACGAAGCCGATGCGGTACCCGGTCATCGCGAAGACCTTGCTGGCGCCGTCGACGAGCAGCGTGCGCGCCGCCATCTCGGGCGAGTGCGCGGCGGGGGAATGGTGCGCGGCGCCCTCGAACACGAGACGGCCGTAGATCTCGTCGGAGAGCAGCCACAGCCCCTCGTGCTCGAGGACGATCGAGCAGAGCTCGTCGAGCTCGTCCTTCGTCCAGACGTAGCCCGATGGGTTGCTCGGGGTGTTGAGCATGATCCCGCGCGTCCGGGGACCGATCGCCGCGCGGATCGCGGCGAGGTCGGGGCGGCACTCACCGCCCGGCCGCGGCTGCACGTGCACGGGCCGCGCGCCCGCGATCTCGACCATCGCGTCGTAGCTGGCCCAGACCGGCGGCAGCAGCAGCACCTCGTCGCCCTCCTCGACGAGGGCGAGGAGCGAGTGCGACAGCGCGTGCTTGGCGCTGTGGCACACGACGACGCCGTCGGGCCCGAACGCGTCGACGCCGCGCTCGGCGCGGAGCCAGCCCGAGATCGTCTCGCGCAGCGCGAGGGTGCCCGCCGCGGGCGTGTACTTGATGCCGCCGGCGTCGAGCGCGGCCCGGACGGCGTCCTGCGCGGCGACCGGCGAGTCGAAGTCGGGCTCGCCGACGGCCATGTTGACGACGTCGCGGCCCTCGGCGAGGAGCGCCTTCGCCTTGGCGGCGAGCGCGAGCGTGGGGGAGCCCTCGAGTGCGCTCACCCGTTTCGAAAGCGTGAGGCCGGCGGCTGCGCCGCGCGCGGACGTCGTGTCGCTCATGGGGCCGAGTGTCGCCGCCCGGCGGCGGAGCGGGCGCGAGAATCGGCGAGGATCCGAGCGGCGGTCCCGGTGCCTGGGCGCGGCGAGGCGGTTCGAATCGGCCGGACGGCCCCGCGGCGGATCCCGACCGAGCGCCCCGGCCGAAGCGCCGCGGCGCCGCCGTCGGGCCGAGATCCACGGGCTGCCGGGAAGGCAGCGGCTCGACCGTCGTCCGGCGGCGGCGGGCGGCGTACGCTCTCCCGCCCGCTCCCCCGCTGACCGCACTCACCCCATGAGCTCGAAGAAGCGCCTCCTGCGCATCGGCTGCGTCTCGCTCCTCGTCCTGGCCTTCGTCGGCTACTTCGCGTTCTCGACGTTCCTGTTCCCGCCCCACGGCGGGCGGGTGAAGTTCGACCTTGCGGGTCTGATCCCGCGGGACGTCGACGCCTACGTGTCGCGCGAGGACCTGGCGGCCGCGTTCGCCGACTTCCCGACCCTCTCCGTCTGGGAGGACCTCGAGGGCAACAGCGCCGTGAGGGAGTACCTCGCGTCGCCGGGCTGGGGCGAGCTCGACGCGGAGCACCGCATCACCGAACAGATTGCCGAGGTCCGCGAGCAGATCGCGTCGCTGCCGCTCGGCATCGACCCGCTCGGCGCGATCGGCGGCGAGGACCTCGCGCTCGCCGCGGACTTCACCGGGCCGAGCGCCGAGGAGTCCGAGTGGGCGGTCTACGCGCGCGCGGGCTTCTTCGGCAAGCTCGGCGCGTCGGCGCTGCGCTACCCGGGGCTCATCGGCCTCGAGTCCCAGGGCCTGAGCGCGACGAAGGACGGCGCGGTCGTGACGCTCTCAGGCGGGCAGCTCAAGGCGCCGATCCACGTCACGCGCGTGAAGGACGTCGTCGTCGCCGGGACATCGCGTCGACTGGTCGACGAGGCGCCGCGGCTCGAGATCGCGGGCGCGCAGGAATCGCTGCTGCTCGCCGCTCCGTACGACGACGGCGTGCTCGGAGTGACGGGGCGCAACGAGGACCGGCGCGACATCGAGGTGAAGCTCGACCTGCGCAAGCTGCGCGAGGCGTGGGGCCTCGACAAGCCCTGGCCGGATCCCGCGTCGGACCGCTTCGGCAACGCGTTCGCCGCGCGCGTGCTGCCGGTCGCCGCGGTGCGCCAGCTGTTCGGCGTGCTCGACTTCGACCAGGGCCTGAAGGCGAACCTGTCGGGCACGTTCTCCTCCGAGCTGATGACGCCCAACCAGGAGACGATCTACCGCGCGAAGGGCTTCAGCAAGGACGAGCTCGAGGAGGTCGCGAACCTCGCGCCCTCGGACTCGACGATGTTCGCGTACATGCGCGCGCCGATCGGGACGCTGTTGCGCCTCGTCGAGGACTCGCTCGAGCCCGCCGCGCAGGCGAACCTCAACGACACGCTCAAGCGCGTGAACGGACTCTCCGGCGGCACCGCGTCGCTCATCAACGTGCTCGACGGCGCCCTCGTCGACCGCGTCGCGTTCTTCGTGCGCCCGAACGACTGGGAGGACCGCTCCATCGACTTCGAGGTCGACCCCGACACGGGCGAGAAGCGCTACATCGGCCCGCCGCGCGACGACAAGCCCGTCTTCGGCTGGGCGCTCGTCGCGTGGGCGTCGGACCAGGGCGCGATCGACGACCTGCAGGCCGCGTTCGGCCAGGCGGGTCCGCGGATCGGCATCCAGGGCAAGAACCCGGGCGACAAGGGCTACTTCGTCACGACGATCGAAGGCGGCCTGCGCCTGCAGGAGTTCTGGTCGCAGCTGATCCCGGGCACGGGCCACATCGCGATGCTGAGCTACGGCGACAAGGTCATCCTCTCGAACCGCTACCAGTTCGTGGAGGACGTCACCAAGAACGCCGTCGGCCGCAGCCGCCCGGGTGACCGCCTCGGCGAGCTCGCGTCCTTCCAGCGCGCGCTGACCGACGGCCTGGAGAGCGCGAACATCGCGCTCTGGCTGGCCCCGGACACGGGCTCCGACCTCATCCGCACGCAGTCGCGGGACGTCGCCTCGGCCCGTCTCGCAGACGTGGTGTCCGCGAAGTTCGCGACGGAGCGCCCGAAGGCCGAGCGCCGCGTGCTCGAGCGCCAGTTCCCGGGCCAGTCCAGGAACCAGGTCGACCGGGACCGCCTGCGCGACGCGGTGGACGCCGAGCTCTTCAACTGGCGGGACCAGCAGGTCGCCGAGCGCCTCCCGGCCGAGCTCGAATCCGTCGACCGCCTCGTGACCTACCTGAACGCGATCCAGGGCTCCCTGACCCAGATCCGCCTCGACCCGCGCGAGTTCCGCCTCTACACGAAGACGGTGACGCCCTACGCGCGCTGACGCACCGGCGACCCGCCACCCGCGACCACGGACACGCCGCCCGCCGCCCGCCGCGCGGCGACCGCCGGCGCCGAGCTCCACGACAGACCCTCAGAGGTCCGACAACCGCACCAACTCACGGCCGGCTCACACCCGGTCCGATCCGCACCGTCGTCTCTGACCCGCCCACGGGGGACCACCCATGCGCGAACACCCATCGTCCGAGACCCGAACGGGTGGCTCTGAATCCGCTCCAACCGCGTAAGCGGTTGGGCCAGAAACAACACCAGCCCCGGCTTCCGAAGGAAGCCGGGGCTGGTGCCCGGGACTGGAGTCGAACCAGCACGGGTTTTACCCCACCAGATCCTTAGTCTGGCGCGTCTACCAATTCCGCCACCCGGGCGTTCGCGTCCGCCGGTCGGCGGGAGCGAGCCGGGAAGATAGTGATAGGCCGATGAAGTGGCAACAGGACGGCCGGTGTTTTGTGCCCGCTCCGGATTCCGCGGGCTACCTTCCGGCGCTCACCCGAACCGAGACCCCTACCGACCCCCGCGCACCATGCCCGCGCCCAAGGGACACGCCCTCATCGGCCAGTCCGGCGGCCCGACCGCCGTCATCAACCAGAGCCTCGTCGGCCTCGTGCAGAGCTGCGTCGAGCACCGCCTGATCACCGGCGTCTACGGCGCCATGAACGGAATCAGCGGGATCATGGAGGAGCGACTCGTCGATCTCGGCCGCGAGGCTCCGGAGGAGCTCGAGCGCGTCGCGCTCACCCCGGCCGCAGCGCTCGGCTCGGTCCGGCAGAAGCCGACCGAGGAGTCCTGCGCGCGGATCCTCGACGTCTTCGAGGCGCACGACATCCGGTACTTCTTCTACGTCGGCGGCAACGACTCGGCGGAGACGGCGCACCTGCTCAACGAGGCGGCGCTCGCGCGCGGCTACGAGCTGCGCCTCTTCCACGTGCCGAAGACGATCGACAACGACCTGGCAGGCTGCGACCACACCCCGGGCTACGGCTCGGCGGCAAAGTTCGTCGCGCAGGCGTTCCTCGGCGATGACCAGGACAACAAGAGCCTCGGCGGCGTGAAGATCAACGTCGTCATGGGCCGTCACGCGGGCTGGCTCACGGCGGCGAGCCGACTCGCGCGCAGGCACGAGGGCGACGGCCCGCACATGATCTACCTGCCGGAGCGCGCGTTCGATCCCAAGGCCTTCTGCGACCGCGTCGAGGAGATGCTCCACGCTCACGGTCGCTGCGTCGTCGCGGTCAGCGAGGGCATCCACGACGCCGCCGGCGAGCTGATCGCGAAGGGCAAAGAGGTCGACAGCCACGGCAACGTGCAGCTCTCCGGCACCGGCGCGCTCGGGGACTACCTCTCCGCCCTCGTGAAGGAGAACGTCACCGCCGCGTCGCGCGTGCGGGCGGACACGTTCGGCTACCTGCAGCGCAGCTTCTTCGGCGTCGTGTCCGAGCAGGACGCGCTCGAGGCGCGCGAGGTCGGACGCGCGGCGGTCGAGTTCGCCACGGGCGAGGACCGCGTGCACGGTTCGATCGCGATCCGCCGCGGCGAGGACGACGGCTACCAGCCGGTCTACGTCGCGCAGGAGCTCTCCGAGGTCGCGGCCGCGACGCGCACGGTCCCGGACGAGTTCATCGAGGGCGACGACGACATCAGCGAAGCATTCGTCGAGTGGGCGACGCCGATCGTGGGGACGCTCCCGACGCCCGGGCGGCTCGCCCGGCACCCGGTCGAGCGGCGGCTGGGTTCGTGACCGGGCCCGGTCGGGTCCTGGCATCGCCCGGATCCGACCGTTGCCCGTGACGGGTGCTCGACCCGGGCGCACGCCCCCCGCGGGGCCATGCCCGGCGCTATCCTCGGAGCGATGCGTTCCCCGATCCAACGCCCGGCCCGGCTCGCGGCCGCGGTCCTCCTCCTCGCAAGCTCCACCGTTCTCGCACGCACGGCCGGCGACGCCGACCCCGCCCGCCCGCAGGACTCCGGCGCGTCGGACGACGCCGTGCTCGAGGCGCAGGAAGCGCCGCCCACCGCGAAGGGGCGCGTGCTCTTCGAGGGCGAGCCGCCGCTGGTCAAGGAGCTCGAGGTTTCGGCGGCCGCTGCGGAGGGCTGCTGCCCGCCGGGGGAGACCGTCGACCGTGCGAACTGGAGTCTCCTCCTCTCGAAGGACGAGGACGGCTCGCTCGGCATCGCCCACTGCGTCGTGACGGTGAAGGTCGAAGGCGTCGAGGTCGAGATCCCGGAGGAACCGTACGAGCTCGACCAGAAGGGCTGCCGCTTCCTGCCCCACGTGCTGGTCGCGCCCGAGGGCGCCAAGGTCGCGTTCCTCAACTCGGACAAGACCTCGCACAACGTGCGGCTGCGCGCCGTCGCGAACGAGGCCCTCAACCAGACGGTCGCCGCGGGCAAGCGCCTCGAGCGCACGTTCGACGAAGCCGAAGCGATCCGCGTCGCGTGCGACATGCACCCGTGGATGAGCGCGTGGGTCGTCGTGACCGACGCGACGCACTGGGCGGTGACCGGCGCCGACGGCCGTTTCGCGCTCACAGGGCTCCCGGCGGGCAAGCACGAGGCGACGGTGTGGCACGAGACGCTCGGCAAGAAGACGTTTGACCTCGTCGTGGCCGAGGACGGCTCCTCGGAGGACGTCGTCGTGAAGCTCGAGAAGAAGAAGTCCAAGAAGCGCCGCCGGCGTCGTCGCTGAGGGAGACACGGCCAGAGCGTCGTCGAAACGCGCGGGGCCGGGCGCGGGCGCCGCGCGTACGGAGGCTGTTCGAATCCGGGCCGCGCGCGACGCGACGGGCCGCGGAGCGTCGCCGGTTCCAAGGCCATGGCGTAGGGTCCGAGCGTTCCGCGCCCCGACCCGACCCCCGATGAAGACACCCCTGCCCGCGCTGGCCGCAGCGCTCGCGTCGATCGCCCTCTCCGCGCCGCTGCACGCACAGCGCCCCGTTCCAAGAGCCGACGCCGCGGCCGATGCACCGTCGGAGCCGGCGGCGTCGCAGCCCGTGCCGTCGGTGGTCGACGAGGTCCTCGCCGCGTTCGACCGCGACAAGCGCGGCTACATGGGCATCGTGCTCGAGGTGGTCGACGCCGGTGTGCGTGTGGCGGAGCCGCTCCCGGGTTCCCCGGCTGCGGTCGCTGGACTCCGCGCCGGTGACGTGGTGACCGGTGTGGACGGGCGGAGGGTGACGGACCTGGCGTCGCTGGAGGCCGCGATGGCGCCGACGCGCGCCGGCCAGACGGTCGTGGTCGACGTCGCGCGCAAAGGCGTTGCCCGTTGGGTCCGCGTCGAGCTGGGGTCGCGCAAGGTGCTCGGCACCGCATCGCGCCCGGCCCCGCCCTCGAGCACCGATCGGGTGCCCGCGCCGAAGGGCGCGAAGGGGAAAGCCGCGCCGAAGGGCGCGAAGGGGAAAGCCGCGCCGAAGGGCGCGAAGGGGAAAGCCGCGCCGAAGGGCGCGAAGGGGAAAGCCGCGCCGAAGGGCGCGAAGGGGAAAGCCGCGAAGAGGAAGAAGAGTGCGAAGTCCGCGCCCCCGAAGAAGCCAAAGGGCGCTCGGGAGAAGCGCGGATCGAAGATCCCGCGGGCGAAGGTCGTGCCCGGGAGCGTCCAGCGAAAAGCCGTACCCCGTCCGCAACCGGGCGCGGCGCGCCGGACCGAGCTGAAGCGGAAGCTCCGACGGCTCGAGGGAGAGGTCGCCGAGCTCCGCCGCGAGATCGAGCGGCTCCAGCGTCAGCTCGAGCGCAGGAAGCGCTGACGTTTCCGCGGCCGCTCGGCCGCGCGCTCCCTCACCGGCGCCAGGGCGGCGTCCACGCGTGCAGCCGCTTCGCGACCGCGCGCAGGACCTCTTCGTCGAGGTCCACCTCGAGCGCGTCGAGCGTCGCGTCCGGATCGCCGCCGGCCTTGCGGCCGAGGCTGTCCTCGACGAGGGTGAGGATCCGCGCCCGGACCTCGGGCGGCGACGCGACCGCTCGTGCGACGAGCGGCACGTAGTCGGCCATCGCCTGGGGGTCGAGGCCGTGGCGCTGGCAGAGTCTCTCGAAGAGGTGTTCGGCGTCCATGGGAGGGGCTGGGGGGCGGGCGAGTCCGCCGGGCGCTGAACCGTACCTCGGAGATCAGGCAGCGGCCTGGAGCGCCCCGCAGCGGGACCCCCGCGGCGGGTCCGCCGCACCCGGGCGCCCGCGCTGACCCACCGTGAGAGGCACGAGGGATCTCCCCGGGCCGGTTCAAGCGCCACCGGCCGGCGGATCGACCTCCCCTGGGCGGCTCCCCGGACCTCTCCCCGCACCCCGGTCCGGCGCCGCTCGCAACGCCGCCCCGCTCCACGTCCCCGACTCCGCACACCCCCGGGGCGGCCCCGAGCCCCCATGCTGAGAATCCCCCTCCTCGCCATCGCCGCCGGCGTCGCCATCGGCTTCATCGCTCCCGCGTTCCTCCCCGGGTACCAGAGCCGACCCGAAGCCGGAACGGCGGTGCAGCTCGACCTCGACGAGGCGTTCCTCGCGTCGGACCTCGTCGTGGAGGGACTCGTGACGGACGCGCGCAGCGGCGAGCTCGGCGACGGCACGATCTACACGGACTGGGACCTGCGCGTCGAGCGCACGTTCTGGGGCGAGGAGGCCGAGACGCGCACGATCCGCCTGCCCGGCGGCATGCTCGCGACCGGAAGAGGAATGCTGATCCCGGGCATGCCGCGCCTCGTCGAGGGCGAACACGTCGTGCTCCTGCTCGAGGAGCCGAACCGGGACGGGCTCCGGCTCACGACCGGCCTCAGCCAGGGCAAGTACCGGATCGTGACGTCCTCGCGCGGCGAGAGCGTCGCCGTACGCACGGGCGACCACGTCTCGCTGATCACCGCCCGCAACACGCGCGTCGCGGACCGCAACGGAATGCTCGGCTACGCGGACCTCGTCGCGCGCCTCGAGGCGGCGCGCCAGGAGCGCCTCGCCGCTGCGCCCGCCCCGCGCTGATCCCATGTTCGGTCGCTCACGGTCCGCTCCATCGGGGCGCAGCGCCCTGCGCGCGGCGCTCGCGTTCACGGTGTTCGCGGCGCTCGCTGCCCTCGGCGCGGCGCACGTGCGGCTGCGGTACTCGGTCGACGGAACGGCGCTCTTCTGGTCGAACTCCGAGTCGGTCCCGTTCCAGATCCAGAGTGACGGCTCGGACGACATCTCCGACGGGAGCCACGTGCCTGCGATCCGCGCCGCCGCACAGGCGTGGAACATGGCGTACGGGAGTCGCGCGCGGCTCGTCGAGGGACCGGCCACGAACCGCGTCGACTGGCAGAGCGCGTCGGTGCAGCTCATCCTCTTCGACGAGGACAACGCGTCCGGGTTCTTCCCCGGTGCGAGCAGCACGGTGGCGATCACGCCGGTCACGTTCTTCACCGACGGCCGGATCGCAGACGCGGACGTGATCTTCAACGGCAAGACGTTCCGCTTCACGACGGACGGCGAGCCGGGCCACTTCGACGTCGAGGACGTCGCCGCGCACGAGCTCGGCCACTTCCTCGGGCTCGACCACAGCGGCGTCTGCGGCGCGACGATGTACCCGTACGTCGACTCGACGGTCATCCTGCACCGGAGCCTCTCGTACGACGACGTCGGGGGGATGCGCTCGATCTACCCGGCGCAGAGCTTCGGACGCGTCAACGGGTCCGTCGTGCGCGCGTCCGACAGCAGCGCGGTCGCGGGAGCGCACGTCGTGGCGCTCGACGCCGACGGCCGCGTCGCCGGCGCGATCCTGTCGACGTCGAGCGGCGCGTTCGCGCTGACCGGCCTCGACGGCGGCACCTACACGCTCTACGCGGATCCGCTCGACCAGCCGGTGTCCGGTTCGAATCTCGGCGGTGGTCAGACGGTCGAGACCGACTTCCAGACGACCGCGCTCGGGACCGTGAGCGTGCCGGCCGGTGGAGCCGTGTCGCTGGGTACCGTCGCACTGGCCGCCCAGGGCAGCGTCCAGCTCGGCCGCGTCTCCGACGATTTCCCGCAGCGCATCGTCCTCGGGGAGACCGTCACGCGCACTGTGCGCGGCGCGGGCCTCGTGGCCGGTTCGACGCTCACGTGCAGCGACCCCGGGCTGTCGTTCACGAACGTCTCGTGGTTCGACAGCGCCGTCGCGTTCGACGTCGAGGTGCCCGCGGGTGCCGTTCTCGGGCACGTCGACCTGACCGCGACCGCGCCGGGCGGAGACCGAGACACGCTCGTCGGCGGGCTCGAGATCACGCCCCCCGACCCGACGGTCGTGGGCGTGAGCCCCGCCGCGGGAGACCTCGCGGGCGGCGCGAGCATCACGGTGTCGGGCGCTGGATTCCGACCCGGAGCGCGCGTGGTCCTCGGCGGGCGCATCTACCGCGACGGCGACGCGTCCGGCTGCCAGATCGTCGACGCGAACACGATCACGCTGACGACCGGCGAGACCCTCGCCGGCCGCCACGACGTCGTCGTCGTCGATGAGACCGGAGTCGAGGGGCGGCTGGGCAGCGCGTTCGCCGTCGACGTCGCCCCGATCGTCACGACGACGTTCCCGTCGGTCGGCGCCGCGACGGGCGGCACGCGTATCGTCCTCACGGGCGACCACTTCGTGCCGGGGACTCAGGTGACGATCGACGGTCAGCTCCAGACGCAGGTGTTCGTCGCCTCGCCGACGCGTCTCGACGTCGTCACGACCGGCGGAACTCCCGGCGGCCCGCACGTTCTGCGCGTGATCTCGCCGTCGGCTGGCTTCTTCGCCGAGACGGCGTTCACCTACGTCGACACGCCGGACCCGGAGGTCACTCTCGTCACTCCGGACGAGGTGGACCGCTCCGGCGGCGTGCAGGTGTCCCTCTTCGGCGACCACTTCGACGCGAGCACCCGCGTCGTATTCGGGGTCGATCCGCGCACGGGCTCGGGCGGGCGCACGGGCTCGGGCCTCGATCTCGTCGACGACGGGCTGGTGCGGGTCACTGCGCCGTCCGGGGCGCTCGGCACGACGTCGATCCTCGTCGAGAGCACAGCGACCGGCCAGTCGATCACGATCGAGGAGGGGTTCACCTTCACGGGCGAACTCGACGTCGACGACGGCGGGGGCGGCGGCTGCGCGGCCGTGGTTCCGCCCGTGCCCGGCCCGCCGAGTGCGCGTGACGTCCTCGGCGGCGGCGGTTGGATCCTCCTCGCGTTCCTGATCGCGTTCGCGCGCGCGCGCCGCGCGGCTGTTCCGATCGAGGTCTGATCCGCGCGGGCCCGTCGTCCGTCCAGGCGCCCGTCCAGGCGCCCGTTCGAACGGAGCGCCGCGGCCGCTCAGCTCTGGCGTTCGAGGGCGGAGCCCCTGCGCTCGAGCAGCGCGAAGAGCTCGCCCCTGTCGACGGGTTTCGCGATGTGCTCGTCCATGCCTGCCTCGCGGCAGGCGACGCGGTCGTGCTCGAGGTTGCGTCCCGTCATCGCCACGAGGAAGGCGGGCGCCGACCCCGTTCTCGCCTCGCGCGCGCGCACGGCGCGCGTCGCCTCGAGCCCGTCCATCTCGGGCATGTCCACGTCCATGAGCACGGCGTCGAACTCATGTGCGCCCGTCCGCTCGACCGCGGCGCGCCCGTGGGCCGCGACCTCGACGCGGTGGCCCCAGGATTCGAGCAGGAGCCGCCCGACGCGCTGGTTGACGGCGTCGTCCTCGACGAGCAGCACCTGGAGAGGGCGCCGCGTACGCTGCATCGGCCGCGCCGATGCCGACCCGGCGCGATCGGTCGGTGATCGATCCGGCCGGGCCTCGACCCGGGCGAGCCCATCGAGGGCGGGCAGCGGGCCCCGCGGCCGCGTCGCGCGCTCGAGCGCCTCGAAGAGCTCGGGTCCGACGACGGGCGGCGCCACGCGATGGAAGCGCAGCGAGGGGATCGCGTCGCCGTCGGAAGCAGCGGCGTCGTCGTCGTCGACGATCACCCAGTCGAGCGCGCCTCCGAGCGCCGAGTCGATCGCGGCCCGCTCGAGCGGGTCGAGTGTCCGGTCGCAGACCACGGCCGCGAGCGCGCCCGAGCCCCGCGCGGCGACGGCGTACGCCTCGCTCTTCGAGCGCGCCGCGCGCGCGGTCCGCCCGAACTCTTCGACGCGGCGCACCAGCGTTTCCCGGGTGAGCTCCCGTTCGGCGATCACGAGCACGTCACCGGCCCGACACTCCTCGGGCAGCGGCTGCGGTCGCGCGGCACGGCTCCGTTCGCCGGCCGTCTCCTCGAGCGGGAGGAGCGCGGTGAACGTCGAGCCCGAGCCCTCGACGCTCGTGGCGGAGAGACCGCCGCCGAGCATCTCGGCGAGCCGCTTGGCAATGGCGAGCCCGAGCCCCGCGCCCCCGAAGCGGCGCGCCGTCGAACGTTCCGCGCTCGCGAATGGATCGAAGACGAGCTCGAGCTCCTCCGCGGAGATGCCGACGCCCGTGTCGACGACGGAGAAGGCGATCCAGCCCGCGCGCCCGGCCTCGACCCGGAGGAGGACGGAGCCCTCGCCCGTGAACCGCGCGGCGTTCGAGAGCAGCTCGTCGAGGATCTCCGTCAGGGAGCGCGCGTCGCCGACGACCGCCTCGGGCACGTCGCGCGCGACGTCGCAGACCACCTCGAGCCCCTTGGCGCGGGCGCGCTCGGTCGGTGTGCGGAGCACCAGCGCCAAGGCGTCGCGCAGGCGGAACGGGGCGTGCTGTGGGGCGACCTTGCCCGCCTCGAGCGTCGAGAAGCGGTGCACGCCCTCGACGTTCGCGAGCAGTCGTCGAGCGGAGCTCAGTGCCGCGGAGAGGTGCACCTCCTGCCCGTCCTCGCGCGCCGCGGCGAGCGCGGCCTCGGTCTCGTCGATGATGCGCTCGGCGGGTGCGCGCAGCCCGTGGCTCACGTCCGTCAGGCTCGCCCACTTCGCGCGCGCGTGCCCCTCCGCCGTGCGCTTGGACTCCTCGAGCGCGTCCGACTGCGCGCGGAGCTCGCCGACGAGTTCGCGCGCGTACCCGAGCGCGGTGGACTGTCGACGCCACACGCGCTGGGCGGACTCGGCGCCGAACATGAAGTACGCGCCGGTGAGCGTGCACGCGGCGACCTTGGTGACCTCCACCCAGAGCGCGAACTGCGCGCCGCCGATCATCGCGCTCGCAGCGAGCGCTCCGGCGTGCATCACGGGCGCGAGGAACAGCGGCACGAACCGCCGGGCCGAGCGCCCGGGGGACGTTTCGAAGGCGCGCGCGTAGGGGAGGAAGAAGAGAAGACTCTTCGGCCCGCCCGTCGCGTACACGAGCGCGCCGGCGAAGAACACGTCGATCCAGGCGAGATGCTCTGCGTACGAAGGCCCCGTCCCGTCCCCGTAGGAACGCCGGACCAGCGCCGTCGAAGCGAGCGCGTAGACGGCCAGCGCGGAGGCCAGCGCGGTGAGCTCGATGCCCCAGCCCTCCCCGAACAGCGCGGAGTTGTGGAGCGCCGCGAGGCCGAGCGCCAGGACGAACGCCCCCGCGCGCAGCCGCGGCATGGTCCGGGTGTGGAACCGCCGCTCCTGTGCGGCGATACGCGCGTCGAGCTTCTCCTGGTCCATCAGGAGGTGCCCGAGCGCGTCGAGGTCGGCGGGCGGCGTGGGCAGGTTCGGCTGCATGGCGGCGGGGGGGCGGGCCGTCGTGACGATCGGCACGATCCGGCCGGAGCCTGAGACCCGGTGGGGGGACCCGGTTGCCGGGCTCCTGCCGAGGGCCCGCTCGGCGGCCCCAGCCGGTTCGCGGGATCGGTCGGAACGGGCTCTCGGGCGACCCGTGGGAGGGCCGGGTGCTGCGGGTGGTCCCCGGCGGCGCGGATCGGTTTTCGCGCTCGGCTGCGACCTGGGGGGGGCGCCGAGGGTCCCCCTGGGCGGGTGGGGGCTGGGGACGGGCGGCTCGACGCGGGCCGGGTCCGAGAGTCGCCCCCTGCCGCCCACCGGCGGCCCGCGCGCCCGAGCCGTGGCTCCGCTCGACGGCCGCCCACGCGCGGCCCCGATCCGGACTCGCCTACGCCCCGGGTCCGCGCTCGCCGCGCAGGGCCTCGACCCCGGACGCGAGCTCGGCGGGGTCCGTCGTCGTCAGCTCGACGCCCGGCGCGCGCAGCGACGCGTACGGGGCCTCCCGCGGCTCGAGGCCGAGGGCTTCGAGCAGCGCCGCCTCGTCGGCGGGGTCGACGAGCTGAGCGACGCGGCTCGCCACGTAGGTGCGGCGGCCGGCCTCGGCCAGCGCGGACGTGCGCGCGTCGCCCCGGCGCCCGACGACGACGACGTGCGCGGGCTCGCGGGCCACGAGATGCAGCGCGCGGCCGAAGCCCGCCGCTGCGAAGCCGTGGGGGCGCCAGGCGTCTTCGAACGCGAGGAGCGCCGCGCGCGCGCGGTCCGCCAGCTCCGGTCGACCGGTCAGCACCGACAGCCGCAGGAGTGCCTCTCCCAGCAGCCCGTGAGCGCGCAGGTCCTCCGCGCTCCGCGCGGACGCGTGCGCCGCGTCCTGGTGCACGTCGCCGCGGAACGATCCGTCCGGAAGAGAGAGCTCGGCCTCGCACCACGCCGCGACGGTGAGCCCCGTCTCGAGGAAGCGGTTCGTGCTGCCCGAGTGCGCCGCTTCGACGATGGCCCGGAGCACCGCCGCCTGATCGCGCAGCTCGCCCGGTCGGTTCGGCGAGCCGTTCCAGTAGTGGTGGACCCCGCGCTTCCGGTCGAAGAGCCGCGTGAGCACGAAGTCGAGCGCGCCGAGCCCCGTCTCGGTCAGGCTGCCCTCGCCGAGGACGAACCCTGCCTTCAGGAACGCGACCGCCGCCCACGCGTTGCGATCCGCGTGCACGGTCGGGTCGACCTCGGGCGCGCCGTGGGCGCGGCGCTCGTCCATCGAGCCCAGCCGCGCATAGACCGGGTCGGCGTCCTGCGTCGCACCGAACGCCCCCGTCGTGGGGTCGAGGAGCGTCGCGCGCATCCAGCTCGCGGCCTTGCGCGCCGTATCGCGGAGGCTCTCGGTGCCAAAGACCTGGTACGCCTCCGCCGCTGCGAGCAGGCGCTTGGCATTGGCCAGGAGCGGCTTCTCGTAGTCGGGGACGGACCAGTCGGGCTGCGTCGCGAAGCGGTAGAAGCCGCCTTCGACCGCGTCGTGGATCTCCGCCGCCTGCGAGGTCTCGAGGGTGCGCTTCGCGACGTCGAGGAGCGCGTCGTCCCGCGTCTCCGCACCGCGCACCAGGAGGAAGTGCAGCGCGTCGGGGTGGGGGAACTTCTGTCGCTCGCCCCAGCCGCCCCAGACCGGGTCGGCGGTCTCGACCAGCATGCGCGCGACGTCTTCGACGATCGCCGCGGCGCGCGCCGCCTCCCCCTCACTCTTCGCGGACCCCTCCATGGCGTCCAGCGTACCGCGCCGGCGCGCGCGCGAAGAGCCCCGCGTACCCTGCGGAACTCCGCGTGCCCCGGCGCCGGCGTCAGCCGGCGCGTTCCGTGTCCGCCAGCGCGCCGGTGTCGGTCACGGTGACCGACTCCCAGTCGAGCTTCGGACAGTCGCCGTACAGGTTGTCGAGGCCGTAGTAGTCACGGGCCTCGTCCTGCTGGATGTGTACGACGACGTCGGAGTAGTCGACGAGCACCCACCAGCCCAGGTCGGCGCCCTCGGCGCGGCTGTGCCGCTCGCCCAGGCGCTTGAGGCGGTGGTGGACGTCCTCGTACATCGCCCTGACGTGGGGGCGGCTGGTGCCGGTCACGACGACGAAGTAGTCCGCGACCTTGATGGTCTCAGCGACGTCGTAGACCACGAGGTCGACGCCCTTCTTCTCTTCCACGATCCGCGCGACCGTGGCTGCGAGAGTTTTCGAGTCGATGGGAGGGCTCCTGAGGGGTCGCTGTCCCCGGACGCGGCGTCGCGCCCGGGGATCCGGACGAGGGTCAGATCAGACGAACCAGGGCAGGAACACCAGCCCGACCACCGTCATCAGCTTGACGAGGATGTTGAGCGCCGGGCCCGAGGTGTCCTTGAACGGGTCGCCCACGGTATCACCGACGACCGCGGCCTTGTGGGGCTCCGAGCCCTTCCCGCCGTGGGCGCCGCCTTCGATGTACTTCTTGGCGTTGTCCCAGGCACCGCCCGCGTTCGCCATGAAGACCGCCATCATGATTCCGGCGACCAGCGCGCCCGCCAGGAGGCCGCCGAGGGCGGCGACGCTCCAGAGGCCGACGAGGATCGGGGCGGCCACGGCGATGATGCCGGGGACGACCATCTGCTTGAGCGAACCCTCGGTCGAGATCGCGACGCAGCGGGCGGCGTCCGGCTTGCCGGTGCCCTCCATGATCCCGGGGATCTCGCGGAACTGACGGCGGACCTCCTCGACCATCGCCTGGGCGGCGTTGCCGACCGCCTCCATCGTGAGAGCGGCGAACAGGAACGGGAGGATGCCGCCGATCAGCAGACCGATGAGGACCTCGGTGTTCGTCAGCGCGAGGTTGACCTTCTCCGCGCCGGAGGCGAGCAGGAGGCTGTCGGCGCGCAGCTGGAACGCAGCGAAGAGCGCAAGGGCCGTGAGCGCCGCCGAGCCGATTGCGAAGCCCTTGCCGATCGCCGCCGTCGTGTTGCCGACCGCGTCGAGGGCGTCCGTGCGCTCGCGCACCTCGGGGGGGAGCTCCGCCATCTCGGCCAGGCCGCCCGCGTTGTCGGCCACCGGGCCGTACGCGTCGATGCCGAGCGAGATGCCGAGGGTCGAGAGCATGCCCACCGCGGCGAGCGCCACGCAGTACGTGCCGTAGTTGACGCCGTCCTCGACGAGGCCGGCCCAGTTCGCGGCGAAGATCGCGATGCAGATGAGGATCACCGTCAGCGCAACCGAGCGCATGCCGACCGCGAGGCCCGCGATGATGTTCGTCGCGGAGCCGGTCTCCGACTTGCTGGCGATCGTGTGGACGGGCTTGCGGTCGGTGGCCGTGTAGTACTCGGTCACCTTGCCGATCAGCACGCCGACGCCGACGCCGGACACGATGGCGACGAGGAGTTTCCACGGAACGATCGTCTCGGGGAAGGACATCGTGAAGCAGAGGATGCCGGCGCCCGCGATGGTGATCGCCGACGCGATCAGGAGGCCGCGCTCGAGAGCCTTGTGCACCTCGTGCTCGTTGGACGCGTTGACGAAGAACGTGCCTGCGATCGAAGCGAAGATGCCGATTGCGGCGATCGCCAGGGGGAGGACCGCGAGGCTCTCCATGTTCTCTTGGCCGGCGAACGTGATCGCGGCGAGGGTCATCGCGGCGATGATCGACCCGACGTACGACTCGAAGAGGTCCGCGCCCATGCCGGCGACGTCACCGACGTTGTCACCGACGTTGTCGGCGATCGTGCCCGGGTTGCGGGGGTCGTCCTCGGGGATGCCCGCCTCGACCTTGCCGACGAGGTCGGCGCCGACGTCCGCGGCCTTCGTGAAGATGCCGCCGCCGACGCGAGCGAAGAGCGCGATCGACGACGCGCCGAAGCTGAAGCCGAGCACGTTCTCGAGGCCGGTCGCGTTGAAGTCCTCCGCGTAGAGCAGCGTGAAGACCACGAGGCCGAGCAGCGCGAGGCCGACGACGCTCATGCCCATGACGACGCCCGAGCTGAACGAGACCTCGAGGCCTTCGGTGAGACCCGTGCGCGCGGCCTGGGTCGTGCGGACCGCGGAGCGCGTCGCCGTGTGCATGCCGAAGTAGCCCGCGATGGCCGACGCCGCGGCGCCCGCGACGAACGCGATGGCGGTGTCCTGCCCGAGGCCCTGCTGCTTCGAGAAGAAGATCGCCGCGCCGACGGCGATGACGAACACCGTGAGCCACTTGTACTCGGCCTTGAGGAACGCGGCCGCGCCCTGCTGGATCTGCTTCGAGATCTCCTGCATCTTCGCGTCGCCGGCGTCACGTTTCATGATCGCGCCGTACTTGAGGATCGCGAACACGAGCGCTGCGGCGGCGGCGGCTCCTGCGGCGTAGACGAAGGTGGTCATGGGCTCTTTCGGTGCGCATCCTCGTGGCTGCGAGGAGCGTCCTGGTTTGAGGGAATCGGGGCCCGGCGGAGCCCCCGGGAGGGTCTCTTCGCGCGGTTTCGAGGCCAGCTAGGTTACGGCCGCGATTCTGGGGGTCAACTTCGGGGGCCCGGGGCCGAGCCCCGGGCCCGCCGTCGTGCATCCCTCGGGGACGGAGTCCGCGGCGCGCGTCCGGGAGGCCGCCCGCGAGGCCGCTTCCGGGAAGACCCGAGGCATCGGCCGAGCCGCGCGCCGGGCGCGGCCCGCGGGCGGCGCCGGATCAGGCGCTCTGCTCGGCTTCGCGGTCGGAGGCGTCGAGCGGCCTGTCCTCGGCGGGCGGACCGTCCGAGCACGGGTCCGTGCCGTCGTCCACGCGGCGCCGCTCCGGCCCGACGTGGACCGGCGCATCGGTCCTCCGCGGGCGCTGATGGAAGATCAGGTGCGTCGCGATGATCGCCACGAGGGCCAGCACGACGAAGCCGAGGATCTGGTGGAAGTTCTCCACGCGGCCCTCGAGCTCCGAGATCTTCTCGCCGGACCCGTACCCGAGCGCGACGAACGCCGGCGTCATGAGGGCTGCCCCGAGCCCGTCGACGGCGATGAAGCGCCGGTAGCGCATCCCGAGGGTCCCCGCCGTGAACCAGGCCGGCAGGCGCAGACCCGGCAGGAAGCGGCACACGAACACGGCCCAGGTCCCGTTGCGCTCGAAGCGCCGCTCGAGCCGGCCGAGGCGCTCCGCGTGGAGGATCCGGGCGAGGGGCCCGAAGCGCAGCGCGGACCGACCCCAGCGCCGTCCGATCCAGTAGGGGACCGAGTCACCGATGAGCGTCGCCGCCCAGCAGGTGAGGACGATGGGGACGGCCTCGACCCGGCCCTGGTACAGGAGGAAGCCCGAGCCGAGCATCGTGACCTCCTCCGGCAGCGGGAAGCCGAACCCGCACGCGACGAGGATCAGGAAGGGCCCCAAGTAGCCGAGCTGCGAGAACAGCTCCGAGATCGTGCTGTCGTCGGCGCCGAAGCCCGCGCGCACCGCCTCGGTGGCCTCCGCCACCCATCCGGACCAGGCCTCCAGCAGCGCCAGGCCGCTCCCACCGAGGGAGGGGCTTAGGACGTCGAGCAGTGCGGGGTCGAGGAGCGCGTGCACGCGAGGAGATTAGCGGGGCGCCGCCCGCGGGATTCGGCCCGGCGCGGATCCGGCCCCTGTCGCTCTCGACTCGCCCTCTCGGAGTGCGGCGTCCGCGCGCGCCAGGAGGGCGGCCCGAGCCCCCGGCCAAGGGGCGTCCGCTGCGACCGTACGGGCGTAGAGCGCTTCGGCGAAGGCGAGCTCTGTGCGCGTCCTGGGGTCGAGTCCGGGCTGGCGGCGGCCCTCCGCGAGCACGTCGAGCCCGGCCTCGATCCAATGTCGACGCGCCTCCGCACTCGACGTCTGGGTGCGCGAGCCGCGCCCGAAGACGTAGTGGTACGCGAGGTACGTCCAGCCCTCGGCGTTCCCCGGGTCCGCGCGCAGCGCCCGGCGGGCCAGCGCGTAGGCCCGCTCCTCGTCGCCCGCGTGCAGCACCGCGTGGTAGCGCAGCCACAGCGCGGACGCGTGGACGCTGGAGAGCGGTCCGAACAGGAGCGCCGTCCGCGACCGGCCCTGCGCTCGCTCGGGCGCGTCGACCGCGGCGACCAGGGCGGCGAAGAACGCGAGAACGAAGGCGCTCGGCTTCAATCCGCTCCTCCGTCCCGGGCGCGCCCGAGCGCGGGCGCAGCCACGGCGGCGGCCGCGGCGCACGAGAGGACCGCGAGCAGCAGCGCGCGCGGCGAACCGGCGTTCGGGGCGCGTCCACTCGCGAGCGCGTCGAGGCCGTGGAGCAACGGACCCCCGGCGGCCGGGAGCGGTGCCCAGACGGGCGCGCTTCCGACGAGCCCCGGCAGCAGAACGAGCGCAAGTCCGAATCCGCCGGCGATGAGCGGGCCGATCCACGCGCCCGCGGCGAGCACCGCTGCGAACAGGACCGTGCACGCCAGCGCGACGTGCGCGGCCATGCGCAGATGGCCGCCGAGGAGAGCGTGGGTCGGCCGCCAGACCTCGAACGGCGCGGGCCCGAGCACCGCGACCGCGCCCTCGCCCCGGTTCTCGACCAGGATGCCGTCGGATGCGAGCGGCACCTCGAGCTCCGTGCGACGGACGACGAGACCGCCCGCGGACGCGTCGCCGCTCGTGACCCGGACGCGGCTCGTGGGGGACGCGCCGCCCACTGTCGGCGCGAGTCGCACGCGCGCTACCGCTCGCTCCGACGCGGGACCGCTCGTCCCCGCGGGGAGCGCGAAGGCGTGCGCGAGCCGCGCGCCGGGCGCGAGGCGGACCGAGCGCTCCGGGCCGGAGCGCACCGCGAGCTCGAGCGGTGCCCGCGGCCCGGGCGCGGTCCAGGCGAGCGCGGCCGCCGACGTTGCGCACGGGACCAGTGAACCGAGCACGATGCCGACGAGCGCCGCGAGCGCCACGCCCGCGCGGCCGAGGGGCAGTGCGCCGAGCACGAGCCCGTCGCGCGCGTGCCAGTCGCCGCCGAAGCGGGCGGCCCGCGCCGACCCCGCCCAGGAGATCACCAACGCGGCGCCGATCCAACCGGCGCGGGCACCCTCGTGCAGCGCGTTTGCTTCGAGCGCGTCGCCGTGGGGGACGCCGCTGCCTCCGTCCGCCGCGTCCGCGGGGCGCGCGAGGAGCGCAGCGACCACCGGCGCCGCCCACGCTCCGAGGCCGAGCGCGACGCGCCGGGCCTCGAACGCGGCGAGCACGGCGCCGGCGCGGAAGCGCTCGAGCCGAGAGGGCCCGTGCCTCGAAGGCCCACGCCCTGAAGACCCACGCCCTGGAGACGCCGGGGTTGCGCGTTGCTCGGCGCCGCTCACGCGCCTCCGTCCGTACGCGGCCGATCCGCGCCTGCGTACAGCTCGGCCAGGGAGCGCAGCGACGGACCCGCACGCTCGACCGTGAATCCGTCGCGTTCGAGCGTGGCGCGCGCCCCCTCCGCCGTCGCTGCTGCGCCCTCCGACCCAGCCACGAGCTCGAGCGACGCGCGCGCAGGATCGGCGAGCAGCTCTTCCGGCGCTCCGGTGCGGACGAGCCGACCGCGGGCGAGAAGCACCACCTCGTCGCAGCGCTCGACCACGCCGGTCGCCACGTGGGAGGCGACCACGATCGTCGCCCCGCGCGCGCGTGCCTCGGCCAGGAGGTCGGCGAGGACCGGGAAGCCGGGTGCGTCGAGGCCCGCCGTCGGCTCGTCGAGGAGCACGAGATCGGGCGCGCCGAAGAACGCCTGCGCCAGCCCGAAGCGGCGTCCCATTCCGCGCGAGAACCCGCCGAGCGGAGTCGTTCGCGCGTCCTCGAGCCCGACGCGCTCCAGCATCCCGTCGACGGCGCGCCGGAGCGCGCGGCGTCCTCGGACGGGCGCACCCGCGGCCTCCTCGCCCGGTCGATGGAGACCGTCGGAGCGCAGACGCGCCGTGATGCCGAGCGCCTCGCCCGCGCGCAGCTCGGGCGGCAGCGCAAGGGCGTCGGGCAGGTAGGCGAGCCGCTCGCGCGCAGGACGGCGCAGCGGTCCATCCCCGAAGACGCGGACGTCGCCGGAAGTGGGCCGGTCGACGCCGGCCGCGAGCCTCAGGAGAGTCGACTTGCCGGACCCGTTCGGTCCGACGAGCCCGACGTGGGCGCCGCGCGCGACGCGGAGGTCGACGCCGTCGAGCGCGACGACGCGCCGCCGGCGGAGGCCGACCCGGAACACCCGGCCCAGCCCGCGCGCCTCGAGCGCAAGCGGCGACCTTGGGCCCGTCGAGTGCGGGGCGTCCACAGCGTGGCCCGCAGCGTCGGAATTCGGTGCAGGGGGAGGAGCCAAGGCGGGTCGCGGAGGGGCCGCAGCCCCCAGTGTGCCTGCTCGGGGGGACCCGTGTCGCGGACGCCGCGCGCCGCGCCCGGGTGCGCGCCTCCATCCCGGGCCCGCCCGCGCGTACGCGGCCCGTCGGAGCGCACGGGGCTCCTCGGCGCGAACGGGGCCCCTCGGAGCGCACCGGGCCCCTCGGCGCGAACGGGGCCCGTCGGCGCGAACTGGGCTCGAACGGTGTGGATCATCCGAGCACGCGCCGGTCGCAACCGTCTGACGGCAAGGCGCGCGGGGTGGTCTCCGCCCTCCCCGCGCGCCGCGGGTCGGCCTGCTCCGTCCCAACGTCGTGCGCGCACCGGAGCTGCACACGGGCCGCCCACACGGTGCGAGCCCAGTCCGTAGAGTGCTTCGCATGCCGCGGCTGTTCGTCCTGTCCGGAGCGCTCCTGGGGCGCGTCTTCGAGTTCGAGGGCGAGGCGGTCGTCGGGCGCGTGCCTGCCGCCGACGTGACCCTCGACGACGGCTCGGTGAGCCGCCGCCACGCACGGATCCACGAGGAATCGGACGGCGTCTGGCACGTCGAGGACGCCGGGTCGAGCAACGGAACCTTCGTCGGCGGCGAGCGCGTGGAGAGCGCACCCCTGGAGGACGGCGAGGTCTTCCGGTTGGGGGCGGTGGAGCTCCGGTTCCGGGCGGACGCGCCGCCTGCAGCCGGTGCGGACATCCAAGAGCCGCGGGGGGAGGACGACGAAAGGACCGGAGCCGACGTCGGTTCCAGCCCCGCCGAGGACGAACCGGGAGAGGGGGAGGACGAACTCGAGCTCGAGTTCGGCGACGACCTCGACGAGGCGCTTGCCGACACGCCTCGCCCGAGCACGCCGACCGCCGGACCCGCCGGTCGCGCGGTCGCCTCAGGCGCGCCGCGATCCAGGCAGGGCGGCTCATTCGCGAAGTCCGAGCGCTCCGCGGGCGCGCCGCGGCGGACGTCCGGCGGCGCCCGGGCCGCCCGAGACGCCCAGGCGCGCAGGGCGCAGGCGCTCGGCGGCGCCGTGCGCCCAGCGCCGGTCTCGGATGGGGACGGTGGACGCCCCGTCCTCCAGTACGCGCGGACGCGCTCGGGTGGCACGGACGTCGGCCAGTTCGGGTGGGCGGGCCGGTTGCTCGTGGCGCTGCTCGGGCTCGCGGTGTTCGCGGGGGCCCTCTGGGCCGCTTTCGCACTCACGAACGGCGGCTCCTGAGCCCGCTCGAGCGCGAGGGCGAGGCCCTCGGGCCCGCTTCCGCGCGACGGTGGGCAGCTTCGTGGCTCTCCGCTGATGCGCCGTGCGAATGCCCGGCGCACGCCACGTAGAGTCCACAGCTCGCGTTCCACGACCCCGCGCCTCCTCCACCACCCCGGTCCTACGCATGACCCAGCGGCTCCTCCTCGTCGCGTTCGCCGTCGCGCTCCTCGCCGTCGGCGGGTTCTTCCTCCTGCAGTCCGACCCCGCGCCGCCGGTGCAGCCGATCGACGCCTCCCGGGCGCAGGCGGAGCCCGAGACGCCGACGCGGGACGTCGCGGCGCTCGAGGGGGTCCAGGCGAGCGGGCGCTCCGAGGCGGTGCGCGAGATCGCTGCGGCCCCGAAGGCGCCCGCCGCGCCGTCGGGCCGCCTCGACCCCGACCACCCCTGGTACGGCGACCTCGCCGGCGTCACGGGGCGGCTCGTCGAGGAGGACGGGACGCCCGTGCCCGGGCTCGGCGTGGAGTTGATCGAAGCCGACGTCTCGTCGCTCTTCAAGGCGGTCGACTCGCCGCTCGGGCTCGACTCGCCGGTTCTCGACGCTGCGGTCTCCGGACCCGACGGGCGCTTCCAGCTCGGCGGCGCGCGGCTGTCCGCGTTCCACGCGCTCACCATCGGGCGCGGCACGGGCCGCGCGACCCTGCGCTACGTCGAGCAGTCGCTCGAGCACGGGCAGGCGACCGACCTCGGCGACATCGTGCTGCCGGCGTTCGCCACGATCGTCGGCACGGTCGTCGACGAGGACGGTGAACCCGTCGCCGGCGCCCGCGTGCGCGCGGCGCCGATCCCGCGCGTCGCGCTCGACGTCGGCATCCTCGACGTGCGCGAGGGCGTGTCCGTATTCGTCCGTCAGGACGAGGACGAGGAGATCGAGCGCGGGCTCCTGATCGACGTGCCGGACCGCGCGTTCCGCTACCTCGACCTCCTGCCCGTACCGACCACGATGTCCGCGGCGGACGGGACGTTCCGCCTCGAGGGCGTTCCGCCGGGCTCGATCGCAGGCGGCGCGGACATGGAGGGCCACGTCGCGGCGATCTTCGGGCAGGTCGATCTCGAGGCGGGCGAAGAGCACGACGTCGGCGAGCTCGAGCTCCTGTTCGGACGCGAGGTCACCGTGCGCGTCGCCGACATCGGCGGCGACCCCGTTCAGGGCGTCGAGGTGCTCGTCGGCGCGACGCTCAGCGTCGCACCGGTCGCGATCCTGCAGCCGGCGGGCGTGACCGACGAGAACGGCGAGGCGATCCTCGAGGGCATCCCCGAGACGGGCAAGCTCGTCGCTGGCGCGCGGCGCACTTCGTCGGACGACTGGATCCCTGCCGAGGCGGTCGGTCTCTCCGAAACGATCGAAGTCACGCTCCCGACGTCGAAGCCCGTCATGGTCACGCTCAAGGACCAGGAGGGCGAGCCCGTGTCCGGCGCCGAGTTCCTCCTGCGCGCGACGAGCGAGGACGCCGACATGTTCGGGATGATGGTGATGACCGAGCTCGTCGGCGGCCAGGAGGTCAAGCCGACGAAGAGCGCTGAGGTCGAGGCGGGCTCGTACCGGCTCGACGGTGTGACCTACGGCTCGTGGCAGGTCGAGGCGCGCGCGCCGGGCTACGCCGACGCGTACGGCGATCTCGAGCACCGCTCCGAGGGCACTGCGCTGAACCTCACGATGACGCGTGGCTCGATCTTCACCGTCACGGCGATCGAGGCTGGCACCGGCGTTCCCGTCGAGGGCGCGCACATCACGCTTCTCGGCCCGCGTGGTCCGATGTTCGACGCCTACGAGGCGTCCTTCACGAACGCGAGCGGCAGCGCGCAGCTCGGGCCGCTCGGCGACGACTGGTACAAGGAGATGACCGAGGGCGCGTCGTCGTGGTTCCGCGCCGTGAACGTCGTCGCGGAGCACCCGCGCTACGGCAAGGAGGTCATCAAGCTCGAGGAGGACGACGTCGCGTCCGCCACCGCGACGGGCGACCTCTCGATCGTTCTCGAGATGCCCGCGTCCTGCACGATCCAGGGCCGCGTCAGCTGGGAGGGCCAGGACCCGCAGGGCCTCTACATGCTCGCGCTCCGCGAGGACGGCTGGACGGACGGCAACCTGTCGCCCGTGCTCTCGCCGCCGCGCACGGCGCTCTCCGACAACACGGGTTCGTTCCGCTACACCGGCGTCGCGCCGGGCAAGTACAAGCTGACCGTGATGGAGCGCTGGCTCGAGGGCGACCCGCTCGCCGTCATCGTCGCGCAGGAGGAGCCGACCGTGCTCGAGGACCGCTCGATCGTCGTCGAGGTCGGCGAGCCAAACGTCGTCGACATCCAGCTCTCGGCGTCGGGCGAGGGACCGCGCGGGCGCTTCATGGGCCGCATCACGTCACAGGGCTCGCCGATCGCGGGCCTTG
Organism: Planctomycetota bacterium; assembly: GCA_039821985.1. Classification (GTDB taxonomy): domain Bacteria; phylum Planctomycetota; class UBA1135; order UBA1135; genus Saltatorellus. Next base: position 42,357 of record JBCBNC010000045.1, read on the forward strand.
AGGTCGAGGTCAAGGTGAAGGGCGACGTGCTCGAGACCGTCGTCACGGACGGCGGGGGCGAGTTCGAGACGGCCGAGTATTCGGTGATGGACCGCTGCCGCGTGAAGATCAGCGGCGAGGTGCCGATGCCCGACGGCAGCCTCGAGGACCGGACCGTCTTCGAGGAGTCGCGCCGCCCCGTCTCGGGCGAGCCGCAGCGCATCGACATCGACCTCTCGTACCAGCTCGTCGTGGTGCGCGCCGTCGACCGGAACACCGGCGAGCCGATCGAGAACGTGACGGCGTCGCTCACGAAGTCGAACGGCCGCTGGTGGAACCGTGGGTCGGGTGACATCGAGGCGAGCGGTCCCGACGGTCTGCTCGAGGTGATCCTCCCCGAGGACGGCGAGTACACGCTGACGCTGAACAACGGCGCGTACGCGACGAAGCGCATCAAGGTCTCACCGGACTCCATCGCCGGCCCGGCGCCGCACGTGACGGCGGAGATGGGGGCCGCGGTGGCGTGCGGCGGCGTCGTCGTGCTGCCGCAGTCCCGCGAGGGCGACCGCGTGTGGATCCAGGTGCGGCCGAAGGGCGTGTCCGACCGCGGGAACGGCAACTGGATCAACCCCGACGAGGAGGACATGAGCTTCGAGGTGACCGGCCTCGGCCCGGGCGAGTACCAGGCTGAGCTGTTCGGCGGAGGCTCGCCGCGCCGTGTCACGTTCTCGCTCCCGAACGGCGGCGACGAGAACCTGGTGCTCGACTTCGCCGAGGTGCGATAGCGACTCGCAGGTGACGCGCGAGAGCAGATACGGTGCCAGGATCACCAGCAGCGCGTGAAGCGGCCCGGGTCGTCCATTCATGCCGTTCCACTTCGGCGGTCACTTCCAGGGCAAAGACCTGCGCGAGAGGTATCCAAAGGATGCCG
>JBCBNC010000046.1:0-41682 GCA_039821985.1 Planctomycetota bacterium
ACGACCACCTCGATCGCTCCGTCCAGCTCCGATCTGCGGCTCCGGTGTGCCGGTCTTGCGGGTTCGGATTCCTCGAGCGCGGGGGCCCCGCCGTCCGGGGCGCGAGGCTTCGAGGGCCCCGCGCATCAGGTCCTGGACCATCGGGCCGCGGACCCGCGCGCCGCCGATCACCGGGCGCCTGATCACCGTGCGCCGGGACCTGCCCGGCGCACGTCGCGGCCGGCGCCTCGGCGTATCCGCACGCGCCCCAGCGGCGCGGCGTCTCCGCCGCGCGGCGATGGCAAGCACGTCCGTCGCGTCGTCTTGCGTCGGGTCGATCACTCCGTGGGCACGACGCCGCGGGTCGGGCGCGTGACCGATTCCGGTAGGTGGCGCGTCGTCCCCGGGACCGAAAGGACGTCGGTCACGCGCTTCGAGCGCGTCGGATCGCACTCCTCCGTGGCGTCCGCGGGCACGAACCGACTCCGAGTGACCGATGGTGTGCGTGTGGCCGACGGTGCGCCGCGTGTGTTCTCCCCGGGCACCCACGTCGACTTCAAGCGCGAGCGTGTCCTTGCGGCCGTGCACTACGCATTTGCCGCGGTGGTGTTCGGGTGCACCTTCTGCCTTTGATCTCCAAGCTCTGCAGTGACGCGTGCCGCCGCGATGTTTGTCGCTGCGGTGCCATCCGCGGCGGTGCCATCCGCGGCGGAGCGCCGCGCTCCTCACGCTGATCCGCACGAGGCCCGCAGATCCTCACCCAGGCTTTCTTGAGTCTCGCCCCCCAACAAGACCGACCGTCGGCGATTCCCCTTCGTCGTCTTTCGCCCCGTCCCGCTCCTCCCTCCTCGGCGGTCGGGGTGCTTTCCCGGGGACCGTCCACGATGTGCGCGTGGGCGGTCCCCCACTCGTCGTAGTCCCTCCGCTCGTCGTCCCTCCCGGACGTGCCGCACGCGTTCCGGGCCGTACCACACCATGGGCAGGACTCGCCCGCACGCGAGGGTGCCCCTTCGACACCGTTCCGTTCCTTCCCCGCCCTGTTCTCCGTGTGTCGCTTCGCCTCCATCGAGGCAAGCGATACACCTCCATGCACGGCTGCGTCCAGGCGCACCGCTCCGATCGGGGGCACGCCCGCTCCCGCAGCCGAACGCACTGCGGAGAACCTCCTCCTGGTGGGCCCCCTCGTGGTGGGCCCCCCGCGCCACTGGTCTCACCCCCATCCGGTCATGAGCCCCAGCAACTCACTCCCCCTCACCCGTCGCCAGCGCGACATCCTCGAGTTCCTCCGCTCCTACGTGGACAACGAGGGGATCAGCCCGACGCTCGAAGAGATCGCCGCCCACTTCGGCGTGAACAAGGTCACCGTCTTCGGACACGTCGCCGAGATGGAGCGCAAGGGCGTTCTCAAGCGACGCGCACCCGGCGTCAGCCGAGGCCTCGAGATCGTCGGGGACGACGAGGACGAGACCCAGGCGCCGCGGCTCCCCGTGCTCGGCAAGATCGCGGCAGGGTCGCCGATCGAAACGATCGAAGAACCCGAAGAGCTCGACCTGGGCGCACTCGTGCCCGAAGGCCGAGACGTCTACGCACTCGAGGTGCAGGGCACGTCGATGATCGAGGACGCGATCGCCGACGGGGACGTCGTCCTGGTCGAGCGCAGGGAGACCGCGCGCGACGGAGAGATCGTCGTGGCAGTGCTGCCCGACGGCGAGGCCACGCTCAAGCGCCTCTACCGCGAGGGCGACGGTTTCCGCCTCCAGCCGGCGAACTCGACGATGGAGCCGATCTACGTCGACGAGGTCGAGGTCCGCGGCGTCGTGATCGGGGTCGTACGTCAGTACTGACGCGTCCGAACCGGACGCCTCGGGGGGATGGACGTACCGGACGTCGGCCGCTCGAGGCCATCTCTGGCCCGTGGGGCGATCCTTCGCGGCGGGGAGCTCCATCGCGGCGGGAAGCACGGGACTGTGCAGCGGCCGCGTCGTCCGAGGGCGCTGCGAGCGGGAAGGCTGCCGCGCACACGTCCGTTCGCTGCCATCGCCGCCGACCGAACCACGTCGCAGGGACCCCGGTGCGGTGCGATGGGCGACGGACCGTCGCCGCCGGGCTGGTAGGCTGCCACGACGGACGGCGGGCGCAGCCCGTCGACGATCTGCACCCCACACCCAGTGCACGGCCCGACCCCGTGGCCTCGAACGCATGGCGCCCCCCAGCCCGCCTTCTCCCCCCGAGTCCGACCCTCGCGACGGCTCTGCGGCCCCGCCTGCGGGAACAGCGGCCGGGTCGGCGCTCCGCCCGCGTGCCCGGCTCGCAGTCGACTTCGGGCCGCTCGCGATCTTCTTCGTGACCTACTTCGTCGGCCGCAAGGTCGCCGGCGAGCGACCCGGGGTCATGTGGGGCACAGGCCTCTTCGTCTTGGCGACGACGGTCGCGCTCGCGTACGCCTACCGCGTCGAGCGGAAGGTCCAGCCGATGGCGCTGGTGACGGGGGCGATCGTGCTGGTGCTGGGTGGACTGACGCTCTACCTGAACGACGAGACGTTCATCCAGGTCAAGCCCACGCTTGCGAGCGGCCTCATGGGCGGACTGCTGCTCGGCGGGCTCCTTCTCGGCCGCTCGCTGCTGCAGCCGCTCATGGGGACCGCACTCGACCTCGACGAGGAGGGCTGGCGCAAGCTCACGCTGCGCTGGGGACTCTTCTTCCTCGGGATCGCGGCCCTCAACGAGGTTGCGCGCAGGCAGCTCGACTTCAGCGCCTGGCTCACGTTCAAGACGGTGGGGATCATCGGACTCACCTTCGTCTTCCTGCTGACCCAGGCTCCGCTCCTCCAGAAGCACACCCGGCCTCCAGAGGGAACGGGGAGCGACGAAGGTCCCGGACGGGGACCGGGCGGCGACGGTCCCACGCCCCCGGCTTCTTGAGGTCCTGGGCCCCTTGAGGTCCCGGGCCGTCCGAACGACGATGCGTCGACGATGAGCACCCCCAGCACGAACGATGGGCGCGGGACCGAGACCGAGGTGATCGCCCAGGGCGGATTCAAGTCCCTCGAGGCCCAGCGCAAGCGGCTCGGCGAACACGGGATCCGCGCGGAGGTCGTCTGCCCGCCGGGCGCGAACCCGAACGCTTGAGGCACGACGCTCTGGCTCGCGGTCGCGACGCCCGACGTGATGAAGAGCGCCGAGATCCTGAAGAGGGATGCGGACGCCGCACTCGATCGGATCGATGCCGACGGAACGCTGCGCAAGGCGGCGGAGCACGTCATCGACCTCGACGCGGAGAGTTCCGCGTGCCCGGCGTGCGGCGAATCGATTCCGCGCGGACACCGGCGCTGCCCCGGCTGCGGCCTCCGGCTCGGGTGATCGCGGTCAATCCCCGGGCATACGCTCGAGGACCGCGGAAGGTGAATCGTTGAGCCACATGGACCGAGGGCCCGCGCCGGATCGGCGCCCGCCGGAGCACGCGGGCTCCCCGCCGTATGCGCACGAGAACGAGCACGTCCCGGTGTTCCAAGCCCGTTCGCGTCGAGCGATCCGGGACTGCGCGCTCGTGCTCCAGTCCGCGGGAATCCCCCACACGGTCGTGGCCGACGGCCGGGGCGCGCAGCTCGTGGTCGAGCGTCGGTACGCGGACGCGGCGCGCGCGGAACTCGTCGACTACGGGGAGGAGAACCACGACTGGCCCCCCTCCGCCGTCGCCGCCCCCCCGCGCAAGACCTGGGGAGCCGCGGGCGCACTGGTCTACGGGTTCGTCATCGTGGTTGTGTTCTGGCTCCAGCGCGCGCAGCCGTTCGGTCTGGACTGGGACCCGGTCGGCGTGATGCACGCGGGCGCCGCGCGGTCCGGCGAGTGGTGGCGACCGTGGACCGCTCTCACCATGCACGTCGACGCGAACCACCTGATCAGCAACCTCGTCTTCGGCGCCGTGTTCGCCGTCGTGGCGTCGATGTCGCTCGGGAGCGGCGTCGTATGGCTCGGAACCGTATTGGCCGGGGCTCTCGGGAACGCGATCGAGACCTTCATCGTCGACGCTTCGCACCGCGGGGTCGGAGCATCGACCGCACTCTTCGGAACACTGGGCCTCATGACCGCGGCAGAGTGGGCGCGGCGCGGGACCGAGACCTCGCCGTGGGTCCGGCGCGTCGCTCCGCTCTTCGGTGGCGCGGTGCTGTTCGGCTGGCTCGGCGGTGGAGCGGGTTCCCCGCGCGTGGACGTGCTCGCTCACGCGCTCGGATTCGCCGTCGGCGCGGTGCTCGGGCTCGGCGTCGCCCGCGCGAAGCTCGCCCAGCGGCTGGGCCCGCGCGGACAGATGCTCTTCTGCGCGATTGCGATCCTCGCGGTTGCGGCAGCCTGGGCCTTGGGCTTCGCCGCCACCGGCGTTCCTCGCTGAGCGAGAAGGAACCCGCTCGTATCGCGGGCCGCGGGCGCGGCGCCCCCGCGGAGTCAGGCGCCGACGCGGACGAGCTTTCCGCCCGAGCTCTCCGCGAGCCGGCGCAGCGCCCCGTCGCCTCGATGCCCGAGGAGCACGCAGTGGAATTGGACGGGGTGGATGGGGAGTACCCGCTCCAGCATCGGACCGACCCAGGCGGGCCCCTCCTCCGTTGCGCCATCACAGAGCACGATGACCGTGTCGGGAGTCGCGCCGTCGAGCACCGGTAGGCCATCGTCGTCGAGCCGGAGGGCGGTCTCGATCCCGGGCCGGAGCTGCGTCGCCCCCAGCGGCTGGATCCGGATCAGCTCGTCACGGGTGTCGGCGAGGGATTCCGCGTCGAGGGGGATCGGCTCGTCGGAGAGCGCCACCGCGCCCGTTCCGAAGAGAACGACGTTGAACTCCGAGCCCTTGGGCGCGGCCTGGAGGAAGCGGACGAGCTGGTCGACGGCCTCGAGGTATCTCGTGCGCTCGGTCGTGCCGTAGTTCTGCTTCATCGACCCCGAGAGGTCGAGGACGAACGTGAAGCGGTCGGTCTCGGGGCGGATCCCGAAGAATCCGGGCGCGACCGATCCGCCCTGCTCCGCGCGCCTGGCGCGCGCCGCGAGGAATTCGGGACTGCCCGGCATCGGGGATTCGCCCTGACGAACGCGCACCCACCAGTCGATCCACGGCCCCGGGTAAGGACCGTGGTGCTGGTCGCTGAGCTCGCGGAGCGCTCGCACGATGTCACCTTGCACCCGCACGAGACCCGGGACTTCGCGCCCGGACTGGCTGCGCGCATGCCAGACGTTCAATGCGTCAAGCAGGATCGGGACGCGCTCCTCGAGCGGGAACCCCGCGCTCAATCGCAGCGCACGGGCGGCGTCGCGCCAGTCGTTGGCGAGCAGCATGAGCCCGACGCGCTCGGAGAGCTTTGCGCGCGCCCGCGGCTGGAGCGGCGTGTTTCCCTCTCCGAGTCGCTGGAGCAGAACCGTGTACGGATGCGGGCGCGTGGCGCGGTCGAACTTGCGGCCGAGGAGCTCGACCAGGAACAGATCGATCGCTTCGTCCGCGCCGTGGCGCATCGACCAGGCCGCGAGGACCCGTAGGGCGTCCGGCCGCAGCGGGTCGTCGCCCCTTCGGCCGACCGCGAGGAGCGGAACGCGCATCCGTTCGTTGCCGGACTGCCAGAGCGCACGCAGTACGGCCCGGCGGTCGACGATCGTCGGAAACGAGTCGCGGCGGCGGCCGGAGGGCATCGCGGCGACCACGCGCCCGAGCGCCCACGTGGACATCGAGCTCGCATGTTCGGAGGTCAGCAGAGCCCCGAGCTGCTCGCGGGACCAGCCCGCGAGGCTCTCGAAGGTCGCGTTCCCCGGGCGGCGAACAGAACCGAAGGGCTCGTCGCTGGTGCCGTCGAGCGTTGCGGCGACGAGGAGGGCGCGCCACACCGCTGTGTCACCGGGACTCGACCCGACGTGCGTGGCGAGCGCGCGCTGGAGGCGGACAACGTAGCTCTGGTTCGGAGAGGTCCCACGCTCGACCTCCCTCCGCCAGCGGAGGAGTCGGCGCTCGATGGTGTCGGGCTCGAACGACGCCTGCGTGGCGGCCGTGCGAGAGTGGGCCGCCGGGGCCAGCGCCAGGGTGCCGAGGAGGCAGGCCGCGACACACGCCAGGAGCCGCGGGACCCCGCGCCGGGTCCCGGTCGAGCGGATCGAAAGAACGCGCGGGGTGCGGTTCTCGGGCCGGGGGCGTCCGACGGGAGCCGCGGACGGCGACGCGGAGGGTCTCACGGAGCGCATACCTCGCCTAGTCTGCTTCACGCGTCGAGCAACGGACACCGCGGATTTCCGCTGCGGGGCCCGCCCGCCCAGGGAGAAACGGGCGCCCCGGCGCAGGGCTGCGCGGTCGCCAGCGGGTCCGGGGCCGAGTCAGACGCGGATGTGGCGGAAGTGGAGCAGCTCGGTGCCCCTCGTGTACGCAACCCCCGGCAAATTGGTCGCGTACGGATCTTCCTGCGCGCCGAGGCCGGGGAAGCGGAACTCGCCGACGATCCCCTCCTCGAACTCCACCTTGAAGTAGTAGGTCGTCCGGCCGCCCCAACCGCGGATCTCGGTCTCGCTTCGTCGGTCGATGATGAGGCCCGCCCGCCGGAGGAGCGGGAGCGCGACGGCGTCCTTGCGCATCGCGCGACCGGTGCGGCCCAGGTGGATACCAGCACCGGCGCTCGCTGCGCCCAGCACCAGCAGAACGAAACCGCCGAGGTCGAAACCCCGGCCGAACGGCGGCACCACGGTGAGTGCAAAGAGTACGCCGAGCCCGATCAAGGGAAGGGACCACCAGGCGCGTCGCGCGCCTTCGTGGAAGGTCGTGGACTCGGGCGGCGTCGCCTCGCAGGCCGCTTCGAAGTCGGCGTGCTGCGTCACACGCTCGATCCGAGCCGCGTTGACGCTCTCGAGCCGCTTCCGGTCGGCCGCCGTCTCCAGGGGTGACGCACAGTACGGGCAGAGCGACACCGGGATGTCCGGGAGCTTCGACCCGCAATGGGGGCAGTGCGTCAGAGCCTTCGTGGGCGATGCGGTCGCAGAGTCCGTCATGTTCGAAGTGCGCGGTCCTTGCGCGCGAGAAACATACCCCGGAGGGCGCGCTCCGGCAGGGAAAAGCCCCGCCGTGCGGGTCCCGGGGGCCACCGCGCCGCGTCGGGACGCCACATCGGCGGAACGTGTGCCGCGCTGAAAATGGGCGTGTCACCGGACCATCGTCCAGTTCCGGGCCGATGGGGCGTTCCGCGGGCCGCTACGGGCGAGGGGGACGAAGCCGCGACGGGCGTCGATCGGGCTCCCATGGTGTGGGCGCGCCGGCTCCGAGTTGGGTGGCGACCGCATCTCGCGTACCGCTCGAGCGAGGCCGAGGCATGGTGCCAGGTCGGGGCACGGTGCCAGGTCGGGGCACTCCTAGCGACCGCCCCGCGAGCACCTCCAAGCAGGGCCGAATGGTGTCGGGCCGGGTGGTGTCGGGCCGAATGGGTGGGGCCACAGGGATTGAGACCCGTCCGCCCACCTTGTGAGCAAGCGACCCCTGCTCCCGCCTCGTCCGCCGCGAACCGCGACACGTCGTGCTCCATCCGCCATCGGCCCTGAGCCCATGGCGCCGTGGCAACTGCGATGGGAGTCTCGCCTGCAGCCCATGACTGGCCGAGAGCATGAAAGGCAGCCCCCCCCACGCACACGTCAGCATGGACGCGAGCGACACATCTTGGGTTCATCGGGGACGTCGCGCGCAGCGAAACGACGGGCGCCACAGTCCACCCTCGAAGGACCCGACGGACACCGCCGGGCGCGTCCAAGTCGGCGGCTGCAGGGAGAGGTGTCCTTCTTCGCCTTCGAGCACCGATGCGTCGTTGCTACGCAGCGACGGAACTGCAAACGGCCGGCCCATGGCCTCGTACCCAAGGCCATGGAACGCAGGACCAAAGCTCCCGGCCCGCACGCACCGTGATGCGCTGCCTGGACATGGCGTAGTCAGACTTCTCGAGCTGAACCGCGCGCGAGAACCGAACCGCCGAATGTCCCATCGCGTCCACGCTTCGCCCTCGCTTGTGAACCTGTGCTCTCGCCGGAAACATCGCTCTGGCGCTGCGTCAGGTTGAAGGAACGAGCCGTCGAACGGCTCGAGACCGGCTCGCGCTTTCCGTTTGCGGTCACGTGCAAGATGGCTTCGAGAGCTCGTCGATCGAATTCCTTGTCATCGCCCCCGAAATCCGGCCTGGGTCCGTGCGGTGTGAGTCATCGGCACACGGTCCAGAGAGACGCCAGGAGGTGGGCGCAACTCAGTCGCTGTGGCGCGGTGCACGAACGACTCGTCGCCGTATGCCCAGGTCAGCGCTGGGGTGGCGTGGGATCCGGGCCGGTGGTTCCACACCGTGCAAGCCCGTGCGTTCAACAAGGCCTTCCCCCCCAAGGGAGCGCAGCGGGCTCGGCTTGACCAACGGGCTCTTAACCGCCCGAGTCGCTTCATCCACTGCCGTTCTCCGAGGTGGGCGGCTTCCGGCCCGCAGCCCGCAGCCCGAAGCCCGCAGCCCGCAGCCCGCAGCCCGCAGAGACATCACCCTTGCGCCGGGCCCATCGACATAAAAAAACACGCCCGTGCAGAGCACGGACGTGTGGAAGAACCCGGCGATAACCTACTTTCGCGCGTAAGCACTATCATCGGCGGCAGCTGCTTGACGACCGTGTTCGGAATGGGAACGGGTATGGCCAGATGCCTATAGTCACCGGGAGTACGGGAACACCTCGCTGCACCGCAACACCAAAACATGGCGATGGGCGCGCTGCGAAGCGTTGAAGGATGGTGGATCGGGAACGCTGGAGTGTGTCGAAACAACTCCCTCTTGTGACGTCGAGGCACGCGGCCTGGACGGCAGAAGAGAGAGTGGCTAAGCCGCTGGCCCGATTAGTACAGGTAAGCTGAACACATTGCTGTGCTTACACCGCCTGCCTATCAACCTGGTAGTCTCCCAGGGGGCTCATGGGGATGACTCGTCTTGGAGAAGGCTTCGCGCTTAGATGCATTCAGCGCTTATCCGTTCCGAACTTAGCTACCCAGCTGTACCACCTGCGTGATAACTGGAGCACCAGCGGTTCGTACTCCCCAATCCTCTCGTACTAGGGGAATACCTCCTCAGTCATCCTACACCCACACTAGATAGGGACCGACCTGTCTCACGACGGTCTAAACCCAGCTCACGTACCGCTTTAATTGGCGAACAGCCAAACCCTTGGGACCGCCTTCAGCCCCAGGATGCGATGAGCCGACATCGAGGTGCCAAACCTCCCCGTCGATATGGACTCTTGGGGGAGATCAGCCTGTTATCCCCGGAGTACCTTTTATCTGATGAGCGACGGCCCTTCCACTCGGAATCCGCCGGATCACTAGGACCTACTTTCGTATCTGCTCGAGCTATATCTCTCGCAGTCAGGCACACTTATACCCTTACGCTCTACGCGCGATTGCTAACCGCGCTGAGTGTACCATCGCGCTCCTCCGTTACCTTTTAGGAGGAGACCGCCCCAGCCAAACTACCCACCTGAAACTGTCCGCGTGGCCGATTCAGACACACGCGTTAGAGACCTAATACGCAGAGAGTGGTATTTCACTGATGGCTCCACGAAGCCCGAGAGCTCCGCTTCGACGCCTCCCACCTATGCTACGCACTACGCATCAAGCACCAATATCAGGCTGCAGTAAAGGTTCACGGGGTCTTTCCGTCTTAGTGCGGGAACGTGGCATCTTCACCACGACTACAATTTCGCCGAGTCTGCTGTTGAGACAGTGCCCAACTCATTACGCCTTTCGTGCGGGTCGGAACTTACCCGACAAGGAACTTCGCTACCTTAGGACCGTCATAGTTACGGCCGCCATTCACCGGGGCTTCAGTTCGCAGCGTGAACCACTCCCCTTAACCTTCCGGCATTGGGCAGGCGTCAGTCTGTATACGTCCTCGTTAGGAGTTAGCACAGACCTGTGTTTTTAGTAAACAGTTGGTTGGGCCAATTCTCTGCGGCCCCCAGCAGCGTAGACCGCCAGGGGCACCCCTTCTCCCGAAGTTACGGGGTCATTTTGCCGAGTTCCTTAACAGCAGTTCTCTCGAGCGCCTTAGGATTCTCACCTCACCTACCTGTGTCAGTTTTGGTACGGTCGCCAGCCAGCTCTCTAGAGGATTTTCTCGGCGGTCAGTCCAATGACTTCGCGCAATTGCGCTCGGCATCACCTCCGGGTTTCCGTGTGCGGATTTGCCTACACACCGCCCTCGGGCTTACACACCCATATCAGTCAGGGTGATCACTCTTCCTCCCGCGTCTCCCCATCGATCAAACGCCTTCGGCGGTACGGGAATATTAACCCGTTGCCCATCGACTACGCCTTTCAGCCTCGCCTTAGGGGCCGACTAACCCTGGGCGGATTTACCGTGCCCAGGAAACCTTAGGTTTTCGGCGAGCAGGATTCTCACCTGCTTTATCGCTACTCATTCCGGCATAATCACTTCCGAACCGTCCAGGCCTCGTTACCGTAGCCCTTCACCCGGTCGGAACGCTCCCCTACCCCTGCACAGACTCAACGAATCTGTGCAAGCCGCAGCTTCGGTTGCGCACTTGAGCCCCGTTCATTTTCGGCCCAAAGCCTCTCGACCAGTGAGCTGTTACGCACTCTTTAAATGATGGCTGCTTCTAAGCCAACATCCTGGCTGTCTTCGAGACTTCAGTTCCTTCACTGCACTTAGCACGCATTAGGGACCTTAGCTGGCGGTCTGGGCTGTTTCCCTCTCGACCACGGACCTTATCGCCCATAGTCTGACTGCCAGGATACCACGCACGGTATTCGGAGTTTGGCTGGGTAGGGTACCCCGGAGGGCCCCTATCCCAATCAGTGTCTCTACCCCCGTGCGCTATTACCTGACGCTAGCCCGAAAGCTATTTCGGGGAGAACCAGCTATCTGCAAGTTTGATTAGCCTTTCACTCCTATCCACAGGTCATCGGAACAGTTTTCAACCTATACCCGTTCGGCCCTCCACGGACTGTTACATCCGCTTCAGCCTGCCCATGGATAGATCACTTGCTTTCGGGTCTACGCCGCATGACTTGAATCGCGCTATTCACACTCGGTTTCCCTTCGGCTCCGGGCCTGAGACCCTTAACCTCGCCATACAGCGTAACTCGCCGGATCATTATGCAAAAGGCACGCCGTCAGCCGTTGCCCCGAGGGGCCATAGGCCTTCGACAGCTTGTAGGTATATGGTTTCAGGTACTATTTCACTCCCCTAACAGGGGTACTTTTCACCTTTCGCTCGCGCTACTATTACGCTATCGGTCGTCCAGTAGTACTTAGCCTTACGGGGTGGTCCCCGCGAATTCACACCAGGTTTCTCGTGTCTGGCGCTACTCGGGATGACTGCGGGAGGTTCACGACTTTCAGATACAGGGCTGTCACCTTCTACGGCTGGCCTTCCCATGCCATTTTCCTAGTCGATCACTTTGTAACTCCCTGACCCTCTTGTGGCTGGGTCAGCAGGTCCCACGACACCGGTATAGCAACGCCCACAAGCTTGGCACTACACCGGTTTAGGCTGTTCCCCGTTCGCTCGCCGCTACTGAGGGAATCGAGTTTTCTTTCCTTTCCTGCGGGTACTTAGATGTTTCAGTTCTCCGCGTTCCCACCGGCACTGCCGGCAATGGGGGTTACCCCATTCGGTTACCCGATCTCGGTCATCTCCGGATCAAAGCCTGGTTAGCGGCTCCCCGAAGCTTTTCGCAGCTATCCCACGACCTTCATCGGCTCTGGACGCCAAGGCATCCACCATACACCCTTTCTAGCTTAACCACGTTTCTTGTACTCGTATTGCCACGTTCTCGATCCACCATGTTCTCAAAGAGCTGCGCCTCGGGCGCGGCAAGAATACCGCGCATGAGGCGCTGAGCGTCATCTTCATCGCAATGCATCAGGGTGTGGCGTCGACCGCCAACGGCGCTCCGTGGTGGAGGCGACCGGACTTGAACCGACGACCCTCTGGTTGCAAACCAGATGCTCTACCAACTGAGCTACGCCCCCAAGCGGAGAAACCGAATGGAGCGGGTCGGTTGGTGAACCGACCAAGCCGCCAGAGCAAGGTTGGTGGGCCTGAGTGGACTCGAACCACCGACCTCTCGCTTATCAGGCGAACGCTCTAACCAGCTGAGCTACAGGCCCGAGATCTTGCCCGGGCACCGTGCGAAGCGGGCGCCGAGCCGAGCTCGAGCCGCGCTAGCACTGCCACGCCGGTCGCATTGCAACACCTGGAGTGCAATCAGCACCACAGGTGTGAAAGATGAGGGTGACTCTCGTCCTTGAGTGCGAACGTCCTATGCTCGCACCGATCACCGCGCAAGCGCGGCTCACGGGTCTAACAATCCGTTAGAAAGGAGGTGATCCAGCCGCAGGTTCCCCTACGGCTACCTTGTTACGACTTAGTCCCAGTCACGGATCTCGCTTTCGGCGCCGTCCTCCCGAAGGTTAGACAAAGCGACTTCGAGCGCTACCCGCTTCCATGGCTTGACGGGCGGTGTGTACAAGGATCAGGAACATATTCACCGCGTCATGGCTGATACGCGATTACTAGCGATTCCGGCTTCATGCAGGCGAATTGCAGCCTGCAATCCGAACTGGGGCCCGCTTTGATGGGATTGCCTCCGCCTCGCGGCTTGGGAACCCTTTGTACGGACCATTGTAGCACGTTTGTAGCCCAGGCCGTAAGGGCCATGATGACTTGACGTCGTCCCCACCTTCCTCCGTTTTGACAACGGCAGTCTCGCTAGAGTCCCCGGCATTACCCGCTGGCAACTAACGATAAGGGTTTCGCTCGTTACGGGACTTAACCCAACACCTCACGGCACGAGCTGACGACAGCCATGCAACACCTGTGAACGTTCCGACTCCGAAGAGCTGTCATCTCCCTTTCAGGAGACTAATCCGTCCATGTCAAGGCCTGGTAAGGTTCTTCGCGTTGCTTCGAATTAAACAACATGCTCCACCGCTTGTGTGATCCCCCGTCAATTCCTTTGAGTTTTACCCTTGCGAGCGTACTCCCCAGGCGGGGCACTTAACACATTAGCTACGGCAATGAGCCTCATAGGTAAACCCATTGCCTAGTGCCCATCGTTTACGGCTAGGACTACCGGGGTATCTAATCCCGTTCGCTACCCTAGCTTTCGCACCTCAGCGTCAGAGACGGACCAGTGAGCCGCTTTCGCCACCGGTGTTCCTCCAGATATCTATACATTTCACCGTTCCACCTGGAGTTCCACTCACCCCTTCCGTCCTCAAGCTCGCCAGTATCGGGTGCAGTTCCACGGTTGGGCCGTGGGCTTTCACACCCGACTGAGCGAGCCGCCTACGTGCTCTTTATGCCCAGTGAATCCGAACAACGCTTGCGCCCTTCGTATTACCGCGGCTGCTGGCACGAAGTTAGCCGGCGCTTCCTCTCGCTTTAGTCAGCACGACGACTATTCACCGCCGTGGGTTCCTATTGCGTGACAGCAGTTTACAACCCTAGGGCCTTCATCCTGCACGCGGTGTCGCTCCATCAGGCTTTCGCCCATTGTGGAAGATTCTCGACTGCAGCCTCCCGTAGGAGTCTGGGCAGTGTCTCAGTCCCAGTGTGACGGATCATCCTCTCAGACCCGCTACCCGTCATAGCCTTGGTAGGCCGTTACCCCACCAACAAGCTGATAGGCCGCAACCCGCTCCCCCAGCAGCAGCAGAGCCGCCGTTTACCTTCCGCTGGATGCCCAGCAGAGGACCATTTGGCATTACCCACCGTTTCCGGAGGTTATTCCAATCTGAGGGGTACGTTGGTTACGTGTTACTCACCCTTTCGCCGCTTTACTCGTCCGAAGACTTTCGCGCACGACTTGCATGCCTAATCCACACCGCTAGCGTTCGTTCTGAGCCAGGATCAAACCCTTCAGTTGATTTGATTTTTGGCTTGTATTGGAGCCCGCTCCATCGACACGCGGTCGATGTCACGGACACGCTCGCAACTCAAATTCAAGAGTCACCCTGTTTTCAAAGAACCATCCGTGCCGGCGAGGCGTGAACCTCGGGGGCGTCGCGGTGACCCGCGCGCCCCTTCCCGAAGGATTGGGGCGCGAGAGTTTGCCGAGCGGCAAGCCGCGAAGCAAGACACAGATGCTGAAATGATCAAAGAACCGTACCCGGCCCGCACCGCATGGCGAGGACCAGACGACGCCGCTCAGCGCGAAGCGCACGCGGCCTCTCGCGGAGAGGGACGCTCCGTCCTGCAGCGTACCGCAAGGAGCCGGAACGCGCCCCACCATCGGGAGCACGCGGCGATCGCGGCCGTGCCGCGGGTCGTTCGTGTTGTGCGGTGCTCCCCGTCGCGCCTGGCGCGCTGGCGAGGAGCGGAATGATAGGGATCGCCGATCGCCGGTCAACGCCCTTGCCCTGAATTTGGCCCATGAGGCCCCTTGCTCGCCGTAAGCCCTGGTACGCCAGCGCTTTAAGACCCATACGGGGCCGCGCTTTTGAACGAGGCGGAGCCTGTACCGGGCGATTCTCGTCCCGGGACAGGCCCCACGTCGGCCCAGAGCGGCCCCACAGCCGCAGCCGAGCAGTACCTGAGGGGCCGTCAACGCCCCTCGCGCTGTGCAATCAGCGCTGGATCCGCACCTCGGCCCCCTGCGGGAGGATCTCGAAGAGCTCGTCGACCTGCTCGTTGCGCATGCGCACGCATCCGAGGCTCACCTCTCCCCCGATCGACGATGGGTCCGTCGTGCCATGGATGCCGTACGAGGTCTTCCGGCCGTTGCGGTACAGCCCGAGCCAGCGGCTGCCCAGGTCGTTCCCGGGCGCCCCGGGCGGCAGGAGCTTGGACCAGTCGGTCGGGTCCTCGAGCTTGTCTCCGACGGTGAAGTCGCCGATCGGCGTCTCGTGCCCCGGCTTGCCGATCCCCACCGGCCAGACACGCACCACCTCGTCTCCGTGCCTGTACAGCACGATCCGAGCGTCGAGATCGACCACTGCGTTCGCGCGGTCCGTCGGGATCCGGAGCACGTCGCCCGGCTGGATGTACCGCTCGACGTCGTTGACCTCGCGGATGAGCCCCGTACAGATCAACAGATCGGGACGGCGCTTCAACACTCGCTTGCGCACGCGCGTGAGCGCGTCCCCGTCCCTGACCTTCTCCTCCAGGTACGGCCACTCGCCCCGCGACGAGAGGCGGTGGTTCCCCTGCGCTTGCTCGAGAGAACGGGCCCAGTCCAGGAGCGCCTCGCGGTGCGCGGGCCAGGGCGCGTCGATCTCCTGCTGGAGAAGGTCACTCCACGCGAGCGCGGCCCGCTTGTAGTGCCGTGCGCGAAGCAGCGCCTGTGCCTCGTCCTCGAGCAGCACCATCCGCATCGCGTACGCGAGTGCCCCCGCCCCCCCGCGCGCGCTCGCGTTCGTCGGGATGGCGCGTACGCCCGGCGCTCCGAGCGCAGCCTCGAGGAGGCGCAGCTCCTCCGACGTCACGTCGTCGGAATCCGATACCGCTGCGAATCGGTCTTGCGCGGCGTCGAGGCGCCCGACCATGGCTTCCCAGAATCCGGCCACCAGCTGCGCCCGGGACGGGGCGAGCTGCACGCCAGCGGTGCCCTTCAGCACCGACTCCAGCTCCGTCGCCTCCCTCGAGATCCACGCCTCGAGGAGCGCAACGGCCGCACGGCTCGGCGGCGCGATCGAGCCTCCGGGTAGGGCGAGGCCACGCTCCTGGCCGCGCGGTGATTCGGGACGCACGAGCGACTCGATCGGCCGGAGCTCGGGCTCCGCCGCGGGCGGCGGTGCCTGCGCGCGGCGCGCGGCCTCCTCGCGTGAGGCCTCCTCCGCAGCGGCCTCGCGCGCCCGCGCCTCGGCCTCGCGCTGCGTGCGCAGCATTTCGCGCCGCTCCTCGGCGGCAGCGCGCTGGGCCGCGGCCTTCTCGAGCGCGGAACGGTCGCTGGCCGCGCGCCGGGCCCGTTGAGCAGCGGCTTCGTCCGCTGCGGTTGCCCCCCGCCCCGGCTCAGGTGCCCGCGCAGCGAGCGCGAGGCCCTCCTCCACAGCGGGCGCCCCGCCCTCGTTCGCTTCGACCGGCGCGGCTTCGCCGCGGTGCAGTCCGAACCAGATGAGCACCGCCCCGATGCCCACGACGATCAACGCTCTCACGATGGGAGTCCCCCGGTTGTCGAACGCGCTCGCGCCGCGCGCCCTTCTCGAATGCGGTGCGACCGCCGTCGATCCGGGCCCCTCGCCCAGCGCCGGTCGTCGATCCGACTCTAGCGATGCGCGGGTGGCCGATTCCAGGACCGCGCGCGCGGAGCGCTGGGCATGCGCTCATCTCCATGGCCGGAACGGCGGCCCGGTCACCGTCCGGGCCTGGGCTCCCAACGTCTGGGGAGGCTCGGAGCCGCTCCTGGCGTGCCGAGGCTCTCGGCCGCCGCTGGTAGGCGGTGGCGTGTTCATCTCCGTCCGCTCGCTCCAGCGCACTCCCCACGGGCCCGAAGCCGGCGGCAGCCGAACGAACCGGTGCGCGCGGAGGATCTGCCCGGGAGCGGACACCGTCGAGCGGCTGGCTCGTGCGCCCCCGCTCCACCCCCTGCTCCGCCCCGGGCTCCACCCGTGCCGGCCGATGCGGAGGTGCGTGCACGCATCCTTCCTCTCGGTGTCGCCTCGCAACCGGAGCGGGCTCTCGACGGAGCCGCTGCGCACGCATCGGCGAACGGCGATCGGCCACGCGGCATCGCATCCCGAGCCGTGCGACCGATCCAGTCGCGCCCATCGCGTGGGGAATGCCGTCCGCACGGACTTTCGCCCCGCAGGACAGCGCGTCGTTTCGGAGGTCTCCCCCACCGGGCCCTTGGTGGCGGGCGCTCCGTGACGACTCCCTCACGTGGGGCATTCCTTCGGCCGCACGACCTCGGTTCAAGAGATCCACCGCGCCGCCGTCGGTTCGCCGCGCCGCTCCGCTTCCCCCCAGCGGGCCTGGCTCACCTGGCGACGCTGACTCACGTAGCGGCGCTCACGGACCGCGCGACCGGACTCTCGAGCGCAGCCTAACGCGCACCCGCAACGCGACGATCCCCAGCCGCCCGACGATCCCCGGCAGCTCGACCACGCCTAGTAGCTCGACCATCCCCGGCAGCTCGACCACACCCAGCAGCCCGACCATCCCCCGCGGCCCGGTGCGAGGGAGGTCCGGGGGACCCCGGCGCCTCCGTGCTCGATGTTGCGCCCTGGAACCATCCGGTTCCAGGTGGGCCGGGCCCGACGTGATGCTTGCCACGTCCGCGACCGTTCAGTTGGCCCAGAATGTGATTATTCGGCTCCGGGGCACTGTCTCGAGTTCACCTGAGGCGCCAGGGCGCTCCCCTCGGGAATCGAAAGCTAGCACCCCTGCGCCCGGCCCACAGCCGGGCGCTCGATCAAACTTTCCGGACCGAGATGCGCGCGTCGAGTCCGTCGATGTCGAAGGCCGTGCCGCCTGCGACGTCAGCGCTCGCATCGGGGCACGCGCCCTCGGCCAACACTTCACCCGCGATGAGGGTCCAGTGCTCGCCGAGCGCCATCGCGAGGTCCCCGCCGCACGCGACGTCGACCTCGATGCGGTCGTCCAGCTCCAGGCCGGCCTCCTTGCGCAGGCCCTGGATCCGCGCGACCAGCTCGCGTGCGAGGCCTTCGCGCACGAGCTCCGGAGTCAGCGCGGTGTCGAGCGCCACGGTCACGCGGCCGTCCGTGTCGACGATCGTTCCCTCTCTCGACGCCCGGTCGACGAGCAGCGTCTCGGAGTCGTAGGCAAGACCCTCCACGGCCGTGCTCGCGACGGAGCCGCCCGCGACGACCTCGGCGAGCACGTCGCCGCCCAGCGCGGCCACCTCGCCGCGGATCACGCCGAGCTGCTTGCCGTACTTCGGGCCGAGCAGCTTCAGATTCGGACGGGCGGACAGCGACACGAACTCGCCCTCGTCGGCGCTGACGTGCACCTCCTTGACGTTGAGCTCCTCGCGGACGACGTCGAGGATCGCCTCGAGCCCCGCCCGGTCGTCCCGCGACGCGGCCACCAGGGTCATCGAGGGCAGCGGCTGGCGGATCCGTACCTCGTGCTTGGTCCGGAGACCCCGCCCGAGCCCGACGGCCGCCCGCGCGAGCCCCATGCGCTCCTCGAGCGACTCGTCCCGCATCGCCGCGTCCGCGACGGGGTAGTCCTCCAGGTGCACCGAATCGCGCGCGTCCGCGGCGAGGTTGCCGTACATCTCCTCGGCGACGAAGGGCACGAACGGCGCGAGGGCCTTGGAGAGCGTCAGCAGCACGTGGTGAAGAGTGCGGTACGCGTTGAGCTTGTCGCCGCCGTCGCCCTCGCCGGCGCCCCGCCAGAAGCGGCGGCGACTGCGGCGGATGTACCAGTTCGTGAGGTCGTCGATGTACTCGAGCAGCGCAGGGACGACGCGGAACAGCTCGTACCGCTCCATCCGGTCCTCCACCGCATCCACGAGGGTCTGCAGTCGCGAGAGGATCCACCCGTCGAGCTCGGCCTTCTTCGGGTCGGGCGCAACGCCGTCGGGCTGCCACCCGTCGACGGCCGCGTAGCGCGTCAGGAACGAGTACGCGTTCCAGAGCGGCAGCAGCACGCTGCGGATCTGCTCCTGGACTCCGCCCTCGCTGAAGCGGAGCGGTTTGGCGTTCACGACCGGGCTGCTCGCGAGGTAGATGCGCAGCGCGTCCGCGCCGAACTTCTCGAGGATCAGATTCGGATCCGGGAAGTTCCGCTTGGACTTGCTCATCTTGGCCCCGTCCTCGGCCAAGACCATTCCGTTCACGATCACGTTCTTGAACGCAGCGCGCTCGAAGAGCGCCGTAGACAGGACGTGCAGCGTGTAGAACCAGCCGCGGGTCTGGTCGAGGCCCTCGGCGATGAAGTCCGCGGGCAGGTTGGCCTCGACGAGCTCTTCGTTCTCGAACGGATAGTGGTGCTCGGCGTAGGGCATCGAGCCCGACTCGAACCAGCAGTCGAAGACCTCGCTCGTCCGCCGCATCGTGCCGCCGGGCGTCTTCTCGGAGGGGAAGGTGATCCCGTCGATCTTGTCGCGGTGCAGGTCGTCGAGCGAAGCCGGGTCGAGGCCCGCGCGCTCCGCGAGCTCGGCGCGGCTCGCGATGCAGACCGTGTCGCTCGGATCCTCGTCGCAGCGCCAGATCGGGAGCGGCGTGCCCCAGAACCGGTTCCTCGAGAGGTTCCAGTCGCGCGCGCCCGCGAGCCAGTTCCCGAAGCGGCCCTTGCCGACGGCCTCCGGCACCCAGTGCACGCTCTCGTTGTTCGCGACCAGGTCCGACTGCATGTCCTCGACGCGCATGAACCACGTCGAGAGCGCCATGTAGAGCAGCGGCACGCCCGTGCGGTAGCAGTGCGGGTACGGGTGGACGAGCGTGTCCTGGTCGACGACCGACCCCTGGCCCTTGAGCATCTGCACGATGCCCTTGTCCGCGTCCTTGACGAACTGACCCTCGAAGTCGGGGACGTCCGCCGTGTAGTGGCCCGTCAGCGTGAGCGGGTTCACCATCGGGATCCCGTTCTCCTGGCACACGCGGAAGTCGTCCTCGCCGAACGCCGGCGCCTGGTGGACGATCCCCGTGCCGCTCGAGGTCTCGACATAATCGCCGCCGACGACGAAGAACGCGGAGCGCTCCTCGCCGTCCCCACCCGCGTACTGCGCGAAGTAGGGCAGGAGCGGACGGTACGGGCGCCCGATGAGCGCGCTGCCCGGCATCCGCTCGAGCTCCTCGACGGCCCCGATCCGCTTGCGCTCGACGTAGTCCGCGACCCGCCCGGGCTCGGCGTAGGCGACCTCCCCCGTCTCGACGACGCGGAACTTGGCGTACTCGACCTCGGGGTTCACGGCGAGGGCGAGGTTCGACGGCAGCGTCCAGGGCGTCGTCGTCCAGGCCCACAGGTTCGCGTCCTCGTCCTCGAGCGCGAAGCGCACCGTCAGGCTCGGGTCCTGGCGCCGCTTGTGGCCCTCCTTCTTGGTGACCGGGTCGCGCTCCTGCGGCCCGAGCGCCACCTCGAAGTTCGAGAGCGGCGTCCCGAGGGCCGGCGACACCGGCTGCACGCGGTAGCCCTCGTAGATCCGCCCCTTCTTCCAGAGCTGCGCGAAGACCCACCACACCGACTCCATGAAGTCGGCGTCCATCGTGCGGTAGCCGCGCTCGTAGTCGACCCAGCGTCCGAGACGGCGGATCGAGCTCCGCCACTCCTTCGTGTACCGGAGGACGATGCCGCGGCAGGCCTCGTTGAACTTCTCGATCCCGAGCGCGTCGACGTCCTCCTTCGACGCGAGCCCGAGCTCTTTCTGCGTCTCGTTCTCGACGGGCAGGCCGTGGCAGTCCCAGCCCCAGCGGCGCTCGACGCGCTTGCCCTTCATCGTCCAGTAGCGCGGAACCACGTCCTTCAGGACGCTGGCGACGAAGTGCCCGTAGTGCGGGAGGCCGGTCGCGAACGGCGGCCCGTCGTAGAAGACGAAATGGCTGCCGGGGTCGTCCGGGCGCTCCTCGACGCTGCGCCGGAACGCGTCGGTGCGGTCCCAGTGCTCGAGCACG
This sequence comes from Planctomycetota bacterium, assembly GCA_039821985.1. Taxonomy (GTDB): domain Bacteria; phylum Planctomycetota; class UBA1135; order UBA1135; genus Saltatorellus. Next base: position 20,541 of record JBCBNC010000046.1, read on the forward strand.
CGCTCCTCGAGCGCGGGGAAGTCGACTTCGGGCTGAACGGGCTTCATCGCGCGGGAGTGTAGCCCTCGCACGCGACCGGAGCGCACGGGCACCGGCCGGGCGCGGGGGAATCACTGCGGGAGCGAGGTCGCACCATCCCCAGCCCCCACCCGCCCAGGGGTGACCGACGGCAGCCCTCCGAGGTCGCCGTCGCGTGCAAAAAATCGGGTCGCCGCCCCGAGGTCCCTGGCGCGCCACTCCGGCCCGCCACCACCGGGAACCACACCCGTCGCGATCTCTCCACCCACGCGCCGACCGTCCGGCAACGCACCGGCCCGAGCGGCGCCGCCGTCCCTCAGGCGTAGCCCGGGACGCCGAGGTCGGCCATCTTCCGGCGTCCGGCCTCGCCGAAATCGTCGCGCTGGGCCTCGCGGGTGCGTCCCTTGGGCGCGCCCTCCATCGCCGTCATCGCCTCGACGAGGCGCGTCACGTACGCGCTCGCATGCTCTTCGCCGCGCATCTCCTCGAGCACGGCGCTCTGGGGCGCGGCGCTGCGGAAAAGGCGCCGGTGCGCGCGCTTGAGAGCCTCCTGGTCCTCCTCGGGAACGCCGCCGCGCGAGAGGCCGACCACGTTCACACCGCGGACGCGGCCCTCGTGGCCCTCGATGATCATGTACGGCGGCACGTCGCGCGCGAGCCGGGTCATGCCCGCGAGGAACGCGAACTCGCCGATCGACACGAAGTGCACGATGCCGCACATCCCGGAGAGGTTCGCGTTGCGACCGACCTTGACGTGACCGGCGAGTCCCGAGCTGTTGGAGAGGACGATGTTGTCCTCCATCTCGCAGTCGTGGGCGACGTGGCAGCACGCCATGATCAGGTTGCCGCTGCCGATGCGGGTGACGCCGCCGCCCTTCACGGTGCCCCGGTTGATCGAGACGAACTCGCGGATCGTGTTGCGGTCGCCAATCTCGAGCATCGTCGGCTCGCCGCGGTACGAGAGGTCCTGGGGCGGCCCGCCGAGGCTCGCCTGGCCGACGATGATGTTGTCCTCACCGATCGTCGTATGGCCGTCGACGACGACGAGGGGCCCGATCCGGGTCCCGCGGCCGATGCGCACGTGGGGCCCGACGATGGCCGACGGGCCGATCGTGACGTCGTCGCCGACCTCGGCGCCCTCGGCGATCTGGGCGGTGTGGTGGATGTCCTGGCCCATCGCGCTCACGCGTCCAGCATGGTGAACATGAGGTCCGCTTCGCAGACCGGACGCCCGGACACCGAGCCCGAGCCCTTGATCTTGATCGTGTCGCCCTTGATCCGGACGGTCTCGACCTCGAGGCGCAGCTGATCCCCGGGGGTCACGCCGCCGCGCAGCTTGACCTTGTCGAGGGACCAGAGCACCGCCAGCTTCCCGCTGAACTCGAGCTTGCGCAGGAGGAGCATCCCCGCGAGCTGCGCCATCGCCTCGAGCTGGAGCACTCCGGGCATCAGCGGGATGTCGGGGAAGTGCCCCTGGAAGAACGGCTCGTTGATCGTGACGTTCTTGATCCCGACCGCGCGGCTGAAACCCTGGACCTCGATCACGCGGTCGATCAGCAAGAACGGGTAGCGGTGCGGGAGCTGCTCGAGGATCCGGCGGATGTCCATTCCGGACTCCCGTTCGATGATTCCTGAGTTCTCGCGCTCGTCGATGATCGCCTTGAGCCTGCGGACGAGCTCGGCGTTGGTCGCATGGCCCGTGCGGGTCGCGATGACGTGCGCAACGAGGTCCGAGCCGAGCAGCGACAGGTCGCCGATCAGGTCGAGCATCTTGTGGCGCACGGGCTCGCCCGTCATCCGAAGCTGCGTGTCGGGGTCGCCGAGGACCACGGTGTTCTCGCGCGTCGCCCCCTTGCCGAGTCCCGCCGCCTGCAGCGCCTCCACTTCGCTGGCGAGGCAGAAGGTGCGCGCCGGGGCGATCTCGTCGCGGAAGACCTCGGGCGAGAGCTCGAACTGGTAGCTGCCCGATTCGACCCCGGGCTCCTCGAACGACGCAACGTACTGGAGCGTGAGCGCGTCGCCGTCCGTCGGAAGGGCCACGAGCGTCGCGTCGCCGTCCCGCACGAATACGGGCTCTTCGAGCCGGAAGACCTTGGCCTCCGCCCGCTGTTCGACGATGCCTGCACCCTCGAGCAGCTCGACGAAGGGCAGCGAGCTCCCGTCGAGCCCGGGGAACTCGGAGCCCGACATCTCGACGGTCAGGTTGTCGACGCGCAGCGCGCGCGCCGCCGCCAGGAAGTGCTCGACCGTCTCGACCTCGACCCGGTCGCGGACGAGGCGGGTCCGCCGGTCCTTCGGCGACTGGTGGTCGATGTAGGCGGGGACCCGCGGGGCGTCCTCGAGGTCCGTGCGCACGAACTCGATCCCGTGGTGCGGAGGGGCCGGCGCCACGCGGACGCGGACCTCCTCCCCCGAGTGGAGCCCGACGCCCGAGAACTCGACGGGCGTGCGGAGCGTGTGCTGGCGGCGCGTCATGCGGTGTCCTCGGCGGGAGCGTTCGGGTCGTCCGCGGCGGCGGGGTCCGAGTCTCGGTCACGCAGCGCCTCCAACTCGGCGCGCAGCGAACGTAGCTCGGCCTTGAGCTTGCGCACCTCGGCGCCCGCGCGCTCGGCGCCCTTGATCTGACGGAAGCGCTCGATGCTCGGCCCGGCGGGGTAGCCGAACCACTCCTCGCCCGGCGGCACGTTCTTGGTCACCCCCGAGCCGCCCTTGACCCGGGCCCCCTTGCCCACCCGGAGATGGCCTCCGACGCCGACCTGGCCGGCCAGGATCACGCCGTCCTCGACGACGGTCGAGCCTGCGATTCCGACGTGCGCGAGGAGCAGGCAGCCGCGGCCGATCTGACAGTTGTGGGCGACGTGCACGAGGTTGTCGATCTTGGTGCCAGCACCGATGCGCGTCGCGCCGAAGCGCGCGCAGTCGATGGCGGTGTTCGCGCCGACCTCGACGTCGTCCTCCAGAACGACCCGACCGACCTGCGGCGTCTTCTTCCATCCGCCGTCGAAGTGGAAGCCGAACCCGTCGGCGCCGAGCACGGCGCCCGCGTGCACGATGCAGCGCTCGCCCACCTCGGTCCGCGCGTACAGGACCGCGCGCGGCATGAGCTCGGTGCCCGCGCCGACCTCGGCGAAGGCTCCGACAAAGGCGCCCGGGTGCACGCGCACCCCGTCGCCGAGGACCGCGCCCGGGCCCACGACCGCGGTCGCGCCGACGCGCACGTCTTCACCGAGCCGCGCGGAGGGGTCGACGACGGCCGCCGGATGTACGCCGGGCGCGAGGCCCGGATCCTGGGGCGCGAAGGCCACGACGACGGCCGTGAAGGCGCGCTCGGGGTCCGTACAGCGGATCACCGTCCGGCCCTCGGCCGCGCGCACGTCGGGGCCGAGCAGCACGGCTCCAGCGCGAGTGGTCGCCAGCTGCGCCGCGTAGCTCTCCTGCGCGAGGAACGACACCTCGTCGGGCGCCGCGTCGTCGAGGCCCGCGGGGCCGCGCAGCTCCAGCGAAGCGTCCCCTTCGACCGTTCCGCCGCAGAGCTCCGCGAGGGCCCCCGCCGTGATCGTCCGTCCCTCGCTCATGCTTGCCCGTCCGCCGCCGCGCCGGCGGTCCGGGGAGCGTGACGCCGCACCCGTCGGAAGTCAATTCGCGGCGGCTCGCTCGGGCCTGTCCCGCGTGGGCGGGCGACCCGGGACCGGACGGATCCTGGACCGGGGCGCCCGGGGACGACTCCGCGCCGCGGCTCTCTCAGCGGGACCCGGGACGGCCCGGACCCGCTCAGCGGAGCGACAGGCTGAAGTTGAAGACCTGGCGCTCGTCGCCGTTCCCCTCCCGGAGGGGCCAGCCGAAGCTGAAGGTCACCGGGATCGGGTCGATGAGCCCGAGGGCGATGCCGGCGGACACGCGGGTCTGGTCCAGGTCGAGCTCGTACGCGTTCGGGTCCAGGGTGACCGTGTCGAGGAAGAGCGACCCGCGGAAGAGCTCGCGCCGCCGCGACGTACCCGGGACCGACTGGGTGTAGAGAGGCACGCGGTACTCGAACGTCGAGCGCAGGAAGGTCTCGCCGCCGATCGGGAACTCGCCCTGGTACGGGCCGATCCCCCGGAAGCGGAAGCCTCGGCCGACGCGGGCGCCGCCCGCGAAGAAGCGCTCGCCGTAGTTCACCGAGCCCGGCTCACCGTCGATCGGGACGGCGAGCCCCGCGCCGAGGCCGACGTAGACCCCGGGCGCCGCCGAGAACGTGTCTTCCGAGAAGTGGAAGTAGCGGTCGAACGTGAACTCGGACTTCCAGAGGTTCTCGTCGCTGCCGAAGGCCTCGCCGTAGAGCGTGTTCGTCCAGCGGACCGCGTAGCCGCTGCGCGGCAGGCGCGCGCTGTCGAGGCGGTTGTAGCTGAGGGACCCGGTGAGGCCGACGTACTCGCGCCGCCCGCGCGAGTTCACAAGAGTCTGCGGCAGCGCGCCGTCGGAGAAGTCCGAATGGTCGAGGCTCTGCCAGCGCGCGCCGATGCTCATCGACAGGTCGCCCTGGCCGAAGGCGCGCGTCACCGCGAGCCGCGCGAAGGTCCGCGCCTCGTCGTGCGAGCGGAAGATCCGGTCGCGGAGCTGGAACTCGGAGATGAGCCCGATCGGGTCGAAGTACCGCGCCAGCACGTCGGGGTGCTGGTAGAAGATCCGGCTGTAGTTGACCTCCGAGCCCGGCGACACGTCGACGCCGAAGGTCTCGCCGTTGCCGGTGAACGCCTCTTTGCGATAGACCTCGCCCGGCGTCGACCAGATGCTGCGCGGCAGGCGGCGCGCGTCGAAGTTGCCGATCTGCAGCGACACGATGCCGACGAGACCCTGGTCGCTCGCGACGCCGCCCGACAGGTTGGCGTTGATCGTTCGGCCCTCCTCGACGCGCATCACGGCGTCGACGAGATCGGGCACGCCCGGGACGGTGCGGAACGTGAACTGGGGCGGCGGGTGGACGCCGCGCGAGAAGCCGTCCGAGAAGTAGCCGGTGCGCTCGATCCGCGCGCGGTCCGCGCGCATCCGCTCGCCGTCGATCAGCGCGCCCGGGAGCTGCCCGATCTTCGAGCGGATCACGTGGTCCTTCGTGTCGAGGTTGCCTTCGACCTCGAGGAAGCGGAGCGTGAAGGGCCGACCCTGCTGGATCTTGTAGACGACGTCGACCGTCTTCGACTCGACGTCGAACACGACGTCCTGCCCGAGCCACCGCCAGCCCGCGTTGTCCAGATCCTCCTCGAAGCGGGCAGACTCGATGTGCCCTCGCTCGCCGTAGAGGTCGAGGAGTCGGCGCTGATCGGCCTGCACACGGATGGCCTCGAACGGTCCACCCGGGTCGAGCGCGAGGAGCGGATCGATCTCGTCGCGCGGGATGACCAGATCGACGGGTCGCTCGATGCGCTCTCGCGTGACGGGGTCGCGCTCGGTCTCGAAGGCCTGCACGTCGACGCGGCGCACCCGGTAGAGCGGCCCCTCGTCCACGACGAACTCGAGCGTCGCCCCGCTGCGGTCGCGCGAGAACGACACGTTCGCGGCGACGACGACGTCGAGGTAGCCGCGGTCGCGGTAGGCCTGCTGAAGTCCGATCCGGTCGGCCTCGACGACCTCCTCGTCGTAGCGGTGCCCCCACCACGCGAAGAAGCCCCGGCCCTTCGACTTGACCGACGCCGCCTTGCGGAGCGTGCGGCTCCAGAACAGGAAGCCCTCGCTCTCGAAGTTGTCGTTGCCGGTGATCTTGACCGACTTGACGTAGACCTTCGGACCCTCGCGGATCTCGAAGACGATCTCGCGCCCCTGGACGCCCGATCCGCCGATGCGCGGGAAGACCTCGACGAAGTGGTAGCCCTGGCGGCGGTACGCGCGCTGGATCCGGTCAGCGATCGCCTCGACCTCGTCCGTGTAGACCTGCACGCGATCGCCGAGCTCGGCCCACTCGCGGAGCTGCTCGACCTTGAAGCGGGTGTTGCCGACGAACTTCGGATCGAGGTCGTACGGCAGCTCGACCACCGAGAGGTGCACGACGACGCCGCCCTCGACCTCCTCGAACGAGTAGCCCTCGCGCTCGACGAGGATGCGGAAGTCGTCGAAGAGCTGACGCTGCAGCTGCGTCGCCTGCGCGGGGTACGGGAGCCGACCGCCGACGACGAGCCCGAGACGGCGCGCGACGACCTCGGGGCGGCGGAACTGGAGGCCCTGGACGCGGATGTCGACGATGAGCGGGCGCGGGTCCTCGGGCGGCTGCTCGGCCGCCTGCGGATCGGGATCCTGCTGCTTGGGGTCCTTCGGGACGGCGCCCTCGTTCGCCGGTCCGGCGTCCTCGCTCGGCGCGGCGTCGCCCGGCGCCGGGCCATCCGACTGCGCAGGCGCCGCGCCGGCGAGCGGGCCCGACAGGAGCGAGCCCATCGCCAGCGCGCCGAGGGCGAACGGGCGGAGGGGTCGACCGGCCGCCACGCGGGGCTCGTGCGCGGGGGGGCGCATCGGGGCGTTCTTGGGGGCGCGCACGCGGAGGAGGTGGAGCGGCTCGCCCGGGGGCCCGGACGAGCACGGCGAAGCCTACTGACTGCCGAAAGGCGACTCCAGGAGCGGGTACGGTCCGCCGGATCAGAGCCCGCTGATCGGCTCGGCCATCGACGGCTCGCGGTTCGAGAACCGCAGCATCGCGCCCTGGAACGACAGCTCGACCGTGCCGGTGGCGCCGTTCCGGTGCTTGACGATGAGCACTTCGGCCTTCCCCTTGTTCTCGTCGATCGGGAAGTAGTACTCGGCCCGGTACAGCATCATCACGACGTCCGCGTCCTGCTCGATCGAGCCCGACTCGCGGAGGTCGGAGAGCTGCGGCCGCTTTTCCTCGCGCGACTCGACCGAGCGCGAGAGCTGCGCGAGGGTGATGACCGGGATCTCGAGTTCGCGTGCGATCTCCTTCAGCGAGCGCGAGATGACGCTGATCTCCTGCTGCCGGCTCTCGGCCTTCGCCGACAGGAGCTGCAGGTAGTCGATGACGATCATGTCGAGGCCGTGCTCGGCCTTGAGGCGCCGCGCGCGGCTGCGCAACGCCATGATCGAGAGCCCCGGCGTGTCGTCGATGAACAGGCGCGCGTTCTTGAGCACGCCGGCCGCCTCGACGAGATCCGCGTACTCGCGGTCGTGCAGGCGGCCCTGGCGCAGGCGGTGGGACTCGACGCCCGCGCGCGCGACGAGCATGCGCTGCACGATGGACTGGCGGCCCATCTCGAGGCTGAAGAACAGCACGCTCGGCTCGTAACCGAGGCAGTCCGCCCGGCGCGTCGCCGCGTGGTCCATCAGGTTCAGCACGAACGCCGTCTTGCCCATCGCGGGGCGCGCCGCGATGACGGTCATCTCGCCCGGGTTGAAGCCTCCGAGGATCTCGTCGAGGTCGTAGAAGCCGCTCGGGATGCCGGTGAACTCGCCGCGCGTGCGCTGCGCCTCGATGTCATGGAACACGTCGTCGAGGACCGAGCTGACGGACGCGGCGCCGCGGGCCTCGCCCTTCGACGCGATCTGGAAGATCGACGCCTCGGACTCGTCGATGAGGGTCTGTACCTCCTCCGAGTCGGGCGGCGTTTCGAACGCGCGCGCAATGATGTGGTTCGACGCGTCGATGAGCCCGCGCAGCTTCGCGAGTTCGGCCACGAGGCCTGCGTGGTGCTTGACGTGCGCAGACGTCGCGACCATCGCGGCGACCTCGGCCAGGTAGGAGACGCCGCCGATCTCGCCGAGCGCGTTGACCGCGCGCAGGTTCGACAGCAGCGTGAGCTGGTCGACGACCTGGCCGCGCGCGTCGAGGCGCAGCATCACCTCCATCAGGAGCCGGTTGCGCCGGTCGAAGAAGTCGTCGGGGCGCGCGATCTCGGAGACCTCGACGATCCGATCAGGCGTGATGAGCAGCGCGCCGAGGACGCTCTTCTCCGCGTTCAGGTCGTGCGGCGTGATGCGGCCGCCCGGGGTGCGCACCGGCTGCGCGTCGGAGCGCGGGACCTCGAACGGCGGGAGCGTTTCGGCGACGGCGTCGGCCGCCGGCGCGGCTGCGGGCGGCGCTGCCGATGCGGGCGGCGGTGCGGCAGCTGCGGGCGCGGCATCTTCCGTGCCGCCGTCCGCCGCAGGCGCGACGCTCTTCGCCGGCGCGTCCGCTGCCGTGGGCGGCTCCCAGGCGGCGTCGTCGTCGCCGTCTCCGAACGTCGTCGCGGGGTCGAAGTCCAGCGGATGCGCCGCGGGGTCGTCAGCGGCGCCGTTCTCGTCGGCCCACGCTTCGTCGGCCCACCGTGCGGGGTCGAAACCGGAGTCGGAGAAGGCGTCGAGGTGCTCCTCGCCGCCGCCGTCGGTGGGCTCGTGCGTGCTGTCGTGGACGTCCAAGGTGCGGCTCCCCCCTCAGGAGCGGAACACGGGCCGACGAGGCCCGCCGATCACTCTAGCGAATCGAACCGAGGGATCCGGCCGCGCTTCGCCGCGATGCCGAGCGGCGTCCGATCTCGCAGCCCGAGTGCAGGTACGGTGCCGGAGATACGGCGACCGGATTGCCGCCTGCAACAAGCGCAGCGAGAGGCGCCCACTCCGTGGACACCTCTCGCTGCGCTTGTTGCAGGCGGCGGTCCGGTCACCTTATCTCCGGCACCGTACCTGCATTCGGGCGAACCCGAGCCGCGGCTCGGGTTCGATCAGGCGTCTTCGGCAGGCGGCGGGCCTCCGCCCTCCGCGGCCGCCTCGGCCTCGGCGGCGGCTTCCGCCGCCTCGAGCGCCTCTTGCTCCGCCTGGGAGCGGCCCTCGGCCTCGACCTTGACGGCGATGAAGCCGTAGTCGTCGTCGCGCACGTGGATCTTCACCTTGTGCTCGCCGACGGTCTTGATCGGGGCGTCGAGGCGCACGTCCTTCTCGGTGAAGGTCGCGCCCTGCTCGGCCGCCATCTCGGTGATCTTGGCCGCGTTCACGGAACCGTAGAGGTTGCCGTTCGGGTCGGCCTTCATCGTCACCTCGAGCGCGATCGCCTCGAGCTTCGCCGTGAGCTCGGCGAGCTCCTTGAGGCGCTGCTCCTCGGCGGCCCGGACCTTGGCGGCGCGGCGCGCGATCTGGCGCTTCGCGTCCTCGGTCGCGGGGACTCCGAGCTTCTTCGGGTAGAGGTAGTTGCGCGCGTAGCCGGGCTTGACCTTGACGACATCGCCGACCAGGCCGAGGTGCTTCACGCTCTGCTGCAGCAGGACTTCAACGTCTCGCATCGTTCTTCTCCTGTGATCCAGGTCGGGGTCAACCGACGAACGGCAGCAGCCCGACGTGGCGGGCGCGCTTGATGGCGGTCTTGAGCTGCTTCTGGCACTGGGTGCAGAAGCCCGTCCGGCGCCGCGAGAGGATCTGGCCCTGGGGGGTCAGGAACTTCTCGAGGTACTCGGTGTTCTTGTAGTCGATGACCGGGTCGTCGCAGTTCTTCGACGCGATCGTGGTGCGGACTCGTCTCTTCATCTGTCAGTCCTCCTCGGTCAGGCCTTGTCGTCGGCTTTGGGAGCGGGGGCGTCGGCGTTCGCCTCGGGCGGAGCGTCGGGAACGTCGCTGTTGTCGTTCTCGTCGTTCTCGTCCTCCTCGGGAATCTCGATCGCGTCGTCCTCGGGCGGCGCTTCGACGACGAAGTCGACCCCGTCCTCCTCAGCGGCGAGCTCGAGCTCCTTCTCGGGGAGGTCGTCGACCTTCACCATCATGTGGCGCAGGACGCGCTCGTTGAGCTCGAGGTCGCGCAGGAAGCCCGGGATGCGGTCCGTGTCCATGCCGTGGTAGGCGATGAAGTACGTCGCGCGGTTCTTGCGCTTGATGGGGTACGCGAGGCGACGCTCGTCCCACCGGCGGCAGGATTTGAGGTCACCGTCGTACTTGGTGATCGTGTCCTTCACGACCGCCTTCGCTTGTTTCCAGTCCTTGCGAACGACGTCGTTGTCGAGCAGGACCAGGGTCTCGTAGAGCTGGGTCAAAACGTTGGGTTCTCCTTGTGGTGGGATCCGACGTCGGTGCGCCCGGAGCTCGATGCTCCGATCACCCCGATCCTTTCCAGCGGCTATGGAACCGCGTCATGAGCCGAGAGAGCTCCTCGCCCGCCAGGAAGGCCTCCGCCGCCTCGCTCGCTTCTGCGATCGAGACGTCGATGGACTCCTCCTCGGGGGCGGAGAACGGACTCAGCACGTGACGCGCCGCGTCGGTGCCCGCGCGACCGATCCCGACGCGGAGGCGCGGGAACCTGTCGGTGCGCAGGCGGTCCATGATGTTTCGCATCCCGTTCTGTCCGCCGTGGCCCCCGTGGGGACGTAGGCGGAGCTCCCCCACGTCGAGGTCCATGTCGTCGTAGACGACGAGGATCGACGCCGGGTCGGGCTCGGGTCTGGTCGGCTCGGCTTCCCCATCCCCGCCTTCGGGGGTCGTGGAGGCGGGCAGCACACCTCGCCGCGCCAGCCAGCGGGCCACGGGGGCCACGATCTCGCCGGAGCGGTTCATGTACGTCCCGGGCTTCAGGAGCCACCGTGCGGCCACGTTCCCTTCCGGGTCCGCGTCCGACGACGCCCATTCGAAGCCCCGAGGGCCGGTCCAGTTCTCGAGCGCGGACGGTCCGCGAAAGAGCAGCCCCAGGTGCTCCGCCAGGTGGTCGAGGACGCGGAACCCGACGTTGTGTCGGGTCAGCGCGTACTCGGCCCCCGGGTTGCCGAGCCCCACCACCAGCCGGGCACCTCGAACGGATTCGGGGGGGCGCTCGGACACGGGAGGAGGGGGCGGCGTGGCGCCACTGGGGAGGTGCCCCGACGGCCAGGGCCGGCGGAGCGGGCGAAGAGGTTAGCGGCGGTGCGGACGGTCCAGGCGGGGAAACGGGGCAATTCCCCCCTTCCGGGCGCGCGGCCGCGTTGCGCGCCTCTCCGGGCCTCGCCCTCCGCCGGGGCCGGTCCGACCATCATCGGCCGCCGCGCCGCGCCGAGTCGACCGGGACCGGGCAGCGTGGCAGGCCCCGGCGCGATGGACCTGGGACAGGTGGCCCGGGACCGACCAGGGTCCCGAGCGCCCGGCAGTATGCGTCCGGCCGCCGCAGAGCGCTCCGGACGACCGCCATGCCCGTCCCTTCCGGTGCCCAGGCAACGCGCCGTGTGCCCAATCCCCGATCCATGGGCCGTCCGCGCTCCGGGCCCGAGCGCCCTCGCCGCCATTGCGGATCCGCCCGGCCGCGGGTCGACTGAGTCGACCCAGCCGCTCTCGCACCACCCCTCGGCCTTCCCGCCGTACCGACCATGACTCGCACGACGCTCCAGATCGCGCTCCTGGCCGCGACGCTGTTCACCTCGTCCCCGGCCTCGGCCGAGACGGTCCGCTTCGTGGACGACGACGGAGGCCCGCTCGCCGGATTCACCTCTCTCCAGGCGGCGCTGAACGCCTCCTCCGCCGGCGACCGCATCGAGCTCTTCGCGGGGGTCTACGGGCCCGCGACCGTGACGCGCGGCGTCACGATCATGGGGCTCGAGCCGGGCGTGGTCGTCGAGGGGCTCTCGTTCCGGCAGGTCGGTGACTCCGAGATCGCGGTGCTGGCCGACATCGAACGTCTCGGGACGCAGAACACGGGGTCGACGAGCCGCCCGTGCCGGATCCTCGACTGCGCGGGGACGGTGCTCCTGGATCGCGTGGGACTCGACGACGTCCTCGAGATCGCTCGCTGCACCGACGTACGCCTCTCCGAGGTCGGGCTCGCCGCCGGATTCCCGAGGCTCGAGATCGAGGACTCGTTCGCGCAGGTCGTGCAGTCCGTGATCCGTGCCGGAGACAGCCAGGACGGGATCCGCGTCCGCCGCTCCGAACTCGTCGTTGCACATTCCAGTGTCCGCGGCGCGAGCGAGACCACGAGCGACCCGATCGGGATCGGAATGTGCATCACCTACGACGGGCACCAGGGGCTCAGCCTCAGCGAGGGCTCGATCGCGACGGTCCTGCGGTCGAGCGTCAACGGCGGCACGGGCAGTCCGGCCTGCTTCGGCCCGGGCGCGGGCGGTTCCCCGGGGCGCGGGATCCTCGTCGACGCCTCGTCCACCCTTCGGCGTGCACAGGTCACATCCACGATCGGCGGCGTCGCCGTTGCCCCGGGTGCACTCAGTATCGTCGTCGACGACCTGCCTTCGCTGGCGCTGACCGGGGGCAGGGCTCCGGGTGAGACCGCGGAGTTCGAGACCCGGGCAGGTGCGGGCACCAGCGCGCGCCTCTGGGCGGGCCGGTTCCCCCGGCGGATTCCGTTCGGCCCCTGGATCCCCTTCCTGCACTCGGCGGAGCGCGGCGTTTCGCTCGGCGCGATGCCGCCGTCCCAGCTGAGCCGCGTCTCGTTCCCTCTTCCGGCCCTCGCGCGCGGGACGCTCGTCCACGGCCAGGCGATGCGGACCCGTGCGGATGGGACCACCGACCTATCGAATTCGGTGACTCTCCTCGTCCGATAGGATGAACCCGCAGGCACAAGGGGCCGCAGCGGTCGGGCGATCCCACGCGGCGGCGGACCGCCTCTTCCCGCGGCCGGGCCTGCGACAACTCCCAAGACCTCGGAACTCCCGATGATGCTCAGAACTCTGCTCGCACCCGTTCTCGCGTCCCTGGTGGCCACGACCGCCGCCGCGCAGTCCATCTTCGTCGTCGACGCGGACGGTGGCCCCGGCGTCGACTTCACGGCCCTCCAGCCCGCGCTCGACGCGTCCTCCCCGGGCGACCGCATCGAGGTGTTCGCCGGGACCTACGGACCGGCCACCCTGGGGCGCGGCGTGACCGTGATGGGCGCCGAGGCCGGCGTCGTGTTCCAGTCGGTCACGATCGAGGACCTGCCGCCTGCGGAGATCGTCGTGCTCGCCGACGTCGGGCACGAACAGGCACGGATCGAACGGTGCATGGGGACGGTCGTGCTCGATCGAGTCGCCCTGGACGGGTTCCTCGACGTCACGGCCTGCGCGGACGTTCGGATGTCGGAGGCGAGTGGCCTCGCGCGGATCTCGGTGGTCGAATCGTTCGTGCAGATCGGGCAGTCCACTATCACCGCGCCCGTCAGCTCGGTGTCCCCTGCCGTCAACGCGTTCGCCTCCGAACTCGTGATCTCCGACACCACGCTCCGGGGCGCCTCCGAGCTCTTCAGCATCATCATCGGCATCGGGATGTGCCAGACGTTCGACGGGCACCCCGGGCTCGTTCTCGGAGGTGGATCCACCGCGACGGTGCTCCGGTCGGTGCTGCGCGGCGGTTCCGGGAGCATCGACTGCTTCGGCACCGGCCCCGGCGGATTCCCCGGCCCGTCCGGGACCGTGGACTCCAGCTCGACGCTGCGCCGGGCGCAGACCGCCGTACCGAACGGCCTTGGCCTCGCGGCCGGCGCGATCGATCTCGTCGAGATCGAGCTGCCGACCCTCTCGTTGACGGGCGGCCGTGCCCCCGGCGAGACCGCCGTGTTCGAGACCCGCGCAGGCGCGGGGACGAGCGCGCGGCTATGGGCCGGGCGCTTCCCCCGGCGCGACGCGTTCGGCCCGTGGATCCCGTTCCTCCACTCCAGGGAGCGAGGCGTGTCCCTCGGCGCGATGCCCGCGTCCGAGCTGGTCGAGATCTTTTTCCCGCTTCCGCCGCTGCCTCGCGGCACGCTGATCCACGGCCAGGCGATGAGGACGCGTGCGGACGGGACGACGGATCTCTCGAACTCGGTGACGCTCGTCGTGCGCTGAGCGCGGGCGCTGGGCCGCCGCGCACGAAAAGGCCCCCGGGCCCGGCGAGCGCCGGTCCCGGGGGCCTTTCCGTGCACGCGAGGTCCACGCGGACCTCGCGCAGGAGCGGGTCACTCGGCCGGGGCCTCGCCCTCGCCTTCACCCTCGCCCTCGGCCGGGGCGTCGGAGCCGCCGCCCCCGCCCTTGAGGTCGGAGATCGTGGCGATGTCGTAGTCGTCCTCGACGAGGAGCTCGACGCCCTCGGGCAGCTCGATGTCGGCCTTCCGGATGTGCGTCCCCGGCTCGAGCCCCTCGACGCGCACGTCGATCGAGTCCGGGATGGCGGACGGGATCGAGCGGATGTGGATCTCGTTGAGGTCGTGCGTGAGGATGCCGGCGGGGGTGCCGACGAAACGCAGCGGGACGACCGACTCGGTCTTCTGGCCGCGGGTCACGCGCTTGAACTCGACGTGGAGGAGGTTGTCGCCGAGAGCGTCCCACTGGAGCTCGTTGACGATCGCCGCTTCCTTCTTGCCGTCGAACTCGAGATCGAAGAGGTGCACGTGCGCGCGGCGCGCCGTGTGGAACGAGGCCTCGTCGAAGTGGAGGTTGACGTGGGGATGGTCGGAGTCGGCCTGAAGGCTGGCGACCATGCGGCCAAGGGCGCGCAGGACACGGGAGTCACGGCTCCCGACCTTGTTGCGCACGGCGCACTGGAGAACGGCGTCGGTCATGGTTCCTGGATGGTTCGAAGCACAGGAAACGGGGCCCGCGGGGGCTGCGCACGGCGCGCGGCTCGCCCGGAATCGGGGCAGAGAGGTTAGCCGCGGGCCCGGCGGGCCGCAATCGGCCGCGGCCCGGCCGTCGGAGCGCAGCCCCCCCATGACGAAGGGCCCGCCTCCGCTCCTATCCTGGAGAAATGCCGAACCCCGCGCTGCTCTGCCTCTCCCGCCCGGTCCACTCGCTCCTGGCGCTCGCCGTCCTGGCCCCGCTCGGCGCCGCCTCCCCCGGCCCGGCGCCCGCCCAGGACCAGGCCCCACCCGTGGCCAAGGATCGCAAGGCCCTGGTCGAGGCCCTCCTCGCCGTCGAGCCGTACCGGAAGGAGACGCGGGCCGAGCTCGACGCACTGCTGGCGCCCTACGCCTCCGCTCCGGCCCCCACCGGGTCGAAGCGCAAGAAGGTTCTGAAAGACGTGGCGAAGCTCTGGTCGAAGGGCGCCGAGCTCCCGACGAAGGGCGGCGAGCACTGGTACTTCGAGGAGGGAAAGCGCGGCCGCTTCTTCGTCAGCGGCCGGACCAAGAAGCCCAAGGGTCTCTTCATCGGGCTCCACGGCGGCGGCGTCGGCTCGGCGGACGCGTCCGGGTCCTACGGCGCGTACCAGTCGGCGGCCTCGAGCCGCGGCTGGGTCGCTCTCTTCCCGCAGGCGCTCGAGGCGACCGAGCGCGGCTGGACCGACAGCGGCACCGAGGAGTGGATCATGCGGCTCATCGACGAGGCGCGCCGCACCTACGACGTGCCGCCGGACCGCGTCTACATCGGCGGGCACTCGATGGGCGGCTACGGCTCCTGGGTGCTCGGCGCGCACCACGCGGACCTGTTCGCCGCCGCGGTGCCGAGCGCGGGCGCCCCGACCCCGATCCTCGAGCGCGGCACGAACCGCATCATCGACATGCAGGAGGGCGTGATCCCGAGCCTGCGCAATCTGCCGATGTGCGTGTTCCAGAGCACGGACGACCCGCGCGTCGGCCCCGGTCCGAACCAGTACGCGAACGTCCTCGTCGAGAAGGCCAAGGAGAAGTACGGCGGCTACGACGACTTCACCTACTGGGAGGTCGCGGACCGCGGCCACGGCTACCCGAAGGGCGGGACCGACGCGCTGCTCGAACGCATCGAGTCGTTCGAGCGCGAGCCGCACCCCGACCGTGTGGTGTGGCAGCCCGTGCTGGACTGGCGCACGGGCTTCTATTGGCTCGACTGGCCCGAGCCGGAGATGAACGCGATCGTCGACGCGCGCCTCGACCGGGGCGCGAACCGCATCGATGTCGTCGTCGAGGGCGATGCGAAGGGGCTCGCGGTGCTGGTCGGGCCCGAGGTGTGCGACATGGAACGTGAGCTCGTGGTGACGCTCGGCGGCGAAGAGGTCTTCCGCGGGATCCCGCCGACCTCCTGGACGACCCTGGTGCGCACCGCGCTCGCGAACGACCCGGGGCGGCTCTACGAGGGGCGGATCGAGCTCGCGCCGCGTTGACGCCGGAGCGGAGCTCGCACTCACAGCTCGGCACGCCTCTTGCCAACGACGCCCATGCTCGCCTCCCCATTCGCCCGCCTCGCCCCTCGTACGTCCCGTACGATCACCGCGACCGCGGCGCTCGTCACTCTGCTCGGAGGACCGAGCGCTTCCGCACAGTGCCTCGGCGACCGCTGGGAGTCACCGATCCAGGACGTCCGCTTCGGATTCGCGCCGATCGCGGCGCAGTCCGGGGAGCGCACGTTCCTGCCGGTCCTCCCGCCGAACTCGATCGGGACCCTCGCTTCGCCGGCCGTCCTCGTCACGCGCTACGACCCCGCAACGGGGACGCACCGCATCGAGGAGCGCCTCAAGCCGCCGGCCTGGGACCCATCGATCTCAACGATTCCCGTCCCGCTTCGCTGCCTCGACGCCGAGGGCAACACGCTGGCCGCGATCCGGCGCTCGGGGTTCGGCGAGCCCGAAGTGGTCGACGTGTTCGAGCGCGGCCCCGCGGGCTGGACCTACAGCGCGGTCCCCGTGCCAGGCTTCCAGAACTTTCACTCCCTCGAGAACGGACAGCGCTGCGCGATCAGCGGCAGCACGCTCGCCGTGCTCGACGCGGGGAGCCCGGGCATCAGCGGCAACCCGTTCACGGTCGACTTCTTCGAGCGGAGCCCGAGCGGAGTCTGGGGGCCGACGCAGCACGTCGCCCTCGACGGAACGCGGGCGTACAGCGTCTTCTGGTACCCCGCATGCGTCGCACTCGACGGCGACGTGGCGGCGGTCGCGATGGTCGGCATGCAGCCGCGCGAAGCCGTGCTCGTGCTCGAGCGAGACGCGGCAGGTGTTTGGGCCCCGTCGGCCGAACTCCAGGCACTCGACCCGGCAGAGAAGCACGGCTTCGAGTTCCACTCGCGTGTCGCGGTGTCCGGCGATCGGATCGCGTGCTTGCGCTACCGGCCTGGGGACTTCGGCGAGCTGCGCACGACCGTGTACGAGCGCGATCCGAGCGGCGCGTGGAGCGCCGCGCAGACGCTCGTGACGCGAGACCCGCGCGCTGCGTCCGTCGACGCGAGCCAGCTGCGCGGGAACGTGCGCTTCGACGGCGACGTGCTCGCAGTGCACTGCGGCGACGTGGTCGAACTCTACGCGCCCGACGCCACGGGCCTCTTCGCGGCGACGCGGCGGATCCTCGGCCTGGGCGAGCTCGCGAGCTTCGAGTCGGAGGGGATCGTCGGCTTCGGCATCGACGCGCAGAGTTTCCCGCCGCCGCTCGACGTGCGCGGCATGCGGCGCGCGGGGTCGGGCGTCGCGGGCGTGAACGTGTACTGCCCGGAGCGCGGCGCCGAGGACTGCAACGAGCAGAGCCCGTTCGAGCTCGCGTGGTTCCAGCCGGATCCCGTCGCGGGCCCGCTCATTGCGAGGGCCGAACTGAGCGGGCTGCCGCCTGGTGCGAGCGCCGCACTCTTCGCCTCGTCCGGGACGGCGGTCCTGCCGACCGCGCTCGGCGACCTGTGCCTCGACGGGCGTCGCCTCGTGCGGCTCGCGTCGCTCCAGGCGGCGGACGGACTCGGGCGCGCCGCCTTCCAGATTCCGGGATCCCCCATCGCCGCATTCGCGGGCGCGACGCTCCACGCGCAGGCGCTGGTTCTGGGCAGCGGCGGCGCGCTGTCGCCGTCGGTGAGGGTGCAGCAATGAGTCGCTCGACGTCGACTGCCGGAACGATGGAGGGAGCGGACGGTGCAAGGACGCCTCGCGCCGGAGCTGGTCCGCGGCTCGCCGTGAGGGTGGGCGTGCGCGCACTTCCGGTCGCCGCTGCCCGCGCTTTTCCGACGGCCGCGGTCCTCGCACTCGTCGCGACGAATGCTTCCGCACAGTGCCTCGGCGACCGCTGGGAGTCGCCGATCCAGGACGTCCCCTTCGGAGTCGCGCCGATCGCGGCGCAGTCCGGGGAGCGCACGTTCCTGCCGGTCCTGCAGCCGAACCCGGCCCTGGGCCCGGCCTCGCTGGCCATCCTCGTCACGCGCTACGACTCCGTCACGGGGACGCACCGCATCGAGGAGCGCCTCAAGCCGCCGGCCTGGGACCCGTCGATCTCGACGCTTAACGTCCCGCTTCGCTGTATCGACGCCGAGGGCACAACGCTGGCGGCGATCCGGCGCTCGGGGTTCGGCGAGCCCGACGTGGTCGACGTGTTCGAGCGCGGCCCCGCGGGCTGGACGTACAGCGCCCTCCCGGTGCCAGGCTTCCAGAACCTCCACACACTCGTGGACGGACAGCGCTGCGCGATCAGCGGCAGCACACTCGCCGTGCTGGACGTGGGAAGCTCGGGCATGGTCGGCAGCCCATTCACGGTCGACTTCTTCGAGCGGAGCCCGAGCGGAGTCTGGGGACCGGCGCAACACGTGGTCCTGATGGGCACGCGGTCGTTCTACGCCTTCTGGTACCCCGCGTGCGTCGCACTCGACGGCGACGTGGCCGCCGTCGCCATGGTCTTCATGTTCCCGTACGAGGCCGTGCTCGTCCTCGAACGCGACTCCGCGGGCCAATGGGCGCACTCCGCCACTCTCCCGCCGAGCGGTGCGAGCGAGCATCACGGCTTCGAGTACCACTCGCGCGTCGCCGTGTCCGGCGATCGGATCGCGTGCTTGCGCTACCGGCCCGGGGACTTCGGCGAGCTGCGCACGACCGTGTACGAGCGCGATCCGAGCGGCGCGTGGAGCGCCGCGCAGACGCTCGTGACGCGGGACCCGCGCGCAGCGTCCGTCGACGCGAGCCAGCTGCGCGGCAGCGTGCGTTTCGACGGCGACGTGCTGGCGGTGCACTGCGGCGACGTCGTGGAGCTCTACGAACCAGGCCCCACGGGCCTTTTCGCACCGACGCGGCAGATCCTCGGCCTGGGCGAGCTCGCGAGCTTCGAGTCGGAGGGGATCGTCGGCTTCGGCATCGGCATCGGCGCGCAGGGTCCCCCGCCGCCACTCGACGTGCGCGGCATGCGGCGCGCGGGGTCGGGCGTCGCGGGCGTGAACGTGTACTGCCCGGAGCGCGGCGAGCCGGACTGCAACGCGCAGAGCCCGTTCGAGCTCGCGTGGTTCCAGCCCGATCCCGTCACGGGCCCGCTCATCGCGCGTGCGGACCTGAGCGGCCTGCCGCCGGGCTCGCACGCGGCTCTGTTCGCGTCCTCCGGTGTCGAGGTGCAGCCGACCGCGCTCGGCGACCTTTGCCTCGACGGGCGACGCCTCGTGCGACTCGGATCGCTGCGGACGGCGGACGCCCTGGGGTGCGCTTTCTTCCAGGTGCCGTCCGCCCCCATCGTCCCGTTCATGGGCGGGACGCTCCACGCGCAGGCGCTGGTCCTGGGCAGCGCCGGCGCGCTGTCGCCGTCGGTGAGGGTGCAGCAATGAGCCGCTCGACGTCGACTGCCGGATCGATGGAGGGAGCGGACGGTGCGAGGCTGCCTCGCGCCGAAGCCGGTCTGCGGCTCGCGAGAAGCGTGGGCGTGCGCGCACTCCCGCTCGGCTTCCCCCGCGCTCTTCCGACGGCCGCGTTCCTCGCACTCGTCGCGACGAACGCGTCCGCGCAGTGCCTCGGAGACCGCTGGGAGATCCCTCTGCAGCGCATATCCGCCGACTACGCATTCGTCGCCGCACAGGCGGGAGGGCGCACGTTCCTCCCGGCCCAGTCACTGGTCGCGAACTCGCCGAGTTCGACGGCCTTCGTGGTGACCCGCTTCGATCCCGCGACGGGAACGAATCGAGTCGAGGAGCGCCTGTCACCGCCGACGTGGGGATCGCCCAGCTCGCCCGGCGCGGCGGCTCTGCGCTGCCTCGACGCCGAGGGAACGACGCTCGCCGCGCTGCGATGGTGGGGCATCGGGGGGTCCACCGTCGTCGACGTGTTCGAGGCGGAGCCGTCGGGGTGGTCGCACACCGCCCTTCCCGTGCAGAGTCCCCAGTTCCTGGAGAGCGGGCAGCGCTGCGCGATCAGCGGCGACACGCTGGCCGTTCTCGACGCCGGAATCCCTGGCGTCAGCGGGAACCCGTTCACCGTCGACTTCTTCGAGCGAAGCCCGAGCGGAGCGTGGGGCGCGACGCAGCACGTCGTCCTCACCGGATCCCGCGCGTTCGGCCTCTGGTGGTATCCCGCGACGGTCGCACTGGACGGCGACGTCGCCGCGGTGGCGATGGTCGGGATGGAGCCGCGCGATGCGGTGCTCGTCCTCGAGCGCGACGCCGCGGGGTCATGGGCACACACCGCCACGCTCGATCCGGACACCCCCGGCGAGATGCACGGCTTCGTGTTCTTCTCGCGGGTGGCGGTCTCGGGCGACCGGATCGCGTGCCTTCGGTATCGGCCCGGAGACATGGGTGAGCTGCGCACGACCCTGTACGAGCGCGACGCGAACGGCGCGTGGGCCGCCGCGCAGACGCTCGTCACGCGGGACGCGAGCGCCGCGTCCGTCGACGCGATCGAGCTGCACGGCAGCGTGCGCTTCGACGGCGACGTGCTGGCGGTGCACTGCGGCGAGATGATTGAGCTCTACGCGCCGGACGCAGCGGGCCTCTTCGCACCGACGGAGCAGATCCACGGCCTGGGCGACCTCGCGAGCTTCGAGTCGGAGGGGATCGTCGGCTTCGGCACCGCTGCGCCGAGCTCCCCGCGGCCGCTCGAAGTGCAGAGCGTGCGGCGCACGGGCGCGGGCGGCGTGAACGTGTTCTGCCCCGAACGCGGCGAGCCGGACTGCAACGGGCAGAGCCCGTTTGAGCTCGCGTGGTTCCAGCCCGACCCCGCCGCCGGCCCGCCGATCGCGCGCGCAGAGCTGAACGGCCTGCCGCCGGGCTCGCCCGCCGCTCTGTTCGCGTCGTCCGGTGTCGAGGTGCAGCCGACCGCACTCGGCGACCTGTGCCTCGACGGGCGGCGGCTGGTGCGACTCGGATCGCTGCGGACGGCGGACGCCCTGGGACGCGCCGCGTTCCAGGTGCCGTCCTCCCCCATCGTCGCGTTCGCCGGCGCGACGCTCCACGCGCAGGCTCTGGTCCTGGGGAGCGGCGGCGGCCTCTCGCCGTCGGTGCGCGTGGACTGACGCAGATACGGTGCCGCGTGAAACACTCGAGGACGAGGAAGGGCGTTCCCTCGCGCGTCAGCGTCATCGCCGCGAGGCGCTCGCCCGTCATCGCGTCCTCCACGGCGAGCTCGCCGCTGATCC
>JBCBNC010000047.1:0-41551 GCA_039821985.1 Planctomycetota bacterium
GCCGACGTCCGCGATCCACATCGAACCGTCGACCTCGTCGATGTCCCACTTCCACGGGTGCCGCAGCCCGAAGTGCAGGATCTCGGGCGCATGGCCGGGGACGCCCACGAACGGGTTGTCGGGCGGGATCGCGTACGGGAAGCCGCCGTCGACGTCGATGCGGAGCATCGCGCCGAGGACGTTCGAGGGGTCCTGTGCCGTGCACCCCGGGTCGCCGCCGGGCTGCCCGTCGCCGATGCCCATCACCAGCATTCCGCTGGCGTCGAACTCGAGGGTGCCGCCGCCGTGCGAACGCCCCGCCTGCGGCACGCGCATGAGCTCGATGTACGTGCTCAGGTCGAGCTGGAACGGATCCGTCGACGACCGCTCGAGGCGCGCGAGGACGCCGTCGACGCCGACCGTGCCGTTGTTCGCGTCGTACCAGACGTACACCTGACCGTTCGCCGCGTAGTCCGGATGGAACTGGAACGCGCGCAGACCGACATCGCCGCTCGTCTCGACGACGACGCCGATGTCGACGAACGGCGTCGAGCGGACGGTGCCCCCCTGCAGCACGACGATCCGGCCGTCGCGCGTCGAGAAGAAGAGATCCCGATCGCCCGGCGAGCCCGCCGGCGGGACGCGTAGGTCGGTCGCCTGGACGAGCTCCGGGTGCGGCCCCGAGATCCGCTCGAGGGAGAGTGACTGGGGCGCAGGAGCGAGAGCGGCGAGGAACGGGAGGGCAACGAGCATGGGGATCGCTTCGGTGTCGCGGCGCGCCGGGGACGCGGAGGCTTCGGAGCGAAGCGGGTGCCGGACGTGCCCTCCAGCGTAGTCGGGACGCCGCGCGCTCAGCGCTGGAACAGCTCGTCGAGCGTGCGATTCGCTTCAGACCGATCCCGCTCCGCGCGGAAGCGCTCGAACGCCTGCGTCACTGCGCCATCGATGGGATCTCGGTCGGCGCGTTCGCGCAGCCCTGTGCCAGAGTGGGACGTTCCCTTCAGCGCTTCGAGCACCTCGCCGAGCCGGACGCTTCCCGGGTCGCGGGCGAGCAGGAGCCCGCTCTCCTCGCCGTCGAGCTCGACGGTCGCGACGAGCGCGGCGTCCTCGAGGCTGCCGGCGATCTCCTCGAGCACGCGCTCGGGCGCGCCGAGCTCGGCCGAGAGCTGCTCGACGCGCACGGGGCCTCCGGCACCGAGGAACACGCGCGTCAGGCGCGCGACCATGCGCAGCGCGACGACCTCCTTCTGCGCGAGGTCGTACTCGCGGCTGCGCACGAGCTGGCCGTGCCGCGCCTGGTTCTGGTGCGCCGCGGCGGCCTCCGCCCCGAGCAGCACCGTCATCCACGACGACTGCACCCAGAAGAGGAAGATCGGCAGCGCCGCGAAGGTCGAGTAGATCGCGTTGTAGTTGGCGACGCCGACCTGCAGCTTCACGTGCGCCCACTGGAAGACCTGCCACATCGTCCCGCCGACGACGCCGCCGATCAGCGCGGACGTCAGCCGCGTACGCGTGTTCGGCATGATCACGTACGCGAACGCGAACGCGAGCCAGACGACCACGTTGGCGCTGAGGAGCGCGAGCACCTCGCTCTCCCGCTCGAGGCCGAGCACGTCCCCGAAGCGCTCCGAGCGCAGGAGCCCGATCACGCCGGTGCCCGTGACGAGCAGCAGCGGGACGAGCACGATCGTCGACGAGTAGTCCGCGATCTTGCGCGGGATGCTGCGCGCGCGGCGCACGCCCCAGATGTCGTTGAACGACGCCTCGATCGAACCGAGCAGCTTGACGACCGTGAACAGGACGATCAGGAAGCCGAAGACGCCGAGCCGCGAGACGTCGGTGCGCTCGACGAACTCGAGCACCATCTCCATCGCGCGGCGGACCTGCTGGCCGCCGGTCGGTTCGGTGTCGGCGGTCGCGTCGCCGGTCGACTCTACGGCGGCGACGTCGGACGCTTGCTCCGGGGCGGCTGTGTCTGCGTCACGGTCCGCGGACTCCTCGCTCGATCCCTCGGCTGGCGAGGGAGCGTCGCTCGTCCCGTCCGGCGCGGGAACGGACGCGTCGCCCCCGGACACACCGACAGGATCCGGGCCGACCGTGCTCGGCCCGTCCGTGCTCGAGCCGTCGACCGTCGGGCCATCGGTGGTCGGCCCGTCGCTCGCCGGTACGGTCCCGGGCGGCTCGGCGGCCCCCTCGCCCCCGAACGTGCTTTCGAGGAACGGATCGATGGTCTGAGTGCGCAGCGTGTCGTAGGCACCCAGCCCCTTCGCGACCGAGAACGCAAGCGCCAGCAGCGGCACAAGCGACAGGACGGTCGTGTACGTGAGCGCCGACGCCCTCCAGCCGCAGCGGTCCTTCACGAAGTTGACGACCGTGAGCTGCGCGACCCGCGCCAGCCCGTACGCGATGCGACGGAACGTCGGGAGCGTGCTGAGCTCGCGCGCCCACAGCTCGCGCGTGAAGAACGACGGAACGTCGCGCCTCACGAACGAACGCGCGCGCTGGCGCCGCCCCGGGCGCGCCGCGTCGCCCGCGGAGTCGCCCGCGTCACGGCCCGCCCCGTCGGCTTGGGTGGCGCTCTCGTCCTTCGTTTCCTGGGTCGTTTCCTGGGTGGTCACGGTCTGGGTCCGGCGCATTCGGCGACGGAGGGGGCACGGCGCTGAAACACGCCGGTCACAGGATTCCTCTCGCGGGGGCTCCTCTCGAAGGGACTCGTCGACCGCCCGCGCCGCGATCCTGAGTCCGTCCGCGCGCGGCCGCTCCCAAGCGGCCCCTGGGCGGACGTGAGGAGGCCCTTAGACTACGGAGGATGCTCTCCCCCGGCGCTGTTCGCTTCCTGACCGTCCCGTTCATCGGCGCGCTGCTCGGCGTCGCCTCCGGAGCCCTCGCCGCGGACGTGGGCCCGGCCTCGACCGGGGAGGCCGGCGGAGCGGCCCCCGAAGAGGCCGTCGACTTTGCGCGCGACGTGCGTCCGATCCTCTCGGATCGATGCTTCACGTGCCACGGGCCGGACGCCGGCACGCGGACGGCGGGCCTTCGCCTCGATGAGCGCGACGCGGCGCTCGCGGAGCTCGGCACCGGCGCGCGCGCGATCGTGCCCGGCGACGTCGAGGAGAGCGAGCTCATCTACCGCGTCACGTCGGACGACGCGTTCGACCGGATGCCGCCGCCGCACGCGGGCGACGCGCTGAGCGCGGACGAGGTCGCGACGCTCGAGCGCTGGATCGCCGCCGGCGCGCGGTGGGGTGACCACTGGTCGTTCGTTCCGCCGCGCGCCTCGACGCCGCCTCGCGCGGACGTCGCGCCGATCGACGCGTTCGTCCTCGATCGACTGACGGCCGCCGGGCTCCAGCCCGTCGGACCCGCGAACGCGCACGCCCAGCTCCGCCGCGCTTCGCTCGACCTGACGGGCCTGCCGCCGACGCCCGAAGAGCGCCGGACGTTCGCGGACGCAGCAGCGGCGGACGGACTCGACTCCGCGTACACGGACGCCGTCGAGCGTTTGCTCGCGAGCCCGCGCTACGGCGAGCACATGGCCCGCGGCTGGCTCGACGCCGCTCGCTACGCCGATACGCACGGCCTGCACCTCGACAACCGCCGCTCGATCTGGCCGTACCGCGACTGGGTCGTCCGCGCGCTGAACGACAACCTCCCCTTCGACGTCTTCACGCGGAAGCAGCTCGCGGGCGACCTCCTGCCCGACCCGACGCAGGACGACCTCGTCGCCACCGGCTTCAACCGCTGCAATCCGACCAGCGCCGAGGGCGGGATGATCGAGGACGAGTACCGCTCGATCTACGCGAAGGACCGCGCCGACACGACGGCGACGGTGTGGCTCGGGCTCACGCTCGCCTGCGCGCAGTGCCACGACCACAAGTTCGACCCGGTGAGCCAGCGCGACTACTACTCGATGTACGCGTTCTTCAACTCGCTGGACGAGGGCGCGAGCGACCAGAACATCGAGAACCCCGCGCCGTACATCCACGTGATGGACGCCGAGGCGCGCGCCGGGATGGACGCACTCGAGGGCGCTCTGGCAAAGCTCGACGCGCGGGTCGACGCGCCGCAGCCGGAGTGGGAGGCGCGCGAGGCGCGCTGGATCGCCGAGGCCCGCGCGGACGAGGGGCGCTGGGCCGCGCTCGTCCCCGAGGCCGTGCGGACGACCGGCGGCGAGGACGTCGCGGTCGATGCGGCCACGGGAATCGTCGACGTCGGCGGCGCGAACCCGGAGAAGACGGTGTACGAGCTCGACCTGTGGGTCCCGCCCGGCACGTTCCAGGACCTGCGGCTGGACGCGCTGTGTCCGGACGGACGGAAGGCCCCCGGACGCGCGGACAACGAGAACTTCGTCCTGACGTACGCGGAGGCCGACGTCGGCGCGCCCGGCGCGGAGCGCGAAACGCTCGGTCTCGCCGGCGCCGTCGCCACGTGGGACCAGCCGAACTGGGGCGTCGCCGGGGTCACGGACCCCAACACCTCCAACGGCTGGGCCGGACTGCAGAAGGACGGCGACCGCTCGGCGTTCCTGCGGCTCGCGCGGCCGGTCGTGGGCGGCGCCGAAGGAACCGAGGTCACGCTGCGGCTGCGCTTCGAGTCGGCGTACCCGCGGCACGCTCTCGCGCGCCTGCGCGTCGCGGTGCACCGCGCGTCCGGCGTCCTGCCGAGCGAGCCGCTGCCGCTCGAGCTCGCGCTCGTCGCGGACGAGGGCGAGGAGCTGGCGCCGCGCGTCGCCGAGGCCGTACGCGTCGCGTGGCGACGGGTGCACGCGCCGGACTGGGCCGACGACCACGCGCGCCGCGGAGAGCTGCGGGCCGAGCGCAAGGCGCGCCTCGCCGCGCTCCCGACGACGCTCGTCTCGAAGGAGCGCTCCGAGCGCCGCCCCGCTCACGTCCAGCGCCGCGGCGCGTACGACAGCCTCGGGGAGGAGGTCCAGCCCGACGTTCCGGGCGCGCTGCCCCCGCTGCCTGCAGGCGCGCGCCGCGATCGGCTCGGGCTCGCGGACTGGATCGTCTCTCCGGACAACCCACTCACCGCGCGCGTCCAGGTGAACCGCGCGTGGCAGCACTTCTTCGGGCGCGGACTGGTCGCGACGCCGGAGGACTTCGGTGCCCAGGGCGCGTGGCCGACGCACCCCGCGCTGCTCGACTGGCTCAGCGTCCGCTTCGTCGAGTCCGGCTGGGACGTGAAGGGCCTCCACCGCGAGATCGTGCTGTCGGACGCGTACCGCCGCTCGAGCGCGGCTGCGCCCGCCCTGCGCGAGCGCGACCCCGACAACGCGCTCCTCGCGCGAGGTCCGCGGCACCGGCTCGACGCCGAGGTGCTGCGCGACTCGGCGCTGTACGTCGCGGGACTGCTCGACGAGACCGTCGGCGGCCCGGGCGTTCGCCCCTACCAGCCCGAGGGAGTCTGGTACGCCGTCGGCTACACGGGCAGCAACACCGTTCGGTACGAGCGTGGACCCACCGAGCACCTGTACCGGCGCAGCCTCTACACGTTCTGGAAGCGCACCGCGCCGCCGCCGAACCTCGCTGCGTTCGACGCGCCGATGCGCGAAGCGTGCGTCGTTGCGCGGGAGCGCACGAACACGCCGCTGCAGGCGCTGGTGACGCTGAACGATCCGACCTACGTCGAGGCCGCGCGCTTCCTCGCGCAGCGGGAGCTGCTCGCCGAGCCTGAAGCCGCGGACACCGCCCGCGCCGCCCGGATCCTCGAGCGCGTGCTCGCGCGCCCGGCCCGGGCTCCGGAGACGCGGGTCCTCGCAGAGCTCGCGCGCTCGCTGCGCGCGGAGTACGCCGAGCGCCCGGGGGACGCGGCGGAGCTCGTCGGCGTCGGCGAGCTGGCGTCGGACGAGTCCATCGACATCGCCGACCTCGCCGCCTGGACGCTCGTCGCGAGCGCGGTGCTCAACCTCGACGAGGCGCTGACGAAGGAGTGAACGTGCATCGACGCCCCCCCATCGCATCGCCGCTCGCCGCCCGCGCGGCGCACCTCACTCGCCGCCAGCTCCTCGGACGCTCGGCGACGGGCATCGGTACTGCGGCCCTCGCGTCGCTGCTCGGCCCGCGCGCGTTCGGCGCGCCCGCGTTCGATGCACAGCGCGGCGACGCGCCGCTCCCCCACTTCGCGCCGAAGGCGAAGCGCGTGATCTACCTGTTCATGTCCGGCGCGCCGAGCCAGTTCGAGACCTTCGACTGGAAGCCGAAGCTGCGCGACATGTTCGACGAGGAGCTGCCGGCGTCGATCCGCAACGGACAGCGCATCACGACGATGACGTCCGGCCAGGAGCGCTTCCCGATTGCGCCGTCGAAGTTCGACTTCGCGCGCCACGGCGAGTGCGGGACCGAGGTGTGCGAGACCCTCCCCTGGACCGCGAAGATGGTCGATCGGATGTGCGTCATGCGCAGCGTCCACACGGACGCGATCAACCACGACCCGGCGATCACGTTCATGCAGACCGGGTCCGAGCAGCCGGGCCGGCCGAGCTTCGGCTCGTGGCTCTCGTACGGCCTCGGCAGCATGAACCGGGACCTCCCGAGCTTCGTCGTCATGACGCCGAAGTGGAAGGGGCGTCCGGAGGCGCAGGCGCTGTACCAGCGGCTGTGGGGCGCGGGCTTCCTCCCGTCCGAGCACCAGGGCGTCGCGCTGCGAGCGGGCGCGGATCCCGTGCTCTACCTCCAGGACCCGGCGGGCGTCGACCGCGGCCGGCGTCGCCGGATGCTCGACGCGGTGGCGGAGCTCAACGAGCAGCACGCGGACGAGGTCCAGGACCCCGAGATCCGCGCGCGCATCGAGCAGTACGAGATGGCGTTCCGCATGCAGGCGGCCGTGCCCGAGCTGACCGATCTGTCGGGCGAGCCCCAGGACGTGCTCGACCTGTACGGGCCCGAGGCGCTCGAGCCCGGGACGTTCACCGCGTCCTGCCTGCTCGCGCGCAGGCTCGTCGAGCGCGACGTGCGCTTCGTGCAGATCTACCACCGGGGCTGGGACCAGCACTTCAACCTGCCGAAGGACCTCGGCAACAACTGCCTCGACATCGACCGGGCCTCCTACGCGCTCGTCACGGACCTCGAGCGCAGGGGCCTGCTCGACGACACGCTCGTGATCTGGGGCGGCGAGTTCGGCCGCACGACGTACTGCCAGGGCGCGCTCACGCGCGAGGACTACGGCCGCGACCACCACCCGCGCTGCTTCTCGATGTGGATGGCCGGCGGCGGCGCGCGGCCGGGTCAGTGCTACGGCGAGACCGACGACTTCTCGTACAACGTCGCGCGCGACCCGGTGAGCGTCTTCGACCTCAACGCGACCGTCCTGCACCTGCTCGGCATCGACCACGAACGTCTCACGTACCGGCACGCAGGCCGCGACTTCCGCCTGACGGACGTGCACGGGGAGGTCGTCCCGGGCCTCCTCGCGTGAGCGAGCGCAGCGTGTAGGATCGCGCCGATGGAACGGCGGATCGCGGAGAGACGGAGGCCGGCCCGCGTGCCCGGCACGGTGGCGCTCTGTGCGCTGGTCCTCGCGGCGGCCGCGTGCGCGCCCGGCCGCGACTTCGGTGCAGAGGACGACCAGCGCGCGTTCGAGCAGCGGCTGGAGCGCCTCGAGCGCGAGGCCCAGCGCGGCGACGTCGAAGCGCTGCTCGAGCTCGCGGGCCGACACCGGGAGGGCGTCGGCGTTCCCCTGGACGTCGCCCGAGCGGTGCGCCTGTACGCGGAGGCGGCGGACCTCGGGAGCGCCGACGCGCAGTTCGCGCTCGGTCTCCTGTACGAGAACGGGGACGGCGTGCCCGCCTCCCCGCGCCGCGCGGCCGAGATGTACGCGCTGGCCGCCCGCCAGGGCGACGTGCGGGCGCAGACGAACCTCGGGCTCATGTACGCGACGGGCTCCGGCATCGAGGCGGACGGCGAGCTCGCCCGGACGTACCTCGGCGCCGCGGCAGAGCTCGGGCACCCGGAGGGACAGTTCGCCTTCGGCACGCTGCTGGTCGAGGGTCACGGAGGCCCCGCGGACGTCGCCGCGGGGATGGCGCAGGTCGCGGCCGCGGCGGAGCAGGGCCTCGCGCCCGCGCAGCGCGCGCTCGCGATCGCGTGCGCGAAGGGTCTCGGCGTTCCGGCGGACCGCGCGCTCGCGCGCGAGTGGCTGGGACGCGCCGCCGACCAGGGGGACGCAGCCGCCGAGCTGCTGCTCGCGAACGCTCTCCTGGAGTCCGAGGATGCAGCCGAGCACGCGCGCGCGGCGGCGCTGCTCGAATCGGCCGCCGAGAAGGGCCTGACCGAGGCGATGTTCAACCTGGCGGTCCTGTACGTCCGCGGACGGGGCGTGCCGAAGGACGTCGACCGCGCCCGGGCCTGGCTCGAGCGCGCCGCGGGCCTCGGGCACGAGGCGTCCGCGGACCGCCTCGAGCGGCTCGCGTCCGACCCGGGCTGAGCGGCGCCACCCGCCGCGCGGTGAAGCCCGCGTGAGGCGCGCCTGGGGAAAGCCCCGAATCCCGCTGCGCGTGACAATACCTCCATGCGGACTCCGCAGGATGTGTGCCTCTCTCACTCGACCGATCGATGCACACCCGCGCGACGCCCACCGCACAAGACTCCCTCCCCGCCCCGACCCGCACCGGCGACCCGCCTCCCCTCGAGGGAAGCCCGGGTTCACCTCCGATCGGGGACACGCCCTCCGCCTCGCCGCCCGCGCGCATGACCGCCGTCGTGCAGCGCGCGTACGGCGGTCCCGAGGTCCTCGCCGTCGAAGAGGTCGCCACGCCGACGCCCGCGGCCGGTGAGGTCCTCATCGACGTCCGCGCGACCGACGTGAGCGCCGGGGACGTCCACCTCCTGACGGGGCGGCCGTACGTCGTGCGCGCGATGGGCTTCGGGCTGCGTCGACCGAGCGCGTCCGTACCGGGGCGCTCGTTCGCGGGAGTCGTGGCGGCGCTCGGGCCCGGCGTCACCTCGTACGAGGTCGGGGACGCCGTGCTCTGCAACGACGAGCGCGGCGGCGGCGGGCTCGCGGAGTACCAAGTCGCCCGCACCGACGAACTCCTCCGCGTCCCGGCGCCTGTGGACTTCGCGGAGGCCGCGACGCTCCCCTGGGCCGTCACGGCACTCCAGGCGCTGCGCGACCGGGCGGAGACGTCGATGGGCGGCCGCGTGCTCGTGCACGGCGCGTCCGGGGGCGTCGGGCACTTCGCGGTCCAGATCGCTCGCGGGCTCGGGATGGACGTCACCGCGACGCACCGCGGCGCGCACGACGCCTGGCTGAAGAGCCTCGGCGCGCGTCGCACCGTCGACACCTCGCGCGAGGACCCGCTCGCCGAAGCGGACGCCTACGACGCGATCCTCGACATGGTCTGCGACCGTCCGCTCGCGCACTTCCGACGCGCGCTGAGCCCGCGTGGAACCTACCTGTCGGTCGGGGGCGAGCTCGGCGACGGTGCGCTCGCCGACTGGCTGGGCTTCCCGCTGCGGATGGTGCGCATCGCCGCCGCCAACGCCTTCCGCTCGCGCCGCATGTCGCTGATGGCGTCGAGCGCCGTGCCCGCCGACGTCCGCGCCGTCGTCGCGCTGGCGGAGGCCGGGACGCTACGAGCGACGGTCGGGGCGACGTTCCCGCTCGAACGCGCGGCGGACGCGTACCGCTCGTTCATGCGCGGCGGGACGCGCGGCAAGACCGTCGTGGTGCAGCCGGGGCTCGATCCGAGGCACTCGGCGGAACCCGCGCGTCCCTGAATCGAACGCAGGCGTCCCACCCCGGGAGGCCCGCCCGCGCGGCGCTCCGAACCCCTCATCGACCGCGCGCACCGCACCCGAT
Source organism: Planctomycetota bacterium (assembly GCA_039821985.1). Taxonomy (GTDB): domain Bacteria; phylum Planctomycetota; class UBA1135; order UBA1135; genus Saltatorellus. The sequence continues at coordinate 9,781 of JBCBNC010000047.1, forward strand.
GAGAGGTGCATGCGCGCCACCTCGAGCTCTTCCCGTCTCACGCGTTCCGCCGCGGCCGTCTCGCTCGCCCTCGTCCCCTTCCTGGGGGCGTGCGCCGCGCGCGGCCCGCAGGCGGGACTGCGCGCCTACCAGAGCCACGAGTACGAGCTGGCCGTCGAGTCGTGGACGCCCGCGGCCGAGGAGGGCGACCCCACCTCGCAGTTCTGCCTCGCGACGATGTACGAGGAGGGGCGCGGCGTCGAGGTCGACTACGCGCTCGCGCACGAGTACTACCTCCGCGCGGCGTCGCAGGGCTTCGTCGATGCACAGGTCAACCTCGGGCACATGTACGCGCGCGGACTCGGCGTGGAGCCGTCGTTCGACCGCGCGCGCGTCTGGTTCGAGCGCGCGTCGGAGCAGGGCTCCGCGGCGGCGCAACGGAACCTCGGCGTCATGTACCTGAAGGGCTACGGGGTCGACCAGGACGTCGAGGTCGCGCGCGCAGCGTTCGAGGCCGCGTCGAAGGAGGACCCGTTCTCCGCGCGGATCCTGGCCGCTCTCCAGGAGGAGGGCGCGGTGGAAGCCTCGCCGGAGATCGGCGCCGAGTGGCTCGCCGCGGCCGCGTGCGGCGGGGACGTCGCGGCCCAGGCCAAGCTCGGGACGCAGCTCCTGCAGCGCGGCGAGGAGACCCTGGCCGCGCGTTGGCTCGGCGAGGCGGCGGAGGGCGGGCACGCGGAGGCGCAGCTGCTCTACGGGTGGATGCTGCAGTCGGGGCGCGGGGTCGAGCGCGACGCCGAGGCGGCGTCGATCTGGATCGCGACCGCCGCGGCCGCAGGCGACCCCGCCGCCCGCGCCAGCGTCGCCTTCGCGATCGTCGCGTCCGCCGGTCGCTCCCCGAGCGCCGAGGACGCGCGCGACGCCGCTCACTGGATGCACGCGGCCGCCGAGGCCGGGATCCCCGCCGCGCAGCACAACATGGGCCTCATGACGGTGCGGGGCCTCGGAGTCGAGCGCTCGTACCGGGAGGGCGTGCGCTGGTTCCAGCGCGCCGCGGCCAGCGGCTTCGAACCGTCGCGGGAACGTCTCGACGAGCTCGGCGAGCACGTGCCGCCGGTGCGCGGCTGACCCGTGACGGGTTGAACGGCGCGGGGCTGGCCCCTTGGAAGCCGAGCGGTCGACGCCCGGTCAGGCGGCGTGTCCGTGGACGTCGATGTGCTCGAGCAGAACCGCCTCGAGCTGCTCGAGCCGAACGGGCTTCTGCAGGAATCCGCACATGCCGGCGGACGCCGCGACCTCGCGGTCCTCGTCGAACGCACCCGCGGTGAACGCGATGATCGGTAGACCGCGCCACTCGACGTCGAGCTGACGGATCGCGCGCGCGGCGGTCGCACCGTCGACGTTCGGCATCATCAGGTCCATCAGCACCAGGTCGAACGGCTGGTCCGCGACCTCCTCGATCGCCTGAGCGCCGTCCTCCGCCAGGGTCACGGCGACCCCGAGCTTCTCGAGCAGGCGCTGCGCGACGAGACGGTTCGTCGGGTTGTCCTCGACGACGAGGACCGACCGCCCCGCAAGGTCGTCGATCCCGCTCGGGCGCGCGGGGCACGGATCCGCCTCGGATGTGGCCGCGAGCGCCTCGGCGTGCTCGAAGTCGAAGTCGAAGCGGAACGTCGTCCCCCTCTCGGAGGACTCGACGAGCGATACGTCACCGCCCATGAGGCGCGCGAGCTCGCGGCTGATCGTGAGCCCGAGCCCGGTCCCTCCGTGGTTGCGCGTCGTCGAGACGTCGGCCTGCGTGAACGGCTCGAACAGCGTCGGCTGCGCGGACTCCGGGATGCCGACGCCGGTGTCCACGACCGTTGCCGAGAGCCGCTCGCCGGAGCGCGCGAGGACGAGCGTGACGCTGCCCTCCTCGGTGAACTTGACGGCGTTCCCGACGAGGTTGCTGAGCACCTGGCGCACGCGGTGCGGGTCACCGAGGATCCGCCGGGGAACGCCGGGCCGGAGCTCGACGGAGACCTCGACACCGCGCTCCTGGGCGGAGACCTCGAACAGGCGCGCGGCCTGCTCGGCGACGGCCACGGGGTCGAACGGAATGGACTCGAGCTCGACGCCGTCCGCCTCGAGCTTGGAGTAGTCGAGGATGTCGTCGACGAGGACGTGCAGCGTCCTCGCGCAGAGGTCGATCGTGCTCAGGACCTCGCGCTGCTCGTCGACGAGCTCGGTGCCCATGAGCAGGTCGACCATCGAGCCGACCCCGTTCATCGGGGTCCGGAGCTCGTGGCTCATCACGGCGAGGAAGCGCGACTTCGCCTCGACCGCGGCGCGGGCCTCGGTGAGGGCCGTCTCGAGCTTCTCCGACAGCGCGCGCGCGTCCGACAGCGCCGTGCTCGCGGCCTGCATGCTGAGCAGCCGGTCCGGCGTCGGGTCGTGCGGCGGGAAGTCGAGGAGCTGCAGCCCGCTCTCGCGCGCCTCGTCGAGCGTCCGCACGACGGGCGTGGCGAGCACCGCGTAGCGCTCACCGCCGTCCAGGCAGAGGACCTCGCCCTTGAGCTCGAGCCCGTCGGCGGCGACGCGCAGGCAGACGATCGTCCCGCACTTCTTCGACGCGGCGGCGAGGCCGCCCGTCAAGGGCTGCACGACCTCGAACGCGATGTCCGGATGCGTCTCTTCCGCGATCCGTCGCGCGAGCCCGGCGCCCACGACCTCGAACGTTCCGTCCCGCCCCACGACGAAGCCGAAGGGGAAGGAGCGCTGGAACGCTGCGCGGCCGAGTGAGATCGGCGCACGGTCCATTCAGCCGATCTCGCGCAGCAGGAAGCGGTCGGCGCCCGACTCGTCGGGGCCGAGGTGCTCGATCTCGAGCTGGATCTCGAAGCGCTGGGCCAGGCCCTTCAGGAGGCCGATGACCATGGGCGCGAGGCCCTCGCGCGACGAGCTGTAGAAGAGGAGGTGGGAGCCGTCGTCCTGCCGCTCGCGTCGGAAGCTGGGCGGTACGAGGCCGGGCATCGTCCCGCCGATCCGCGCGTGCATCGAGTCGAGGTTGTCGAGGAACTCGTCGATCGTGCTCCCCATCATCTGGAGCAGATCGCCGTACCCCTCCTCGATCGTGTAGACGGTCCAGTACTCGCCGAAGGCCTCGAGGATCTCGGCGGGGTCCATGCCGAGCTCGGCGGATGCGGCCGCCACGAGGCCGTACGTGACGGCGTCGTCGTAGCGCTCCATCGAAACGAAGCCGGCGCCGTCGACTCCGGCGCGGGTCCGGATCCGGGTCCAGACGTCCTCGCCGAGCTTCTGACAGACGAAGCCCTCGATCGCGCGGTTCACGAGTCCGTACATGGTTGCGTGTGGGAAGGACTGAGGGGCGGGGCGCCGGGCGGTGGACGCGCGACGGGGGACGGCCGGTGGGGATATCGGCCTTCCTATGTCGAAGGATGAGCGCAATCTGAGGGTTGCCCCGAAGTCGGCCCTACGATCACCCGAACGCACTGGGCTCGCACGGTGTGGACCCGGCGGCCGCAGGCCTGGGCGCGGGCCCGACCTGCGAACGCGGGGGACGTCCGACGGCCCCCTGGAGGCCGGCAGGGGGGTGCCGGCGCACGGAGGGCGTGCGAGCGGGCGCGATTGCGGCGCGTCCCCGACCGGTCGATCCACACCGTCCGAGCCCAGTCGGGCGGCGGGGGCCCACGGGCCTCCCGTCACGCGTCCGACGGCGGCGCCGGTGCTCGCGGCCGCCCGGCGCCGTCCAGCGGACTCCACCGGCGCGTCCGGCCGACAGGCCCTCAGCGGCTCTTCGCTGCGTACGACGCCCGGACGAGGTCGCCGACCTGCTGGACCTGCGTACGGAGCCCCTTCGAGGGACGGTGCCCGCGCTCGACGATCGAGCGGACGATCTGCACGAGGTTGTCGATCCGCGGGCGCTCGTTCGGGTTCTCGAGCGCCTCCGTCAATGCGACGCGGTAGACCTCGTCCGCGCTCTGAGTGTTGCCGATCTCGGCGTACGCCTCGGCCAGCGGGAGGAGCGCGCGCACGCGGAACATGTTCACGATGCCCTCTCGCTCGTCGCCGAAGAGACCGAGCGCGCCGGCGAGCGCCTCGCGCGCACCGTCCTCGTCGCCGCACCGGAAACGCTTCGCGGCGGCGGTGGCGAGCATCCCGACCTTCATCTCGGGCTGCCAGCGGTTGCCCGCGATGAGTCCCTCGATCTCCTCGACCATGGACATCGCGTGCGCCTTGTCGCCGCGGCCGAGGTCGGTTTCGATCATGCGTAGCAGCGCTTCGATGCGCGGCTGGAGGTGCGAGCCGTCCCACACGCTGCGGATCGCAGCGAGGATCTCATCGCGCTCCTCCGTGGTCGTACCAAAGCGCTCGTAGATCTTGGTCAGGGTCAAAAGACCGTGCTGGACCTGGTCGAGGTTGCCGCGGACGATCAGCTGCGACATCGCTTCGACGCTCTCGCGCCAGTTCTCCTCGGAAGCGAAGTCGACCGAGACTTCGGCGAGACGCTGGGCCTCGCTGGGCTCCAGACCGCGCTGGATCCGTGCAGCACGGACGGGATCTCCCATCAGCGCGAACGTCTTGCCGATCATCGCGCGGACCCGGTCACGCCGCCACCCCTGGTCGAACTCGCCCGTGATCGACTCCTCGAAGGCGATGGCCGCCTCGAGCGCGTCCTGCGTCTCTTCGGGCGTCCCATTCTCGGCGAGATGCGCTGCGATCGTGGCGAGGCCGAGCCCGCGTCGCCAGTTCGTGATCGTCGGCGGGATCGCCCGCGCAACTTCGAGCTCTCCTGCATCGAGTGCGGATTCGACGAGTTCGGATTGGAGACGAGAGCGTGTCTTCTCGTGCGGCACCGTCGGCATGAGCGCCGTCAGATCGACGGCGAATCGAACAAGCGATGCGGCGTCGCCCTGAACGAGCGAGGGCTCATCGGGGATGGCGGTCGGCGCCTGGACGGACGTCGCGAGGGCGGGCGCGGAGAACGAGGCGACCAGAAGGGCAGCGGCGAGGAATTGGGGGGATTGCATCGTCGTGTTCGTGCCGGGGAATGTGAGGCCTCGGAGGCCAGTGCGCGCAGGGTACGGCCGCGCATCGTCGGGGGTTGGAGCGGAACCGGCCAAAGACCCCGCGCAGCGTCGTCATAGGAACGAGCGGCCCGCCCACCGGGAGGGTGGACGGGCCGCCGGGTACCGGGGCTACGCTGCGCGAAGCCCGTGACGGGGCTCGATCACTGGAAGGTGATCGCGACGGCGTCCGACGTGTTGGAGCCGGGCATGCCCGGGTCACGGAACCAGGTCTGGAAGACGTAGGTCTCGCCGGGCATCGCGTTGGCCTGGAAGGCGCCCTGCGGGATGAACGTCACGTCGATCGGGAGCGAGAAGACGCCGTTCGACGAAGCGACACGGATCTGCGTGGGCTGCTGGTAGCGGCCGAGTTGACCCGGGTTCAGGCAAAGGAAGCCCGTCGAGTTCGGAAGGACGAACGGCGCGGGGTTGAAGCCGTTCGACGCGAGGAAGATGCCGAACTGGCCCGGGAAGACGCCGCTGACCTCGAGAGTCACGTCGTTGTCGGCGGCGACGTCGCTGCCGTAGGCGCGGATCTGAGCGCTGGTGCCGTTGAACGCGGAGATGCCGCCCTCACAGCCGTTGACGCCAATCGAGCCGCTCGGGACGAAGCCGAACTCCTCGGAGGCCGACCAGCCCTGGAGCCAGTTGCCGGTCTCGTCGGGGTTGAAGCCGCCCATGTAGTCGGCGGGCGTGAAGAAGCCGTCGGCCGGAGCAGTGCTGCCCACCGGGCCGGCGGCGACGCCGGTCGGACGCGGGTCCAGCATGGTGACGCGGGCGTTGTCGACGGTTCCGTCGCCGTCGAGGTCAGCGGGCGTGAACGCGATCGAGTTGACCGGAGCACCGGCCGCCGTCGCACCCGTGTCGAGCGTGTTGTTGTTCGCCGGGGCGAAGGCGCCGCGGGCGTTGAGCTCGTCGTAGGCGGTCGCCGCAGCGTTGCCGTAGAAGTAGCTGTTCGTGAACTCGATCAGGTTACCCGTGGTCTGGGCCGAGTAGAAGTCGGCGGGGATGCCAGCGCCCGGGGCGTTGACCGGGTCGACCGTGCCGGCCGGGGTGGTCCAGCGGGTCGGCCAGTCGAAGGTGCCGTTGGCGCCGTAGCGGGCGACGTTCGGGCTGCAGACGTTCGCGCCGGCGAACATGAAGATCGAGTTGCGGAACTGGACGTTGGCGTTGTCCTTCCAGTTCGTGAGATCGTCACCGTTCAGCGGGTTACCGATGACCGTGACGTTGTAGACGGTCGCCGTCGTGACCGGCTGGTAGTCGGCAGCCTCGGCGCCGTCGATCTCGAAGGCGTTGTCGCCCACGCCCGAGCCCTGGTCCGGGCCAGCAAGCGGGTCGACGAAGCTCCAGCCCTGGCAGACCAGGCCGAACTGCGCCTTGCCGCGCCAGCCCTGGTCGAGGTCGATGCTGTCGTCGCCGATGTTCCAGACCGAGAAGTACTTGATGTTGAGCGTGCCGCCCCAGATCTCGATGCCGTCGTCGATGTTGTTCATGACCTCGACGTGGTGCATGTCGGTCGCGCGACCAACGCCGCCGATCGAGAGTCCGTTGAGCTCGTTGTCGAGGCCCACGACTCGGCCGCCGTAGCGGAACGAGCAGAAGGCGATCGTGCCGCTGTTGTCGTCGTCGTTGCCGCCGCCGTACTGGCGAGCGGAGAGGAACGCGGCAGGCGGGGTAAGGCCCTCCATGTCGGCGAAGTTGGACGCGTTCGGCGTCGCGACGTTGCCGGGGGTGGCGTTCTCCGAGATGTAGGCGTCACCCATGATGGTGAGGTTGCCCCACTCGTTCGCGGACTGGCGCCAGGTGCCGTTGTCGTCGTCCGACGTGAAGGTGATCGGCGCGCCGGCGGTGCCCTCGGCGTGGATCATTCCACCGCGAGCGATCGCGAGGCTGCCGCCTTCGATGCTGCGGATCTCGACGCCGGGCTCGATCGTCAGCGTCGCGCCCGCGAGGACGTAGACCTGACCGTCGAAGGCGTAGGTGGTGCCGGCGGTCAGCGTGAGGTCGCTGCTGATCGGGAAGTACTGGCTCCCGTCGCCGATGATGGTCTGGGCCGAGGCGGTCGAAACCGCGATCGCGCCGATGGAGAGGGTCGTGAGGAGGTTCTTCACGTGGAGTGCGAGTGGAGAGGAAGTGAGGCCGTCCGCCGAACCCGACTTGGCTCGACGACTTTCGACGCGAGGAAGTTAGGAGCTCGGCACCGATCGTTCATCAAGGGCGAGTCAAGGGTCGCGGAAGGATTGGTTCGAGTCGCAGATCGCCGATTGGAGGCCTAGAACAGGCTCCAATCGGCGAATCGGGCGTCGAGGAGACGGTGCGTCCCAAAGAAAGACGCCAGCGCTCCAGGGAGCACCGGCGTCCTGCCCGGAATGCCTTCCGTGAGGCTCGACCTCACGTGGGTCGAACGGGCCTCAGCTCATCGCCCGCTCTGCTTGGCGGCCTTCTCAACCTCACCCAGGTACGCGCGGACGTACTCGACGTCCTCGAGGGAGAGCGACGTCTTGAGGAGCGGTACCGCGTCGGTGTACCGCCGCTGCCGCACGAGGAATCGACCGTGTTCGAGCGTGGCCTTGGCACCCGCACCTTCGATGCTGGCCGCAGTCTCGAAGTACTGCACAGCGCGCGCGAGATCGTTGTCGCTGCCGCGCTTGCCCAGCGCCATCGCGAGGAGCGTCATCGCCTCCCCGTCCATCGGGTTGTCCTCGAGGATCGCCTCGAGGATCTCGATCTCACCCTCCGCATCTCCGAGCCGCACCGCGACCTGCGACTGCAGCTTGCGTACGTCGGCAAGTGTCTCATCGTCCAGCTCGACGCCGTGGGTCTCCTCGATCGCGGTGAGTACTTCACGCGCCGCTTCAGGTGCACCGCGCTGCACGAGCTGATTCGTGCCCTGGAGCGCGCTCGCCAGGCCGGTGGACGACGCGAGCCCGACGGCGCGCACGTAAGCCTCGGCCGAGAGTTCCAGATGCCGCTGAAGCATGTAGATGTCGGCAAGCAGGAACGCCGAGGTGGCGTCGGTGTCTCCGAGCCCCTGCGCCACGACCAGGTTCCGCGCAGCGCTGTCGAGGTCCTCGAGCCCGGCGTATGCGCTCCCCTGAAGCTTCCAGTAGTCCTTGTTGTCCGGACTCTCCTCGATCAGCGTATCGAGCAGCGATGCCGCAGCGCCGAAGTCTCGCTGCGCGAGCAGCGTCGTCACGAGGCCGGTGCGCCAGAGTTCCTTGGTCGGGTCGTAGAGCAGCGCATTCCGGAATGCAGTCTCGGCCTCCAGGTGATGCTCTTGGCCTGCGAGGACGATGCCGAGGTAGCCGTAGGTCTGGCCGTTGATGCCACCGAGCGTGAGCTGCTTGCGGAACGAATCGCCGGCCTGATCGAAGTGGTACGCCTGCGCGGACGCGATCTCTTCCTCGGAGCGGTCGTCGCCCTCAGGTATCGGGCGCGTCGCGATCGCGAAGTGTGCCAGCGCCTTGTTCTGGTGCGCGCGGAGGAAGTTGCCGTAGGAGCCGATCGCCACATCGAAGTGCACGATCGACTCGGCATACTCCTCGGCGTTGAAGTGCATGAGGCCGAGCAAGTATCGGAACTGAGGGCTCTCCTCGTTTCGCTCTACGGCGCGACGGAGCTTCTTCCAGGCGCGCTGGATCTTGGCGTCGTCACCGCTACGAACGAGGTCCACGACCTCGCGGAGGTCCTCGACCTCGTCGGGCGTTACGTCAGGCTCGATGTCATTGCGCGAGAGCCAGGATCGCGCGAACTCACGCCGGAACTCGGCCGTGTTGAAGTAAGCGATCTCGACCGCCGAGAAGTCCGGGCCGCCCAGCGACGCTGCGCTTGCGACCTCATCACCATCGTCCTGCTGCAGTCCGTAGGCAGCGGGGATTGCCTTGACCGCGACGCCGCTCTCGGCTTCATCGACGACCGCAAGGATGGCTGAGTCGATCTCCGGTTCGGCCGGAGTCGTCTCGGCAACAACGGACTCCTCAGCGTCTGCAAGGGCGGCGGGTGATTCGGCCGTAGCTTCGACCGGCGTATCAGAGACGCCGCCGGTCGCCTCAAAGGCCCCGTCCGTCGTACGACAGGCAGCGGAGCCAAGCGCGACGACGGCCAGGAGAGCGGCGGTTCGGTTGGGGCTGAACATCTGGATCACTGCTTCTGGAATTCGATGGTCTGGCTCACGGCCTTGCGTACGGGCTTTCCGTCGCGCATCGCCGGGTAGAATCGCCACTTCTTGATCGTGCGGACAGCAGCGCGCCCGAGGAGCGGATGCGTCGCCTCGTGGAGCGACACGTCCTGGACGCGTCCGTTGACGTCAACGGCGAAGCGCACGGTCGCGCGACCGGGCGTCGCTTTGCGCTCGGGTCCGGTGAGATCCGGCTGCGGCTGACTGCGCGGGCGCGGCCGATCGCCGAAGCTGTTCATCTCGAGGTTGGCGATGTCGGCTCCGGCCGCCTGCGCGAGCCCCTTCACGGAGAACTCGGCAGGACCGACTCCGATGCCGCCTCCGCTGTTCAAGATCCCCTCGAGCTGTGCGAGCGAGACCTCTTGGATCTCCTCCTGGAGCTCCGGCGGGGGCGGCTCCTCCTCGGGCTCTTCCTCCTCGGGCTCCTCCTCCTCGGGCTCCTCGATGATCTCCTCCTCCTCAGGGGTGAACTCATCGGGCATCGGAGTCACGTCGTATCGGCGCTCACCGCCCGCGATGCGATTGATCACCGGGAGAACGCAGAAGAGAGCGGCCGTCGCGATGAGAGCGCCGACGATCGAAGCCGTCCCCCCGAAGAACCGGAGGATCGAGCGCTGCCACTTCGGCCGCACGAGGGTCTGGGTATTGGCGTGGGCCATCGCTTCGTCGTCCTACTTGCGCTCCGTGGCGAAGCTCACCTTGATGCTGTCGTCCACCGCTTTGATCTGCTGATAGACCTCAGCGAACATGCCGTGGCTGGAGGCTTCGTCCGCCTGGAGGATGACCGGAATGTCGGGGTTCGCGCTGAACTGCTGTCGCACGACACCTTCGACCGCCTTCGGTCCGATGTTGGCGCCGCCGTAGACCACCTCGTCCTGATCGGTGATGGCGATCAGGATGCTGGTCTTCTCGAGATCGGACGCGGTGCCGCCCGACTGCGGCTTGTTCACGTCGACCCCCGTCTCCTCGACGAAGACGGTCGTGACGATGAAGAAGATGAGGAGGATGAAGACGCAGTCGATGAGCGGCGACATGTCGATCGCCGTCTCCGCGTCATCGTCGGCGGCTGCTGCTCGGAATCGTCCCATGGTGTGAGTCTGAGGGTCGGGATGCGTCGGAAGTTGCGCGGCAAGGTCAGGCCTGAGGGGCGGCGCCGGCGGTACCAATGCGCGCGAGGACGCGTCGCTTCAGCTCCATGGCGACCAGGGTGCGCATGCGCTCCTTGTTGGAGCGTTCCTCGCGGTCGAGCTCGGCCTCGAGGGTCTCCTTGGACCACGCTGCTTCCGCATGGACCAGGAAGTCCCGGAAGCGCTCGAACCGGCGGCTCAGGAAGTAGTGAAAGAAGAGGCCCGGCAGCGCAACGATGAGACCGGTCTCCGTCGTGTAGAGCGCCTCCGAGATACCGGACGCGATCGCGGACATCGTCTGGTCGCCACCGCTGCCCTCGCCGAGCGCGCGGAAGGTCGCGAGCATGCCCGTCACGGTCCCTAGCAGGCCAACGAGCGGCGCCGCGCCGACCGCAGTGCTCATGAGCTTCAGATCGCGCTCGAACGGTTCGACCTCGGCGATGCGAAGCTCGTCGAAGCCATCATGGATCGTCGCATTGCCCGTCCGAGTGACGTCCGAAACATGATCGAACATCGTTCCGACGATGCCCTCCCGCGCGTCCGGCTCGTGGATCCAGCGGCGCCAGGTCGCGTCAGAGAGGCCGCCGATCGCGAGGCGACCGAGACGTCGCTGCACGCCGATCCCGACGAAGAAGATGAAGAGCGAGATCAGCGCGAGCGGGACCATCGCCCAGCCACCCTTCGTCCAGATGTCGATTCCCGACGTCCACGTCTCAGCGACATAGGTGCCCGACGCGGCCCACGCGTCCGAGACCCAGGCGGCCGCCGCATCCCAGAATCCGGAGGCGGACTCGGTCGTTGCATCAGCGCTGCCGACCACATCGACCGACGCGCCCGAGAAGTCCTCGAGAGCCGACTCGGCCGCGCTCGCCGGTCTGTCGCCGGCCACAGCCCCGTCCGCCGCGATGGGGTCAGCCGTCCCGAGGTCCGCGGGCGCATCGGTGGCCGGGGCGTCCAGCCCGTCTTCCCGACCTTCATCGAGGGACGCACGGACGTCGACAGCGATGCCCGCAGCCGCGTCAAGGCCGCCATCGGCCGCGTCCTGCTGCGGACCGGTGGACTGGAGAGTAGAGGTCATCGGAACGACGGCCCGTCAGGCCTCCTTCTCACTGACCCCGTTCCCGGAACCACCGCCTGGCGCGAGGGTCGCCTGAGGATCGTTCGAGAGCGGGCCCAAGATGTCGGAGAGGATCTCGGTGACCTGCGCGCGTGCGACCTCGTGCTCGGGTGCCATCATCGGAGCGGTCGCGACGCGGCGACGCGCCTCTGCGGCCTCGCCGAACTTGTCGGAGCGCGCCACCTCGTTCGCAAAGTGGACGGCGTTCGCCTCCATCTTCGTGACCATTCCGCGGGCGCGCCTGGACAGGTACGCATGCAGCAGGAGCGAGGGGATCGCGACGATCAGGCCGAACTTGGTCGTGATCAGCGCCTCGGAGATGCCGCCGGAGAGCGACTTCACGTCGCCCGAGCCGAAGATCGTGATTTGCTTGAACGTGTTGATGATGCCGGTGACCGTGCCGAGCAGGCCGAGCAGCGGCGCCGACGCGGCGCAGACGGCGATGAACGGCAGCCACGAGTTCAAGCTCGTCTTCGAGACGAGGACCTTCTCGTACATGGAGTCCTCCATCAGGTCGCGCGAACGCTCCATGTTCGCGACACCTGCTTGGAGCATCCCGCCGATCGGCCCCTTGATCTCGGCAGCGCGCCGCTTGGCGCTGTCTGCGTCGCCTTCAGCAACCGCGTCGGTGAGGCCCTTCACCTTCTTCTTCGAAGCGCCGCGCAGGAACAGGAAACTGATCCACTTGTAGAGAGCGACCAGCAGCGCGAGCGCCGCCATCACGAGAATCGGGTAGATGATCGCGCCGCCCTTCTGGACGTGCTCGACCAGCGTCTCCTTCGTCGACGCAATCTTGTGCGCCTTGTTCCCGGTGATGTCGACGGGAAGCTGGCCGGTCCCGGATGCGACGAGCGTGCTCGCATGCACCGTGTCCACTTCCTCGGAGAACGTCTTGATGACGGGCAGCGTCCGCTCGAGCTCCCGTTCCGCCGTACCGACGACCTTCCCATCCTCGGAGCGGAAGACACCTGCCGGGCCGACGATCACGAACTTGCCTCTGCGCTCGATCCCGTCCGGGTCGAGGGCCGAACCCTCGACGACAAGGCCGCCGGGAAGTTCGGAGATGCGCGCGAACGAGGCGTCGAGGACAGCAAGCTGACGGACGAAGATGTCCGACTGCGATAGGTCCGCGTCACCGAGTGCGGACTCGGCAGCCCCGATGAGGTCTGCGTAGACCGCCTTCTCGGCGATGTGGGTGCGCGACCTGAAGTTGTTGACGTACTCGTTGAGGAGCGCGGAGAGGCGCGACGTCTGCTTCTTCTTCGCGTCGATGGAGCGCGTGAGGCGCAGGAGCGCGGACGCATCTTCACTCTTTAGCCGCGCGGCCTCTCGGTTCGCATCCTCCGCGGCGATGAGTTCGCTGCGGAGGGCACCGAGTCGCTCCCGGAGCGGAAGGAGCTCCTTCGTCGCCCGCTCTCGAACGGCGCGGAGTTCAGCGTCAGCCTCGCGGACCGAGTCACCGAGCTTCGCCGCGGTCTCTTCGAGGCGCTGACCGCTGACGGCCACCTCCGCGTCATCCTGCGGCAGAGCAAGCGCGGGCGCCGCCAGGGCTGCTGCGAGGAGCACGGCGCGCATCGTCTGATTCTTGGTCGACATCGTGCTCACTCCGCGTTGACGGGGACCGGAACGAACACGGCGGGCTCCTTGCCGTCGTAGATCGCGACGAGGCGAGCGATCGTCGGCGCAAGCGAGTCGTCGGACGTCCACGTGAAGCCGTCGGGCGTGGGCCGACCCACGCCGGCGTACTGGCCGCTCTTGTGTACGTAGAACGCCTGTCCCACGCCGAGGTAGATCGTGGTCACCTCTGCCGGCTTGCCGAGCGCCGGAATGTCGATCGTCGCAGGGAGAATCGTGACGTCGTCGTTGAAGTTGTCGACGTAGTTCAGAGCGCCGACGACCTGGACGAAGCGTGTGTAGAGATCGAGCTTCTTGTCGACGGCGTCCTCGGCGCTCTCGGGGACGTTGCGGGCCACCCGGTTGACCGTCTCGACGAGCGGCGCGGGGAGCGTCGGAGTCAACGCCAGCAGCCGGGCCTCGAGGCCGAGAATGGCGTCCTCGAGCGCCTTCGTTCCCGCTTCGAGCGCCGCCTTCTCCTGCTCGAGCTCGGCGCGCTTGTCCGCGGTCTCGCCGCGCTCCTCCACAAGCGTGGCGGTGTTTTCGTTGAGCGCGGCGATGCGCTGCTCGAGCAGGGCGATCTCCTCGTCGAGGAATACGCGCGTCTCGGCGAGCAGTCGTTCCTCGTCGGACGTCTGCTCCTTGAGACCGATCAGCTCCTGATAGAGCGTGCCGATCTCGTCGGTCGTATCCGACTGGAGCGACGCGACGCCGCGTGTCGCGAGCGCACCCGCGGCGAGCGCCATCAGCGCCCACACGGTCACGCGCCGCGCTCTCGTGTTTCGATTCGTTCCCTTCGCATCCATGACTGTTGGCTCCGCTCTTCCGCTAACTGTTTGCGCTGCTGCTTCGGGCGCTGCCTCAGAAGCTGTAGCTGGCGCTGAGGCCCACGGAGTACTCGACCCCGCGGGTGAAGGTGGTGGTGAGGATGTCCTCGTCGAACGCGTCCGAGCGGAACACCTGATCGACCGACGGGTTGGTCAGGTTCCGCGCGGCGATGCGCAGGTTGAGGTGGTCGGTCAGGCGCTGCGCGACGGTGAGGTTCAGCGTCCCGAACTCCTTCTGGTAGACCGCCGGGATGAGGCGGAACTCGGAGTCGACGCCCTCGCCCGCGACGAGCGTCTCGCCCTGCACGGTGTAGAAGAGACCGAACTGCGTGCCGGTCTCGCGCAGGTTGTAGTTGACGAAGAAGTTGAGCAGCCGGTCGGGCGCGTTCGTCGCGTCGCGGGTCGTCGAGTCGAGGCCGAGTCCGAGGCCCGAGAGGTCCTGGAACTGGCGCTCGGGGAACGTGACCTCGGAGTCGATGAACGTCGCATTGAACCCGACGCTCAGTCCCTCGAGCGAGTCGCTGATCCCGCCGAGGTCCTGGCGCGCCTCGAACTCGATCCCGCTCAGCTCGCCCTCGGGGAAGTTCGCCGGCGTCGTGAACGAGAACGACACGAACTGCTGGATCGTCTCGATCGGGTTCGTGATCTCCTTGTGGAAGATCGACGTCGAGAGGAACGTCGAGTCGGTGGGCTCGTAGTCGACGCGCAGGTCGTAATTGTCGAGCTCGGCGATGCGCAGCTCGGGGTTGCCGAGGAAGATCGGGCCGCCCTGGAACTCGCGCTGGATGATCGGGGTGAGCTCGCGGAACGTCTGGCGGGCGATCGTCTTCGAGACGGCGGCGCGGACCACGATTCGATCCGTCGCGTCCCAGATGGCGGTGAGCGCCGGAAGTAGCGAGCGCTCCTTCTGATCGACGTCTGCATCGCCCGGCAGGAGCTGCGCGGGACCGGAAGCGCCGGGCGGAATCCAGGTCACGAAGTCCTCGGCGTCGATGGTGACGCCAATATCGGTCGTCTCGACCCGAGCGCCGCCGATGAAGCGGAGGGAGTCACTCACCGGCACCTCCACCATTCCGTACCAGGCGGCGATATCGATCGAACCGTCGTAGTCGGCGTCCTCTTCGGACGCGTTGATCGGTCGCTGCTCCTCCTGGAAGTTGTCGGTCCAGAACTCCGAGAAGTCGCCGAAGAAGATGCCCGGTCCCGGTCCGCCCCCAGGAAGTCCGCCCGTGTTCGAGAACGACTGGCGACGGAACTCGCGGTCCGCACGGTCGGTGAAGTAGCCGATCTTGAACTCGCCCTCGTCGCCCGCCCACTGCTCGAAGGGAAGCGTGAGGTCGAGCTTTCCCTGGCTGCTGTCCTCTTCGATGGTCGTGAAGACGCGCTGGAAGTTGCCGAGGTTGATGCTCTCCGCCGGCTTGAACTGCTCGTAGCGGGGTGGGATGACTTGCGCCGGGTTCACTCCAGCGGGAACGAAAGAGCGCGCAAGCCACGTCGCGCCGAACAGTCGCTTGTCCGGCTGGTCGAGATTCGAGAAGCTCTGCGCCAGCGTCCATCCGAGCTCGGGGCTCTTCAACCGCCAGTTGCCACCGAGCTCGACCTCGTCCATGCGGAGCACGTGCTCGCCGCGGAGCTGCGTCGAGCCGACAGTCCGCTCGTTGTAGACGAGCGAGTGCGTGCGGATGTACGGAGCGTCTTCGGTGCCGGCGGTGATCGGGTACGTGTCGTCTGCGATCGTGTTGCCCGGCCCGGCTGGATCGTTGACGTCGTAGTTCGGGAAGCGGAAGAGCTTGCCGCGAGTGTCCTCCGCCAGGATCGCGGAGTCGTCCGCCGTGTGCGTGTAGAGGAACTGGAGTCCGATCTGATTGTCGGGATCGATCTCGAGCCCCAGCGACGCGGTGCCGCCCCACTGGACCTCCTCCGTTGCGCGCACAATGTCGAAGAGCGCCGTCTGCGCGCTGCCCTCACCGAAGGTCCCCTCACCGACCTCGATCGGGCTCGGGGTGGTCTGGCCGAAGTCGACCCAGTAGCGGTCGTTGACCTCGTTGTCGCGGAAGGAGCCGTCGCGGTCGTAGAAGAGGCTCAGGAAGCCGCCGATCTTCATCCCGTTGTCGAGCTCGACGCTGTCCCCCACCGAGCCCGCAAACTTGAAGAGGTTCGGCGCGCCGGATTCCTCGACGCCGATGGCACCCTCCCAGCCTTGTCCGAGACGATCGAGCTGGGGCCTCCGGTTGCCCGCGTCGCGGCCAAGGGCGCCGACACCGCCCCCCTCGTAGAGGAGGAAGCGCTGCTCGTTGGTGAGCTGCGAGTCGTAGGCGGTTCCGACGTTGAAGTTGAAGATCCCCTCGTCCGGGATGCTGCGGAGCTGAACGTCGACCGAGCCGCCAGAAGCGTCGCCCTGGCTGTCCGGCAGGAAAGTCTTCGAGACAGAGATCGTCTGGACGATGTTGGTCGGGAACTGATCGAGCTCCACCGCGCGCTTCTCCTCGGACGCGGAAGGCAGGCGCACGCCGTTCACGAGCGAGGGCACGTAGCGGTCGGGGAGGCCGCGGATGACAGCCGTGGCATCGTCGGCGACGTTGGCACCGGGCACGGCGGCCAACGCGTCGGCGACGTCGCTGACGCCCTGGGTCGCGAAGTCTTCGGGCCCGACGACGTCGATGATGCTGGTGTTCTCCTGGCGGAGCTTCAGCAGGTCCTCGAAGCCGCCCGTCACGATCAGCGTGGGCTCGGCGACGAACGGGTCAAGGGTCTGGAACTGCTCGGACAGCTCGAGGTCGATGTCGGTGTTCGCGCCCCCCCGAACCGCGACCTGCGACCGCGACGTCCTGAGAAAGTCGACCTTCGAGACGACCACCGTGTACACGCCCTCGCGCACCTCGGGGAAGCTGAAGCGCCCGCGCTCGTCCGTCTCGGTCCGCTGCCGCGTCTCGACGATCTGCACCGTCGCACCCTCGACCCCACCGCCGAAATCGGCGTTGGTCACGGAGCCCCCGAGGGAGCCGGCCGATTCCTGCGCGAAGCTGGACGACATGGTGATGAGCAGGGTCGCCGCGAGTGCGGCGATCCAGCGGAGGGCACGGCGCTGAACCACGTGGTTGGGGGGCGTCGAGGCGGCGCAGAGAGAGCCGTCCGCTGGGGGTGAGCGGTGCCGGCGGGGGGGGGTCGACGGTGCTGAAAGCGGGGTGTCACTTCCAACGGCCGGGACGCTATGGCTGGAACATCAAGGCACGATCAAGGGGTGCCCGAGTTGGCGTGAAGACACGGCCACGGGCGTTCCCGCGCGGCGGGACTCTTCCCGTGACGGACTGGGCTCGGACGGTGTGGATCGGCCGGTCGTAAGCCCCTGCCGGACCGCGTCGGCGAGCGGACCGGATCGACGAAGGGCCCGCGGCGCGCGGAGCGAGATCCGAACTCCTGTCCCCCACGGCCCTTGGGGCGTGCGCGACGCACGCGAGTCCACACCGTCCGAACCCAGTCCGCGTCGGGCGACGCGGTCGAGACTCCGCCGGCCAACCCAGGCGCGGCGGAACGCCGCGGCTCACGCGCCGAGGATCCCCGCCGCGACCCGTGCGCCCCCGGCGGCCGTCGCGAGCGTGCTCTGGCCCGGGAACACGCTGTCGCCCACCAGGTGCACGCCGCGCGGCAGCCGGTGACCGAAGACGTCCCGGTACTGCCCCAGCCCGGCGCGCCGCGGGATGCCCCCGACGAGCCCGCCGGTCCGGCCGACCCAGCGGCGGAACGTGCGCGGCGAACCGGGCAGCTCCCGGACGACGGTCCCCCACTCCGGCGCGAGCGCTCGGATCGTCGACCGCATCTCGCACTGGACGGCGCTGGCGTAGGCGGCCTGGCCCTCGGGGTCGGCGTCCCCGTAGCGGGCCGGGTCCACGTGGGTCGAGACCGTCATCCGGCGGGTCCCGGGGCGGGCGACGCCCTCGTCCTCGGCTCCGATCGACAGGAAGACGTGATTGCCCTCCAGGAACGGGCGCGAGGGGTCCGCGACGAGCTCTAGGTGCATCGGCTTCGCGGGCGCGTCCTCCGGCGGCTGGACGATGCGGAAGAGCATCGCGGCCGACCACCCGGTCTCGGTGCGCTCCTCGAGCCGTCGCAGCGCCCGGGGCTCCTCGCCGAGCAGCCGCATCGCGTCGCGCGGAAGCAGGTTGAGCACCAGGTGGGGCGCGCGGAACTCCTCGCGGGCCGCGCGGACCTGCCACATTCCGTCCAGCGTTCGCTGCACCTTCCGGACCGGCGCGTTGTAGCGGACGTCGCCGCCGAGTGCGGAGATGGCCACGACGAGCGCGTTCGCGAGCTCGCCGATGCCGCCGCGCACGTGCACGGCGCCGCGGTGGTGGTAGTCGAGGGCGGCGAGCGCGAACGGCGCCTCGGCCTCGCGCGCCGAGCACTGGATCGTGATCTGGCACTGCGCGTCGAGCCAGTGGACGAGCGGCGCGAAGTCCGCGAGGCCGTAGCGCTCGAGCACGCGCATCAGCGGACGCCCGACGAGGCGCGCCAGCGGCAGGTACTTCGGCAGGCGCAGCGTGTGGCGCAGCGCGCGCTTGACGTCGACCGGCGGCAGGAGTCGCGTGTCGTCGAGCGTCGGCCAGAGGGCCGCGGCGACGCGCTCCTGCAGCCGGAAGAAGCGGCGCAGGCCCTCGACCGGCGCGCCGGGGAGCGACTCGAACTCGGCGCGCATGGCCGCCCGGTCGCGGCGCGCGCGCACGGTCACGTCCGGCAACCGGAGCTCGAGCGGCGGGTCGAGGCGCTCGGCGACGACCTCCATGGCGTGCCGATCGATCCAGCGCAGGAAGAGCTGTCCCTCGTCGAAACCGCTGAAGAGCGTCGCGCCGCCCTCGAATCGGTCACCGCCGTGCTCGAACGTGCACGCGCAGCCGCCCGCGTAGCCGAGGCGCTCGAAGCACGCGACGCGCGCGCCGCCCTCGGCCAGGGTGAGCGCCGCCCCGAGCCCGCCGAACCCGAGACCGACGACGATCGCGTCGACGTCTTTCACGCGCCGTCGGCCCCCGTCGCGCCGCCTCCCAGGAGCCGCACGAGCACCCACGCAACGAGCACGCCGCGCGCGGTCCAGACGAGCGTGCGCGCAAGATCCGCCCGCATGAGAAGCCGGTGCGCCGACGCATCGAAGCCCGACGACTCGAGCTTCGAGTGCGCGGGTACCGCGAAGAGTCCAGTCAGGGCCCAGACGAGGCCCACGAGCCCGAGCCCGACGGCCCATGTCGTGCGCGAGGTCCCGGCCGGCGGCGCCGCCCACAGCCACGCCGCCGTCGCGAGCTCGACCAGCATCAGCGGACCGACCACTGGCGTGATCGCGCGCATGTGCCGCTCGTGCACGCGCTCGAACGCGTCACCGACGTGCGCGAACATCGGGTAGTGGACGACGTGGATCGTCCAGATGAGCCCGACGAGCGCCCAGGTGACGGCGGCGTGGGCGACGAGCGGCCAGGGCGTCATCGCCTGGCCTCAGGCGGGCCGCGCGCTCCCGAGTCCGCCGTCGACGCCGAGGATCTGTCCGGTGACCCAGCTCTGGTCCGGGTCCAGCAGCCACTCGGCCGCGCGCGCCACGTCCTCGGGCGCGCCAATGCGCCCGAGCGGGTGCATCGCGCGCGACGCCTCGAGCGCCTTCTCCGAGCGCGTGATCGCGGCGGCCATCGTCGTGTCGACGAGGCCCGGCGCGACGCAGTTCACGCGGATCCCGGCGCGCGCGTACGTCGCGGACGCCGACAGGGTCAGGCCCTGCACGCCCGCCTTCGCGGCGGCGATGGCCTCGTGGTTCGGCAGCCCGGTGCGGGCCGCAGCGGAGCTGAACAGCACGATCGAGCCGCCCTCCTTGCGGAGGCCCTTCGCCCCGACGTGCACGGTCGCGAACGCAGTGCGCAGGTTCTGCCGCACCACGGCGTCGAAGTCGTCGAGCTTCGTCATGTGCGCAGGGCGCAGCAGGATTGAGCCCGCCGCGTTCACGATGCCGTCGAAGCGGCCGTGCTCGGTCCGGCAGAGCTCGACGGCGCGCTCGACGTCCTCCGCCTCTGCGGCGTCGATGCTGAGCGCGGGCGCGCCCAGCTCGGTGGAGAGAGCGTCGAGGCGCCCCTGGTCCCGGGCCGCCAGCACGAGCCGGCCGCCGCGGGACGCGACGCGGCGGGAGAGCGCGGCCCCGGTGCCGCCTGTGGCCCCGAGAACGACGAATGCGTGTCCTTCCATGGCCGCGTGTTCGCGCGCGGCGGGCGGCCGGTTTCGCGGCTACTGGAATGCGATCTCCAGCCCGTCCGTGAAGTTCGACGTCGCGCTCGTCGGGCCGCCGTCCCGGTACCAACCCTGGAAGTTCCAGCTCTGGCCGGACTGGATCGAGACCAGCCCCATCGGCTGCGGCGTCGCGTCGAGGTCGAGCCGGAGCGCACCCTCACCCGACGGACTCACCTGGAAGATCTGCGCGAAGGCCTGGTAGCGGCCGATCTGCCCGCCGAGGCACAGGTTGCCCCCGTTCGGGACCGCCTGCAGCCCCTGGGTCGCCGAGACGACGAAGATCCCGAACTGCTGCGGGGGCAGCCCGGACGCGACGAGGGTCACGTCGTTGTCCGCCGCTCTCCTCGAGCCGAACGCCCCCATCGCCCCGGGCGCGCCGAGGCTGTTCGGCAGCGCCGTGCAGTAGCGCGTCCCGAGGTCGCTCGCCACCTCGACGAACGAGCGCGGGACGACGCCGGTCGCGAGCTGCGTGACCGTCTGGGACGAGACGTCGAGGAGGTGCAGACCGTCGATGCCGCCGAAGACGATGTTGCCGTCCCGGAGCTCGTGCACGCAGCGGGCCCCCGCAACCCCGCCGAGCGCGGCCGGGTCGAGGTACTGCACGACCTGCCCGCTCGGGTCGAGCTCGTAGATCCCGGGGGGCGAGACGGAGCTCGCGACGAGGACGTTGCCGTTCGCCCTCCGCGCCAGATCCTCCGGGAAGAGCGTGAACGCCGCGCCGCCGACCGGAGCGAACATCGTCTGGAGCACGAGGTTGCTCGCGTCGGCGAACGTCACGGCACCAAACCCGAACTCGGTGTAGAGGTACCCCCCCACGCCGGCGCGCTCGAAGGGCAGGAGGCCGAAGGGCTGCGTCGTAGGGAAGCTCGCGACGAGCTGGCCCTGGACGTCCAGGTGCACGAGCGAGGGCCCAGGGGCGCCACCCCCGAACCCGGCGTTGGCGAGGAGCACGCCCCCGGCGTGGGGCACGAGCTGACGCGGCTGATCCAGCGCCGCCGGGACCGTGCCCAGGAAGGTGGTCAGGCTGCGGTCGAAGCGGAACACCGTATTCGCGACGAGGTCGGAGACCCAGACCTCGCCGTTCGGTGTCTGCGTGCCGTCGAGGGGCAGCATCGCGGCGCCGCCGGTCAGCGCGACCAGATCGACGGCGCCGAGGGCGACCACCGAGCCGTCGACGGGGTCGAGCTCGATGAACCCGCGCGAGGCCTGGTCCACCGCGAGGAGGCGCTGAGCGGTGGCCGGGGCTGCGAGCCCGGCCGCGAGACCGGCGACGAGCGCGATCGAGAGAAGGGGCGAGCGGTGCATGGGGCTGCTTGCGAGTTCCATTGCGACTAGCAGGTTCGGGAGGTGTCCGAAGGTAGGTGAGGCGACCGGATCGTGAGACCGAAGGCGCGTCTCTTCGCTCGGATCCGCGGCGCGACTGCCTCGCTCCGGCGCAAGGTCGAGGTCCGGATCGGGGCCTCGGTCGCACGCAACCGAGTCCCCGCGACACGCGGATACCGAACGGTGCGGGTCGCGCGCCAACCGGAACGACCGTAAGCACCCGCCCCGTACTTCGGCCGCGATCCCGGTCCGCCGCACGAGCGACGCAGCCGCGCGCTCCGCTATTGGAACGCGATCTCCAGCCCTTCGGTGAAGTTCGAGATCGTGCTCGGCGAGGCGGGATCGCGGTACCAGGCCTGGAAGTTCCACGTCTCGCCCGGCTGGACGGCCACGGTCCAGTTGGTCTGCGGAATGGCCGCGAGATCGACCCGCAGCGACCCGCGCCCCCCACCGTCGACCTGGAAGATCTGCTCCAGGTTCTGGAAGCGTCCGATCTGTCCACCGAGGCACAGGGACCCGCCGTTGGGGAGCACCTGAAGCGCCTGGATGCGAGACGTGATGAAGATGCCGAACTGGAGCGGCGGCAGGTCGCTCGCGGTGAGCACGACGTCGTTCCGAGCCGTCAAGCGCTTGCCGAACGCCGACATCGAGCCAGGCACCCCGAGGCTGTTCGGCAGCGCCGTGCAATAGGGCGCGCCGATGTCCGTGCGCACCTCCCCGAAGGAGCGGAGGATGACGTCACTCAAGAGCTGCGTCACCGTCTGGGTCGACTCGTCGAGGAGGAAGACTCCGTCCAGCCCCCCGAGCAGGAGGTTCCCGTTCCCGAGCTCGTGCACGGCGCGGAGCGCGGTGATGCTCGGCTGAAAGCTCAGGTCGGTGAAGCGCACCAGCGTGCCGCTCGGGGCGAACTCGTAGATCGCAGGGGGCTGCGTGAACGCCGCCGCGAGCAGGTTGCCGTTCTGCCGACCCGAGATCATGTCGAAGAAGTGGCCGGTCGAGACGCCCGCGAGGGACCAGAACACGGACTGGTTCGACAGATCGTTCGCGTCCGCGAACATGATCGTGGGCGGCCACGAAACGGAGTAGACGAGTCCGTTCGTTCCGTTGTGCGTGTACGGAACGACGTCCGTCGGGGACGACACGAGGTGGACGGCGAGCGTCTGGCCCGCGTCGTCGACGTGCACGAGAGACGGCTGCGAGGGGCCGTGGATGAAGCCGCTGTTGACGACCACCATGCCCTCTCCGAAAGGGGCCATCCCACGCGGATTCACGAAGGACGTCGGGAGCTCTCCGAGGTAGGCGAAGTCCGCTCCGTCGAACCTCAAGACCCGGTCCGACGCCAGATCGGAGACCCAGAGCTCGCCGCGCGGCCCGGAGACGGCCTCGACGGGTCCGACGGGAGCGCCGACGAGCACCTTGAGGTCGAGCGCCGCGAGGTCCTTCACCGCGCCGTCGAAGGGGTCGAACTCGATCAGCACGCCTCCCTGCTCGCATCCGAAGAGGCGCTGGGCGGACGCTGGCTCGGCCGCGCCGGCGAAGGCGCAGACCACGGCCCACGCGAGCCAGTTGCCGAGGCTGTGAAAGAGAGTCGGCCGGGGAGCGCGGCGCGCGCGCTGCGGAGGACGGCCGGAGCGGCCGTCGACGGGACGGACGAAGCCGTCGGGAACAGAGTTTGTCATGGCGAGCAGGGCTCGGGATGGGCCCACGCCGATCCTAGGCACTGCCCGTCGATCTGCACGCGATTCCCGCGCCGAGCATCTCGTACCAAGCGCGACGGCCCCATGACCGCGCCGCGGCCCCGCTGCTCGGATCGCTACTCCGGCCGCAGCGCCTCGCCCCGGGCCAGCGTCTCGGTCACGTGCGCGTAGACCTCGGCGTCGCGCTCCTTCTCCGCGTCCTTGCGCTTCGCCACGTTCCGCAGCGGCAGCGAGATCCGCTGGTTGCCCTGCAGGCGATCGGCGTTGCGCGCCAGGAACGCCCAGTAGAGCCGCGTGATCGGACACGTCTTCTTCGGGTGGAACGCGCACTCGCCGCAGAAGTCGCTCATGCGATCGATGTAGGCGGCGCCCGAAACGTACGGCTTCGTCGTCATCACGTCGCCCGCGCCGTACGTCCCCATCCCGAGCACGTTCGGCTCGACGACCCAGTCGTACGCGTCGACGTACGAGCACCAGAACCAGTCGGTGAGCTGGCGCGGCGAGATGCCGAGCAGCGTCCCGAGGTTCGCGAGCACCATCAGCCGCTCGATGTGGTGGCCGTAGCCGTCGTGCATCACGCGCTCGACGCACGTGTCGAGGCAGCGCAGGCCCGACGGCTCGCCCCAGAACGCGGGCGGCAGGTCCTGGTCCGCGTGGAGCGCAGCGGGCGCGGCGCCGGCGGACGCCCCGTCCCACGCCATGCCGAACGCGACCCCCCAGCCGACGTCCGCGCTCGGGTCGTCCTCGAAGCGCGCCCCCTTCGGCATGACGCGGAAGCCGTCGGTCGCGCGGTGCACGTGGCGCACGAACTCGCGCCAGCCGAGGATCTGCCGGATGAAGCCCTCGCGCGAAGCGAGCGGCGCGTCGAGCCCCTCGACGTCGCGCACGACGTCGGCGGGCAGGAGGCGCATCGTGTTCAGGAGCGGCGAGATGCGGGTGTGGAAGAGGTTCGACTCGGCCGCGGACATCGCGTCCTCGAAGCGGCCGAAGTTCTCCATGCACTCCTCGCGCGCCCAGCGCCACACGCGCACCGCGTGCTCCTGGCGCGTCGGGATCTCGGCCGCGACGAGCGCGCCGGGGTGGTCCTCGAAGTGCTCCTCGATGAGCGCCTCGACCTCCGCCTCGATGTCCCCGTGCCGGAAGCGCGGGACGCGCGGCGCGGGCGGGTCGCCGGGCCACGGCTCGCGGTTCTCCGCGTCGAAGCTGACCTTGCCGCCGGCGTACTTGCCGTCGTCGTCCATGAGGATCCCGGTCTTCTTCCGCACGTGCCGGTAGAAGCGGTCCATGCGCCACGGCGGTGCGTCGCCCGTCCCCTTCGTGAAGTCCTCCGGGGCCGTGAGCCAGCCGCCGTGCGGCACGACCTCCAGCACGCCGTCGTCCACGAGCGGTCCGAGCTCCTCGCGCAGCTCGCGCTCGGCGGGTTCCATGTGCACGAGCGTCCCGTGCTCGTCCGCCGCACGGCGCAGCACCTCGGCGTAGCCCTCGCCGTCCTCCGCGACGCGGTAGTCGACGCGCACGCCGCGCTCGGCCTGCTCGAGCGCGAAGCGGCGCTGGTTCGCGAGCACGAAGAACAGCTTGGCCTTGTGGTAGGGCCGGCGCGAGGCCTTCGCCGGCGACTCGACGAGCACGATCCCAGCCGCGTCGGGGTCGAGCTCCGCCAGCGGACCGACCTTCCGCGTGAGCTGGTCGTAGGGGACGTAGACCCAAGTGCGGCCCTGGACCTCTTCGGGATTCGACGCGGACAGCGCGCTCTGGAACACCTTCATCGCGAGCGGTCTTCGCCCGCGAACGCAGCGCGGAGGCCGGCGGGCAGGCGCTCGTGCACCTCGCGCGCCCGCTGCGCCGAAACGCCTCGGACAGATCCGCCGCGCTCGGCCCGCCGCTCGGGCTAACTTCCCCGCATGCACCACCCGCGCTGCCCCTTCGCCGGAGCCCGCCGATGAGCCGCGGCCCCCTCGTCCTCGGGGACACGGGCCACGCCCTGTTCCGCCTGAGCCGCGCGCGCGCCACGAGCCGCTCGGTCGGCTTCGACGTCAAGGAGGTCCTCTACCCCGGCTTCGAGGGACGGCCGTGCGCCGTGTCCCTCGACGCGTTCTTCGAGAGCGTCGAGGACCAGGTCGAGGTCTACCGCCTCTCGCACAAGCGGCCGGTCGTCGTCGCGACGGGCTTCGGCGCGCTCGTGCTGCTCGAGCTCCGGGCGCGAGGCACGGTGAAGGACCTGCCGTCCATCGTGCTCGGCGCGGTGCCGTGGCGCTCGGCGGCCGAGCGGCGGCCGGGCTCCCGCGCGTCCGGCGACGAGGAGCGCGCGCGCTTCGCGGATCCGGCCTTCCAGGGCGAGTTCGTCGAGACGCACCTGCACTCGCCGTACGACGCGTCGGAGCTCGGCGCCTTCTTCGCCGGCTACGCGACGTGCGACGCCCTCGGTCAGATCCACGAGTGGTTCGACGCGGGCTGGACGGAGACCGTGCAGGGGCGGCTCGCCGTCCGGCCCGAGGGGATCGACGGGATCCGGGTCTGGGCGTGCGGGGCGGACGAGGTGATCGACGAGGACGAGCACGACGCCGCGGTGCGGGCGCTGGGCGCCCAGTGGCCCACGGAGCGCATCGAGCACTGGGGGCACTTTCCCTACCTGGATGCCCCCGGCCCCTGGATCGGGGCCCTCGGGCACGCGGGGGTCTGAACGACTCGACACGCAGCGGATTTGGGTGAGGGCACCCGAGTTCGCAGAATGTTCAGGACTCCGCCCCGCCTGCCCTCGCTGCTGCGGAAGAAGCGGTCTCGCTGCTTCGGAAGACCCGGCCCCGACGGCCGCGGAAGGCCGCGGCGCGCGGGCCGTGCCCGGCGTCCCCCTTTGCGGGCGCACGACCGGGCGGAGCGCAACCCTCGATCCCGCCGCCGGCGACGAGCATCGCCCGCGGCCCCCCTACCCGGAACCACAAGACATGGGCCTCATCCAGGAATTCAAGGACTTCGCCATGCGCGGCAATGTGGTCGACCTCGCGGTCGGTCTCATCATCGGCGCAGAGTTCGGCAAGGTCGTCAACTCGGCGGTCAACGACCTGATCATGCCGCCGATCGGCAAGGCGCTCGGCGGCGTCAACTTCGCGGACCTGCGCTTCTCGCTCGGGGAGTCCGGGCCGAACAAGGCGCTGAAGGAAGCGACCGCGAAGTTCGAGGAGCTCTCGGCCGAGGGCTCGGGCGCGACCGAGGAAGCCGTCAGCGCCGCGAAGATGTCCGTCGACTCCGCCCAGAAGGGCGTCGACCAGTTCGGCGAGTTCCTCTACGTGAACTACGGCCAGTTCGCGCAGGGCGTCATCAACTTCCTCATCATCGCCTTCGCCGTGTTCATGGTCGTGAAGCTCATGAACTCGATGCAGAAGAAGGAGGAGGCGAAGCCCGCCGCGCCGCCCAAGCAGGAGGTCCTGCTCGGCGAGATCCGCGACCTGCTCCAGAAGCAGTGATCTGGCCCATGCGCGCGGCGCGCGCGCGCTGAGCCCGGAAGGCGCCGGTTCCCCCGCGGGAATCGGCGCCTTCGTCCGTATTCTGCGCTTCGCGATGTCCACGCCCGCCCAGACGCACTTCATCGGCCGCGACGACGAGCTGCGCGCGCTCCAGGAGTTCGCGGACTCCGGCGCGCCGGAGCTCTTCGTCCTGTTCGGGCGCCGCCGCGTCGGCAAGACCGAGCTGCTGCAGCGCCTCTGCACCGGCGAGCACCGCGCCGTCTACTTCCTCGCCGCCCAGGTGCGCGAGAAGGACAACCTGCGCGCGTTCCGGGAGGCGCTCAAGGAGGGGCTCGGCGGCGACGAGCTGCTCGACTCGATCGAGTTCCCCGACTGGCCGAGCGCGCTCGGCTTCGCGGCGGAGCGCGCCGGCGACGACCGGCTCATCGTCGTGCTCGACGAGTTCCCGTACCTGTGCGACTCGAGCAAGGGCCTGCCGAGCCAGGTGCAGCAATTCTGGGACCTCAAGGGCAAGCGCTCCAACCTGATGCTCGTCCTGTGCGGCAGCCAGGTGTCGTTCATGGAGAAGGAGGTGCTCGCCGAGCGCTCGCCGCTCTTCGGCCGACGCACGGGGCAGCGCCGCCTCGAGCCGCTGCGGCCGCCCGAGACCCTCGACTTCTTCCCGAACTGGCCCGTGAGGGAGCGCGTCATGGCGTACGCGATCCTCGGCGGTATGCCGGCGTACCTGCGCCGCTTCGACGACCGGCGCACGGTCGAGCACAACGTCGCCGAGGAGATCCTGCGGCCCGAGGGCTACCTCTTCGACGAGGTGCAGTTCCTCCTGCGCTCCGAGCTGACGACGCCGCACACCTACAACTCGATCCTCGCCGCCGTCGCGAAGGGCTCCGAGACGATGGGCGACATCGCGCTCGCTGTCGGCGTCGACTCGCAGACCGCGAGCAAGTACATCCACACGCTGCGCGAGCTTCGTCTCGTTGCGCGCGAGGTGCCGATCACCGACCCCGACCCGCTGCGCTCGCGCAAGGGCCGCTACCGCATCGCGGACCGCTTCCTCGCGTTCCACTTCCGCCACCTCCAGCCGCACCTGAGCCTCGTCAACGCGGGCCGCGGCAAGCGCGTGCTCGAGCAGTTCGTGGCGCCCGACTTCGAGCGCCTGTTCGACGACGCGCGCGTGGACTTCGTGCTCGACCACCTCACGCGCGAGGCGGCCGAGGTGATCGGCGAGGAGATCGTCGAGGCGGGCCGGCACCCGGGGACCTACGTGCGCGCCGTCGGCCGAACGATGGACGAGCGCACCGTCGCCGCGGTCGTGGTGCCGGACGGCGCGCGCTCGACGGCGACGCTGGAGAACGAGCTCGGCGCGCTGAAGTCCGTGTTCGGCGACGACCCGATCAAGCTGGTCTACGGCATCACGAGCAAGCCAGAGCGCGTGCTCGAGGTCGAGCGCGTGCCCGACGGCGAGCTGCTGTGAGGCGGACGCAGATACGGTGCCAGGATCACCAGCAGCTCTAGATGCGGCCAGGGACGTCCATTGAATGGACGTCCCTAGCCGCATCTAGAGCTGCTGGTGATCCTGGCACCGTATCTGCGTCCTACCAGAGCTCGACGAAGTGGTGCGTCGGGCCGTGTCCGTCGCCCACGCTCAGCGCGTCTGCGCCCCGGATCGCCGCGGCGACGTAGGCGGTCGCGCGGGCCGTAGCGTCCTCGAGCGAGAGTCCCCGGCCCAGCCACGCGGCCAGCGCCGCCGACAGCGTGCACCCGGTGCCGTGCGTGTTGCGCGTGTCGACGCGCTCGTGCTCGTACCAGCGAGCGCCGTCCGCCGCGGCCAGGAGGTCAGGACTCTCGCGCCCGTCGAGGTGCCCGCCCTTCACGAGCGCCGCGTCCGGGCCGAGCGCCAGGAGCGCTTGCGCCTGCTCCTCCATCGCCGCGCGCGAAGCGGCCGTCCGGGCGCCGAGCAGCCGCGCCGCCTCGGGGAGGTTCGGCGTGAGCACGGTCGCGAGCGGCAGCAGCCGCCCCCGCACCGCCTCGACCGCGTCGTCCGCGAGCAGCGGCGCCCCGCCCTTCGCGACCATCACGGGGTCGATGACCACCGGGACGTCCCGCCCCTCGAGGACGTCGGCGACCGCACCCGCGATCTCGGCCGTCGCGATCATCCCGACCTTCACCGCGTCGACGCGGACGTCGTCGAAGACGGCCTCGACCTGCTCGGCGACGAACGCGGCGGGCACGAGGTGCACCCCGCGAACGCCCCGCGTGTTCTGCGCCGTGAGAGCCGTGACCGCCGCCATGGCGTAGGCGCCGTTCGCGGAGACGGCCTTGAGATCGGCCTGGATCCCGGCCCCGCCCGAAGGGTCGGAGCCGGCGATGGAGAGGACGTTGGCGTGCATGGGGGTGCGACTGGATTCCGGCGGTGAAGGAGCGATCAACGACCGCGGCGCCGCCCCCCTCCTTGGGGAACGGCGCCGCGGCCATCAAGTGGGATTCCGGACGGCGTCCGGGTCGGGCCCGGGTCAGTTCGGGCGCTGGATCGTCTCGCCCTTCGGCGGCGTGCCCTCGTGGACCTCGGCGTCCACGATGACGACGCGCTTGGCCGGGTTCATCCCGTTGCCGCCGCGGGGGCGCACGTTCGCGATCGCCTCGAGCGTCGACACGCCCGACGTGAGTCGGCCGAAGGTCGCGTACTGACCGTCGAGCTGCTTGCCGCCGCGGTTGTCGCACACGATGAAGAACTGGCTCGACGCGGTGTTCGGCATGTTCGTCCGCGCCATCGAGAGCACGCCGTACTCGTGGCTGCGCTCCGGCGCGCGCGAGAACTCGGCCTGGATCGTGCCGTGCGGGCTGTTGCCCATGCCGTTCCCGTTCGGGCAGCCGCCCTGCACCATGAAGTTGCGGATGATGCGGTGCACCGTGAGGCCGTCGTAGAAGCCCTCGTCCACGAGGCGCAGGTGGTTGCGCACGGTGATCGGGGCGCCGTCGGGCCACAGCTCGAACGTCATCGTTCCCTTGGGCTCGCCGTCGATCTCGATCTCCATCGAGGTCCAGTAGCTCGCCATCGCGGCGTCGTCGATCTTCCCGCCGGCGGCGAAGCGGTTGAGGCCGTCGGGGTGCGTCAGGTCCTGCGCGGTGTCGACGACCTCGTTCACGGCCTCCTCGACCGCGTCGCCCGCGGCCTCGGCTGCGTCCTCGACGCCGTTCGTGACGTCGTCGAGCGTCCTGTCGGCCGCGCTGGCCACGTCGCCCACGGCGTCGACGGCCGTGTCCGCGGCGTCGTTCGCGGTCTCGGCCGCGCCGTCGAGCGCGTCCTCGACGGGCGCTCCCGAGGAGCCTTCGGGGTCGCCGCCCTTGCAGCCGACCAGGCCGAGGGGAGCTGCGAGAACGAGTGCGAGGAAGGCGGGGAGCGTCGCTCCCACGGTGAGGCGGTTGCGTTCCATGCGCGGGACCATACCCGATCCGTGCAGGGGGCTCCGCCGGGGCCCTCCGGCGAGCCGCTAGACTGCGTCAGTGAGCCTCGAAGGCGAGTTCCAGCGGTACTTCCGGTCCATCGGCGACGGGCCGGACCGGTGCTATCTGTGCCGACGCACGCCGGCCGAGGTGAAGCGTTTCTTCGGCTTCGACGAGGACGGCGAGCCCCTCGAGGCCGCGGCGCACGGGCTCGAGGACGTGGTGCTCGAGCCGATGGACATCATGAGCTACCGCGGCCCGCGGCCCGTCTGTGCCGTCTGCCAGCTCAACATGGACACGATCGCGCTCCTCGACGAGGTCGAGACCCTGCGCGAGCTCGGGCGGATGATGCGGGAGGACCGGCAGACGCTCTGGCCGGACGGCGAGATGCAGTCCGGGGACGTGCCGGACGGCGGCTGACGCGCGCCCCGGGGGCCGCCGCGGCCGGCCGGGTCGCGGAGGCCGGCCGCCGCGACCCGGACCGCTCGGCGCAGGGCCCCCGGCACGCACGCGGGTGAGCCTTCACGGCGCGGCCCGAAACGACCCCCCCGGCACCGCGCGAAGGCCCCTTGAGCCCCGCGCGGCCCCGGGCGATACCATCCGCGGCCCGCGCGGACGCGCTGCGCGGCCGAAACGCCCCCGGACCCCCGGATCGAACCGACGGGGGGACACCGACACCCATTGCTCCAGACGGGCCTTCCACCCGCTCCCACGCCATGTACGACCCCCAGATGGTCCAGCCCTTCCGCGACGAGCTCACCTCGGTCGGCGTGAAGGAACTCCTCACCGCCGACGACGTCGACGCCGCGATGAAAAGCAGCGGCACCACGCTCGTCTTCGTCAACTCGGTCTGCGGCTGCGCCGCGGGTTCGGCGCGTCCGGGCCTGCGCATGTCGCTCCTGGGCGAGGTCAAGCCGGACAGCATCGTGACCGTGTTCGCGGGCATGGAGCGCGAGGCCACCGAGCGCGCGCGCGAGTACTTCAAGCCGTACCAGCCCAGCTCGCCGCAGATCGCGCTGATGAAGGACGGTCAGCTCGTCCACATGATCCAGCGCCACGACATCGAGGGCCAGCAGGCCGACGCCGTCGCGCGGAACCTGGGCGAGGCCTTCGCCAAGCACTGCTCCTGACGCGGACCGTGTCGACCGAGCCGTCCGAAGAGCGCGTCGCGCTCGCCGAGTCGTTCCTACAGGAAGCGGTCTACCGCTCCCGCGGCGACCAGGCGGGCGCGACGCTGCTCGCGGGCGGCGCGGCGAACTGCGGCCTGGGCGAGAAGCCCAGCGTTGCGCTCGACCTGACTCCGAAGGCCGAGGAGCACTTCCGCTCGCTATTCGGCGAAACGCCACCCGCGCTGGACGGCGTCGAGGCGGCGATGGCGAGATGGGTCAAGCGCCAGGACGCGCTCGACCGCAAGCGGAACCACTTCCTGCGGGACTTCCGCGCCGAGCACGGCGCGGACCGGCGCGCGTACGCGCCCGAGACGCGGAGCGCCTACGAGGCCGGCCTCGACGCGGTGAACGCGGAGGTCACGGCGGGCCGCCGGGCGGCGGCGCTCGAGCTGCTCGGGCTCTGAGAGCGGATACGGTGCCAGGATCACCAGCAGCAGGAGCGGTGGCGGGGGGGGCCAACATTGTCGAGCCAGGGCCCGCCCGGGGGAGGGGGTACGGGGCACCGGTACCCACAGAGCGAC
>JBCBNC010000048.1:0-37705 GCA_039821985.1 Planctomycetota bacterium
CCGGTTCCCGCGGGGGTTGTGTAGTTCCGGCGCCTGATGATACGGTGCCCGTATCACCAGCATCGCTTGACCCACCCTGGGTCCCCCATCGAATGCACGACACTGGCTGCTTCTAGCGCTGCTGGTGATCCTGGCACCGTGTCTGCAGCCACCGTATCCGCACTAGACCGAAGCGGCGAGTCCTTCGGCCGCCCCGACGAGCCGGTCCACGTGCTCGGGGCCTACCCCTGAGTGCGTGACGAAGCGCAGGCGCTGGGGCCCCATCGCCATCACGTGCACGTCGTGCTCGGCGAGCATCGCGGCGACGTCCGCCGCGGTGCGGCCCTCCGCGGTCACGTCCACCATCGCAATGTTGGTGTCCACCGACGCGGGATCGGCGCGGAAGCCCTCCAGCGCCCCGAGACGCTCGGCGAGGACCCGCGCCAGAGCGTGGTCCTGGGCGAGCCGGTCGACGCCGGTGTCCAGCGCCACGCGCGCCGCTGCCGCGATCAGGCCCGCCTGACGCATCCAGCCGCCCAGGCGCTTGCGCACCCGGATCGCGCTCTTGAGGAAGAACTCGTTGCCCGCGACCACGGACCCGACCGGCGCGCCCAGGCCCTTCGAGAGGCAGAGCGACACCGAGTCCACGTGCTGGGTCCACTCGGGGGCCGGGACTCCGCTGGCCACGACCGCGTTCGCGAGACGCGCGCCGTCGAGGTGCACCGGGATGCCGTGCTCGTGCGCGACCTCGGCCAGCTCGGCGAAGTCCTCCATCGGCGTCACGACGCCGCCGGCGACGTTGTGCGTCTGCTCGAGGCAGAGGAGCGCGGTCGACGGGCAGTGCACGAAGTCCGGGCGGACGGCCTCGCGCACCTCCTCGGGCTCCATGCGGCCGTCGCGGCCGCCCAGCGTCAGCGTCTGCACGCCGTGCAGGAAGCCGGCGGCGCCGCCCTCGTAAGTGGTCACGTGTGCCCAGCGCTGGCAGATGATCTCGTCGCCGGGCGTCGTCCACACGCCGAGGGCCACCTGGTTCGCCATCGTGCCGGACGGCACGAAGAGCGCGCGCGGCTTGCCCAGCCACGCAGCGCACTCGTCCTCGAGCGCGCGCACGGTCGGGTCGCCGTCGAGGACGTCGTCCCCGACCTCGGCCTCGAGCATGGCTGCCCGCATGGCCGCGGTCGGCTTGGTCACGGTGTCGCTGCGGAAGTCGGCTCTTGTCTCCATGGGTGTCCCCCCCTTTTCGCGGAGTCTGACGACGGTCGAACGTTGTTGCAGCACTCGAGGCGCCATTCGAGCACTCGTTTCCTGACGGCGCCGACAGTCCGCCGACGGCCGTCAGGCGATCCTGGGGCCCGTGCCGCTCAGCGATCCTCCAGGTGCTCGCGGACGCGGCGGAGGCCCTCGCGGATGTTCTCCGCGCTGTTGGCGTAGCTGAAGCGCATGTAGCCCTCACCGAACGCGCCGAAGCTCGTGCCCGACAGGCAGGCGACGCCCGCCTGGTTCAGGAGCTCGTCCTCGAGGACCCGGCTCTGGATGCCGGTGCCGCTCGTGTTCGGGAACGCGTAGAACGCGCCCTTCGGCATCACGCACGAGAAGCCCGGGATCCGGTTGAGCTCCTCGTGGATGATCTTCCGGCGCTCGTCGAAGGCCTTCAGCATGTCGTCGACCGCGTCCTGCGGGCCCCGCAGCGCCTCGATCGCCGCGACCTGCGTGACCGCGTTCGCGCAGCTCGACGAGTTGATCTGGATGCGCTCCGCGTCCGCGATCAGGTGCTTCGGCCAAACGCCGTAGCCGAGGCGCCAGCCCGTCATCGCGTAGGTCTTGCTCCAGCCGTCGAGCACGATCGAGCGGTCGATCATCTCGGGGTACTGGAGGATCGAGACGTGCTCCTCGCCGTCGTAGAGCTGGCGGCTGTAGATCTCGTCGCACAGCACCGTGACGTGCGGGTGGTCCGCGAGGCCCGCCACCAGCGCGTCCATCTCGGCGCGCGGCACGATCCCGCCCGTCGGGTTCGCGGGCGTGTTGACGATGAGGAGGCTCGTCGCCGGGGTGATCTTCGCGAGGACGTCGGCCGCGCTGAACGCGAAACCCTTGTCCTCCTCGAGCGCGTACGGAACCTCCTTGGCGCCCGACCAGCGGATGACGCTCTCGTAGATCGGGAAGCCGGGGTTCGGGTAGAGGATCTCCTTGCCCGCCTCCCCGAACATCATGATTGCGTAGAACATCGTCGGCTTGCCGCCGGGCACGATGAGCACGTTGTCGGGGTCGATCTCCGCGCCGCGGAACTCGCGCACGTTGTCGGCGACGGCCTGACGCAGATCGGGCAGCCCCTTCGCCGGCGTGTACTTGTGCCAGCCGTCGGTCAGGGCCTTCCGCCCGGCCTCGACGATGTTCTCGGGCGTCTCGAAGTCCGGCGCTCCGATGTGGAGGTGGACGACGTCCTTGCCCTGGGCCTCTAGGGCCTTGGCCTTCGCGAACACCTCGAAGGCGGTCTCGGTGCCGAGCACCGACATGCGGTTGGAGAGAGTCATACGCCTGCTGGGGCCCCGGTGTGCGGGGTGCGTCGGGTGCGGGGTGCGTCGGGTGTGGGGAGAGCCTCGGGCCGGGCTGGGGAGCCCGACGGTCCGGCCCGGCCGAAGGTCCCGGCCGAGCGGATTTTGCGCCGGAGAGCATAGCCGGGCGCCTGCCCCGAGTCCGTCCACAGGCCGCCAGCCGGTCCGCGGGCGTCGCGAGAGGCCGTTCGCGGCGGCGCGGGCCGTGGAATGTGTCCTCACGAGGGCCACCCACTAGGCTCCACGGCATGCAGGCCCCCCATTCACCGCTCCGCGCCGCCCTGGCGCGCCCGCTCGCGCTCCTCGGCGCCCTCCTTACGCTGGCCGCGTGCGGCCAGGAGCCCGATCTCGTCGTGCGGATCTCGCTCGACCAGGTGTTCTCGGAGGCACTGATCGACGAGTTCGAGGCGGACACCGGGCTCACGGTGAAGGCCTACTTCGACATCGAGCAGACCAAGACGGTCGGGCACGTGCGCGCGATCCAGGAGGAGGCGCGGAGCAATCCGCGCACCGACGTCTTCTGGAACAACGAGATCGCACAGACGGTCCGCCTCGCCGAGGAGGGCCTGCTCGAGCCGTACGACTCGCCGAGCGCGGAGGGCATCCCTGAGATGTTCCGTGACCCCGAGCGTCGCTGGACGGGCTTCGCGGCGCGGGCGCGCTGCCTGATCGTCAACACCGACGTCGTGCCCGAGGGCGAGGGTCCGCTCGGGACGCTCGACCTGCTCTCGCCCGACTGGAGCGGCCAGTGCGGCATCGCGCGCCCGCTCACGGGCACGACGCTGACCCACGCGACCGCGCTCTACCAGGTCATGGGCGAGGACTGGGCGCGCAACTTCTTCGGGCAGGTCGTGGCGCTCAACGGCGAGGGCAAGGTCAACGTCGCCGAGAGCAACGGACAGACGATGCGCCAGGTCGGCGAGGGCGAGTACGCCTGGGCGTGGACCGACACCGACGACTTCAACGTCGCCAAGCGCAACAAGGAGAAGCCGGTCCGCCGCGTGTTCCCGGACCAGGAGCCCGGCGACGGCGTGCTGATGAAGAACGGTGAGCCGATCGGCACGCTGCTGATCCCGAACACCGTGATGCTGCTGAAGGACGCGCCGCACCCCGACAACGCGAAACGCTTCATCGACTGGGTGCTGTCGAAGGAGATCGAGAAGCGGCTCGCGTACGCGGACTCCGCGCAGATCCCGGTCCGCGAGGACGTCCAGCGCCCCGGCTACGTCGGTCTGCTGGGCGACTTCAAGGCGATGGAGGTCGACTACGTCGAGCTCGGCAAGACGATCGCCGCACGCACCGACGAGCTCGGCGATCTGTTCCTGCGCTGATCCGCGCGACCCCAGAGCCCCGTCCCACGTGGTCCACAGACTGACCGAGATCCGGCCGAGCCGGGCCCTCCTCGCGCTCGCCGTCCTGTGCGTGGTCGTCGCAGGGCTCGGCCCGCTCCTGGCGATGGCGGGGCGCCTCGCGGCGAGCCCGGAAGCGTTCCAGGCGCTGGCGGAGAAGCACACGGTCTCCCTCCTCGGGCGCACGCTCGGCCTCGGCCTCGGCGTCGCTGCGATCGCGCTCGCGATCGGCGTGCCGTTCGGCCTCCTCGTGTCCCGCACCGACGTGTTCGGCGCGGGCGTGCTGCGCGTGCTCGGCCTCGTGCCGATCCTGATCCCGCCGATCATGCTCGCGATGACGTGGACGATGCTCACGCCGTACCGCGGACCGCGCATGACGGCGTTCATCCTCGGACTGGCGACGATGCCGCTCGTGTCGCTGTTCACGGCGCGCGCGGCCGAGCGCATCGACGCGCGGCGCGAGGAGGCCGCGATGCTCGTCGGCGGCCGCGCAGCCGTCCTGCGCATGGGCCTGCCCCTGGTTCTCCCGTCGGCCCTGGGCGCTGCGGTCCTCGCCTTCATCGTCGCGATCAACGACTTCGCGCTGCCGGACTACGTCTCCGCGGTCGGCAAGAAGTTCAACGTCTACGCCGGACAGATCTTCCGCGCGGGCAAGGGCGACGACAGCGCGCCGATCGCGACGGCGACGGCGCTCCCGCTCATCGGGCTCACGCTGCTCGCGCTCGTGCCCGCGACGCTCGCACGGCGCGGCGAGCGCTTCGGGACGATCGAGGGCGACTTCGTCGCGCCGGAGCGGATCGCGCTCGGCCGCTGGCGCTGGCCCGCGACGCTGTTCTGCGCGCTCGTCGTCGGCGCCGCCGGGATCCTCCCGATCGCGCGCCTCGCGTACGAGGCCGGCGGCGGCTCGCGCGTGTTCAGCGGGGTCTCGATCCGGCGCTCGGGCTGGCTCCAGGGAGGCGGCGCCGCGCAGCAGGACCCAGCCAAGGAGAAGACGGCACCCGAGCGCGACCTCGCGAAGGACCCTGCGCTGCGCATCGCGACCGTCCGCAGCTCGCAGGAGGCCGCGCTGCGCTCGGCGGGCCTCGACCCCGCGCTCGCCTCGAGCGGCGCGCCGGCGGCGAACGCGGCAGCGACCCCGCGCGCGGTCCGCTTCGACGCCCCGGAGATCGCGGCGATCGCGGCGGCGAACAAGCAGGACGACGTCGACGAGGACTACGGCGGCGGGGTCGCGCGCTGGGCGCACAACCTGCGCGCCAGCTTCGCGCGCGCGCTCGAGCTCTCGCGCGGCAGCCTGCTGTCGAGCCTCCTCATCGCACTCGCGACGGCGACGATCTCCCTCCCGCTCGCGCTGGTCCTGGGGCACGCGGCGAGGCGCCTGCGCAGGGGATCCGCGATCGAGATCCTGTCGCTCGCGTCCCTCGTCGTCCCGGCGACGCTCTTCGGCGTCGGCTCCATCGCCCTCTGGAACCACCCGCTGACCGAGCGCTTCTACGAGTCCCCCGCGCTCGTCGTGGTGCTCTACGTCGGACGCTTCATCGCGATCCCGACGCTGATCCTCGCCAGCGCCGTCGCGTCCGTCGGGCCGCGGCTCGAGGAGGCCGCCGCGCTCTCGGGCGCGGGTCCGTTCGGGCGCCTGTTCCGGGTCGTCGGCCCGGCGATCGCGCCGAGCCTCGTCGGCTCGTGGATCGCCGTCTTCGCGCTGTCGATGCGCGAGCTCGACGCCGCCGTGCTCGTGCCCGCCGCCAACGACACCGCGATGTTTCGCGTCTTCAACGCCGTGCACTTCGGCCGCGACGACTTCGTCTCGGCGCTCGCGCTGCTCGTGATTTTCTCGGTGCTGCTGCCGGGCCTCCTCTGGACCCTCTTCAAGAAGCCGCCCGGCCCGCGCCCCGGCGCGAGGATTCGATGAACGACACCCAGGAACGGAACACCTCGGCGGGCGCGACCGGCGCCCCCGGCCCGGCGATCCGGCTCTCGAAGGTCGCCGTGCGCGCGGGGGACGCGACCCTGCTCGCCCCGACGGAGCTCGAGGTCGCGCCCGAGGAGCACGTGCTCGTCGTCGGCCCGTCCGGCGCGGGCAAGTCGACCCTCCTGCGCGTCGTCGCGGGGCTCGTCACGCCGAGCGAAGGCGACCTGCACCTGTTCGGCCAGCACGTCAGCGCGCCCGGCCGCCTGATGTTGCCGCCCGCCGACCGCGCGATCGGGTTCCTGTTCCAGGGCGCCGCGCTCTGGCCGCACATGACGGTCGCGGGCACGCTCGACTTCGTTCTGAAGCGCCGCGGTTCCGCGAAGTCGCGGAGCGAGCGCCGGGCGCGCGTCGCGGAGCTCCTCGACGCCGTCGACCTCGCGGGCTTCGAGAAGCGCCGCGCCCCGAGCCTCTCGGGCGGCGAGGCGCAGCGCCTGTCGCTCGCGCGCGCCCTCGCCGCCGAGCCGCGGATCCTCCTGCTCGACGAGCCGCTCGGCCCGCTCGACGCGCCGCGGCGCGAGGCGCTCCTCGACCTCTTCGCGCGCATGACGCGCGAGCACGGCCTGACGACGCTCCACGTCACCCACGACCCCGACGAGGCCGCGCGCGTCGCCGACCGCCGGGTCGACCTCGTCGCGGGCTGAGAAACGACGCGCGCGGCGTCGGCTCTCGCGGTTGCGCCGCTAGGCTGCGCGCGCGCAGGGCTCCGTCCGCCGCCTCCGGCGCCGCGCGCGCTGCACCTGATCCATGGTCGTCCTCAGCGGAATCAGCGCGGGCGTCGCGCACGTCGTGTCGGGCCCCGACCACCTCCTGGGCGTTGCGCCGCTCGCCGTCGAGCAGCCCGGGCGGATTCCCGGCTGGCGCGTGGGCGCCGCGTGGGGCCTCGGGCACGGGCTCGGTGTCGCGCTGATGGGCGGCCTCGGGCACACGCTCCTGACGGTCGCCGGCATCGAAGTCGCGTCCGGCTGGGCGGAGCGCCTGGTTGGCGTGCTTCTCATCGTGCTCGGCGCGGTCGCGGTACGGCGCGCGCGCTCGATGACGGTCCACGTGCACGCGCACACGCACGGCGACGAGGGAGAGCACGTCCACGTGCACGTCCACGGCGCCGGGGCGCACGCGCACGCTGCGGGCGGCGACGGGCACGGCCACCGTCACACCGCGCTCGGCGTCGGTGCGCTGCACGGGCTGGCGGGCGGCGGGCACTTCTGGGCCGTCCTCCCGTCGCTGGCGATGTCGCGGGCCGACGCCGCCTTCTACATCGCGGGCTACGCGCTGTCGTCGACCGCGTTCATGGCGCTCTTCGGCGCCGCCCTCGAGCGCCTCGCGGGCCGCTTCGGCGTCGACTGGCTGCCGCGGTTCGTCGCCGCGGTGGGCGCTGCGACGCTCTGCGTCGGGGTCTGGTGGCTCACGGCGAGCCTCTGAGGGGACCGAGGGCGCTGCGCCCGGGGGCGCGCGGCGACGTTCCGTCGCACGCGAACCGAGGGCGCCCCTGAAT
Organism: Planctomycetota bacterium; assembly: GCA_039821985.1. Taxonomy (GTDB): domain Bacteria; phylum Planctomycetota; class UBA1135; order UBA1135; genus Saltatorellus. The sequence continues at coordinate 7,342 of JBCBNC010000048.1, forward strand.
CCGCGCGCAGGAGTGACCACCTGGCCCCCGGTGGGCTATCACTCCCCCATGCGGATCTTCACCGGAGTCCTCGTCCTCGTGCTCGCGGGGTGGTTCCTCTCGGCGCTCGTGGACGCGCCCGAGGAGTCCGCGATGGCGCAGAGCGCCAGCCCGACGGAGTGGATCAGCTCCGAGCAGTGCGCGGAGTGCCACCAAGAGATCTACGACGAGTGGATCAGCTCACCGCACGCGAACTCCTGGAACAACGAGGACGTCCGCGTCCAGTCGAACCACTTCGCGAAGCAGGCGTGCATCGACTGCCACGCTCCGCGCCCCGTGTTCGAGACGAAGATCGGCGAGCGCGTGCTGCCGCGCCCGGCCCGCCGCTCCGAGGGCGTCGACTGCATCACGTGCCACCTGACGCCCGACGGCACGATGGCCGGGACGATCACGAACCCGCGCGCCGCGTGCCAGCCGGTCATGCGCCGCGAGCTCCAGCGCGTCGACCTCTGCGCCAGCTGTCACAACCAGCACAAGACCGTCGAGCAGTGGAAGGAGACGCCGTTCGCCGACCACCGCGAGGGCTGCATGGAGTGCCACATGCCCTACCGCGACGGCACGCCGGAGGGCGGGCGCGTCCACACGATGCCCGGCGGGCACTACATCGAGATGGTGCGGGCCGCCGTCGAGCTCGACGCCGAGCGCCAGGACGACGGCACGGTCACGGTCTCGCTCACCAACACGAGCGGACACGCCTACCCGACGGACGAACGCAGCCGCGCTTCGGACGTCTGGTGGCGCCCCGTGGACGAGGCGGGCGAGCCGAACGGGCGCTGGCGGCACCTGCACCGGATCCGCGACCCCTACCGGCACGAGACGGACATGGTCAGCACGCTGCTCCACTACGGCGAGATCCGAGAGCTCGAGCTCGACGACCCCGCGGCGCAGGGATCGGTCGAGGTGATGCTCGTCTACAAGCGCGCGCCCTACTACCGCGACGGAAACACCGGGCAGCCGCTGCGGATGGAGGACGTGGACGACCCCCTCGAGGACGCGGAGCTCGTGCACAGCGCCGTCGTCGGGCCGAAGCTCTGACCGCGGGCCGGGCCCGTGATCGCGATCGGGCGCGGCGCGCGGGGAGCCGAACGATGCCCGAGCCGAGTGGCGGAGGGCCTCGTCTGCGCGTTGCTCGCCCGACGGATCCGCGCCATCATCGCGCAAGCATGAGCCGCACCACCTCGCACCGACCTGGCCTCCTCCGGAGCGCGCGGACGCTGGCCGCCGCCGCTTCGCTCACCGTGGCCACCGCGTGCGGGAGCGGCGACGAGCCGGCCTCAGGCACACCGGACTCCGCGGCGCAGGCCGCGCCGGCCACTCCGGAGTGGGCGCGCCCCGTGCGGGACGTGCTCGACGCGACCCTCGCCGAGCTCGGCGTCGTCATCGAAACGGTCGAGGCGACGCCGGAGCTGCGGACGGACGACGGCCTGCTCCCGAAGGACGTCGAGGAAGCGCTCCCCGAGCCCGAGGTGACCGACCCTGACGCGGGACTCTCCCCGGACGACATCGAGCTGCGCGACGGACTCGTCGAGCTCGTGCTCGCGCAGCCGCGGATGCTCGCCGCGTCGCTCGGCGACGTCGAGGCCGGCGGGGACGGGCTCGTGGCGGCGCTGGCCGCGGGCTTGGACAACCCAGCGCGCCCGGACGAGGAGCTCCGCGCGCTCGTCGACCTGACGAGCGGACTCGAGGACGCGCGCGTCGCCCGCTCGCTGCTCGGGGTCGCGACCCGCGCGCGCTCGTCGGAGCTCCGCGGCTTCGCTGCGACCGCGCTCCAGCGCCACCTGGAAGCGCCCGACGCGGACGCTGTTCTCCCCGCGCTCGTCAAGCGCCTCAAGTACGAGCGCGACGCGGATGTGAAGGGCTGGATCGAGCGCTCGGTGCAGCGCATCGACGCCGGCGTGACCGCCTCCGAGCGCCCGAGCGACGCGCTGCGCGGCGAGCTCTGGCGGATGGTGCAGGCGCTCTCCGGCGCGCACTTCCAGCTCCGCGGCGTCGACGACGCCCGGTTCGTGCTCGCGCGACTCGGGCCGTGGGCGGCGGCCGAGCTGGCGCTCGCGCTCGAGGATGACGACGTCTACGTCCGCCTGCACAGCGCGCAGGTGCTGCAGCGGATGGCGGAGCGCGCCGAGCCGGCGGTCGCGTCGCTCATCGCGGCGCTCTACGACCGGAACGACGGCGTCGCCGGCACGGCGGCGGAGGCGCTGAGCGTCGTCGCGCCGGAGCGCGCGCAGGGCGAGCTCCTGGCGCGGCTCGACGACGCGCCGCCCTACGAGGTGCGCGTCGCGCTCGTGCGTGCGCTCGCGCAGCTCCCGGGCGGCGGCCCGACCGACCGGCTGACCGCCGTCTTCGCCGATGCACCGGGCACCGACCTGCGTCTCGCGGCGGCCCGCGGCCTCCTCGCCGCGGGCGCGGAGGACACCGTCCTGCCGTGGCTCGTCGAGCAGCTCGCGCGCACGCGGGGCGGCGACCCGGCGGGCGCCGAGGCGCACCTCGACGAGTGGCTGCGCGCCGGCGCCGGCCCCGAAGGGCTCCTGGAGCGCTGGGTGGCGCTCGGGCCGCGTGGAGAGGTCGTCCACAGCGGCGACCAGGTGCGGGCGCGGCGGGCGGCCCGCGCCGCGCTCTTCGCCGAGTAGGGCGCGCGCTCCACCACCGCGGCCCCGGACGGCCCCGACGCGCGGGCCGATCGGCCGCGCTTCGCCGCCCCGTCATCGCCCTGCAACCTGCCGGCGGATCCGTTCCTGGTGGGTCCGGACCCGTGGCCGCATGCTGGGGCGACGGGCGCGCCCCGCGCCCTCCCCTTCCTCACACCCGAGCACGGAGTGACCGTGATGAGACGGATGAACCAACGAAGCGCTGCCGCTGGGCGGGCCGCGCTCGCCCTCGGAGCGGGCGTCGCCCTCGCGAGCGCCGCGCCGCACGCGGGCGACACCGGCGCGAAGCCCTCCTTCGCCGAACCGGTGCGCGTGACCGCGGCCGACGGACCGATCGAGACGGAGGCCCCCGGCTACGCCTCGCCGGCGTGGCACGACGTCGACGGCGACGGCCGCATGGACCTCGTCGTCGGGCAGTTCGCCGACGGCAAGATGGCGCTCTACCGGGGTCTCGAGGACGGGAACCTCGGCGCCAAGGAGTGGGTCATGGCGGGCGGCGACGTCGCCGAGGTCCCGGGCGTCTGGTGATGCACGAGCTCCACTCCACAGTTCGTGGATCTCAACGGTGACGGACACACCGACATCCTGTCCGGCTCATACTCGCGGATGGAGTCCGACATGGCCGGCCTCTACCAGGTCCTCTACGGGCAGGAGGGCGGCGGCTTCGCGAAGGCCCAGGTGCTGAACGGCACGGACGGCGAGCCGCTCATCATGGACCTGCCCGACGACGCGGCCGAGAACCAGGGCGGCATGCCGTCGGGCGACAGCGACCTCGAGCGCATCTGCACCCGCGCGTGGGCGGTCGACCTGAACGGCGACGGCAAGCTCGACCTCGTGTCCGGCAACTTCGGCGGCACGTTTGGCATGTTCGCCGGCGAGGGCGAGGGCCGCTTCTCGCCCGACTCGGACGTCCTGCGCGGCGCCGACGGCGCGGCGCTCCAGGTCGAGATGCACAGCGACCCGACGTTCGTCGATTGGGACGGCGACGGCGACCCGGACATGATCAGCGGCAGCACGGTCGGCACGATCACGCTGTTCCCGAACGAGTCCAAGGACGGCGCGGTCGTCTTCGGCGAGCCCGTCGCGCTCGTGGAGATCGACGGCGGGCACGGCGACGGCTCGGACGAGCTGCGCTTCGGCATCGACCACATCTCCGGCCCGAGCGGCTCGACGCGCGTCGCGGTCGCGGACGTGAACGGCGACTCGAAGCTCGACCTCCTGGTCGGCGACACCGTCAGCTACGTCCTGCTGAAGGACGGCGTGTCCGAGGCCGAGGGCCTCGCCGCGCTCAAGGCCTACGACGAGACGATGCAGGAGCTCTACAGCAACTGGCCGGAGCCCGAGAACTACGACGAGATGACGCCGGAGGAAGAGGCCGCCATGGAGGCCCACGGCGCCAAGATGGAAGCCGCGGCGGAGGAGAAGGCGAAGTTCGTCGACGACCGCATGACGGGCTTCGTCTGGCTCTACACGCAGGAGTGAGTGATACGGAGACGCGCTCGCTGTCGTACTTTTTCAGCGGCCCGGGTCGTCCTTGAAGTGGACGACGCGGGCCGCTGAATAAGTACGACAGCGAGCGCGTCTCCGTATCGCTCACGGCTCGTCGCGGACGAAGGTCCGCAGTGCGCGGTCCTTGCGCACGCCCGGGAACCGCAGGAGCTGGTTGTGCATCGCGACGTAGACGCCGGGGTCGGCGAGCCGAACCGCGAGGAGCGCCTCGACCAGATTCTGCAGTGCGTCGGTCGACCGAAGCTCGTACGGCCGCATCGCGCCCGTGAGCACGATCGGCACGGGCGGCGGATCCGCCATCGAGTGAATGACGTCGCCGGTGTGCGAGAGGCGATCGGTCCCATGGACGATGACGACGCCGTCAGCCTCCTCTGCCTTGTGGAGGGCGGTCTCGGCGATGAGGCGGTGGTCCCGCTCGTCCATCTCGAGGCTGTCCTTGTTCATCAGCGTGACGCGCTCGAGCTCGACGCCGCCCAGCTCGAGACGCGAGAGCATCACGTCCAGCACGCTCACCTGGTTGGTCAGCACGCCGTGGAGCTCGTCGTAGGTCTTCTCGACCGTGCCGCCGGTGGAGATCAGCGCGATACGCGCCTTGCCCTTCGATCGGTTCACCATGCCCGCATTGTGGCGCAGGGCCAGCGTCAGCGCAGGAAGAGGAACCAGCCGACGAACGCCGCCCAGGTGAGCCCGTTCAGGACGAAGATCGGGTCCCCGCCGAGGAGCACCCGGGTGGGGCTGCCGCCGCCCTCCTGGCGCTCGACGAGCAGCAGGTAGCGGAACAGCCCGAAGACGACGAACGGCACGGTCCACATCAGCCCGTCCGAGCCGAACTTCGCCATCGTCTCGCCGTCGACCGTGTACATCGAGTAGGTGATGATCGCGCAGCCCGCGAGCACCGTCGTCGCCTGGGAGAGGAACTCGGGCGTGTAGGCGCCCAGGTTCTTGCGGTGGCTCGACGCGTCGTCCCCGAGGAGGTCCATCTCCGCGCGCCGCTTGCAGAACGCGAGGAACAGCGCGAGGAAGAGCGTGCTGAGCAGGAGCCAGTGCGAGATCGGGGCGTCTGCCGCGTACGCGCCGCCGACGACGCGCAGCAGGAAGCCGAACGCGATCAGGAACGCGTCGACGATCTCGATCTGCTTCAGCTTGAGCGAGTAGCAGAGGTTCGACGCCATGTAGGCGCCGACGACGAGGGCGACGCTCTTCCCGCCCTCTGGGGTCGCCTGGAGCGCGAGCGCGAAAGAGCCCGCAACGCACGCGACCGCCGCGAGCAGCGCCGCGGGGACCGAAACCTGCCCCGCCGCGATCGGACGGGTGCGCTTCTTCGGGTGCTGGCGGTCGGACTCGACGTCGACGACGTCGTTCACGAGGTAGATCGCGCTCGCCCCGAGGCAGAAGGCCCCGACCGCGAACGCGACGCGCACGATCCGCTCGGCGACGCCGTCCGCCTCGAGCCCCGACTCGCCGAGGGCGAAGACGAGCGCGGACAGGACGAAGACGTTCTTCACCCACTGGTGCGGGCGAAGGGCTCTCACGAGGTGGAGCGGATTCACTCGTCGATCGTCAGGCCCTGGAGCAGCTCGATCGGTGAATCGGGGCCGACGGGGATGAAGGTGACGGATTCATCGCTCGGCAGGTCGCCCGAGTCCTTCAGCTCGAAGACCTCCAGGCGACGCACGGAAAGGTCACCCATCAGAACGTTCGTCGCCGTGTCGTGGTTCCCCTCGAACCCGTCGCCGTAGTTGTCGTCGGCGATGATCGCGACGTTGCCGCTCGCGGGGAACTTGCGCAGCTTCGTTCGAGAGAGATCCGGGCCAGCGTACGTGGAGTGGTCGGGGCCGACCTGATCGAAGTTGTCCGGGCGGAACCAGTCCTCGAGATCGAGCCCGAACTCCTGCGAGGGCATCATGTTCTTCCAGCCGATCGCCGGGCACGTCAGACGCTTCGCGTTCGCTGGCGTCGACTCCCACACACCGCGCCCGATGAGCGACCCGAAGAAGGGCACGCCCGACTTCCGCGGCCAGGACTCGTATTTGATGTTGTACTGCGCAAGCCCTTCGCCGATCCGCTTGAGGTTCTGCTCGCACGCGGCGGTCTTGCCGCCCGAGATCGAGCTGGCGATCGTCGGGTAGAGCGCGGCGCCGAGCACTCCGATGATCAGGATCACCGCGAGGAGCTCGAGGAGCGTGAAGCCGGCGGCCGCGCCACGGGCGAGCGCCGAGCGGCGCCCGCGCACGAAGCGTGCGGCGCGGAGGGGCAACTTGGGGGGAGAAGTCTTCATCAGAAATGCAGCGAGGGGCACGGCCCAGCCGTCCCCCTCGACTCTACGCCCCGTCCGGGGGGCGGTCACGGACTCTGGCCTCAGACCTTGGCGGAGGCGGCCTCCTTGAGGGCCTCGACCTTGTTTGTCTGCTCCCAGGGGAACTCGGAGCGGCCGAAGTGCCCGTGGGCCGCGGTCTGGCGGTAGATCGGCGCCTTGAGGCCGAGCGCGTCGATGATGCCCTTCGGCGTCAGGTCGAAGACCGACTCTACGGCGCGGTCAATCGCCGTCTCGTCGGCCGTCGCCGTGCCGAACGTGTCGACCCGGACCGAGATCGGCTTGGCGACGCCGATCGCGTACGACAGCTGGACCTCGCAGCGCGTGGCGAGGCCCGCCGCGACGACGTTCTTGGCGACCCAGCGCGCGGCGTACGCCGCCGAGCGGTCGACCTTGGACGGGTCCTTGCCGCTGAACGCGCCGCCGCCGTGGCGGCCCATCCCGCCGTAGGTGTCGACGATGATCTTGCGCCCGGTGAGGCCGCAGTCGCCGTGGGGCCCGCCGATGACGAACTTGCCCGTCGGGTTGACGTGATAGATCGTGTCGCCGTCGAGCAGCTCGGCCGGGACGACGGTCTTGATCGCCTTCTCGATGACCTCGCGCTTGATCTCGGCGAGCACGTCGGCCTCGGCGGACTTGCCGTTGACCTCGGGGTCGTGCTGGGTCGAGATCACGACCGTGTGCACGCGGACCGGCTTGTCGCCGTCGTACTCGACGGTGACCTGGCTCTTGCTGTCCGGGCGCAGCCACGGGAGTGTCCCGTTCTGGCGGAGCTCGGCGAGCTTCTCGACGAGGCGGTGCGAGAGGTGGATCGGGAGCGGCATGAGCTCGTCCGTCTCGTCGCACGCGAAGCCGAACATCAGGCCCTGGTCGCCCGCGCCCTGCTCGGTGTGCAGGCCCTTGTCGTCGTCGACGCCCTGGGCGATGTCCGGCGACTGGCGGTCGAGGCTGACCATCACCGAGCACGTTTCGGCGTTGATGCCGTACGCGTCGTCCGTGTAGCCGATCGAGCGCAGCGCGCCGCGCACGATGTCCTGGTAGTTCACCGTCGCCTTCGTGGTGATCTCGCCGGCGATGATCGCGACGCCGGTCGTCACCATCGTCTCGCAGGCGACGCGGCTCGCCGGGTCCTGGGCGAGCAGGGCGTCGAGCACGGCGTCCGACACCTGGTCGGCCACCTTGTCGGGGTGCCCCATCGAGACGGATTCGGACGTGAAGAGAGAACGGGCCATGGGCAGCGTTTCGGAAGGGATCTGGGTAGGAGACGAGCGGAGATCATACGGGCCCGCCACGCGGTTCACAGCGGCCCGGGGCTGAGTCCTGGCCGGGGGAGGACGCGGCGCTGCTCGAGCGCCCGGAGGGTCGCAGCTGTCGCGCCGCGCTGGCCGTCGACCTCGGCGCGGGCGCGCCGCCCCATCTCTCCGCGGAGCGCGGGGTCCCGGGCGAGCTCCCCCAGCGCCCGCTCCAGCTCGGCGTCGTCCGCGACGCGCCGGGCCGCCCCCGCCGCCTCGAGGGCCCGGGTCTCGACGAGGAAGTTGTCCACGTGGGGCCCGTACAGAACGGGGCGACCCTGGGCCGCGGGCTCCATCATGTTCTGGCCCCCGTGCGGCACGAGGCTGCCCCCGATGAACACCACGTCGGCGAGGCCGTAGAGGCGCTCCAGCACGCCGATCCGGTCCACGATGAGCGGACGGTGAACGTCCCCCGGAGTGCCGCGCTCGCGCACCTCGCTCAAGAGCTCGGGCGCTGCGTCCTCCGGGAGCTCCGCAGCGAGCGCCGCCTGGACGCTGGGCGAGCGCTCGGGGTGACGCGGAACCACGATGAGACGCGCGGCCGGGTCCACGCGGCGCGCGGCGCGCACGAAACGGAGCTCCTCGTCCTCGTGGGTGCTGCCTGCGACGAAAACGAGCCGCTCCGTCGGGCTCGTGCCCCCGAGGCCTGCGTCGCGGGACAGGTCGTGGAACGCGGCGTCGGTCAGCGACGACTCACGGACGCGCATCCCGTCCGGCTTCACGTTCCCGGTGACGACGACGCGCGCGTCCCCGCGCGCCAGGTGTCGGAAGCGCCCCGCGTAGGCGTCGTCCTGCGCCGCGAACAGCGAGATGCGGCCGAACTCGGGGAGCGAGCCGAACATCTTGTAGCGGCGGAACGAGCCCTCGGTGATGCGTCCGCTCACGACCGCGACCGGCGCCCCGCGGCGGTTGGCCTCGCGCAGGAAGCACGGCCAGGCCTCGAGTTCCATGAGGAGCACCGAGTCCGGCTGCACGCGGGACCAGAAGCGCCGCACGAGCGGCCGGAAGTCGAACGGGTAGCGGACGATCGGGACGCCGTCGTAGAGCTGGCGCGCCATCTCGAGCCCGGTGTCGCTGAAGGCACTCACCACGACGTCGTAGTCCTCGCGCAGCGCTGCGACGATCGACTCGGCCGCCTTGATCTCACCCACCGACACGCCGTGCACGAGCACGCGCGGCCGGGCAGGATCGGGCGGGCCGAGGGCCTCGAGGCCCACGGTCGACAGCGAGAGCGCCTTGCGTGCGAGGCGGCGCTGGAAGATGCCTGCGAGCAGGAACCCCGGCAGGAGGACGAACCACAGCGTCCCGATCGCCGCGTCGTAGAGAACCTGCAGCGCGCGCTGCCGTGCGCCGACCGCCGGGGGCGACGTGATCGGCGGCGGGAGCGCGCGCTCGATTCCCTGTTCGGGGCCCGGATCTCCGGGCTCGGGTCCCGCATCTTGCCGCTCGGTCCCTGGGCCCAAGTGCTCGGGCTCCGGGTCCGCGCCCGCGGGCGGGCCGGACGAGCCGGCCCCGCTCGGCGTACTCCCGGGTTCCACCGGTGCGTCCGCCGGCGTCAACGGCCGTGGCACTTCTTGTACTTCTTGCCGCTCCCGCAGGGGCAAGGATCGTTGCGGCCCGCGCCCTGGAATTCGGACCCGGCGTCCTTCGTGGCGGTCCGGGAACCGGCGTCGCGCTTGGGCGCCGATGCGGCTTGGGCTGCCTCGCCCGCGGGCTTGGCCTGCGATTGACGCTTCATCACGTCGAAGGCGCTCGAAGCCGCCGGGCCGCGCTGCATGCGCATCTGGGCCGCCCGCTGCGCCTCTGCGGCGCGCCGCTGCTCGTCGAAGCGCTCCTTCGCCTCGGGGTAGCGCTCGGCGTAGTCGCCGCCGAGGGCCGCGAGCAGCTCGTCCTCGCGCCCCGACTGGTACACGGCGACCAGCTTCTGGTCCTCGGGGAGCTGCTCCATCACGGAGACCTGCTCCTCCAGCGAGAGCTCGTCGAAGCGCTTCTGCGGACGGTTCGCCGCGGCGGCGCGCTGCTCCTCGAATCCGGGCTTGGCCTCGGCGTAGCGGGCGCGGAAGTCGTCCCCGAGCTCCGCCAGGTGCGCCTCCTCGTGCTCGCCCGACTGGAACACCGCGATCAGCTTCTGGTCGTCCGGGAGCTGTGCGATCAGCGCCTTCTGGTCGTCGAGCGAGAGCTCGTCGAAGCGCTTCTGCGGGCGGTTCGCGGCGGCGGCGCGCTGCTCCTCGAGCTGCGGCTTCGCCTCCTCGTAGCGGGCGCGGAACGCGTCGCCGAGGTCGGCGAGGTGCGCCTCCTCGTGCTCGCCCGACTGGAACACCGCGAGCAGCTTCTGGTCCTCGGGGACCTGCGCGATGAACGCCTGCTGCTCCTCGAACGTCGCCTCGTCGAAGCGCTTCTGCGGGCGGTTCGCGGCGGCGGCCCGCTGCTCCTCGAACTTGACCTTCGTCTCCTCGTACTGGGCCCGGTACTCGTCGCCGAGCTCCTCGAGGAGCGCCTCGTCGTTGCCGCCCGACTGCAGCACCGCCAAAACCTTCTGCTCCTCGGGCAGCTGGGCGACGATCGCCTTCTGCTGCTCGAGGGAGAGCTGGTCGAAGCGCGGCCGCTGCTCCGCGGCGGGCGCGCCCTCGCGCGCGCCGGACGCGATGCTCCGCGGCGCGAGCCGCTGGCCCGACTGCGCGTCGCCGTCGCCCTGGACGTCGATGCGGAGGATCTTGGAGGTGATGTCGCCCTCGATCGCGGGCAGGAGCTGCTCGTTGAAGAGCTCGGTCGCCTCCTTCTTGTAGGCGATCTTCGGGTCCTGCTGGCCGTAGCCGCGCAGGCCGATGCCCGCCTTGAGCGCGTCCATCGCGTGGAGGTGGTCCTTCCACTTCTGGTCGATGGCGGTCAGCACGAGGTACGACTCGATGCGGGCCGTGAGCTCGTCGCCCCAGGTGCCGCGGCGCTCGGTGTAGACGGCGTCGATCGCGTCCAGCGCCGGCCCGAGGTCCGGCGCGTCGGCGTCGACCGCGGCCGCCGCGGCGTCCTCGGCGAGCGCCACGTCGAACGTGCGGTGCGCCCACTCGGCGAAGCCCGCCGGGTCCCCCGAGTACGTGTCCGACGCACGGTCGACCACGTTCGAGATCATGATGTCGACCCGGTCCTTGAGGTTCTCACCCTCGAGCACCGCCTGGCGCGCCGCGTAGATCTCGGTGCGCTGATGGTCCATCACCTCGTCGTACTCGAGGAGGTTCTTGCGGATCTCGAAGTTGCGGTCCTCGACCTTCTTCTGCGCGCGCGCGACCTGGCGGGCGACCATGCCCGACTCGATCGGCTGGCCCTCGCTCATGCCGAGGCGCTCCATCGCGTTCACGACCCAGTCGCGGTAGAAGATCCGCATCAGCGGGTCCTGCAGCGAGAGGAAGAAGCGGCTCGCGCCGACGTCCCCCTGGCGGCCGGTCCGTCCGCGGAGCTGGTTGTCGATCCGGCGCGCCTCGTGGCGCTCGGTGCCGAGCACGTAGAGACCGCCGAGCCCGAGCACCTCGGCCTCCGCCGCCTCGCTCTCCTGGCGCACGCGCTCGCGGATCGAGTCGATCTCGTCGAGGCGATCGAGATCGCCCGCCTCGAGACCGGCCTCCTCCAGCGCGCCCTCGAGCAGCGCCTCGAAGTTGCCGCCGAGTTTGATGTCGGTGCCCCGGCCGGCCATGTTCGTCGACACGGTGATCGAACCCTTCTGACCCGCCAGCGCGACGATCTGAGCCTCGCGCTCGTGGTTCTTCGCGTTGAGCACCTCGTGCGGGACGTGGCGCTCGCGCAGGAGCCCGGACAGGTGCTCGGAGTTCTCGACCGACGCCGTGCCCACGAGGATCGGCTGGCCGGTGTCGTGCACGCGCTCGATCTCGTCGCAGATCGCGTCCCACTTCTCGGGCAGCGTGCGATAGACGGTGTCGACGTGGTCGTCGCGCGCGATCGGCTTGTTCGTCGGAACGCTGATGACGTCGAGCTCGTAGATCTTGTGGAACTCCCCCGCCTCGGTGAGCGCCGTGCCGGTCATCCCCGCGAGCTTGTCGTACATGCGGAAGTAGTTCTGGAAGGTGATCGTCGCGAGCGTCTGCGTCTCCTCCTTCGGCTCGATCCCTTCCTTCACCTCGACCGCTTGGTGGAGGCCGTCCGACCAGCGCCGGCCCGCCATTTTGCGGCCCGTGAACTCGTCGACGATCACGACCTCCTTGCGCACCTGGCCGGTGCGGGGGTCCTCGGCGTCCTCGACGACGTACTCCTTGTCGAGCTCGTAGAGCGAGTGCGCGCGCAGCGCGTTCTCGATGTAGTGCGGCCAGTCCTCGAACCCGGGGACGTAGAACGACTCGACGCCGAGCAGTTCCTGGGCCTTGACGATGCCGTCCTCGGTCAGCGACGCCTGGCGCTCCTTCTCCTTGACCTCGTAGTCGACCTCGGCCTCGAGCTTGCGCGCGACCTCGTCCGCCTCCTTGTAGCGACCGACGTGGTCCTCGGCGGGCCCCGAGATGATCAGCGGCGTCCGCGCCTCGTCGATCAGGATGGAGTCGACCTCGTCGACGATCGCGAAGTACAGGTCCTTCTGGACCTGCTCCCCGAGCGTCGTCTTCATGTTGTCGCGCAGGTAGTCGAAGCCGAGCTCGTTGTTCGTCGCGTAGATGATGTCGCACGCGTACACGGGCTGGCGCGAGTACGCGTCGAGGGACGACTGGATCGAGCCGACCGACAGTCCCAGGTACTCGTAGATCGGACGCATCCACTCGGCGTCGCGGCGCGCGAGGTAGTCGTTGACCGTGACGAGGAAGCACGGGCGACCGGCGAGCGCGTTGAGCGCCAGCGCGAGGGTCGCCATGAGGGTCTTGCCCTCACCCGTCATCATCTCCGCGATCTTGCCCTGGTGCAGGACGTAGCCGCCGACGAGCTGGACGTCGTAGTGGCGCATGCCGAGCGTGCGCTGGCTGGCCTCGCGCGTCAGCGCGAACATCTTCGTCAGGCACTCCTCGAGCGTCGCGTCGCCGCTCTGCACCTTGGCGCGCATCGCCGCCACCTCGGCCTGGACGGTCTCCCGGTCGAGGCCCTCGGCCCAGGACTCGAGCCCGTTGATCTCGGCGATCACCGGCGTCAGCCGCCGGATCTCCCGCTCGTTCTCCGAGCCGAAGAGGCGTTTCGCGAAGCGTCCGAACCCCTCACCTACGGAGGAGAACTTGTCAGTGATGTCGTCCCAGCTCATGGCGATTTCCCCGCAGGACGGGGCGTCCCGCCGGCGGGGCGAGCGACCAGTATCGGCCACGGGACCGGCGATCACAACCGCGGAGGGCCATCGCTGCGGGACGCGAGCGGGCTCGGACCGCGCCGGGCGGCGGCGCCGCCCGCAGGCCGGGGGGCCGCGGGTCGTGGAGTGGTGACCCGGCCCGAGCGGCACCGACCCGGTCCGAGCGCCGCCGACCCGATCCGGGCGCCGGCGTCAGTCCCGGGCGGGGCCTGCGGCCGCGAGCAGCAGCCGGTCCACCATCGCGTAGAGGGTGGTCCGCGTGTACGGCTTCTTGAGGAGGCCGGTCGCCCGCCCGAGCACGGTCAGGTCGAGCTCGCTCGCGGTCGCGAGCAGGATCGGCACGTCCCGGGTCCGCGCGTCCGCCCGGAGCGCGCGCATCACCTCTTCCCCGTCGTGCACCGGCATCGCGAAGTCGAGGATCACGAGGTCGGGCAGCGGGTCCTTCGCCATACGCGCCAGCACCTGCGCGCCGTCGAAGGCGGTCTCGACCGTGTATCCGCGGGCGGCCAGGACGGCGGCCTCGCCCTCGGCCACATCCACGTCGTCGTCGACGACGAGCAGACGCTTGCCGATCAGACCCTCCTCCGAGCACGTCGCGTCCGTGCGCGCGCGGGCCAGACCTTCGCAGAGGGCCCGCAGGTCCCCGTGGGTCGGGAGGTCCGTGCGGGCCCAGTGGGTTTCGATCTCGCGCTTGAGCTCTCGGTTGAAGCCCTGGAGCTCGAGCCACCCCTCGTAGTCCGGGGAGTCGGGCCCTACGCGCAGCTCGTCGTGGGTGTCGACCGAGAAGAAGAACTCGCCGCCGACGAGGTACTCCTGGACGATGAACTTCATCCACGGATAGCGGTGGTTGCCGAGGCGGAGCGCGTACCGGCGACACTGCTCGGTCTTCTCGGGCTGCTCGGGGGACGCGTCCGCGCTGCCGCTGCTGGCGCCCTTCGAGTCCGTCGTGCTGGCCCCGTCGGAGTCCGACGGCCGGGGCCGGGCTCGATTCGGGTCCGCCTGGGTCTCGAACGCCGAACGCAGCTCCTTCAGCGTCGCGCTCTTCGCCACGGACTCAGCAACCGCGCGAGGCCCGCCACGGGGACCGTCGGGCCAGGCGTGGTCGAGGTAGATCGACACCGCCTGCTTGACGTGCGCCGGAGTGAGCCGCTCCAGCTTCATCGGTCACCAATCATCGACTCGGGTCCCTCGTGCGGCGTCCGGTGCGCCGCGGCTAGGAGTCTAGTTCTCACCTCGGGGTTCCCAAAGGTCCAGGGTCCTTCCCGCGGTTTGCTGCGGGCCGATACACCCCGGCCGCGTCTCAGGCCGGAGCCGAACGCGCGGCCCCTCCGAACAGACCCGCCGCGATCAGCAGCACGGCACCGACGGAGATGCACGAGTCGGCGACGTTGAACGTCCAGAAGTGCCAGTCCCAGGGCGCGAAGTAGACGTCGATGAAGTCCCGCACGGGCCCGTAGCTGCGCCCCTCCAGGAAGCCCGGCAGGCCGGGGTGGGGCTCGAAGTAGAGGTTGTCGTAAAGGTTCCCGAGGGCGCCGGCGAGAACCAGAACGAGCGCAGCGAGCTGCACCGGCTGCCCCTTCGGCGTCCGCACGATCAGGAAGGCCAGGAAGAGCGCCGCCAGGATGCGACCGCCGACGAGGATCCCCTGGGAACCGGAGCCCTGTCCGAAGGCCGCGCCGTAGTTCAGGTTGAGCATGAACCCGAGCCACTCCCCCAGCACCGGGATGCGGGGGTGGTTCCGCTCGCTCGTCCCGTACTCGACCGCCGCGTCCGGGTTGAGGACCGGGTCGAGCGCACCGAACACCGCGGACTTGGACCAGAGGTCGACAGCGATCAGCGCCGCCACCACCCCGAAGAGGGCGACGTGCCGGCGCCAGGTCGCCCGCTCGGGCGCGGCGGCGGGGACTGCAGCCGCAGCCGCGCTGCTCGGCGGCTCTACCGCCGGGGCGGAGGCGTCTCGGGGCTCTTCCATGGCCGCGGAGCCTACCCGCGGCGGACTGGGCTCGCACCGTGTGGATCCCGGTGCACAGGAGCGAGCGGAAGATCCACACCGGCTGCGGCTTGGGGCACGTGCCCCCGATCCGCACGCCGCGCAAACGTCGCTCTGGACCGAAGTCCCTGTCGCGCGGACGGGAACGCGCGAGGGATCCACACCGTGCGAGCCCAGTCCGCGCGTCGGGACGCGGGCCGCCCTCCGAGGGCGCGCCGAGGCCATCCCCGGGCAGACGTCCGGCCGTCCCGCCGCGGCATCCTTGCACCAAAGGCGCCGAAGCCGCCCAATCGGTCCATGGCGCGCCGCCGCGAGACCGAGGCGCGGCGCGGCTCCCGCTCGGACGCAGCGCCGGTCGCTCCCCCTCCTGCTCTTTGGGGCGCCGCCGTGGACTTCCTCGACGCGATGCGCGCCGAGGCGGGACTCTCCGGGAACGCCGTGGCCGCCTACCGCTCCGATCTGCGCGCGGCGTCCCTGTGGATCGCCGAGCGCGGGGTGCTCGACTGGAGTGATCTCACCGGCGACCACGTCGTCGAGTGGCTCGGGGACCGGCGCGACGGCGGCGCGGCCGAGGCTTCGGTCGCGCGGGGGCTCGTCGCCGTCCGCATGCTGGTGCGCTTCCTCGTCGCAGAGGGGCAGCTGCGGGCCGACCCGACGGCGCGGATCCCCTCGCCCAAGCTGCGGAGAGCGCTCCCGCGCACCCTCGGGCCCGAGGACGTCGAAGCGCTCCTCACGGCGTTCGCCGCCGATGGAGCCCCGGTCGGCTGGCGCGACGTGCGCGACACGGCGCTCCTCGAGACCTTGTACGCGGCGGGGGCCCGGGTTTCAGAGGCCCTCGGGCTCCGCGTGAGCGACCTCGCGGAGGACCGGACCACCGTCCGGCTGCACGGCAAGGGGGACAAGATGCGCGTCGTTCCCTTCGGCTCGCGCGCACGGGAGGCCCTCGGACGCTGGATCGACCGGGAGCGCCCGGCGATCGCTGCCCGGGCCCGCGCGCGCTCCGACCGGGTCTTCCTGTCGAAGTCCGGGCGCCCGCTCGACCGCCAGTCGGCCTGGCGCCGGGTCAAGGAGGCGGCGGCGCGCGCGGGGCTCGATCTGGCCCTCTCGCCCCACGACCTCCGGCACTCGTTCGCCACCCACATGCTCTCGGGCGGCGCGGACCTGCGTGCCGTGCAGGAGATGCTGGGCCACGCCTCGGTCCGAACGACCGAGATCTACACGCACCTCGACGCGGACCACGTGCGGACCGTCCACCGCATGCACCACCCGCGGGGCTAGCGCTGCGCCGCCCCTCGCGCGTCAGTCGTTGAACACGAAGAAGCCGGTCCCGCCCGGGTCGCGCACGATCACGTTGTCGACGTCGCCGCGCTCGTTGAAGACGGTGATCTCCTCCGTCAGCGGCACGCCAGCGCTGCGCAGCTCGGCGATGATCTCCGGGTTGCGGCCGGAGTTGAAGTAGGTCAGTCCCGGATTGAAGAAGAGGTGCGGGCACGTGAACGGCCCCATGACCGACACGTCGATCGCGCCGTCCCGGCCGAGCTGGGTCCAGCCCGCGTCCGGGCCGCCGGCCTTGACCGCGTAGCCCAGCGTCTTCCAGAAGGAGACGGTCGCCTCGGGGTCGAAGGCCTCGATCGAGAGGCCCGCGAAGGCGCCGAAGCGGGCGGCAGGCGTCTCGGTCGGCGCGACCGGCGTCCAGGGGTCGTCGGGACGGAGCTGGACGCGCACACCGTTCGGGTCGGCCACCACGAATCCCGCGTCCCGCTCGACCATGCGGGTCGTGCCACGGAGTGAGTCGACGAGGCGACGGACGCCCTCTCCCCGGAGCACGAGCGATGTGCGGACGTGCCGATCCGCGTCGATCTCGACCGTGACCGAGCCGTCCGTCAGCGCCGCGCGGCCGCTCTCCGGGACGCCTGCGGTCGCGCCGTCGACGCGCACGAAGCCCGCGCGTGCGTAGAAGTCGAGGGACCCTTCGAGGTCGGGCGTCGGCGTCAGGACGGTGGCGTGCATGGATGGACTCCTCGCGCGGACCCGGTCCGGGGTCGGAAGCGCGTCTGGCCCCGACTGTACGCGCGCGCCGTCGGTGCCGGGCGGGCCTTCGCCCCCGCCGGCGCGTGGATCGTCCCCGTCGGCGCCCCCCGCGGGATCCTCGGGACCCGGCTCCGGGCCGCGCTCGATCTTCAGGTTGCGGAAGAACGCGGTCGACCCGGCGTGCGCGCCGAAGCCGACTTTGCCGTCGAGGCTCCGCCCCTTGTGCCGGTACCCGTACATGGGCTGGTCAGCGATCAGGAGTTCGATCTCGCTCCCGTCGTGGCGCAGGCGCATCGGCACCCACTGCGCGGTCGGGAAGCGGAAGTCCTCGCGCGCGATGAGCGGCTCGTAGCCGGCCTCCGGCCCCTCGCGTCGGAACAGGTAGAGCCCCTGGCGCTGATTGAGCGCGACGAGGAATCGGTCCCCCTCGCCGTCCTCGCCGAACACGAGGTCCGCCTGCGCAGGGGTCTTGCCGTCGTTCGCCACCACGAGGACCTCGAAGGAAACGTCGATCGGGCCGGCGCGGTGGGCGCGCTCGAGGCAGAGCGCGTCGAGGCGGCGCGTCGCCGAGGCCTGGATCGCGTCGCCGGCGCGCCCGACGGCCCCCGACTCGACGAGGAAGCGCGGCGAGCCCGCAGCGGGGCGCGTCGGGTCGACGCCGAGCGCCGCGAGCGCCTCCGCGGCGTCGTCCTTCGCCTCGAAGAGCAGGCGGCAGGCGATCTCTCCCGCGCTCGCGCGGAGAGGCACTTCGGGGTCGAACACCTTCGCCGACGCACGGTCCGCCCCCGCGACGGAGGCGGCGAACGACCGAGCGATCGCGCGGAGCGCTTCCTCGCGCGGGGCTCCGTCCGCGGTCCGCGCAGCGAGCTCCTCGATGAGCACGTGCGCGCCGGAGGAGAGGATCGGGTCGTCGAACGGCTGCGCTCCGCGGTCGGCCGCCTCGAGCCCGCGATGGGCGAGCGCCGCCCGCGCGCCCGCGCGCAGCACGGGGTCGTCGAGAAGAGCCGCTCCGTCCTGTGCCGCGCGCTCGAGACGGAGGCCGGCCGCTGCCCAGGCGATCTCCCGCGCCGTCGAGGGCGGAAGGCTCGTCAACCTCAGCATGCGGTCCTGGATGCGAGGCGCGATGGCCACGACCGGCATCGGGTCACCGTCCTGGAAGCGAACGCCGGCGGAGGCGCCGACGGACAGGAGGCCGCCCTCGGTGCCGGTGCGACGCGCGAGGGCCCGCGGGAACTCGGCCAGGCCCACCGTCGCACGGGGCTCGCCCTCCGACATCGCGGGCACGCCATCGAGCGCGACTTCCGCGACGCCCTCGGCGATGGAGAGGGCCGCCCGCGCCGCTCCGTCCGGCTGGCTCTCGCTGAACCACAGCATCTGGGCGTCGAAGCGCGTGCCGGAGGCGCTCCGGGGAGTCTCGTCGGTGGGGTCGAGGATCTGCGGCGCGGCGACCGCGCCGGGCACGGCACCCCCGAGGAGCGCCGCGAACAGCGCGGCCCCCGGCCGGCGGAAGAGGAGCCGCGGAGCGCACCGCCGTCGTGTCGTCGAATGGGTCATTGGCCTTGGGTACGGAGCGACTCCGCGATCGTGGAGGCGAGATCGTGGGAGATTCCCTCGACGCCCGCGAGCTCCTCGACGCTGGCCGCCGAGACGCCCGCGACGGAGCCGAAGGTCTTGAGCAGCGCCTTGCGCTTGGTCGGCCCGACCCCGGGGATCGAATCGAGGCGACTCGTGATGCGACCGCGCTCCTTGCGGTGGTAGGTGATCGCGAAGCGGTGGGCCTCGTCCCGGATCCGCTCGAGCAGGTGCCGGACGGCGCTGTGCGCGCCGAGCTCGATCGCCGCCTCGGCCCCCGGGATCCAGACGCGCTCCTCGACCGGGCCCTTGCGCCGCCCGCGCACCTTGCGCTCGGCGCGGGCCTTGGCCAGGCCCACCATCGCGACCCCGAACGCCCCGGCCTCCTGTCGGGCCTCCAGCGCCCGCGCGAGCTGCGGCTGGCCGCCGTCGATCACGACGAGGTCGGGCAGGTCGTTCTCACGCATCCCGCGCTCGAGGCTGCGGCGCACGACCTCGTGCATCGACGCGAAGTCGTCCTGCCCGTCGACCTCGCGGATCTTGTAGCGCCGGTAGCCGGCGCGGTCCGCGTGGCCGCGTCGGAAGCGGACGCGGCTCGCGACGACGTTGGCGCCCTGCGTCGTCGAGATGTCGAAGCAGTCGATGACCTCCGTCGCGGGGTCGAGGTCGAGCAGCTCCACGAGCTGCTCGAGGGCGTCCTCGTCGCGCTGCTCCTCGTCCGACTGCTTGGTGAGCGCCGCGCGCGCGTTCTCGCACCCGAAGTCGAGCATGCGCCGGCGGTCCCCCGACTCGGGGACCAGGAGCTTCGAGGAGAGCGTCTCTTCCAGCAGCTCGAACTCGGACGGAACGCACGGGAGCAGGATCTCGGACGGCGCGCTGCGCCGCCCTGGCGCGTAGATCGCGGTGAGGACGACGTGCAGGAGCTCGTCGTCCGGCAGCTCGCTCTTGAAGTGGTGCGTCCGCGATTCCGCCATGCGCCGGTCGCGCCAGGCGACCCGGTGCACGGCCGCGCGGTCTCCGCGGCGCGCGAGGCCGAGCACGTCGCGGTCCACGTCGTCCTTGGGGCGCACGCCCTGACCCTCGACGGTCCGGCGCAGCGCCGCGAGCCGGTCGCGCCAGACGGCGGCGCGCTCATACTCGAAGGCCTCCGACGCGTCGCGCATGCGCCCTTCGAGGTCGGCGGAGAGCTCCTCCGCGTCCCCCGAGAGGATCCTCGCGGCGCGCTGCACGAGGTCGGCGTACTCGGTCTCACTCACGAGGTCGACGCACGGCGCGCAGCAGAGCCCGATCTGGTGCTTGAGGCACGGGCGGCTGCGGTTCTCGAGCACGTTGTCCGGACAGTCGCGCAGCGGGACGATCCGGTGCAGGTCGGCCAGCGTCTTGCGCAGCGCGCTCGCGCTCGCGAACGGCCCGAAGTAGCGGCTGCGCCCGCCCGCCTTGCCGACCTCGGGCGAGTGCGCGCGCACGTGCTTGAGGCGCGGGAAGCGGTCGGAGTAGTCGATCCGCAGCATCCGGAACGACTTGTCGTCCTTGAGCCGGATGTTGTGCGGCGGCTTGTACTGCTTGATGAGCGTGTCCTCGAGCAGCAGCGCCTCCTGCTCGGTCCGCGTCACCAGCGTCTCGACGCTGTCCGCCTCGTCGCCGAGGAAGCGCACCAGGATCCGCCCGTCCGCGCCCGGTCGCTTGTACGCGCCGAGGCGCGAGCGCAGGTTCGAGGCCTTGCCGACGTAGAGGACGCGTCCGTCCGCCGCGCGGAATACGTACACGCCGGGGCGCCGAGGGAAGTCCTTCGGGCGCCACCAGGTCGGGTCCTCGGTCGGCGGGCTCACGGCCAGAAAATAGGGCTCCGGCGCCTCGGGTTCACGCGCGGAGCACGGAGCGCGGGCCGGTCCGTCCCAGGACGAACGCGCGAGGCGGCCGTCGGTCCCGGCGGACGGTCCACCGCAGAGGTCCGGCGGACAGGACGGCGATCAGCGCCGCTCGTCGTGCTTGCCGAAGCGGTGCTCGAGCGCGTGGACCGCCTTCTTGAGCGCTCCGCGGAGCGCGTCGTGGATCGACTCGGCGTCGTGGTCCACGGCGATCGGATCCATCCCGCGCGGGCGCGCCTCGACGACGCAGTGCTTGTCGACGCCGCCCTTCGCCGCGTTCGTGTCCTTGATGAAGACCTCGACGCGCGTCAATCGCTCGGCGAAGCGCTGGAGGTCCTTCTCGACCTCGGCTGCGAGCGAGGGGTCGTCGGCATCGATGTGCGGCGTGTGGACGGCGATCTCCATGCCCCCAGCCTGGACAAACGGTCGCGGATGTCAACGGCCCGGTACGCCGCGGTCAGACGAGCCGCTCCATCTCCGCGACGAGCCGCAGCTGGGCGCGCGCGCGGTCGAGGTTGTGCCCGTCGCGATGCTCCTGGAAGTAGCCCCCGTCGTCGATGTGGTCGGCGAGGAAGCGCGTCGCGAGCGTCAGGGTGACGAGCCGCGCGGTGAAGCCGAGGTGCTCGCGCTCGAACGGCGTCAGCGCATCGCCCGCCACCGACAGGTAGCCGTCCTCGATCGCGCGGTAGAGGTCGAGGTCGACGCTCACACGGTCGAGGTCGCGTTCGTCCTCCGCGGCGGTCGACGCGGTGAAGCGGACCATGTCGCCGAGGTCGAAGAGCGCGTAGCCCGGCATGCAGGTGTCGAGGTCGACGATGCAGCGCGGGCGCCGCGTCTCGGCGTCGAGCAGCACGTTGTTCAGTTTCGTGTCCCCGTGCACGATCCGCGCGGGCATGCGGCCATCCTCGAGGGCGCGCTCCATCACCCCCATCTGGTCCGCGCGCTCCTCGACGAACGCGATCTCCCGGGCCGCGCCCGCGGCCCGATCGACGCGGTCCGCGCGCACGACGGCGCGCAGGTCCCGGAGGCGCTTCAGCGAGTCGAAGAAGCCGGGGATGGTCACCCGCAGCCGGTCCGGGTCGAGGGCCGTGAGCCGCACCTGGAAATCGGCGAACGCGGCGGCGGCGTCGCGCGCCATGTCGGGGCTCTCCGGTCGGTCGAGCGAGAGCGTGCCCTCCACGAAGTGGTACGCGCGCCAGGGCGCCTCGGGCCCGCGGTGGTAGGCGGCGCCGTCCACGGTCGGCACGAGCCGGAGCGCCTCGAGCTCGCCCGGAGAGCGCGCGAGGAACGACGTGACCTCGGCGATGTTGTGCATGAGGCCGGGGACGTCCGTGAAGACGCGCTCGTTCATGCGCTGGAGGAGGAACCGGGCGCCGCCCTCCACGGTCACGACGTGGGTCCGGTGGATGTGGCCGCGCACGAGCGGCGTCGAGGCGATCGCCGCGCCGCCGAGGTCGAAGCGCGCCGCCGCCGCCCGCACGTCGTCGGGGAGTTCCGCGGGGTCCATGGAGTCTTCGTGTGGGGCGGCGGACGCGGGGTCCGGTCGGTGTTCGAGCCGGTACGGACGCGCGGGTCCGCGCGCGGAGGTCGGTGGCTGCCCTCGGCTCAAGGCCGCATTCTGCGCGCACCGATCACCGGAAGCGACCGCCCCGCTCTCCGAGCTTCCGCGCCGTCTACTTGCGGTACTTGTCGTTGAGCCCGACGCCGTCCTGGATCATCGGCAGGATCTTCTCGATCCGCTTCTCCTTGGTCGCCTCGCGCTTCGCCTCGGAGATGTACTCGGCGTACTCGCGGCGCTTGCCGAGCGAGAGGGCGTCGAACGCCTTGCGGGTCTTTCCGCGCAGCGCCGCATCGAGCTCGGGCGGGACCTCGACGGGCTTCCCGCGCTCGGGCGCGACCGCGCGCCCCTGATCCACCAGCGCCATCGCCTCCTTCACGTACGCCCGGAGCTCGCGCACGCGGACGTCTCGCGCGGTCTTGAAGCGCCACTGCCGCATCGCCTTCGCCTTCGACTTGACCTCCTCAGGGTCCTCGAAGCGCCCCTCGGCGTCCTCCATCAGCGCCCCCTGGTGGAACCAGAGCGCGCAGTGCTCCTTGAACGCGGCGAGCGTGACCACGTTCTTCCCCGCGCGGACGTACGCCGGCGCGCTCCACTTCAGCGTCTCCTCCATGCCGGAGTCGACGAGGATCCCGCGCAGCTTCTCGAGGACGGCCGCGTGCTCGGGGTGCGCGGCCAGGTACGCATCGACGGTCTTGACGCCTTTCATCGTGCGGGGAGGGTAGCGGAAGCGAGCCGCCCGGGCCGGAAGCCGCACCGCCGGCTCGGAACGGCGAGGAGCGCCCGCCCCGCGGCTGCGGGACGGACGCTCCTCGGATCACGCGCACTTGGGTCAGATGAACGTGACGCTCAGGCCGTTGGTGAGGTTCGAGCCGAGGCCGCAGGGGCCCGGGCCGAGCTCACGGAACCAGGTCTGGAAGACCCACGTGGAGCCCGCCGTGATCAGACCGCCGGGGCCCGTGAAGGCCGAGGTCGCCACGATTCCAGGTCCGTAGGTCGCCACGCCCGCACCGGAGACCGGAATGACCGGCAGCAGGCGGTAGAGCGGGGCGCCGACGCACAGTCGACCGTTGCCCAGGGTCACGACCCCACCGATGGGCGGGCCGTAGAAGAACAGGGAGAACGAGGGTCCGGGCAGACTGCTGGCCGTCAGCACGAGGTCGTCGACCCCCGTGATGGCTGCGCCGCCGACCTGCGTGCCGAAGCCGCTCAGGATGCCGCCCGTGCCGAGCGAGTGGATGCACCCGGTCGTCGGGGAGGCGTTGCCGCAGGGCGCGACGGTGGCCGGGCAGAAGCAGCCGGCGACGCCGATCGGACCCGGGGTCGGGAAGATCGTCGTGCAGCTGTCCGGGACGCCGTTGCCGTCCGCGTCGGGCACCAGCCCGGTGAGGATCGCGATCGCGTCCTCGATGCCGTCGCCGTCGCAGTCGAGGACGGGCGGGCGCAGGAGGTCGAGCGCGTTCAGGTCGTCGCCGAAGTTGCCGAAGCCGGCGCGCATCGTGCTGAGGCCGATCAGCTCGGCCGTCACGAGGATGCCGGGGAAGGGGCTCGCGCCCCCCGCGACCGGCGGGACGAGGAGGTCACCCTCTTCGATCGGGATGCCCAGGATCGAGTCCGGCATGCCGATGACGGCGGAGCCGCGGCGGACGCTGAAGACCAGCTGGTCGCTGCCGCCGGTGACCCAGTCGTAGGGCGCGTTCGAGACCTGGTAGCCGAAGACCCCGTTCTCCCGGAGGGAGAGCGCGTCGAGGTCGTCGGTGTCCGGCCCGAAGAGGTCTAGGCCGAGCAGGCCGGCCGGCGCGTACACGACCGGGAAGCCCGCGGCCCCCGGGGTCAGAACGTCACCGCCGACGTAGCCGAGCGCCAGCGCCGAAGCGCTGTGCGGAACACCCTCGAGCGGATCGACGAAGCTCGCGTCGAGGCTGTAGTACAGCCCGGGCATCGCGGTGATCGAGTTCTGCGCGACGTCGAGCGCATCGAGGTTGTCGCCGTTGTCGACCGGACCCGGCATCGGGAAGTTGGGCTCGATGAGCCCCGTTCCCGGGTACAGGGCGCCGGAGCCCGAGGGCGCGGCGTTGCCGTCGACCCAGCCGACGTGGCGCCCGGGCCCGAACGGGACCGGCGCCGGCGGCAGGAAGTCGGCGTTCAGGTAGCAGTCGGCGCTCGAGTCACCGACGGGCGCCTCGGTCGTCACCGACGGGAAGGGGTTCGGGAACCCGGCGAAGGCGTACTCGTCGACCGAGAACGCGATCTGGCCCGGACGGACCTCGTTGAACGGCACGAAGGTCGCGTCGCCACCCATCGAGAACGCGTCGACCTCGACGAAGCAGGGCGTGCCGCCCGGGTGCCCCGCGCAGCCCGGAGGGAGGCCGAGACCCCCCACGTGCGGGATGGCGATCGAGGGCCCGGCGGGCAGCGTCAGGCTCGGGAGGGAGGTCGGGGTCGAGGGAACGAGGATGTCGCCCTCGGTGATGGCGACCCCGGAGGGGTCGGGCGTGCCCACGGTCGGGCTCTGCCAGTCGATCGAAAAGAGGAAACGGTCCTGGGCGCTCGCCTGGGACGCCCCGAAGAGGGCCGCGGCGGTGGCCGCCGCGAGGGGGAGATGATGCTTGTCCATGGCGCCGGAGCCTTCGGGGGCTCGGTTTGGGTCGAAGGGGGGGCGGGGCGGCCCGTGCCGCCCGTCCGCTCCGAACTGACCCCTCGCGGGGGCACCGGACAGATAGTCCGAAGAAAGCGCGGGCCGTGCCCCTCGTTCCCGCCGGCTGGCCCTCGGACACGGCCGAGGGCGCGGGTCGGGGCCTAGGACCGGAACTCACGGACCGGGGCCCGGCCGCCGGCACCTGAGAGCGGGGCCCGGCGCCCCATTCCCCCGCCCAGGGCGCCGCGGCACGGCCCCGGTCCGCCGGGCCCCGGTCCGCCGGGCCCCGGTCCACCGCGTCCCGGTCGATCGGGCCCCTTCCCCGCGGCGCCTCTCGCCTGGCCCGCGTCAGCGCGAGAGCTCGATCTCCTCGAGCTCCTTCAGCCGGTCCCGGAGCCCCGTCGCCTCCTCGAAGCGCAGCTCGTTCGCCGCCGCGAGCATGTCCGCCCGCGTGCGGGCGATCTCGCCCCGCAGCTTCTTCGTCGGCCAGCTCCGCGGGTCGTCCTCGGGGACGCTGGGCGCGTCGGCCTCCGGCAGCGAGGGCGTCGCCGCGTAGTCCATCTCGTAGAGCGATTCGATGCCGTCGCGGACGGGCTTGTAGATGGTCTTCGGCTCGATGCCGCGCTCCGCGTTGTAGGCGATCTGCACGACGCGTCGGCGCTCGACCTCGCCGAGCGCCTTCTTCATCGAGTCCGTCATCCCGTCGGCGTAGAAGATCACGCGGCCCTCGGCGTTCCGTGCCGCCCGCCCGCAGGTCTGGATCAGGCTCGTCTCGCCGCGCAGGAAGCCCTCCTTGTCCGCGTCGAGGATCGCGACCAGCGCGACCTCCGGCAGGTCGAGCCCCTCGCGCAGGAGGTTGATCCCGACCAGGACGTCGAACTCGCCCAGGCGCAGGTCCCGCAGGATCGCCGAGCGCTCGAGCGCGTCGATCTCGGAGTGCAGGTAGCGCACCTTGACGCCGAGCTCGGAGTAGTAGGTCGTGAGCTCCTCCGACATCCGCTTGGTCAGCGTGGTGACGAGCACGCGGTGGCCGGCCTTCACCGTCTTGCGGATCTCGGCGAGCAGGTCGTCGACCTGCGTGCGCGCGGGCCGGACCTCGATCTCGGGATCGAGCAGGCCCGTCGGCCGCACGATCTGCTCGACCGTGTGCGCGGCCGACACCTTCTTCTCGTACGGCCCCGGCGTCGCCGAGACGAACACGGACTGCTTGATGAGCCGATCGAACTCGTCCCACTTGAGCGGGCGGTTGTCGAGCGCGCTCGGCAGGCGGAACCCGTGGTCCACGAGCGTCTCCTTGCGGCTGCGGTCGCCCTTGTACATCGCCCCGACCTGCGGCACCGAGACGTGGCTCTCGTCGACGTAGAGAACGAAGTCGTCGGGGAAGTAGTGCAGGAGGGTGAACGGGGGCTGGTCCTGCTCGCGGCCGTCCATGAAGCGGCTGTAGTTCTCGATGCCCGAGCACACGCCGACGGTGCGCAGGAGCTCCATGTCGTGCCGCGTGCGCTGCTCGAGCCGCTGCGCCTCGAGGAGCTTCTTCTGCCCCTTAAGCTGCGTCAGGCGCTCCTCGAGCTCGGCCTCGATCTTGGGGATGGCCGCGTTCAGCCGGTCCTGGGGCGCGACGTAGTGGTTCTGCGGGTAGATGTTCACCTCGTCGACGTCGCCGAGGATTTCGCCGAGCAGCGGGTTCACGCGCGTGATCGCCTCGATCTCGTCGCCGAAGAACTCGATGCGGATCACGACGTCCTCCTCGTACGACGGGAAGATCTCGACGACGTCGCCGCGCACGCGGAACGTGCCCCGCCGGAAGTCGAGGTTGTTCCGCGCATACTGCATCTGCGTGAGCTGACGCAGGAGGTCGTCCCGATCGAGCTCGTCCCCGCGCCGCAGGGCGACCGCCATGCGGCTGTAGTTCGACGGGCTGCCGAGGCCGTAGATGCACGACACGGACGCGACGAGGATCACGTCGCGGCGGTCGAGGAGCGAGCGCGTCGCGCTGTTCCGCAGGCGCTCGATGTTCTCGTTCCGGCTGGCGTCCTTCTCGATGAAGGTGTCGGTCGAGGGAACGTACGCCTCGGGCTGGTAGTAGTCGTAGTAGCTGACGAAGTACTCGACCGCGTTGTGCGGGAAGAGCTCCTTGAACTCGGCGTAGAGCTGCGCGGCCAGCGTCTTGTTGGGCGACAGGACGAGCGCCGGCCGCCCCGAGCGCGCGATGGTCGACGCCATCGTGAAGGTCTTGCCGCTGCCCGTGATCCCGAGGAGGCACTGGTGGCGCGCCCCCTCCTCGATCCCCTGGACCAGGCCGTCGATCGCCTGGGGCTGGTGCCCCATCGGATCGAAGGGGCATTCGAGCCTGAACTCGTTCGTCATCTCTGCGTTCCCGCGTCGTCGTCCGGTTCCCGTCGCCCCGATCCATCGCGCCCGATTCGAGGTGACCTGGCGCCGCCGGGCCCCAGGGCGATCCAGCGCTTCGGAGAGGGCGCGCGGCGCGGCATTGTGTTCGGATCCGAGAGCAGCGGGCCCCCCGCTGCACCAAAACGGGGACTTCGAGGCGGCCTCCGCGCCGGTTGCGGCGCCCCCCGGCGCGGGGTAGCTTTCTTCGTTCCGAAGGACCCTCCGCGCCCTCCTCCCGAGACGCGCGCGAGCGCGGTCCCCGCCCCCCCATGCTCATTCAGTGCACCTCCTGCGGCACGCAGGCCAAGCTCCCCGACTCCAAGGAAGGCGCGAAGGTCAAGTGCCCGTCGTGCGGCCACGTCTACGTGGCGCGCCCCGTCCGCTCCCGCTCCGGAGGCGCATCGTCCGGCCGCGCGAGTGCGTCGGCCGGTCGCCGCAGCTCGGGCGCAAGGAGCTCGGGCGGCTCGTCGTCGGGCGTCGCGATCGGCGTCGGCGTCGGAGCCGCGGCGCTCCTCGGCGTCTTCGCGCTGCGCGCGATGGGCGGCGACGATCCGGCGGAGGCGCGTGAGCCCGCGGCCAAGCCCGCCGCCGAAACGGCCGACAAGACCCCGTCCGAACCCTGGGTCGACCCCGAGAGCTACGACGGCCCGGCGATGAAGTTCGCGCGCTCGCTGCACGACGCGGCGAACGCTGGCAACGAGACGCGCCTGCGCGCCGCGATGGACGAGGCCCGCGCGTACGCCGCGCACGTCGAGGAGTCCGAGGGCGAGCTCCCCCCGTGGTCCGAGCTCGACCCCGCCGCCCGCGCGCGTGCGCTCGACGACATCGTCGCGCCGCTCATGGAGCGCGGCGAGGACGCCTTCGTCGCGAACTGGACGCCCTACGACGGGCGCTACGGCTCCGGCGACGGTGACGTGCACGTGCTGCGCCTCAAGTCCAGTCCCGCCGGCGGCGGCGCCGCCGTCGACCGCTGGACCGAGTGGACCGTGGTCGAGGTCGCAAAGGGCGACTGGCGCTGGATCGACGCGGACCGCGCGAAGACGAGCGCCGAGAACGCCGCCGAGCGCCGCGCCAAGGCTCCGAAGAAGGTGACGCTGAGCGACGGGATCGAGGTGCGCGAGGCCGAGGCCCGCGTCGTCGAGTACGACCGCGAAGTTCCCGCTGCGAAGCGCCGCGAGATCGACGGCGCGATCGAGACGTTCTTCGCCGACGACGGTTCACGAAAAAAGTGGAGTGCCGCGCGCAATACGATCCTCGACGCTGGCCCCGCCTCGGTCGCGCCGCTCCTCACGCGGCTCGAGAAGGAGGCTCGCCTCGATCTGTCGGTCCCGACGCGACAGCGAACGATCCTCAACGTCGGCAAGCTCCTCGAGGAGATCACGGACAACAAGCGCCACACGCTCGCCATCGGCGCGACGCCCGAGCAGATCGCGTCCGGCGTCAAGCAGTGGTACGCGTGGTACGAGCGCGATTACGACCGCTTCAAGGCGCGCTACGAGACCGAGGCCGAGGAGGCCGCGAACGAGCCCTACGTGAACCCGCTCGAGGACCTCATCGATCTGGAGTCGATGACGCCGGCCGAGCGCGAGCAGTACCTCAAGGACGTCGAAGCGCTCAAGAAGAAGAAGCGCTGACGCCCGGCGGCGCGCCGCTCCGCGCGCGCGTCCGAACACCGAACACGATCCCTCTCTCCGGCCGGGCTTCGACCCGGCCGCCCCACCGACCCCCGGCACCGCCGGCGCACCCGGCCCCCCATCGATGTCCGACGAAGAGCCCAAGCCCACCGAGCGCAACAAGGCGAAGAAGCGATCCGGCCCCAGCATGCGCGAGCAGATCGCCGCGCGCCGCCGCGCCGAGTCCGAGGCCGCCGGTGAAGGCGGGTCCAGCCCGAAGGCCGCGCCGAAGAAGGCGGCGAAGCCCGCTGCGAAGGCGGCGGCCGCCAAGCCGATGCCGAAGCGCGTCCAGCGCGACGCCGCCAAGCCGGCCGCGAAGGCCGCGGCCGAGAGCGACGCGCCCAAGGCCGAGCGTCCCTCGACGCGCAAGCGCCCGAGCGGCGGCTCGCGCTCGTCCGCGCGCCGCGCGGGCGGCGGTCGTTCACGCCGCTCGGACGGCGATGACGACGAGGACGGCGGCGGCTCGGGCCGCAGCCGCCGCGGCCGCGCTCCGCAGAAGAAGTCGCCGCTGCCGCTGATCGCGGGTGGATTCCTGGTCGTCGCGGCCGCTGGCGGCGGCTGGTACGCGATGAATTCCGGCAACGAAACGGAGGCGGCCGAGCCCGCCGCCGAGGACGGCACCGCCGAGACCGCCGATGCATCCGGCGACGACGCGACGAACGAGTCGACGACGGACACGACGCCCGCCGCGGAGAACACGGACGACGGCGCGGGCGACGAGGCTCCGGCCGACGAGCCCGCCGCCGACGACACGGCGGACGCTGCATCGAGCGACGCGGCGGACGAACGCGCCGAGAAGCCGGCGGCAAAGCCAACGCAGGCTTCTAAGACCCCCGAAGGGATCCGCGATGGATTCGACCCCAACCAAACGGGAACCATGGGGCTCTCCATCGAGGAGCTCATGCTCATGGTGAAGACGCGCGCCGAGCGCCCGCCGTTCACCAAGCCCGACGACGTCGACGCCGGCGTGTGGTCGTCCGCGATCGAGGACGCCTCCGAGATGCGCGCCGGCGGCGGCGCCAGCGTCGCCCGCGCGGGCAAGCGCCTCGCCGACGTCCAGAAGGCCGGCTACGTCGCGCTGCTCAATGAGCTGATCCGCATGGACTACTCGAACGCCGAGCAGTTCGCGAACGCGAAGGCGATGACCGACGCGATGAACAAGGCGCGCGGCAGCGACAACAAGTTCGGCTACGGCTGGCGCGAGAGCGTCTTTTCCGAGCTTCCGCCGGACGAGGACATCCGCTTCAACCTTAAGGTCCTCATCCAGATCTACGACCTGTGGTCGAAGGCGGTCGACGAGCCCTCGCTCGAGCTCTGGAAGAAGAAGATCTGGCTCGGCGACGAGTACGAGAGCGACCGCGAGCGCGCCAACAAGAAGCTGAACGACGAGCTCGACGGCGGCGGCGAGAGCGGCGAGGTCTCGGACGACGAGTTCGACTTCGGCGAGTGAGCCGATCCTCCGGCGGTCAGGGGGCCGAATGCAGATACGGTGCCAGGATCGCCAGCAGCACCGGCTGGTCGAAGCGGTCCTCGAGCTCCTTCAGCACGCGCGGGTCGAAGCCGCGCTCGAAGCGC
>JBCBNC010000049.1:0-35263 GCA_039821985.1 Planctomycetota bacterium
ATGGACGTCCCTGGCCGCTCCTGCTGCTGGTGATCCTGGCACCGTATCTGCAGCCCCGCACGCGAAGCGTCGGGGGTGGTAGCGAGGGCGGGACTTGAACCCGCGACCCCAGGCTTATGAAGCCTGTGCTCTAACCGACTGAGCTACCTCGCCACGTGCCTTTCGGCGGCGGAGAGGCTACCGACCGTCTCCGGCGAGGTCCACCCCGTGCCAGCCTCAAAAGGCACGCGGCGCGCACGGTCGCACGCTCGAGCTGTTGCTTCCGCTGCAAGGGTCGGCCCGCTCCGAGCGGTCGCGACGCCGCGCCAGGCGGCCGCGATCGGCCGTCAGGCCTTCCAGCCCTGACGGATCCGCGCGGGATCCTCGCCCCCACACAGGGACCCGCGCACCGAGTGGTAGCCGACCTGGACCGCGGTCGGTGCACCCGTGTCCGGGCAGAAGGTCCGGCACGCGTCGATCGGACTCGAGTAGAGGTGCAGGGACACGCCGTGCGTGCCCGGCTTCGGCCGGATCAGGTGCAGCGCGATGTCGTCGTGGATGTAGGCGACCCCCCCCGTCGGGAAGTCCTTGATGCGCCCCTCGCGGAGGCCGCCCGGCCCCTCCTCGAAGTGCACCTCCTGGAGCTCACCCTCGAGGACCGCCATCCAGCAGTGCTGTCCCGAGTGGTCGTGGATCGGCGACACCTGTCCCTCTCCCCAGCACAGGAGCAGCAGCTCGAAGTCGTCGCTGCGCCAGATCAGGTTCCGGCTGTACGTGTCCTTCCGGAACTGCGCGTACCCGCGCCAGCTCTCCTCCGCCACGGCGTACTCCCGCAGGAGCGCGGCGACCTCGGCGCCCGACGCGTCCCGACGCTCGGGCGCCAGCTGCACCGCGAGCGCAGCGGTCAGGCGATCGAGCGAACAGTCCTTGGAGGTCGCGTCGGGGCGACAGAGGTCGGGATGGGTCACGGTCTCGAGCGTAGCGGGTCGGGGGACGGCGGGGGCGCATCCGGAGTGCCCCCCGTGGACAGTCCGACGAGGCGGGCGGGCTCCAGCACGGACCGGACCACGAACAGGGCCGCCTCGACGTCCTCGCGCGTGGTCGTCGATCCCAGGCTGAAGCGCAGGCTCTCCGTGGCGCGGCGGTCGTCAAGCCCCATGGATCCCAGAACGTGGGAGGGCGTGGGCGGCGCGCCCACCGCCTGCCGGCTGGCCTGCGCGGCGACCGAGAGCCCGAGGTCCCCGAGGCGCGCCTGCAGCTCGAGCGCGTCGCGACCGGGGAACCAGACGCTGCAGGTGTTCGCGAGGTCGGGGCCGCCGCCGTTCCGCTGCGGCCGGATGCTGAGCTCCTCGAGCCCCGCGATCAGCGCGTCGCGCAGGGGGCGAACGCGGTCGGCGGCCCGGACCGCCTCCACGGGCATCGCGTGCGCCTCCATCGCGGCGCCGAGGCCGACCGCCCCCATCGTGTTCTCGGTCCCGCTGCGCAGCCCCGCCTGCTGACCGCAGCCAAGGATCACGGGAGCGAGCTCGACGCCGGAGCGCGTCCAGAGCGCGCCGATCCCCTTCGGCGCGTGCAGCTTGTGGCCCGAGACCGAGAGCAGGTCGCAGTCGAGCGCGTCGACGTTGATCGGTGCTTTGCCGATGCCGCACACGCCGTCGGAGAGAACGAGCGCGCCGTGCGCATGCGCGGCCCGTGCGATCTCGGCGACGGGCTGGAGCACCCCGGTCTCGTTGTTCGCGAACATCGCGCAGACGAGCAGCGTGTCGTCGGTGATCGCTCGCTCGAACGCGGCCGGATCGAGCGCGCCCGAGGGCAGCGGGTCGATCCACGTGACGCGGAAGCCACGGGCCTCGAGCGACTCCACGGGCCGGGCCACCGAAAGGTGCTCGTGGGTCCCGCACACGACGTGCCGGCGCGGCGCGCCTTCCGTGCGGGCGAGCTCGGCGTCGGCGACGCCGAACACCGCGAGGTTGTTCGACTCCGTTCCGCCGGACGTGAAGACGATCGGGTCGTCGTCGCGGCCGCCCACGGCGCGGGCGATGCGCACGCGCGCCCGGTCGATGGCCGAGCGCGCGACGCGCCCGTCGGGATGCGCCGCGCCGGCGTTGCCGAACTCGCCTTCAAAGTAGGCGCGCAGGCCGCGCTTGACCTCCGCGCTCGGCGGCGTCGACGCGTTGTGGTCGAGGTAGATGCGAGCGACCGGACATCGCGCGCCGGGCGGATGGCGGACGTCCGGCGCATCGTCCGAGGGGGGACACGAACCGAGGCTCATCGCTCGCCCTCCGGCTCGACGCGTTCGGTGCCGCCGTGCGCGACCGCAAAGAGGATGCACGCAGGGTTGTCCTCGCCGGCGGGCGACCCCGCGTCGCCGAGTGCGCAAGGAGCGTGGCTCGAACCGGCGGAATAGCGGACGAAGTCGCCGGCCACACAGCGCCGCCCGTCGTCGTCCTCGTAGCCGCCGGCGAGCACGAGCACGTCCTCCGCACCGAGGTGCCGGTGCCGCGGATAGCCGCAGCCGGGGTCCATCCGAATGAGGACGGTCATCGCGTCCACACCGGGCTCGGCGCCGAGGTCGATCCACGCGATCCCTGGCTCCCGCGTCGAGCGCCACGGGAGTTCGTCGAGCGCTCCGTCGAGCTTCAGACCGGGGATCCGCATGCGTTCCGAGCATACCCCTCGGATTCCCGCGGGACGACGCTCCAGCGGTCCCAGCTCGGGGCCGATGACAGGACGAGGAGCGCCTCGCCCATGGACGACCGAAACGCCTCGCATCGAGCCCAGGACCCCTTCGCCGAGTCCCTCCACCGAAACGTGGAGGACACGACGGAGGCGCTCGTCCAGGCGGCCGCAACGGGCGCCCCGGGCGCCCTTGCGGCGGTCCTGATCGACGCCGCGGAGCAACTGTGCGGCTCGGGGCGGGCGACGCTCTGGCGCCGTGCGCGCGCGCAGCCTCGCCCGGGCGACACAGCCGGGCACAACGTCGCACCCCCTAGCGTCCGGTCGAGCGGTGGGCTCGGAAGCGGCGCCTGGATGCGTCTCCGCTCGCGCGGAGAGACCACGCCGAACCCCGACGCCCTCGCGTCGGAGGGACTCGGCGCCGCGCGCTTCGGCGTGCTGCACGGGTGCGCCATCGGGAGCCTCGTCTACGAGCGCCTCGCGTTCGACGATGGACGCCGCGACGCCCGCGAGGACGCGCTCGAGTCGCTCTTCACCTGCGCGGACGTGCTCGGAGCCGGCGACCCCGACGCCACATCGATCCCCTCCGCCCTGCCGTCCGTCGGAGAGCGACGCGGCACGGGCGCGCGTGCGGGGAACGACCCGCCCTCGAACGACCTCGGCCTCGTCCCGGATTCGGATCCTGCGAACGGCGGAGCCCCGGACTCGGACGAAGACGGTTCGCGGGCGGCCTGAACCCGCGCGCGCCTCGAAGGGAGCCGCGGCTGGACCCGTCGCAGCCGATCCAGCCTGGAGCGTCGAGCTTTCTGACGAGCGGCTCGAAGTCGACTCGGTTGCGCACGTGCACCCGTGGGACGGCTCCCGTCCCACACCGCGGCACGCGCAGCGCCTCGGATCGGACACACACAAGTCGTTCCCACGGCAACGGATAGGTGCGTATCTGCCCTCTATCGCCCCCTGCGAGGGCTGGGGTGCCATCAGGAACCACCCGCGCTCGCCTCAGGCCATCCAGCGCCGAGGTGTCGCAGAAAAAGAGCTTTGGATCCCCTGCGGCGCCGCCAGCCATGCTCTAAACTCGGGTGCGGAAGCGCTTCGGTGCTTCCGCGCATGAGAGTTCGTCGAGAGGTGGTCATTGCGTTGCGAGCCGCAGCGACTGCCCGGGAAGCTCGGTGAACTCCTCTCTCCCTCGGGCCGGTGAACTGCTAGCGTCACCGGCCCTTTTTTTGTCTCAGGGCTCACGCGCGCACTCCCCGGGTCGGAGCGCACCCGTTCGCAGGGCCCTTGCGCGGCCCGCCGCGCTGAGCCCCCCGGCTGGCCCCCCCCCTCGCGCTGGGCCCCCTCGCGCTGGGCCCCCTCGCGCTGGGCCCCCTCGCGCTGAGTCCCCGCTCTGAGTCCCCGCGCCGGGCACCTCCGATCTGGGCCGCTCCGCATCGCGTCCAGGGGAGGCGCCGACCAGAGGCCGAGGAAGGCGCTGATCGCTCTCGCGCGGCGCCCGTCTTGCTCCGCGCGCCCGCGCGTCCCACGATGCGCGCATGACCCGTTTCGCGCTCCGCGGCCGCAACGCGGCCCTCCTGCTGGCCCTCGCGGCCTCCCCGCTCGTCGCAGCCCCCGCGCTCCAGGACCGGAGCGCACAGGAGGGCTCGGCCCCGCGGGCAGCGGAGGAAGCACCGCGCCCCGACCCGTTCCTCTGGCAGATCGAAGGGCTCTCGAAGGACGGCGAGCCGATCCAGGCGTACCTGTTCGGGACGGTGCACCTGCCCGACGAGCGCGTGCTGGACCTCCACCCCGAGGTCGAACGCGCGTTCGAGTCGAGCGGAGCGTTCTACTCCGAGATCGAGACCACCGAGGCCGCCACCGCCGAGGTCCAGCGCGTGGCGCAGCTCCCCGGCGGCCTCCGGCTGTCGAGCCTCGTCGGAGAAGCGCTCTGGCAGAGGATCCAACGGCGGCTCGAGGCGAAAAAGGTCCGGCCCGGGTTCACGCAGGTCGTCGACCTGATGGAGCCGTGGGCGGCGAGCGCACTGCTCCCTCAGCTCGACTACCTCCCGGCGCAGATGAAAGGCGCGATCTCGCTCGACGAGACGCTCTACCGCCGCGCGCGCGCCGCGAAGAAGCCGACGACGGGCCTCGAGACGGTGGCGGAACAGATCGGAGTGTTCACCGCGTTCGACCGCACCGAACAGGTGGAGCTCCTGCGCGAGGGCCTGGACCAGCTCGAACGCGACGAGGCCGAGGGCAAGGACCCGGTCGAGGAGACCGTCCTCGCGTGGCTCTCGGGACAGGAGGCGAAGCTCCTCGACATCCTCGAGCAGAGCTTCCAGGTCGACGCGGCCCTGCGCCGGCGCGCGGAGGACGGACTCCTCTGGGAGCGCAATCTGCGCTTCGCGGAGCGCATCGACGCCGCGCTCCGCGCCGATGCGGGCACGACCGCGTTCATCGCCGTCGGCGCGCTTCACATGCCGGACCCGCGCACCGGAGAGGACGGTCGTCCGTCCGAAGCTTCGACGGCGGGCGAAGGCGAGGAAACGGCCGCCGTCCTCCGACGCGCCGGTCTCGTGACGCTCCTGCGCGAGAGGGGTTACGCGGTCACCCGCGTGCGTGCGCCGGAGCCGGCTGGCGCGCAGCGCTGATCGGGGCGGGTCCGAACGAGAGAGGGTCGATCAGGGCACGATCGTCCAGACCGCTAGCGCATCGCCCGTCTCGGCGAGCCGAACCGACCCGTCCACGGCGTCGTAGCACCACGTCGGGAACAGGGCGCCCGGAATGCACGATTCGAGGGCGGGCGCACCGTCGCGCAGCACGGTCGTCGGTCGGACGGTGTAGCCGTCGACGATGACCTCGACGCCCGTCCCATCGATCGCGGTCGTCGCAACGGCGAGGTCCGACGACGTGTCGAGGCCGACCTCGGTCGCCTCGAAGCGGACCTCTTCGAGGTTCTCCCGAGAGAAGAGGATCATGCGGTTCTGCGCCGGTTCCGACAGATAGTCGACGGCGGAGAATGCGTTGGCCTGGATCTGTGTGAGGTCGATGGCGTTCCAGCGACCGTCGCGGTCCGCAAGGATCGAGCCTCGCGAGGGTCGTTGCAGCGTCTGGCCGTCGAGCCAGTCGCAGGCCACGGTCTCGTCGAGCGTGTCCCAGCAGTGACCGTTGCGATTGAATCCCGTGACCGGGTCGGGTTGGAAACACTCGGCGGGGATGGGTACCACCTGGAGCTGCGACTGCCCGAACGGAAGCGACTGGAGGAAGTCGTGCAGGACGTTCGTCTGCGTCCGGAGGTACATCAGCGGGTCGCTCGCTCCGTAGACGGCGTAGACCGGCACAGACTCGAGATTGACGCCCATGTGACGGCCACCGACCACGAGCTGGTTCGAGGGCGTCTCCATGTCGACGAGCGAGGAGCGCAGGTACTCGAACTCTGCGACCGGGTTGGAGGGAGGCCCGCCGAAGAGATCCTCGAGCAGCGGACGCTGTGCAACGGGCAGACGTACCCACGTATGCCGCAGAGACGCAAATCCGGTGTGGTCCACGACGGCGGCGAAGGCCGGACGTCTGTCGTCGCGGTGCCGCGCCGCGTAGCTGAGCGCAGCGCCGCCCCCCATCGAGAACCCGACGCCGTAGATGCGGTCCCGGTCGACGGGGTAGAGGCTCGTCACCCAGTCGAGCACGGCTTCGACGTGCAGCTCGCTCTGGGGGCTGCCGTAGTGCGTCTGGCTGTCGCCGACGGCGCTGAACTGGAAGGGCGCGACCATGAACCAGTCGCGCTGCTCGCACTCGAGATAGAACGAAGTGCTGAAGAAGAGGTCGAGGTTGCTGACGCCTGCGCCGTGGAACCCGACGAGCAGCGGTCGCTCGACGCCGAAGCCCGAGTCAGGCACGAACAGCGAGAAGATCTCGTCGAGGCCCGTCGCGGGCACGAAGAGGCGCAGGATCAGGTCGTAGCCCCCGATCCCGGGCGTGAGGAGCGCGTCGGGCTCTGCCGGGGTCGACATCGACATGATCCACGCCGTCGTCGAGTTGGAGAGCACAACCTGCTGCGCCGTGACGCTCGAGGGATTGAAGGCGCCGAAGCCCGCGCTCGCGTAGCGCTGCAGCGTCGAGGGCGGCGCCTGGACGAGGACCTTCGCCATGGCGCGCAGGCGCTCGCGCCGGCGCTGCGCCGCGTCGAGCACGACGGCCGGTGCACGCTCGGCCTGGGGCGCCGGCGCGGCCCCGGCCGCACGGGTCCCCGCTGCGGTGTTCACCGCGGCGGGGTTCACCACCCCGGCCTGCGCCGCTGCAGCGGCGGGGGCCGAGATCACCGCCCCCCCCAGCGCGGGGGCGGCGAGCGTCAGGAGAAGAGAGAGCGGCGCTCTGAGCATGTGCGGTGGTGAGGCCGGAAACCCCGCCGCGCGGCGCCCGCGGCGTCGCGGGGCCTCGTGCGGGGCCGTTCGGGGAAGGGTGGGTCCTGGGCGCGCGGTCCGGGGCGGCGTAGACCGGGCAGCGTGGATCGAGGATCACACGCCTGCTCCAGGCTAACCCCTCCCCCCGTGCCGGGCTGCGCGGTGGGCCGGGTCTAGGGTCAACGCTGATTCAAGATGACGCGGACGCGCTCCTGGCCCTGCGCGAGCCGCACGGTGCGGGTCACAGTGGCGTGTCCCCGCCGCGAGACGCGCAGACGCCACTTTCCGCGGACGATCCCGCCGCGCGAATAGGTCCCTCGATCCTGGTCGTTCTCACTCAGAACGAGACGCTCGGGCGCCCGCGCGGGGCCCCCGTCCGACTGCGACAGCGGCCGCAGCACGACGCGCGCGCCCCGGACGCGCCTCCCTTCACCGTCCCGCACCGACACCGAGACCGTCGAGGCCGCGCGCACGCGCAGCTCCCCCACGTCGACCGTCTCGCCGGGGCGAACGGCGTCGACCGGCAGCCGCACCGTCTCGAAGCCGCCGGAGCGCGCCTCGATCCGGACGGGTCCCGGTCGGACCCCGACGAGCTCGAACTCCGGCCCGTCGACCGTGGCGGTCGCGCCGCCCAGGCGGGTGAAGGAGAGGCCCCAAACCGGAGCGCCGTTGCCCGCGCGAACGATGCGTCCGCGGATCGTCGCAGGGCGCTCGGGTTCGGTGCGCGGGAGCACCAGCTCGAGGAGCGCGCCCGCGGGGAGCTCGGGAGCGACCGCGACGGGCGCTGCCGGATCCCCGAACCCGTCCGCGCGCGCGACGAGCGTCCAGGCAAGACCGGGGTCGAGTTCGAGCTCCGCGAGCCCCTCCTGCGTGGCCCACGCTCGCTGCGCGCGGGTGCGTGACGCGTTCTCCGCCGCGTCGGCGGGGCGTGCGATCACGCGCGCGCCGGACACGGCGTAGCCGGCTCGATCCTGGACGACGACCTGGATCGGCCGCGCCCGACGCAGCTCGAAGCGGTTCTCCCGGTCGGCATGGACGCGCACCGTCCACTCGACCGAGCCCTCGGTGGAAAGGCGCAGACGGAGCGACGGGGGCGTGAGGCTCTCCACCCGGAAGCGCCCGCTGGCAGAGGCCGCGGTCCGTGGCTCCGTCCAGGCGCGCGAGTCCCCGATACGCTCCTCGATCCGGTACTTCACCGATTCGATCGGAGCGCCGGACGCGTCCACGACCTCGAACAGGAGCTCGGAGCGCTCGAGCGCGGGGACCTCGACGCCGGCCCGCCGCTCGCCGACCTTGAGCGGCGGATGCACGTCCGCCTGGCCGACCGCGCCGTTCGGACCGAGTGCGAACAGGACGAGGCGCCGCGCCGCCGGGACCTGCTCGAGCTCGAACGTTCCGTCCGGTGCGACGCGCATCCGTCGACCCAAGCCCGCGCGGCCGCGGGCCACCGCTTCGAGGATGCGGTCGGACGCTCCGCGCGGCGCGACGAAGAAACTCCAGGGGGCCCCGTCCTGCGCGGCGGCCGGGTCTCGACCCTCGAGGGCCTGCGCGACGAGGCCCGGCGCCAGGCGCCCCGCGAGAACGCCGCTGCCGCGCGCGCGGAAGGTGATGAAGCGGGTCTCCTGGTGCTCGACCACCGTCGTGCTCCGCGTGACGCGCGTGCCGTCGGGCAGGAACAGCCGTACCTGCGTCCGTCCAAGCGGCACGCCGTCGAGCTCGAAGCGTCCGCGCTCGTCGGTCTGCGCCTCCGGATGGGCGCGGGTCCGCAGTCGCGCGAACATGCCGGAGCTCTCGGGGCGCAGCTGCACCGTGACGCCCGACATGGGCTGCCGCGTGTCGACGTCGACGACCTCGCCGCGGAACGTGACGCCCGCTTCGGCGCCAATCGTCACCGCTGCTTCCTGCGCGGGCCGCAGCTCGATGCCCATTTCGGCGCCGACCCAACCTCCGGGGTGCGCGGTCGCGGCGGCGCTGTAGATCCCGGGGGGCACGTCCTCGAAGTGGACCTCTCCGTCGACGGGCGAACGCGACTCGGTATCGGTCCACGCGCCGCGCTGCGGGCGCGCTCCGCGCGTCAGCACCACCCGCAGCGATACGTCCGGGTCGACCGAGGGCACGCGGACGGTGAGCGTCGCCGTCCGCTCGAGCGGCACGTCCTCGCCGTCGAGCGCTGCGAGATCCGCGATGTCGCGCGCGGCGAACCCGCGCGCCTCGAGCAGCGCCTGGACGCGTGCGTCCGGATCCCCGGCCAACTCGACGTCGGCCCAGCCGTCGTCCTCGGACGCGCGTACGGCCGTCCAGCGAGCGCTCAGGGTCGACGCGCCGGCGTTCCGCTTCACGAGGCGCGCCCCACGGACGGGCGCGCCCGACTGCGCGTCGACGGCGCGGACGCGGAGCACGCGCACGTCCTCGGCCGCCGCCGGCTGCGCCCCGGAGGCCGCACGCCTCTGCGCTCCGGAGTCCTGGACGCCCGCGACAGCGGCGGGTTCGAGCGCTGCGCCGGCTGCCCGGGGCCCGGCGGGTTCGAGACCCTGTGCGGCGGAGGACGGTGCCTCGCTCCGCGGCGGAGCCTCTCCGTCCACCGGCGCGGCCGCGGGCCCCACCAGCGTCAGCCAGACGAGACCCGCGGCCGCGACAACGGCGAGAACGAGGAGCCCGCGGGCCATCGCTCAGCGCTCCCCAGCGCCGATCGCCCCGAGGGTCGGGAACTCGCCGAAGGCGCGGCCGTCCAGCGAGAGCACCTGGACGCGCTCGCCGTCGCGGTCGAGCACGGCGACCCGGCGCGTCCGATCGGCCTCGTCCGCGGCGCCTCCGCGCTCGATCGCAACCGCCGAGGGCGCGTCGAGGTCGGCGCCGCCCCGCTGCGCGCCGCTGCCGGCGAGGGTCAGAAGGTGCTCCCCGCCCGGGTGGAACACGTGCAGCCCGGAGCGCTTGCCCGACGTTGCGACGACGACGCGGCCGTCCCCCACGAGCGCGACCGCCTCCGGCGTACCGAGCGCCTCGGGGACGTGGAACGCGGACCGGAACACCACACGGCCCAGCGGGTCTCCTTCGAAGAGCTGCACGCGCGCGGCGCTCGCCTCGGCGACCGCGATGCGGCCCGCGCACACGTCGAGGCCGCGGATGCGCTCGAAGCGGCTCTCGGGGTCGCCGAGCGGCGCGAGCGATCGCCCGCGGCCCGACGCGACGTGCAGCACCTGCAGCGCGTGCCGCCGCCGGCCGGCCGACGCCACGAGCACCGTCGTGTCGTCGTCGGAACCGACGACGCGCACGTCGACCGGGCGCCCGAGGCTGCCCTTGCGGTCGCGCTCGGACTCGTCCGCGTCGCCGACGCGGGCGACCTCGACCCCGAACAAGGTGAAGCATCGCACCGCGTGGGCCGCGGCGTCCGCGACCCAGATCCGCCGGTCGGCGTCGACGTCCAGACCGTCCGCGGACGAGCGCCCGACCGCCTCGTCGCGGAACCGGAAGCGCGTCTCGAGCGGCCGGCCGTCGAGGTCGTACGACGCGACCTCGGCGGTCAGCGCGTGACGTCCGACGTAGAGCACGCCGGAGTGGAGGCGGAGACATCCCTGCACGGTCCACGATCTTGGGACACGGAGCCGACGATGTCGACGCAGACGATCTCCGCGGGGGCCCGGACCCGGACCGGGACGCCGATGGGGCCGACCCCGCGGCTCACGACGAGCCGGGTGCGACCGAGCGCGACGACGAGCCCCGGGTGGGCAGGGCCGAGCCTGCGCAGGAACGGCAGGTCGATCTGGGTCCCGTGGCTGTGGCCGGACAGCACGAGGTCGAATCCGCGGGCGGCGAACGCGGGCGCGGCCTCCGGCCCGTGGCTGAGCGCGACGAGAACATCCGCGCCCTGGAGAGCGAGGCCCGTGGCCCGCTCGACGTCGGCGGGGCGCCCCTCCTCGATGTCCTCGATCCCCGCGATCCCGATCCTTGCGCCGGTCGGCCCCTCCAGGGCCACGCACTCGTTGCGGAGGAAACGCCAGCGCGGGAACGCGCGGACGATCTCAGGCTCGCGTCGATCCTTGTAGTCGTGGTTCCCGAAGACGGCGAAGACTCCGAGCGGTGCGTCGAGGCGCGCGAGGTCGTCCGCCACCCGCGGCAGCTCGTCGGTCGTATCCGCAACGAAGTCCCCCGTGACGGCGACGACGTCGGGGGAGAGGCCTTCGACCGCATCGATGAGGTCCGCGAGATCACCTGGACCGACGAACGGCCCGCCGTGCACGTCACTGACCTGGACGATGCGCAGGAGCCGACGGGTCGTCGGGTCCGAGGTCGCGCTGCCGCCGAGCTCGACCCGCTCGTGCCTCACCACCAGGCGATCTCCCGAGAGATAGCGCCAGCGGTAGAACCGCCTTCCGCCGGCGAGCTGCGCGACGCGGGCCGCGAGCCGGAAAGCGGCGAGCCGGAGCGGGCTGTGGCGGCGGGGCTGGATCACGCGGGGCTCGTGTCGCGCGGACGCGCGCTCGGCCTGCAGCGTAGCCCGCGCGCGCTCGGCGAGGTCGAACGCAGCCGCGATGGGCGGCGCGCGCCGCTGCCGCTGCTGCTATTGAAAGAGCGCGCTCTCGCCC
Organism: Planctomycetota bacterium; assembly: GCA_039821985.1. Classification (GTDB taxonomy): domain Bacteria; phylum Planctomycetota; class UBA1135; order UBA1135; genus Saltatorellus. Next base: position 11,615 of record JBCBNC010000049.1, read on the forward strand.
GCCGCGAGCGTGCGCGAACCGTCGGGCGAGACCACGGTCGCCTCGCCCGCCCGTACGCCGACGGCGAGCCCGCTCTGGTCGAGCCGGAGCTCGGCCTCACCCTCCAGGTCGAGGATGCCGTGCGCCGAGACGACGCGGATGCGGCCGCTGGCTCGAACGGTCCCGCCGAGCAGGCGCGCGCGCGGCGGCATCAGGCTCGCGACGGCGGCGCGGGCGCCCGGCTCGAGTTCGAGCCGGCCGTCGCCGAGTACGAGGCTCGCGCCCCTGCCGTCCCGCGCTCCGACGACGTCGCCGGGTACGAGGGTCACGGCGTCCCCCTGCGCCTCGAACGTGCGCCGCCCGGCGAACGACACTCCGTCGGACGCCGGCGTGAAGGCGGCCTGCAGACCGAGCGGGCCGCCGCTGTTCCGGCCCGCCCAGGCGAGCATCACGATCACGAAGGCCGACAGCAGCACGAGCCGCATGCGCGGCCCGGCGCCGACGCTCTTGCGTGGGGCGTCGGCGTAGAGGCGCCGGCGCTGGTCCTCGACCCGCGCGGCGACCTCGCGGCGGAGCTCCTCGGCTCGGCGCGCGAGAGTGTCGGGGTCCGGACCGGAGTGGCTCTTCCGCGGATCCGTGAACTCGGGGTCGGTCATCCCCTTCTCTTCGTCGCGGAACCCCGGTCGCTTGACCGATTCGGGCCCGGCGCGGCTCCCCGAGGGTCCCTGTCCCCCCTCGGGGGCCCCGACCGCACTTGGCGGGGCACCGGACGCCCTCGGCGGCGGCGAGAGGCGTCAGGCGAGCCGGCGCACGCCGGCGGCGATCCGGGCCAGCGCGCTCTCCTTCCCGAGCAGCGAGACCGCGTCGAACAAGTCTCGGCCCCCGGCCTGCCCCGTCAGGACGCAGCGCAGCGGCTGGAAGAGCGCGCCAAGCTTGAGCCCGCGGTCCGAGGCCCAGGCCTTCGCGGCGTCCGCCAGCGCGGCGGAATCGTCCAGCGTCGGCTGCGCCGCGAGCCAGTCCCCGAACGCGCGGAGCGTCTCGACGCGCGCCTCGTGCTTGCGGGCCCCCTTCTCGGCCTTGGGGTCGTACTCGACCGCGTCGTCGGCACCGAAGAAATGCGCGATGCGCGGGGGGAGCTCCGAGAAGAGCTCGATGCGCTCCTGCTCGCCGGCAACGAGCCGCTCGAACCAGTCGCGCCTGTCCGCGATCCCGGCGTCGTCCATCAGCCCCGCACGCACCACGAACGGCGCGACCGCGTCGGCGAGGGCGGGCACGGACATGCGCCGGATCGTGTCGCCGGCCAGCCACTTGAACTTCTCGGGGTCGAACACCGCCCCCGCCTTCTGCACGTCGACGATGTCGAAGTTCTCGACGAACGTGGCGACGTCGAACACCTCGGTCTCACCGTCGAGCGCCCAGCCCTGCAGACACAGGAAGTTCACGATCGCCTCGCGCGGGTAGCCGTTCGCGATGTAGTCGCCGAGCGCTGTATCGCCGGTCCGCTTCGACAGCTTCTTCCGGTCCGTGCCGAGCATCAGAGGCAGGTGGCCGAAGCGCGGCGGCTCCAGCTCGAGCGCGCGGTACAGGAGCACCTGCTTCGGCGTGTTCACGAGGTGCTCTTCGCCGCGGAAGACGTGGCTGATCTTCATGGCGATGTCGTCGCACACGACCACGAAGTTGTAGGTGGGCGCCCCGCTCGTCCGGACCATGACCCAGTCGTCGACCTCGGCGTGGTCGAAGCGCACGTCGCCGCGCACGAGGTCGGGGATCGTCGTCTCGCCGTCGGGGACGCGGAAGCGGAGCGCGAACGGCTCGCCGGCGGCCGCGCGACGGTCGGACTCGGCGCGGTCCAGGTCGCGGTAGCGACCGTCGTAGCGCGGAGTCTCCTTGCGCGCCTCCTGCGCGGCCCGCAGTTCGCTGAGCTCCTCGGGCGTGCAGAAGCAGCGGTAGGCGTGCCCCTCGGAGAGGAGCCGCTCGGCCACCTCCGCGTGCATCCCGGCGCGCTCGCTCTGGCGGTACGGACCGTGCGGTCCGTCCTTGTCGGGTCCCTCGTTCCACTCGACGCCGAGCCAGCGGAGCCCCTCCAGGATCGCGCGCTCGCTCTCCTGCGTGCTCCGCTCCTTGTCCGTGTCCTCGATCCGGAGGACGAAGGTCCCTCCGCGCTTCTTCGCGTACGCCCAGTTGAAGAGCGCGGTGCGGCAGAGGCCGAGGTGGACGGTGCCCGTGGGGCTGGGAGCGATGCGGACGCGGAGGTCGGTCATGGGGCGGAGAGGATACTCAGCGTGCGCCTCGATAGACTCCCCGCGATGCAGTCCAGCACACCCCGCCTCGACGGCGACGTCCTGCGCCGCGCGCCCAAGGTCCTCCTCCACGAGCATCTCGACGGCTGCCTGCGCCCGGCCACGGTGCTCGAGCTCGCCCGGGACGCCGAGTACCTAGAACTCCCGACGGAGGACCCCGAGGCGCTCGGGCGCTGGTTCTTCGAGGGCGCCGACCAGGGCTCGCTCCCGAAGTACCTCGAGGGCTTCCGCCACACGATCGCCGTCCTGCAGACCGAGGAGGCGCTCGAGCGTGCCGCGTTCGAGCTGGCCGAGGACCTCGCCGGGGAGTCCTGCGTCTACTTCGAGGTGCGCTTCGCGCCGCACTTCCACACGGCGCAGGGCCTCGGGCTCGACGCGGTGATGAGCGCCGTCGTCCGGGGCCTCGCGCGCGGGCGCGACGAGCACGGCATCGAGTCGAGCGTGCTCGTGAGCGCCATGCGCAACGAGACGGCGGAACGCTCGCTCGAGCTCGCGGAGCTCGCCGCGTCCTGGTTCGGCCGGGGCTGCTGCGGCTTCGACCTCGCCGGGGAGGAGGCCGGGCACCCGCCCAAGCACCACGTCGAGGCGTTCCAGCTCATCAAGCGCATGAACGGCTCGATCACGATCCACGCCGGCGAGAGCTTCGGGCCCGAGAGCATCTGGCAGGCGCTGCAGTTCTGCGGCGCGCACCGCATCGGGCACGGCACGCACCTCATCGACGACATGGCGGTGCAGGACGGGAAGATCGTCAAGCGAGGAAGCCTTGCGACGTACGTCCTCGACCACCGCATCCCGATCGAGTGCTGCCTCTCCAGCAACGTGCACACCGGCGCCGTGCGCACGATCGAGGAGCACCCGTTCCCGCTCTTCCTGCGCGAGGGCTACCGCGCGACCCTCAACACCGACAACCGACTGATGAGCGGCGTGACGATGACGGACGAATTCCGGGTCGCGCACGAGACGTTCGGCTGCGGTCTCGGCGATCTGGAGCGCGTCACCGTCAATGCGATGAACGCGGCCTTCCACCCGTACGCCGAGCGGCACCGGATCATCGATGAGCGGATCGCGCCCGTGTACCGCGCGCTCGCCGCCGAGGTGGAGGCGCAGGCGTGACGGGCCCGAGCGACGCGCGGTACCGGCGCGACCCCAGCGCGTTCCGCGGCGCCGTCGAGACGCGCCCGTTCGAGAGCGAGGTTCTGCGCGGCAACGCGCTCGGCGACCCCCACGTGCGGGAGGTGCCCGTGTACCTGCCGCCCGCCGCGCTCGACGGCGAGCGGCTGCCGGTCGCGTTCCTCCTGGCGGGGTTCACCGGCCGCGGACAGTCGATGCTCGAGACGCACCCGTGGAAGCGCGGCGCCGTCCAGGCGTACGACGCCGCGCTCGCCGTGTCCGGCGACCCCGGCCTGATCCTGGTGATGCCGGACGCCTTCACGCGCCTCGGCGGCAGCCAGTACGTCAACAGCTCGGCGACCGGGCGCTACGCCGACCACGTGGCGGACGAGCTCGTGCGCTTCGTCGACGCGACGTACCCGACGCAGCCCGGCCGGCGCGCCGTCTGCGGCAAGAGCTCCGGCGGGTTCGGTGCGCTGCACCTGGCGATGCAGTTCCCCGGCGTGTTCCGCGCGGCGGCGTCGATCAGCGGCGACTGCGCCTTCGAGCTGCCCCTCGGTCACGAGATGATCGGGGCGGCGCGCGCGCTCCTCGCCCACGGCGGGGACCCTCGAGGCTTCCTCGATGCGTTCGAGGAGAAGCATTCCCTCGATGGCGACGGGCACGCGGCGATCAACGTGATCGCGATGTCGGCGTGCTACGCGCCCGCGCCGGACACCGAGCTCGGCTTCAAGCTCCCGTTCGACCCGGCGACGGTCGAGCGCCGCGCGGACGTGTGGAACCGTTTCCTCTCCTTCGACCCGGTCGTCTGCGCGAAGGACCACGTCGACGCGCTCCGGGCACTGGATCTTCTCTACGTCGAGGCCGGCCGCGCGGACGAGTTCGGCCTTCAGTTCGGCGCGCGGCTCCTCGTACGCGAGTTCGAGCGCCTCGGCGTCCCGCACGAGCACGTCGAGCACGACGGCGGCCACTTCGGGCTCGACCGGCGGTACGCGGAGGTGCTGCCGCGGCTCGAGCGGGCGCTGACCGCGGGCGACTGACGGGGCCGCGGGCCCCTACGGCGCGCCGAGCGCCCGCGACAGCCACATCTTCGCGACGGCCCAGCGGCGCTCCGCCGTCGCCTTCGACATGCCGACCGCCCGCGCCGTCTCGTCCATCGTGAGGCCGCCGAAGGTCCGGAGCTCGACGATCCGCGCGAGCTCCTCGTCCGTGTCGGACAGCGACGCGAGCGCGTCGTCGAGCTCGACGACGTCCGTCCCCTGCTCGCGGAACGCATCCGCGATGCGGTCCAGCTCGACCGCGCTCCGCGCGCGACCGTCGCCGCGCTTCTCGGAGCGCTTCGCGCGCGCGTGGTCGACGAGGATCCGGCGCATCGTGCGTGCCACGGTCCGCAGCACGTGCTCGCGGTCGGCGAAGCTCGGCGTCGAGCCGTCGGGCGCGAACAGGCGCATCCACGCCTCGTGGACGAGCGCGGTCGGCTGCAGGGTGTGGTCGGGGCGCTCGCGTCCGAGCTCGCGGCCCGCGAGGCTGCGCAGCGACTCGTAGAGCCGACCGAACAGCTCCTCGGGGTCGTCGATGTCGAAGTCGGGGCCCTCTGGATCGACCATGCAGCGCATAGTACGGGCGTGCGCCGTGATCCGGGACGGCGCGCGGAGCCCGCATCCCCCATGACCCACGACGACACGCAAGGCCCGCCCGGCGAGGCGCCGTGGGAGGTCGTACGCGGTCTGGTCGAAGAGGCCCTGGACCACGCACCGGCGGAGCGCGAGGCGTTTCTCCGAGGGCGCGCTCCGTCGGAGGCCGCGCTCGCGGAGGCGCTCGAGCTCATCGCGCACGCGGACGACGAGCCGGGTGGCGAGGGTCCGCACCTGTGCCTCGACGGAGTCGAGGTGGCGTGCGAGGAAGCGGAGCCACGGGCAGCGGACTCCGCGTCCCCCCGGCCCGCGCTCGTCCCGAAGCGCCCGTGCCGCCTTGGCCCGTGGGAGCTCCGCCGACGCATCGGGCGCGGCGGGATGGCCGACGTCTGGCTCGCCGTGCGGGCGGACGGTCTCTACCAGCGCAAGGTCGCGATCAAGCGGCTGCACCCAGGCCTCGCGTCGGGCGAGACGGTGGCGCGCTTCGAGCGCGAGCGCCAGATCCTCGCCAGCCTCTCCCACCCCGGCATCGCGAAGATGCTCGACGCGGGCGCGGACGACGACGGCGTGCCGTACATCGTGATGGAGCACGTCGCCGGTAGCCACGTCGACGCGTACGCGGACGAGCGACGGCTGTCCCTGCGCGCGCGCATGGCGCTCGTCGCGGACGTGGCCGAGGCGGTGCAGGCCGCCCACCGGATGCACGTCGTGCACCGGGACATCAAGCCGTCGAACGTCGTCGTGGACGCCGACGGACGGCCGGTGCTGCTCGACTTCGGCGTCGCGAAGGTGCTCGATCCCGAGAAGGACGCCAGCGCGCACGTCACGCGCGACGTCGCCGGGTTCCTGACGATGTCCTACGCGAGCCCCGAGCAGGCGGCGGGTCGCGAGCCGGGACCGACCAGCGACGTCTACTCGCTGGGCGCGCTCGCGTTCGAGCTGGCCACGGGCTCACCGCCCCTCCACATCGCCGGCCGCAGCACGTTCGACGCGCTCGAGCGGATCACCCTTGAGGCCGCGCCGTCGCTCCGCGACGCACTGCGCCGGAGGGACGACGCGGCCCGGGTCGCAGAGGCCCGCGGAGTCTCCGCGCGCGCGCTCGAGACGGCGCTGACCGACCGCGGCCTGGACGCAGTGCTCGGTGCCGCGCTGCGCAAGGAGCCCGCGCGCCGGCCGCCCGACGCGGGAGCGCTCGCCGCCGAGCTGCGTCGCTGGCTGGACGGGCGCCCGGTGCTCTCGTCACCGGACGGCTGGACACGCCGCGCGGCCCGCCTCGTGCGCCGCAACCGGCTCGTCTTCGGGCTCATCGCCGCGCTGGTCCTCGCGCTCAGCGGCGGGCTCGTGCTCGTCGCGCAGGAGGCCCGACGCGCGAGGCGAGCGAGCGTCGGCTACGCGGAGCAGTCGCGCATCGCCGAGCAGCAGCTCGACAAGACGAACGCGGCGCTGCAGGTCCTCCTGCGCCAGACCATCGACAGCCTGTCGGGACTTCCGGGAACGGAGCGCGCGCTCGACCGCCTCGTGCGAGCAGGCATGGACCTCGCGGCCGACCAGGACGACCCGAAGCTGCAGCTGATGCTGGCTCAGACGCGCATCGACGTCGGCGTGCTCCGGGCGAAGAAGGAGGGCGCCAGCGCGACGTCGGTCGCGCGCATGGTCGACTCCCTGCGGGTGATCGACGGACTGACCGGCGCCGCGGGCGTCGGCGTGTTCCCCCCCCTGCCGCACCTGCGAGTGGCCGTCGCCCGGCAGCAGGAGCGGCTCGGGAGCTTCGAGGCCTCGCGCGCGACCCTCGAGGCGGCGATGGAGGACGTCGCGCGCATTCGGCCGACGAATCCCGGCGAGCGCCTGATCGCGCTCAGCGCCGAGATGGACGTCGTGGCCCAGTACGCGGGCCTGCTCTCGCGGACCGGTTCGCTGGTGCGCGCGCGTGAGGAGATCGAGCGCGTCCTCTCACTCCTGGAAGGCTTCCGCCGTGAGGCCGCGTGGCTGCGCCCGGTCGAGCCCGGCGCGCCGGTCCCCGAACTCCCCGCCGACTACGGCGTGCGTGGGCGCTTCGACCGCGGAGCGATCCTCGAGAACGAGGCGCGCCTCGGCACCCTGCTGCGGCGCATCAAGAAGCGGCGCGCGTCGGCGGACGTCGAACGGGACGCCCTTCGCACGATCGGCGCCCCGTCGCTGCACGGCGGGAACAGCATGGTCGGTACCAGCCGCAGGTGGGTGGCACTCGGCGCCATCGAGCGGCTGTGCGACGCCGGCCGGGTCGACGACGCGCGCGCGCTACTCGCGCAGCACGTGCCCGACTGGCGCGCCGAGGCCGACGGCCTCGAGCGCAAGGGCCACTCCGAGCTCGAAGCGACGCTCGCGACCCTCGAGACCGTCTGCAGGGTGCGTCGCGCCGAGGGCGCTGACGCTCTGGACGTCGAGCGACTCTTCGACCGCGCCCTCGACACGTTCGAGGACAGCTTCCCGGCGACGTTCGAGAACAGGCTCACGATCGCGCGCGCCTCGCTCTTCCGGGGCCGCACGCTGGACGCGGACGGCGACCGCGTGGGCGCTGCGCTGCGCTACTCGGACGCTGCGGCGACGCTCGCGCGCCTCGTGAAGGACACACCCAGCGCGTTCGACGTCGCCTGCGAGCGCGCGTTCGCCGAGACGCAGCTCGCGCGCGCGCTCGAAGGGACCCCCGCACTTGAGCCGCGTCTCGCCCACGTGCGCGCGGCCGAACGCGCGCTCGGCGCGTTCGAGGGCGACGCGCTCGCCGCCGAGCGCATGGCGCCCATACGGGCCGACGCGCGCGCGCTCCTCGGCGAATGAGAGCGCCGCGCGCGCGGCCACCGCGTCAGGGGTAGCTCGCCTCGACGACGGTCGTGATCCCGCCGCGCACCCAGAAGTCGCCCACCACGGTCATACGCTTGGGCGAGATCTTGGCGACGAGATCGTCGAGGATCCGGTTCGTCACCGCCTCGTGGAAAGCTCCCTCGTCGCGGAAGCTCCAGAGGTAGAGCTTGAGGCTCTTGAGCTCGACGCAGTGCTCGTCGGGCGTGTAGTGGATCCGGATCGTCGCGAAGTCCGGCTGGCCGGTCTTCGGGCAGAGGCACGTGAACTCGGGCGCCTCGAAGCGGATCTCGTAGTCGCGCCCGGGGCGCGGATTGGGGAAGGAGTCGAGCTCCTTGGAGGGCTGGCTGGACATCGGGGCGGAGAGGCTACCCGAATCGCGCCGGTGCCCCAGGCCCGTGCGCGGGTTCCGGGGCGCAGCTCTGCGCCCCGCGCCAAACCGGCGCAGGGAGGCGCGCTCAAGGCGGGGTGGGGATGCCCCGGCGTCCTCGTCTGCGCTCGACGACGACGCCGTCGAGGGCGCGGTCGAGGATCCACATCATCTCAAGCCCCTCCAGCAGCCCCGCGCCCTCGGCGACGAGGCGCCCCGACGCAGCACCGCGCAGCGGCACCTCGGCCCCGCGGCCCGAGATCGGATCGACGACCCGCAGGGACCAGGTCTCGTTCGCGCCCGGATCGGCCGGCTGCACCGGGGACGCGGCCGCGATGTCAATCGTCCAGTCGTCGCCGACGACGCGCGGACGCACGGGCTCGGGCAGGGTCGCCGGCGCAGGCGTCAGCCGGACGGCCACCGCGTTCTCGAGCGGCGCCGAGAACCAGATCGAGTCGACCGTTCCCACGAGGAGCCACGCAGCCTCCCGCTCGAGCGCGAAGCGCGCCTCGGGGCCGCTCGGACCCTGGATCCAGACGCCCCGCGCGGCCTGCACCTCCGCGCTGCTGCTCGCCCAGTGGATCGTGGGCGCGGGCGCGCCGTCGGCCACGTCCTCGACGTCGACGTCGGCGGGCGCCATCGCCGCCGCGAAGCGGAGGGAGAACGGATCGAACGACCGCGCCGCCGGGGAACTGCCCTCGCCGACCCAGCCGACCTCGCCGCCCCGGCCCGAGGCGGCCGGCGGGTCGAAGCGGAGCACCGCGAATTCGACGGCGCGCGGGTCGTCGCCCCGCGGCACGAGGAGCGTGAGACCGCTGGCGCGGGCGCCCTCGAACTCGGGGGTCGTCGCGAATGCGGCGAGCGACTCGGCCGGTATCCCTCGGACCCGAACCGGCTGCGCGCCGTCGGGGAGGAACGGGCCGGACGTCAGGGATGCGTCGTCCTCGGGCCCCAGCGCGCGGATCCCGAAGAGATCGCGGGGCGGGTCGAGGACCCACGTCTCGCCGCGGGCGTACGCGTCGTCGCGCGCCGCTTCGAGGATCACGTCGTGCATGGCGCCGACCTCCGCCGCCGCCCACGACACGGTTGCGGCGGAGCCCGCCGTCAGGATCGCGTACAGCCCGCCCGTCGCCGCGGGCAGGAGCGCGCGCCGGCCGCCGGACAGCGCCGTCGCCGAGATCCCTAGGCCGACGGCCATGGTGAGCGCGAGCGGCATCGTGCCGGGCGCGTCCGCCAGGCGCGCGGGCGCGGTGCGCTCGCCGCCCGTGCCGAGAACGAGCAGCACGACGATCGCGGCGGCCCAGCCGCCAAGGACGCGGCCCCAGAGTCGCGGCGCCGCGCGCGCAGCGACAAAACCGGGATGCAGTGCCGCGAGCAGCGCGAACACGGCGGGGACGTATCCGAGCGTGCCGAGCCCGGTCGTGTTGACCGGCAGGACGACGACGCCCGTGGTCTCCGCAGCGACGCCCGCGACGTGGACGAATCCACGCACCGGCGGGTCCAGTACGAGCGCGGGGTCGACGCCCTGGGCGCGCGCGAGGGGCGCCTCGGACGGCGCCAGGAGCGCGGACACTCCGAACTCGATCCCGATCGCGACCGCGTAGCCGAACGCGACCTGGGTCGCCGTCTTCAGCCGCGCGCGGAACGGTCGGTGACGCTTCGCTGCGACGAACTCGAGGCCGAAGCCGAGCGGCAGCAGCAGGATCGCCGCAGGCGACGACGCCGCGGCGAGGAGCGCGAGGAGGAACGCGCCGCCGAACACGACGGCGTTGCTGCGCTGGCGTCCGGAGAGCAGCAGCGCGGCCGACCAGGCGCTGGCCGCCAGGGCCAGCGCGTCGCCGCGGGCCTCGAGGTGCGCGGCGGTCGGGACGAGCAGCGGGTGCAGCATTAGGAACGTGCCCGCGCTCGCGCCGGCGGACCGCGCGTGGTCCTCGCCCGTCCACGGCTTCAGCGCCCGGATCGTCGCCGCGCGTACGCCGAACGCCGCGACGACGAGCAGCAGCAGGGACTCGAGCCGCAGGCGGCCGGCGTCGCCCGGCGTGTAGACGCCGTCGCGCGCGTGGAGCCTGCGGGACAGCGCCAGCGAAGCCGTCGCGAGCGGCCGGTGGTCGAGCGCGTCCACGGACCAGAGCGCGCCGGCGCCGCCGTCCTCCATCGCGCGGTCGACCTCGACGAGGACCGACGCGTCCGACCCGAGGAACCCCGCGCCGAGCAGCGGTCGGTGCGCGTACCAGGCCGCGAGGACGCAGGCGACGAAGACGAGGAAGCGCTTGAGGACGCGATGCACGGCCGCAGGGTACCGTGCGCAGGGCGGGCGCCGAGTCCGTACCTTGCCGGCACTCCGCCGCGCCGTTCGCCGCCGATCCGGGGGCCCGCGCCCCCACGTGCGGCGCGACCACCCCGGGGCCGTCCAGGGGGCCGGCGCGGCGCTCCTCTCCCACGCAACCATGCTCGACACGTTCCAGCCCCTCATCGACGCCGCCCGCGGCGTGGACCTGACCGACCCCGACGCCGCGAAGCGCACCCTCCAGGGACGCCTCGATCCCGCCTCGGAGGAAGGGCAGCGCGTATCGGCGGCGCTCGTCGAGCTGCTCGAGGCCGGCGCGGTGGCGGACCGGGGCGCTCCCCCGGTCAAGTTCAGCCGCGCGGCCAAGGCGACGGACGAGACCGATCACTTCTCGATCGACGTCGTCGACATGACGGGCGCGGGCCCCCACCACCGGCATCCGAACGGGGAGGTCAACTGGTGCGTGGCCCTCGAGGGGGCGCCGACGTTCCAGGGACAGCCCCCCGGCTGGGTCGTCGAGACGCCGGGGAGCGACCACGTGCCGACCGTCGAGGGCGGACGGATGCTGATCGTCTACCTGCTCCCGGGCGGCGCGATCGAGTTCTCCTGAGCCCGCGCGCTCACTGCGCGCGACGGAACCACGCGGTCGACGCGCCGGACGGCGAGTGCCGGCGGTAGCCGAAGACGCGCAGCAGGCGTGCGAGCCAAGGGCCCGCACCGCGCCGGACCTCGACACGGCCGCGCTCGACCTCGATCGAGCGCACGCCGGGAAGGACGACGAGTGCGCGCTCGATCCACTTGCGGCGCACGAGTCGCGAAGCCACGAGCCACGTCCGGCGGACGCGTCGGCAGAGAAAGAAGCCCTCGTCGCCGATCTCCTGGTAGAGCGGCATCAGCATATAGCCGGACGCGGGCGAGGTGACGACGCGCTCGACGTCCGGCGACGGGATCGCGTGCGCGAGGGGCTCGCCCCGGCGCACCGGCCGGAAGTTGAACCAGCCCGGATCCATCGCGAAGCGCTCGCCCCGCGGAATGTGGTGCGTGTGGTTGATCTCGAGCACGCGCGGAGCGTCGCCGCGCGTCCGGTCGATCAGGCGACGCGCGTCCTCAATGCCCGCGTGGTTCTCGGGCAGGACGCCGAGGTGGTCGAGTGCGAGGAGCGTCGCGGCGTGCAGCACGGTCCGCGTCGTCGGTGCGTCGTGCTGGCCTCCCTCGACGACGATCGCCGTGTCGCCCTGCGACGCGCACCAGGTCAGCATCGGCCCCTCGATGCGGTCCTCGAGTCCGAGCACCGCTGGCAGGCCGATCGCGCGAGCGAGGCGCCGGGCGGGCACCGCGTCGGGCAGGACCGAGAAGCCCGAGCCGCTGCCGGACGTCGAGTGCAGGTCGACCAGGACGACGTCGCGGCCGATGGCGGCCGCGGCGGTGCGCTCGGCCTCGACGGTGAGGAACAGCGCCCGGAGCTCGGCTTCGTCCGGGAGGTCGTCCTTCGGCGGTCGAACGCCGAGGGCGCGGATGTTGTCCGCGGTCCACATCCGGTTCAGGTCGACGCCGAGGTGACGCTTGCGCGCGCGGAGGGCGCCGAGGTTGCCCGCGAGCCCGACGACGCGACCCGCGGTCTCGACTCCGTCGAGCTCGTCGAAGAGCTGCAGGAGCGCCGCGACTCCGCCGGGTTCGTTGCCGTGCAGGCCGGCGACGAGGAGCACGAGCGGACCGGGCCGCCCCTCGTCCTCGATGCCGATGACGCGCTCGAGGCCGTCGAACGCCGCCTCCTGGGAGTCCATGCGCCCGGGCGCTTGGAGGGGTTCGGTGGGGCGGCTCGTCACGCGAGCATTATCGGCACCTTAGCCCCCTCTAGACAAGCCGAGGACCCGCGCCAATCGACTCGGGACATGTCCGCGGTGACAGCCCGGGTCGTCGGCCGCGCCTCGACCCGAGGCACGGCCGGGCCGCGTCGTCGGGTCAACCGTCACGCAGGCGCTCTTCGAGCAGCTTGGCGGCCGCGTCGACGAAGTCGTGCTCGGTGACGATTCCGACCAGGCGGCCCTCCTCGACGACGGGCAGGCACCCGACCTTCTGGTCGCGCATCAGCTCGATCGCCTCGAGCGTCGTCGCGCGCGGACCGATCGTGACGGGCTCCTTCACCATCACTTCGCCGACCGCGAGCGGCTTCGACTCGCCCGCGCGTCGCCCGGACCGCTTCGCGATGAGGCGCAGGAAGATGCGCTGCGTCATGAGCCCGACGAGCTTGCCGTCGTCGTCCTCGACCGGCACGTGGTGCACGTGCTCCCAGTCCATCAGACTCGCCGCGAGGTCGACGACGTCCTCGGGGTGCAGCGTGAACAGGTCGCGGCTCATGATCTGGGACACGGTGCGGAAGCTGTGCCGCCAGTCCATGTTCTCGCCGGGCTCGGCGAGCGCCCACTCGTGGCCCGGCAGGCCCGCCGTCTGGCGCGCGTAGGCGGCGGACGCGAGGGCGCGGTGGCGCTCGTCGGGCGAGCCGACCTCGCCCATGCGGGCGAGGGAGTCGAGCGCCCACTGGGCGCCCGTGCGGCCGGTCGTGACGCGCTCGTCGATCACGCCGATGTAGCGGTCGATGTCGCCCTGGTCGATGCCCTTGAACGCGAGCCCCTCGCGTGCGCGCGGCAGCAGCTCGGAGAGGATCAGGTCGCGGGCGCTTACGCGCCGCCCCCCCAGCCAGCGCAGCTCCGCGCTGAGCCCGTAGCGGGCCGCCGCCATGAAGTTCCCCTTCGCGTCGTCGAACTCCATCTCCTTGCGGACGTCGGCGAGCTCCTCGCCGAAGGCGATCATCAGCCCAAAGAAGAACGCGGCGTTTGCGATCTCGTCGAGGGTCGTCGGCCCGGCGGGCAGCACGCGGTGCTCGATGCGCAGGTGCGGTTTGCCGTCCGAGATGCCGTAGCACGGGCGGTTCCAGCGGTAGACCGTGCCGTTGTGGAGGCGCAGCGCGTCGAGGGTCGGGACGTCGCCCCGCTCGAGCGCAGCGATCGAGCTGGAGGGCTCGTCCCCGCCGAGGAGCAGGCGGAACCGCGCCACGTCCTCGCGGTAGATCTCCATCACGCTCTCCTGGACCCAGCGCTCGCCGAACGTGACGCGCTGGCGGGTGTTGCGCTTGATCTGGGTGGCGTTGCGGACGTCGAGGGACTGCGCGAACAGCGCGACGCGGGACTCGTGCCAGAGGCGGTGCTGCAGCAGCACGGGCGAGTTCGCCGCCGCTGCCAGGACCGGCGCGGTGACGAGCTGCGAGAGGTTGTAGAGGTTCGCGAACTCCTCCGCCGACACCTGGAAGTGCACCTGGAAGGAGGTGTTGCAGGCCTCCATCATCACGTTGTCGTGCACGACGCGGAGCTCGTCGAGGCCCTTGATGAAGGTCTCGAAGCGCCCTCCACGCAGCTCGCACATGACCTGGTTGAGCCGGTGGTACCGCTCGTTCTCCGCCATGTTCGACAGCGAGAGATCCTCGGTGTGCAGGGTCGGCAGGATCCCACACATCAGAATCTGCGCGCCCTCCGACTCGGCCGCGGCGCGCGCGTCGCGCGTCAGCGCGTCGAGCTCGGCGTGCATGTCCGAGAGACAGGTGCCGACCAGCGGCACGGGCGACAGGTTCGCTTCAATGTTGAAGCGCGCCAGCTCGGGGGTGAAGTTCGCCTTGGGGAGGCGCGCGAGCACCTCGGTCTGCTTCGGGACGGGCTCGAAGCCGCCGTCGACGAGGAAGAACTCCTGCTCGGCGCCGATCCGGCGCACGTCGCGCTCGATCTTGCCGTCGTCGATCATGCGCTCGAGGGCTTCGATGTCCTCGAGCACCGCCTGCATGAAGGAGCGCAGGCTGGTCGACTCGGCCCCGGGAATGTCGGTCTGACCCATCGCCCGAGGGTATGGAATGATCCCTGACTGTGCGTATCGATTCGAGAACGCGACTTGAACCCGGGAGAGCCCCGTGCCCCACTGCTCGCGATGACGCGCGCTGAAGAGGACGGGACGCAGACGGCGAACGGCGACCGCGCGGCGGACTCTGCGCGCGGCTTCGAGCGCTGGCTCAAGAGCCCCCAGCGGCTCGCGGTCCTCCTCGTGCTCGCGGCGACGGTCGCCACGGTCGCGACCTCGCTGGGAGAGATCGAGCTCCTGCGCGCGAGCGGCGTCGAGTTCGATCCGTGGGACGTGCTCGGGCCGGCCGCGACGCTCATGGCGGGCTGGGCGCTCGCAGCGCCGCTCATCTTCGCGCTCGCCCGCGCGCTGGCCCGCGCGCCGCTGGCGTGGCCGATCGTCGCGGGAGCGCACGTCGCGACGGCCGGGCTCTGCGGCTGCCTCTTCCTCGCGGCGGAGATCCGCGCGCAGGAGTGGTTCCAGGGCGCGGAGACGACGGCGGACGCCGCGGAAGCGGTCGCGTTCATCGAGGAGCTGCAGGCGTTCCGCGCGCTGCCGCCGGACGAACAGGACGCGGTGCTCGCGGAGCGACGCGCCGAACGCCGGGCGCGGCGCGAAGGAGCGCGGCCGCGCGGGGATCGGCCGACGGAGGACAGCGCTCGGCCGGATGCGCCGACCGCCGGCGACGCGCGCACGGACGCTCCCGGCCCAGGTGAACCACCGCCGGAGGACGGCCGCCGCCCGCCGGAGCGCCGCGGCGACGGCCCGCCGCCCGGCTTCGGCCGCCGGCGCGGCGCGCGCGGCTCGTTCGCGCGCAGCCAGACGGGCACGACCGTGAACCTCGCGACCGGCGACTTCGCGGGCGACTTCGAGCGCCGCTGGCTCCTCCGCGTGCCGCGCTACGGCCTCGTCTACCTCCTCCTCGCCGGGCTCGGCCTGGGGGCGCGCGCGTACCTCGTCGGCCGGGACCGGGAGAGGCTCGCCGCGTCGCTCCGGGTGCGCGCAGCCGAGCTCGAGGGAGCGCTCAGCGAGGCGCGGCTCGCGGCACTCCAGGGCCAGCTCCACCCCCACTTCCTCTTCAACGCGCTCCACTCGGTCGGCGGCCTGATCCGCGCCGAGCGCGGACCCGAAGCGCTGACCGCGCTCGACTCGATCGGCGATCTCTTGCGCACGAGCCTCGATGCGGGCGGCGAGCAGTTCGTGCCGCTCGAGCGCGAGCTCGAGCTCACGCGGCGCTACCTGGCCGTCGAGGAGCTCCGGCTCGGCGAACGCCTGCGCGTCGAGATCGATGCGGCTCCGGGACTCGGAGAGGCCGACGTTCCCGCGTTTATCACGCAGCCCCTCGTCGAGAACGCGGTCAAGCACGGCATCGCGGCGCGGACCGAAGGCGGAGCGGTCCACGTCCGAGCCCGCGCGGATGCGAGCGGGCGCTCGCTCGTCGTCGAGATCGAGGACGACGGCGCGGGGTTCGACCCGGGCACCGCGCGGCGCGGCGTCGGGATCGCGCACGTCGAAGGGCGGCTCGACGCGCTCTTCGACGGCGCGGCGTCGCTCGAGTTCGCGGCGCGCGCGGGCGGCGGCACGGTGGCGCGTCTGACCCTTCCGCTCGACGAGGAACCTCTAGGCGAAGGACACGGGGCGGCGGACGCGGAGGCTCCGCGGTGAGCACGGCGCCCGACGCAGCGCCGATGCGCGTGCTCGTCGCCGACGACGAGCCCAACGCACGCGCGACCCTCGTTTCCCTGGTCGAGCGCGCCCCCGGCCTCGAGCTCGTCGCGACCTGCGCCAACGGTGAGGAAGCGATCGCCGAGACGGAGCGCCTCGCGCCCGACCTCCTCGTCCTCGACGTGCGCATGCCGGGCGCGGACGGGCTCGCCGTCGTGGCGGCGCTCCCCGAGGACGCGCGGCCCCTCGTGGTCTTCGCGACGGCGCACGACGACCACGCCGTCGAGGCGTTCGACCTGCACGCCGTCGACTACCTGCTCAAACCGTTCGACGACGCGCGCTTCGAGAAGGCGCTGGAGCGCGCGCGCGCCAGGCGCCGCGAGGAGGGCCCGGACGAGGGGCGCCTCAGGATCGGACGTGTGATCGGCGAGGGCGGCGAGGACCGCATCGCGATCCACCGCGAGGGCCAGCTCGTGCTCGTCCCGTTCGACGAGCTCGAGCGCGTCGAGGCCGCCGATCAGTACGTGCGGCTGTTCCGGGTCGACGGGACCGACGAGCTCATGCGCGCCTCGATGGGACACATCGAGAAGCGGCTCGCTTCGGGCAGGTTCCTCCGGGTGCACCGGTCCGCGATCGTCCGGCTCGACCGCGTCCGTGAGCTCCGGAGCGCCACGTCGGGCACGGGTCGGCTGACGCTCGAGAGCGGCGCCGACGTGCCCGTGAGCCGCACCCGTCTCGCTCTGGTGCGCCGCGCGCTGGGTTGACCCGTGGGCCGACCGCTGGCGAGCCGCCCCAGTGCCACTCCCAACAGGCCCGCCCCCGGTGCCGCCAAAGGCGGCCGATCCGCGGAACGCCGGGTCGACACAGGGGTTGGAGCGTGCGAAACCAACGTGGGCGCCGCCGGCCCGCGCCGACCGATCCGACCGGCCCCACCGATCCACCCGGATCAGGCCGACAGACCGCACCTGCGACACGCCATGAAACCGACGACCCTCCCCCTCCTGAGCCTGCCCGTCCTCGGGCTCCCGCTCCTCGCGAGCTCGATGACGACGAACTACGAGGAGGGCCGCAGCTACGCGGTGTCCATCGCCTCGAGCTCGAACACCGAGACCGACACCGAGCTCTCGATGGACGGCCAGCCCATGGAGGGGCGCGGGAACATGGGCGGCCCGTCCGAGCGCTCGTTCAGCTGCAGCTACACCGACACCGTTCTCACCTCGGACGCGGGCGCGCCGCTCCGGGTGCGGCGGTCCTTCGACGAGATCGAGGGCCGCTCGATGGTCGAACGCCGGGGCGAGCCCGTGGAGAGCGAGCAGGACAGCGCCTTCGAGGGACTGACGCTCGTGCTCGAGGAGGTCGATGGAGAGGTGCAGATCACGGTCGAGGACGGCGACGAGCCGGAGCCCGAGCGCCTGGACGGGTTCGGACTGACGCTGATGCTCGACGCGCTGCTCCCCGAGGACGACGTCGAGGTCGGCGGCACCTGGGAGGTCGAGGCGAGCGCGTTCGAGACGGCTCTCGCGGCCGGTATGGCGGGCCGGATCATGGACCGCCCCGCGCCGCCCGAGGGCGGCGAGGGACGCCGCGGACGCGGGCGCCGACGCGGAGGCGAGCAGGGCCGCGGCGGCGACGCTCTCGCCCGACTCTTCTCCGGCGACTTCGAGTGGACGGTCGAGGCGACGCTCACCGACCGGACCGAGGAGTTCGGCGGCGTCGAGTGCGTCGTGATCACGCTCGAGGCCGAGATGCAGGGCAACGTGCCGGAGCGCGAGCGCACCGGCGGACGGCGCGGCGGCGGCGGCGACGCGGTCCGGGCTCCGAGCACTCCCGCCGCCGGCACGGTGAGCGTCGAACTCGAGGGCGAGCTGCTCTGGAACACGAAGCAGGACTTCCCCGCGCGCCTGACCGTGACGGGCACCGTCGAGTCCGAGGAGAGGCGCAGTCGTGAGACCGAGCGCGGCTACTTCGAAATGAACCGCTCCTCCACGACCGAGGTCGAGACGACCATCGAGATCGCCGTCCCGACGGGTGACGACGACGAGAGCGACGACTGAGCCGCGTCGGACCCACGCGCCCGACCGAACGCAAGACCGAACACCGCCCCACTCCCGATCGAAGGATCGACACCACGACATGGCTGACACCCTCCCCATTGCGATCGTCGCCGGCCTGCTCGCCGGCGGAGCCGGCTCGGCCGCGACGAGCGCCCTGCTCTCGAAGCCGGCCGTCGAGCCGGCGCAGGCGGCCGACGCCGAATCGCTGGCCGAGCTGCAGGCAGCGAACGAGCGCCTGATGAAACGGATCACCGCGCAGGAGGAGCGCATCGCGTTCCTCGAGGAGACGCCGGACCTCGATCCGATCGAGCCGTCCGCGACCGGCAATCGCGTCGCGGCGGACCGCGCCGACCTCAGCGCTTTCATCACGCGCGAAGAGCTCCGGGACGAGCTCGCGAAGCTCGCGACCGAGAAACTCGCCGTCGTGAACCCGGCGACGCGCCAGGCCGTGGCGACGGTTGTGGACGAACTCGAGGAAGAGCGCCGGACCGAGCGCGAGCAGCGCCGGAACGAAGAGCGCGAGAAGCGGCGCGAGGACCGACTTGCCCAGATGCAGTCCGACCTCGGGCTCGACAACACGCAGCTCGAGCGCATGCGGACGACGATGGCGGAGGGCGAGGAGCGCATGCGCGCGTTCTGGACCGACCCCGACACGCGCTCCATGGGGCGCGAGGCCGCGCGCGAGGAGTTCCGGCTGATCCGCGAGGACATGAGCACCTCGGTCCAGGACATCCTCACGCCCGCGCAGTACGAGACCTACCAGGAGAAGGGCTACGACAGCCGGGGCGGCTTCGGCGGCGGCCGGGGCGGCGGCGGCAACGACCGGGGCGGCCGCGGACGGCGCGGCGGTTTCTGACCGCGTCGCCCGCCCGGAGCCTGGGCGGGACGCAAACACCGAAGGATCGAGGCGCTCCTCGCCGAGCGCCGCGGCCCACCGGGAAGTGGCTGGGGAGACGCGCGCGCGGCGTGCGTCTCCCCGTTTCGTTCGTGTATGGCCCCGCTCAACCGCCCGCGCGGAGAACCCGGCGGAGCGCGGCCTCCGCGCGCTCCGCTGCGTCGAACCGCGACACGCCCGCGACGTCGAACAGCGACTTTGCGCGCGAGCCCAGGGACGGTTCTTCCGACTTTCTAGGATGCCGCGCCGTCCTCCCCGGGACGCCCCTCGCCTCTCTACGCCCCGCCCCTCCGGTCCACTCTCCCCGGTCCATGCAGATCCCCGTCCGCGCCCCCCGTCCGGCCTCATCGCAGGCGCCCAGGCGCCGCCGCTCCGCGCTGCGGATCGCCACTCTGACCGCTCTCGCCGCCGTGGGCGCCTACGCCGCCGCCCCCGAGGGCGACGAGCGTCCCGACCGCTTCGCGCAGCTCCGCGCCGAGCTGCCGACCCCGAACACGTACCGCACCGCGTCGGGCGCGCCGGGGCACGAGTACTGGCAGCAGCAGGTCGACTACGTCATCGACGTCGCACTCGACGATGAGAACCAGTCGATCGCGGGCACCGAGCGGATCAGCTACCACAACAACTCGCCGGACACGCTGCGCTACCTGTGGCTGCTCGTCGAGCCGAACCTCTACGGTCCGGACGCGCACGCGGTCGCGACGTCGCTCGCACCGAACCTCGACAGCGGCGTGTCCTTCGGGACGATCGAGCGAATGCTCGAGCGCCAGCGCTTCGACGGCGGCGCGACGATCTCGAACGTGACAACGCTCGCAGGCGACGCGCTCGACCACACCGTCGTGAACACGACGATGCGCGTCGACCTGCCGGAGCCGCTCAGCCCCGGCGAGACGTTCCAGTTCAGCCTCGACTGGACGTACAAGATCAACGACTCCGACAAGGTCGGCGGCCGCACCGGCTTCGAGTTCTTCGAGAAGGACGGCAACTACCTGTACGAGATGGCGCAGTGGTTCCCGCGCCTCTGCAGCTACACGGACTACGCCGGCTGGCAGAACAAGGAGTTCCTCGGGCGCGGCGAGTTCACGCTCGAGTTCGGCGACTACCTCGTCAGCATCACGGTCCCCGACGACCACGTCGTTGCGTCGACCGGAGTTCTCCAGAACCCCGACGAATGCCTGAGGCCGGAGTGGAAGGAGCGCCTGAAGGAGGCCGAGACCTCTGACGTGCCCGTGCTGATCGTCACGCGCGAGGAGGCCGAGGCGAACGAGACCACGGCGCCCGAGGGCACGAAGACCTGGACCTACGCGGCCGAGAACGTGCGCGACTTCGCGTGGGCCTCGTCGCGCAAGTTCATGTGGGACGCGAAGCTGCACCCCGTGAAGGACGGCCGCCCGGTGTGGGCGATGTCCTACTGGCCGAAGGAGGGCGACCCGCTCTGGAGCCAGTACTCGACGCACTCGGTCATCCACACGCTCGACGTCTACTCGAAGTACACGTTCCCCTATCCGTACCCGGTGGCGATCAGCGTCAACGGCCCGGTCGGCGGGATGGAGTACCCGATGATCTGCTTCAACGGCCCGCGGCCGGCGGAGGACGGGACCTACCCCGCGCGCACGAAGTACGGGCTGATCTCGGTCATCATCCACGAGGTCGGGCACAACTGGTTCCCGATGATCGTCAACTCGGACGAGCGCCAGTGGACGTGGATGGACGAGGGGCTCAACACCTTCGTGCAGTTCCTGACCGAGGTCGAGTGGGAGGAGAACTACCCCTCGCGCCGCGGCGAGCCCTCGAAGATCACCGGGTACATGACGAGCCGCGCGCAGGTTCCGATCATGACGAACTCGGAGAGCATCCTTCAGTTCGGCGCCAACGCCTACGCGAAGCCGGCGACGGCGCTGAACGTGCTGCGTGAGACCGTGCTCGGCCGCGAGCTGTTCGACTTCGCCTTCAAGGAGTACTCGCGCCGCTGGATGTTCAAGCGGCCCGAGCCCGCGGACCTGTTCCGGACGATGGAGGACGCGAGCGGCGTCGACCTCGACTGGTTCTGGCGCGCGTGGTTCTACACCACCGACCACTCGGACCTCGCGATCCTCGGCGCCACGCGCTACACGATCGACACACGCGACCCGAACGTCGAGAAGGGCCGTCGCCGCGCGGAGCGCGACGCGCAGCCGATCACGCTGTCGAAGTCGCGCAACGAGGGGCTGCCGAAGTACATCGAGCGCTACCCCGAGCTCGCGGACTTCTACAACACCTACGACGAGCTGGACGTGACGGACGCCGACGTCGAGTCGTACGAGAAGTTCCTCGAGGACCGCGACGGCGACGAGCGCGACATCCTCGGGTCCGAGCTCCGCTTCTACGTGGTCGAGCTCGAGAACCAGGGCGGCATCCCGATGCCGGTGATCCTCGACGCACACTTCGCCGAGGGCGAGCCGATGCGCATGGAGATCCCGGCCGAGATCTGGCGCTCCAACGCGACGACCGTGCGCAAGCTGGTCGTCACGGAGAAGGACGTCGTCGCGTTCGAGCTCGACCCGCGCCGCGAGACGGCCGACGCCGACCTCGACGACAACGTCTGGCCGCCGCGCATGGGCGACGAGCGCCTGCGCGTGAACCCGGACCGCAACTGGCGCAAGGGGCCGAACCCGATGCGGAAGGCCCGGAAGGCCGAGGAGAAGCGCCTCGCCAAGGAGAAGAAGGACGAGGCGAAGACGGACGGCGCGAGCGCCGGCGAGGCGGGCGACGAGACGTCGTCCGGCGACGGGCGTTGACGTCCGCGGCCGGCCCGCCGCCGGGGCGGGGCGGCGCGTATGACCGCGGGGAGGGTGACCTCTCCGAACGAGCGGGCCTCGCGTGGAGCGAGGCCCGCTCGTTCGCGGACCTCCTCGCGCTCGGCCGTCGGTTCCTGACCGGCGAGATCGAGACGTTCCCCGGCTGGCGTGCCGCCGAGCTCGACGACGAGTCGGACGCGCTGCTGCCGCCGCTCCTCGCGCTGAACGCGGCGGGACTCCTGTCCGTGGCGTCGCAGCCGGGCGCGCCGTTCGCGCCGGGGCACGACGGCCGGAGCTGGGGCGGCCGGGCGTTCATCGGAGGCTTCGCGGAGCCCGCGGAGGCGCGGGCGATCGCGGCGGGTGCTCGCGCGGGAGGGCTGCTCGCGCTGGAGGTCCCCCCGGGCGCCAACGACGGATTCGAGGTGCCCGCCGGCCTGCGCGACGGGATGCCCTACCTGGTGCTCGGCGCGGACGCGCGCGAGGCCGAGATCGAGATCTTCGAGGAGGAGGCCTCGCCCGCCGCGGCAGAGGCCCTCAGGGCCGCGGCCTTCCTGTGGCTCGTGGATCCCGCCTGGGGACGCCGCGAGCGCTTCCTCCGCGCGCTCGGCGGCGTATCCTTCGGCGCAAACGAGTGAGCCGCAGCGCCGTAGTGCCCGGCGCCGACTCCGCTCCTCCCCCCGCCGCACCCATGGACAACGACACGACGCCCGCCGCGCGCGCCCCGAAGCTGCCCGGCCTCGCCCTCGCCCTCGGCCTGGTCTGGCTCCTCACCGGAGCCATGTACAAGCTCTTCGAGGGCAACGTCGCGGACCTGCCAAGCACGGTCCTCGACAACTCGCCGTTCGAGAGCCCCTGGGACACCTTCCGGTACGCGATCGCGGCCGAGTTCGTGGTCGTGTCGCTGGTGATCGGCCTGCCGAAGATCGGCTGGCTCTTCCTGGGCGGGACGTTCGCGACCTTCCTCGCGGTCCTGTTCCCGCTGTGGCAGGCGGGGGTCGAGTCGTGCGGCTGCTTCGGCGGCACGGTCAAGATCCGCCCCGAGCACATGATGCTCGTGGACGGCGCGCTGCTCGGACTCATCCTGTCCTCGAAGCCCTGGCGCATGCCGAAGGGCGCGGGGCTCGGCGGCCCGGCCGCGCTCGTGCTGATGGCGGGCGGGGTCGCGGGTGTGCTGCTGCGCCTGCCGGCGCTCGAGACGCCGGCGGCACCGGCGCCCAAGCCGGTCGCGCCGGTCGTGGCGACGGGGCCGGAGGCCGGGGCGGACGAGCCCGGTCCGACGGATCGCCTCGATCAATTCCAAAGTGACCTCGAGGGCGCGACGGACGACGTCGCGAACGGCAACGACGCCGAGACGGGCGGGGATGCAGAGGCGGAGCCCGAAGGCGCCGAGGTCGCCGAAGGCCCCGAAGTCGTCGAGCCCCCCGCCGCCGCGCCCGGCCTCCCCCCGTTCATGAACCTGCCCTTCGAGAGCTGGGCCGGTGAGGACGTGTACACGCTCCCCTTCATCGGCATCGCCGACATGAGCCAGGGCGCGTTCGTCCCGAACGCACACGTGGTCGTCTACCGGCAGACCTGCGAGGTCTGCAAGGAGCACCTCGAGACGCTCACCCAGGAGCTGCAGGCGGACCCGATGAAGCTCGGCGGCAAGGAGCTGATCCTGCTGCGGATCATCGACCGCGACGACACGCCGGCGAACAACATGTGCCAGGTGCTGCCCGAGCCGTCGCAGAAGGTGTTCCTGCCCGCGCTGGAGAAGGGCTACCTCGGCACGACACCGATCGCGTTCGACGTGGACGAAACGATGCTCGTCCAGAACATCGACAACGTGCGGGAGCGGCTGGGGCACTGAGCGGTACCGACC
>JBCBNC010000050.1:0-34299 GCA_039821985.1 Planctomycetota bacterium
CCGCGGTGCGCGGCGGCGCCGACACGATCGCGGGCGGCCTGGTCGTGCGCGATCTGCTCGTCCACGCCGAGCGCTCCGCCGAGGCGCTCGTCATGCCGGTCAAGTTCGTGCCCGAGGTGGCTCGGATCGTCTCGCTCCTGTCCGACTTCCACCTCGACCGCGTGTCCGAGGCCGTCGTCGTCGACGAGTGGGGGGGCACGGCCGGCGTCGTGACGCTCGAGGACGTCTTCGAGGAGATCGTCGGCGAGATCCGCGTCGAGGGCGAGGAGAAGGCGGACGAGATCGTGCCGCTCGGCGAGGGCCGGTTCCGCGTCTCGGGCAGCCTCTCCGTGCGCGAGTGGAACGAGCAGTTCGGCCGCGACGTCGTGCCCGCCGCGTTCGAGACGGTGGGCGGCTTCGTCACGGCGATGCTCGGCCGGATCCCGCGCTCGGGCGACGCGGTCGACTTCGGCGCCGGGCTGACCGGCGTCGTCGACGAGGTGCGCGGGCGGCGCGTGGTGGCGCTGACGCTGTTGGGGCGCTCGTCCGACCGCGTGGGCCTCGCCCGGGCGCGCGCGACGGCGGCCGCGGTGTCCGGGGACGGCCCGTCGGGGACCGGATCCAGTGGTCAGGGGGACGACGCGTGACGCTCTTCCTCGAGCTCCTGGCCCTGTTCGTACTCCTCGCGCTCAGCGCGACGTACTCGGGCAGCGAGACGGGCTTCTACTCGGTGTCGCCGCTGCAGGTCGAGATCGACGTGAAGCGCGGCTCCCGGCGCGCGGCCCTCGTGCGCTGGCTGCTGCGCGACGAAGCGGCGCTGCTGGTCACGATCCTCGTCGGGAACAACCTCGCGCTCGAGCTCGCGACGCACCTCGGCGAGGACATGGTCGCGCGCACGTTCGGCGTCCACGACCCGGGCGCGCTCGCGCTCCTGGTGACCGCGACGCTCACGCCGCTCGTCTTCCTCTTTGGCGAGGCGCTGCCGAAGGACCTGTTCCGCCAGCGGCCCCATGCGCTCACGGGTCTGAGCGCGCCGGTCATCGGCCTCTCGCGCATCGTGTTCTGGCCGCTCGAGCGCGCGCTCCGCAGCCTCACGCTCCTGCTCGAGCGCGCCCTCGGACTCGAGGCCAACGCCTCGGCCCCGCTGGCGGGCCGCGACGCGCTCCGGCGCTACTTCGAGGAGGGCCGCCGCCACGGCGCGCTGGGCGAACGCGCGGAGTCGCTCGCCCAGGGCGCCCTGCGCCTGCGCACCACGTACGTCGAGGACGCGATGGTCCCCTGGGACGGCGCCGAGTGCCTGCTCGAGGGCGCGCCGCGCGAGGAGGTCGTCGAGAAGGTCCGGGGCTCGCGCTTCAGCCGGATCCTGGTCGTCGCGCGCGGCGAAGACGGCGCGCCCCTCGAGCCGCCGCGGGTCGTCGGCTACGTGCACCAGCTCGAGGTCCTGCACGGGGAGCGGCTCCGCGAACGCAGCGCCGCAACCGGGCTCGACGAGCCCGAGATCCGGACGCGCCCGCTCTGGAGCCTCGACGCCCGTGCGACGGTCGGCCGGGCGCTCGAGGAGTTCAGCGCGAAGGGCCGGCGCATCGCGACCGTCGAGCGGGAGGGCGCCGTCGTCGGGCTCGTGAGCGTCAACGATCTCCTCGACGTCGTGTCGTCCGAGGTCGTGGCCTGAGGGCTGGGGGCGGGCGCCCCGTCTGGGGCTCCCGGCGAGCCCGTTCCGCCCGGTCGGTCTCGATGGCTCTGCGGGTGGGGGAGACAGCCCGCTCGCCGGGGTGGAGCCGAAGGGCGAGAGGCCGCCGTACCGCCCGGACGGCGAGGCGGCGCGGACCAGAGGTCCGCACTCGGGCCTCCCGCCCAGGGAACGCAGCGGCCCGGTCGCCGAGGGCCGGGGCCCGGGGGGCCG
This sequence comes from Planctomycetota bacterium, assembly GCA_039821985.1. GTDB lineage: Bacteria > Planctomycetota > UBA1135 > UBA1135 > Saltatorellus. Next base: position 1,883 of record JBCBNC010000050.1, read on the forward strand.
TCGCCGCCGGCCCCATCGCCTGCACGGGACCGCGGCCCCCGGACTGGGCTCGCACCGTGTGGACAGGCCGCTCGCAAGTCGCCCGGCCGCACCTCCTCGGGCCGATCTCGAGCGCCGAGGGCCCCCTCCCGCGCACGGCTCCGGCAGAACGGACCGGGGCAGCGGGGCTTCTGGCTCCCACCCGTCCCGGGGTTCCACACGGTGGGGGCCCAGTGCCCTCCGATTCCCGGAGGTTGGCCGCAACCGCCACCGGGCGCTAAGCTACCGCGCCCCATGGATCGCCCCGCCCCCCGAGACACCCCGGCCCACGCGGCCGACGCACGCCCCACGCCGGCCCGCGAGACGCATCCCCTCGCGCGCTTCGGATGGGCCGCGGGCGGCGCGGCGGCCGCGCTCGTGGCCGCCGAGCTCCTCGGCTCGGCGTTCGCCGCGGGCCCGGCGGCTCCGGCCGCGCCCCAGACGCAGACCCAGGACCCGACGTTCACGCGGTCGGTGTCGATCGCGGGCAACGGGGGCATGTCGGCCGACTCGAACCACCGCATGATCGCGGTGACCGGCGTCGACATCACCGGCCAGTCGGTGCTGTACCTGATCGACACGATCGACAAGCAGCTCGCCGTCTACCAGGCCTCCGGCGGCGCGCCGGGCACCCAGAGCATCCGCCTCGTGGGCGCGCGCCGCATCGACCTCGACCTGCAGCTCGAGGGCCTGAACGACAAGACCAGCGTCGACGGACGCGCACTGAAGTACTCCGACCTCGAGCGCGCGTTCGCGAGAGAGGTCGACGGGTCGAAGTAGCGCGCACCGCTGCGACGACCCCGTGGACCGCCCCCCCGGTCCGCACCGCAACTCCACAGCGGGTCCCGAGCGGACCCACTCTCCCCCCAGACCCCCGATACCGACCGTGGCAGACGACTTCTACAGCTTCGACGAGGCCCTGAACGAGCTGAAGCTCAAGGAAGAGGAGCTCAAGCGCCTCGTCAGCGAGGGCGAGATCCGTGCGTTCCGCAAGGGCGACACGATGAAGCTCCGCCGCAAGGACGTCGAGGAGCTCCGCGCCGAGCTCGACTCCGACCTCGTCGACCTCGGCGACACCGTGGACGAGCTCGTCTTCGAGGACGAGACGGACCTCGGCGACGCCGGCATGGCGACCCAGGAGCTCGACGTCGAGACTCTGGTCGACGAGCCCGTCGAGGAGCTCGAGCTGGACGACATCGAGGAGCCCGCGCCCGCGCGCAGCTCGTCGCGTTCGGGCCGCTCGGCCCGCGGCGCCGACAAGGAGGCGCCCGTGCGCCGCACCAGCGCCATCGCTGCGGCCAAGGCCGAGGCGTCCGAGGAGCCCGGCTGGGTCAAGGCGGGCCTCGCGGTCACCGCGATCCTGCTGTTCGTCGCCGCGCCGCTGATCGTCTCGCTGCTCACGGGCACCGCCAGCGGCTTCGCCAAGGGCGTCGCCGGCGCGCTCGGCAACGTCTTCGAGGCCGACGCCGATCCCGCGCCGGCCAGCGACGACCTCGAGTGATCGAGACCCGGTGAGGGGGATCGATTCGGTCCTCAAGCATCGCTCCCGCGAGGGGGCCCCGCTGCGGCGGGGCCCCCTCGCGGCGTTCTGGAGCGGCGCGGCCCCTCCCCAGCGTGGAGGGCCGGCCGCACGGGCTTCGGCCAGCCCCGGTTCAGCGGGGAGCCGTCCGGTCGGCACGGGGCGCCGCGGCGTCTCCCGTGCCGCTCCAGCGCAGCGCCAGCGGCGCGCCGGGGATCACGCCGCGGTGGTGGACGAGACGTGGCCCGTCCGGGGAAGCCCTGCGCGCGGAACCGCCGGCCGCCTGCGCGGTTCTCGGCGCGGTCTCGACCTCGACGACGTCCACGCGCGACCGGCCGTTCGCCGCGATCCGGCGCGCCGCCCGCGAACGGCGCACGACGTCGCGCGGCCGGACGTGGTCGGCCGGTCGCCAGCGGCCATCCGGGCGGGCGGCGCTCGTCTTGACCTCGACCACGACGAGCGTGTCCCCGTCGCGCGCGACCACGTCGAGCTCGCCCTCCGGCGCGCGCACGTTGCGCCCGAGCACCTGCCAGCCCGCCCGCGCCAGCGCGCGGGCCACGAGCTCCTCGCCCACGGCACCGACCCAGGGGCGACTCGCGCCCGACCCCGCAGCGCTGCGTGCGAGCCACGCGGTCGGCGCGTACCGGAGGGCCGCGGCGCGCGCGACCCGCCGCGCCAGCGTCCGTCCCCGCGCGCGGGCGCGCGCGGCTCTGCGCGTCAGGACTTCGAGCGTCAGGACTTCGCGTCGTCCGCGCCCACGACCTGCCCGACGGCGGCGCGGGAGAACTTCAGGCGCGTGTCGCCCGACTTCAGCGTCACCGTGTCGTTCCCGATCTCGACGACCTCCGCATGCAGACCGCCGGTCGTCACGACCTTGTCGCCCTTCTTCAGGGCCTCCAGCATCGAATCGCGCTGCTTCCGGGCCTTCCGCTCGGGCCCGAGGATCAGGAACCAGAAGATCACGCCGAGCAGCGCGATCATCCAGAGCCCGCCGAAGGGCGACGAGGAGGGCGCGCGGCCACCGTCGCCCGGGCCACCGCCGGGGGCGTCGCCCGGCCGCGGCGTCGGCAGCGTCTGTGCGTCGCCGGGTGCTGCGTCCTCCTGGGCCGAGACCAGGGTCCCGGTCTCCGTCGACCAGAGGAGGCGCGGGGCGGGGGCGGGCGTCGTCGTGGGGGGGATCGGCATGGTCGCGCGGTGGATGGCTGGGGCGTGGGGACGGGCCGGCGAGGGGGGAGGCTCCGGTCCGGGGCCGGATCGGCCCCTCTGGCGCGGCCGCGGCCGGCCGTCCGGTGCTCGGGTGCGGGCCGCGCAGGAGGCGGCCCCGGACCCGGTCCGGGATCCGGACGAGCGCGCGGACGAGGATTCCGGCGCGCGAGCCCGTTCGAACGGCGGCGCGTGAGCCTAATAGGATGTCACGGCCGCCGGAAGCCGGCCCGCCCCGCGAATGGTCACCCAGTTCTCCTCCTCCGATCGCCTCGTCGTCGCCATGAGCGGCGGCGTCGACAGTTCTGCCGTGGCCTGGATGCTGCGGGAAGCGGGTCATGGGCTCGTCGGGCTCTTCATGCGGAACGGGATCGACGTCAAGGAGAGCGAGGCATCGAAGAAGTCCTGCTGCTCCCTGGGCGACGCGCGGGACGCCCGCATGGTGGCGGCCGGCCTCGATATTCCGTTCCAGGCAGTCGATCTCGGCACCGAGTTCAAGGACGTCATCGACTACTTCGTCGGCGAGTACGGCCGCGGTCGCACGCCCAACCCGTGCGCGGTCTGCAACCGCGACCTGAAGATGGGACGGCTGCTCGAGTTCGCGGACGACCTGGGCTGCGCCGGCGTCGCGACCGGCCACTACGCGCGGATCGCGGTCGAGGACGGCCGCGCGCGCGTGCGGCGCGGCGTCGACCGTCGGAAGGACCAGTCGTACCAGCTCTTCAGCGTCGCCGAGGCGCACCTCGCGCGCACCGCGACTCCGCTCGGCTCGATGGAGAAGAGCGAGGTCCGCGCGCTCGCCGAGAACGCCGGCCTGCGCACGCACGCCAAGCGCGACAGCCAGGAGATCTGCTTCGTCCCGTCGAACGACTACCGGCGTCTCCTCAAGGAGCGCGGCGTCGAACTCCACCCCGGCAAGATCGTCGACGTCTGGGGCAAGGAGCACGGCACGCACGCCGGCACCGAGCTCTTCACGATCGGCCAGCGCCGCGGGCACGGCGTCGCCGTCGGGACTCCGATGTACGTCGTCGAGCTGCACCCGGACGACGGCCTCGTCGTCGTCGGCCCCGAGGACGCCTGCAAGGCGGAGTCGATGGTCGTCGACGACCTGAACTGGATCGGGTTCGACCCGCCCGCGCGCTCGTTCCGGGCCGCCGTGCAGGTGCGCTACCACCACGAGGCCGCGCCGTGCGAGGTGTCGCTCAAGGACGGCGTCGCCGTCGTCCGCTTCGACGCTCCGCAGATGGCGGTCGCGCCGGGCCAGGGCGCCGCGTTCTACGAGCTCGACGAGGAGGCCGGCCGCGGCGGGGATCTCCTGCTCGGCGGCGGATGGATCCGCTCCGCCGCGCGCGCCGGTCTCGACGCGGGCGACAACTCCGGGGCGGCGGCGCTCGAGGACACCGCGCCCGAGCGAGCCGCACGCGGATGACCGCGTCCGGCCGCCGGCGCCCCGCCGGGGTCGACGCGCTCGGCCTTGGCGCCGCGCTGCTGCTGATCGCCGCGCTCTCCGTCTGGTTCGGAGCGGAACCGGACGAGGACGAAGGGCCGCCGGACCCGGCGCTCGTCGTCGTGCTCGTCGACACCTCGGCGAGCGCGGTCGCGCTCCGTACCGACGCCCGACTGCAGATCGCGCGCGCGGTCCGCGCCGCGGCACGTGAGGCGATCGCCCGCGGCGACGAGTGCGCCGTCGTCACGTACGCGGACGTCGCGACGCGCCGCTTCGGCCCGTCGTCGGACGCCGCGGCGCTCGACGAGGTGCTCGCTGCGCGGACCGTCCAATGGACGGTGGACGGAATCACCGGCGCACTCAGCACCGACCTGGACGGGGCATGCGCGCTCGCGCTCGCACTGCTCGCCGAGGGGGAGCGTCCGCCCGGGCGCGTCGTCGTGCTCGGGGACCCGGTCGGAACGACGGGCGGCCCCGGCCTCGAGAGGCTCGCCGCGCCCGGCGTCGCCGCCGTCGACCTGCGGCCGCTCGGTCCGGTCCGCGGCTTCGACCTCGCCGTCGAAGACGTCCGCGCCGAGGCGCGCGTGCCCGCCGGCGCGCCGAGCACGGTGGCGGTCGACCTGGCCCTCGTCGGTGCACCGCCCGCCGGACCGGACCCGCCGCGCGTGCGTCTCGACTGGGAGCTCCGAGCCTCGCGCGCGACCGGCATCGGGATCGGCGAGCCGCCCTTCCTGCGCGCGGGGTCGGAATCGGTCGAGGCCGCCGCCGCGGCCGGCGGGACCGCCCGCTGGACGGCGGCGCTCACGCTCCCTGCGACGCCGCCAGGGACGGCCGACCTCGTCGTCCGAGCGCGGTTCGTCGGCGCGGACGGGGGGACGCTCGACGACGCGTTCGACGTCGACGACACGGGACGCGCGCGCTGGATCGTCGGCGACCCCGACCGCGTTCTCGTCGTCGGACCGAGCGGCGAGGCGGCGACGCGGGCCGCGCGTGCGCTGGGCGGACGCGCGTTCGAGGGGCTCGACGTCCGCTCCGCGGGGATCGAGGAGCTCCGGACCGAGCTCGCGCGCGGGCCCGAGCCCCACGTCCTCGTCACGATCGATGTCGCGCACGCCGAGCTGCCCGCGGACTGGCTCGTGCCGTTCGTCGTCGAACGCGGCGGTGGCTGGCTGCACGCGGCCGGCTACGCGCGTCTGCGCTCGGACGGCGGGCGCCTCGCTGCGCTCGACGCGCTCGAGCCCGACCGCGAGCCGCGCACGCCGCGCGACGTGCACTTTCTCATCGACAGCTCTGGCAGCATGCGCGGCGCGCGCTGGACCCGCGCCCGCGCGGCGATCGCGCGGCTCATGCCCGCCCTGGGCCCGAAGGATCGACTGAGCGTCCGGATGTTCAGCCTGGCGCTCGGCGCGCCGCGCGTCGTCTTCGAGCCCGACCCCGGCGAGCCCGCGGCCGAGCGGCGCGTCCGCTTCGAGTCCGCGCTCGACTCCCTGCGTGGCATCGAGCCGAGCGGCGGCTCGACCGACATTGCGGGCTCGCTCGCAACGTTCCTCGACCACGGCGGCGCGGGCGGAGGCTTCGCGCGCCCGCCCGCGCGTGGGTCACGCGAGCGCGTCGTCGTGCTCCTGACCGACGGCTACGAGACGGTGGGTCTCGGCGACACGGTGGCGCTGCGGGCCAAGCTCGAGCGCGAGGACGTGCGCCTCGTCGTGCTCCAGGTCGACGAGTCCGACGACGCACGCCGCTACCTGACGCGCTTCCTACCGCCTGGCGAATCCGTGCGCGCCGTCGGCGAGCTGCTCGGCGTCTACGCGATCCTGCAGGCCGCGGTCGAGGGGACGGAGCCGCTGCGCGGCGCCCGGCTCGCGCGATCCCCGGCGCCGGTCGGTGCGGGCCGCCTCGGCGACGTGCTGCGCGCCGTGCGCGACGCCGTGGGGCCGGCCGGGCCGCTCCTCGACGAGACCGTGCCCGCGCGTCCGACCGCCGGCGCGGGCCCGGTGCTCGACGCGGTGCTCGACGCGGTGGTCGAGGCGCCGGAGGACCGGACGCCCGAGGGCCGAAGCACGCGCCCGGACGATGGTGGCGGCGCGCGGACGGTCGCACTCGCCGCGGCGGAGCGCGGACTCGGGCTCAGCGTCGGTCTCGCCCACCCGCTCGTGCGCGAGGGCGGGACGCGCGGCCCCACCGATCTCCTCGCGCGGATGGGGTGGGCGGCGCCGCTCCTGCGCGCGATGGCGGCGCGGCGGCGCGCAGCCGGCGTGGACGAGGTCCTCCGGCCGGCGTCGGCCTCGATCGAGGGCGCGCGGATCGTTGTGCGCGACCTGCCGATCGAGCTGCGCGGGCGCGCCGCGCTCGAGGCGGAGCTCCTCGAGCCCGGGACGATCGACGCCTTCGGGCTCGTGGGGGAGCCGGTCCCCGTGGCCAGGGTCCTGTTCGAACCACCGGTGTTCGCGGCGGACGCGGCGGGCGTGCGCGTCGCGCGCCGCCCCGCGGGGCTCGACTCCGTCGCGCGCGGCGGCAGGCTCCTCCTCCGGTTCGCGGACGCGTCTCTGGAGGCATCGCTGGAGCTCGTCGCGGACGGACCGCGCGAGGTCGCGGCGCTGTTCGATACGCGGCTCGATCGGGCGAGCGCCCGACGGTTCCCGCGTCGAGAGCCGCCGGCCGAGGTGGGGGCGATGGACGACGAGCGCGAGCGACCCGCCCACGCGACGGCGCTCCTCCTCGCGGGCGCGGCGCTCGTCTGCGCGGGCGCCGCGGGGGTCGCGCTGGGGAACGGCCGCCGCGCGGGCACGCCTTCGGGATCGCCCTGAGGGGCCCTGACGGGCGTTCGAATCCGGTGTCGGGGCGCAAGGTCTGGCCCGGGGACGCCGATCGACCAGGGGATGGGCCCCCGTGGGGCCCGCCGCCCCGCCTCCCCGGCTGTCCCGCCCGTTCGGGCGGCACCGAGCACCATGCGCACCCACTCCCTCCCCACGATCCTCCTCGCTGCGGGCATCGGCCTGCTCTCCGCGTGTGCATCGAGCACGCGCTCGTCCCTCGACCCGGCCGCGGAGGAGCTCCGCGACGAGCAGGGCTGGCTGCGGCCGAGCCCCGCGCTGGCCTCCAGGATCGAGCTCCGGGCCAACGAGGCGGAGTTCGTGAAGACGGACGTCGAGTTCATCGAGCTCTACGAGTGGTTCTGCGGCGTGGGGGAGCCGGCCTTCCCGACGCTCCTCGACATGGCCGCCAGTGAGTCGATCAAGACACGGGAGGTCGCCTTCGCCTCGATCGCGCGCCTGCGCGATCCGCGTCTCCTCGGTCCGCTCAAGGCCCGCGTCCAGGAGCCGACGACGTCCGAGCTCTCGATGCGCGCGGCCTGGGGTCGCGCGCTCCTCGGCATGAGCGACATCGAGGGCGTGCCTGCGATGGTCGACGCGATGGAGCTGCTCCCGAACGCCAACTTCCGCGCGCACGCGTACCGGGAGCTGATCCGCCACGTCACCGACAACGGCATCCCGTTCGATCCGCACGGGACCGAGCTCGAGCGGTCCGAGGGTGCAAACAAGTGGCGCGAGTGGTACCGCCGCATGCGGACGCGCATGGAGCCGACGTCGGCCGGCGGGGCGTAGCGAGACCGAGCCCTAGCGATACCGAGCCCGGTGTGATTCGTCACACAACTCGACCCCGGTTGCTGCCGCCGAGATGGCGACAGCAACCGGGGTCGAGTTGTGTGACGAATCACACCGGGCTCGGTCTCGGGGCTCGGTATCGCGGTGTCGCTCAGCTTCCCGCGTCGACCACCAGCGCCCGGAAGCGCGGATCGTCGCGGAGGGAGGCGAGGTCGTCGTCCTCGAGCATGAATTCGAGGTCGGTGTACCCGAGCCCGATCGCCACGCGCAGTGTGTCGAGTGCCTCCTCGTGCCGCCCGAGCAGGGCGAACGAGCACGCGAGGTTGTAGCGGACCGTCGGGTCGTCCGGCGCGAACTCGACCAGCTTGTGGTCGACCGCGAGTCCGTCCTGGTAGCGCCCGAGGCGGGTGTAGACGTGCCCCAGTTCCGCCAGCACCGCGACGTTGTCCGGGTGCCGGTCGGCGGCGGCGCCGTAGATGGAGGCGAGGAACTCTTCGCCGATGCGGGCGACGTCGCGCTCGAGCGCGGGCGTGAGGTCGATCTCCTCCATGGCCGTGACTGTACTCCTGGTGCGGGAAGGGCGGGTCCGCTCCGTCGGAAGACGGCGGACTCCTCGGACCGAGGGCCCGCGTCGAACGGGCGGGTACCCGGGCCGGGGGAAGGGGACGCCGCGGGGTGGATCCGCGCGGGAGGGCCGGCGCGGATCCTTGCCCGCGGCTCGGATCGGGCCGCGGAGGGTCCGCGCGGTGGGGGCGTGGGGCGGTCCAGCGCATCCGTCGGAGCGCTGGCCGTGACCTCGTCGCCCGCCGGGGGTAAGTTCGGAACGGCGGCGTCCGCGGATGCCACCCGTCCCCGGGGTCCCCCTCCCGTCCTCGACCTCTGGGTCCTGATCGCCATGGAAATCGAGTTCTGCGACCTGTGCAACGAGTCGGTCCCCCTCTCCGACTTCGCCAAAGGGCGCGCGGTGCGACGCAGTGGGCGCGTCGTATGCGCGCAGTGTGACGCCGCGATGGGCGGCGGAAGTGCGCCGAGTGGAGCATCCGGGCTCGGCGGCGGCGCCGGGACGGCCACGCTCGTCGATCCCAAGGTCGCGGCGCCTGCACGCCCCGCGCCGTCGGTCGCCGTCGCTTCCCAGCCGGGGCCCGCCCCCGTGCAGCCGATCCGAGGCCGCTCACGCGCCGGAGCGTTCGGCGCCGTGACGGGCCTCTTCGCGCTGGGCGGCGTGGCCGTGCTCGGCTCGCTCTTGCCGGACCGGATCGACGGCGTCGAGGGCGCGCTGGCCTCCGCGGAGGTCGAGCTCGGCAGGCGGATCGACGACCTGCCCGGCGCGCGCGACGCGGCGCTGGCTCCGCTGACCGCCGAGCTCGCGCGCATCGAGACGGCCGCCCGCGCGGGCGACGAGGCCGCGCGCGGAGAAGCTCTCGACGTGATCGCGCAGCTCGCCGAGCGGCTCGACGCCGCCGCTGCCCGCGAGGCCGCACTGCTCGGCTCGATCGAGTCGCTCCGGACGCAGCTCGATGCCGCGCGCACCGAGGTGAAGGCGCAGCGCGAGTCCCTCGACGCGCAGATCGAGAACATCGAGAACATCGCCGAGTACCACGGCGACCGGATCGTCCAGCTCGAGGAGCGCATCCGCGAGGCGGGCGCGCTCGTCGCGGCCGGCGTCGCGCCCGCCGCTCCGGCCGCGGCCGCCGACGCGGCGCCCCGGTGGGCGGAGTTCCTGCCCGACCTCGAGAACCCGGACGCCGCGCTTCGCCTCGACGCCGTGTCGCACCTGGCCGAGACGAAGGACCCCGGCGTCGTGCCGCACATCCTCCCGCTCCTGAGCGACTCCGACCTCTTCGTCCGGATGGTCGTCGCGCTTGCGCTCGGCGACCTCGACGCCAAGGTCGGCGTGTCGGCGCTGATCGACCGCCTCGAGGACGAGTCGGTGACCGTGCGCGAGGCGGCGATGATCTCGCTGCGCTCCATCACGGGCCGGAGCTTCGGCTTCGAGCCCGACGCGCGCGAGGTCGAGCGGCGCCGCAAGATCGACGACTGGCGCGACTGGTGGCGAAAGTCCGGGGACGACTTCTTGACGAGTTGAGGCTGGACCGACTCCGGTACGAATCACCCACGTCGAACTCGCAGAGCCGTCCATTCCGGCGCTGCCGCGGCCATCCGAGGCCGCGGCAGCGCCGGGCTGGTTTCGCACTGGAGATTCGTGCGGAGCTCGGACCCTCCGCCGTTTCTCCGGGCGCGCGCGGCGAAGGCCCGGCCGGCGCAGAGTATCCTCCGCGGCCCGCAATTCCGCGGCCCCCTGACTGCCGACCCCCTCCCTCCCGCGGCCTCGGCCCCGCGACCCCAGCATGGCGAAGATCAAGGTTCAGAACCCGATCGTCGAGCTCGATGGCGACGAGATGACCCGGATCATCTGGGCGTTCATCAAGGAGCGCCTGATCCTTCCGTACGTCGACGTCGACCTGAAGTACTTCGATCTCGGGATCGAGAAGCGCGACGAGACGGACGACCAGATCACGGTCGACGCGGCGAACGCCATCAAGGAGTTCGGCGTCGGCGTCAAGTGCGCCACGATCACCCCCGACGAGCAGCGCGTCGAGGAGTTCGGGCTGAAGGAGATGTGGCGCTCGCCCAACGGGACGATCCGCAACATCCTCGGCGGCACCGTGTTCCGCGAGCCGATCGTCTGCTCGAACGTCCCGCGCCTCGTGCCGGGCTGGGAGCACCCGATCGTCATCGGCCGCCACGCGTTCGGCGACCAGTACCGCGCGACGGACTTCCTCGTGCCGGGCGCCGGCAAGCTGACGATGAAGTTCGAGCCCGCGGGCGGCGGCGAGGCCACCGAGTACACCGTCTTCGAGTTCGAGGACGCCGGTGTCGCGATGGGCATGTACAACCTCGACCGCTCGATCCGCGACTTCGCGCGCGCCTGCCTGAACTTCGGGCTGCAGCGCGGCTGGCCGGTCTACCTGTCGACGAAGAACACGATCCTCAAGAAGTACGACGGTCGCTTCAAAGACCTCTTCCAGGAGGTCTTCGACACCGAGTTCAAGTCGGAGTTCGAGGCGAAGGGCATCACCTACGAGCACCGCCTGATCGACGACATGGTCGCGGCCGCGCTCAAGTGGGACGGCAAGTTCGTCTGGGCGTGCAAGAACTACGACGGCGACGTGCAGTCGGACACCGTCGCGCAGGGCTTCGGTTCGCTCGGCCTGATGACCAGCGTGCTCATGACGCCGGACGGCAGCACCGTCGAGGCGGAGGCCGCCCACGGCACGGTGACGCGCCACTACCGCCAGCACCAGGCGGGCAAGGAGACGTCCACGAACCCGATCGCGTCGATCTTCGCCTGGACGCGGGGGCTCTTCCACCGCGGCCGAATGGACGGCACCGAGGACGTGCAGGCGTTCGCGAAGGCCCTCGAGGACGTCTGCATCGACACGGTCGAGTCCGGCCGCATGACCAAGGACCTCGCGCTCCTCGTCGGCAAGGGCACGCCCTTCATGACGACGAACGAGTTCCTCGGCGCGCTCGACGAAGGCCTCCAGAAGAAGATGGGCTGACCGCGATGGGCATCTTCAAGGCCTACGACATCCGCGGGATCGTCCCGACCGAGCTCGACGCCGACACGGCGAGGAAGATCGGCCACGCGTTCGCGCGGCGCGCGGAGGGCAAGCGCCTGCTCGTCGGGCAGGACATGCGCACGCACTCGCCCGAGATCGCCGGCGCGGTGATCGATGGCATGCGAGACGCCGGCGCCGACGTGGTTTCGATCGGGCTCGCGTCGACGCCGATGACGTACTTCGCAATCGGCAGCCAGGACGTCGACGGCGGCCTCTGCGTCACCGCCAGCCACAACGGCGGTGAGTACAACGGCATGAAGCTCTGCGGCCGCGGGGCGACGCCGATCTCGAAGGTGAACGGCATCGGCGAGATCGAGGAGATGTGCGCCGCGGACTACCCCGGCGCCACCGGCGAGCGCGGCGCGCTCGAGGAGCGCGACCTGATCGGGCCGTACGCCGAGCACGTCACGTCGTTCGCCGACGTCGAGCGGCCCGTGAAGCTCTGCATCGACGCCGCGAACGGGATGGCGGGCCACACGCTGCCGCACATCCTCCCGAAGCTGGACCGGGTCACGGTCGACACGCTCTTCATGGAGCCCGACGGCACGTTCCCGAACCACGAGGCCAACCCCATCAAGGAGGAGAACCTCGACGACGTGCGCAGGCTCGTCCAGGAGAAGGGCGCGGACCTCGGCGTTGGTTTCGACGGCGACGCGGACCGCTGCTGCTTCGTCGACGAGACGGGCCGCACCGTGCCCGCCGACCTGATGACGGCGCTCCTCGCCCGCGAGTTCCTCCGGCGCGAGCCGGGCGGGAGCATCGTGTACGACCTGCGCTCGTCCTGGGTCGTGAAGGAGGAGATCGCGAAGGCCGGCGGCCGCCCCATCCGGGACCGCGTCGGGCACAGCTTCATCAAGGCGACGATGCGCGCGAACGACACGGTGTTCGCAGGCGAGCTGTCGGGGCACTTCTACTTCCGCGACAACTTCGTCTGCGACTCGGGCGTGCTCGCGATGGTGACCGCGCTCAACCTCGTCGGCCGGAAGGAGAACGAGGGGCGGCCGCTGTCGCAGCTCGTCGAGGACCTGCGCCGGTACCACGCGACGGGCGAGATCAACTTCGAGGTCGAGGACAAGCTCGGCGCGATCGCCCGCTTGAAGGAGCGCTACGCGGACGGCCGCCAGGACGAGCTCGACGGCATCACCGTCGAGTACGGGGATCTCGAGGACGACGACTGGTGGTGGTTCAACGTGCGCATGTCGAACACGGAGCCGCTGCTGCGACTGAACCTCGAGGCGTGCCGCGCCGAGACCCGGGACCGCCGTCGCGACGAGATCGTGGCGATGCTGTCCGGAGGGGCCTGAGGCCTGGCCACGGGGCCGTCCGGGCCCGGCCGTAGGGTCGAGCCCGGGCGGCTCCGGGGCCGTTCGGGCCCGCGGGCGGTCCTGCGGCGGTCCCGGGGGACCGTGACGGGCCGTCCGCAACGCCCCGGGGCCCGGATTCCGCGTGTCGAACCGGCCGGGAACGGTCGATAGTCTGGGCGTGGAATCCCCCGTGATGAGCCCCCGCATCCCTCGCCCCTCTCTTCTCGCGCTGCTGGCCCTGGCCGCGGCAGCGCTCGCCCCGGCGGCCACCGCTTCCGCGGCGCTCGCTCTTCCGGCGCCCGCCCTCACGGCACCGCAGGCGCCGGAGTCCGCGGTGATCGCCGACCAGGCCGACTGGGCGCGGCGGGACGGGCGCGTCAGCTTCGACAGCAAGACGGCCCGCTACGCGCTCACCGCGCTGCAGGGCCTCGAGCCCGGCGACTACGGCCGGGCGAGCGCGCTCCTCGCGCTCGGTCTGTCCGGGTCGGTCAAGGTGCGCGAACGGCTCGTCGAGGAGACCGAGCTCGGGAACCTCGAGGAGGAGCGCATCGCAGCGACCCTCGCTCTGGGCGAGCTCGGGGCTCCGCGGCTGGCGTCCGCGCTGGATCACCTCGTGCGGCTCACGCGCGATGGCTCGGACGGCGTCGCGGAGGCTGCGCTGGTCGCGCTCCTGCGCTCGTACGACGATGCGGCCGCGCGGCGCGTCGCCGAGATCGCAGCGAGCGGCGGCGAGCGCGCCGACGCGGCCATCGGCGTGCTCGCACACTTCGAGACGCCCGAGTCCACGGACGTCCCGCCCGCTTGGCAGACGCTTTACATCCTGCGCTGGGACGCGGCGTGCAGCTTCGGCCTCGTCGACGGCCGAGTGTGGGGGACGACGCTCCTGGAGGAGCTGTCCCGCGACGACCGTTTCCTGTCTGCGCTCGTGCTGCGCATGCTCGAGCGGACCCCCGTCGACGGCGCGAAGGATCACCTGCTGGAGGTGCTGACCGACGGCGAGGGACTCGCGCGGATCGGCGTCGCCGTGCAGCTCATGCCCTCCGAGCTCGAGCTTCTCGTCGACTCCGGCGCCTGGCGCCCCGCTTCGACCGCGGAGTGGACGTTTCTCGTGCGGCGCGCGCTGGAGGCGGAGTACCTGCCTTTCCTGCAGCGCACTTTCGCGCTCGCGCTCGACGTCGACTCGCCCCTCGTGCAGACGATCGCCGCCGGGGTGCTGCACCGCGGCCAGTCGAGGTTCGAGGACATCGTGTCCGACGGCCTCGTGAACGAGAAAGCGGACGTGCGCGCGGACGCGGCGTACGTCGTCGGCCAGGTCGGGCTCACCGAACACCTGCGGGCGATGGAGTCCCTCACCGTCGACCCGAATCCCTGGGTCGCGGCGAACGCGCTCGGCTCGCTCATCCGCATGGGGAGTCGGCCGGCCGCCAGCCGTGCCGTCGACCTCCTCGCGGCGCCGCCGGACGAGCGCCCGCCGCTGCTCTCCGAGTACCTGTTCGAGGTGCTGGCGCGCGCGGCCCCCGACCCCGACGTGATGACCTTCGTCGAGACGGTCGCCGACGGACTGACGGGCCTCGATCGGGCCGCGGCCGACAGCATTCTGCTCGTCAACGGGATCGTCCGCGATACCTCCACGGTGCGCGCGGAGCTCCCGCTGATGAACCCGCTCTCGCCCCTCGCCGTGCGCTGCGCGCGCGGCCTCTCGCGCTCTCCGTCCCAGACGGACCTCGGGATGCTCCAGCGCCTCTTCCCGCGGCAGGAGGCGCAGTTCCTGAACCTCGAGCTCGCGGTCGGCCTCGCGTCGTCCGGCAACCGACGCCCGCTGCAGCTCCTGGAGTCCGCCGTGTGGCGGCTGCCGTGGAACGAGTCGGTCCTCGCGGCGGGCCTCGTGCACCGGATCTGGGGCGAGGACGTGCTCATCGACTGGGTGGAGGAGCCGCCCGCGAACGCGACGGTCGAGGACCTGCGTCGGGTCGGATGGGCGATCGGCGAGTACGGAGGTCTGCGCGGCGTCGACAAGCTCAAGGCAGCGCTCGGCACGACCAGCGGAGCGGAGCGACCGGCCGTCCAGGGCGCGGTGCTCGGCGCCCTGAGCGGGCGCACACGATGAGCGACGAGACGGGCTTCGGGGACGGCTTCACGCCCTCGGGCGTGCTCTCCCTCACCACCGACTTCGGGGTCGTCGACGGCTACGTCGGGACGATGAAGGGCGTCGCGCTCGCCGCGGACCCGGGCCTGAGCATCGTCGACATCACCCACCTCGTGCGGCCGCAGGAGGTCCGAGAGGCCAGCTTCCACCTGCGTCACGCGGTGCCGTACTTCGGGCCCGGAGCCGTGCACCTCTCGGTCGTCGACCCCGGCGTCGGGACCGCGCGCGAGTCGCTCGTGGCGCTGTGGGAGGGACAGGCCTTCGTCGCGCCGGACAACGGTCTTTTGCCCGCGCTCTTCGCGGGGCTCGCGGGCGAGGTGGAGTACGGCGTCCTCGACGTCGAGCGCTTCCTCGCGCCGGACGCGTCCAGGACGTTCCACGGGCGCGACCTCTACGCGCCGTCGGCGGCCGCGCTCGCGAGCGGCTCCGCCCGCCCGCTGGACGCGATCAGCCGCCTCGTGGCGCCGGAGGAGTGCGTCGAGCTCGACGACGCGGAGCCCATCGTCTCCGCGGCGGGAGTGCGCGGGACGATCCAGCACCTCGACCACTTCGGCAACGCGATCACGAACATCGAGCCCGCCGCGGACGAGGAGATCGCCGCGGTCGCGGACCGCCGCCCGCGGGTGATCGTCGCGGGCGTCGAGGTGGGCTGGGTCGAGACCTACGGCGAGGCTCCGGACGGCGAGCTCGTGGCGCTCATCGACTCGTTCGGCCTCGTGGAGATCGCCCGGGTTGGAGGCAGCGCAGAGGCGACACTCGACCTCGAAGTCGGCGATACTGTCTCGCTCGAGCTGGACTGAGCCCGCCGACCGCGCCCCGCCCCGCCCCGGGGCCCGTGAGGGGCCGGCACGGAGCTCAACCGCTGTCCGACGATCCGGCGCCCGCCGGAGCCCCGCCCCCCCGCCCCGCGATGAACCGAGCCACCGACCGCAGCACCATCTCCCTGATCGGCGTCCCCATGGACCTCGGCGGCAACCGCCGCGGCGTCGACATGGGCCCGAGCGCGTTCCGCATCGCGGGCAACAGCGAGAAGTCCGGGACGAAGGGGGCCGCGGAGACCGATACGAACAACGGCTTCGAGAAGGGCGTCCGCGCCCTTGGCTACGACTTCCTCGACCGCGGGAACGTGCCGGTCGGCGATCCGTCGAACCGACCGTCGGAGAACGGCAACGCGCACTTCCTCACCGCGATCGCGGACGCCTGCAAGAACCTCCGCGACGAGGTGAGGGCCACGCTCGCCGACGGCCAGTTCCCGCTCGTCATCGGCGGCGACCATGCGATCGCCGTCGGCACGGTCGCGGGCGTGGCGAACCACTACCGTTCCGAGGGCAAGCCGATCGGCGTGATCTGGTTCGACGCCCATTCGGACATGAACACGCCGGACACGAGCGAGTCGGGCAACGTGCACGGAATGCCGCTGGCTGCGATCACGGGCCGTGGCCCGGACGCTCTGACGAAGCTCGGCGACACGTTCCCGATCGTCGACGCGTCCAAGGTCGCGATGGTGGGCATCCGCTCCGTCGACGCGGAGGAGGCGAAGATCGTCAAGGACAGCGGCGTCCTCTGCTTCACGATGCGCGAGATCGACGAGCAGGGCATCCGCAGCGTCATGCAGAAGGCGATCGAGCACGTGACGGACGGCACGGCGGGATTCCATCTGTCGTTCGACGTCGACGGAACGGATCCGACGGTGTGCCCGGGCGTCGGGACCCCGGTCGAGGGCGGCGTGAGCTACCGCGAGGCGCACACCGTGATGGAGATCGCCGCCGCTTCGAAGAAGCTGCTCAGCCTCGAGATGGTCGAGATCAACCCGGTGCTCGACGAGCGCAACCGGACGGCGCTGGCCGCGAAGGAGTTCGCACTGTCGGCGCTCGGGAAGACGATCCTGTAGCGCCGCGGGCAGGTCCGGAGCGCTCTGGTACGTTGCTACGCGATGGATCCCAGGTGGATCCGATCCGCCTTGCACCGCCTGCCATGCTCGTCGCCGCCTGCCTCTCCGCCGCTCTTCTCCAGTCCACCTCCGTCGAGTCGACGGTACGCGCCGACGGAACCGAGGTCCGCGTCGAGTACGAGACCGCGCAGGGGGCCGACGGGTCCCGGGTGCGCAGTGGCTCCTACCGCGTCGTCGCCGCGGACGGCGAGCTCCTCGTCCGCGGGCAGTACGAGGACGGAGAGCGCCAGGGGCGGTGGCTCTTCCGTCATCCGACGGGCGAAACGCTCGCGGCCGGTGGCTACAAGGCCGGCAGGAGGGTCGGGAAGTGGCGCTCGGGCTGGCCGGACGGCTCGGTGCGGTCGCAGGGTCGGTTTCGGGCGGGCGTGCTGGAGGGCACGCTGAACTGCAAGGGCCCCGGCGGCGGTCTGGATGAACGGATGTCCGGAGCCGTCGAGTTCGTGGAGGGGACGTTCGGCGACGCGGGCGCGGGCCACTACTCGGGCTGGCTCCTCGACGGAACCCAGCACGGCGTTTGGACCGCGCACTGGCGCGACGGTACCGTCTTCTACCGGGGCGCCTTCGTGCGGGGGGAACCGGTCGGCGCGCACAGGTTCACTCTCTGCGACGGCTCGGAGGACGAGCTCCTCATCGCTCCGAGCCACGAGGGCGAGTGGACTCCCTGCCCGCTGATGAGCGAGCCGACGGACCTCGGTGAAGTGTCCGATCGCGGCGCGATCGTCGCTCGCCCGGAGTCGGAGGCGCTCGAGTCCATCGCGAGCTGGGCGGCGGCCCGCTCGGCCGACGAGAGCGCGCGCATGGAGGAGGCGGCGCAAGCGGTGCTGGCCGGCGCGCCCGCCTCGTTCCACGAGCCCGAGACCCTGCGCGCGGCCGTGCGCTGGGCGTTCGGCGAGCTCGGTGAGAAGGACACCGGCGCGGACGTGCGCGAGCGCGCGGTGGGAATCCTCCGCGCCGTCACGGGCGACGCACGCCTGGGCTGGGCGAAGCCCTCGTCGGAGGACTTCGTCCGATCGAACGCGCGGGCGCTGCTTCGGGCCCACGCCATCGTCGCGCCGTGGAGTACGGACGAGCCGTTCTGGACGGTGGACGCGGCGCTCGTCTCGGCCCCCGAGCTGCTTGCGCGCCCGAGGGCGCTCGTCGAGTCCACGGCGGCGGACGCAGGTCGGGTCGAGTACGAAGTGCGCCCGCCCTTCGCGCTCTGGCACCGCGACGTCGTCGATGCCGCCCTTCCGGGTCGCGCGGTCGACGGTGCTTTCGTGAGCGCACACGCAAGCGCCCTCGACTGGCTCGCGCGCAAACAGGAACCCGACGGGGGCTGGCCCTGGATCCAGGGCGGCGAGGCGCTCGCGAAGTGGCCTCTTCCGCACCGTCCGGGCGTCTCCGCCCTCGCGCTCGCGGCGCTCGTCCACGGCGGGAGCACGATCTCTCGCGGGCCCCATGCCGGCGCCGTGGCGCGCGCGACCCGGTACCTGCTGCGCATGCAGCGCGCGCAGCGCGGACGCTTCCACGAGGACTTCCACGTGGCCGAGTGGTTGTACGGCCAGTCGGTCGCGGTCTGGGGGCTCGCCGAGCTCTACCGACGAGAGCCGAGCCCCGCACTCGGCCGAGCGGTCCGGGAAGGAGCGGACGTGATCCTGCGAGCGAAGAACGCGTACGGCGGCTGGCAGTACGCGTTGCCCCCCACCGGGCAGCAGGACACATCGGCGACGACCTGGGCCGTGCGAGCGCTCCTCGCCGCACGGAGCGCAGGGGTCACGGCCGGTCCAGGGGCGGCGGTGGACGCTCGTACGCTCGTCGACAGGCTGACCGACGTCGGTACCGGCCGCGTCGGCTACGTCACCGAGGGAACCCTCAGCGCGCGCGTGCCCGGCGTCAACGAGCACTTTCCGCGCGAGAACACGGAGGCGCTCACGGCCTGCGGGCTGCTCATTCGCACATGGGCGGAAGGCGGTCTGCCGAAGGGAGGCCTGACCGAATTCCAGCTCAGGCTCCTCAACGGGACCCTGCCGCGGTGGAGCGAGGACGGGCTGGCCGTCGACTTCTACTACTGGTTTGCCGGGACTCTGGTCGCGCGCACCGTCGCCGCCGAGGAGGCCCATCCTTTCCCACAGAAGTGGACACGTGCACTGATGGACACGCTCGTGCCGACCCAGCGCATCGACGGAGAAGCCCTCGGCTCCTGGGATCCGATCGGGGCATGGTGCTTCGCCGGCGGACGCACCTACTCGACGGCCATGGGTGCTCTGGCGATCGGTGCGCTCTGGGCAGACTGAAGGGTCCTCGAGCGTGTGCTCGGGCCATGGGCCGTGTCCCGTGCAGGTCCGAGAACGGCCTCGAGGTCGTTCGCCCCGGGTTCGAGGCTGTGGATGCGTTCGCGCTCCTGGACCACCGGCGCACGGACAGCGACGCAGTGGGATCCACAGGACCCGGCCCCGTGCTTCGCCTGCGGCCAGGTCCACGCGACGGCGGTGGCGGCGCCCACGCCGCGCACGGACGGGAGCGCGCGCGGCCCGCCGTCAGAACGGGAACATGCGCGGCACGAGCCACACCGTCGCCGCGCCCGTGATCACCGCGAGCGGGAGCCCGACCTTCAGGAAGTCGCGGTACCGGTAGGCGCCCGGGCCCATCACCATCGCGTTCGCCTGGTGCGCGACGGGGGACAGGAACGCGAGGCTCGAGCCCGCGACCACCGCCATCACCATCGGCTTCGACGATACGCCCAGCGTCAGCGCGAGCTCGATCGCGACCGGGGTCATGATCGCGGCCGTCGACACGTTGTTGAGGACCTGCGTCAGGAGCATGGTGGCGACGAGCACGACCGCCATGAGCGCGCGGCTCGGCATCCCGTCGCCCGCGAGGCCCTCGAGCGCTCCGGCGACGGACTCGGCCAGTCCCACGTCGACGAACGCGCGCCCGAGGGCGAGCATCCCGCCGACGAGCGCCACGACCTTGAAGTCGATCACGCGCGGGACCTCGTCGGCCGACACGACGCCCGTCAGCACGAGCGCCATCGCGCCGGCGAGGCCGAGCACCGCGAGCGGCTGCGAGGTGAGCGCCGCGCCGAGCAGCACCGCGGCGAGCGTGAGGATCACGACCCAGCTCCTGCGGCTCGCGACGGGCGCCTGAAGCTCGTCGAGCACGAGGAGCTGTCGCTCGCGCCGCGCGCGCGCGATGTCGCGCAGGTGCCCCTGCACGAGCAGCGTGTCGCCGATCTCGAGCGGCGTGTCCTGGATGCGGCGCAGCTGCAGCTCGCCGTGGCGCGACAGAGCGAGCACGTTGAGCCCGGTGCGCGTGCGGAACTCGAGAGCCGCAAGCGACTGCGCGACGTACGCGGAGCCCGCGGGCAGCACCGCCTCCACCAGGCGCACGTCGTCCGAGTAGAGCCGCGTGTCGCCCGCCGGGACCGACTGCTTGCGCTGCAACGGCATGACCTCTGCGAGGCGCAGGAGGTCGTCGGGCGCGCCCTGCAGGATGAGCGTGTCCTCGGAACGGATGCGGTTGTACGGGCCGGGCGCGAGCACGGGCCGCTCGCCGCCGGCGCGCACGATCCCGAGGACGGCGACGTTGAACCGCGCGAAGATCTCGACGTCGGCGACGCTGCGATTGATGAGCTCGCTCGTGGGCTCGACGAGCACCTCCGTCACGAACTTCGGCACCTGGTAGCGCTCGGAGAGCGTCTCTTCGAGCTTCGACCTCGGCAGCAACCAGCGCCCCGGTCCCGCGAAGAAGAGCGTCGTGATCCCGACGAGGACGAGGCCGAGCGCGCTGAACTCGAACAGCTCGAAGCGCTCCTGACCCTCCGCGTCGAGGATGTCGTTGATCGCGATGTTCGTCGACGTCGCGATGACCGTGACGAGGCCACCGACGAGGCTCCCGAACGCGAGCGGGATCAAGAGGCGCGAGAGCGGCACCTGGGCCCGGCGGCTCGTCGCGCTGGCGATCGGGATCAGCGTCGCGACGACGCCCGTGTTGCTGAGCACCGACGACAGCAGCCCGGACAGCGCCGTCATCTTGAGCACGATCCAGGCCTCGCCGCCGCGGCTGCCGAGGATCCGGCGTCCCAGTCCCTCCGCGAGCCCGCTCTTCGTGAAGGCGTGTCCGAAGACGTACATGGCCGCGATGAGCACGACGGCGCTCGAGGAGAACCCCCCGAAGCCGGCCTCGACGTCGAGGACGCCCGTCAGGACGAGCGTGACGACGACCCCGAGCGCGACGACCTCGTACCGGACGGCGTCCGAGACGAAGAGCACGAAGCTGACGACGAGGGTCGCCAGAACGATGTGCGCGGGGTCGAACGACGGCATGGGCGGGGATCGGGCAAGGCGTGGCCCCGCGCCGGGCCGCCGCATTCTAGCCACGGAGGGGTCGACCCCGGGACTGCCGGGATCCGGGCGGTTCATCCCTCGGGGGCGAGGGGCTATAACGGCGCGACGCACAGCCCCCCGACGCACGACCCGAGCCCCTTGCCCTTCTCACCGATCGACTGCCGAACCCTCGCGCGCTGCGCGGGTTCCTGGCTCCGGAACGAGGGCCCCGAGGGCGACGTCGTCGTCTCGTGCCGCGTCCGCTTCGCCCGCAATGTCCAGGGGCACGCGTTCGTGACCCGGATCGACGCCGAGGACGCGGAGCGGCTCTCCCAGGAGCTCCGGACGGCCCTCCTGGACGCCCGCCTCGACGGTGAGACGCGCTGGGTCGCGATGGAGGAGGCGCCGCCGGTCCTGCGCCTTCTGCTGCTCGAGCGCAACCTGATCAGCCGCGACCTGCTCCCGCGCGACGCGGGCTCGACGGCCCCCGGCCGCGCGGTCGCCTTCGGCGAGTCCGAGACCGTCTCGGTCATGGTCAACGAGGAGGACCACGTGCGCCTCCAGGCCATGGCGGCGGGCTTCGACCTCGATCTCGCATGGCAGCGCGCGGAGAACCTCGACCGGTACCTGGAGGAGCGCGTCGACTACGCGACCTCCGACCGCCTCGGGTACCTGACGGGCTGCCCGACGAACGTCGGCACCGGGCTGCGCGCCAGCGTGATGCTGCACCTGCCTGCGCTCGGGCTGGTGCGGACGGAGCTCGAGAAGGTCTTCGTCTCCGCTCAGCGCACGGGCCTCGCCGTGCGCGGGATGCACGGCGAGGGCAGCCGCGCCGCCGGCGACGTCTATCAGATCAGCAACCAGATCACGCTCGGGCGCACGGAGAGCGATCTGATCGACGACCTGCGCGCGCTCGTGCCCGAGATCGTGCGCTTCGAGCGCCGCATGCGCGCGGCGCTCGTCGATCGCCTCGGGACGGCGCTCGAGGACCGCGTTGCGAAGTCCTTCGGCATGCTCCGCACGTCGCGCGCCATGCCGACGGACGACGCGCTCGGCCACATCTCGAACGTGCGGCTCGGCGTGCACACCGGCCTCTTCGACGGGACGCGGCTCGAGACGCTGAACGAGCTCGCGCTCCACGTGCAGCGCGGGCATATCCAGGTGTTGACGTCGGCGGGGGAGGAGCTCGAGATCCTCGACACCTCCGAGCGCGACAAGCGCCGCGCGTCGTACCTGCGCCAGCGGCTCTCCTGAGCCCGCGCTGGGCGGCGCCCCGATCGCTCAGGAGTCCGGGCGCCGTGCTGCAGGTGTCGAACGGCCCGTCCAATGGAGCGGCCCGCCTTGCTCTGCAGCGCACGGGTCTCGGACCGTGTGGGCGGCCCCGCGGCCGGCGTGCGTAGCTCTTGCGCGCCGGCTGCCTTGTGCCCGCCGGTCGGTCCGTGGGACCGTCGAGGGGCCCTCGACGCATGGATCGGGAGCAGCCGGTGTGGAGCAAGGAGGATGCGTCCGACCGGTCCACACCGTCCGAGCCCAGTGCGATCGTTTCAGGACATCGCATTGCGCCAATCCGGGCCAGCGCCCCCGATGACCCCGGCGGGCTCAATGGGTCGGGTGGAGCGGGTCGATAGCCGCCGGGTACGCCCGACCCGCGGGCGTCGAGCCTCCACCCCAGCCGATGCTCCACAACATTCGCTTCGCCGTTCCAGCCCTGCTCCTCGCCGCCGCGCCGCTCTACGCCCAGTCCGCTCTCGAGCGGGCCCGCGTCGAGGTCCTCGAGGGCCGCGCCGTCCTGATCGGTGGCGGTGCCGACGTCCAGACGGTCCGCAGGACCGAGACCGTGCGCGCCGACGGCGCGACCCAGATCGAGCTCGGCGCCGGGAGCCGCGTGCACGTCGGTTTCGACGGCACGCTGGGCCTCGACGTCCACGGGCCCGCGTCGTTCCAGTGGAGCGCCGAGGGCGCCCGCGTCCAGGTGCGCTTCAGCGAGCTCGGCTGGGCCGATCTGGAGGCTCGCCGCGGCGAGCACGTGATCGATCTTCCGGCCGAGTGGCGGGCGACGATCGGTCGCTCGAGCGTCCACCTGCGGGGCATCGCGGGCGGACCGACCGAGCTCCGGCTCGACGCGGGGCAGCCGGTGACGGTGGATTGGCGCGGTGGTGGTCGCACGGCGGTCCGGCCGCCCGTCACGGTCTACCCCGGCTCCAGCGTCCGCCTGGACCAGCCGCGCCACACGCGCACCGAGCCGCGCCGCGACGAGCGCGGCCTCGCCTGGACGACCGAGGGCGACGGTTCGGACACCTGGCCCTGGCGCGCGTCCGGCGGTGGGGACACCGCCGAGGAGCTCCGGGAGCGCGACGGATTCGAAGCCCGCACGCAGACCTTCGACGAGCTGCCGGGCACGTCCCACGGCACGATCGACCGAGTGCGCACTCCGCAGCCGGACGGCTCCTACGCGACGCGTGAGCTGCCGCGGTTCGATCCGGCCGCGCCGATGTACGCGGACGGGACACGGACCGCGCCGGAAGGGGACACGCGCGCCCAGGTGCCCGTGACGCCGGCCGCGAAGCCCGAAGTCGAGGTCACCGCGCGGCCCGAGCCCAGCGCTCCCGACCCCGCGGTCCAGGACTTCGAGCCGCGCAACGCGCGCCCGACCGGGGCCGAGACCGCAGCCAGCACGAGCCCGTTCGCCGAGGAGGCCTCGCCCGCCGTCGAGTTCGAGCGCACGCGATCCGCCGCTCCGGCGCCCGAGCTGCGCGCCTCGAGCGTCGCGCCGTTCGACGCGTCCGAGTGGCGCGGCGTCGAGCGCTCGAAGCTCAACGGGGCCGGGGTCGTTGCGGCGGAGCGCGGCGCCGGCGTCGAGTTCCGCGTGCTCGGCGCGGGCCGCACGAAGGTGCTCGTATCGGGCAGCTCGCCCGCGCCGCGCTGGTGCTTCACGCCCCAGGGCGACTACCTCATGCACCCCGGTGCGCTCGCCGTGTTCGAGAAGGACGGCGCGCTCCGCATGAGCTTCGGAACGGTCGAGACCTTCGACCGCGTCCCCGGCCGCCCGAAGTTCTCGGAGCTGTGAGCCCTCGACCGTGATTCCGGGTGCGCCAGCCGCAAGGCCGGAACACTCGAACGAGCGCGGCGCTGCACTCCCTCGGGAATGCAGCGCCGCGCTCGTTCCGGAGTTCTCCTCCGCCGGGCCGGTCGTCGAGCCGCGGTCAGGCGGAGCTCGCCACGCGGTGGAGCAGGGTCATGTCCCGCGCGATCTCCTTGAGCACGCCCGTCGCCGAGCGGCCGAGCAGCTCAGGCTCGACCTCGAACTGTCGGTCGCCCAGTCCCTCGCCCGTCTGGACCCCGGCGATCCGGCAACCGGCGCGCCAGCCCGTCACGAGGTCGAGCGAGCTGTCGCCGACGACCCACGAGAGGTTGAGGCGGATCCCGTCGGCCTGGGCGGCGTGGTGCATCGCTCCGGTGCCGGGCAGGCGGTAGACGGAGTCGCGCGTGCGGCCGTTCACGCCCTCGGGGTGGTCGATGCACGAGTAATCGCGCGTCAGCCGGATCCCCATCGAGGCCAGGTGCGCATGGAATCCGCCCTGGAAGTCGGCCCAGGCTTCGCTCGTCTGAGCGCCGAAGGCGACCGACGGCACGTTGCCGATGAGGTAGAGCTTCCAGCCTGCCTGCGTCACGCGGAAGAGACCGTCGAGGACGCCGTCGTAGAAGCTGGCCTCATCGAAGTCCGGGAAGTGGGTCCCGTCCTCGCCGACGGGCTCGATCAGGGTCCCGAGGACGTCGACGAAGACGCCTCGTACGGGCGGGCCCCAGCTGGGGCGCTGCGCGGTGGGGTGGCTCGGGGTCATTCGAAACGTGGGCCGCGTGAAAAGGGACCCGGGGTCGCGGGCGCCGTGAGGGCCCAGGGCTGGGGGGCGGATACGAAAAGGCTCGTGAGGCAGCAAATACCGCGGCCTGGACCGCGCGTCGAAGCGGCGGAGGTCGGGGGCGCGGGCTCACAGCTGGTGTCGGAATGGGCCAGCCTGGATTGAGGCGAAAAAAGCGCCCTCGTTCCCAGGATTCCGGCCGGAACCGCGCCCGATTCCGGCCCGCGCGCGGCTTCTGAAGGACGTGCCGCGCGGCCACGTCGTCGTCCTCCGACGGACGTCGCGATCGCGCGACGCGGACACCGCACCGTCCACGTTCTTGGACACGGTGGCGCACGCCCACCGGCACCGCTCCGAGCGGCGCGCGTCTCGTGTGCCACGATCGCGCCGGGTCGTATCAGGTCGCGGGCGCCGCGGTGTCGATCCTTCCCAGGGCGGACCGTCGACGGTCCGCCGGGCGACACCCGAGAGCCCCCAAGCGTTGAACACCTCCCTGCGCATCGCCCTGGTGCTCAACCCCTTCACGCTGCGGCGGAAGGGGGGAGAGCACGCGCCCTGCATCTCACGTGAGCTGCTGGGGCGAGGGCACCGTGTCCGGGTCTTCGGTGACGTGGCCGGCGACGTTCCGCACTCGAGGACGCCGGGCGAGGACGAGGGCATCGCGCCGCTCGACGGGACCGGGCTGCGCGACTTCGCGCCGGACGTGATCGTCGCCTACGACGGTCTCTCTCCTGCGGCCTGGCGGGGGGCGCGCGCCTCGGCGTCGCTCGACGTCCCGCTCGTCCTCGTGGAGGAGGGACTCCCGGACCGCGGCCGCGCGATCGAGCGCCTGCTGCGCGCGTTCGGCGCCCGCGCCTGGGGCCGCCTCGTCCGCCGCCAGGCCCGCCGCGTCGTCGCGCTCGACCCCGTCGCGGTTGCGCGCGCGCAGCGCGAGGGGTTCCGGCCTGAGATCGTCACCGAGCTGCGCGCGGGCGTCGACATCCACTCGTTCCGGCCGGGCCTGCACAGCGCGCTCATCGGGCAGCCGAGCGTCGGCCAGCACGTGCTGCTCTTCATCGGGCGCCTCGAACCCGACCGCGGCCTCGAGGTCCTCGTCGACGTCTTCGCACGCACCGTCGGGCAGGTGTCCGGCTGGACGCTGGCGCTCGCGGCCACCGGCTCGTACCGCACCCGCATCCGCGCGCAGGTCGAGCGCCTCGGCATCAGCGCGCGCGTGCATTGGCTCGGCGTCCCGCGGGCGGAGGAACTCCCCGGACTCCTGGCGGGCGCGACCGCGCTCCTCGTTCCGGCGCTCGACGACGACGTCGCGAGCCTCAAGATCCGGCGTGCGATGGCCGCGGGCATCCCGGTCCTCGTGTCGGACGTCGCGCGCCTGCGCGGGACCGTCGACCACGACGAGACGGGCCTCGTGGTTCCGGCCGGCGATCGCGCCGCCTGGATCGAGGCCGTCCAGCGGCTCGCGTCGGACCCGAACCGTCGCGCGCGCTGGGGATCGCGCGCGCGCCAGGTCGCGGTCGACTCGCTCTCGTGGGAGCACGTCGCGGAGCGCTTCGAGAAAGTGCTCCACGACGCGGTGTCCGGCCACGAGGCAGAACGCGAGCGCGCCGAGGCCGACGCCGCCGAGGACGAGGCGGGCGCGCAGCCGGCCTGAGTCGACGCCGCGGTTCGGTCGTCGCCGCGGTGCGCGCGCTCTGCGCCGCGGATCGGGCGATGGGCCCCCGGCGCTCGATCTGCGAGTCTACGAGCGAGGCTAGACTCGCGGCGTATCGGGAAGCGGGCAGCCATGGCCCCGCGACCCCGATCCTGCGAACGCGGTTCACCGTGTGCCGCGTCCAGCTCGCCCGCCTGCCCCCTCCGTCGACCGCCGTCGGCGAACCCATGCAATCACAGCTCGCCGTTTCGCTCCCCCTGCTTCTTCTCACCGCCTGCTCGAGCCCGACGATGTCCTCCCAGGACGCACCGCTGTCGGAGCCATGGGCCAGGACTGCGCTCCTCGTCGGTCAACGCCAGCTCGACGACACGGAGTGGGATCCCGTCGAAGACCAGTTCTACGTCGCGATCCAGCACGCGAGCATTCCGGCCGGCCAGACCGCGGGCCATGAGTTCGGAGTCTCCGCTTCGTTTGGTAGTGGCGACGCGCTCGGGCTCGATTTCGATTCGAGGATCGTCGAGGCCTTCGGCGGACTGCGGGTGGAGCCCGAGAGCCAGGGCAAGCTGCGGCCGTTCTTCGGTGCCGGACTCTCACTTGCGTACGGCGAGGTCGAGGCGAGTGGACCCGGCGGCTCCGCGACCATCGATGACACCGTGTTCGGGTTCTACCTCCACGGGGGCGCGTCGATCGAGCTCAGCGAGACGACCGACCTCGTCCTCGACGTTCGCTACCGGACGGGTCAGGACGCCGAATTCGAGGGCTTCGACGTGGATGCCGACTTCCTCGTGCTGGCGGTCGGTCTCGCATTCTGACCCGCAGGACGACCGAATCCGCGACCCACAGGAGGGGGGCAGCGAACGCGCGCGCCGCTGCCCCCTTCCTCCGCGCCTTCACGGCGCACGAGTCCCGCCGCGGACTGGCGCCTACTCGGTCGCCTTCTTCAGCTCCTCCTTGAGGAACTGCATGTCCTTGGAGTACTGCTTCACGGCGTTGCGCGTCTCGTCGTCGATCTCGACGAAACGGCAGCCCACCTTGACTCCGTCCGCGCGCTCCTCGAGGAGCGACACGTCGACCTTGGCCTCGCAGTAGCCGCGCTGGAGCAGGGGCAGGCGGAACTTCGTCAGGAGCTCCGTCCCGACGGCCATCATCTGGCCCATGTCGAAGGCGCTGAGGCCGGTCTTGCCGCCGTTCCAGGTGAAGCGGAGACCGTTCTCGTCGAGGCCGGCCATGCGGCCGACGCCCGCCCAGTTGTCACCGAACGCGTAGCCGTGCAGCGGGTTGCGCGCCTTCGTCTCCTCGATGAAGTGTCGCAGGCGGTCCTCGTCGGCGAGGCGGAAGATGACGGAGGAGGAGTCCTCCTCGGGGGCGTCGCCCGAACCGGTCGGCGCGGCCTTCTCCATGAGCATCGCCACGGCGCGCTCGTCGCTCTCGGCGATCGGGACGACGCGGTCCAGCCCGACCTTCTCGATGATGTCGCGACAGAACGCCGAGGGCCGCGAGATGACGAGCATCCCGCCGGCCTTGGTGAGGGCCTTCGACGCCTTGATGATGGCCCCGAGCGCGGTCGAGTTGATGAACTTGACCAGGCGCAGGTTCAGCACGACGTGCTGGATACCGCTCTGCAGGGTCTGCTCGATCTCCTCGTCGAGGAGGTGGCAGTAGTAGGTGTCGAACTCTCCGCGGAGGTGGAGGACGACGTGGCGCTCGCCGGGTTCGACGGAGATGTGCATGGGCGGTGGGGGGCTCGCGAGGAGGCGGCCTCGGGACGAGGACCGCTCTAGGGCCCGCAAAGTCTCGACATCCGCGCGCAGGAGGGCAAGGGCCCGCGCCACGATCCGCGCGCCGAGCCGTCGCTCCGCGTGGGACGGGCGATCGGGCGGCGCTCCCAGACGGCCAGCGGATACCATGGGGCCCATGGCCTTCTGGAAGCGCAAGGGGAGCGCCGCAGACTCCCCGACCCCGACGTCCGCCGAGGGGGCCGCATCCGTCGGCGCCGGCGCACCCGCGGCGCCTGCGACCGGCGGTCCCGGCGCCGAGGACCGGGCGCTGGACGCCGCCGCGCTTCTGCGTGGCGACGCCGGCGAGGACTCGCGCTCGCTCGACCTCTTGCTGGACACGATCGCCCGCGTGTCGGCGTCCAGGGACCTCGAATCGCTGCTCGACTTCGTGGTCGACGCTTCGATCGAGGCGACCGGCGCCGAGCGTGGATTCCTCGTCCTGATGGACGACGCCTCGGGCTCCCAGGTGGTCCGGGTCGCACGCGAGCGCGTCGGCTCCGGCGAGAAGCGTCCCCTCGGCGCGGACGTCAAGTACTCGACGTCCGTCGTTCAGCGCGTCGTCGACCGCCAGCAGCCGCTCAAGACCACGCTCCAGAAGGACGGCGAGGACCTCGAACTGGGCAACTCGGTCTTTGACCTGAAGCTCCGCGCGGTGATGTGCGTGCCGCTCGTGCCGCGGGGCGAGGGCCGCGACGGTCCCGATGGCGCATCGGGGAAGGGGAAGAAGGGCGAAGAAGCGGCCCACGTGCTGCCCAGCGGTGCGCTCTACGTCGACTCGACGGCGACCTCCGGCGACTTCGGCCAGGAGGACCTCGCGCTCTTCCACGCGCTGGCCCAGCACATCGCCATCGCGCTCGAGAACGCCCAGCTCAACCTCCACTCGATCGAGCGCGCCCGCCTCGAGCGCTCGCTCGAGATCGCCGCCGAGATCCAGTCCGGCCTGATGCCGAAGGCGCCGCCGTCGATCGAGGGATTCGATCTCTTCGGGTGGTACCGCAGCGCCGAGCACGCGAGCGGCGACTTCTACGACTTCGTCCGGACGAAGGGCGGCGGGGTCGCCGCCGTCGTCGGCGACGTGACGGGCCACGGGGTCGGACCGGCGCTCGTGACCGCGACCGCCCAGGCCAGCCTGCGCAGCTACACGCGCGTCCTCGACGACCCCGGTCAGGTCGTAACGATGCTCAACGGTGACCTGTCCGAGCGCATGGACACCGGCATGTTCCTCACGCTCTTCGTGGCCGACCTCGAGTCGGACGGGAAGACGCGCGTGATCAACGCCGGACACGCGCCGCCGCTCCTCTGGCGCGCGTCGACGAAGACGATCGAGGCGCTCCCGAGCCACGGACCTGCCCTCGGTCTGCTCGACGACATGGAGTACGCGGCGTCCGAGCCGATCCAGCTCGAGGAGGGCGACGTCCTCCTCGCGTTCACGGACGGGCTCGTCGAGGCGCGCCACCCCAGCGCGCCCGAGCGGTTCTTCGACGAGCAGGGCGTGCGCGCCGTCCTCAGCGACAAGGGTCACGCGTCCGCCGAATCCCGCGAGGTGGTCGAGGCCATCGCCAAGGCCGCGCTCGAGTTCTCGGACGGCGTGCTGGAGGACGACGTGACGATCGTCGCGATCCGCCGCCTCGGTTGACCGGGGCGCGCCCGGTGGACGGAGCCGACGCGCAGCCCGCGCGCGAGGACGCGGCCCATGCGGAAGGCGACGGTGCCGTCCGCCTCGACCGCGCCGTCGTGCGGCGCGCGGCCCGCTTCGCAGCCCACCTGTCCGCCGCCGCGGCGCGCGAGGACTCAGGCGGCAGGAACGCGCTCGGTGGCGCGAGCGAGGAGTTCGTCGGCCACCGGCCGTACCGCCCGGGCGAGGACCTGAGGCACCTCGACTGGGCGCTCCTCGGCCGGCTGGAGCAGCCGTTCGTCAAGGTGCACCGCGCGAGCCGTCGCGAGGCGTGGGTCGTCGCGATCGACGCGAGCCCGTCGATGGCCGTCGGCGCGCCCAGCAAGCTGCAGTCCGCCGCCGAGGCCGCGCTCGGGGCGATCGCGCTGGGGCTGCGCGTCGGAGCCCGCGTCGAGGTCGTCGTCCCGGACGGGGCGGGTGGTGAGCTGCGCGGGGGGGAGCTCGGCGGACGCGGCGGCCTCGCACGCGCCGTGCGCGCGCTCGACGGAATCGCGCCGCGCACGGACGGTGGCCTCGAGCGGATCCTCGACGGCGGCGCGCTCCTCGCCCGCGCGGCCCGCGCGCGTGCGCGGCGCGTCGTGCTGATCGGGGACTTCCTCGACGTCGACCTGCACGCTCTGCTCACGGTCGGGAGCGGGCGAAGACGCGTTCACCTCGGGCGGGTGGTGGCACCGGAGGAGGCCGATCCGAGCGAGCGCCGGGTCGGTGGCCGGGTCTCCCGCTGGTACGACCCGGAGGCTCCGGACCGACCCGCGCGCCAGCCTTCGACGGCGGACCTGCGCCGCTACGACGAGGGGCTCGACGCGTTTGCCGAGCGGCTCGCGCGCGCCGCGCGGCAGCACCGGATGAGCCTCGCCGTCTGGAGCAGCGCGGACCCGTTCGAGAACCACGTGCCGGACCTGCTGCAATGAGCGCGACGCTCCTCTCGCTCGAGCTCGCGCGTCCGCTCCACGGCGCCGTTCCGCTCGTGCTCGCCGCGGTTCTCTTGCTCGCGAGTCTGCGCAGCGCGCGCGCCGGAGGGCCGGCGCGTCCCCTCGGCACGGCGCGCTTCCTGCCCGAAACGTCCGGGGACGGCGCCCGTGGCCCCCGGCTCGACCTGCCGCCGTCGCGGCTGCTCGCCATCGGCGCGCTCCTTCTCTCCGCCGTCGCGCTCGCCGGGCCCACGCCTCGCGAGCCAGCGCCGGACGCGCGCGTGCTCCGGGTCCTCGTCGACCGCTCGCCTTCGATGTACCTGCCGATCGACCCCGCCGCGCCGGCGGGGGAGCGGCGGATCGAGGCCGCAGCGCGCGCCGTCGTCGAGGCCGCGCGCGGTCCGTGGAGCGCGGCGCTGGGTGGGCCGCTCGAGCTCGAGTGGGAGCCGCTGGATCGCGGTCGGCCCGCGTCCCGCGCCCCGGCCCTTCCGAGCGAGCTGCGCGTGCCGCCGCGGCCGGCGGTGCCCGAACCACGCTTCGTCGGCGTCGACGCCGCGGACGTCGTCTGGCTGACGGACAAGGCGCGCGCCCGGCCCGCCCGTGCAGGCCTGGCGGCAGGCGGCGGCCCTGCGGTACCGGGTCCGGTCGCGTGGTCGCCGCGAGGAGCGCTGGTCTGGGACGGCCGGGACACCGTGCGCGAGGCCGACGCGGCGCGTGCGCCGCTCCTGGCGGTCGCGGACGGGCTCGACGACGGGCTCGCGGCTCTCGTCGAGGCGTGGCGCGTGGACCGCGGCGTCGAGCTCGCCGCAAGGAACGACGTCGAGGTGGAGCTCTCCGTGCAAGGGCCGGACCCCTCTGGCTCCGCAGCGTTCGAGGTGGTCGTCCGGGGCACGGGCTGGAGCGCACGTGCGCTCGCACCCAGGGCGGGCGTCGACGCGGCTTGGGCGGTCCGGCCGGGGCGCGTCGAGCTCGGGATCCTGGCCCTCGCGGGCGACCCGGACGATCCGTCCGCGTTCGCGGTCGACCTGCTCGGGGCGCTCGACCGAGCCGTGCTGCCGCCGCCGGGCGTCGTTCCGCTGTCCGAGCGCCGCTCGGCCGGCGAAGCCGCGCTCGCTGCGCCGACCGAAGGCGCGGGGGACCGCACGTCCGCCGGGGCAGCCGGGCGGGCGCGGACGGCCCGCAGGATCGAGGCGATGGCCGCGCTCCTGGCGGCGCTCCTCGCGCTCGGAGCCGCCGCCGCGCGGAGCGTCGGCCGCTGACGGCCCGTCAGGGCAGGAGCACCGCGTCGACCAGGTGCACCACGCCGTTCGTGGCGTAGAGGTCGCGCACGACGAGCGCCGCCGAGCCGTCGACCCGCACGCCGCCCGCGCCGTCGTCGATGAGTTCGAGAGCGACCCCGCCGAGGTCGACGAGGTCGAGCCC
>JBCBNC010000051.1:0-33868 GCA_039821985.1 Planctomycetota bacterium
CAGGGACGTCCATCGAACGGACGTCCCTGGCCGCTCCAAGCGCTGCTGGTGATCCTGGCACCGTATCTGCGCGGCCGCTCCTAGCGCTGGCGGTGATCCTGGCACCGTATCTGCACCAGCTTCGCTTCGAAGGCGTCGCGGCTCAGCGGCGGCGACAGCAGGAAGCCCTGCACGGCCGAGCAGCCGTACTCGGCCAGGTGCTCGAGCTGCGCCTCGGTCTCGACGCCCGCCGCGACCGTCTGGATCCCCAGCGCCCCCGCGAGCGTGACCACCCCGCGCACCAGCGCGTCGAGGCTGGGCTCGGCCTCCATGCCGAGGACGAACGAGCGGTGCACTTTGAGCACGTCGATCGGCAGCCGCTTGAGGTCCGCGACACCCGGCGTGTCCTCCCCACCGAAGTCGTCGAGCGCCAGGCTGACCCCGAGCGCCCGTAGCTCCTCGAGACGCTCGGTCGCGCGGTCGAGGTCGGCGAGCACGCCCGCTTCGGGCACCTCCAGGCGCAAGAGCGCGGGGTCGATGCCCGCGGCGTCGATGCGCGCACCGAGCGACGCCACGAAGTCGTCGGTGAACAGGTCCTCCGTCGCGACGTTGACCGAGATCGGGAACGGCAACTGGCCGGCCTCGCTCCATTCCCGGACGGAGTCGATCGCCGCGCCCAGCGCCCAGCGCTGGAGCTCGGTCAGGAGCCCCACGCGAGCGGCGACACCCAGGAACTCCATCGGAGGGATCTCGCCGTACTCGTCGCAGCGATGGCGCAGAAGCGCCTCGGCCCCGACGATCTCCTGGCTCTGGACGTCGTACTTGGGCTGGTAGGCGAGCCGGAGCTCGACGCCTCCCTCCAGCGCCGCGCGCAGCGACGACTCGATCGCCTCGGCGCGGCGTAGGTCCTCGTCGTCGCGGGACGAGCGCAGGACGAGCGCCTCGCCGCGCTCGACGGCCTCGCGTGCGGCTCGGCGCGCGAGCTCGACCGCGTCCGCGAACGACTGCCCGTCGACGCCGGCATCCGCGAGTCCGGCCGCGAACGGCTCGGCGCCCGGCCCGGCAGCGGTCGCGGCGACCATCGCCCAGCCGACGCCCTCCGGCAGGACGAGGAAGAGCTCGTCCGCCCCCGCGGCGACGCCTCCTTCCGGCGCGTGCGCACGCTCGACCCGTTCGGCCGCCGCGGTGAATCCGTGGCCCGGAGACGCGCGCAGGACCAGCACGGCGCGCGGGGTCCCGTCGAACGCGTCGGCGGACTCCCGTGCCCACTCATCGAGCGTGCGCGGCCCCGCGTAGGCCTCCTCGACGGCCGGCGCGGCGGACGTCTCGAGCGGAAGTCGAGAGAGTCCGGAGCCGTCGGGGTGGATCGGGGTCCGAGCGATCTCGGGCGGGAGGTCGGGGGGCAGGTGTCCGTCCATGCTGGCCGCATCGGCCCCTGGGAAATCGGATTTGAAGCCGCTTCGGGCGGCGGTCGCTGCGCGTCCCCGTGTGGGACCGGGCCCTTCCCGACCTGGGACCCGCCCCCGCACCCTGCCCAGCGGAGCCCTGGGCCCGCTCCCGAGGCGTGGCAGGCCTGGACCCCGACGGGATTCCACGGCCCCGCCGGCCGGGGACCCCGGTCGCGGCGGTCGGATCCGCCCGGATCGTGGAGGATGGAGCCGATGAAGGAGACCCTCGACGGCGCCGCCCGCGCCTGGGACGCGTGGGAGCGGTTCATGACCGCCGTGGCCATGGTCGGCATGTTCGGCCTCGGCGCCGCGCTGCTCCTCTTCCCCGAGCGAGTCCCCGAGGACTTCCCGCGCCCGAAGCTCGTCGGCGGCGTGATATGCGGATTCGCCGCGCTCTTCCTGTTCGCTCTCTTCGCGAAGGGCCGGGCGGGCTCGCGCGCAAAGCACCTCCTCCTGTGCGTCACGGCCACCGCCGTCGCCGGCGGGCTCGGCTTCTTCTCGTGGAAGAAGGTCGAGATGGTGCACGCGCTCCACACGGAGGGGATCGAGCGGACGCTGCCCGTGACGAGCAACGTGCTGAAGTTCGTCGACGGGTCGCCGGTCAACACCGTCGTCCTGATGGACGGCCTGCGCCGCGTCACGCTCGAGTGGGACGGTCGCCTCGAGCGCGGCCAGATGGTGACGATCCTCACGCACCCCGAGCACGCCAGCTGGACGGTCGCGGCGTCCGCAGGCGCGACGCACCTCGAGATCGCCGACGCGCTGGAGCTGCGCTGGCCGCTCATCGTCAGCGCAGCGGTCGCCGTGGTCGCGGCGATCGCCGCGCTGTGCTTCTTCGCCGCGTTCGTGAGCGGCGCGCCGGCTCCGGACGAGGAGCCGGCCTGACGGGGCGCCCGTCGATCCGCGTCAGCCGCCGCGCTTCTTGAGCTCCATGTCGCGCAGCTCGCGGCGCAGGATCTTCATGACCGAGCTCTTCGGCAGCTCGTCGAGGAACTCGACCTGCCGCGGGATCTTGTACGGCGCGAGGTGTTCGCGCGCGTACTTCTCGACGGCGGCCGCGTCGAGCGTCGCGCCCGGCTGCAGCACGATGAACGACTTGACGGTCTCGCCGCGCTCGTCGTCGGGGACGCCGATCGTCGCCGCCTCGAGGACCGCCTCGTGGGCCATCAGGACCTCATCCACCTCGTCCGGGAACACCTTCAGCCCGGAGCAGTTGATCATGTCCTTCTTGCGGCCGCAGATGCGGAAGAAGCCGTCCTCGTCCATCGACGCGAGGTCGCCGGTGTGCATCCAGCCGCCGGCGAGCACCTCGGCCGATTCCTCGGGCCGGTTCCAGTAGCCCTGCATCACCTGCGGGCCGCGCACGAGCAGCTCGCCCTCTTCGCCGATCCCTAGCTCCTTCGAGTCGTCGTCCGCGTCGACGATCTTCGCCTCGGTGTTCGACACGGGGATGCCGATCGAGCCAATCTTGCGCGTGCCGTAGAGCGGGTTCACGTGGGTGACGGGCGAGGTCTCGCTCATACCGAACCCCTCGACGATCTTCGAGTTCGTGAGCGCCTCGAAGCGCTCCTGGACGTCGCGCGCGATCGGCGCAGAGCCCGAGAAGCACGACTTCACGCTCGTGAGGTCGAGGCCCTCGACGCCGGGGAAGTTGTTGATCGCGTTGAAGAGCGCCGGGACCCCGGGGAACAGCGTCACCCGGTGCTTCGTGATCGCCTTGATCAGCGAGGGGATGTCGCGCGGGTTCGGCACGACGACCATCTGCGCGCCGCTCCACACCGACCAGTTCATGCAGACCGACAGCCCGAACACGTGGAACATCGGGAGGCAGTTGAGCGTGCTCTCCTGTCCCTCCTCGACGCCGGGGAACCAGGCGTGGATCTGCTGCGCGTTGCAGACGAGGTTGCGCTGGGTCAGCACCGCCCCCTTCGAGAGGCCGGTCGTCCCGCCCGTGTACTGCAGCACCGCGACGTCGTCGAGCGTGCGCGAGATCGGTCGCGGGTTCGGGCTCGCCGCGGACACGAGCGCCTTGAACTCGTGCACGCCGGCCTGCGCCGGAATCTTCGCGTAGCGCTTGGGCGTCTGCTTCTTGAGCTTGAGCGGCGCCAGGAGGTTGAGCGGGAAGCGCAGGTAGTCGGGGATGTGCGCGACGACGTACGTCTTCGGCCGCAGCTTCTGCCGGTTCGGTCCGACCGTGTCCTCGAAGATGAAGTCGGCGACGATCGCGATCTCGCAGTCGGCGTCGCTCCACTGGTGCTCGATCTCGCGCAGCGTGTAGAGGGGGTTGGTCATCACCACCTCGGCGCCCGCGCGGAGCGCGCCGTAGAAGGCGATCACCGTCTGGGGCAGATTCGGGAGCTGCACGGCGACCCGCGTCCCCTCCTTCACCCCGAGGTCCTGGAGCGCCGCCGCGAAGCGATTGACCTTGTCCTGGAGCTCGGCGTAGGTGAACCGGCAGTTGAGGAACACGAGCGCGGGCCGGTCCCCCCACTGGGAGGCGGCACGGTCGATGAAGTCGTGCAGGGGCACGTCCTCGAAGTCGATCGCGCGCGGGACGCCCTCGTCGTAGTGGACGTGCCAACGCTCTTCACCGCCGCCGGGTCGATCGCTGCTGCTCATGCTTCGAGCATAGCTCGGCGGGCCGCGATTCCAGCGCGCGCACGTGCCGCCCTCCGTCCCGTCCCCGGAGTCGGCGGTCCCTTCGGCAATCCGAGCGGCGCCGCGCGGGCCGCAGCGCCGCCGCGGCCCGCCACGGAAATTCCCCTGGCCGCGCGGCCCGAGGTGGCCCTCACCGCCCGCTGCGGACAGACTCCCCGGCATGGCGAGCACCGACGCCCCCGCCCGCGCAGCAACGAGCTGGCCGGACCGCGAGATCTGGCCCGCGGACCCGACCCACACGAGCCTCGCCTACCGCGGAATCGTCCGCTGGGGAGGGACGCTCGTGAAGACGTACTACGACGTCGAGCTCCGGGGCGAGGCATTCCCCGAGGACCGCCCCGTTCTGCTCGTGCAGAACCACACGAACGGGCTCTGCGACGCGCTTCCGCTGCTCAGCGCGTCGCGCCGGCCGATCCGGATCCTCGTCAAGTACAAGCTGATGACGACGCCGCTCATCGGCTGGATGCTCCGGCGGCTCGAGGCGGTGCCGCTGTACCGGCGCAAGGACGGGGTCGACACGCGCAAGAACGCCGAGGCCTTCCGCGCCATCGACGAGGCCCTGGCGGCGCGTTCGGTGATCGCGCTCTTCCCCGAGGGCGAGAGCCTCGACGCGATCGGGCTGCGCGAGCTGAAGAGCGGCGTCGCGCGCATGGCGATCAGCGCCGAGGAGGCCGCGGGCGGCGACCTCGGGCTCGTCGTCGTTCCGATCGGCGTGACGCACGAGGACCGCGACCGATTCCGGACCCGCATCAGCTCCGTCGTGGGGCCGCCGATCGAGGTCGGTGAAGTGCTCCGCGGCGCGGGAGACGCCGACGCCCGCGAGCGCGTCACCGCGCTCATGGGCGCGATCGAGGCGGGACTGCGCGCGCTCATCCTGCACGCCGACGACCCCGAGCAGTTCCACGCCGCCGTCGCGCTCGAGCGCGTGTCCGCGCGGGACGGTGCCCCGCTCGGCCTGCGCCGGAAGGCGGCGCGCGCGGCGCTCGTGGCCGACGCCGAGCGGGACCCCGGCGGCGCCCCGGCCCGACGGCAGGCGATCCGCCAGCTCGGCGATGCCCTCGACGCCGGACGCCTCTCGGGGGACGACGTCCTCGGCGACGCGCCCGCCGCGGCCGCCCTCGCGCTGCGCTTCGCCGCGCTCGTGCCGGGCACGCTCCTCGGCCTCGTCACCCACGGGCTCCCGTCGCTCGCCGCGGTCCAGATCTCGAAACTCCGGCGGACACCGGACAAGCTCGTGACCCTGCGCGTCGTCCCGGGCTCCGTGCTCTACGCGCTGTGGGGCGCGCTGCTCGTCGGGCTCGGCGCATGGCGCGTCGGTGCGCTCGGAGCCGCGCTGGCGCTCCTCGCCGTGGCTGCGCTGGTCCCGCTCTGGCCGCGCGTCGTCGACGGGCTGCTCGCAGTGCGGCGCGGCGTGCTGCTCCGCGCGCTCGCCCGGCGCGGGGACGAGCTCGAGACGCTCCGATCGAACGTCCGCGCGATTCGGGAAGCGCTGCCGCTCCAGGTGGAGTCCGAGCGCGGCGAGACGCTCGGGGCGGAATCCCCTCGCGCGGATTCGGAGCGGGAAGCCGAGCGCGGCGGCTAACGTGGGGCACGGTCCCTTCCCACGCCGCACTTGAACGTCCGCCCGCTCCGTATCCACCTCACGCTCCGGCCGTGCCGGACGCGGCTGCCGTTCCGCTTCGGCATCGCGACGCTGACCGAGGCGCCGATGCTGTTCGCGCGCGTGGAGACCGAGACCGACGCTGGCGTCGCCGACGGGCACGCCGCCGAGCTGCTCGTCCCCAAGTGGTTCGCGAAGGATCCGAACACGACGCACGACGCCGACCGCGCGGACCTCGTCGGCGCCGCCCGCGCTGCGTTCGCGTTCGCGCGCGAGCGCGGCTCGGCAAGCGTCTTCGAGCACTGGCGCGCGGCCCAGGCGGCCCTCGTCGACGCGCCATGCGCGTCCGGCCCCGCGCCGCTCGTCCGGATGTTCGGCGTCGCGCTCGTCGAGCGCGCGCTCATCGACGCGGTGTGCCGAGCCGCCGGCGTCCCGTTCGCCGAGGCGCTCGGGGGCGACCTCCTCGGGCACTCGGGGCTGGGCGCCTTCGAGCCCGGCCTCGAGGGCTGGACGCCCGCTCGTCTCGAGGGCGGGCGCGCCTCCGTCCGGCTGCGCCATACCGTGGGGCTCGCGGACGCGCTCGACGCGTCCGACCTGGACCCGTCGGACCTCGACCGGACCGACGACCACCCGCTCACCCTCGAGGAGGACGTCGCGCGGTACGGGCTGACCGCCTTCAAGGTGAAGGTCGCTGGCGACGCCGAGCGCGACCTCGCGCGGCTCGAGCGCATCGCGGCGCTGCTGCCCGAGGGGGCGCTCGTCACGCTCGACGGCAACGAGCAGTACGAGGACGCGCACGCCCTCGCCGACACGCTCGACGCGCTCGAGGCCCGTGGAACGGCGCAGCGCCTCGTGGACGGCCTCGCCTCGATCGAGCAGCCGCTCCCCCGCGCGCGGACCCACGCGGCCGACACGCGGGACGGCGTCGCGCGCCTCGCGGAGCGCGCGCCCCTCCTCATCGACGAGGCCGACGCGCGCACCGACGACTACCCGCGCGCCGTGGCGCTCGGCTACGCGGGCGTGTCGGTCAAGGCCTGCAAGGGCGTGTCGCGCGCCGTCCTCAACGCGGCCCGCATTGACGCGCGCGGCGCGGGCCTGCAGTCCGCCGAGGATCTCACGAACCTGCCGACGCTTCCGCTGCTCCAGGACCTCGCGCTCGTCTCCGCGCTCGGCCTCGAGCACGTCGAGCGCAATGGACACCACTACTTCCGCGGCGCCGCGCACCTCGACGCCGCGGAGCGGGCGCACCTGGTTGCGGCGCACGCGGACCTCTTCGACGAGGGGGCGCTCCTGCGCGTGGAGCGCGGAGAGCTGTCCCTCGCGTCCATGCGTGCAGCCGGAGGCTTCGGCTACGACGGCCCCGTGTCGGACGTCGGCGCGCTCGCCGCGGGCGCGGGCGTTGAGGAGGCCTCCTCGTGAAGTTCAAGCTGCCCGGATCCTTCAAGACCGCAGAGGACCTGCGCGCGCGACTGGCCGAGCTCGGGCTCGACGTCGAACTCGTCGATGCGCTGGGCGGCAGCACCGGACCGCTCGCGCAGCCGATCGAGTGGGCGCCGGGACGCGTCCTCGGGAACCGCTTCGCGGTCCATCCGATGGAGGGCTGGGACGGGACACGCGACGGGTCGCCGAGCGAGCTCACGCTGCGGCGCTGGCGTCGCTTCGGCCGCAGCGGCGCCGCGCTGATCTGGGGCGGAGAGGCGTTCGCGGTGCGCCCCGACGGGCGCGCCAATCCGCACCAGCTCCACCTCGAGGACGACACGCGGGAGGCCCGCGAGCGCGCGGTCAGAGATCTCTCCGCGCTGCGCGCCGAGGTGATTGCGGGCCGCGCGGAGGTGGAGGCGCCCGCGGACGTCGGACCGATCGGGCTCCAGCTCACGCACTCGGGCCGGTGGTCGCGCCCGGACGGCCCGCCCGCGCCGCGCCCGGCGACGCGCGACCCGCTGCTCGACGCACGCGCCGGCGGTGACGCCCCGCTCCTCACCGACAACGAGCTGCGCGCGATCCGGGACCGCTACGCACTCTGCGCGCGGCTCGCCCAGGACGCGGGCTTCGACTTCGTCGACGTCAAGGCGTGCCACGGCTACCTGCTGCACGAGCTGCTCGGCGCGCGCGGGCGCGAGGTCAGCGTCTACGGCGGCCCGGCGTTCGAGGACCGGGCACGGCTCTTCGTCGAGACCGTCGAGGCCGTGCGGGAGGCCGCGCCCGGGCTCACGATCGGGACCCGCGTGTCGCTCTTCGACGTCGTCCCCCACCGGCCCCGCCCGGACCGGCTCGGTGAGCCCGCCGCCGCACGCTGGGACCACGGTTTCGGCGTGCGCGCCGAGCGCCCGACCGAGTTCGAGGAGTCCGAGCCCGCGCGCTTCCTCGAGCTGCTCGCCTTGCTCGGCGTCCGCATGGTCAACGTCACGCTCGGCTCGCCGTACTACAACCCGCACCTGCAGCGGCCCGCCGCCTACCCGCCGAGCGACGGCTACCAGCCGTTCGCCGACCCGCTCGTGTTCGTGGCCCGGCACCTGGACGCGACGCGCGCGGCAAAGCGGCTCTCCCCGGACGCGCTCGTCGTCGGCACCGGCTACACGTACCTGATGGACTGGCTCGCACACGTCGCGGAGGCCGAGGTCGCGCGCGGCGGCGTCGACGTGGTCGGCCTCGGGCGCATGGTGCTCTCCTATCCCGAGCTGCCGCGTGATGTCCTCGGGGATCGCCCGCTCGCCCGCAAGCTGGTGTGCCGGACGTTCAGCGACTGCACGACCGCGCCGCGCAACGGCATGCGCAGCGGCTGCTTTCCGCTCGACCCGGTGTACCGCAGCCTTCCGGAGCGCGACGAGCTCGAGGAGATCAAGAAGCGGCTCCGGACCGAGACGACCGCGCCGCCGGCCGAGACGC
Source organism: Planctomycetota bacterium (assembly GCA_039821985.1). Taxonomy (GTDB): domain Bacteria; phylum Planctomycetota; class UBA1135; order UBA1135; genus Saltatorellus. Next base: position 8,572 of record JBCBNC010000051.1, read on the forward strand.
GCGCTGCGGACCCGAAGGAGCCCTTGTCTTGAGCGCTGCGCGATCCAGCGGCGCCTCGCCCGGGTTCCTCCGTCGACTGCCCGGGCACGTCGCGTCCGGGGGCCCCGGGTACCTGCAGAGCGCGATGACGCTCGGCGGAGGCACCGCCGTCTCCTCGGTCTTCGCCGGCCGCATGTTCGGCTACGACCTCCTCTGGGTCGCGCCGTGCGGGATGCTCTTCGGAGTGCTGATGCTCGGCGTCCTTGCGCGCCTCGCGCTCACGGCGGACGAGCGCCCGTACGCCGCGATGGCGCGGGCGGCGGGCCGCGCGGTGGCGCTGGCGTGGGCGATCGGCACGGTCGTCGCGTCCGTCATCTGGCACTTCCCGCAGTACGCGCTCGCCGGCGGCGCGCTGTCCGACGCGGCCGCGCTCGGCGGGAGCGCGCTGCCCCCCTGGCTCGGCGCCGCGGCGACGCTCCTGCTCGCGCTCGCGATGTCGTTTCTGTACGGCCCGCGGCCCGGGCTCGTCCGCGCGTACGAGTGGATCGTGCGGGCGCTGATCGCCGGCGTCGTCGTGTGCTTCGCGCTCGTGGTCGCGGAGACATCGGGCTCGACGGACTGGGGCGCCGTGCTCGCCGGATTCGTCCCGAGCATCCCCGAGCCGCGCGGCGGCATCCAGCCCACGACGCTCATCGCGGGCGGCCTGAGCTCCGCGGTCGGGATCAACATGGTGTTCCTCTACCCCTACTCGCTGCGCGCGCGGGGCTGGGGCGCCTGGGACGTCGAGCGCGCCCGCGTCGACCTCGTCTTCGGCATGCTCCTGCCGTTCACGCTCGCGACGACGCTTGTCGTGGTCGCGACCGCGAACACGATCCCCTGGGCGGCCGGCGCTGACACCGGGGCCACGAAGCTCACGCCGCTCGAGGCCGCGGAGGCGTTCGGCGGGATCCTCGGGAACCGAGCGGGGCGGCTCGTGTTCGACCTCGGCCTGTTCGGCATGGCGCTCTCGACGATCGCGCTGCACATGGTCGCGTGCGGGTACGCCGTCGCAGAGATCGCGGGTGCGCCCCTCCACGGCCGCGCCTACCGGCTCGGCACGCTGCTGCCGATCCCCGGGGTGCTCGGGCCCGTCCTTTGGAGCGAGCTCGTGTGGATCGCGGTGCCGACGAGCGTCGTCTGCGGGCTCTTCCTACCGCTCGCCTACTTCGGAATCGTGCGCTGGGCGGGCCGATCCGCCGCGACCGCGGGGCCGACACGTGAGGGCCGGCTCACGCGCGCGGCGCTGCTCGCGCTGACGCTCGCGTTTTCGGGCGTGATGCTGAGCGACCTGGCGCCCAAGATCTTCCCTGGATGAGGGAAGTCGTCACGCCACCGGGTCTGCCGCCGGTCGTCCTCGAGGACGGCGTGGGGCTCGGCCCCGGTGCGCCGGAGCGCACGGACGACCCGCCCCTCCCCCGCAGGTGCTACGCGGCGTCGCGCGTCGTGATGCAGGACGCCTACGCCGGGGCGGACCGAGGCGCGGACGTCGCGCCGTGGGTCGACTGGGACGCGACCCTGGCGCAGCGCGCGCACCTCGACGCGCACGGCTTCGGCGTCGCCGAGGCGATGGACACGGCCCAGCGCTTCGAGCTCGGCTGGGGCGTGGCGCGCGAGCTCATCGAGCGCACCGCGGCGCTCGCCCCCGCCAACGGCTTCGTCGCGGGCGCGTCCGCCGACCACGTCGGTGCTGCTGCGTCGCTCGAGGAGCTCGCGGACGCGGTCGCATGGCAGGTCGACTTCATCGCGGCGCGCGGCGGCGTGCCGATCGTGCTGCCGCAGCTCTGGCTCGTCGAGCAGCGCGCGGACGAGGACGCCTTCGTGCGCTTCTACGCGCGCGTCGCCGCGCGGAGCGAGGCGCCGTTCCTCGTGCACTGGCTCGGCGAGGCGTTCGTGCCCGCGATGGCCGCGTACTTCCCGGGCCGGAGCGCGCGGCGCGTCCTCGACGAGCTCCCCGACCGCGTGCTCGGCATCAAGCTCTCGCTGCTCGACGCCGCGTTCGAGACCGAGCTGCGCGCGGCGATCGCGCCGCAGAGGCAGGTCGTGTTCACCGGCGACGACTGGAACTTCGCCGAGCTCATCGCCGGCGAACCCGGCGTGGCACCGTCCGGCGCGCGGGAGATCGGCGGAGCGCCGGTCGAGGTCGGGCCGTTCAGCCACGCGCTGCTCGGCGTCCTCGATGCGATCGCGGCGCCGGCCTCCGCCGCTCTCGCCGACCTTGGGCGGGGTGACCGCGTCGGCTACCGCGCGCGCATGGAGCCGTGCGAGGCGCTGGGGCGCGCGCTGTTCGAGGCGCCGACCGCCCACTACAAGGCCGGCCTCGCCTTCGTTGCGTGGCTCGCGGGCCGTCAGTCGAATCCGATGCTGCCGCTGCGGCTCGACGAGCAGCGCTCGGTCGAACACTGCCTGCGCGTCGCGTCGCTCGCGTCGCGCGCGGGCGCCCTGCCCGACGCGACGCTCGCCGCGGATCGACTGCGCGCGTTCCTCGCTGCGCGCGGGGCCAGCTGACCAGGGCTGCCCGGGCGCTCGTCGCGGCGCGTGCACTATGCTCGGGCGATGCAGGACGCCCCCCATCCGCGCCGCGAGCTGCTTCGCCGCGCCCTCTGCGCCGGTGCAGGCGCCGCTCTTCTGGGTCGTACCACGCCCCTCGCCGCCGCGCAGGACGCTGCGGACGCGAGCGGGAGCCCGACCGCGCCGCGCTTCAGGAAGGCACTCAAGTACGGGATGATCGCCGACCCCGACGCGAAGTCGGTCGCCGAGCGCTTCGCCCTCGCGAAGCGCCTCGGTTTCGACGGCGTCGAGCTCAACAGCCCCTCCGACCTCGACGAGGCCGAGGTGGTCGAGGCGGCGCGCGAGACCGGGCTCGTCGTCGAGGGTCTCGTCGATTCCGCGCACTGGAAGCACAGCCTGGGCTCGACCGACGCGGCCGAGCGCAAGCAGGGCCGTGACGCGCTCGAACACGCGCTGCGCCAGGCCGCCCGCCTCGGCGCCGACAGCGTGCTGCTGGTGCCCGCGGTCGTCCGCGCGAACGCGAGCTACCGGGACGCCTGGAAGCACTCGGTCGACGAGGTGCGCGGCGCGGCGGCGCTCGCGGAGGAGCTCGACGTCCGCATTGCCTGCGAGAACGTCTGGAACAACTTCCTGATCTCGCCGATCGAGGCGTGCCACTGGCTCGACGAGGTCGGCAGCGACCACGTCGTCTGGCACTTCGACGTCGGCAACGTGCTGCGCTACGGCTGGCCCGAGCACTGGATCGAAGCGCTTGGGTCCAAGCGCTGCTACAAGCTCGACGTCAAGGAGTTCAGCCGCGCGAAGATGAACGACGAGGGGCTCTGGCGCGGCTTCGACGTGAAGGTCGGCGACGGCGACGTCGACTGGGGAAGCGTCCGCGACGCCCTCGGGGCGATCGGGTTCGACGGCTGGGCGGCCGCGGAGGTCGCCGGCGGGGACGCGGAGCGGCTCGCCGACGTGTCGGCCCGGATGGACCGCGTCCTGGGCCTCTCCTGACGGGGTTCCGCGGCGCCCGGCGGCTGCGGTCGGGGCCCGCCCCCGGGCCGCCGGGCGAGCGCCCGGGCCCGCCGCACGAGCACACGGGGCGCCGTCCTGGCGTGAACACACCGTCATCCTTCCGGAACGGGCGCGGCCCGGTTTCCATGAATGCGATGGGGCACCCTCCCGTAGCGACGGGTCGGTAACCTCTTCGCCCTGAATCGCGCCCGCGGACGCCGCGCGCACGACTGCCTGCGACGGGCCGCCCTCCGGCGGCGGCCCGCTGCCCGCGACCCAAGAACCGCGCCTCGACCACCGAGCACCCCCATGAAGCAACTCGTCATCCTCGCCCTCGTCGCCGTGGGCGGATACCTCGCGTACCAGAACTTCCCCGGCCTCCGCACCGCGGCCCAGAACAAGCTCGACGAGTTCCAGAGCTGGTCCGAGGAGGACCGCAAGAACGACCCCGTCGGCTTCATCGAGTACGCCAAGGGACAGCTCGAGAAGAACATCGCCAAGTTCCAGTCGGCCGTCGGTCAGGTCGACGAGAACAAGACGAAGAACGAGGCGACGCTCGCCGACTTCCTCGCCAAGCAGCAGCGCGGCCAGGAGTGGATCGAAGAGGCGAAGACCGTCTTCCGCGCGATGAACGAAGAGGGCGGCGGCACCTGGCCGATCGAGTTCCGCGGCCGCGAGTACGCCGACGAGACCGCGTTCCTGAACCAGGTCGGCGTCATTCGCCACGAGACCACCGCCGCTGGCGAGCGCGCCGCCGAGTACGAGCGCCTCGTCGACGCCGCGAACCAGCAGCGCACGACCATCCAGATGCGCGTCGCCGACATGCGCACCGCGATGGACAAGCTGGACGCGCAAAAGGCGACGATCCAGCAGGCGAGCCTCACCGACGCCGCGGACGCGGTGCTCGCCGACGTCGGCGAGCTGGTCGAGGGCACCACGAAGATGGCGTCCTCGGGCGACCTCCTCAGCCTCGACGAGCTCACGCAGATCGAGGACAAGGCGAAGGCGATCCAGGAGGCCGCGGACCGCAAGGAGTTCGAGCAGAACGACAACCGCGACTTCCTCCTCAACGGCTGATCCGGCCGTCGCACCCCGGTCCCCCGCGCCCATGCCGATCTTCGCGCTCAGCACCCAGCCCGTCGACGTCGCCCTCTGGGGCGGCCTCGGCCTCCTCGTCCTCTCGGCCGTCCGCGCCTTCGTCTCGGGCAAGGGGCAGGCGGGCATGGGGCTCGGCTTCATGATCGTCGCCTCGCTGGTGTCGACGTTCGCGATCGGCCGACAGGTGACGGACTTCGGGACGGTGGACGGGCTCCGGGTCGCGGCCGGAGTGCTGCTGCTCGTTCCGGTGCTGCGGGCGGCCGTCGGCAAGGGCGGCGCGACCTTCGGGGTCGTGTCGCTGCTCCTCGCCGCGGTCTCCGCGGGCCCCGTCGTCCAGCGCGCGTTCCCGGACCAGATCGACCTCGACCCGGTCCAGCGCGTCGAGCTCCAGCTCGAGCGCGTGTCCGAGGAGCTCGAGCGCAAGCAGGCGGTCTGGGAGCAGCTCATCGCGAAGCAGACGGAGGTCGGGATCGAGCTCGAGGCCTTCGGGCTCGAGAGCGCCGCCGCGCTCGGCTCGAATCCCGAGGCGATGGAGGCGGCGCAGCGCTACGCGCGCCTCGACGCGGAGACCGGCGCCGTGAAGGGCCAGGTCGACGAGCTGCGGGACGAGCGATCGCGCCTCCGGACGAGCCTCGAGCTCTACGAGCGCACCGGCAGCGCCGAGGCGATCGCCGAGGCCGAGGCCATCCTCGAGCGGGTCGAGGGCTCGATCGAGCGCTTCGACCGCACCGCGCTGGAGGAGGAGGTCGACCGCGCCAAGGCGATCGAGGTCTTCGAAGCTCGTTTCCTCGCGCGCGGCGAGGGCTCCGAATCGGACGAAGGCGCCGTCGAAGAGATCGGGGAAGACCCGAAGTAGGCGCGACGTCGCGCCGCGCGACACATCCGCAGGCGACTGCTCCGGACCGAGTCATGATTCGGGCGAACATGGAGGGTTGTCGAACCGTCGAATTGTGAGAAGGCGCTCCGCCGCGCACCTTTGTCGTGTGGCGACCGCCTCCGGACCCCTGCTTCGGGGTCCGGGCGACCGGGGCACTCCCATGGAGTGCCCCGTCCACGTCCTCTCCCGACCGAGCCGCGCAGCCAACCGCGGCTCTCCCCTTCGACGGTTGACCGAATGATCCCCACGCCTTCGTTCTTGCGCTCCGGTGCGGCCCTTCTCGGGCTCTGCGCCGCTGCCGGGGCCCAGACCCCCACCACCACCTTCCCCCTCCTCGAGAGCGACACGCGCACCGCGCTCGACGGCCACGCCGTCCACGTCCCCGACATGGAGGGGATCGCGCGCCTCGACGCCTTCGAGGACATCCGGATGACGGGCATGACCGGCCCGGGCGGCGAGGAGGTCGTCCTCGACCTCGTCCGCATCGACGTCGAGCGCCGCAAGTTCGGCGTCCAGGTGAACGGCGAGGCCGTCGCCGACCCCTTCGCCGGCCTCGAGCTGTCCGTGTGGAAGGGCTCGATCGACGGTGATCCGTTCAGCGACGTGATGGTCAGCTTCTCGCACCACGGGTGCCAGGGCTGGGTGCGGAACCGCGACGGGCTCATGCACCTGCTGCCGGTCGCGAACGAGGACGGTTCGTGGTTCGGCGCGGGCGCGGTGCTCACGCTGGAGTCCGACCTCAACGAGCGCGGCCTGCGCGTCAACGGCAACTGCGCGGCGACCGCGCCGCCCGTTCCGCCGATCCCGTCGCAGCTCGACCCGGCCCCCGAGGGCCAGCTCCGCGCGATCGAGTCGATCTCGCTGCGCGAGTGCCCGATCGCGATGGAGACCGACTACCAGCTCTACGAGAACTGGAACGACCTCAGCGCCGCGACGGCCTACGTCACGACGGTGCTGTCCTTCATCAGCGACCGGTACGAGCTGCAGGCGAGCACCGTGCTCACCTTCCCGTACCTGCAGTTCTACACGACGCCGAGCGACCCCTGGACGACGCCGGACACCGGCGGCTCGACGATCGACCTGCTCAACGAGTTCCGCGACGCGTGGCTCGGCAACATCCCCGCCGGCGCGACGCTCGCTCACATCATGAGCGGTGCGAACCTCGGCGGCGGCGTCGCCTACCTTGACGTCCTCTGCGTCCCGGACTTCGCGTTCGGCGTCAGCGCCAACATCCAGGACTTCGGCACCGCGTCGTTCCCCGTCGTGCAGGGCCCGTCGAACTGGGACTTCACCGTCGTCGCGCACGAGCTCGGCCACAACTTCTCGAGCCCGCACACGCACGACTTCTGCCCCCCGCTCGACGAGTGCGCCCCGGACGGCTTCTACGGAGCGTGCCAGACCCAGCAGACGTGCACCTCGAGCGGCACGATCATGAGCTACTGCCACCTGTGCTCGGGAGGCTCGAGCAACATCACGACGTTCTTCCACCCCGAGGTGTCGGCCCTCATGACGACGGCCAGCGCGACCTGCAACGACGCGCTCTTCGAGGTGCTCGTGGACGCGCCGGACTTCGTGTCCGACACGCAGACGACGCCGGTCACGCTCACGACGCTGAGCGGCTCGGTGACGGGCGCGACGCTCTTCTACCAGACGGCTTCCGCCGGTTCGCCGAGCTCCATCGCGATGACGGGCGGCGGCTCGACGCTCACGGCCGACCTCCCCGCCATCGTTTGCGGTGAGGCGATCGACTTCTGGATCGAGTTCGACGTCGCGACCTTCGGCACGTTCAACGCGCCGGCGGAAGGCGCTTCGATGCCGTACGTCGCGACCGGCGGCACGCTCGCCGTTGCCTTCGCCGACGACTTCGAGACCGACCAGGGCTGGACGGCCTCGAACGCGGGCGCGAGCAGCGGCGACTGGCAGCGCGGCACGCCCGTCGACGACGGCGGCTGGGACTACGACCCGGCCAGCGACGCCGACGGCTCCGGCCAGGCGTTCCTCACGCAGAACGAGAACGGCAACACCGACGTCGACGGCGGCTCGGTCACGCTGACCTCGCCGAACTTCGACCTGAGCGACATCGCGGGCTCGGTCTCCTACAGCTACTTCCTGCGCCTGACGAACTCGGACGGTACGGACGCGCTCGTCATCGAGGCCAACGACGGCACCGGCGGCTGGATCGAGGTCAACCGCCACGACCTGGACGGCGGCCTCGCGTGGCGCGACGCCACGATCCCGGCCGCGGACTTCGTCTCGGCGGGCCTCACGCTCGGGCCGAACATGCGCGTACGCTTCACGGCGAACGACGGCGATCCGCAGAGCATCGTCGAGGCCGGCGTCGACGGATTCGCGGTCGGCGCGATCGACTGTGGCGGGCTCGGCTCGCGCTACTGCTCGCCGGCCGTCCCGAACCTCACGGGCCTCCCGGCGACGATCCGCGCCGAGGGCTCCGAGGTCGCAACCGACAACGACGTGACGCTCATCGCCGAGCAGCTCCCGCCGAGCCAGTTCGGGCTCTTCGTGACGTCGATGAACCAGGGCTTCATCCCGAACCTTGGCGGCGGCCTGGGCACGCTGTGCCTCGGCGCGGGCCTCGCGCGCTACACGGACTCGCTGGCGCTCAGCGACTTCAACGGCACGCTCTCCTACGCGCTCGACCTGACGCTGACGCCGCAGGGCGCCGGCTTCGTCACGGTGATGGCGGGTGAGACCTGGAACTACCAGGCGTGGTTCCGCGACCTCACGGGCGGCGGCTCGCCGACGTCGAACCTGACGGACGGGGTCTCGGTCACGTACCAGTGATCCCGGGCCGGCTCCAGGCCTCCGCGTGCGGGGGCCTGGTGCGGCGACGATGAACGGAGGGGAGCGTCGGCGAGGCCGGCGCTCCCCTCCGCCGTGTACGGGGTCTTCGCGCGCATCCACCGCGCGCCGGTCCATGGCGCGCGGGAGCGGCGGGGCCGGCTCCGGAGGCGGCGCAGCGGATGACCCCATCGGGACGGGCGGCGCACTCCGTACGATGGCGACGTGCCGAGCCTCCTCGACTTCGCGGCCGACGCCCTCCGCCTGGGTCGATACGTCTTCGTGGCCGCGACGCCCGAGGCGCCGCGCGACGGGCCCTCGCTCGAGGCGCTCCGCCAGGCCCTGCGCGGACTGCGCGGCGTCGGCGCCGTCGTCGCGGAACAGGGCTTCGCACTCCCCCGCGTCGCGGGCGCGGTCGACGCCGACGATGCACCCTTTCCGGCCGCGGTGCTCGTCGCCTCGGTGGCCGAGGCCCGACGCGCGCGCGAGCTCGGCGCCGACCTGGTCCAGCAGAGCCACGCGCGCATCGGAGTCGCGGGCTCGGTCGACGCGCCGGACGCCGCCCCCGCGGAGCTGGTGGCCGTCGCCCTCGAAGGCGCGCGGCTCGCGGCCGACGCGGGCGGTCCGGGCGGCACGCTCGTCCACACCGAGCTCTACGACCTCGTCCGCAGCGCGGCAACGATCGGGTTCGAGGAGCGGGCGCCGGACGAGGACCTCGTTCCGCGGCCCACCGGCCGTGAGCCCGAGCACTCACCGCCGCACCCCGCACGGGACGCCCCCACACTGGACGCGAAGCACGCGTCCCCGCCCGCTCCGCCGATGCCGCGCGCGGACGACCCGTTCGCGGGCGCTCCACTCGCCGAGCGCGACCTGACCGAGGAGCTCGCGCTCACGCTGACGGCGGGCATCGCGCCGCCGGTCGCGGTGCTGCGCGCGGAGGAGCGCGCCCAGTCGGCGCTCGTCGCGCAGCTGACCTCCGAGCTCGAGGCGCTGCGGGCCGAGCGCGAGGTGCGCCGCAGCGCGGAGGACCCCACGCTCCTCGAGCGACGCATCCAGAAGCTGGTGCGCCAGCTCGATGACGCCGAGGACGAGATCGCCCGGCTCCGCTCCGCACTCGAGGAGGACCCAGGTGTCGCGTCCACGTACCGCGCCGTGCAGGGGATCGGGCCGGACGCCCCGGAGGCACAGCGGGCCGCCCTTGCGAGCGTCTTCCGCGCGAGCAGGCCCGAAGGCGACGGCGCCTGACCCGGGGCCGCGCGAGGGAGACGGAGCGCGATCCGCTGCCGCTCCAAGGGGCGCCGGACAGGAAATCGGTACCGAGTGCGCCGCGCGGACGCGGGGATCGAACTAGGGGGTTCCCCTTAAGGGCCGCGTGGCGGGAGGTCGATCCTCCACTCGCCCGGAGCCCCCACCCGGCGATCCCCACCCATGACCGATTTCGGCGAGATCATCGACGAGTTCCTCGTCGAGTCCTTCGAGGGACTCGACCGAGTCGAGGGCGAGCTGGTCGAGCTCGAGGCCCGGCCGGACGACGCCGAGATCCTCTCGAGCATCTTCCGCACCGTTCACTCCATCAAGGGCGCCTCGGGGTTCCTGGAGTTCGGCCGCCTCGAGACGCTCGCCCACGCGGGCGAGAGCCTTCTCGACGCGGTCCGCTCGGCCCAGGCCGCCATGGACCAGGAGATCGCCTCGGCGCTCCTCGAGCTCGGCGACGGCCTCCGCGGAATCCTGAAGTGCATCGAGCAGGACGGGAACGACACCAGCGCGACCGATCCGGGCATCGACGCCCTTGCCGAGCGCCTCCGCGGGCTCGCGCTGGGCGGCACGGCCGCCCCGAAGGCAGAGCCGGCGTCCGAAGAGACCCCGGCCGCGCCCGCGAAGAAGAAGCCGACGCGGAAGAAGGCGGCGTCCCGCAAGCGCGCAAGCACCAAGCGCAAGGCGAGCGCGAAGAGCGCGGCGGAGCCCGCAGCCGAAACCACGCCTGCGCCCGACGCGGCGGAGACCGCGCCCGAGCCGACCCCCGACGCGGCACCGAAGGCGGAGGACCCGAAGCCCGCCGCCACCGCAAGGCCCGCGCAGCGCAGCGGTGGTTCTTCCGCCGCCGACGGCAACATCCGCGTCCGGATCGACCAGCTCGACGCACTGATGAACCTCGCGGGTGAGCTCGTGCTCTCGCGCAATCAGATCATTCAGTTCGCCCAGCAGGACGGCGACCCGACGATCACGGCCTCCGCACAGCGCCTGAGCCACGTCACGACGGAGCTGCAGGAGCGCATCATGCAGGTGCGCATGCAGCCGATCGGGCTGCTCTTCAACAAGTTCCCGCGCGTCGTGCGGGACCTGGCCCGCCAGCTCGACAAGCAGGTCGAACTCGTGGTGAAGGGCGCCGAGACGGAGCTCGACAAGTCACTCCTCGAGGCGGTCAAGGATCCGCTCACCCACCTCGTCCGCAACTCGCTCGACCACGGCATCGAGTGCGGGCCCGACCGGACCGCGATCGGGAAGCCCGAGACCGCGACGCTCGAACTGTCCGCGTTCCACGAGTCGGGGCAGGTCGTCATCACGATCCGCGACGACGGACGCGGCATCGACGCGAAGAGGATTGCGAACAAGGCGATCGAGAAGGGGCTCGTGACCGCGCACGAGGCGTCGCAGATGGACGAACGCGAGGTGCTCGACCTCCTCTTCCAGCCGGGCTTCTCGACCGCGGAGAAGATCACGAACGTGTCGGGGCGCGGCGTCGGGATGGACGTCGTGCGCAGCAACCTGCAGGCGGCCGGAGGCACCGTCGCGATCGAGACCGAGGTCGGCGCCGGGACGACGGTCGTCGTGCGTCTCCCGCTGACCCTCGTGATCATCCCCGCGCTGACGATCCGCGCCGGGGAGAAGCGCTTCGCGATTCCGCAGGCGAACCTGGCCGAGCTCGTGCTCGTCGAAGAGGGACGGAACGAGCGCATCGAGTGGATCCACGGCAAGCCCGTGTACCGGCTGCGCGGCAGCCTGCTCCCGATCGTCGATCTCGGCGAGGCGCTCGGCACCGGCGATCCCGTCCCCGCGGCGGGCACGCGCGCGATCGTGGTCGTCCAGGCCGCCAGCAGGCGTCTCGGACTCCTGGTCGACGAGATCCTCGAGACCGTCGTGAAGCCCCTCGACGCGCGCGTCAAGGGCGTCGGCGCGTACGCCGGCACCACGATCCTCTCCGACGGACGCGTTTCGCTCATCCTCGACGTGGCCGGGCTCGCCGACCGCGCCGAACTCTCGGGCGAGACGGTGACGCCGAAGGAAGAAGAAGGGACCGGCACGGTCGCGCTCTCCGAGCTGGACGAGCTCGCGCTCGTAGAGGTCGGCGGAGGCCGCCGCATGGCGTTCCAGCTCGCGCAGGTCGCCCGCTTCGAGGAGATCGACGAGAGCACGCTCGAGGACATCGGAGGACACCGCGTCCTCCAGTACCGCGGGAGCCTCCTCCCGGTCGTCGATCTCGCGGGAGTCTTCCCCGGACCCAACGGCGCGTCGTCGGCCACCGAGACGGAGGACGGCAAGCTTCGCGCGGTGGTCCACGCGAGCCCGGCGGGCGAGTGCGTCTTCCTCATCGACGACCTCGTCGACATCGCACCGCCCGACCCCGACGTCCTCCGCCGTCCCTCCAGCGCCGAGGGCATCAAGGAGGTGGTCGTCGCAGCGGGTCGCGCGACCGAGGTGATCGACGCCGAGGCCGCCCTCTCGCAGAACGCGCTCAGCGCCGTGCCCGTCGGTGGATCCACGTCCGAGCACGCCTCCGCGGACGTCGACGCGACCGACGGCGACGGCGCCGCCACCGAGACGCAGGTCTGCACGTTCCGCCTCGGCTTCGCGCTCTTCGGGTTTGACGTCCTCGACGTCCAGGAGGTCCTCCCGCCCCAGGAGGCGACCCCGGTACCGCTCGCAGGCAGCGACGTGAAGGGGCTGCTCAACCTCCGCGGTGAGACCGTGGTGCTGCTCGATCTCGCGCAGCGCATCGGCCTTCGAAAGCCCGGCGAGAGCGCGTTCCTCGGCAACTGCATGCACGTGATCCTCAACACGGAGCACGGCGTCGTCGGCGTCATCGTCGACGAGATCGGCGAGGTCATCGACGTCGCGAAAGACCAGGTCGAACCCTGCCCGAGCTCCTTCGACGATACGCGACGCCGCTTCACGAAGGGCGTGGTCAAGGTCGAACGCGACCTCCTCCTCCAGCTCGACGCGGCCGCGATCACCGAGGTCGCGGCGCTCCAAGAAACTCCCCAGGCTCGCTGACCCCCTCCGTGACCCCAGTGATGAACGAGTCGACCCTCCCCAGCGTTGCCATCGATCAGCCCCACGCCGTGCTTGCGTCCATCGTGGACCGGATCCCCACGAACGTGATGCTGGCGGACCGCGACGGCACCATCATCTACCTCAACGAGGCGGCCTTCGCGATGTTCTACGAGCTGCGCGACGTCCTCCCGATCGACCCCGGCGCTCTCGTCGGAACGTCCATGGACGTGTTCCACGTCGACCCGGCGAAGCAGCGGGCGATGATCCAGGACCCGGGCGGTTTCCCGCTGACCCGGACCATCGAGTACGGCACGGAGGTGCTCGAGCTCACGCTCGACGCGGTCTACGACGAGGAGGGCGGTTACATCGGCCCCTTCGTCACGTGGAAGCGGGTCACCGAGACGCGCCGCCAGGCCGAGGTGCTCGAGGAGACCCGCCAGCGCGAGGTCGCCCTCGTCCAGGAGATGGAGACCACGGTCGACCTTCTGCTCGAGACCGTCGCCGGTGCCGCCTCGGGGGACCTCACGCTCGAGGTTCCGGCCTGTCCGAGCGGCGCGCTCTCGAACATGGGCGACGGTATCGCGGCGCTCCTGCGTCGCCTGCGCGACGACATCGGCCGGATCTCGGACAACGCGAGCCTGCTCGCGAGCGCCGCCGAGGAGATGAGCGCGACGTCGCGCACACTGAGCGACAACTCGACGGACACGACCCAGCGCTCGCAGGCCCTCTCGTCCGCCTCGACCCAGGTGTCCGAGCACATCTCGACCGTCGCCGCCGGCACCGAGGAGATGTCGGCAAGCATCCGCGAGATCTCGCAGAACACGGCTCGCGCGACCGAGGTCGCTGCGAGCGCCGTTCGCCTCGCCGAGGAGACGAACCAGACGATCGCGAAGCTCGGCGACTCGAGCGCAGAGATCGGCCAGGTCATCAAGGTCATCACCTCGATCGCCCAGCAGACGAACCTCCTGGCGCTCAACGCCACGATCGAAGCGGCGCGCGCCGGGCAGGCCGGCAAGGGCTTCGCCGTCGTTGCGAACGAGGTCAAGGAGCTCGCCAAGGAAACCGCCAAGGCCACGGGCGACATCAGCCAGCGCATCGAGACGATCCAGGGCGACACGATGAACGCGGTCGAGGCCATCGAGAAGATCGGCACCATCATCGAGCAGATCGACGAGATCCAGGCGACGATCGCGAGCTCCGTCGAGCAGCAGACGGCGACCACGAACGAGATCGCGCGCAGCGTCGCCGACGCGAGCGTCGGCGCTGCAGACATCGCGGAGAGCGTCAACGGCGTCGCAGAACGCGCGCGGGACAACTCGACCGGCGCGCAGGAGGTCCGCTTCGCGTCGGACGAGCTCGCTCGCATGGCCTCCGAGCTGCAGACCCTCGTCGAGGGCTTCCGCATCTGATCTCCGGGGGTCGCCCGGGGCCCGCTCCGGCCGACGCGTACGTCCTCACCGGATGAGCGCGCCGCGCCGGCCGGGCCGGCCCCTCGACCGACGGTCCCATGCGCGTCGCCATCGTCGACACCTCCGCGATCGACCGGAGGATCACGGAGAGGCTCGTCGACCGCGCTCCAGAGCTGACGCTCGCGTGGGCGAGCGACGAGCTGCCCGACGCGGAGACCGCGCGCGGACTCGGCGCCGTCATCCTCGATCCGTCGGGTCCTTCGGGGCTGGACTCGGCCGCGCTGGCGCGCGCGGCCGCGCTGCCCGACGGTGTCGCCATCGTGCTCTTCACCCGCTTCGTCGCGCGGGCCGAAGCGTGGGTCCGCTCGCTCGACCCGGGGCGTCGCGCGAGCGTCGTCGACAAGGACGCGCGCGGAAACAGCCAGGTCACGGCGTTCACCGGCACGATCCTCCCATGGATCCTGGAGGGCGAACCGCGCTCCGCTGGGCTCGTGCACGAGCTCCCTACGCCCATGGGCCAGGCGAAGCCCGCCCCCGCGGAGCTCCACCGGCGCCCGAGCGGCGTGCAGAACATCGTCGTCATCGGCGCCTCGACCGGTGGCCCCGCGGCAATCGGCGACCTGCTTCGTGCCCTCCCGGCGGACCTGGACGCCTCGATCTGCATCACGCAGCACATGCCGGACGGCTTCACGCGCCGGTTCGCAGAGCGACTCGACGCGACCACACACTTCGACGTGGCCGAAGCGACCGAGGGCGCGCCGCTCTCGAACGGTCGCGTCCTGATCGCGCCGAGCGGGCGTCACTTCGAGCTCGCGAACGGCGCGAACGGCGTCATCGCCACGCTGACGGACGCCCCGCCGGAGAACTGGTGCCGGCCCGCCGTCGACCGTCTCTTCCAGAGCGCCGCGCTGCTGCACGGGCCGCGCGTCGTCGCCGTCGTGCTCACCGGGATGGGGCGCGACGGCGAGTCGGGCGCCGCGGCGCTGCGCGACGCCGGCGCGCGGATCTACGTTCAGGACGAAGCGTCCAGCGTCGTCTGGGGCATGCCCGGCGCCGTCGCGCGCGCCGGATACGCCGACGCCATCGACGACATCCCGACGCTCGCCGCACTCCTCGACCAGGAGTTCGGCCGCATCGCGCGCGGACAGCGCAGGAGGACCTCGTGAGGCCCTCCACCTTCTCGCTGCTCGCCGCCCTCGTCGCGGAGCGCACCGGCATCGTCATCCTGCCGGAGAAGCAGTACCTCCTGGAGACCCGGCTCCGGCCCCTGGTCCACCTCCACGGATTCGCGTCCCTCGACGCCCTCGCAGGCGCCCTGGCGCGCGATCCCGACCCGGACCTCGTCGACGACGTCGCGGATGCGATGACGACGAACGAGACGTCGTTCTTCCGCGACACGCGCCCCTTCGAGGTGCTCGATGACCGCGTGCTCCCCGAGCTCGTGGAGAAGCGTCGATCGACGCGCACGCTGCGGGTGTGGAGCGCCGCCTGCTCGAGCGGCCAGGAGATCTACTCGATCGCGATGCTCTTGGCCGAGCGCTTCCCCGAGCTGGACGGCTGGCGCCGCGAGTTCCTCGCCACCGACGTCTCTCCGACGATGACGGAGCGCTGCGAGGAGGCAACGTACTCCCGCCAGGAGGTCGCGCGCGGGCTCGACGATGAGCGCATCGAGCGACACTTCTTCGAGGCGGGCCCGAACGAGCTCCTGCTAGACCCGAGCCTCAAGCGCGGCGTCATGGTCCTCCAGCACAATCTCCTCGAGCCGCTGCCGCCCCTCGGCCCAGAGACGGACGGGTCCACGGCGAACGCCCGCGCGCCCAGGGTCCCCGCGCGGCCCCCCTCCGCCGGCCCGGACGGCGCCGCACACGCGCATCAGCCGGCGCAGATGACCGGTCCCTTCGACCTCATCGTGCTGCGCAACGTCCTGATCTACTTCGACGCCCAAGTGCGCCGGACCGTGATGGAGCGGATCCACGAGCGGCTCGCGCCGGACGGCGTCCTGATGCTCGGCACCGCCGAGTCGGCGGACGAGGAGCTCTTCGAGCGCGCCGACCGCAGCCTCTCGGGCTTCTTCCGGCCTCTGCCCCGGGCGGACCGACGACGGTCCGCGTGAGCGGCGGCTGCCGACCCTAGTCCGAGACTCGCTGCAGAACGACGCGTCCTGCGAGTGCGTCCGCCACGGCGACGATCGCCGTTCCTCCGATCCGCGCGCCCGCGATCGAGGAGGGACGTAGGACGGTGCTGCCGAGTGCGACGAGACGCGGCGCGCGCGCAGTCCCGAGGTCGTGCACGGCGACGAGACCCGCTCCGCCGAGCGCCGTGACGGCGCAAGGGCGCCCGCCGATCTCGACGCGCGCGACGGCGCGGGGCTGGACGCCGCTGCCCTCCGAAGCACCGTCGACGCGCTCGGGGCGGAGGGCGCGCGCCCACTCGACGAGCGGCGCGCCCGAGCTCCACAGCCACGCGCCATCGGCGTCGACCATCGAGACGGAGCGCGAGCCGAAGACGGCGAGTCGATCGGCCAGCCCGTCGCCTCCACGGTCCGCGTCGATCAGACTGACGGCGAGGCGTCCCCCGAACGGGACGGGGCGCCACTGGTCGGCGTTCGGGAAGACCTGCGTGTCGAGCACGAGGTCCTCCGCGGCGACGCGCTCGTCGAAGCCGATCGAACCGACGACGTCGAGGAGCACGCGCGGTGCGCCCCCGTTGGCAAGCAGGACCCGCGCCTCCGTGCCGGCGCCGAACGAAACGGCACCCGTCGGCTGGTCGAGAGCGATGGCGGGGACGAAGTCGGTCGCGGCGGGGCCGTCCCCGTCGACCGCGGTGTCGAACACGTGCCCGCGGGCGCGGCCCTCGAGCAGCGCTCCGGCGCGGATCGGGCGCGGCTGGACCAGCGCCCCCGTGCCAGGGGCGAAGCGCGCGTCGGACGCGCCGAGCCGGCCGTCGTCGTGCACGACGACGAGGCGCTCGCCCGCGAAACCGAGGGCGCTCGGCCGGGCCTCGCCCGCGGCCGCGGCGCCGAGGTCGAGCGCGAGCGCCCGCGCGACGGGGACGATCGGTGGGGTGAGCGAAGCGAGCGCTCCGGGGTCGGTGCTCTCGAGCACGGCGTCGATCGACGCGTAGTCCGCCGGAGGGAGCGCCGCGAGGTTGGTGGCTCCTTCGAGGTCGAGCCGGAAGAGCGCGCGGAGCCCGCCTGCGCCAGGGCCGACCTCGAGCAACACGGGTGCGCCGAGGAAGGGCTCGGACGCGGGTCCGATCGCGAGGCCCTCGGCGGCGTGGTCGACGCCGGACGTGACGACCGCGTACTCCCCGAGCAGCGCTCCGGACGTCGCGTCGACCTCGACGAGGCGCAGGATCCGCGAGCTCCGCGACACGGCGTCGTCCTCGGTGTCCGGGGTATCGAGGGGAAGCCGCGTGACGGCGAGCACGGAGCCGCGCGCCGGATCGAATGCGATCCCGCCGAAGCCGCCGAAGCGGAGTCCGCGCTCGCTCGCGAGGCGGACACGACGGCGCGCGAAGGCAGCGGGCAGGGACGGAGTGCCGAGGGCGGCCGGAGAGCCCGCGGGTACGAAACGCTCGACGAGCGCGCCCGAGCCGTCGAAGCGCCAGAGCGAGGCGCGCCGCGCGTCCGCGCACCAGACCTCGCCGGCCATTCCGAGCGTGGCGCCGGCGAAGCGCGCGCCGAGGCCCGGCGCCGTGCGCGGAACGCCGTCGAGGCCGATCGCGATCTCGTCGTGGCCCGCGAGGCCCGGAGCCGACGGATAGGACTCGGGCAGACCGGTCACGGGCCCGGACGTCGGCCCGGAGGCGGGCCCCGTGAACTCCGTCGTGCGTTCGACGGCGACGACCTCCCCGCCGGGCCCGACGGTGATCCGATGCACGCCGAGCGCGCGCTCGGGCGCGACGAACGGCAGCTCGAGCTCGCCGTCCCCGTCGAGGTCCACCGGTCGGAGCGTCGGCCCGGACCCCGAGACGACGCGCAGACGGAGCCCGTCCGCCGTCTCCTGCGCGTCGAGCAAGCCCTGGAACCCACCCGCGGGAATGGGGTCACCGGCCGGAGTCTGTACGAGGCTCGGCGCGTCGGTCCACGTGCGTCGCGCACCGTCGAGCGCGGCGCCCCGCGCGGCGGAGCCGTTCGGCCGGGCGCCGAGCGCGCGTACGCCGACGGCGAGCTGCGTGCCCACGTCGACCGTGACGATGCAGTTGTTCTCGGCGCAGACGGCCCACGCGCGCGCACCGTCCTCGGACACCGCGACTGCACGCGGCGCCAGATCGATCGAGGCGTCCGGGGCCATGGGTCCGAGGAATCGGACGCCGGCGGCGGCGAGCTCGGCCTCCCGCCCGTCGAAGGCGGAGAACGGGATCGGCGCCACGTCCTCGTGCGGGAGGATCGAGTGCACGCCACCCGCGGGGACCTGCACGATCGTGAGATAGCCGCGGCCGTCACCCTGGGTCGTCACCGTCCGGTCGCCGCCGCAGGCGATCGCGATGACGCGGCCGTCGGGGGTCACGTCGACGTCGACCGGCCGCGATCCGGTGGTCGAGAACGTGCGGAGCTCGGCGAGCGTCACCGGGTCCACGAGCTGGAGGCGGCCCGGGAAATCGTCCTCGGCGTCGCTCCACGTGATCGCCACGACGCCCTCGTCGCCCGCGCCGACGGCGAGCGGACGGCCCGGCGTGTAGCCCGGGATCACGGGCGGCCCGGTCACCACGCCGGCGAACGACGGGGAGGACGGATTCTGGACGTCGTAGACGACGACGCGCTCCTGCGCCTCGTCGACGACGAAGAGCCGGGCGGTGGCGCCGTGCAGCGCAACGCCGGTCGCGCGCCGCTCGCCGCCGCCGCCGATGTCGAGCGTCGCGAGCGTCTGGACGGTGAACGGGGCTGCCGATCCCTCGACCGTGACGACGGCGCGATCCGAGCCCAGGAGCTCGCCGGACGCGCCGCGGGCCTCGACCTCGAGTTCGATCTCCGTCGGGAACGCGGGCGCGTCGAAGCGCACGGCCCCGTCAGAAAGCTCGACCAGCGCGACGTCGGGCCCGGCGACCTGGTCCCACGACCAGTCATCGACGGAGAGCGCCGACGTGGCGACGAGCGTCGTCCGCGTCAGCGGGCCGACGGTGCGGTTCGCACCGGCGGACACGGCGGACTGCGGCGCAGCGTCCCCGCCGCCGCCCCCGCCGCCGCACGAAGCGAGGGCGAGCAGCGCCGTTCCGAGGAGGAATTGGGCTTGGTTCATGGGTGCGGTGCCGCCGCGCGAGCTGCGGTCGGCTCAGGGTGCCCGTGCGGGGACACTCCTCTCCGAAAGGTATCCCGCCCGCGCAACCCGAGGGACGGAGCGGGCGCTCGATTCGA
The DNA here is from genome assembly GCA_039821985.1 of Planctomycetota bacterium. Taxonomy (GTDB): domain Bacteria; phylum Planctomycetota; class UBA1135; order UBA1135; genus Saltatorellus. Next base: position 27,905 of record JBCBNC010000051.1, read on the forward strand.
TCCCCCTCGAAGCGAGGCGGGTCCAGGAAAGAGAGCCGAGCCGGTTCGAGACGCGTTCACGCGGCTCCGGCGGCCCACACGGCGACGGGCGCTCCCCTATCGTCGAGGGCATGATCCTCACGACGCTCCTCGTTTCACTCGCGCCGACCGCAGTGGCGCTCCCCCAGGACGCGGCACCGATCCGGCTGCCGCGCGATCCCCGTATCTCTCCCGACGGCGACACGATCGCCTTCGCGTGGTCCGGCGACGTCTGGACGGCGCCCGTGACGGGCGGCGGTGCGACCCGGCTCACGACGCACGGCGCCGAGGACGAGCGGCCCCGCTGGTCGCCCGACGGCGAAACGCTCTACTTCCAGTCGAACCGCAGCGGGCGCCCGCAGATCTGGGCCGCGCAGGTGGACCGGAGCGCAGCTCCGCGTCAGGTCACCTTCGACAGCGTCGCGAAGCGTCTCCTGCACGTGACCGCCGACGGCGAGTCCCTCGTGGTCCGGCGCCGCAGCGACCGCGGCTGGCACTACTCGGAGCGCGAGCGGCTGATGCTCGTCGACCCGGACGGCGAGAGCGCGCCCCGGATGCTCTTCGACGCGGGCGCGATGGACGGCGCCGTCGCCCCCGACGGCAAGAGCGTCGCGTTCTGCCGGGGCCGCTCGGCTTGGTTCCGCAAGGGGTACGAGGGGCCGCAGGCCTCGCAGCTCTGGCGCTGCGTCTTCGACGGCGGCGACGTGATCCTCGAGCGGCTCGACGCGGACCGCGAGCGCTACCAGAACGTCGCCGCCATGGACCCGATGTGGGCCGACGGCGGCCGATCCCTCTGGTACACGAGTGACCCCGAGGGCGTCTTCGACCTCTTCCGCATGGAGATGGAGTCCGGCGAGGTCGAGCGCATGACGAACGTCGGCGCCGACGGCAGCGACGACGGCGTCGCGTTCCCGTCCATGTCGGCCGACGGCCGTACCGTGCTGTTCCGGCGCGGCTTCGACCTCTCGGTGCTCGACGTCCGCACGGGCGAGGTCGCCGGGATCGAGCTCCACGCCGCGAGCGACAGCGCCGCGCAGGCGATCGAGAACGTCCAGACCGAGCGCGCCGTCGAGGTCTGCTTCACGCCGGACGGCAAGCAGATGGCGTTCGTGGCCGGGAACGACGTGTGGACCATGGACCGCGTCCTGAAGGAGCCGCGCCGGGTCACGGACAACGCGCACGTCGAGGGCTCGCTCGCCTTCAGCGCGGACGGCCAACGCCTGTTCTACACGAGCGACGCCGCCGGCGAGGTCGACGTGTGGATCGCGCGGCTCGCCGAGGACGCGAACGGGATCTGGTGGCTCCCCGAGAGCGACATCGAGCTCGAGCGCATCACGGACGACCCCGAGGTCGAGAGCGGCCTCGCGCTCAGTCCGAAGGGCGAGCACGTCGCGTACCTCCGGGGCTCCGACGTCTTCGTCATGGACGACGACGGTTCGGACGCGCGGCGCGTCGTCCAGACGTGGTCCGGCGCGAGCTTCGACTGGTCGCCGGACGGCCGCTGGCTCACGTTCGCGACGCAGGACGACGACTACAACAGCGAGATCTTCGTGGTGCCGCTCGACGGCACGCGTGAGCCCTTCAACCTCTCGCGCCACCCGGACAACGACTATGGCCCCCGCTGGTCGACCGACGGCAAGCGCATCGCGTGGGTGGGTCGCCGCGACGGCGAGGAGGCCGACATCCACTGGATCGACCTCACGAACGAGGCGGCCGAGGGGACGGAGCGCGACGAGCGCCTCGAGGAGGCCCTCAAGAAGATGGAGCCGAAGGGGGGCAAGAAGAACGCTCTTTCGGAGAACGGCGAGGGCGACGCCGATGAGGTCCAGGAAGGCGACGCGAAGGAGGAGGAGACTGCTCCGGAGAAGGACGAGGACCTCGTCCACATCGACTTCGACGGCATCCACGACCGCCTGCGTCGCTTCCGCAACTCGGACTCCTTCGAGGGCAGCCTCGCCTGGTTCGACGACGACGGCTCCCGCCTGGCGTTCAGCGGCTCGGTCGACGGCAAGGGCGGCTTCTACTCGATCGGCTTCCCGCGCCCGGAGGACCCGAAGCGCATCGCCGACAGCGGGCTCTCCGCCGCGCGCTGGCACGCGGACGCGAAGGAATTCACCGGGCACAGCCGCGGAGTGCCCGCGAGCCAGTCCAAGGGCGGCAAGACGGAGACCTACAAGTTCCGCGCGTTCACGTCGCTCGACTGGGGCGTCGTCCGCCAGGCGGCGTTCGACCAGGCGTGGCGCGCCATGCGCGACGACTTCTACGACCCCGCCTTCAACAACAAGGACTGGGAGCGCATCCGCGCCAAGTACCGGCCGGTCGCCGCGCAGTGCCTCGGCGCGAAGGAGTTCTCCGAGCTCTGCAACATGATGCTCGGCGAGCTCAACGCGTCGCACATGGGCCACTACACGGGCAACGACCCGCTGCCGGACCACCGCGCGACGAACGACTGGACGCCGCGCACTATGTACCTCGGCCTGCGCTTCGCGGACGGGGCGGAGGGACCCGGCCTGCTCGTGGAGAGCGTCATTCCCGGCAGCCCCGCGGCGCGCGAGCGCTCGCGCGTGGAGGCGGGTGAGCGCGTCCTGAGCATCGACGGCACGCCCGTCGATCCGGCCGTCGACATCGACCGGCTGCTGACGATGCCGCAGGAGCGCGACGTGCTGCTCCGGGTCTCGAACGACGCCGGCGAGGAGCGCGACGTGACGATCCGCCCGGCGGGCTCGGTCGCGGGTCTGCTCTACCCCGAGTGGGTCGACGCGACGCGCGAGAAGGTCGAGGAGCTCTCGAACGGGAAGCTCGGCTACCTGCACATCCAGGGCATGAACTTCCGGAGCTTCCGCCAGATGGAGGAGGACCTCTACGCTGCGGGCTACGGCAAGGACGGGCTCATCATCGACGTCCGCTACAACGGCGGCGGCAGCACGACCGACCACGTCCTGACGGCGCTGACGCAGCCCGTGCACGCGGTCACCCGCTCGCGCGGCAGCGGCGAGGGCTACCCCCAGGACCGGAAGATCTACGCGTCCTGGAGCAAGCCGATCGTGCTGATGTGCAACGAGCACTCGTTCTCGAACGCGGAGATCCTCAGCCACGCGATCAAGCAGCTCGGGCGCGGCACGCTCGTCGGCATGCGCACCGCGGGCGGCGTGATCTCGACGGGCTCGGTGGGCCTTGTCGACGGCTCGCTCATCCGCATGCCGCGGCGCGGCTGGTACCTCGCCACGACGGGCGAGGACATGGAGCTCAACGGGTGTGAGCCGGACGTCGCGCTGTGGAACGGTCCCGACTGGGCCTCGCCGGGCGGCGAGGACGTGCAGCTCGCGCGCGCGGTCGAGTCGCTGCAGGCGGCCGTGGAAGCGGCGGCCGAGACGCCGAGCCCGCGCCTCGTGCCGGCGGCCGAGCTACGGCGCTGAGCCCGCGTCGGGTCCGGCCGGGTCCGGACCGCATCGGCGCCATCGAAAAGGGGGCCCCGCGCATCGCTGCGCGGGGCCCCCGCTCTCTCCCTCGATCGGGCCCCGCGCACGGACTGCGCACGCGGGGCAGGGGACGGTGTCGTGCGTCAGATGAACGTCGCCTCGAGCGCCCTCGAGAAGTTCGAGGTGGGCCCGCCCGGCCCCGTGTCGCGGTGCCACCACTGGAAGTAGAGGCGGTCGCCGCTCTTCACCGGGTACGTGCTCGTCGGACCCGGGATCGCCTCCAGGTCGAGCTGGTACTGGAGCGTGCCGGTCGTCCCGGTGCTTCCGAGGCTCCCGAGGAAGCGCCCGATCGCGCCGCCGATGCAGAGGTTGCCCGCGCTCCCGCCCGGGTTCGGGAAGAAGTCGCTCTGCGTTCCGACGAGGAGCATCCCGAAGGTGTTCTGAGGCAGCAGCCGCGAGTTGATCTCGAGGTCGTTATCGAGCACGTACGGACTCCCGAAGGCCCAGCAGGTCGCGATGTTGCCCGTCGAGTTCGGCGTGACGTTGCCGTACGCGACCCACGGCGAGCAGACCGCGTCCTCCCAGGACTCGACCGCGTCCTGGACGACGTGGCGGTAGAGGCGCGTGATGCCCTCGCCGACCGCCGTCTCCGCGTTCGCCTCGGTGTCGGCCTCGTTCACCCACGCGCCGATGAAGAACTCGCGGAGCTCCACCTCGCAACCGCTGCGGAACGGCAGACGCACGTACGCGCCACGGCTCCGGTACTCGCCGTCGTTGGCACCGCCGAAGCACGTGTACGAGCCGCCCTTGTGGGCGAGGAGCATGAGGCTTCGGAACGTAGCCTCCTGCGTCGCGGTCAGGGTGGACGCGGACAGCTCGTCGTTCAGGACCGCCGTGGTGCTCAGCCCCCCCATTCCGAACCCGGTCCCGCTCTGCATGATGTCGTAGAAGTCGTCGCGCTCGGTCAGGAGCGCGCCGTCGATCACGGCCTCGTGCAGATCGGCCAGATCCCGCAGCGTGATCTCGTTGCGCGCGCTCGAGCAGAAGCAGCCGATCGTGTGGTTCAGCTCGACGTTCTCGGCACCGAACAGGTTGGCGACGCCCTCGATGAGCGGCGTGCCGTAGCGGGCCCGGATCGCCTCCGTGGCGGTGTTCGAGCTGCTGTTCATCATGTCGACGGCGGACTCGCGCAGTCGGCGCCCGACGGGTCCGGCTCCGGTCGGGCAGCTCCCGCTGAGCCCGGTGTTCTCGGTGATGCTCGAGCTCCAGAAGTCGAGCCCGAGCGCGACCTGGCGCGCGGCCGTGAAGAGGTGCACCGTCTTCATGAGGCTCGCGGGCTCGAAGATCCGGTCCTCGAAGACGCCGGCGACCGTGCTCGTCGCGCCCTGGTACTCGCGCAGCAGGAAACCGCTGGAGGCGTCGAAGGGGAGCGTCGAGCGCATGGCGAGCGTCGTCGAGACGGCGAGGTCGTTGTCGTTCCGCCGAAGCAGCATCGCGTAGCGGATCGAACCGCCGCTGGTGCGGTAGCGCTCGAGGTCGGTGATCCGCGACGCGTACTGCTGCGCCAGGAAGTCGACGTCGCTCGACTGCATGTTGTAGAAGCGCAGCGACGCGTTCCCGTCGCGCGGAACCATCACAGCGGAGAAGCGCCCCGTGTCGTCGTGGGGCTCGAGGTCGATGAGCCGCGCGTTCTCGTCGTCGAGCAGGTCGCGGATCGTGTCGAACTCGACATTGGCGAGGATCCACCAGTCCGACTGCGTGTTCCCGGCGTTCCGCACCCACGCGAAGGCATAGCGGAGGTTCCCGCCGTCGCGGTACGGCTGCACGTCGATGATGCGTCGGCTCCCGTTGTTCCCGATCCAGTTCGAGAGCTGCGTGAAGCTGAAGCCGGCCTGGTAGCCGTGCTCGGTCGTGAAGTCCGAGCCCGCGTTCGGGATCAGCACGATGGCGTACCGGATCCCGTTCGCGGTCTCGTACGGCTCGATGTCGATGAGCCGGGCGCCGTGCAGGTTCATCTTCGCCTGCACGTCGGCAAACGTCTGGCCGTAGTACCACCACCAGGCCTTGGCGTAGTCCCCCTGGTTGCGCACGAAGGCTGCGCTGAAGCGCAGCGGCGACGCGCTCTCGACCTCGATGTCGACGATGCGGTTGCCCTGCGCGATGCGGTCCTGGATCGTCTGGAGGGTCGCGTTCGCGTTCCAGTACCAGGCGGTCGGAGTGACGACGTCGGTCTGCGGATCCGCGCTGGTCGGGGCGGCGACGGCGGCGCCGGCGGCGAGGAGGAACAGAAGGCGGACGGCGCGGAGAAGGGGCTGGCAGAGCATGGGAGCGTCCTCCGGGGGACTCTCGGGGTCGGGGCCCCGGGCCATCAGGGCCCAGAGCCATCAGGGCTCAGGTCGTAGAGACTCAGGGGTCGGGGACTCACTCCCCTCAACTGAGCCCGGCCCGCGCCACCGGTCAGCGAACCACGGAATTCGGTCCACGCGCGCCGGAGACGCCCGGAACGCCCGCGCGCGCTCTCTCCAGG
>JBCBNC010000052.1:0-33223 GCA_039821985.1 Planctomycetota bacterium
ACCGGCCTCGACATGGCGATCCTCGGCGATGTCCTCCTGACCTCGGGTAGCAACAGCAACCCTGGCGCGATAGGCATTGTGGGATTCGGTCTTACGGAGAGCGAGCAAGTCTGTGCCGCAGGCTCCCTTGACTCTGAGGACTTCTCCATCGACTTCCACACACTTCCAAATGGCGGCGACGCGCCCGCTGATGAACTGGGTTTCCTGATCTCCGGAGCACAGCCAAGTGCACGGGTGTTCATCGCGGGAAACCTCGGGGGCCGCGTCGCTCCGGCGCAGTGGAGGTATGGTGCCGCCGGGTATTGTCTTGGCTCCGGTGCATGGCTGCTGGGGGTGTCACTGGTACCGCCCGACACCGACGGGCGGGCAATCGCCTTCTCCGCTGACATGTCGCCTGTATGGTCGCGCATGCTTTCGACCGCGGACTTCGTCACGGTCCAAGCAGTGCTCGTCGGACTGACCGGCGAGCGCGCATGGAGCGCCGCCCAGAGGGTCGCGCTGCGCTAGTTCTCTGACTCACCAAGGATCGGGTGTCTTCGTTGCCGCGCCGCTCGAGTTCGACTCGCGTAGGCGTGCGCCCCCACTCCCGCGGGCCCGCGGTCCTTGGTGAGCAGTCCCTGCACTGCGGCTCTTGCCCAGGCATGTTCAGGACTATGAAGCGCTCACGACGTCGGCCCAGCGGGAAGTTGGAAGTGCGGGCAGAACGGGATCGAACTCGCTGAGGATCCACTAGGACGCTTGCGAGAGCCATTCTGGCTCGACGATCACCTGGCCAAGCAGTTGTTCGTGCCGCGATCGCGTGCTGTGGCACTCGTCGTTCGATACGTTCTAGCAGGCCGCCCGAAGAACACCCTTCCGCGGAGCGCGGCCATTTCTGGTGCAGCAAGGCCCAGTCGTGCGCGCACGAAAGTGCCTAATGGCCTCTGGCCATTTGGGGTCTTGATGCAACGCAGCTGTGGCGGGATCGGGTGGTGCTACGCGGGCGCTCGAACTTCAACGGCCTGCGAGTGGGTGGGCACGACGCCCTTCTGGTCTCCCGTACCCACGCGCGCTTTGAACTCAGTGCCGTGCGTTCGACGCTCGAGCGACGTCAGGGTCGGTGTGGCCCCGATTGAGGCGCGTTCGCGATCCGAACGTGTCCGCTGGCTCAGGTCTTCACGACCTTCGCTGACCTCACCTGCGGCGCCAAGTCCTCAGAACAGCGCGACCGCCCGCTCGACCAGCGCCACCGTCTCGGGGAAAGGCATCGCGCGCCGCACCTCTTCGAGCGTGAGCCACGCGCGCTCGCGCGGCTCGAGCGGCTCCCCGATCCCCTCGGGCGCCATCGCGTAGAACGCGCACACGACGCTCTCGCCCCGCCACTCGTACCGCACCTCGCCAGCGAAGCGCGGCCGGGCGCCGCGCACGCCCGACTCCTCGCGGACCTCGCGCAGCGCGGCCTCGGTCGTGCCCTCGCCCGGCTCGAGGTGACCCTTCGGCAGCACCCACTCGCCGCTCTCCCCGTCCCAGCCCGTCGGACGCACGCACAGGATTTCTGCCGTGCCGCAGTCCCGGCGCCGCACGACGATCCCGCCCGCGTGGGTGAATCGGTCGGCGTCTCCGTCGCGCGCGGCGAGCAGCGCGAAGCTCTCGCGCTCGATCGCCTCCTGCGCCGTCTGCCTCGGCCGGACGAGGCGCGCCTCGCGCCCGTCGACGAGCACCTCGGCCGCGACGAGCGTCGAGTTGTAGTTGGAGGCCATGCTGGCGCCGTACGCACCCGTGTCGTGCACGCAGAGCACGTCGCCGATCCGGGGTGCCGGCAGCGACTCGGGCCGCAGCTCGCCCTTCGCGTCCTGGGTCACGACGTCCGACGACTCGCAGAGGGGCCCGGCCACCACCGTAGGAGCGACCGGCTCCGCGTCGCGGCCGACGGAGGTGATCCGGTGGTACGAGCCGTACAGCATCGGCCGGCAGAGGTCGTTGAAGCCCGCGTCGACGAGCGCGGCCGGGAAGCCTCCCATCTCCTTCACGGCGCGGACCTCGGTCATGAGCAGCCCGGCCTCTGCGACGAGGAAGCGGCCGGGCTCGACCTCGACCTGGGGCCGGCGCCCGATCGCGCGCTCGAACTCGTCCCTCGCGTCCGCCCAGAGGGCACCGAACGACTCGACGTCGAACGGCGCGTCCCCCGCGCGATACGGGATCGGGATGCCGCCGCCCGGCGACACGACCTCGATCGAGTCCCCCACCTCGCGGGCCGCATCGAGCAGCGCATCCTTCACGCGCGTCAGGTGCGGGAGGTCCGAGCCGGAGCCGATGTGCATGTGGAGCCCTGTGATCTCGAGGCCCGCTTCGGTCGCGCGCGAAACGGCCGCGCCGAGCAGCTCGCGCCGGATCCCGTGCTTGGTCCCGTCGCCGCCCGTCGTCACGCGCGCGGAGTGCCCGTGCCCGAAGCCAGGATTGAGGCGCAGCGTCACGCCCCGCCGCTCGCCCGCGACGGCCCCGTACTGCTCGATCATGTCGAGCGACCCGAGGTTCACGGCGATCCCGTGCCGCGCGACGCACGCGAGCGCGTCCCGGCTGAAGAGGTCGGCGGTGAAGCACAGGTCGTCCGCCCGGAATCCCGCTGCGAGCGCGCGCTCGACCTCTCCCGGCGATACGCAGTCGACCTTCGCGCCGGCGCGCGCGAGGACCTCGAGCAGCGCGAGGCTCGAGTTGGCCTTCATCGCGTAGCGGACGTGGTCGAACCAGGCAGTGAGCTGGGATAGCCGCTCGCGCACGAGGTCGGCGTGCTGGACGTAGAGCGGGGTCCCGAACTCCTCGGCGAGGGCGAGGAGCAGCGAGTCGGGGAGGATGCGAGGCGCGGGCATGGCGCGGGGAGTGTGCACGATCGGCGCCGCGGCGAACACGCGCAGCCTGGGAGCTGGATTCGGGGACGGACTTCGCGGCCCGGCCTCGAATGGCTCCGCCACCGGGTGGCCTCCCGCGGAGGACGCCGCCGCGAGCCGCGCCGCAGCCCGGGGCTCCGCTCGGGTATCCTGCCGGCGCGATGACGGTGACGCGCGAAGCCCCTCCCCTCGTGCGGCTCTCCCGCTACGCGGCGCGGCACCGCGGGCGTGTGCGCCTCGGCGCTCTCTTCAGCGTCCTGAACAAGCTGTTCGACCTCGCGCCACCGCTGCTCATCGGCGCCGCGGTCGACATCGTGGTCGAGCGCGAGGAGTCGTTCCTCGCAGGGTTCGGCCTCGCGGACCCGCGGCAGCAGCTCGCGGTCCTCGCCGCCGTCACGGCCGCGATCTGGATCCTCGAGAGCCTGTTCGAATTCCTCCAGAAGATCGTCTGGCGCGGCCTCGCGCAGACCGTCCAGCACGAGCTGCGCCTCGACGCGTATCGGCACGTGCAGGACCTCGAGATGGCGTTCTTCGAGGACGAGGACACGGGCGAGCTGCTCAGCGTCCTCAACGACGACGTCAACCAGCTCGAGCGCTTCCTTGACGGCGGCGCCAACAGCCTCCTTCAGGTCGCGACGACCGTGGTTGCGATCGGAGGCATCTTCTTCTGGCTGTCGCCCGGCGTCGCGTGGGTCGCGTTCCTCCCCATGCCGCTGATCGTCTGGGGCTCGATCGTCTACCAGCGCAGTCTTCAGGCGCGCTACGCCGACGTGCGGGCGGGCGTCGGCGCGCTCAACGCGGACCTGTCGGGCAACCTCGGCGGGATCGCGACGATCAAGAGCTACGCGCAGGAGGCGCGCGAGGCCGCGCGCATCGAGGCGCAGAGCGACCGCTACCGCACGGCGAACTCGCGCGCGATCCGGCTCTCGAGCGCGTTCTCGCCGCTCATCCGGATGTTCGTGCTCGCCGGCTTCACGGCCACGCTCCTCATCGGCGGACACCTCGCGCTCGACGGCGAGCTCGAAGCGGGCGCGTTCAGCGTCCTCGTGTTCATGACGCAGCGGCTGCTCTGGCCTCTGACGAGCCTCGGCGAAACGCTCGACCTCTACCAGCGCGCGATGGCGAGCACCCGCCGCATCCTCGACCTGGTCGCGCGGCCGTCCCGCATCGTCGGCGGCAGCGCCGCGCTGCAGGCCGAAGCCGTCGACGGTCGGTTCGAGCTCGAGCACGTGCACTTCGGTTATGACGGCCAGGCGCCGCTCTTCGAGGGCCTCGACGTCGCGTTCCCGGCCCGCGAGACCACCGCCATCGTCGGGGCGACCGGCTCGGGCAAGTCGACCGTGACGAAGCTGCTGCTGCGCTTCTACGACCCGAGCTCGGGTAGGGTGCTGCTGGACGGGCGCGACGTGCGGGAGCTCGAGCTCAAGGACCTGCGCCGCGCCGTCGGCCTCGTCAGCCAGGACGTGTTCCTGTTCCACGGGACGCTGCGCGACAACATCGCCTACGCGCGGCCCGACGCGACGCTCGACGACGTCCGCGCAGCCGCGGCCGCCGCGGAGCTCCACGGCTGGATCGCCACCCTCCCGGATGGCTACGACACCGTCGTCGGCGAGCGCGGCCAGAAGCTCTCGGGCGGCCAGCGCCAGCGCGTCTCGATCGCGCGCGCCGTGCTCAAGGACCCGCCCGTGCTCGTCCTCGACGAGGCCACGAGCGCGGTCGACAACGAGACGGAGGCCGCGATCCAGCGGTCGATGGAGCGCATCGCGATCGGCCGGACGACGATCGTCATCGCCCACCGGCTGTCGACGGTCCGGCACGCGGACCGGATCCTCGTGCTGGACGGCGGCGAGCTCGTCGAGGACGGCCGCCACGAGGAGCTCGTCGGGCGCGGCGGCGTCTACGCGCAGCTCTGGGCGGTGCAGACGGGCGAGCGCGACGCGCTCGGGGAGAGCGCGGGGGCGCGATGAGGAGCGAGGACCAAACGCGCATCGAGGCCGCGATCGCGCGCCTCGACGGTACGGGCGACGCCGTGCCGACGGACGCCCGGCGCGCGGCCATCGCGATGCTGCTGCGAGGCCCGAGCCTGGCGGACGCCGAGGTGCTCCTCATGCGCCGCGCGCACCGCGACGGCGACCGCTGGTCGGGCCAGATCGCCATGCCCGGTGGCCACGAGGAGGACTTCGACGAGAGCCTCGTGCACACCGCACGGCGCGAGTCGCGCGAGGAGGTCGGCGTCGACCCGGGCGAGCTCGTGCTCGGCGCGCTCCCGCCGGTCCAGGCGCGCGCGCGCGGCGCGCGGCTGCCGCTCTTCTGCTTCCCCTTCGTCTTCCACCACGCGGACCCGGCCGAGCCGGAGCCCGGGCCCGAGGCGGACGAAGCGTTCTGGATGCCGCTCGCGCCGGCGCTCCGCGGCGACCTCGACACCGTCCACCGCTACGACCACGAGGGCGTGATCCACAAGCTGCCCGCGTGGGAGTTCGAGGGGCGCGTCGTCTGGGGGATGACGTTCGGGATCCTGAGCCGCTTCGTGGGCGCGTTGGACTGACCGACATCGAAGCCTCGCGCGGACGCTCGCTCCTCCGGTCGCCGTGAGAGGAAGTACGATCGACCGCATGCCTCGCGACTTCTCCGACCACGCCGCCGTGACCGAACTTCGGCGAGCCGGCGTCGTCGTGAGCCTCGGCCCTTCTGCCCCCGCACGGGCCGCATTCAAGGTGTTCGAGGCGGTTCTCGTGCAGCGTTTCTCGCCCGCGGAAGTCTCGGTCGTCCAGCGGACGATCGACGCGCCCGCCGTCGATATGCGGAACATCCCGGACTTCGCGCTCGTGTCGGCGGAGGATCTCCGGTCCGACGAAGTGCAGGCGTGGCTCGTCACGGCGCGTCGCGAGGGTGTACGCGTCGTCGACGTCGACCGCTGCAGAGTCGCGCCGGAACCCACCGGGGCCGGCTCGCGAACGGACCTCCCGCGCGCCGGGAGTGGTGTGCCCCATCGACCGCCGGACGGTCGCGCGTGGCGTCGACTGCTGCGTAGATTCCCCGAGGTCGCCGCCCAGGCACACCTCGCGCAGCGCGAGGCGACCTGCGCCCTGCCTGCGATCGAATCGAACAACGAGAGGAAGATCGACGCGGACGCGCTCCGGTCCCTGGAGACCGTCGCCCCCTGCCTCGTTCCGATCTTCGAGCGCCAGCTGGCACTCGACGAAGAGGCGAGCGACCTGAAGAAGCGACGGAGCCGGTTCCTGACGGGCACTCAGTTCCTCGGCACCACGGCCTTCGCCCTCGTCACGACGTGGGCCGCTGGACTCTTCGAGGACGGTTCGCTGCTGGAACGCACCGCCCCCATAGGCGCGCTCCTGCTGATCCTCTTTGCGCTCGGGTGGTACTGGTGGAACGGGGTTCGTCTCGATCTCCACCGGACGTTCGTAGACGTCCGCGGCCTGGCGGAGCTCCTGCGACTGGAAATCCCCATGCGGCTCGCCGCAGCGGTGAAGGGCGACACGGAGTCCCGGCCCATGCAGTCCGAGCTCGCGACGCGCTTCCTGGGCGTCGACCGCTGGCTGCTGCGAATCGCGGATGGGAGCGTTGCCAGCGTCGCTGCGTCCGCGCGAGTCCCGGCTCAGGACGTCGACGTCGAGCGCGTCGACTGGATCGCCTCGTACTGGGTGCGGAGTCAAGCGAACTACTTCGAGGAGGCCACACAGCGTGAGGCGGATCGACTCGCGCGGCTTTCAAGCTGGGCGAGCGGGCTTCTCGCCGCTTCGCTGGTCGGCCTCCTCGTGCTCCTGACCCTCGGTCCCGAGGGCAGCGCGCGGGCCTACGGCCTCGCCGCGGTCACGGTCGGATTCTTCGCCGCTGCAAACGTGGAGGTCCGAGCGAACGTGGTGGTTCCGAAGGAGCAGATCCAGCGCTACCGCACGTTCGCCCGCATCTTCCGCGAGCGAGCTCTCCACTACGAGGGTCGCATCGCGCCGCAGACGGCGAGAAGCATCGGGAAGGACGTGGTCAAGCTCGCGAACCGCGCCCTGCTCGAGCAGGCGATCTGGCTCGCCGGGCAACGCGCCCGTCGCGTCGACCCGGTGCGCCCCCTCTAGAACGTTCCTCCGCACCATGACCCAGCTCGTCCTCCGCGTCGGCTTCTCCGGGCACCGCAAGATCGACGGCGCCGTCGCCCAATCGCTCGCCGACGCGGTCCGCTCCATCCTCGTGGAGGCCGGACGACACGCGGCCGAAGTCGCGGGGAAGTACGCAGAGGTCTTCGACGCGCGGCCGCGGATCGAGCTCGTGACCGGTCTCGCGGCCGGCGCGGATCTCGCGGCGGCGGAGGCGGCGACCTCGATCGAGGACGACGCGTTCGAGGTCGCCCTCGTCGCGGTCTCGCCGTTCGATTGGGCCGAGTTCCTCCGCGACTTCCAGGACGACGCAGGCAACCGTGCGCGCTCCGAGGAGCTCTGGGCCCGCGCCGCGTCACGGATCGAGCTGCTGCCGGAACTCCAGCGCGCTTCGAAGCCCGCGGATGGCATGTACGAGGACGGCGCGAGCGGGTACGAGGCGCTGGGACGGTTCGTCGTGACCGCGGCGGACCTCGTCATCGCCTACTACGAGGAGTCACGCGGCGGCCACGGACCGGGCGGTACGGGCTGGGTCCTCGAACGGGCGAAGGGGCAGGGTGTCCCGCGCGTGGTTCTCTCCGAGGACGGCCGCGGACTCACGTACCGGATCGAGGACGACGCCGATGCGGAGGACGTGCCCCAGGTCGTGCAGAACGCCGTGACGCCGCCGCGCTCGTACTCGGAAACGCGCGACAGCGCGCGCCCCGGTCTCCGCGCCGCGACCCACTTCGTCGACGACTACCTGAGGATCGACGCGGAGCGCACCGGCCTGAGCAAGAACTACGCGAGGCTCTTCGACAGGAGCATGGGCTGGCTCGGCGATCACGCGGCGCAGCTCCGGAAGAGGTTCGCCCGCGGGCACCTGCACGAACTCGAGGTTCCGACGGGCACCGCGCCGACGAAACCCCTCGTGCCCAACGAGAACCTGTCGACTGCCTACAGGACCGCCGATGCGGGCGCCCGTTACTACAACGGACTGCACCGCACGACCTTCGCGCTCATCTACCTGCTCGGATTCCTCGCGGTCCTCCTGGCGGTCGTCGGACACCTGCGCGACGGCTCGATGCTCGTCGCCATGCTGGAGATCGTCGTCCTCGCCGCGATGCTGGCTCTCCATCAGCTCGCCACCCGGCGCCACTGGCGGGAGAAGGGCACCGACTTTCGCCTGCTCGCCGAGATCCTCCGGATGAGCCGCCCTCTCTGGCACCTGCGCGCCCGCATGCGCTTCAGCGAGGAGCGCGCCCAGGGCTCGGACGGTGCGGTCCAGCGGACCTGGATGGTGTGGTACGCGGCGTCGGTCGTCCGCTCGGCCGGCACGGCCACGATGCGCTTCGACGCGGCCTACCTCGACCGCGCCCGCGATCACCTGCGCGCCGAGCTCGTCGATGACCAGCTCGGATTCTTCGCGAGCCGCGTCCGGCGCTTCGGTGCCCTCGAGGCGGCGATCGAGAAGACCGTCTACGTCCTCTTCGCGCTCGCCGTCCTCGGCTGCGTGTCGCACCTCATGCACCTCGCGGCGATCGAACCGATCGCGCTCGTCCTGACGGCAGCGCTTCCGGCGCTCGCCGCAGCGCTGCACGGCATCGCGGGCCACGCGGAGCTGGCGCGGCTCGAGACCCGCTACGAGGCGATGCACGAGCACCTCCTCCAGCAGCGGGCCGCGCTGGTGGCGATGGAGCGTCCCACGCGAGAGGACCTGGTCGAGCTGACGCAGGAGCTCGGCTCACGCATGGTCGACGAGGCCGCGGAGTGGCGCTGGCTGCACGCGGTGCACGATCCGAAGCTATAGGATCACTCAATTGCACCACGGCGAACCAATTGGCAATCAGAGCGACTTGCCAATCGCCATTGCGCTCTAGCAGGCCGACGCATAGGTTCCGAGCGGAGGACCGCCGCCCATGTTCGACCCAAGTGCCCTGCCGCCCACCCCGCCCCCGTCCGATCCGATCGCCATCGCTGGCCTGGTGATCGCCGGCCTCGGCGTGGCCTGGGCCGTGTTCACCTACGTCGTCCCCCGAAGGAACCGCACGGTCTTCGCGCAGTTCGTGACGCCCGACGGGGGCCCGGAGCTCGGAGTGATCGTGCTCGGGAAGGATGGGCACGACCTCGTTCCCGATCGACGGGGCCTCCTCTCCGTCGAGCGGCGGCGCGTCGGCGACACGCTGCCCGTGCTCGATGCGAAGACCCGCAGGCAGCTGGGCGACTGGAACGTCGGTGCCGACGCACTGCAGCAGGTGACCGTCTTCCGGACGGCGGAGCGCCGCAAGTGAGCGCGCGCCACGAAGAACTCGATCCCGAGCAGCTCCTTCGGGCCCTGCGCCGGTGGTCGGAGTCGGGCACCCCGAACAAGGAGATCGCGCGCACGACGGGCCTCAGAGCGGCGGCGATCTCGCGCTATCTCCGCGGCGAGCGAAAGAACCTCCGCCAGGGCACCGTCCGGGTCCTGCGCGAGAAGATCCCCGCTCGATTCCTCAGGCAGCGAACGCCGAAGGGCACCCGCCGGCGGATCTTTCTCTCGTCCACGTACGCGGACAACGCAGAGCGACGCGAGGAGATCCTCGACGCCATCCAGCGCGCCGGATGCGAGCCGATCGCGATGGAGCACTGGACGAGCACGGAGCGGCGCGTCCAGGACGAGTGCCTCGCTCGGCTCGATGAAGCGGACGCCGTCGTCTGCATCCTCGCTTGGCGCTACGGCTGGAGGCCCGACGGCGAGGAGCGCTCGATCACCGAGATCGAGTTCGACGAGGCCGTCGCACGCGGGATCCCGGTGTTCGCCTTCGTGATCGACGAGTCGATGGACTCGGTCAACATCGAGCGCGACTTCGACGCGGGCAACGAACGCTGGGCACAGCAGCAGCGCCTCGACGCCTTCAAGGCCAAGGTCAAGGACGGCCAGCGGACCGTCGTCCCGTTCCAGGGGCCGAAACTCGGCGTCAAGGTCATGCAGGCGCTCGGCGACTGGCAGAAGCGCAGCGGAGGCGCGCCCTCGGGCGTCGCCCCGCCACTGAAGCCGGCCGAAGAGTGGCGCGTCGACTACTCCGCCTTCCTTGCGCAGCAGCACAGCCACGTGCACCTCGCGGGCTTCGAGACGAAGCTGCGCGTACCGCTCCGGCTCGAGGACCTCTACGTCGACCTCGGTGTCGCGACCGGCCACCAGCTCGACGGCGGGGCCGAGCGGGCGATGATGGGCTGCGAGGGCGAGAACGCGAACCTCCGACGCGTGAACACCGACCCCGTGCGGCTCATCGACCTCGCTCGCGGCCGGTTCACTGACCCCGACAGCAGTCGAGTCGTCGTTCTGCTGGGGCACCCGGGCTCCGGCAAGTCGACCCAGCTCCGCCGCCTCGCCCTCATGGCCGCGACCCAGGGCCCGGACAGAGTCGTGCCGGCGCGGGGCGGCCACGTCCTGCTCCTCCGCCTGCGGGATCTGCGGGGCGAGCACAGGACTCTGCGCGACTTCGCCGTCCATTCGCTCAACGCCGACGGCTTCGGTGGCGCCGAGGAGGCCGTCGAGAGCCTCTTCGATGCACCGCTCTTGCTCCTGCTCGACGGGCTCGACGAGGTCGCGGAGCACCGCCGCCTGACGATCTGCCGGCTGATCGAAAATGAGGTGGCGGAGGGCGAGGGAGACGTGGCGGCGATCGTCACGTGCCGCTTCCTCGGCTACCACCCGTTCAGCCGGGACGTCGCGATCAAGGGCGCGGAGGTGCACGAGCTCAAGCCGCTCACGGCCGACCAGCGCAGCACCTTCGTCCGCAACTGGTATCGATGCGTCGAGCTCGGGCTTGCAGCGGACGCGTCGTCGCCGCCCGCGCGCGAGCGCCTCATCGCCGAGGCAGACGAAAGAGCCGCGCGGCTCATGGACCGCATCCAGGAACGCCGCGCGCAGTCGCGGGTCTACGCGCTCGCGTCGAATCCGCTGCTTCTCACGTCCATCTGCCTCGTCCACCGCGACAAGGGCGCTCTGCCCGAGAAGCGCGTCGTCCTCTACGACGAGTGCGTGAAGGGCCTGCTCCAGCTCTGGCGCGAGAGCGGGTCCATCGAACACCGCGTTGCGGTGGACGCCGAGAGCGCTCGCCTCGTCCTCGCTCCGGCGGCCGTGTGGCTCCACGGCAAGTCCGGACGCACCCGCGCCCACGAAGACGAGATCGCGCCGGAGATCAAGGACGCGATGGAGCAGGCCCTCGGCGACCGCGACTTCGACGTGCGCACGTTCCTCTCGACGATCCGGGACGAGAGCGGCCTCCTCGTCGGGCAGAGCGGCGACGAGTACGGATTCCTCCACCTGACGTTCCAGGAGTACCTCGCCGCCGAGGGCTGGCTCACGCGGCTCCAGGAGACCGCCGTGACGCCCAAGCGATTCCAGAAGGCGCTCGGAGCGCTCGTCAAGTCCTTCGGGGATCCCTGGTGGGACGAGGTCTTCTGCCTCTTGTTCGCCATGCGGGGCAGTGCACCGTTCTTCGAGCCGTTCTTCCGCGCGCTCATCGAGGGCGGCAAGCTCGCTCGTCACAGCGACACCGCGCGCGATCTGCTCGGGGACTCGATCGTGTTCCGGCCAAAGCCGTTCCTCGACGTCATCGAAGCGAGCGAACGGTCCCCCGAAGAAATCGAAGTCGCGCGAGAGATCCTCCGGTCCCATCGCCCCGACCTGGAACTCCCCGACGGGGACTCGTCGCTCGAATCCGCTGCGCCGTCGCTTCGGTTCACCCGCGAGCCACGCTCGGGCGTGGAACTCGTTGATATTCCTGCCAGCGCGTTCCAGATGGGGTCGCCGCTGGACGAGGAGGGCCGCTTCGACTCGGAGTGGGAGCCCCACGAGGTGGAGATCGCGGCGTTCCGCCTCGCCCGTACGCCTGTGACCAACGAGCAGTACGCACGCTTCCTCGACGCCCACCCCGAGCTCGAGCTCCCAAGCAAATGGGACGACGAGCGGTTCAACCAACCGAACCAGCCGGTCGTCGGCGTCAGCCACGACGACGCAGCACGCTTCTGCGACTGGGCGGGCCTTGTCCTCCCCACCGAGGCGCAGTGGGAGCATGCGTGCCGGGCCAACGTCGACGGCAACCCGCGCTACTGGTCGGGCGACGACGAAGACGATCTTGCGCGGGTCGGTTGGTACACGGGCAACTCGGGCGGCGCGCTGCACGCCGTGGGTGAGAAGCCCGAGAACCCCTTCGGGCTCTTCGACATGCACGGCAACGTCTGGGAGTGGTGCAGGGACTGGTACTCCACTGACCGTCGCGCGGCCAAGGCGCATCCCAAGGCCGCGCCGGAGAAATGGGCCAGACGCTTCGGAGGCGGTCCGATCCGTGTACTGCGCGGGGGCGGCTTCGCCGTCACGGCGCGCGGCGCGCGCTCCGCGTACCGCTTCGGCTGCGCGCCCGCGACGCGCGACCCGGACGTCGGTTTCCGTCCCGCCCAGGTCATCCCTTGACCCCTTTACGACTTCACGGGGACCCAACGCCCCCCGCGTCGACACCAGGAATCCGGCGCGCACCCTGGACGCCTCCGCCGCCTCGCATCATTTTCTCAAGAAACCACGGAGGCAGGGCGGCGGGAGGGTAAGCGGTGGAGCCCATGCGCGTCCGCCTCCTCACTCTCCCGTTCTGCCCCGCCCTCGGGACCTTCGACGAGACTCCCCTCCTCGAGCTGCAACGCACTGGCGAGGTCGTCCAGCTCCGCGAGCACTGGTTCTCCTCGGGCGGAGCTTTGCACCTAGGCTGTCTTGTCTTCCTGCGCCCAGACCCCGACCCACCCGAGGCATCCGAAGGCAAAGTACGGGCCAAGCGCGAGAGCACACGACGCCTGCTCGATGAGCTCGATCCGGCATCGAGAGCGCGCTTTGAACGACTCCGTGAGTGGCGGTTGACGACGTCGGCCGCAGAAGCAGTGCCGCCCTACGTCGTCTTCACGAACCGGCAACTCAGCGAGATCGCGCGTCGCGCGCCGGCGACAGCCGCGTCCCTCGGGGCGATCGATGGGGTTGGGCCGTCCCGAGTGAAGAAGTACGGCGCAGCGGTGCTCGGCCTCCTCGGACACGGGGAGAGTGCGCGCTCGGGTGCTCCGAATGGGCGCACGGCGCAGTCCATCGACACGCGAGACTCCGGCTCGTGAATGCCAAGCCGCGGCGCGGATTCCAGCTCCTCGAGCGATTCGAAGACACGGCAGGCTGGCTCCTGGGGGTCACTGCGCGGTGGCCTCGGTCAGCGCGCTTCACCTTCGCGCGCCGGGTTCAAGACCTCACGCTCGAAACGCTCGAGCGCCTCGTCGTTGCGCGCTACGACACGGACCGCCGTGCGAGCGAGCTGGCCTTGGTGAATATGAACCTGGAGCGCCTGCGGATCCTCCTTCGGCTCGCGAAGCGCCAGGATCTTCTCTCGGCGCGCACGTTCGAGTCCGCAATTCGGCGCATCGACGAGGTCGGGCGGATCGCCCACGGGGTTCGGACCGGAGCCCGACGGTGAGGGTCCCACTCCGATGAGGCGTGCCGGTGGACTTTGGAACGACGTCGTTCGATTCCAGTCGCTCGAGAACGCGACCCTCCGAGCCGCGCGGGGCAAGCGCCACCGCCCGGCGGTCGCGCGCTATCTCTTCGAGCGCGAAACCCGCCTGATCACACTCCAAGAGCGACTCCGCCGGTCGACATGGCGCCCTTCTCCGCCCGTCGTGTTCGAGATCCACGACCCGAAACGCCGCACCATCAGCGCCCCGCCCTTCGAAGATCGCGTCGTGCACCAGGCGCTCATCGGTGCGATCGAGGAGGCCCTCGAGCGGCCGATGATCGGTGGAAGCTACGCCTGTCGGCGCGGCAAAGGGACCCACCGAGCGATCGACCACGCACAGCGCCTCCTTCGACGAAACGAATGGTGCTTGAAGCTGGACGTGGCGAAATTCTTCGCGTCCCTCCAACACGGGGTCGTCCTGGACACACTCACGCGGCGCATCAAGGACCAGCGCGTCCTCGCCCTCGCACGAGTGACCGTCGAGGAAGAGCCATCGTGTCAGGCCAGCCGCGGGCTTCCCATCGGCGCGCTCACGAGCCAGTGGTTCGCCAACTGCGTCCTGGACCGGCTGGACCACGTAGCGCTCGAGGGACTGGGCGCGCGCGGGTACGTCCGCTACATGGACGACATCCTCGTGTTCGGAGCATCGAAGAACGAGCTCATCGACAAGGAGCGTGAGCTCACCGGGTTCCTCGAGAGCCGGCTCGAGCTGAGCTTCAAAGAGCGCGCGCGACGTCTCGCGCCGACTTCGACGGGCGTTCCTTTCCTTGGATGGACGCTCTATGGCCGACACCGGCGGCCGCGCCGTTCGAACGTACGCAGGGTCCGGGCGCGGCTCCGTCGCGCGGCGTGGGAGGCGTCGACGGGACGGCGCCCTCGACGCTCCTACGAGTCCGCGGTTGCAGCCATCGCTTGCCATCTCTCGGGCGGTTCGACGCGGGGCCTGCGTGAGTCACTCTTTGGACGGCCGCCGTGACCGTTGCTGGCATTGTCCTCTGAGGGGAGGGGTCCCAAACGGTCCGAACCGTGTACTGCGCGGGGGCAGCTTCGCCAACACGGCGCGCAACGCGCGCTCCGCGTACCGCAACGGCAACGCGCCCACGACGCGCAACCCGAACATCGGTTTCCGTCCCGCCCAATGCACCCACCGCTGGGGCTGAATGAGCCCTGGCCGGACGGCCCGCCTGCGGCGGCTGCCGCCGCGATCGCGCGGCGCGCCCCGATCCGCACCGTGCCTTGGATGCCCAGATCCCTCTCCTGTGTCGCAGCGTGACCCGCCGCGACCGAAACCCCTCGGCCTCCCCGGGGCCCGTAGGCGTCATGTGCGCCGAGCGTCCCGGGGGGCCACTCTTCGCGCTGTCCCCATGACGAGCCTCCGACCCTCCTGGCGGGCGGCCTCGCTGTCGCTCGGCCGCGGGTCGCCCGCTCCGCGGCGCCCCGACGCGAGCGCACGGGCTGCGCCCGGCGTCGCGCTTGTGCGGAGCGACGGGGCCCGGTGTGCGACGGGACGCTGTCCGTGGCGTTCGCTCACTTCCGCCGGCTCAGGCACACCCCGTCGACGTTCGTCGGGCGAAGTTGTAAAGGGGTCAGGGGATGACCTGGGCGGGACGGAAACCGAAGCTCGGGACGCGCGTCGCGGGCGCGCCGCCGCCGCGGCACGCGGAGCGCGCGCCGCGCGCCGCGCTGGCGAAGCTGCCCCCGCGCAGTACACGGAGCGGACCGTCTTCCAAACACGCTTCAGGGTCATTCCGCGCAGCGCTCGAGTAGCCGATCTGCGTGTCACGGCACCACTCAAAGACGTTGCCGTGCACCTGATACAGCCCGAACCGATTCGGCTCGAAGTGGTCCGCGGGGGAATGGACGGGAAACCCGTCGTCCAGGTCGGGCCAGTCGTCGATCGCCGGCCAGTCCGCACCTGCGCGCCTCGCCGACTGGTCCGCCAAGTTGACGCGGCCGCGAAGGGACTCGCGTTCTTCGCCCGTCCACCAAGGAGTCGTCGTCCCTGCGCGGGCCGCGTACTCCCAGCGGGCCTCACTGGGGAGGTCGAGGCCTGCAAGCCGGCACCACACGAGGCAATCGATGTGGGGGAGTGACTCGACCGGCGAAGTCACATCCACCCCAGGGGTGCCCGCGTTGTATTGGCTCGGCTGCGAACCCATCGTTCGGTGCCACTGGGCCTGGGTGACCGTCGTCTTGGCCATCAGGAACGGGGGCACCTGGATGTGTCGGACCGGCTTCTCGTCGCGGTCTGCGTCGGGGTCGTAGCCAGGCGCCTCGGGGTCGTCGGCCTGGGCTCCCATCCAGAATGTCCCGCCCGGGATGAGCACTAGGACGAGGCCGGTGGCTTCCGTGAGACGGAACGGCTCACCGCCCTCGACCTCGGGCTCGATCCCGCTCCATAGGTGCGTGAACTCCCATAGGCCGGACGACGGGTCGCGGCGCCACGGGAGGAGGCCGGCCATGGGCTCGAGGCCCGCAAGCGACGCGTTCAGGGGGCCCCGGTAGGGCTCAGGGAACAGGTCGGGCGCGGCGAAGTCGTCGAGGACGCGCCCCCAGCGCTCGCGCGCCAGCCCGCCCGTGACGCTCCGTTCCTCGATCGAGCGAGCAAATGCGATGCGGCGCGGGACGCTCCGCGCCTCGCCCTCGATGGACGCGGAAAGCGGGCCTTCGGCGAGCGTCTCCAGCAGACCGAGCAGTTCTTCGTACTGGGACTCGAGGCCGGGCTGGCGCTCCTCGAGGGCGCGCAGCTCCGCGAGGCTGTCCCGGTGCAGATCTCCCCGGCCGACGACCCTGCGTGCCTCCTCGAGCCACGCTTCGTGCTCGGACGCGGCGCCGGGGAGCGGTGCGGGGAGTTCTTGCGCCCGTTCGAGGAGCCCCCGGGCTGCGTGCAGATCCTCGAGCCCCCGGACCTTGCGCGCCATCGCACGGTCACGCTCGTCCTGGTCGTCGAGCCGCCGCCGGCTCTCCACGAGAAAGTCCTCGACGGACGCGAGGTCCTCCGGGCGGCGCTCCGCCCAGGCCTCTGCCTCGACCAGCCGACCCCGGGGCAGCAGGAAACCCTCGTCCCGCTTGTCGATCCACTCCGCGCGCTCGTCCCGCAGCCGTTGGTGCAGTCGCTCGTCCGCGCCGTCCATCGCGAGCCACTCGCCGAGCCTGCGCCATGACCGCAGGAGCGCCTCGTGGGGCACCTCGTAGCCGACGCCGTCCCCCTCGAGCGGCACGTCGGCGACGAGCCGCTTGTCCCGCAGCTCCTCGAGGAGCTCGTTCCCGCCGTCGATCCCGCGAACGAGGTCTTCCCGACCCAAGGTGCAGCGGGTGTGCGATCCACGGTCGTCGTAGTGGGTGAGCCGCACGAAGATCCGGCGTACTGAGTCCTCGCGCTCGGGGCCGAGGTCGTGGAACACTTGGTCGGCGTAGTGGTCGAGCGCGCCGCGCAGGCCGCCGATGGCCGTGTAGGCCTCGGTGTCGATGAGCCAGCGCGACGGGTCGTCCGGATCGACGCGCCGGTGTTGCCACAGGCGGTCCAGCGTGAAGGCGAGGACCGCGAGATTCGCCGAAGACACGTCCGCGCGCGCATCCGCGCTTTGACCGTCCGCCCCGTCGACACCGAGGTCCTCGAGCAGCCGATCCGTGACCTCCGGCAGCATCCGAGTCGGCGTCATGCGGAGCGGGCCCTCGATCACCTGTCGTAGCTGCGCGGGCGCAGGGAGCTGCAGCGGCTCCATGCGCCGGAACGTGCGGGAAGCGAGGTCGCCGAAGCCGACGCCCATGATCGCATCGACGTGGTCCGCGCGGAGGGTCTGTACGACGCGCAGGGTGCGGTCGCCGCTCAGGCCACGACCATCTTCGAGCGCGTCGAGGAGCGACGCGACGAAACGCTCTGCCTCGGCCCGCGGGGCTTGGCGGATCAGCTCTTCGAGCTGGTCCACCACGAGGAGAACGTGGCTCCCGGGAGCGGTGGCCTCCTCGAGCACGTCCGCCACGGGGCGGGCGCCGCTCGCCATGTCGCGCAGCATCGCCTTGAACGCGGCGCGCTCCTCCGTCGCCTTGTCCGTCGCGTCCATCACCGCGCCGACGAGCGCTTCGAACGGAGCGCGGCCGGGGCGAAACACGATCGTGCGCCAGTCCGTGATCGGGTTGCCGCCCCGGTAGATGCGGCCCCGCAGCAGCGCCGGCACCAGTCCGGCGCGCACGAGCGAGGACTTGCCGGACCCGGACACGCCCACGACGGTCACCAGCGGGCACTTGTCCACGGCCGCGACGAGGTCGCTGACCTCGCGCGCGCGTCCGTGGAACAGCAGCGCGTCCTCGGTCTGGAACGTCTTCAGCGGGAAGTAGGGACAGTGGTTCGCGGCGAGGAGGAACTCCGGACCGTCGTCGCCGCCCGCGATACGTGAGGCCACCTCAGCCGCCGCTGTGTCCCACGAGTCCACGTACTGCACCACGTGCTTGTTCCCGAGGAACGAGTCGCGGAGCGAGCCGGGGTCGGCGTTCGGACCGAGCAACGGCAGCACGCCGAACTCTTCCACGTCCACGTCCTTGCGTAGGGCGAGGTGGACCTCTTCGGTCACCCAGCGCCGCACGTCGAGTCGGTCGACCAGCACCACGAAGCCAGAGGCCTCCCGCATCGCGGACTCGATCTCCGTGATCCAGTTGCGACCGTGCTCGAGTTGGTCGACATCCAGCCAAACCGTCAGGCCGGCGGCCTCGAGGGCAACCTTGACCTCGCGCGCGAGCTGGGTCTCGGGACCGGCGTGACTGAGGAAGATGTGACCGGGCATGGGAAGCGGGTACCGAGCGACGTTACTCGCCCTCGACGTACTCGACGAGTCGAGCGAATGCGCCGAGCACCACCTCGACCCCCTCCTCGATCAGCGTCTCGTCTCCGGCGACCGCTTCGTGGTCGATCTGGTAGAGCGCGCCGCCCGGGCCGTCGACTGCGCGGACGAAGAACGGGTCGCCGCTGCCCCACTCGCATCCGCCGACGGGGACGTAGCCCGACTTCACGGCCGCGATCCCGGGGAAGTACTTCGTCGCCTCCGCGACGATCTGAACGTCGGTGAAGACGAGCATCGCTGCCTGCTCTTCCGAAGGGTCGTCGTCCTCCGGGATTCGGATCGATCGACCGGCGAGACCGTGCTCGTCCCGGAACGCGCGCCAGAACTCAGGAACTTCCACAGCGCCTTCAGTCCAGCGTAGGAAACGCCTCCAGCACGTCCCCCACCATGCGCTCGAGCTGCCAGTCGCGTTCCTCGGGGTGGTCCTCCCACTTCGGCTTCGCGCGGCTCATCGCGCGCTCGGTCACGCGCAGGTTGTGGGAGGTGCTGGCGCGCCACAGTTCGACGTAGCTGATCGGCTCGAGCGCGGCAAAGGTCAGGTGGCCCTTCTCGTAGCGCTCCATCGAGTAGATCGCGAAGTACGGGTCGAACTGGCGGATCTCGCGGGTCACGTCGACGCGGAGGGCGAGGAGCAGCGCCGCGTCCTCCTCGGGCGCCGGGCGCAGGCCGCCGGCGGCGAGCTGCGCGTCGATCAACGCGCGGGTCTCGTCGACGACCTCGGTCTCGGCGGACTCGGACGGCGACGGGCCCTCGACGCGCTCGTCGACCCACGCGTAGGTCTGCGCTTCGAGCGCGGGGTGGTCGATGTCGCCCACGTGAACGCGGGTGCGGTCGCCGCAGCCCGGCAGGGCGAGGAGCGACGCGACGAGGACGAGCGGAAGGAGGAGGAGCGTGGAGCAGCGCATGGCGAGATCCTCGCCCATTCGGCCCCCACGTGCAGCGGCCCGAGCCGCGATTCGGGCTGCGCAGGCGGCCCCGCGCGTGGGCTCCGGTGGTCCCGGGGGCGGGTCGACGCGAGCGACGGTGCGGGACCGCGGCTCAGCGGCCTTCCTCACCCTCGCCCTCGCGCTCCGGCTTGCTCGGGTTCGCGAAGTAGCCGAGCCCGCGGAGCGACTTGCGGATGGCGTCCGGCACGTCGGCGGCGGACGGCCCGAAGCCGAGCCCGAGGACGGCCTCCGCGAGCTCCGCCGCGATCTCCTCGTACTGCTCGAGCAGCGTCACCGAGCGCTGGTCCTCGCCGACCGGCCGCGCCTCGCGCTCGCCCGGGTCCGACACCAGCTCGTACCACGCGTACTGATCGGTGTGCGCGTTGTGCACGAGCTTGTCCGTGTTGGTCCGGATCGCGCGCAGGTTGCGCGCGGCGCTCATCAGCTCGACGACGGCAGGATCGCCGACCGAGGAGTCCGTCTCACCGCGCGCCAGCGGAGCGAGCGACTGCCCCATCGTCGTCTGCACCGCCGGCAGCCCGCAGAGGTCGCGCAGTGTGGGCCCGACGTCGATCATGCGCGTGACCGAGTCGTGCCGGTCCGGCGCGATGCGCCCGGGCCACCAGACGATCAGCGGGATCTTGATCTGCTCGTCGTAGAGCGTGGTGCGGTGCCCCTTCCCGCCGTGGTCGAAGAGCTCGGTCCCGTGGTCGGCCGTCAGCACGACGATGGTGTTGTCGGCCATCCCGCGCTCCTCGAGGTCGGCCCGGATCCGACCGATGAACGTGTCCGTCCAGCGGATCTCGCCGTCGTAGAGCGCGACGATGTGCTGCTTGTCACGCTCGGGCAGGAGCGCGTTGATGCGCTGGTCCCAGAAGAAGTCGCGCCCCGTGATACGCCCCTCGTAGCCGGGGTCGAACATCGTGTCGAAGGGCGCGGGCGGCGTGAAGTCGAAGTGCACGTCCCACAGGTGCACGAACGCGAAGAGCGGCTCGTCCTGCGTCCCGCCGACGGGCGCGACCTCATCGAGCACCGCTCGCCAGCGCGCGTAGACGCCGTTGTTCGTGACGCCTCGGTGCGACGCCTTCATGACGTCGGCGTCCTCGGACCAGCGGCCCTCCTCGTCGACCGCGGCGTCGCCGGTCGTGGAGGCGCAGTCCTCGTACGAGTCGAACCCCTGGCCGAAGCCGAACGACGGGTGCAAGTACGGCCCCGCGAAGAAGCCGGCCGTCCGGTAGCCGGCGCGCTGGAACGATTCGGGCAGCGTCTCCCACTCGTCCGCGAGGCGCAGCCCGACCGGATCCACGAGACCGTGCACGCTGTCGGGCACCGACGTGAACAGCGCAGCGTGCGCGGGGAGCGTCCACGGCGCGCTCGAGAAGTGCGACTCGAAGAGCATCCCCTCGCGCGCGAACCGGTCGATCTCGGGGCTCGTGGCGCGCCGGTAGCCGTAGCAGCCGAGGTGGTCCGGGCGCAGCGAGTCGATCGAGATCAGAACGACGTTCGGCGGCGCGGGTTCGTCCTTCCCCGAGCACGCGCAGAGGAGCGCCGCGAGGGAGAGCGCGGCCGCGGTCGCGGCCTGGGGACGGGCGGTTCGGGGGCGGATCATGGGCGCGGTGAGCGGATCTTCGGCGCTCCGCGAGTGTAGAGCGCGCGCACCGCGGTCCAGTCCGCGCGCAGCGCTTCCTCGCCGGGTCCCGAGGCGGGATCTCTGGCCGGCGGCAGCGTCGCGAGCGCCGCGTCGAGCGCTTCGAGCGCGGCGTCGAAGCGGCCGGCGCGCGCAAGCGCGGACGCGTGGAGCTCGAGGACGCTCCCGTCCACGGGGAAGGCCGCGACGAGGTTCTCCGTGATCGCGGCCGCCGCGTCCCCATCGGCGACCGCGGCGTCGTTCGCGGTCGCGAGCAGCGTCGCGCGCGCCACGACGAGGGGCGTGGAGTGCGCGACGTCGGGCGGTGCGGCGTCGATGACGCGCAGCGCCTCGGCGGCGTCGTCGCGCAGGAGCCAGTGCAGGCTCGCGATCCGCTCGCGCAGCGCGACGTCGCCCGGGCGCTCTTCGAGGAGCGCCTCGAGGTAGCGCGCGCCGCGGTCGTGCCAGCCGAGGGCGCCGGAGGCCTGCGCCATGCGCTCGCCGTAGAGATTCGCGTACGCGCCGCCCGGGTCGACGTCGAAACCGGTCGCCCGATTCAGGGCGCCGGAGACCAGTCCGAGGACAGCAGCGACGCCGAGCAGCGGCGCGCTCCGTCCGTCACCCGTGCGCGCCCGGAGCACGAGCAGCGAGGTCAGCGCGCAGAGCGCGGGCAGCGCCGGCAGTCGGTAGCGCGGCGTGTAGAAGAAGACGACGCAGACGAGCACGGGGAGCGCCCCGAGCGCCAGGGTGGGGAGCGCGCGCGCCAGGCGCCGGCGGCAGCCGAACAGGAGCGCGACGCCTGCGAACAGCGCCGGGAACGTCAGCCACGCGGCGGGCACGGGGGCGAGCCAGAGCCTCGAGGCCGTCCCGTCCGCGCGCTCGAGCCGCGGCTGGTAGACGTCGCCGTAGTTGCGACCGCTGAGTGCGTAGCGCAGCTTGCGCCCGGCGACGCGCGTCGCGCGCCCGGGCTCGTCGGCCCACCACTCGAGCCCGCGCCCGCGCCAGTACGCGCTCGCGTCGGCCCATCCGGCGTCGGGCCCCAGCGCCTCGCGGGCGCGCTCGAGCGAGTCGAGCGCCTGCGCCTCCTTCGCGTTGACGACGCCGACGGGCGCGATGACGCCGTCGGCCGAGGCGTTGTTGCCGTGGTAGAAGGTGAGTCCTGCCTGACTGCTGATCAGGATCGGCTCGCCGGACGCCGCCACGTTGTGGAGCGTCGCGGGCGCGACGGCGAGCGCTGCGGCCGCGAGGACGACGCTCGCGTTCGCGAGCGAGCCGCGCGCGACGAACAGCGCGACCGGCACGAGCCCCAGCGCGGGCGGGAAACTCAGGCACAGAAGGCCCGTGACTGCGCCGAGCTGGGCGGCCCGCGCCCGCGAGCCCGCGCCGCGCAGCGCGAGGAGGAGCCACGCCGCGCCCAGGCAGAGCTGGAGCGGCCCGCTGAGGACTCGGCACGTCGCGGCGGCGGCGTCCTCGTTCAGGACGAAGAGGCCAGCGGCGAAGAGGCCCGCACCGCGCGCCGCGCGCGCGGAAACGTCCGCGACCCGCGCGACGAGGGCCTCCGTCGAGAGCACGACGAGGACCGCGGCCACGACGTAGAGCGCCGATTGCACGGCCCCGAAGCCCGGGAGACCGAGCCCGACCGCCCGGCACGCGGACGCGAGCCAGAGCGGGAGCGGCGCGGTCTCGAACGGCGCGTCGCCTACGAGGTCGCCCGCGGCGATCGCCGCGGCGCGCTCCCAGATGACCTTGCCGTCGGAACCCGGCATGAGGACGCCGGGATTGTGGGTGAACGCCTGCGTCTGGAGCAGCGCCTGGGAGAGCGCCGCGATCCCCGCCACCCCGACGAGGCCGCGCCGACCGCGCGCATCCGCGGCCTGTGCGCTCGCCGGAGCGCTCGCCGAGGAGTCACCGCTCGTCACCGGGGAGCCCCTTCGGCGGAGCTCAGGCGCTCGACCACCTCGGCGACCTGCGTCGCGACCGAGAGCGCGATGCTGCGTGGCGCCTTCGAGCCCTTCACGACGCCGATCGGGCACGTGATGCGCGCAAGGTCGTCGTCCGTGAAGCCGCGTCGACCGAGTCGCTGCCGGAAGCGCGCCCACTTGCGGTCCGACCCGATGAGCCCGACGTAGGCGAGCCCGGAGCGCTTGAGGCAGCGCGCGATGATCTCCTGGTCCAGCGCGTGGTCGTGGGTCATGACCAGAACGAGCGCGTCGTCCGAAAGGCCGTCGATCTCGGCCTCCGGCGCGTCGACGAAGAGGACCTCGTACGGAGGGTCGGCGGGGAGCGGCGGCTCGAGCTCGCCCGCGGAGCGCCCGTCGACGAGGCGCACGTCGACGCCCATGTAGTCGCCGAGGCCGGCGACGGCCTGCGCGACGTGACCGGCACCGAAGACGACGAGCTCGGCCCTCCGCCACGGGAACGACTCGACGTAGAGCGTGACCTCGCCGCCGCAGCACTGCCCCGCCTTCTCGGACAGCGGCACGCGCAGGACGTCGGCACGTGCCTCGCCCGACGCGAGCAGCTCGCCCGCGCGCTCGATCGCAAGGTGCTCGAGCCTCCCGCCGCCGATCGTCCCCCACGCGAGCCGCCCGCCCGCGACGATCATGCGCGCGCCGACCTCGCGGGGCGCGGACCCCTTGACGCCGGTGACGAGCACCTGCGCGCACGGCGTCCCGTCACGCCGCAGGCGCGCGAGTTCCTCGAGCCACTCCTGTTGGTTCACTCCCATCGGTGCGCATTCTGCGGCGCCGCGCCCGTCCGCGCCGGGTTCGAGGACCGTGAATGGTCGCTGGCGGGGGCGTCCGGATCCCGCGCCGGGCCGCGGGCGTGAGTACGGCGCCCGGGACCGATCGTGGGCGGCACCTCCCCGACCCGGGGGAATGGTCGCGCATCGGGAGCCGACCCGCGGGCTGGGGACACCGAATGGCATGGTTCCGCGCACGGGTTCCCGGCGCTGCCCGTTCCGGCGCGCGACCGCGCGGCAGCCACGCCATCTCGGGGACCCGGTCACATCGAGGAACACCCCCCGGTCGGTGGCCCGCCCACGGGTGCAGGGGAAAGCCAAGGCTCGCGGCCCGCCGTCCAGGCACCCGATCGGGCGCGGCGTCATTTGGCGCGGCACGATCGGAGGCGGCGTCGAGGGCCCCGCGGGCGCAGGACTCAGCGGCCGGACGACTCAGCGGCCGGACGACTCAGCGGCCGGACGACTCAGCGGCCGGACGATTCAGCGGGCGGAGGACGCTGCGGCCACAGGACTCCGCGGGCGCCGGACCCGTCGGTCGGAGTGGTGGGCCAAGCTGGACTCGAACCAGCAACTTCCACGCTGTGAACATGGCACTCTACCAATTGAGTTATTGGCCCTTCCGAGTGAGCGGGGGAGCTTAGCGGCGCGTTCGATCGGTGGGAACCCCCGGAGCGCAATTCGGCGCCTACCGGTCGGCGGGCAGCGTTCTGCTCCGTTCGGAGGACGACAAGCGCTCGGCCGGGAAGAACGCGCCGCTCGCGAGCGCGTCACAGGAACCACCGCCCGGCGCGGCGCACGGGCCCGCCCACCCGCGGGCCGGCGACACGGACCGGCGGACGGCCGCTCCGGGGAAGTGCGCTCGATGAACGGGCGCTCCGACACGGCACCGGCCGCCCTCGCACGAAGGAGCGGCGGCGCCGCCCGGCGACGCGTCAGCCCTTGTCCTCTTCGCGGGGGCCGATCGTCCCCTTGAGCTTCTCGCCGAGCTTCGCCTCGGCGCGCCGCAGCATCATGCGGACGGCGTCCTCGCTCTTGCCGCCCATGCGCTCGCCCGCCTCGCGGAGCTGGAGCCCCTCGAAGAAGACGAGGCTGATGGCGCGCCGGTGGTCGGCGCTGAGCTCGCCGAGCGACTCGCGGAGGAGCTCGAAGTTCTCGTCGCGCTGAACGACCTTCGTCACGGACAGATCGCCGCTGACGAAGTCCATCGGGGTCGGGTCGTCGCTGTCCTTGCCGGGGGCGCCGTCCATCGCGCGCTCGCGGCTGAGGTCGCGCTTGCCCGCCGAGTAGAACTCGGCCTTGTCGCGGATCTTGTTCTGGAGGATCTGCACGAGCCAGCGCAGGAGCGATCCCTGCCCCTGGTACTGGTAGCGCGAGAAGTCACGCGTGGCCTCGCGGAACGTCGTCTGCGCGAGGTCGTCGGGGTCCTCCTTCAGCCGCAGCCGTGGTCCGAGCTTGCGCCGTGCGACCTCGACCATCGTCTGGTGGTAGCGCGCGAACAGATCGTTCAGCGCGTCGGCGTCGCCTTCGTGCGCTCGATCGACGAGGGCGCGGATCTCGTCGTCGGGGGAGGTCTCGTCGTTTCCGGTCATGGGCTCTTCGGGAGTCTATCGACCGCGACTCCCCGCCGCTCCAGCGCCGGTCCCGTCAGTCTCGCGTCACACCCAGGCGCTGGAGGAATTCCTCCTCCAGCAGCACCTTCACGCCCTTCTCCTCGGCCTTCTTGGCCTTGGACCCGGGTTTCCCGCCCTGCACCAGCACCGTCGTCTTCCCGCTGACGGAGGAGGCGACCTTGCCGCCCTGGGCCTCGACGGCCGCCTTCGCCTCGAAGCGGCTCATCGACTCGAGCGTCCCGGTGAAGACACAGACCTCACCCTCGAAAGCGTCTCCGCTGCGGCCCCCCCCCTCCACCTCGGTCGCGGGCTCGACTCCGCTCGTGAGGAGCGCATCCACCAGGGCCAGGTTCTCCGGACCGTCGAACCACGTGCGAATGCGCCCGGCGACCTCCTCGCCGATCTTGTCCACGGTGACGAGCTCCTCGAGGCTGGCGTCGCGCACCGCCTCGAGGCTGTGGAAGTGCTTGGCGAGCAGGCGCGCCGTCGCGCCCCCGACCTCGGGGATCGAGAGCGCCGCCAGGAAGCGGTCGAGGGTCGTCGCCTTCGCCTCCTCGAGCTCACGCTTGAGGTTGTCGACCGTCTTCTGCCCCCAGCGCTCGATCGCGACCAGGTCCTCGTCGGGGACGTCGATCAGCCGGAAGAGGTCGGCGGGAGACTCGAGGTGACCCGCTTCGAAGAGCTGAACGATCATCTTCTCTCCGAGCGAATCGATGTCGAACCCACCCCGGCCCGCCATGTGCACCGTGCGCCCCACGACCTGCGGGCCGCACCCGTAGACGTTCGGGCACCGGACGTACTTGCCCTCCCGCACGACCTCGGTCCCACAGGCGGGGCAGCGGTCCGGCATGGCGAACGGCTCACCGTGCGCGACGATCGCACCCGGCCGCGGCGCGCCGTCCGCGAGGAGGGACGCAGGGACCTGATCCGCCCAGCCCTCGGGCTCGTCCTCGCCCTTCTTCGAGACGGCCGTGATCTGCGGGATGACGTCGCCCGCGCGTTTGACGAACACCCGATCTCCCGGCGCGGCGCCGAGCGTCAGGACGTAGTCCTCGTTGTGCAGCGTGGCGTGCCGGACCACAACGCCCAGCACCTCGACCGGATCGACGTGCGCGCGTGGCGTCAGCCGGCCGTTGACGCCGACCTGGATCTCGATCGCGCGCAGCACCGAGGTCTTCTCGATCGGCGCGAACTTGTGCGCGTACTGCCACTTGGTCGCGCGCGAGTTCGACCCCATCCGCTCGCGCAGGTCGAGATCGTCGAGCTTGGCGACGACGCCGTCCATCTCGAAGGGGATCTCGTCCCGCCGCGCCTCGAGCCGCCCGTGGTAGTCGAGGCAGCCCTCGATCCCGTCGACGGTCTCGTCGAGAGCGGGGGCCGCGAATCCCCACCTCTCGAGCTGTGCGAGGCGCTCGGCGTGGGAGGTGGAAAGAACGGTCCCCTCGCAGCGCACGACCGCGTAGGGATGGAACTCGAGCGGATAGCGCGCGACGTCCGAGGGATCGCTGCGGCGCAGCGCGCCCGAGGTCGCGTTCCTCGCGTTGGCGAGCACCGGCTGCCCGCGCTCAGCGCGCCACTCGTTGAAGCGCTCGAAGCGCTGGCGCGCGATGAGCACCTCGCCCCGCACCTCGAGCAGCGCCGGCAGATCGTCCCCCTCGAGCACGAGCGGCACGTCGCGCACCGTCCGTAGGTTGGCCGTGATGTCTTCGCCCTCGGTCCCGTTCCCGCGGGTGAGTCCCTGCACCAGCGCGCCGTCGCGGTAGATCAGAGCGGCCGACACGCCGTCGAACTTGGGCTCGACGTGCCACTGCAAGGAGCCGCCCTCCTCGACGCCGAGGAAGCGGTGCACCTTGGCCGCGAAGTCGCGCGCCTCGTCGGGCGTCCGCAGGCTCTCGATGGAGAGCATGGGCACGGCGTGCTTCACCTTCGTGAAGCTGTCGCCCTCGGGCAGGGGCGCGCCGACGCGACGCGTGGGGCTGTCCTCGGCGGCGAGTGCGGGGTGCGCGGCCTCGAGCCCCTGGAGCTCGCGGAAGAGCGCGTCGTACTCGGCGTCCGAGACCTCGGACGTGCCGTGGTTGTAGTAGAGGTCGTCGAGGCGGCGGATCTCGGCCGTGAGCTCGAGCACGCGCGCCGCGGCCGCGGGGTCCTTCTTCGTCTTCGCCATCGCCGTTCGCGCCCGCCCGTCCGCCGGCGCGGTCGGAGTGTCGTGGTCCGGCCCGGCCCCGTCCACAGCCGGTCCGGCGAAGCGCGCAGGAGCGCTGGACGGAGCGTCCGCGGGGCGGTGGCCGGACAGGAGTGCGGCAGAGCCGCCGGCGAGCAGCGCGAGCACGACCAAGATCCGCGTCGGAGCCAGGGTTCCCATGGCACCACCACGCGCGGCGCCGCGGCAGGTGGCGCGGATTCGCCGCAATCCGCGGCGCTCCACGGGGCGCGCGGGCCGCCGTCGCCCGGGCCGTCAGCCCGGGTCAGCGCGAGGTCCGGGTAGATCGGTCGCGCCGAACGAGTCGGGGAGCAGCTCGGCAACCGTCCAGCGCCCGATGCGCGCCTGGCCGTCGCCGTCGATGTTTGGGAGGGAAGCCCCCCCACCCCCCGCCACCGGAGCGGACCCGGCCGGGCCCGCACCCTCCGTCGCAGCGCGCGCATCCGCGCTCCGAGCGCCGCTGGATCCCGGCTCGTCCGAGCTCCCGTCGCCGGAACCGGCGACGCCCGCGCGCGGCGGCGCGTCCGCGACGGAAACGACCTCGGCGCTCGGCGCGAGCTCGGCGAGCCACTGTCGACATGCGCCGCAGGGGGCCGTCGGGCGGTCCGCGTACGTCGCGATCACCACGCGTACGACGGGGTTGTCCGCCCGCCTCCGGCCCGCTGCGATCCAGGCCGACAGCGCCGCGCGCTCCGCGCACAGCGTCAGGCCATAGCTCGCGCTTTCGACGTTGCAGCCGACCGTGAAGGTGCCCTCGGCGTCCTCCACGACGGCTCCCACCCGGAATCCCGAGTGCTCGGCGTGTGCGCGCCCGCGCACGTCACGCGCTGCGGCCAGGGCCTCGCTCAGGTCGCGCATCTGCATGCGCACGAGCGTGACGCGGGGCCGCGGCCGCGGCAAGTACGCGAGCGCGGCCGGCCTCTCAGAACGGCATCGAGTCCGCCGCTGCGCCCGCGGCGCCCCCTCCGCCGATCCCCGGTTCGCCGTGCTCCGATCCGCCGTGGCCCAGCGCGCCCTCGGGCGACCAGCCGTCGTAGGTCACGCGGCTGCGGCGCTGCATGCGGCCCGCCGTCATCGATTCCCGGGTCGCGAGCTCGACGCACGCCACCCGGCCCTCGAGCTCGGCCGGCTCCAGCTCGAGGGGTTTGGAGAGGTCGAAGCCGAGCGCCGACAGCACTCGGCGGACGCGGTGCATCCCCTTCTCTCCGAAGTTGAGCCAGTCGGTGACGATGGTCCGCCCCGTCAGCGGCCCATCCGTCAGCTCGAGCCGCAGCATCCAGGACGTGTCCCCGCCCTCGCGGCGGGACTCGCGCACCTCGGCGATGCGCACGGGGTACAGGCCGTCCTCGACGACGACGAAGTCGTCGACGTCGGGTCCGTCCTCGGGATCGATCTTCATGCTTCCTCGGTCCTGCGCGGCCTCGCCGCGCGTTGGTTCGTGGTCGGGACGCCCTGACGACGATCGGGGAGGCTCGGGGTGGCGGCGGGCGTCCGAAAACTCGGCGGAGCGGCATTCCCATGGCAGAATCTCGCGCCCATGCCCCGCTGGACCCGCGCACTCGGCCCGCTGCTGGCCCTGCCGCTCTTCGCGTGCGGCGACGACGGCGCGCCGCTGTCCCCGTCCGACCTGCCCGCCCCCCCGGACACGTCGCGTCTGGCCGAGCTCGTCGACGACATCTCGCGCGCCGAGATCGTGCGCGCCGACGCGGCGCTCTCCCGCGATCCCGGCTCGGTGGCCGCGTGGTCCGCGCTCGGCAACGCCTACGAGGCCGCGCACCTCGAGACGCGCGCGGAAGAGTGCTACCGCGCGGCCGCGGCGCTCGAGCCTGCGGAGCCGCGCCACCACTACCGCTCCGCGATCACCGCGCAGAGGACCGGCGAGATCGACCGAGCGCTCCGCGCTCTCGAGCGCACCGTCGAACTCGACCCCGATTACGGACCCGCGTGGCGGCGACTGGCCCTCTGGCGCGTCGATACGGGCGACGTCGATGGCGCACGCGCGGCCGTCGCGCGCGCCGCGCCTCTCCTTCGGGGCGTCACCGACGCGCACGTGGTGCGCGTCCGCGTGGAGCTCCTCGCCGACGACGCCGAGCGCGCGGTCGAGGCCGCGCGCGAGGCCTTCCGCATCGATGCCGACGATCCGTACGTCCGCCTGGTGCTCGGCGAGGCCCTGCGCCGCGCGGGTCGATCCGACGAGGCTGCGCCCCACCTCGCCGCAGGCCAGAACTCGACTCCCCGCTTCACCGACCCGTGGAGCGTCGACGTCGCGCGCCTCCGCAACCGCGACGCGGACCTCGCGACCGAGGGGACGCGGCTCGAAAAGGAAGGGCGCTTCGCCGAAGCTCTCGCGGCGTTCGAGAAGGTGCTCGCGCGGCGGCCCGACGATTCCAACATGCTGCATCGCAAGGGCGCCGCGCTGCTCGGACTGGGGCGCAATGAGGACGCGCTCGAGCACCTCGAGGCGGCGCACCGCACGCTGCCCGGCGACTACGACATCGCCCTCACGCGCGTGCGTGCGCTCCGCGCGCTGAACCGCATGGACGATGCCCTGACCGCCGCGGACGCGATTGCCGCTCGCTGGCCCGACAACGTGCAGGGGCTCGTCGTCGTCGGCCAGCTCCGCGCGGACGCGGGGCGGCTGGAGCCCGCCCTCGAGACGCTGCGCCGTGCCACGCGGCTCGATCCACGCGACACCCGCGCACGGATCGTCCTCGGTCGCCTCCTCGCCCAGAACCGGCGCTTCGCCGAGGCGGTCGAGGTTCTCGAGGCCGGGCTCGAGTCGGCCCCGCAGGCGCCGCCCCTCGCCTACTACAAGCTGCTCCTCGCGGCGCAGAGCTACGCGGGCCTCCCCGAGACCCGCATCCAGGCCACGTACGCCCGCGCCGTCGACGCGCACGGCGACGCCGCGCAGAGCCTCCTTCAAAAGCGCTGAACCTCCTCCAACAGCGCTGAGCCACCTCCACGAGCGCCGAGCAGAGAGCGCGTCGACCCGTTCGCGCCGAATCCTACGAACGCTCCGGGCCCCACATCCTGCGATGACCCGCCCCCTTCCCCGCGCCGCGTGCGCCGTCCTCGCGTCCAGCCTCCTCGCCTCCTCGTGCGGGAGCGACGCACCCGACTCCTCCAGGGGCCCGGCGACCGCCGTCGTCGACGAACCGGGCGAACCCGCGGGTCTGCCCTGGTTCGCGGAGGAGGCCCGTGCGCGCGGCCTCGAGTTCGTCCACGCGTCCGGCGCGGACGGCCGCTTCCTGATGCCCGAGATCATGACGACGGCGGCCGCGCTCTTCGACGCGGACGGCGACGGCGACCTCGACGCGTACCTCGGGCAGGCGGGCGGCGTCGATGTACCGCGCGGCGAGCGTCCCGGCAACGGGCTCTTCGAGAACGTCGGCGACGGACGCTTCGAGGACCGGACGGCGGAGAGCGGCGCCGACGACCGCGGCTACGCGATGGGCGTCACCGCGGGCGACTACGACGGGGACGGCGACGTCGACCTCTTCGTCTCGAACCTCGAGCGCAATGCGCTCCTTCGCAACGACGGCGGGTTCCTCTTCACGGACGTCACCGAGGACGCCGGCCTCGGCGGCGACGATCGGTGGTCGGCCAGCGCCGCCTTCCTCGACGCGGACGGCGACGGCGATCTCGACCTCTTCGTCACGAACTACGTCGAGTGGTCCGTCGACACCGAGATCGTCTGTCGCTCGCCGCGCAACACGCGGACGTACTGCAGCCCCAAGTCGTACAAGGCTCCGGCGCGCGACCAGCTCTTCGAGAACGACGGGGACGGCACCTTCACCGACGTCTCCTCGGGTGCAGGTCTCGGTGCCGCCTACGGCAACGGGCTCGGCGTCGTCTGCGCCGACTTCGACCTCGACGGCGCGCCGGAGATCTTCGTCGCCAACGACGGCACACCGAACCAGCTCTGGGACCGGGACGAGGACGGCCGCTACGCCGATCGCTCCACCGGGCTCGGCTGCGCGGTCGACATCCAGGGTCGCGCGAAGGCGGGCATGGGCGTCGCCGTGGCCGACCACGACCTGGACGGCGACGAGGACCTTCTCGTCGTGAACCTGACGGGCGAGGACGACTCGTTCTACCGCAACGACGGCGGCTCGTTCGTCGACCGGACGCCCGCCGTCGGCCTCGCCGTCGTCTCGCGCAAGCGCACGCGCTTCGGCGTCGCGCTCGAGGACCTCGACCTCGACGGCCGCGTCGACCTCTTCCACGCGAACGGACGCGTGACCGAACCCGGGGAGCTCATGGACGGCGACCCGTTCGCGGAGGAGAACGTCGTGATGCGCGGCCTCGCGAACGGGCGCTTCGAGGAGATCACCCCGCGCGGCGGCGTCGCGTCGCCCCTCGTCGCGACCTCCCGGGCCGCTGCGTTCGGCGACGTCGACGGCGACGGCGACCTCGACGTGCTCGTCCACAACCGCGACGGAGCCGCTCACCTCCTGATCAACGTCGCGCCGCGCGGCGGCGCGCACGTCGTGCTCGACGTCCGCGACGCGAACGGCGCGCCGGCGATCGGCGCGGCGCTGACCGTCCAGCTCTCGACCGGCACGCTTCGCCGCGAGGTCCGTGTCGCGAACAGCTACGGCGCCGCGTCCTCGCACCTCGTCCACCTCGGGCTTCCCGAAGGCGAATCGATCGAGCGGGTCGACGTCGCGTGGCCGGGCGGCGCTACGGCATCGCTCTCGGATCTGGCGCCGGGCGAGCTCCGCGTCGTCCGCCCCTGACGGGCGTCAGGCCGGGCCCGAGCCGCTCGTCGCGGGCCCGGCCGCCTCGAGCTCACGTGCGACGCGGTACGTGCCCGCGTAGGCGTCGATCGAGGCGTCGATGGGGTCGGCGTAGCCCCCTCCGAGGGTAAGCGCCACCGGCAGACCCGCGGCGCGGAACGCGCCGAGAGCGCGGCGGTCGCGCTCCTCGCACCCGGTCGCCGAGAGGCCCAGCCGACCGAGCCGGTCCGCCTCGAGAACGTCCACGCCGCCCTGGTAGAGCACGAGGTCGGGGCGGCTCCGCTCGAGCGCTTCGTCGAGCGCTCCATCGAGCGCCGCGAGGTACGCCTCGTCGCCGAGTCCGTCCTCGAGGGGCACGTCGAGATCGCTCGTCATCTTCCTGCTGGGGAAGTTCCTCGTGCCGTGCAGCGAGCACGTGAACACGCGCGGATCGTGCTCGAAGATCGAAGCCGTGCCGTCCCCCTGGTGCACGTCGACGTCGAAGACGAGCACGCGTTCGACGGTGCCGCGGTCCAGGTGACGCCGCGCCGCGATCGCCAGGTCGTTGAACACGCAGTAGCCGGACCCGAAGCCCGCGTAGGCGTGGTGCGTGCCGCCGGCGAGCGTCCCCGCGACACCGTCCTCGAGGGCCGCATCGACCGCGGCGAGCGTGCTGCCGACGCTGCCGAGCGACCGCATCACCATCGCCTCCGACCACGGGAAGCCGATGCGTTGCACGACGCGCCGCTCGAGCGTGCCGGCGAGGAACCCCTGCACGTAGTCGGCGTCGTGGACCGCGTGGATCTCGTCGAGGGGCGCCGTTCCCGCCGCGTGCAGGTCGCGTGCGTCGACGAGCCCGTCCGCGACGAGGCGTTCGCGCAGGAGCGCGTACTTGTGCATCGGGAAGCGGTGCTTGGGCGGAAGCACCACCTCGAAGTGATCGCAGTAGTAGATGCGCATGCGGAAGGGGCCGGAGGGGGAGAATCGCCCGGACGGCGCCGACGCGCAACGCGGAGACGGCAGCAAACGCAGATACGGTGCCAGGATCACCGGCAGCGCCAGGAGCAGCCAGGGTCGTCCAT
>JBCBNC010000053.1:0-33179 GCA_039821985.1 Planctomycetota bacterium
ACGGCAACCGCGGACACACCTACCTGCACAGCATCGCGTTCGGGCCCTGGGTCGCGATCTCGCGCACGGGCAGCAGCGACGGCGTCGTTGTCTTCTCGAAGGCGTCGCTCGAGGCGCAGCTCGACGGCGGCGAGCCCGCGCAGCCCGTCGCCGTCTGCGACACGTCGGGCGGCGACCTCGCCGGCGCCTGGCAGTCCGGCGCGTTCCCCGATGGCGACGGCGGCTGGATCCTCGCTACGGCCGCGGGCGCGCGGCTGTTCGACGGAGTGCTGCGCGCGCGCCTCCTCGTGCACCGCTTCGACGGCGAGCGGCTCGTCCGCCTCTCCGAGTCGCTGCTCGAGGGCGGCCCCGCCCGCGCCGTCGCCGTCGAGACGTTCGTCCTCAAGAACACCCCGTACGCGGTCGTCTCGTCGATCGGCGGCGAGCTCGAGGTCTTCGATCTCATGCGCCCGGGCAAGCCACTGCGGGTTGCGCGGCTGCGCGTCCCGCGCGATCCCTTCGACGGCAGCGGTCGCGCGCTGGCCGATTGCGCCGTCGGGCGTTCGGCCTCCGGTGCGCCGATGCTGTACGTGGCGGCCGGCCGCGCGGGCCTCGCGCGTTTCGATCTCGAGCGTGCGATCCGCGGCGGGCGCGGTCTACCCGACCAGGTCCTGCCGCTCGGCGGCTGGGCCGTGGGCGTCTCCGTCGTCCCCGAGACCGGGCGCGTGCTCGTTTCGTGCCAGAAGGGCGGCCTCGCGGTCCTCGCGGAGCGCGTCGCGGAACCAGGCGACGCGGACCTCGAGCGCTGAGAGCGGGTGGGCATCGACGCGGCCGCTGAAAAGGCCGCGCTCGATCCACGGCAGGTTCTCCAGGTCCTCCTCGAGCAGCGCGTCGTAGCCCGGGATCAGCGACGCGCGCCAGCGCTCCGACGCGTCGTCCGTCGCCGCCGGGGCGAGCAGCTCGTAGCGCAGCGTGCAGCGGCCCGGTGCGCTCGGGAGGAAGCGCAGGGACAGCGCGTGCGTCGGGAACAGCATCAGCACCGTTGCGGGGTGGACGAAGTACACGAGGTGCGCGCGTCGCTGCACCGGCAGGAGGGACGAGGGCGGCACGACGCCCGCCGCTGCGGCCGCCGCCCCGAGGAGTCCGTCCGGCTCGAAAGCGCCCGGCACGCGGAACGGGAGAGCCATCCGCGAGTGCGGTCCGAGACGGCGCATGGCCGCACGGCGCGCGTGGACCATCGGGTGCGCCGAGCGCGCGTGGATCGTCGCGACGTGCAGCGGCTCGAGGAACGCCTCGACGCCGATCTTCCAGTCGAACGCGCAGTCGACGTCGCGGGCGGTTACGGCCGTCCAGTCCGCCAGGGGCCAGTTCTCGAGCTCGTCCAAGAGCTCCGGGCCGAGTTCGGACGCGAGGCTCGGGCCCGAACCGTCCACCCTGGCCCACACCCAGCCGAACCGCTCCTCGACCCCGATCGAGCGCATACCCGCGCCCTCGAGGTCATCCCCGAAGGTCGAGCGCTCGGCGGCGCTCGTGAGTCTGCCCGCGCGGTCGTAGGTGAATCCGTGGTAGGGGCACACGATTCGCTCGACGCGGCCCGCGGCTTCGCGCAGTACGCACGCGCCGCGGTGCACGCACGCGTTGACGAAACCGTGGACGTCGCCGTTGTCGTCGCGTACGACGGCGATCGGAACGGCGCCCAGGTCCAGCGAGCGGAACGCGCCCGGGCCCGCGAGCGCCGTGCTGCGCTCGACCGGCACCCAGCGTCGCGCGAGCGTCGTGCGCTGCTCGAGCTCGAGCTGCGCCGCGCGCTCGGCGGTCGACGCGAAGCTCATTGCGGGCACGGACGTCGCGCCGTCCGCGGCCGTTCGCGCGGAGGCCATGCGGGCCTCGATCTCGGCCGCGACCTCGGGCTTCAACCGCTGACCCCGCTCGCGGAGCCCGGCTCTGGACTCGACCCGGTGGCCGTCCCGGCGCCGGCCTCGCCGCCCGCCTCGCCGCGCCGGGGCGCGCCCTCCCGCTCGGGCGGCAGCGGGCCCTGGAACAGTCGCGCGTCCGGCGGTTCGGGGAACGCGGCGGCGCGCAGCCGCTCGCGCGTCCACTGGAACTCCGGGTCGGCCTCGAGCTCGGCGAGGGGCTGGTCCACGCCGACGCGCGTCCCGAACGCGCGCGTTGCGCGGCGCAGGTCGTCGCGCGAGAGCCCGTTCGCCATCAGCATCACCGACGTCCAGAACGACCGCCCGCCGAGGTCCGTCGTCCAGACGGACTCCTTCGCCCGGTTGATCGACCAGTCCTCGATCTCGAGCGCCTCTTCGGACGTCATCGTGTCGTGCTTCCAGCGCAGGTACTTGCCCTCGATGCCGAAGCGCTCGCGCTGGTCCTCGCCAAAGATCGGCGTCGCGGGCGAGCAGAACCACGGCGTCACGTGGTACGTGTCGACGCCGAAGTCGTCCACGAAGCGGAGGATCTCGTCGGCGTTCTCGGGCCGATCGCCCGGGAAGCCAACGATGAAGTTCGCGTGCGTCATCAGGCCGGCGTCGACAATGAGCTCGGTCCCGCGCTCGTACGCCTTGCGGTTCACCGCCTTGCGCATGTTCTTCAGCACGACGTCGTCGATGGACTCGTAGCCGAGGAACACGCCGCGGCAGCCCGAGTCGACCATGCGGGCGACGACGTCCTCCGTGGCGAACTGCGATCGGAAGTACGAGTACCACTCGAAGTCGAAGTCCTTCAGGACGTCGACGAGCTCGACGAAGCGCGGCATCGGCACGTTGAACGTGTCGTCGGTGAACACGATCGAGCGGACGCGCCCGGAGCGCTTCATCGACTCGAGCTCGGCGCGCAGCGTGTCGGGCGACGACAGCGTCAACGCGCCCTGGTTCGCCGGATAGCTGCAGAACGCGCACGCGAATGCGCACGAGCGCGCCGTCCGCGTGTGGACCGTGTGGTAGATCCCGTCCTGAGCGAGCTCGTCCCAGCGCACCCAGTGGTCGTCGATCGGGAGCCCGGGCTCGGCGGCGTCCGACTTGACGAACGTGCGGCCCTCCTTGACCCAAGCACCCGGGAGCCGCGCGGGATCGACGTCGGCCGAGTCGTGCTTCAGGAGCTCGAGGAACGCGGCCTCGCCCAGCGGTGTGACCGCGTACACGTCGGCGCGGAGCGAGAGCAGCAGCCGCTGCCAGTCGCGGGGCGCGACGGACTTCTCGACTTCGACGAGAAACAGGCCTCCGACGCAGACCGGGACGCCGGGAAAGGCGCGGCGCGCGTGCTGGAGCGCTTCGAGCAGGTGCGCCGGCTCCGTCATGAACGTGCTGGAGACCATCAGCCAGCGCGGCGTGACCTCCGCCGAGAGTCGCTCGAGGTCGACCCGCGTCGCGACGTTGACGTGCCGCACGCGGTAGCCGTGGCGCGCGCCGAGCGACTCGTAGTACTTACCGGACAGATGGCTGATCGAGAACGTGTCGTAGCGCCGGTACTCCGACGTCGTCCCGTGGGCCGCGAGCGAGAAGAAGCGCGACTGGTCGAGGGTCCGTCCGTCGACCGTGACGGCCTGCCGTGCGCTGCGCGCGAGGATCGTCGCGCCGTTCGGATCGTCGCGACCGACGAGGCGCGCGGGCGATCCCGTGGCGCGGGTGCGCGTATCCGGCAGGTCCGTCGACCAGCGGTCGACGTCCTCGAAGTACGACAGGAAGAGTGCGTCGATCGACTCCATGGTTCAGCCGGGCGTGGACGGGGTCCAGACGAGCGAGCAGGCCGAGATCCCGCCGCCCACGGCGAGGGCGGCGACCGGGCGGTGGGATGCGCCGCGGGCGCGGGCCTCGGCCAGGACGGCGAGCGGCGCGGCGCAGCCGATCGAGCCACCGTCCGCCAGGAGCTCGCGGGCGAGCGGAGCCGGGGCGCCGAGCTCGGCCTCCGCGCGATCGAGCTGTCGCGCGTGCACGTAGTAGGGCGCAAGGACAGCGTCGGTCGCTGCGCGTGCGGCGTGGCGCAGCGCGCGGGCCTCTTCGCTCCACGCGGCCTCGAGCGCGTCCAGGTACGCGGCGTCGGGCGTCTCGAAGCGGAGCGGGGCGTCGCCGTCCGCCGCGGGTACCGCGCCCGGGACGCTGAACGGGCGCCCGGGGGACACGTAGCGCGCCGAGCGTCCGAAGACGACGGCGCCCTCGCCGCTGGACTCGAGGCAGAGCGCGGCCGCGCCGTCGCCGAAGAGCAGCGCGTTCGTCGGATCGAGCGGGTTCGCGTAGCGCGAAGGGGCCTCGGCGGCGACGACGAGCACGCGCCGCGCGGACGCGGCCCGCTGGGCGCTGACCAGAAAGGCCTCGAGCCCGCTCGCACCGCCCGCGCGCACGTCCACGGCGACGCCGCCGGCGTCCAGGCGCGCGGCGACGGTGGCCGCCATGCACTTGGTGGCCGCTTCGGGGGTGCTGGTCGCCGCGACGACGGCGCCGAGCGAACTCGCCTCCCAGCCTGCGTCCTCGAGCGCGCGCGCCGCGGCGAGCGTCGCGAGCGCGACCGGCCCCGGGCCCGAGGGAGCGCACCAGTCGCGCACGTCGACGCCGGACGAGCGCTCGAAGCGCGCCGGATCGAAGTCGGGGGGGGCGTCGACGCCGGAGCGGGCGCGCAGCTCGGCGAGCGCGTCCTCGGTCCCGAACGCGCGGCCACCTTCGACGTCGCGGCCGCGCGCGCGCGCCGCGCCCGCCAGACGGAGCCCGTACGTCGGTTGGTGCTCGAGAACGCCCGCCACCATCTCAGTACTCGAGGACCGCCGCCCCGAACGCCCAGCCCGCGCCTGCGGAGGTCAGCAGCACTCGCGCGCCCGCGCCGGCCCGCCCGCTCTCGCGCGCCTCGCTCAGCGCGATCGCGATGCTGGCGCCGGACGTGTTGCCGTGGCGGTACACGTCATTGACGGCTCGCGTGGGATCGACGCCGAGATCCGCGACGATCTCGTCCACGAGGAACGCGTTCCCCTGATGTGTGATGAACACGTCGACGTCGCCCAGCGCGACGCCCGCCCGTCGGAGCGCGCCCGCGACGCCCTCGCGCGTGAGGCGCTTGAAGCGCTCGAACACGGGGCGGAAGGCGTCGACGTGCACGAAGTGCTCGCCCGCCTCGACCGTCTCGTGGGTTGCGGGTCTCGCCGCGCCACCCGCTGGGATCCACGCGCCGAGACCGCCGCCGCCCTCCGCGCCGAGCTGGACCGAGACGATACGCCCGGGGCCGTCGCCGGGCACGACGAGCGCGCCCGCCGCGCCGTCCGCAAAGAGCACCGCCCCGCGTCGGTCGCGGGTGTCGACGAACCGGCTGCGCGCGTCCGCCGCGAGCACGAGTACGCGCTCCTCCCCGCAGGCGATCGCGCCGCGCGCCGCGTCGAGCGCGTAGACGAATCCAGCGCAGGCCGCCGACACGTCGTACGCGGGGCAGCGCGCGCCGAGCTTCGCGGCGACCTCGACGGCCGTCGCGGGGCTGACGCGGTCGGGCGAGATCG
Organism: Planctomycetota bacterium; assembly: GCA_039821985.1. GTDB lineage: Bacteria > Planctomycetota > UBA1135 > UBA1135 > Saltatorellus. The sequence continues at coordinate 5,459 of JBCBNC010000053.1, forward strand.
TCGCGAGCACGATGCGGTCGAGCGCATCGGGCTCGACCCCGGCGCTCTCCAGCACAGCGCGGCCCGCCTCGGCGGCCATGTCGCTGGTCGTCTGGTCCGGCGCCATCCAATGGCGCTCGCGGATGCCGGTACGACTCTCGATCCAGGCCTCGTCGACGTCGAGTCCGAAACGGTCGATGAGCGCCCGGTTGTCGAGGACCACCGGAGGGAGGTAGTGGCCGGTTGCTGCGAGTCGGCAATCTGGCATGGGAAGGGAAGACCGAGGCTATCCCCCTGTCCTGATCTGCGCAGCCTCCGACCGGGATGACCGGATTCCTGCTCGATCCGTAGAGCGCAGCGGGCTGCCGGATACGCCTTTCGAGATCTCGACCGCAGCGATTTGAGATATCCATCGCAGCGGCTGGCGATCACGACGCACCTTCACAGGATCTCCTTCGGAGAGACATGCAGGACTCGACTCGACGTGCGCTCGTGACCGCGGGCCGAACGGGGATCGGTGCGGCCATCGCCGCCTCGCTCCGCCGCGAGGGGCTCGACGTGTGGACCACCTCGCGGACGCCGGCGGACGGAGACGCACGCTGTCTGCGGCTGGACGCGGCGAGCGCTCCGGACGAGATCGAGCGCGTCGTCGGGACCGCGCGTCCCGACGTCCTCGTGCACGCAGCGGCCGCGTTCCCGCCGTTCGGTCCGGCCGCGCGCGTCGACGCGGCCGACGTGCGCGCGGCGCTCGAGGTCAAGGTCGAGTTCGGTCTCCGCGTCTTCGCCGCCGCCGCGCCATTCCTGCGCGCGGGCGGTTCCGGCAGGGTCGTGTTCATCGGTTCGGCCGCGGGGGCACTCGGCGCCGCCGGCCAGGCCGGCTACGCGGCGGCGAACGCTGCGCTCGTCGGCCTCGTGCGCTCGATCGCGGTCGAGGAGGGCCGCCGCGGTGTCACAGCGAATCTCGTCGTCCCGGGCCTGGTGGAGACGCCGCGGCTCGTCGATTCGGTCCCCGAAGACGCCCGCGCACGGGTCGTCGCGCGGTCCGCGGTCGGGCGCATCGGCACCCCGGCGGAGGTCGCCGACGTCGTCGCGTTCCTCTGCGCGTCCGAGCGCGGATTCGTCACCGGCGCGACGCTCCACGTGGACGGCGGACTCGGGCTCGGGGTCGGGGCGGAGGACGGCGGCGCATGAGCCGACCGGACGGGACGCTGTTCGCGCTCGCGGCGCGCGCCGCGGCGGTGGCGCCAGACCGGCACGCCGTCCTTGGCGTCGACCGCGGATTCACGTTCGCCGAGCTCGAGCGGACCGCGCGGGCGATGGCGGCAGCGCTCCGCGCGCGCGGCGTCGGACCGGGGGATCGCGTCGCTCTCGTCGCCAAGAGCCGGGCCGACTCCGTGGCACTGCTGCTCGCCTGCGCCCGCGTCGGCGCCGTCCTCGTCGCGGTCAACGATCGTCTCGCGGACGACGAGGTCCGCTGGATCGTCGACGACGCCGCGTGCGCGCTCGCGCTGGTCGAGGCGCGCTTCCGGCCGGCCACCGGCGCAACGCCGACCGTCGAGCTCGGACCCGAGCCCTGGTGGGACCCGGCCGCGGACGATGGAGATCCCACGCCGGCCGACGTCGTGCTCCAGCTCTACACGTCGGGGACCTCGGGGCGGCCGAAGGGCGCGCGCCTGACGCACGCGAACTGGCGCGCGATCCTCGACGCCTGGACGCCGCTGATGGAGCTTGAACCGGGCGCGCGCTTCCTCCAGGTGACGCCCTTCTTCCACGTCGGGGGGATCCTGATGGTGCTGGCTTGCCTGCGCGAGGCGGTGACGCTGCACCTACACCCGGCGTTCGACCCCGCGCTGTGCCTCGACGCGCTCGAGGCCGAGCGCATCACGCACACGCTCCTCGTCCCGTCGATGGTCGAATGGGTCCTCCGGGAGCCCGGCGTCGACGCGCGGGACCTCGGCGCGCTGCGGCTCGTCGTCTACGGCGCGGCGCCGATGAACACCGACACGCTGCGGAGGGCGGCTAGCGTCTTCGGCGCGCGCTTCCTCCAGGGCTACGGTCTGACCGAGACGGCGGGCGTCGCGCTCGCGCTCGAGCCTTCCGACCACCTGGACGCGCTCGAGGGCCGGATCTCCCCCGAGCGACTGGCGAGCGCCGGCCGCCCGATCGCCTCGTGCGAGGTCCGAGTGGTGGACGAAGCGTTCCGCGACGCCGAGCTCGGGGAGATCGTCGTCCGCGGGGAGAGCGTGTTCGGCGGCTACTGGGCGCGCGACGGCGACGCTCCGCGCGAAGCGTGGACCGACGACTGGTTCCACACCGGGGACGTCGGGCGGATCGACGCCGACGGCTGCATCCACGTCGTCGACCGCATCAAGGACATGGTGCTCGTCGGGGGCGAGAACGTGTACCCGCGGGAAGTGGAGCGCGTGCTCCTCGAGCACGAGGGCGTCGCCGACGCGGCCGCGCTCGGCGCTCCGCACGACGTCTGGGGCGAGGTCGTCGTTGCGTTCGTCGTCGCGGCGGGCGACGCCCCGACCGAGCGAGAGCTCGTGCGCTGGTGCCGCGCACGCCTCGCGCACTTCAAGTGCCCGACGCGGGTACGCTTCGTTGGGGTCCTGCCGCGCAACGCCGCGGGCAAGATCCTGAAGCGCGACCTGCGCGCCGCGCTGGAGAACCCGGAGGAGAACCGTTGACGCCCGTAGAGACCCGCACCGTGACCGAGCTCCTGGAGGAGGCGACGATGTCCGATCCAGGCACGATCGCCCCGGATGCGTCGCTCCCGGACGTCGACGGCTGGGACTCCATGGGGATGGTGATGTTCATCAGCCTCGTGACGGAACGCTACGGCGTCGAGCTGTCGGCGCACGACATCCGCGAATGCACGACGGCCGAGGCGATGGCGTCGCGCGTCTCCGAACTCGTCGGCGGCTGACTTCGACCGCGCCGCCGACGCCGCGCGGCCCCCTGAACTCGGATGTCCTTCGCCCACCCCGACTTCCTCTGGGCGTTTGCGCTCGTCCTCGCCGCGTTCGCGTTCGTTCCGCGGAGGCTGCGGCTTGGCGCGCTGCTCGCGGCGAGCTGGGGCTTCTACCTGGTTGCGCCGACGTGGCACTTTGCAGTCCTCGTCGCGTCGACCGCGCTCGACTACCTCGTTGGCCTGGCCCTCGACCGGACCGGGGCTCGCCCGGCGCGGCGCGCGCTGCTGTTCCTGAGCGTCGCGGGGAACCTGGGTCTTCTCGTGTCCTCGAAGGCCACGGGCTGGCTCGCGCTCGGACTGTCCTTCTACACGTTCCAGAGCCTGGCCTACAGCATCGACGTCTACAGGCGACGGCTCGACGTGTGCCGGGATCCGGTCGCGTTTGCGCTCTACGTTTCGTTCTTCCCGCAGCTCCTCGCGGGTCCGATCGAGCGCGCGCAGAGCCTGCTGCCGCAGATCCAGCGCCTCGCGCGCGCGGACGCGCCCGTGTTCCGCGCGGCGGATCTCGAGCGCGGAGCGACGCTGATCGCCTGGGGGCTCTTGAAGAAGCGCTGCCTCTCGGACGCGCTCGGACCCTGGGCGATCGAGCGCTTCACGCGGCCCGAAGGACACGACGCGCTCGAGCTCGTCCTCGCGCTCCTGTCGTTCAACGTGCTCCTCTACCTCGACTTCAGCGCGTACACCGACGTCGCACGCGGCGCGGCCCGCTGCTTCGGCGTCCGGCTCGTCGGCAACTTCCGTCGGCCGTACTTCGCCCGCACGCTCGGCGACCTGATGCGGCGCTGGCACACGTCGCTCGTCGACTGGATCATGGACTACGTCTGGGTGCCGATGGTCGCCGGACGGCTGACGCTCGGTCGGGTCGCGCTCGCGAACTGCGTCGTGCTTGCGCTCTTCGGGCTCTGGCACGATCTGCGGATCGACCTCGCGCTCCTGGGCGCGGCGAACGGTTTGATCGTCACGCTGGAGCAGCTCCCGAGGCTCCTTCGACGCAGACCCGCACCGCGCGGACCGCTCCGCGCGGTCTTCGCCTGGGCCCTGATGGCGGCGCTCTGGATCGTCTTCTCGACAGCGATCTTCGCGCCCGACGGAGCGAGCGTCGTGCGTTACCTCCGGGCCACGTTCGAAGCCGGATCGCCCGGATCGGAGTCGCTCAGGTGGCTCGGCCTCGCGGCAGCGGGCACAGCGGCGGCCCTCTGGCTGCACGGCCTCGACCTCTTCGGAGGCGAGGACGACGCGTCGGAGCAGACGTGGTCGCGTGTACCCCGCGGACTGCGTGTGGTTCTCCTCGCGGTCGCGTTCGTCCTCGTGTCGCGCTTCGGCGCGGAGTCCTCGTCCGAGTTCGTCTACGTTCGATTCTGATGCAGGCGGATGCAGATCCTGACGCACGGGCGACCGGCGCGCGGCTCCGGCGCGCGCGCTTCGTCGTGCTGGTGCTCGTCTCGCTCGTCGCGGCGGCCGAGACCGGACTGAGGGCCGCCGGCGTCACGCCGCGCATCGCGTCCGTCGGGCACGAGCGATACGGGTACGTGCTGCTGCCCGAACAGGTCGAGCGCTCCGAGTTCGGGCTTCGGCGTGTGAACGCGCAGGGCTTCTTCGGCGAGGACTGGCCCGCGCCGGATCGCGTTGCGGCGGACACGTTCGTCGTGGCGGTCCTCGACTCCTCGCACGGGACGGGTGTTGGCGTGGGTCCGGACGACGCCTGGCCCGCACGGCTGCAGGAGGAGCTCGCGACCGAGAACGCGCTCGTGCTGAACGCGAGCGTCGGCGGTTGGGGGATCGAACAGCACGCGGCCCACTTCGCGGACCGCCTCGCCGCGTACGAACCGGACGCGGTGGTGATCGGCGTCGCGCCGATCAGCGGGGTCCCGACGGCGGTCCGGGGCGCACCGGGGAGCTGGCTGCGGCCTCTCCTCGCGCGGAGCGTGCTCGTCGACCTCTGGCAGCAGCACGTGAACCGCGACCGCGACGCGGACGCGATCCCGCCGCGGACGGCCGAGGAGGCGCGCCGCCGCGCCGTCCGCGCGGCCTACCTCCGAGCGCCCCTCGCCGACGACGCGCGGCGCCACTGGGGCGCGGCCGCCGAGCACGTGCGCGCGATTTCGCGGTCCCAGGCCGGTTGGGGCGGGCGGACGCTGCTTCTGGCCGCCCCCGACAGCGGGCCGACGGAGTTCCGGCCGCAGGAGCTCCTCGGGGCGGTGGGGGACGCCGAGTGGGTCGCCCCGGGGAGCGCACCGCCGTTCGACGTGCGCGGGGAGGCCCTCGAGCGCGGGTTCCTTGAGAGCGACCCGCGGCATTGGACAGCGGCCGGGCACCGCGCCGTGGCGTCCGCGGTGGCGCGCGCGATCACGGGGCACCACTGACGGGCGTGCTTCCGTGCCGCTGTCGGGCCGGCGCTGGATCGAACGTGGGCCCGCACCGCCCGTCGGAGTCCGAGGCGGTACGCTGCACCGCCCCGGGGATGTGGCGGAACTGGTAGACGCATCGGACTTAAAATCCGAAGGCCCTGGCCGTCCGGGTTCGAGTCCCGGCATCCCTACCATCCGGCGCGGCGGAGAGGATCGTTCGCCGCGCGTCCGTCGGGCCCGTCCCTCCGGGCGATCGCGTCCCCGCTCGGGCGCCCGGCCGCGGTCGGAGCTGCCGCCACGGGGGGAGACGGCCGTCCGCCAAGGGCCTCGCCGGAGCCCCGCGGATGTCCGGCGGCCCGGGCTCTGGACCGTCGGTTTCCTCTCCGTCGACGGCCCCGGGACCGCCCGATCCGTCTCCGAACGGAGCCCCGTCCCGCGGCGTCCTGCTCGCTCGGACCCTCCGTGGTCGGGATGACCCGCAGCGGTGCCTCGGGGCGAACCGCGGCACTCCCGGGCCGGGCCTCACCCGGGCCCCCGCCGGACCGCTCGCGCCGCCGTCCAGATCGTCTTTACGGCCGACCCGCTCGGCCCGGAGGCTGCTAGAGTCCCGCCCGACGAGGGCCGGCCAGGCCCCCGGTCCCCCCGAGGGGACGCCGCACGACCCACCGCATGGACGACATCAACCTCTGGGCCGCCCTCGGGTTCGCGTTCGCGGCGTACGCGGTCGTGGGCAACGACGCGCTGCAGACGCTCGGGACGTTCATCAACTCGAACGGGCGCTTCCACTGGTCGATCCTGTTCGGCTTCGCGGCCACCGTTCTGGTCGTGACGTTCACCTACGGGTGGATCGTGAACGACGGCGATCCGTCGTTCGGACGCCTCTCGAACACGGACAAGTACCCGCCGATCGAGAGCGTCGAGTGGTTCCACGTCGCGCCGGCGCTGGGGCTGCTGCTGATGACACGGCTCGGTGTGCCCGTGTCCACCAGCTTCATGGTCCTCGCGATCTTCGCGACCATGGGCGGGATCGGGAAGATGATCGCCAAGTCGCTGGTCGGGTACGGCCTCGCGTTCGCGGTCGGTGGCGCGCTCTACCTCGTCCTCGTCAAGACGGTCGAGCGCCACTTCCGGCAGAACCAGGAGTCCGAGTTCAAGCCGCGCTGGGTCGTGCTGCAGTGGCTCTCGACCACGTGGCTGTGGTCGGTCTGGCTGATGCAGGACTTCGCGAACATCTTCGTGTTCCTGCCGCGCGAGCTTGGCCCCGTCCCGGCGTTCGGCGGCCTCGCGATCATCCTCGTGATGCTCGCGCTGACGTTCGCGAACCGGGGCGGACCCGTTCAGCGCGTGCTGCGCAGCAAGTCGTCCGTCTCCGACATCCGCTCGGCGACGATCATCGACTTCACGTACGCGGGCCTCCTCTACTACTTCAAGGAGGTCAGCGAGATCCCGATGTCGACGACCTGGGTCTTCCTCGGCCTGATCGCCGGCCGCGAGTACGCGTTCGCCGCGCTCGAGCGGCACCGGACGATGCTCGAGACGGCGCGCATCACGCTGACGGACATCGCGAAGGCGTACATCGGCCTCGTCGTGTCGATCGACATGGCGCGCGGGCTGCCCGCGATGGTCCAGGACCAGCCGCTGTGGACCGACCCGAAGGGCATGTGGTTCTTCATCGGCGCGAACGTCCTCGTGGTTCCGGTGGCGCTCTTCCTGTGGCGGCACACGCGGAACCATTCGATCCTCCTCGTCGCGTCGCTGGCTGCCGGCGCCGCGCTGTTCTTCGCCAGCCTCCCGCTCGGATGAGCGGGAGTCCCCGGCCGGCGTTCCTCGACTCCGACTCAAAAGGAACTGGAACCCTTCTCATGGTCCACGCAATCCTCCGCGCCGTTCCGGCGCTCCTGCTCTCGATCCTCGCCCTCGGCTTCTCCGGCTGCTCCGCCGTCGGTCAGATGCTCCCGGGCGGTCTCGGTGACGCGCTCACGAGCGTCACCAGCTTCGCCGACGGCGTCGCCGACTGGCGCGGCTCGCTGGGCGACGTGATCGGCGATACGCAGCTCGGCCAGCTCGCCGACTACGCCGACCAGGCCGGCAACCTCGGCGCCCAGATCAGCGGCATGACCGAGGGCCTCGAGAGCGCGATGGCCGACCCGCTCGGCGCGATCGGCTCGAAGCTCGAGGAGCTCTCAGGCGTCGACGTCGAAGGGCTCAAGGGCCTCGGCCCCGACCTCAAGAAGCAGGCGGTCGACGGCTTCGCCGAGAGCGCTGGATCGGTCGGCACGCTCGCCCAGGACTTCCTCGGACAGTTCGGGCAGTGAGCCTCGCTGCGGCCCTCGGGCCGAGCACGCGACGGAGGGCGTCGCCGCGATGAGCGGCGGCGCCCTCCGCGCGTTTCAGCCGTCCGCGGGCACGCGCAGGAGCTCGATCGTCCGGAACTGGATCGGGTGGCTCTCCGCCTGGATCGAGATCGTTCCGCGCTCGAGCAGCAGCGGCGCGCCGGCCGCCATGAGGCGCGCCGCGTCCTCGTCGCGCGGGTCGAGCTGCGGCGCTTCGTAGGCGTGGACGAGCGCTCCGTCGATCCAGTGCTCGATGCGCCCGGTCCCGCGCACCTTCAGCACGAACTCGACCCAGCCGTCCCCGAGGGTCGTCGGGCCGCCCGACGAGATGCAGTGGTCCTGGCGGACCTCGCCGTCCACGGCGACGTTCGTCCCCGGCGTGCACACGCCGCCGTTGGGCCGGTCCGCGGCGGGGTCGGTGTGCCCGAGCAGCTGCGCCTCGACCGACACCGGGAAGTCCTGGTCGTCGCGCATCGTGCCCGGCGTCTGGCCGTGGAACATCAGGCCGTTGTTCCGCCACGCCCAGCCCGGCGCGCCGGCGCACTGGTCGCCGACGAAGCGGTACACGGCGCGCAGGTCGTAGCTTGAGAACTCCGCGTCGAAGAAGAGGTGGCCGAACCGCCCGTCGAAGGAGTCGTAGTCGTCGTACGAGACGGTCAGGAGCCCGTCCTCGACGCGGAACGTGTCGGCCACGTTGTCGCCGGCGGCGTGGCCGCTGAACTTCGGGGTCCAGCCCGAGAGCGACGCACCGTCGAAGAGCGGGAGCCAGCCGGAGTCCGCGGGACCGCGCTCGGCGGGGCTCGCGCACGAGAGGGCCGCGCCGGCCGCCACGGCCAGCGCTGTCGCGATCCGACGCCCGCTCACCGCAGCGAGCGGCAGTAGCGCTCGAAGTCGGCCGCGGCCTCGTCGACCTCGGACGCGGGACCCGACAGCTTGAGCGACAGGACCTCGTCCTCCAGCTCGACGAGGAGCGCGATGAGCGCCCCGTCGTCGATCGACGCTCCGCCCATCGCACGCAGCGGGCCGCGCGCCTCGAGCACCGGCGTCATGCGGCCGAGCACGGGAATCCGGGGAAGCGCGTCGAGATCGTCCTCGCTCAGCTCGTCCCCGCCGACCTGCCCGCTCCAGCGCGAGTAGTTCGCCAGCGCGCCGCCGCCGTCGCTGCGCAGCGGGATCACCGACACGTCGCAGCTGCCGACCGAGAAGCTCCCGACGCGCATGCTCGACGAGCGTCCCTCGCCCCAGCCGAACGGCACCTTGCCGTCCAGCGGGCGGGAGCGGTCGCTGAAGAGACCGCCGGGGGACTCCGGCCACATGTGCTCGCACAGGAACGTGCGCGTCTCGAGCCACGCGGCGCTCGCGCTCTCCGCGTCGTAGCGCGCGCTCGACGGGTTGGCGAACGCGTGCTCCGCCTCGTAGCTGCGCACGGTGAGGTCCTTGCCGGCCTCGTCCATCGCGTCCTCGAAGGCCGCGACGCTCGCCGGCGGGATCCCGGCGTCCTCGGTGCCGAACACGCCCAGCATCGGCGCTTCGATCGAGGCCAGCAGCTCGGCGTCCGTCACGAGGCGGCCGTAGTACACGATCGCGGCGTCGAGCTCGGGCTCGTTCATCGCGAGCTGCAGCGAGCGTCCGCCGCCGAAGCACCAGCCGATGCACGCCGTTCGATCGACGGCGACGTCGCCCTCGGGGTCGACGAGCCATGCGTGCGCCGACCGCATGACCTCGAGCGCGGCCTCGTCCTCGACCGCGCGCATGGCCTTCATCGCGTCCTCGCGCGTCGTCGCGACGACGCCGCCGTAGAGGTCGACGGCGAGCGCGACGTAGCCGTCCGCGGCGAGGCGGTCGGCCCAGTGCTTGACGTGGTCGTTCAGACCCCACCACTCGTGGATCACGACCACGGCGCCGAGGGGCTCGAGACCTTCGGGACGCGCGAGGTAGGCCGTGGTCCCGGCGATCTCGAGGTCCTCGCCGAGGAGCTCGGGCGCGTCGCCCTCCTTCAGCTCGTGGAGCGCGGCGAACGACTCCTCGTCGAGCACACCGGTCCAGCCGGGTCCGTCGTCGAGGGCAAGGAGGAGGAGGGGCGCGGCGAGGAACGCCGCGAGCGCGGTCTGGGGCATGGCGGTGGATGGGTTCGGGTCGCCCCGCATTCTGCACGACCCGCCGCCCGCTGCCCCGGTCCGGGCCGCAATCTCAAGAGCGCTTCAGACCAGCTTCGGCGCCCAGTACGCGTACTCCTCCTCGAGGTGGAGCCGGTCGGCGAACTCGAACTTCTCGTGTCCCCAGCGCTCGATCACCCGCTTGCGGAGCGCGTCGAACTCGCCGGGCTGGACCATCAGCTCGAAGAGCTTCTCGTCGGGGACCTTCGTGGTCGGCGGGAAGTACATCTCGCGCAGCGTCACGGTGGCCGCGTCCATCTTCCAGGCCCACTCGACGACGTCCTCGATGACGCCGATGTTCTTGGTCGTCACGACGACGTTCACGCGGAGCTCGAGCCCCGGGACAGCTTCGAGCACGCCCTCGACGTTCTCGAGAATGCGCGGCAGCTTGCTGCCCACGCGGACGTCACCAAGGATGTCGGCGTCCATCGAGTCGAGCGACAGGAAGAGGGTGTTGAGCCCGGCCTCCTTGAAGCGCTTCCAGTCGTGCTTGTGCAGGAGCGTTCCGTTCGTGACGAGCATGAACTTGTCCCGCGGCTTCGCCTTGCCGGAGGCGGCGATGGCCTCCATGAAATCGGCGAGCTCCATGTTCGTCGTGGGCTCCTGGCCGCAGCCGAGCGCGAACTCGTCGACGCCCTCGACGCGCGCCTCGAGGAAGCGCGTGAACTCCTCGAGGTCGATCTTGTCCTTCGTGCGGAGCGCGATCGTCGGGCAGTACACGCACGAGAGGTTGCACGTGTTCGAGATGTCGATGCGGAGCGCGTGGAAGTCCAGCTTCGGGCCCTCGCGGAATTCGTCGAACACGACGGGCGAGATGATCATCTCGCCGACCTTCATGCGGACCTCGGCGGGCGACCCGACGAGCGCCTGGCCGCTCTCCACGACGGCGACCTCGACGTGCGGAGCGTCCGTGCGCGACAGGAACTCGCGCGGCAGCTCGAAGAAGTAGCCGTAGCGGCCCGTGCCCTTCCCCGCCAGAAGCAGGTCGCGCCGGAACTTGTTCGCCTTCGTGCGGCCGAGCTCGACGCCGTCGCAGGTGAAGGAAAGCTCGACCTCGTGGTCCGGGTTCGCCGCGTCCCAGCACCAGCCGCTGACGCTCATGCAGTCGCAGTTGTCGACGAAGCCCTCGATCTGGCGCGGACGGGGGGCGGTGTCGTGGGAGGGCTCGATCATGGTTTCGTGCTCGGGAAGGCCGGTCAGAGTCTACCCGTCCCCCGGAGGTGCGGCGGACGGCGCGGCGGCGCCGCCCGGCGCGTCGACTCCCGCGCCCGGGTCCGCTCGCCCCGCTTCGAGCCACGGGAGGGCGTCCCGACTCTGGACGCGCTCGACCTCGTACAGCACGGCGATCCAGTCGGCGGTGGGCCCCGCGCGGTGGGGCGTGCGGAACGACCACACCGTCTTCCCCGAGGGGTCGACCTCCAGCGCGCGGCCGCCCGTGGACTCGGTCACGAGCAGATTCCCCCCGGGGAGCGGCCGGGCCGTGCCGCAGATGGGGGAGTCGAGTCCGGCGGACGGGCCCCAGACGCGCAGGGGGTCGGACGCGTCGGGGACGAGCTCGAGCACGCGCGAGAGGCCCCCGGGACCGCCGCGGTTGTCGAACAGCGTGAACGTCCCGCGCCCCGTCGGCCGCGGGTCGTGGGGGCTGCGCCACGGCCCCGTCGAGAACCAGACGACGCGTCCCGCTTCCGGGTCGACCACGCACAGCGCGTTGAGCTCGCGCAGGCAGAGCAGGATCCGGCCGGCCGTGAACGCCGGATGGTCGATCGACCCGTCGAGGACGCGGATCGAGTTGGCGTGGAAGAGATCGAGGGCGCGCTCGCCGTCGAGCTCGATCTCGACGCGGTCGGTCTCGGCGGCGTCCTGGAGGAGCGGCATCCACGGCGTGCCGCGGAACGCGTCGACGAGGCGTAGCTCGTACTCCGGCTCGCCGTTCGTCGAGAGCCGCACGATCCCCTCGTCGAGGATGGGCGCGCGCTCGGTGATCTCGGGCACGCGCGCCACGCGACGGGCGAGCGTCCAGATCGAGCCGTCCGCAGCGACATCGAGATCGTGGTGCGCTCGGCCTCCGTACCACCAGACGAGGTTGGAGTCGCGGTCGACCTTGAGCGCGAGGAGGCCGTCGTGCAGCGCGACGAGCGAGCCGTCGTCGAGGAGCCGCACGCGGCGCCAGCCGAGTTGGCTCGTGTGGTCGAGCGGCGGCGCGCCCGGGATCGAGTCGTACGGCAGCGCCCAGCGGTGCACGAGCGCGCCGTTCGCGTCGACGAGCCGCGCCTCGGGCGCGTGCCCGGAGCTGTAGAGGTTGAGGCCTGGCGCGACGCCGTCCGCGTCCAGCACGCGTGCACCGGTCCAGCCGCCGCGGTCGCGCTCGACCGCGCCCGCGTATCCGAGACCGTCGAGACGCGGTCCGCGCGGGCGCGACGCGGGGCGCGCGGCGTACCAGAAGCCCTCCGGCGCCGCCTCCTCGGCGGTGAGGGGCAGCTCGATCGCGGGAACGGCCATGAGCGCGAGCTGCAGCTTTCCAAGGAAGCTCCAGTCGCCGCTGAACGCCTTCGCCTGCGCGAGACCGATCGCGCGCGCGTTCGCGTCCATCCAGCGGGGCGCGGTCCCGCCCAGGATCGCGTCCGTGTACGTGTCCCGCCCGATGCGCTCGCCGCGCGCGACGGCGCGCCTCTGGACCTCGATCAGGTCGACGGCCAGCGCTGCGAGCGCAGGCTTGTGTCCGCGCTTCACCTCCGGCGTCCGAACGCGCGAGAGCACGGCGTCCGTCAGGCCGTACGGGTGCACCGAGCGCACGTCGAAGTTCGCGTAGATGGCGTTGCACCAGCCCGAGTCGGTCCAGCTCGCGTATCCGTTCGCGCGCAGCCCGTCCGCGTACGCCCGCATGGCGTCCGGTTCGGGCCACTGCCCCTCCAGGGGCGGACGCCTCCGGAAGAAGCTCGGGTCCGTGACCACGTCCGCCGCCGGCAGGACCGCCTGGCGCTCGTCGCCGAGCACGGGATGCCCGGACAGCGTCGCCGGATACCGCGCTCCGGTCCACGCGACGAGCAGGGCCGCGAGCGCAGCGCCGGCCCAGCGCGGCCGGAGCTCTTCGACGAGCCCGCCGAGCGCGAGCAGCGACAGCGTGATCGGGAACGCCAGGTAGTAGTAGTGCATCGACGAGCCGCCGGTCTGCACGACGGGGGCCGCGACGGCGAGCGCGATGCCGATCAGCGCGAGGCGCTCGGGGACGCGGGAGCGCCGCGCGAGGAGGAGCGCCACGCCGCCCGTCGCTACAGGCAGCGTCCCGTATGGAGCTGTGGCCTCGAAGAGGTAGCGCACGCCGGCGGCGAAGCGGCCGCCCTCCTCGAGCTCGGTGAACGCCTTCAGGTGGAAGGTGTTCGGGAGGAGGTCTGCGTACGTCTGGATCCGAAAGGCGAGCCAGGCGCCGTTGATGGCCAGGGCCCAGAGGATCAGCGAGCGGACGGAGCGGCGCTGCACCGCGGCGCGCACGACGCCGACGCCCAGCAGCGCGACGGCGAGCTCCATCCGGACGAGCGGCAGCACGGCCGTCGCGACGGTCCAGGCGCGCGAATCGGGCCTCAGGACGGCGAGGGCGGTCGTCGCCGCGAAGACGTGGAGCCAGGGGCCCTCGTTGCCGGCCGTGAAGAACGAGGTGGCCGAGTAGCTGGCCGCGACGAGACCGAGCGGCAGGCCGAGCGACGCGCCGGCCGCATCGGGACCGGTGAGCAGGCGCTGGATCCGAGCGGCGAGCAGCGCGAACGCGACGAAGGCGGATACGCCCAGTCCCGTCACGATCAGCGGCCATGCCGTTTCGGTCGTCCGGAGCGCGAGCAGCGCCAGGAGGTGCAGCGGGCTCGAGTACCCCTCGACGAACTCGCCGGCGTTGTAGGTGAGGCCGGCTCCGAGGAAGAGCGCGTTGTCGACGTAGCGGAAATAGACGAACGAGTCGTCGAAGAGCCACGCGTAGCGGACGACCAGGGCCACGCCCAGGGCGAGCCACGCCCACTCGGGCGCGGAGAGCGAGAGCCACGACCGGAGCGTGCCGGCGCGGTGCGGGTCCTCGTTCTTCGCCTTCACGGGGGAGAGCGTAGTTCCCACGCGCCCTGGTCGGGAGGTCGCGTTCCTGCGGTCGGCGCGGCGAACCGCGCCCCGGAACGGACGCGGCCCCGCCTCCCTCGTCGGGACGGCGGGGCCGCGCGTGTCGCCTCGCGGCGCGAGGGCGGCGGCGCGAGGCCGCGCCCTGTCAGCGCTGGCTCTCGAGCGCGTCGAGGCGCTCCGCGAGGAGCTCCACCGAGCTCCGGACCTCGTCCAGCTCGCCGCGGAGCGCGGAGAGCGCCGTCTTTGCGACCGCGCCCCGGTCCAGGCCGACCGCTGCGTTCACGGCGGCGACGCCGCGCCCGTCGGACGAGCCCCAGGCCCGGCCCAGCACGCGGTCGAAGTCGTCCGGCAGGAGGTCCTCCGGTGCCACGGCGACCGCGGTGCCGTCTTCGAAGTCGGACGGGATCAGGAAGTCGCCGGCGCGCACCGCGCCGCGGCAGCGGACGGGGACCTGGCCGAGGAACGCGATGATCGCGTGCCCGTCCCGGTCCGACGTCTCGGCGTCGCCCGCGTTGCCGACGAGCACCGGGTTGGTCGAGACGACGAGGAGCGTGTCGGCGCCCTCGAGCTTCTTCGAGACCTTGCCGGCGAAGACGCCGACCACGTCGCCAGGAGCCAGCTCCTCGGTCGGGTCGCGCAGCTCGAGCCACTCGGCGTAGTCCGCGCCGCCACCGTTGAACGCCAGGTCGGCGAAGACGTCCCCGCTCGAGTCGACCCGGAACTCGACGTCCGTCGAGTTGCGCGCCTGGAGGATCGTGCCGGAGTTCGTGCGGCGGTTCGCATCGAGGGCGAGGCCGCCCTGCGAGTCGAAGAGACCCGCCGTACCGGTTCCGCTGAGCACCGCGTTGACGCCGTTCGCGGCCGACAGGTTGCTGGTGACGTCGACCTGGAACGCGGCGCCGGTGCTCGTTCCGTTGCGCTGGACCTGCGACGTGATCCGGTCCGTGTTGTTGGCGAAGCCCACGACGCGCATGGCCGGCAGGGTCGCGTCGAGGCTCGACGACTGGATCAGCGCGGTGATGCCCCGGTTCTGGGAGTTCGCGTTGAAGCACGTGTCGGTGCTCGTCGAGGCGAGTCCGGTCGAGAAGACGCTCAGCGCCGAGCCTCCGTCGGTGTGCTCGATCGTCGCGACGCGGCCGATCGCGTCGGACGACACGTTGAGCGCGCCGGAGAGCTGCGAGGTGATGTCGACCTTGCCCTCGAACTGCGCCGCGAAGTCGACGCCGCGTCCGAAGACGCCGACGCCGTCGCGTCCGAGCTCGCCGAAGTTCTGCTGGGGCAGGACGCTGTTCTCGCCGCGCACGCCCGCGTTGTTCGAGTGACCCAGGACGCCGTAGTTGTCGGTCACCGAGCCGCCGAGCGAGATGCCAGCGAGACCGATATCGAGCCCCGTCCAATCCGGCGCGTTGTTGACGATCAAGGCGTCGTCGGCGGCGAGGCCAGCGAATCCGTAGACCTCGAGCGAGCTGATGCTCCCGGAGACACCGGAAGTGCCCTCGACGAAGGTTCGGTCGCTCGCAACGCCACCGATGGTCGTCACCGGCTGCGAGCCGAAGTCCGGATCGATCTTCGTGCCCTGGATCGCCGCGCTCGCCGCGACGTCCACGTCGAAGATGGTCCCATCGGCGATCTGGCCGCCGCCGATGGCGGAGCCGGCGAGGAGGAAGTCGGTCGAGTCGAACCCGTCGAGCTGGTCGACGTTCAGGTTGTCCACCTTGGTCGACGAGCTGACCTGGATCGGTTGGGTGCCCGTCCCCACGGTCGAGGTGAAAGTGTCGGCGCGGGCGGTGCCCAGGACGTCGAGGCGCGCGCCGGGCGCGGTCGTGCCGAGGCCGACGCGGCCGGTGCCCGCTTCGACGAACAGATCGGACGTCAATGGGTACAGCTGACCGAGCCCGGGCGTGCTCGACGCGCTGATGCAGGAACCCGTCGCCTGGTCGACGATCGTGCTCGCGCAGATGGCCGCCGGCGAGCCGGCGGCCGCGGCCGTGCCGGGCGTGACGCTCCCCACGGTCGCCGAGGAGCCAGCGGTCGGCACCGGCGCGGCGGGCCGCGCGGGCGCGCCTGTGAAACCGCCGCTGACGATGCCCGTCACGGTGCGCGCCGGCAGCAGACCGAGGTCGACGCGCTCGAAGCGCGCGCGCCCGAGGCCTCGGTAGAGGACGTCCTCGGTGTCCGTGACGAGGTGCAGGTCCGCGGTGCCGTCCGCGTCGAAGTCGAGGAACCGAGCCTCGATCGGGCGGTCGTCCTTCGTGAGTTCGCTCGACCCGGTCACGTCGACGAAGTCGCCGGCGGACGCCTGTACGAAGAGAGCGCTCCGGCCCGCGTGCGACGCGAGATAGAGGTCGAGGAGACCGTCGCCGTCGACGTCGGCCCAGGCGGCGGCGTGCGCGGCGTCGACCTCGCCCAGGCCCGCGGACTTCGTGCGGTCGACGAAGCGCCCCTCTCCGTCGTTCTCGAGCAGGAGGCCGGTCCCATCCGGCTGGACGGCCCACGCGTCGACGAGGCCGTCGCCGGACCAGTCGGCCCAATGCAGGGCGGAGCGACGGAGCGCGGCGGCGTCGGTCGGGGCGGGCTGCGCCTGTGCGGGCGGCGTGGCCTCGGCGGGACGGGCGGGCTCGTCGACCTCGACGGGGACGCGCTGCGCGCTGGCGACGGCGAGGGGGAGGGTGAGAACGGCGGCGCAGCGCGCGGCGGCCGTGAGGCCGCTCGAGGAAGCCTGGGCGAGTCGGAGGGAGTCCATCGGTCCGGTTCTGGGGAACAGTGGGGAGGGGCGGGAGGACGGCGTGCAGCAGTGACGCCGCCCGTGCCCCGAAGCGCGCGCCGTCGTCGCCGTCCCTCAGCGGACGTCCGAATTCCGGCGGGGCAGCAGCCGGAGCCGGATCGAACGCCTGGGCACACCGCGCCCGGGAGCGCGGGGTAGAACGGGACGATGCGCGCGCCCGCCGTCCTCATTCTTCTCGTGCTCGGAGTCCTCGGGGCGGCGATTCTCTGGCCGGGAAACCCGGAGCCCCAGGCGGGCCCCGCGCGTGCCGAGAGCGACCCAGCCCGGGACACCGCGGCGGGTGAGCCTCTGATCGAAGCGTCGTCCCGCGCCCCTCGGACGCGCGCGAGCGCGGCGCCCGAGCCCTCCTCGAGCGCTGTGACCGAGATCCCGGCGGACGCCTCGGAGCCCCCGCCGTTCACCATCGAGGGCATCGTGCTGGAGCGGCGGCCGGACGGCACGCTCGAGCCGTTCGCGGGCCGGCCGCTCGTCGTCGGGCCGGGGTCGCCGGGCGTCGAGGGCGCGAGCGGCGCGGACGGGCGCTTTCGCATCGTGCTGCCGCGCCGCGGCGTCGGCCCTGCGTCGGTGATGCTCCAGGCGCCCGAGGTCGACGGCAGCCCGTGCGCACCGTGGTCGAGGCGGTTCGACTTCGAGCCCGGGGTCTCGGCGATCCGCGGCGTCCGCGTCGTGCTGCAGCTGACGCCCGCGCTCGTGGGCATCGTCGTCGACATCAACGGTGCCAGCGTCGAAGGCGCACGGATCACGCTGGAAGGAGCGACCGTGACCGACGCCACGGACGCGGACGGTCGCTTCGACCTCGGACCGTGGCCGGGGCTGGACCTGCACCTCCCCGATTCGATCGAGGCCAAGGTGCACTGCGCCCTGGCCGGCTTCACGGTGCTCGACGTCGAGTGCCCCGGCTACGACGCCGACGACGTGTGGCAGCCGATGCGGATCGTCGGGGCGCCGACCGGGACGCTCGAGGTGCGCGTGCTGTCGGCGGACGGCGCCCCGCTCGCCGGGGAGTACGTGCGGGTCCACGTCGCGCAGGAGGAGCCGTGGCGCGCTTCGGAGCGCAACGCGCTCGGGTTCTCGCTCCGGGCACAGCGCACCACGACGGGTAAGGACGGAGTCGCGCGTTTCGACGACGCGCCGGCCGGGCCGTTCCTCGACGTAGAGACGCTCGACGCGAGATTCGTCTGGATGCGCGCGGGCGAGCTGCTGGAGGACGCGGGGCGCGGCGCGGTTCCGATTGCGGTCCGGCCGGGCGAGCCGCTCGCGCTCGTGCTCCGGGAGGCTCCGAGCGTGAGCATCACAGGTCAGGTGCTGGAGCCGGACGGCACTCCGTCCCCGAAGGCGTACGTCCGCTTCACCGACGCTCGCGACGAGTGGATCGCCGATCCGCTCCGCGCCGACGAGGACGGACGGTTCTCGGCGCGCGTCCCGCGCGAGGCGTGCGACGGCGCGCTCGTCGTCTCGGCCCAGAGCGCGGTCGGCGAAGAGCCGACCTACAGCCCGTTCGGCGGTCGGAAGTACGTGCCGAACTTCGCGTTCGGCCGCGTCGCCGTCGACGTGCCGCCCGAGGGCGCCGTGGACGTCACCGTCCGGTGCACGCCGTCGATCGACGTGACGGGCACGGTGCACGGCCCGGACGGCGAGCCGGTACGCTCCGCCCAGGCGCTGCTCGTACGGGACGGGGACGTGTCGCGGCGCCGGCTGCCGAGCGGCGAGTGGGCGCGGACGCGCCTGTTCCTCGGGCAGTTCCACTTCCGCGGCGTCGACTCCGGCACGTTCCGCGTGCACGTGCGGTCGGAAGAGCTGGGGCTTCTGGTGTCCGAGCCGTTCGAGGCTTCGGGCGAGCCTCTTGCGCTGCGCTACGGGGGGCGTTCGGTCGCGCGCGTGGTCGCGACCGTCGTCGGCGTCGAATCGCCCGAGCACGCGCACCTCGAGCTCGAGTACGGAGCGATCGACTTCCTCGGGAGTCCCGACGCGCTGCCCGTTCTGTCGAACGGAGCGCGCTTCGGCGCCGGGGCGGGCGATCCGCGCGCCGCGCTCGGACTCCCGAGCGATCGGCGCGCGACGCACACGTCGGATCTCTCCGTCGACCTCCTCGGCCGCAGCGTCCGTGCGGGAGAGCCGCTCGAGATCCTGCTCGCGCCCGGCCCGTGCGTCCTCGGCGTGCGCGGGACCGACGGTCTCGGGCGGACGCTCGCGCCGGTCGGGACGGGCCTCGTCCGCGTCGACGCCGGCGAGATCCACGTGACGTTCGCTCCCGTCACGACCGGGCTCCTGCGCGTCGTGGTGCCCGACGCGCGCCCGGGCGAGTGCTTCGAGGTGCGCAGCGCGGACGGCGAGCTCCTCGCGCCCGTCGCTGGGACCGGCCCGGTCGTGACGCGCGCGCGGCTCCCGCGGAGCGGAATCCGCGAGGTCCGCGTGGCCCGCGGAACCGTGCGGGTCGCGGTCGGATCCCCGACCGAGCTGGACCGCGCCGCGCCCCGCAGGACGTTCCGCGTGGACGTCGAGTGAGGCCGGATCAGGCCTCGCCGAGCTCGCGGCGGAGCTGGTCGGCGTAGCGCTCGAAATCCGAGGTCTCGCCGTCCTCGACGGTCGGGAAGCCGAGGCCCAGTCCCTCGAGCGTCTTCCGCAGGATCCGAGCGACCTGCCAGCGCATGTACGGCTTGTTGTCCGCGGGGATCGCGTACCACGGAGCGTGCTCCGCCGACGTCTCGTTCAGCGCGCGCTCGTACGCGTCCATGTACGCGTCCCAGTCGGCCCGCGTCCGGAGGTCACCGTCGTCGAACTTCCAGTGCTTGTGCGGCTCCTCGAGGCGCGAGAGGAAGCGCCGCGCCTGCTCGTCGCGCGAGACGTTGAGCCAGAACTTGAGGATCACCACGCCGTTGCGCGCGAGGTGCTTCTCGTGGTCGCGGATCGACTCGTAGCGCTCGTCGAACAGCCGCTCGAGCGGCGGTCGGTCGGGGAGCTTCTGCCCGTCGAGGATCCCTGGGTTGACCTTCACCACGAGGACCTCCTCGTAGTAGCTGCGGTTGAAGACCCCGATGCGGCCGCGCTCGGGAAGGGCCTTCGCCGTGCGCCACAGGAAGTCGTGGTCGAGCTCGTTCGACGAGGGCTTCTTGAACGAGTGCACCTGGAAGCCGGCGGGGTTCACGCCGCTGAACACGGCGCGGATCGTGCTGTCCTTACCCGCCGCGTCCATCGCCTGGAACACGCAGAGGACCGCGTGGTCGTCCTGCGCGTAGAGCGTGTGCTGCAGCTCGGCGAGCTTCTCGACCTCGTCCTCGAGCGAACGCTTGAGCTTCTTCTTCGGCGGCGTGTCGACCGGAGGAGCGCAGGGCGCCTCGCGAAGGCGGAACGAGCCGTCGGTCGGGACGAGCCAGGGGCAGTCGTAGGGCTTGGGCATCGGTGCGAGCGTACCGCCGGGCTCACCGGAAGGTCAGCGCGACGCCGTCCGAGAAGTTGCTCGCGGGCGCGCCGCCCGACGTGTCCCGGAACCAGCACTGGAAGCGCCACGTGTCGCCGGGCAGCGCAGGCGACGCGACGCCGCCCTCGGGAAGGCGCGCGAGATCCAGCTGCGCCTCGGCGACGCCCGCGGTCCCGCTGAATCGGATCAGGTCGTTGAAGCGCCCGATCGTGCCGCCGAGGCAGAGGTCGCCGAGCGACCCGCCCGGATTCGCGGTGAAGCCCGCGTCGCGCGACGCGAGGAACAGGGCGAACGTGTTCTGGGGCATGTCGATGCAGGCGAGGCTCAGGTCATCGTCGAGGACGGCGGTGCTGCCGCGCGTCTGCAGGCGCGCGCGGTCGCCGCCCGCGTGCGGGTTGCTCGAGCAGTAGGGCACGGGCAGCGTCAGCTCTGCGACGACGAGGGCGAACCGAACGCCCGCCGGCGTGCTCAGCTGGACCAACGAGTAGACCGCGCCGTCCTCGCCGAGCACGAGCCGCCCGCGGTCCCCGAGGATCGAGAAGACGCTGTAGCCGGCGTCAGCCGCGCCGTCCCCGTCGACGTCGACCCCGTCGCCCTCCTCGAAGAGGAACGTGTCCTCGCGGAACACGGCCCACGTGTCGGACGAGCCGACGTTGTCGATGCGCCCGATCCACGCGATGCTGCCGGCCGCATCGAGCGCGATCCCGCGGATCCCCTCGCCGAGTGCGCGCCCGTCGACGACGTCCCCACGCCTGCGGTACATGTTGCCGTCACGGACGATGAACGCGCTCGGCGTCGCGCCCCAGACGGCCCAGCGCGCGAATGAAGCGATCTCCGCCTGGAGGAAGGTGTTGTACGTCTCGCCCGGGGAGATCTGGAACGCAGGCGGGAGAGTGGCGCCCTGCGACAGCGGAACACCGCCCGCGGAGAGCAGTTCGCCGGTGCGGACCACGTGCTGACGGAAGCCTGCGGTCGAGCGCACGACGGCGAGCCAGTGGGCCCCGTCCTCCGTGACGTCGTACCCCGGGAAGGGCGCGCCTCCCTGGTCGACCGTGCCCGGCATTCCCATCAGCGTGTCGCCCGCAACGAACACGGGCGCGAGGCCGCGGAAGAGGCCGACGCCGCTGCTCGCACCCAAGTAGCGACCGCGGAACCAGGGATCCCCCGCCGCGTCGACCTTGAGCCCGACGAGATCGCTCGTCCAGGTTGCTCCGCCCGGTGCGGTGGGTTCGCCCTCGCGTGCCACGACCGCGCCGTCCCGTACGACGAGAGCGTCCGGGCCCGAGCGCGCGATGTAGGCCAGTACGCCCGCGTTCTCGGCTGGGATCTCGTCGATCGCGCTGAGGGCGAGCGGGCCGGAGGGGTCGGTGCGCACAAGGCGCGTGAACGACGTGTCCCCGAAGCTGCCCCAGATCACGTCGCGCGGATCGTTGGACGTGACGAGGTCGTTCGTGGAGACCGAGGCGAGCACGCCGCCCGCGTGGTTGGGAGCGATGCGCTCGATCGTGTTGACCTTGCGGCCGGGCGAGCCGGCCAGCGGCTCCTGCACGATCAGGAGCGCGCGCGGCGTCACCTGCGCTCGGAGCGGCGCGGCGAGGACTCCCGCCAGCGCGACGGTGGCGGTGAGGGAACGGAAGGAGGAGTGTTGGCTCGACATGAGGGGACGTCCGGGCGGAGGTTGGCTTGCGATTGGACCAACCGCGGGCCCGTTCGCGCCGGACCGCGATCCGCCGGATTCCCGACTCGTGCCATTCCGTTCTCAACTCGGTACGCCGGGGCGCGCCGCAGCGGGCGTCAATGGAAGTCCCGCGAGCCTCGGCGCATTCCGCGCGCGTCCCCGTCGATCGCCTCGATGCGGTTCGCGACGACGTGCACGACGGTGCCCGCGCGGTCGATCTTTCCGCGCACGAAGAGCACCACGCCGTGGCGCGCGTCGGCGCGGTGGCGCTCGTAGGTCTTCGGGTGCACAACGAGGTTCGCGACGCCGGTCTCGTCCTCGAGCGTGATGAAGATGATCCCCTTCGCCGTCGCGGGACGCTGGCGCACCAGTACGAGCCCCGCAACCGCGACGCGCGCGCCGTTCGGGGAACGCTCGGGGTCGAGCAGCTCGGCCGCCGTGCGCGCGCCGCGACGCTCGAGGTCCTCGCGCAGGAAGCGCACCGGGTGGTCCTTGAGCGAGAGCCCCGCCGAGCGGTAGTCGCGGATGACCTCCTGCAGCGGCGCGATGCGGGGGAGCGCCTCGGCGCCGTCCCCCGCGCCTGCGTCGAGGCCGCTGAAGAGGTCGGGCTCGGCCGCGGGCGTGCGCCGCAGCGAGCGCACTCCCCAGAGCGCGCCCTGCCGGTCGAGGGAGAGCGAGCCGTACGCGTCGGCGGCGGCGAGCGGCTTCAGGCGCGACGCGGGCAGGCCGCTCGTGCGCTGGAGCTCTTCGAGGGTCCCGAAACTCCGCCCGAGGCGCGCGCGCGCCGCGACGATGGCGTCGCCGTCCTCACGCCGGAGCCCTTTCACGAGCCGCATCCCGAGGCGCAGCGCGGAGCCCTCCATCGTGCAGTCCCAGCGGCTCGCGTTGACGTCGATCGGCCGCACGTCGACGCCGTGGCGCTCGGCGTCCTGCACGAGCTGCGCGGGCGCGTAGAAGCCCATCGGCTGCGCGTTGATGAGCGCGCCGCAGAACGCGCCGGGGTGGTAGAGCTTGAGCCAGCTCGACACGTACACGAGCAGCGCGAAGCTGGCGGCGTGGGACTCGGGGAAGCCGTACTCGCTGAAGCCCTCGAGCTGGCGGAAGATGCGCTGCGCGAACTCCTCGTCGTAGCCGTTGTCGACCATGCCGTCGACGAGCTTCTCGCCGTAGCGCTTCATCAGGTCGCCCTTGCGCTTCCACGCGGCCATCGCGCGGCGCAGCTTGTCCGCCTCGCCCGGCGTGAAGCCGGCCGCCACGACGGCGAGCGCCATCGCCTGCTCCTGGAAGAGCGGCACACCGAGCGTCTTCTCGAGCACGCGCCGGACGGCGGGACTCGGGTAAGTGACGGCCTCGGTGCCCTCGCGGCGCCGCAGGTACGGGTGCACCATGTCGCCCTGGATCGGCCCGGGGCGCACGATCGCGACCTCGATGACGAGGTCGTAGAACTCGGCCGGGCGCAGGCGCGGCAGCATCGACATCTGCGCGCGCGACTCGATCTGGAAGACGCCCATCGTGTCGGCCTCCGAGATCATCCCGTACACCGCGGGGTCCTCGGCGGGGATCGTGTGCATCGTGAACCCGCCGCTCTCCGGGACCTCGAAGCCCGGATCCGCGCCGCTCTCCTCGATCAGCTCGAACGTCTTGCGGATCGCCGTCAGCATCCCGAGTCCGAGCAGGTCGACCTTGAGGATCCCGAGGGCCTCGATGTCGTCCTTGTCCCACTCGATGACCGTGCGGTTCGGCATCGACGCGTTCTCGATCGGGACCATCTCGGAGAGACGGTCCTCGGTGATCACGAACCCGCCGACGTGCTGCGAGAGGTGGCGCGGAAATCCCAGCAGCTCGCCGACGAGACCGACGAGGCGGCGCGAGGCGGGCGCGCGCGGGTCGAGGCCGTGCTTCTGGAGCGCGTCGGCGCCGGACAGCGTGTCGGTCCACCACTCCATGTCCTTGGCGAGGCGGTCGACGATCTCGGCCGAGAAGCCGAGCGCCTTCCCGACGTCGCGAACGGCGCTGCGGCCGCGGTAGCTGATCACGACCCCGGTCAGCGCCGCGCGCTGCCTGCCGTAGCGCTCGTACACGTACTGCAGCACCTCCTCGCGCCGCTCGTGCTCGAAGTCGATGTCGATGTCGGGCGGTTCGCCGCGTTCCTTCGAGAGGAAGCGCTCGAAGAGCAGGTCCACGCGGTCGGGGTCGACCGCGGTGACGCCGAGGCAGTAGCACACCGCCGAGTTCGCGGCGGCGCCGCGCCCCTGGCAGAGGATCCCACGCGAGCGCGCGAAGCGCACGATGTCGTGCACGGTCAGGAAGTACGGCGCGTACTCGAGGTCCTCGATCAGCGCGAACTCGTGCTCGACGCGCGCGCGTACGCCGTCCGGCACGGTGCCGCCGTAGCGCTCGCGCGCGCCGCGCCAGGTCTCGGCGACGAGGGTCTCGAGGGCGGACCGGCCGTCCGCGCGCACCTCGGAGGGGTAGTCGTAGCGGAGCTCGGCGAGGGAGAAGGCGCTGGCGGCCTCGGCGATCTCGACGGAGCGCGCGAGAAGTTCGGGACGGCCGGCGAAGAGCCGCGCCGTCTCCGCGCCGCTTTTCAGGTGCCGCTCGGAGTTCGGGAACAGCGCGTGTCCGGCCTCGTCGACGGTGCGTCCGTGCCGGATCGCGGTGAGCACGTCCTGGAGCGCCCGGCGCGGCCGCGCGTGGTAGTGGACGTCGCCGACCGCCACGAGCGGGACGCCTGCTCGCGCGCCGAGGCGCTCGAGCCGCTCGAGGTCACCGCGGTCGTCGGGCCCGCCGAGCACCGCGGCGCCGAGGCTCATGCGGTCGGGCCCGAACGCGCCGCGGAGCGCGTCGACGGCCTGCGCGAAGCCCTCGTCGTCGGTGCGGCCGCGCGGTCGAGCCGGGTCGAGCCACGGCGGGAGGACCACGGCGTGGAGCCCCTCGGAGGCGCCGAGGAGCTCGTCGAGTGCGAGGGAGCACGCGCCCTTCTCCGCGCGCAGCTTGCCCGTCGTCAGGAGGCGCGAGAGCCGCCCGTAGGCCGCGCGGTCCGTCGGGTACACGACGACCTCCGGCGGCCGGCCCTCGAGCGTCACGAGCGCAGGATCGAACGCGAGGCGGGCGCCGACGCAGAGCGGGATCCCCGCCTCCTGCGCCGCGACGTGGGCGCGGACGACGCCCGCGAGCGAGTTGCGGTCCGCGATCGAGACGAACCGGTGTCCGAGGTCGGCGGCGCGGCGCACGAGCTCCTCCGGGTGGCTCGCCCCGCGGAGGAAGCTGAAGTTGCTGGTGACCGCGAGCTCGGCGTACGGGTGCGCGTCGACGCTGCTGGCGCGTTCGAGCGGCCCCTCCGCCGCGGAGGGGGGGCCCCCTGGCGGGGCGCCGCGGGCCACACCTGCGCGCAGCGGGTGGGGATTCAGCTTCTCGGCGGGGTGCTCCGGCACGGCATCCCGCATGGTAGGGTTTTGTTCGGTGGCGAGCGCTCGCCCCGCCTGCCCGTCCCGGTCGAGAACAGAGACTGTTTCAACCTAAGAACCGTTCAAAGTGCGTCTTGTCGCATCGGGTACGGTTTCACGTCGGCACCCGGGTCCAGACCCGCGTTCCTCCCTTCCAGGGGCTCTCGCCTCCGGTTCCTTCGAAGCTTCATCCGCGATCACTGATCCGACTCATGAATTCCACCCCTCGTATGCCCAAGGCGGCTCTCCTCGCCTTCGTGGCGCCGGTTCTCGCCGGAACTGCCATGGCGCAGGACGAGTGTTCGGGCGCTGCGAACATCGCCCTCGACACTCCCACTCCCTTCGACACCACCGCGGCGACCAACAACGCCGCTGACCCCGCGTTCGGCTGCGGCGGCGGCTCGCCCGCGAACGACATTTGGTTCGAGTTCACGGCGCCCGCGTCGTACACGGCCACGGTCACGACCTGCAACACGGCGACGTACGACACGCGCCTCTCCGTCTGGTCCGGTAGCTGCGGCGCACTCGTCTCCGAGGGCTGCAACGACGACCTGTTCGGCACCTGCTCGGGCAACACGAGCCAGCTCGACGTCGCGCTCGTCGCTGGCACCCAGTACTGGGTCCGCGTCGCCGGCTTCAACACTGCGACCGGCATGGGCGACCTGCTCGTGACCGGCCCGCCGCCCCCGCCCGACGAGTGCGTCGACGCCGACCCGATCACCCCGGACGTCCCGGAGCCGATCGACACGACCGTCGCGACGACCACCGCGGCGCCGGACTTCTCCTGCGCGGCCGGCGGCGGCGATCTCCTCTCGCCCGACCTCTGGTACACGTTCACGGCGACCGACGACTACATGGCGACCGCGTCGACCTGCGGCACCGTCGACTACGACTCGAAGATCGAGGTCTACTCGGGTGACTGCGTGACGCTCGTCTCCGAGGCCTGCAACGACGACGGCACGGGCTGCGCCGGCTTCTCCAGCGAGACCAGCTGGATGGCCGTCAACGGCACCCAGTACTGGATCCGCGTCGGCGGCTACACCGCGGGCGACACCGGCACCGGTACGCTCCTCGTGACCGGCCCGCCGCCCGCCATCGCGAACGACGAGTGCTCGGGCGCGATCGCGCTCGCCGACGGCGTTGCCGAGCCCTTCGACAACACGCTTGCGACGTTCTCGTCCACCGCCCCGGCCCCGTCCTGCGGCGGTTTCAGCGACCCGCTCGACCTCTGGTACTCGATCACCCCGCTTGCGGACGGTTCGATCACGGTCGACACGCTCGGCTCGACGGGCCTCACGGACACGCGCCTCGAGGTCTACTCCGGTGACTGCGGCTCGCTCGTTTCGATCGACTGCAACGACGACATCGGCAGCCCGAACTTCCTGAGCTCCATCACCTTCGCCGGCACCGCTTTCGAGACGTACTACGTGCGTGTCGGTGGATTCGGCGGCTCCTCGGGCGCGGGTCAGGTCACGGCGACGTTCGTCGACTCGCTCGCGAACGACGACTGCTCGGGCGCGATCGCGATCAGCGTCGGCACCACGCCGTACTCGAACGTCGGCGCGACCGAGAGCGGCAACACGCAGAGCTGCGCCTTCGGCACCAGCACCGCGAGCGAGGCCGACGTGTGGTTCAGCTGGACCGCCCCGTCGGACTGCACGATGCAGCTCGACACGGACGGCTCGGACTTCGACACCACCGTTTCGGTCTACTCGGGCGACTGCATGGCGCTCGTCGAGGAAGCCTGTGACGACGACGGCGGCGCAGGCCTCCAGTCGCTGCTGACCTTCAACGCCATCGGCGGCACCACCTACCTCATCCAGGCGGGCAGCTTCAACGGCGCGACGGGCAACGGCCTCATCAACCTCGACGCCGTCGTGACGCCGGGCATCGCCTCGCTCGTCTGCGCGGGCGTCCCGAACTCGACGGGCCTCGGCGGTGTTCTCTCCGCGGCCGGTAGCCTCGTGGCCACCGACAACGACCTCACGCTGACGGCGAACTGCCTCCCGGCCAACGTCAACTGCCTGCTCGTCAACTCGAGCACCACGGCGACGCTGGTCAACAACCCGGGTGGCAGCCTCGGCAACCTCTGCATCGCGAGCTTCGAGATGGGCCGTCACGGCATCGCGAACTCCGGTGCGGCGGGCTCCGTCGACTACGTCCTCGACACCACCTCGCTGCCGACGAACATCACGCTCGTCGCCGCGATGGCCGGTGACACCTGGTACTTCCAGGTCTGGCACCGAGAGGGCATGAGCGACAGCAACTTCACGAGCGCGATCCAGGTCGACTTCGAGTGATCTGAATCGCACGGCGCGCCGGAAACGGCGCGCCGGCGTGGACAGGGCCCCGCTTCGCTGCGCGCGAAGCGGGGCCCTGTTTCGTTGGGCGGAGCCGAGTGCAGATACGGTGCCGTGCAGATAAGGTGCCAAGATAACCAGCAGCTTTAGAATCAGACACGGACGAACGTCGAAATGAAGTAACAGGCGGCTAACAAAACAGAAGG
>JBCBNC010000054.1:0-29715 GCA_039821985.1 Planctomycetota bacterium
CCCCACGCCCCCCCCGACCCCGCCACTCCCCCCAAAAACGCGCGGGGGGGGGCGGGCGCCACCCCCCCCCGCGCGCGCTCGGATAGGCTCCGCGGTCAGCGGTCGAGCAGCTTGAAGTCGACGCCGGCCTGGGTGTCGCCCTCGCCGACCACGATCTCCTTCTCGGTTCGCTTCTGGTCCGCCGCGGCACCGAAGGGGTTGTCGGCGCCGCTGCGCGGGCGGACCGCACTGATCCGGTAGCGGCCGGCGGGCACGTGCTCGAGCACGTACGTCCCGTCGGGGCCGGTCTGCGTGCGCTTGACGTCGAGGCCCGCCGTCATCGGGACCGCCTGCACCTGCGCGCCCGCGACGAGCGCACCGCTCGGTCCGATCACCTCGCCGCTGACCGTCGCGCCGCGCGGCAGCTTCACGTCCGGGACCTTGAGCTCCTGGTCGGGCTCGAGCGTGAGGTCGGCGACCGACTTCGACGCGTAGTCCTTGTGGCGGATGCGAAGCTGGTACCCCGCGGGCTTGAGAGCGCTCAGCGTGTAGACCCCGTTCGCGTCGGTGCGCGTGCTCGTGTCCGTCGCGTCGCCGAGACCGGACTGGAACAGCATCTGGCCGAACGGGTCGCTCGACCACGTCTTGTCGTGCGTCTCGACGATCGCGCCGGCGAGAGGCGCGCCGCCCGCGCCGAGCACGCGGCCCGTGATCGTGCCGCCGCGCGACATGCGAACGACGATGCCGGAGGTGCTCTGGTTCAGGACCGTCTCGAAGGGCTCCGAGTACGTCGCCGCGTAGCCGGGCGCGATGCCCTCGACGAGGTAGGTTCCGGCCTTGGGCGTCACGAGCTCGAAGCGGCCCTCGGGGTCCTCGAACTTCTTGCGCGAACGCTTGTCCGCCTGGGTCTGGCCGTCGGCCGAGCCCTGGATCGTCTGGCGGAGCTGCACCTCGAACGACGGGAGCGGAGCCCCGGTCGTCGCGTCCACGACGCGGCCGGTGATCGTCGGCAGCGGCTGCAGCGAGATCTGCACCTGCATGTCGCCCGAGCTGGCGCGCGTGCTCGAACTCGCCTGGTGGGCGGGGTGACGCACGACGAGCATGAATTCACCGGTCGGGATGTTCGTGAACATGAACCCGCCGACGTCGTCGGTCATCACCTTCGTGTGCGAGCTGCGCTTGGTCCGGTCGACGGCCCAGGCCTCGACGGACGCGTTCTCGATCGGCTCGCCGAGCGCGGACACCACGCTGCCGCCGAGCATCGCGGCCACCTCGAGCACGAGCTCCTGCACCGTGTCCTCGTTCGCGACGACCGCGAGCGGGGTCACCTGGATCGAGCCGTACCCGTCGGCGTTCACCGAGAGCGAGTAGTTCTGCATCGGCGCGACGTTGACGATCGCGTAGGTGCCGTCGTCGCCCGTCTCGACCTCGTACTTGGTCGACCCGTCGTCCTCGTCGAGGATCGGGGCGAAGCGGTTCTCGCTGAGCATGATGCGCGCGCCCGGCACCGGGTTGCCGCCGGTGTCCGTGACGCGGCCGCGCACGGTGCTGCCCGCGAAGAGCACGAGGTCCGGGGCCTCGGTCTCGGAGCCCTCGAGCACGATGACGCTCGGCAGCTCGCCCTTCGAGTAGTCGATGTGGTCCGCGATGACGGACCAGCCGTCGCGCACCGGGACGCCCGCGAAGCGGTAGACGCCGTCGTCCCCGGTCTCGCTCTTGACGTCCTTGGAGCGGTCGACCTCGGCGAAGAGGATGTTCTGCGAACCGAAGAGGGTGAGGGTGACCTCCGCGCCGACGATGGGGCGGCCCTTCTCGTCCACCACCTTGCCGGTCAGGTCCCCGACGCCCGCGATCGGGTCAGCCGCGACGACGTCCGGGTCGACCGCGACGGGGCTGGCCTCGATCTTTGCGGTCTCGCGGCGCGCGCCCTCGGTCAGGCCCTCGAGCGGCGTGTCGTCGACCGAGGTCTCGGCCGTCTCGTCGGCGCCGCGGCGCACGATCGGTGTGTCGCTGTCCTGGGGGCCCGCGTCGCCTTCACCGCCCCCCTTCTGGAGCGCGAAGAAGAGACCGCCCACTGCGGCGGCTACGGCGAGGAGAACGATGAGAGGTCGCATGGATGGGCTCGGAAGCGAATGGGGTGGATCGAATGCGGTCCGCGGCGGTGAAGGACGCGCGCTTCGGAAGGAACTTCCCGGCCTCCCGAAGATCCACGCCTGTGCGCGGGGTCGAGACGGGGCGGCCGGGGCCTCGTGCGGGGGGCCGACTGCGGTGGGGCCGGGACCGGGTACAGGAAGAACGTGGGCGGGGACGGGCGTGGTCGCCTCCCGGGTTCCGTCGCGGGACGCTAGCGGCGGCCCGTCGCCGCCGTCATGCCGCGGTCGACGGCCTCCAGGGACGTCGGGAGGGCGCTCTCCCAG
Source organism: Planctomycetota bacterium (assembly GCA_039821985.1). Classification (GTDB taxonomy): domain Bacteria; phylum Planctomycetota; class UBA1135; order UBA1135; genus Saltatorellus. The sequence continues at coordinate 2,397 of JBCBNC010000054.1, forward strand.
AGCGCGAGGCCGCCGATGAAGTACGAGAACAGCAGCAGCTCGAAGTCGAGCTTGCGGTAGACCGCCATCTTGGCCCCGCCCGAGAACCAGCCGTACCGGAGCTCGGCAATGCGGCCGCTGCGCGGGCCCACGATGCGCCAGCCGCGCGAGAAGCCGAGGGTCGGGACCAGCCGCATGGCCTTGCCGCCCGTGCACATCTCGACGGTGCGGCGGAGGGTTCCGGGGCGGATGCTGGAGCCCAGCCACTCGCGGGCGTCCGTCCACACCGAGAACTGCGCGCGCAGGATGCCCGGATCGCGGCGGAACTCGAGGACCTCGCCCTTCGCGGGCTTCCAGGTGCCCGAGACGATGAGCCCGAGCCGGTTGCGCCGGACGTCGAGTACGCCGAGCTCCTTCCCGTCGCCGTCGAGGACGGTGTGACGGGGACGGAGGATTCCAGAGACGCGGGTCGAGTAGGTCGCTTTCGGATCGGCCATGGGTCGAGGGCGGTGCCGCGGGCCGGAAGGGTACCCGGTCCGCGGGGTGGGGGCGCCCGCTGCCCGGGCCCGAACCGAGCGATCGCCTCAGATCGCCATCAGGGCCCGGTGCGCCGAAATGACGCAGGCGGCCGCGCGGTCGATCCCCGCGTCGTCGATGGCGTCCGGAGTGCCCGCGTGGGCCAGCGAGAACCGCAGCGCCGAGCTCGCCGCGGCCTCGTCGAGGCCCATCCCGAGGAGCACCGGCGACGGCGCGGTCCGGTGCGAGTTGCAGGCGGAGCCAGCGCTCACTTCGATCCCTTCGTCGTGGAGGATCGCCAGGAGCGCGGACGCGTCGAGCCCGCTGTCCGCCAGGTCGAAGCCGATGTTCGCCGTGTTCGCAACGCGGCGGGCCCTGTCGCCGTGCACACGTGCGCCGGGGCAGCCGGCGAGGACGGCCGCCTCGAGCCGGTCGCGCTGGCGGGCGATGCGCGCCTGGTCCTCGGCCGACGCCGCGCGGGCAGCGGCGCGGTCGGCGGCGACGCCCATCCCGACGATCCCCGGGACGTTCTCCGTTCCCGCGCGGCGCTCGTCCTCCTGGGGCCCGCCGACGACGAGCGGCACGAGCGGCGCCCCCTCCCGCACGTAGAGCGCGCCGATTCCGCGCGGCCCGTGGAACTTGTGGGCGGAGAGGCTGAGGTAGTCACACCCGAGTTCCCCGACGTCGATCGGCACCTTGCCGGGCGCTTGCACGGCGTCGATGTGCAGGCGCGCGCCGGCCGCGCGGCACGCGTCGCCCAGCCCGGCCAGGTCGGAGACGACGCCCGTCTCGTTGTTCACGAGGATGAGCGACACGAGCGCGGCGTCGCCGTCGAGCGCTCGGCGCACCGCGTCCCGGTCGAGCGCGCCGCCGGCGTCCACGCCGACGACGACCGTGCGGTCCGCCCCGGCCTCCGCCTCCACGGCGCGCTTCGTTGCGCTGTGCTCGACGGCGCTGATCACGACCGAACCGCCCGGCCGCGCGCGTGCCGCGGAGCGGACGGCCGTCACCGTGCTCTCCGATCCGCACGATGTGAAGACGATCTCGGGCGCGCTCGCTCCGACCAGGGCCGCGACGGACGCGCGCGCGCGGCGCACGGCCCGGGCGGCCTCGCGTCCGGCGCCGTGCGTCGCCGAGGGGTTGGCGCCGGCGCGGCCGAGCCAGGGGAGCATCGCTTCGACGACCTCGGCGCTGGCCGCCGTCGTCGCGTTGCAGTCGAGGTGGAGGGGGCTCGTCGGGTTCGATTCCATGGCGTCGCGCGGGGGCGGGACCGGATCCTAGGCGCTCCTCCGCGCTGCGACAGGGCCGATCGCGGGCGGCCGCCGGGGGAGCCCGGGCTCGGCTCGCCGCCGCCCCGTCCGTCCTCGCTCGAGCGGCGGCGTCCTGCCACGGGGGCAAGCCCCGAGCTCCCGCAGACCGGCCCCCCTAACCTGGACCCCTCGCAGGCCGTATCCACTGCAACCCGAAGCCCTCGCTTCCCAACAATCCCCCCGAAGCGCCTGTCCCGGCGACCGCGTCACGGTTGCCCCGCACCGGCCTCCCAACCGAGGGCCCGATCGCCCATATTGCCGCCATGCCCCTGATCTTCGATCCCGTCTACCTCCTGTTCATCGGCCCCGGTTTGCTCCTGAGCATGTGGGCCTCGTCCCGGGTCAAGAGCACCTTCAAGAAGTACAGCCAGGTGGGCGTGTCCTCCGGGATGACCGGTGCGCAGGCCGCCGCGGCCGTCTGCCGAGCCGGTGGCGCCCACGACGTCACCATCGAGCGCGTCGGCGGATTCCTCTCGGACCACTACGACCCGCGCTCGAAGACGCTCCGGCTCAGCCCCGACGTCTACGACGGCCGCTCCGCGTCTTCGGTCGCGGTCGGCGCACACGAGGCCGGTCACGCAATCCAGGACGCGGTCGCCTATCCCTGGCTGACGTTTCGCTCGGCGATCGTGCCCGCCGTGCAGTTCGGCAATGCGTTCTACATCTGGCCGATCATGCTCGGCCTGTTCATGCAGCAGTCGCCGCTCGGCGGCACGCTGTTCCTGGTCGGCATCGGCCTGCTCGCGATCACGGTCCTGTTCCAGCTCGTGACGCTGCCGGTCGAGTTCGACGCGTCGAGCCGCGCGAAGGCCGTGCTGATCGAGGCTGGGATCACGCGCACCGAGGCCGAGAAGTCGGGCGTCGACAAGGTCCTCGACGCAGCGGCGCTCACCTACGTCGCGGGGGCGATCACCTCGCTCCTCACGCTCGCGTACTTCGTGATGCGCTTCATGGGGACGCAGGACGACTGACGACTCGGGTGGTCGTACGCACGGGCCGTCCCCCGACGGCCTGAAGGAGAGGCCCGGGCCGCCGCAGGCGGTCCGGGCCTCTTCCACGTCGGTCCCATCGCCCGGTGCCGCAGGCTCGACCCGAGGATCCGCCCTTCACGCGCAGCTCATCGGTCCCGGGCCGCCGCCGTCTTCCCGCAGGTGACCGATCACGACGGGGGACCCCTGCGGGCTGCTAGGCTCTGTGCCCGTCCCGGGCCGCTCCGTGCGCGTGGCTCGCGCACCCCGGACCGTCTCCTCGGCCCGTCGATCCCCACACCCGCCGCCGTGCACCGCCTCACCCTCGACTACACGAACGCCCTCGACACCGCCGTCGGCCCCGAGCAGGGGATCGCCGCCGCGGATCTCGAAGCGCTCCGCGCTCCCTCCGAGGCCGCCCTCGCCGCCGTGCAGGCGCGCCGCGACAAGGACCTCCGCTGGCTCGACCTCCCGCACCAGGACGACGTCGCGCGCGACGTGATGGACTACGCGGCGTCGGTGAAGGGGCGCTTCGAGAACGTGGTCGTCCTCGGCATCGGCGGGTCGGCGCTCGGCAACCGCGCGCTGCACGCGGCGCTCTCGAGCCCGTTCCACGACATCGCGCCGCGCGAGGGGCACCCCCGGCTCTTCGTGCTCGACAACGTGGACCCCGACCTCGTCGGCGAGTTCCTGGACACGTTCGACGTGTCGAAGTGCGTGTTCAACGTGATCTCGAAGTCCGGCTCGACCGCCGAGACGATGAGCCAGTTCCTGGTCTTCCGCCAGAAGCTCGTCGAGAAGCTCGGCGAGGAGGGTCATCGGAGCCACGTCGTCGTGACGACCGACGCGGAGAAGGGCGTGCTGCGCCCGATCGTCGACGCCGAGGGCTATCGCTCGTTCGTCGTGCCCGACGGCGTCGGCGGACGCTTCAGCGTCCTGTCGCCGGTCGGGCTCGTGTCGAGCGCGCTGGTCGGTCTCGACGTGCCGGGGCTTCTCGCCGGCGCTGCTGCGATGGACGAACGCTGCCGCACCGCGTCGTTCGACGAGAACCCGGCGCTCGTCTACGCGGCGCTCCAGTTCCTCATGCAGGAGAAGAAGGGCAAGCCGATGTCGGTGACCTTCTCCTACAGCCAGCGTCTCGCGCTCGTCGCGGACTGGTACGCGCAGCTCCTCGCCGAGTCGATCGGCAAGCGCAAGTCGCGCGACGGCGACGACGTCTTCGTCGGCCCGACGCCGATCAAGGCCGTCGGCGTGACCGACCAGCACAGCCAGGTGCAGCTCTACGTCGAGGGCCCGTTCGACAAGTGGTTCACGCTCCTGTCCGTCGAGCGGCCCGACCACACGGTCGAGATCCCCGAGCGCTACGCCGAGCACGACGCGCTCAGCTACCTCGGCGGGCGCACGATGAACGATCTGTTCCACGCCGAGCGGGACGGGACGCGCATTGCGCTGACCGACGCGCAGCGTCCGAACGTGACGATCACGTTCCCGCAGGTGACCGCGCACACCGTCGGCCAGTACCTCTACCTGATGGAGCTCGCCGTCGCCGTGATGGGCGAGCACTACGGGATCGACGCGTTCGACCAGCCCGGCGTCGAGGCCGGCAAGGTCGCGGCCTACGCGCTGATGGGGCGCGCGGGCTACGACGAGCGCCGCCGCGAGATCGAGGCGGCGCTGGGCGGCGACCGGAGGACCGTCTGACGCCTTGATCGGCGTTCGCCAGATCACCGTCGGCGTGGGCCTGCACCCGCGGACGGGGAAGCCCGACGTGGGCTCGGTGCGCGCGGCCCTGCAGGCCGCGTGGATCGCCGCGCGCGTAGACGCGAAGGTGACGCTGCTGTGCGCCGCCTGGGCTGACGACTCGAGCGGCCCGGTCGAGCTCGGGCAGACGGCCATGGAGGAGCTCACGATCCTCTCGGGCCTCGTCGGGGACCACGGCGTCCAGGTCGAGATCGAGGTTGTCGAGGACTACCCGTGGCACGCGCTCGTCGCGCGCGCGCTGGCCGGCAAGGCCGACCTCGTCGTTGCGGGCAAGCGCGCGACCGAGGGCAGCGTGCGGCGCCGCATCGGCAGCACCGCCGTCAAGCTCCTGCGCAAGTGCCCGGTGCCGGTCTGGCTGGTCAAGCCGGACCACGACCTGATGCAGCGCCACGTGCTGGCGGCGACGGACTTCAGCGAGGTTTCGTCCGAGGCCGTCGACGCGGCGGCCTGGGTCGCCGAGCAGTCGGAGGGCGAGCTGCACGTCTTCCACGCGTGGAACCTGACGCCGATCGAGATGCGCGCGGCGGCGGACCTTCCGCAGGCCGAGTACGACGCGCTCATCGAGTCGCACCGGACGCGCGCGCTGTCCGAGCTCGAGCGCCAGGTCGGGGGCCTCGACGTCGACCCGACGCTGCACCTCGAGCGCGGGGTCGCCCACGCCGAGCTCCTACGCGAGGCGGAGGAGGAGCACCCCGACCTGATCGTCATGGGGACTCTCTCGCGCGGCGGCCGCTCGGGCTTCCTCGTCGGGACGACGGCCGAGCGTCTCGTCGGGCAGGTGGACGAGTCGCTCCTGTGCTTCAAGCCTCGCGACTTCGAGAGCCCGGTCGTGCTGCCCGCGACCGACGGCTGACGCTCGGCTCAGTCCGCGATCGCCTCGAGCACGGCGGCGTGAAGGCCCGTCTCGTCGACCCCGACGAGGGCGTCGAGCTTCCGGAAGAACGTCGCGCGGTCCGGCCCCGAGCGCGCGAGTTCGATCGCGGCTGCGATGCCGTGCGCATCGATCACGCGCTCGGCCGTGAACGCACAGATCACGAAGTGCGTGAAGTGCCGGTGGATCGAGGCGCCGCGCTCCTTGCGGAACTCCTCGGCGAAGTCGATGTCGGGTCTCCGCGCGAGCTCCTCGCGGAACTGTGCCTTCAGCGTCTCGAGGCCGTCGCCGCTCAGTCCGTAGCAGTCGCTGACGCATACGGCGAGGCCGGTCGCGAACGGCCCGTAGAGGGTCTCCGCGCCGGGCGCGACCCCAAGGGTCTCGCGCACAAATTCGAAGCGACGGTCGGGGTCGTCGGTGCCGGTCGCGAACCGGCGCCCGCCGTCGTCGAGGAAGCCGAGGTCGTGCTCGAGGAAGTTGCAGCGCCGCCGGTCGAACACGAGGCCGTACGCGCGCAGCAGCGCGTCGAGGCTCGGGAAGGAGTGGTACGTCAGCGGGCCGTCCGTCGCGCCGGCCTCGCGTGAGAACGCGGTGCGGAACTCCGCGAAGCCGCGCGCGGCGTCCTCGTCGAGCGGGCCGGAGTGGACGAAGGTCGTCCCCGCGATCGCCGCTCGCTCGAGGTGCCGCGTGTTGTGCTCGAACGGGCAGACGAACGTGAACGTGTCGCCCGACGGCCGCGCCATGAGCTCGACGATCGCGTCGAGGGCGAGCTGTCCGTCCCGAGCGTCGCCGAACGCGAGCGTCACGAGGACACGATCCTCCCCGACGGGATGCCCCTTGAGCAGGGTCGGGGTCCGCGCGTCCTCCGCCGCGACGAGACGCGCGAGGCGTCGGTGGAAGAAGCCGTTGCTCTCGCGGTCGCGCGGCAAGAAGTGCCGCGGCTCGTCGGCTCCCGCCCGGAGCTCGGCCAGCGCCTCCACCAGCGCGCCCTCCAGCGCGGAGTCGATGACCGGATCCTCGGAGAAGGACGCGCCCGGGTTCCGCGGGATGCCCTGCGGTCCGGCGTGGCCCGGATCCGATTCGGGGGTTCGGGCCTGTCCGGAGTCCCGGGCCGGTTCGAGTCCCTTGGACATTCCGGGCGGCGCAGTCGACGGCGGGAGCGACGCGGCGGCGAGGCAGAGAGCGAGGAGCGGGAGGGAGGCGTGCATGAGCCACGCGTACGCGCCTCGAACGCGTGCGTTGGCCGTCGGCGCGTTCGGCGCGCGTTCGCCGTGTAAGGGTCGCGCGCGTCCCGCCGAATCGTGGCGCGGCCGCGGGGCGCCCCGCGCACGACCGGTTGGACCTCCCCGCGTCACTGCCCTGCCCTGGCTGCCCATGCAACGCGCCCTCCTCGCGGCCCTCGTGGTCGTGCCCCTCGCATGTCTCCTGCTGCTCGTCGCGCGGCGCGACCCGGCCGAGCCGAACGCGCCCGCCGGGATCGCCGACGGCGGCCCGCCGGCCGCGGACACCGCGGTCGGTGAGAGCACCGGCGAGGACGAACTCGACCGCCTCGCCGCGGGGAGCGCCGCGCCCGCGCGTCATGAGCGCGAGGAAGCGGCGGCTCCGAAACCGTCCGCGGACGCGCTCGATCTCGTCGAGGCCGCGTCCGTCCGCGGGCGCGTCGTCCCGACGGACGGCGCGCCGGTCGACGCTCCGGCGCGCGTGCGCGTCCGCTGGATGCGCGTGAGCCGGGCGAAGTACGGCGAAGGGGCTGGCGAGGCGTTCGGCGACGTCGCCGCCGACGGCGCGTTCGAGGTACGGATCCCGAAGGCGGCCCGCACGCTGCGCGTCGACCTCCAGTCCGACTTCCTCGCGCTCGAGCGCGGGCTGCGCCGTCCGCGCCCGGGCAAGGATCCGCTCGTGCTCGAGGCGACGCGCGGCGGATGCCTGCTCGTCGAGTTCACGGGGCCCGCCGCCGAGGCCGCGTCCGCGGAGGCGCTCGACCCGGACCGCTTCCTCCTCTCCGCGTCGTCCACCCAGGGCGAGACCACGCACGCACGGCGCGCGTTCCGCGGCGAGGACGGGGCTCTGCGCTTCGGCGGCCTGCCGCCGGACGGCGCCTGGACCGTCGGGCTGGACGCGGCCGACTACGTGGACGCGAGCGTCGAGGCGCCCGCGGTTCCGATGCTCGAGTACGCCTCGTGCATGCTCGAGGTCTCGCGCGGCTGCGGGGTCACCGGCGTCGTCGTCGACGACGAGGGCACCCCGATGGCCGGCGTGCCGCTGAAGCTCTTCACGTGGCACCGACCGGACATGCGCTACGACCGAGGCCGCGAGGTGACGGGCCAGTCCGCCGAGGACGGCTCGTTCAGCCTTCGGGGGGTGCTGCCCGGCGAAGCGGGAGTGAACGCCAACCCGGAGGACGCCCTCCCGCGCCGCGTCGACCTCGGGGTGCTGGCCGACGGCGACCTCGTGGAGGACCTCGAGCTGCGGCTGGACCGCGGCGGCGTGCTGACGGGCGTCGTCGTCTGGGCCGACGGCGAGCCTGCAAACGGCGTGGACGTGTACGTGGCACCGGCGGACCGCCGAGGCGTCGAGGCCGCGCGCGACCGGACGGACCGGGAGGGGCGTTTCGAGGCGTCGGGCCTCCGGGGCGACGCGTACGTCGTGACGGCAGTGGGGCAGAGGAACCGGCGCGGGCCGTTCCTGCGGGACTCGGTCCGGACGGGCCGCAGCGGCCGCCTCGAGCTGAAGCTCGGGGACGGACTCGCCGTGCGCGGGCGGGCGGTGGACGACGCGGGCGCGCCGCTGCGCGACCTGCGCGTCGTCGCCCAGCCGCTCGACGAACCCGGCGAACCCCTGCGCCGGCGCTTTCGGGACGACGGCGGCGTCTTCGAGTTCACGGGGCTCGGCCCCGGCCGCTGGGACGTCTCGGTGCACGCCGAGGATCACGGCTCGTCCCTGCCGAGGCGTGTGACCCTTCCCGGCGCGAGCGACGCGCTGGAATTCGTGCTCCTTCGGCACGGCTCGCTCGGAGGGACGGTGAAGGGGACGGACGGCGCGCCGGTCGCGGGCGCGCGCGTCGCCATCGGTGCGCTCCGCACCGAGACGGGGCCCGAGGGCCGCTTCGCGTTCGACTCGCTCCCGCCCGGCCAGCACGTCCTCGACGTCACGGCCGCCGGCTACGGTCCGCCTGCCGATCCACACGTGCGCGTCGTTCCGGGCGCGCCGGAGGAGGACCACGTGGTGCTGCTGACCCGCGGCGGGCGCATCCTCGGCCGCATCCACCCCGACCGCTGGACCGGGAAGGAGACGGGCGTCCTGCTCCGCGTCGCGGGCGCGTTCGCGGTGGAGGCCGCGCCGGTCGACCAGGAGGGTCGCTTCCGCTTCGAGGGGCTCGCGGGGGGCTCGTACCTGGTCCGCCTGGACGGCTCGAACGCCGACCACTGGGCCGATCGATTCACAGAGAGCCTCGAGGTCCCGGTCGAGGTGCCCGAGAACGGAGACGTGCGGGTCGTACTCGGAGAGCCCGGCGCGTACGGCGTCACCGTCCACGGCACGGTGCGACGCGGGGGCGAGCCGACGGCGGGGCTGCTCATGTACGTCTACAAGACGGACGAAGAGGTGGCGATGCCGCGCCAGATCACCCGGACGGACGAGCAGGGCCGCTACGAGGTGTCGTTCCGCCAGACGGGGCTGCACTCGTTCTGCGTGGGGGAGGGCCAGGCCAAGCAGGCGCGCTTCGACGTCGTGCTGACGGACGAGGCGCGGCAGAGCCACGACTTCGACATGCCGGAACGCAGCCTGCGCGGGCAGGTGCGGCTCGTGGGCGGCGCGCCCGCCGGCGGCCAGCAGCTGATGCTGACGCACGCGGACGTCCCGAGCGACGCGGTCATGGTCGGGCACACCGCGTTCACGTACACGGGCGCCGACGGCACGTTCGAGTTCACGGACCTGCACCCCGGCGCGTACCGCCTCCGAACGGGGAACTACGTCCGCGGCCACGCGACGCGCGGGCTCGTGGTCGTCGAGGACGTCGTCGTTCCGGAGGAGGGCGACGCGGCCGAGCTCGACCTCTTCCTGCCCGAGGCGGCGTCGGTCGATGCGCGCGCGGTGGACGCCGCCGGCCGGGGCCTCGTCGACCGCAGGGTCGAGCTGCTCGACCCGAACGGTCGGCACGCCGTCCTGAAGAGCAGGGAACGCACCGACTCCCAGGGGCGGATCCGCATTCCGGGTCTTGGACCCGGACGCTGGGAGGTCGTCGTCCGCGACCGGAGCGGCGCCGTCGTCGGACGCGGGGAGGTTGAGACGAGTGAGGGAGCACAGACGTCGGTGACGGTCGTGTGCGGTTGAGCGGCGGCCGAGGCGCCGCGCGCGACGCTCACTCGGTGGGCGTGGACCCCGCCGCCCGGCGACCGCCGACGCTCGTGCCCGGTCGTGCGGCTCCATCGGTCTCGAAGTGCTCGGGCCCGACCACCTCGAACCCAAACCCGATCGACCGCGCGAAGCGCACCGCCGCGGGCTGGAGGACGGTGGGGCCGAGCTCGAGCGCGGCGTCGAAGTCGAGGGTGGCCAGGGGTTCCGGCTCCTCGCTGCGATGCGCCCCTGCGATGGGCGCCATCGACGGATCGGTTGCGAAGAGGCCCTCGACGTCCTTCACGAGCTTCACGCGCGCGCCGAGCGCGTGTCCGGCGAAGAGCGCCGTCATGTCGGAGCCGCCGCGGCCGAGCAGCGCCGGGCCTGCGTCCGTGGTGTCCTCGGCCGCGACGAATCCTGGCAGGCAGACGACGTCGGCGAGCTCGAACAGCGCGAGGAGGCGCGCGGCGTCGAGGCGCGTCGGACGCTCGGTTCCGGGCTCGACGAAGGGTCCGACCTCGCGCACGTCGGCGAGCGCGGCGCGGACCCCCGCGGCCTCGAGTTCGGCGAGGAGGAGCCGGATCGTCTCGAGCTCGCCCGTCGCCAGCAGCGCGGCCCGCTCGTGGGGAGTCGGGGGGCGGCCGGACTCCTCCCCGAGCTGGACGAGGCTCGCCTCGAGCGCGTCGGTCCGGCCTCGGAACGCGCTCGTCACGGCGACGACGCGCGCGCCGCGCGCGAGCTCGGCCTGGACGCAGCGCGCGGCGCGGGCGACGTCGTCCGGCCCGTGGAGGATCGAGCCGCCGAACTTGAGGAGGACGGGCGAGGGCATGGCGGAGGGCGGCCGCGCTCCGCGCAGGGCAGGGCGCAGTGCGGCGGCGGCGAAGGGTAGCGCGGCCCGCTGCGCCCGTGCAGGCCGTCCCGTTTCAGCTGCGTGATCCCCGTCTCCGCCGCGGATCCGAGGGCGCGCGCCCCCCGCTTCGGACCCGCGCAGCGTGCGGGTCCCGCTCAGTCGACGTCGACGCGCAGCATCTCACCGTCCCAGACGGAGCCGCCCGAGCCGCCCGCGACGAGCTTCAGGTACAGCCGTCCCGCCGCCGCGTCGAGGTAGTGGTCGCTGCCCGGCGACGCGGCGAGCGCGGCCGGGCCCGCGGCCTGGGCTCCATCGACCACACCGTCGAAGCGCACCGTCGCCGTCCCGCTCGGGTAGGGGAACGACACGACAACGAACTCACCGGGCGCCGTCCCGCCCCAGCGGAGGTTGAACGCGGCCGGCCAGGCGCTCGGTGCAAGGCCCGGCGCGTCGAACGAATACGCGGCGCCCGTCACCAGCGCCGTCGGCATCAGCGAGTACGGGTTCTGGTTGCAGGTCGCGTTGAAGAGCTCGAGCGTGCGGGGCGCGAGCGTCCCGTCGAGCGGCACGCGCTCGACCAGCGCCGAGTCGACGAGGGGCGCTGCGGCGAACGCGTGCTGCCACTGCAGGAGACCGTACAGGTACGGGACGGTCTGCCCCCCCGGCCCGTCCGGCTGGTACATCTCCATCGAGGTCGCGTTCCACGCGGGCCTGAACGCCTCGTTCGCCGCCGGCTGGTGGTCGAGGAACGTGTTGCGCGGGCGGACGTAGGTCATCGGCGTTCCGGTGACCGAGCCGTCCTCGTCGATGAAGACGGTGTTCGCGATTCCGTTGTCGGTCAGCGGAGCACCGACGGGCGTGCGCAGCCAGACGGCGTCGGCGCTCTCGAACGAGAGTCCCGCGACGCTGTTCGTCGGGAGGAACGACCAGGGGTTGTGGTAGTAGACGTTCGAGAGCGCGCCCGCCTCGCGCTGGAACACGGCGGGCGACGCGCACTCCGGCGGCAGGCACGTCGCGAACGCGTCCGCGAAGTGGGCGAAGTGCGTGTTCACGATCCGGAACGCGCCGTCGTACATCTCGACGCCGACGAGCGCGTCCCACTCCGCCCCGAGCGATCCGTGGAGGAAGGGGGTCACCTGCGGGAGGCTGCGGCCGTGCGCGCGCTCGATGCCGCGCGTCGGCTCGCCGACGTTCGCGGTCTCGCCCACGACGAGCGAATCCTCGAGCTGGATGAACGAGAAGCCGTCGTCGATCTGGACGCCCTCCGACGCGAGGTACGTGCCCGCCCGGTTGTCGGCGAGCTTCACGTCCCGGAACGTCATCCGGCCGTACGTCCTCCACCAGAGCGCGTGCTCGCGGTTCTTGTAGAGGGTCAGGTCCTCGATGAGCCCTGTGGGCGGACGCGGTCGCACGTCCTGGTAAATCCCGATCGCGCCGTTCGAGTGCGCGACGCTGCCGTCGAAGTCGGGATCGACGGTCGAGATGTCGCTCGGCTCCCACCAGAAGCCGAAGTGCTCGGAGCCCGCCGCGACGTTGTCCCGGATCTCGTTGAGCGGATTCTCGAGCCAGAACGTCCCGGGCTCGAGGTCGCTGGTGAGGATCTCGCGGCCGGGCGCCGCGGACCGGGTCCCCAGACCGAGGTTCCCGTTCATGACGTTGCGCACGCCGCCGAGGCCCTCGAAGTAATAGCCGTGGCCGATGTGCTCGTGCGCGACGCAGTCGGTGACCTCGACGTCGAGGACCGAGTGGATCGACACGACGCGGTTGAAGCTGTTCCGGACGCTGCACGCGTGGAACCGCGTGTCGGGCAGGCTCGAGGCCAGATGCGCGTGCAGCGGATAGCGCCCGAGGGTTCCCTCGCGGCCGAGCCCGGTGAACTCGACCCAGCTCACGTCCATGCGCGGCGCGGGACCGCTGAAGCCGTTCGGCCCGCGGTGGACCATCGTGTGGCCGCCCATCGTGCGCCCGTCGGGCGCGACGAAGGGCGTGCCCTCGACGACGATCGAGCGCGAGAGGAGGCCGACCTCGCCGCGCTCGTCGACGCTCATCCCGTTCGCGTAGGGACCCTCGATCTGCCCCCAGTGCATGTGCTGGAGCGGCGCGCTGAGCTGGACGACGTCCCCGGTGACCTGCAGGACGTTTGCGGTCTCGGCCTGGTCGAGGTCGAAGTCGGTCGAGGCCAGCACGATCTCGTGGCCGGGCAGCCAGTCGACGGGCTCCGTGAGCCGGATCTGTGTGTCGCCCGCGAAGGCTGTTTCGGCGAGCTGGGTCCAGCTCGTGCCGTGGTCGATGCCGTGGAGCTCGAGAGCGCCGCCGTTCTGCACGACGAGCGCCTGGTCGAGCATGTCGCCCGGGTTCGTGGCGCTGCCGTAGTTCGTCCGTGCGGGGTCGTGGGTCAGCGTGATGCGGACCGGCGCGGGGTAGCGCCGCTCGGGGGTGCCGACGCCGAACGTGCCGCCGTCGACGAGCACGTAGTTCGCCTCGAGCGCGCCGCCGCCGAACGCGACGCGGAGTTCGCCCTGGACCGTGATGCTCCTCACGTCGACGCGTGCGCCGAGGTGGGCGAAGTCGAGCCACACCGTGCGACCGGCCGGGATGAACACGTCCGTGTTCGGTCCGGGGAGCACGCCCGCCGGCCACGTGCCGGGGTCGCTCCAGAGTCGTACGCGGGCAGAACCCGGGGCGGGGTCGCGCAGGGTCTGACCCGCTGCGGTTCCCGTGAGTGCGTTCGCGGTGAGCGCCGTGACCAGCGCAAGGGTCGCGGCGGCGCCCGGGACCAGGTCCCGGGCGGCCGCGGAGGGCAGGTCAGTCATGGTGGGGAGGGAGCCCGGACGCTGCGCGCCGTTTCGGGGCGAGCCCATCGTGCCATGGCGGCCCCGTATCCGCGCCACGCCGAGTCGACGACTCGTTCACGTTCTCGCGGGCGCACATCGACTTACGACGGCCCGTGGAGTTCGGGTGCGACGAATCGGCGCAGTTCGGCGCCGCGCGTGCCGCCGGGCGGCCGCGGCGCGCGCGGCGCACTCCACGCCCGACTCGGATCGAGGCGCGTCCCGGCGCGGGATTCGTCGCGCGTCCTCCGCGCTCAGCCCCGGCGCGGGTCCGTCCCGCACTGGTTCTCGAGCGTGTTGCGCGTCGTGATGCCGAGCTGCGCGCGCGTCGCGAGCATCTTCTGCACGTCCTCGGCCGGCAGCGGCTCGAGGCCGCCCTTCGCGACGTGTGCGAGCCAGAGGATCTTCGCGGTGTGCTCGAGCATGTCGAGCTTCTTGTACGCGTCCATCAGGTTCGTACCGAGCGTCACGGACCCGTGGTTCTGCATCATCATCACGTCGCTGCAGCGCACGAGGTCGCGGATCGTCTCGGGCAGCTCGGGCGTGCCCGGCGTTCCGAACGGCGCCGTCGGAATGCCGCCGATCGTCACGATGATCTCGGGGATGACGGGCATCTGCAGGTCGATGCCGGCGATCGTCATCGCGACGGCGTGGGGCGGGTGCGCGTGGCAGATTGCCTGCACGTCGGCGCGCTCCTGGTACGCGACGAGGTGGATGCGCACCTCGCTGGAAGGGCGCGGCCCGTCGTCGAGCACGCGGCCCTCCATGTCGACCTTCGCGACCTGGTGCGGGTCGAGGAAGCCCTTCATCGCGCCGGTCGGCGTGATGAGGATCGTCCCGTCGCGCATGCGCGCCGAGATGTTCCCGTCCGCGCCGACGATGTAGCTGCGGTCGTAGGAGAGTTTGCCGATGCGGCAAATGGCGGCCCGCAGGCGCGTTTCCTCCTCGGACCAGGGGCTGGCGGCGTTCATCGCGCGCCTCCGCGCTCGGAGTACGTGATCTCGCCCCGCACCTCGACCTGGTCGACGTAGCCGACGACGAGCGTCTTCACGGCGGCGTCGGGCGCCGAGAGGATCTGGCGGCCGCTGTTGCCCTCGTCGATGACGAGAACGCGGTCGCCGACCCCGGCGCCGATCGTGTCGATCGCAACGCGCGGCGCGGCCTGGGCCTGCGCGCCGTCGGTCGGGCGCACGGGCCGCACGACGAGCAGCTTGCGCCCGTCGAGGACCGGCATCTGCTCGGACGGGGACACGACGGTCCCGATAACGTCGGCGAGGATCATGCTTCGCTCCTGCCCTTCGCCAGCGGCGCGTCGAGTTCGAGCGAAACGCCGTTCACGTCCGCCTGCTCGACGAAGCCGGTGATGGCGACGTCGACGGGGACGAAGGACTCGTCGGGCAGCGCGAGCGCGGCCTCGCGCCCGTCGATGTAGTGCACGAGGTCGCCGGGCCCGACGTCGAGGGCCGACGCGGCGACGAGCTGGGCGCCGGTCGGCGCGCCGTCCTCGCCCAGGGGCTCGAGCAGCTGCAGCTTCACGCCCTCCAGCCCGGGGTAGCGCACGGTGGCGACGAGGCGCCCGGTCACGCGTCCGAGGTACACGGCGTCACTCGCTCCACTTCTCGTAGACGTTGCTGCCGTCCACGTCCCAGGAGTCGACGACCGCCATGACGACGGCGTCGCACGGCTTGTCCTTCGTGATGGTCGTCTGACGCGCGGACGAGCCGGTCGCATACAGGACGATGTCGCCCGGCCCGGCGCCGACGGAGTCGACCGCGACCACGTACTGGTCCTTGGGCTCGTTGGAGTGGCTCCGGACCTGGACGACGAGCAGCTTGTGGGAGGAGAGCTGCTCGTCCTTGCGCGTCGACACGACGCTCCCGACGACTTCACCGATCAGCATGGCGCGAACAGGGTAGCTACCTGGGCGTCCCGGCGCTCTTCCCGCCCTCGGTCGCTGCTCCGCCGGTTCCGGGGGCGGCGCCGGTCGGCTCGCCCTCGGGCGGAGCCTCCGCGCCGATCAGGATCTCGACCTGGTTCGGGGCCAGCGAGGACTCGAGGAACTTGCGCCGCAGCTCCTGGTGCACGAACTGGGCCATTTCGTCCCAGCTCGGCGCGGGACGGCGCTCGCCGAGCATCGCGAGGCCCACGCCGTTCTCGAGCCGGACGGGCCCGATCACGACCGACTGGTAGTCGTCGGGCCGCGCGTCGATCGTCTCGAAGCACGCGGTGCGGAGCGCGTCGAGGTCCTTCGAGCGGCCGACGCGCGACAGGCGCCCGAGCAGGCCGCCGTTCTCGCGGCTGCGCTTGTCCTCGCTGTGGATCTCGAGTGCGCGGAGGAACTCCTGCCGGCCGTCGACCGCGTCCCGGATCTTCGCGAGGTCCTCGGACACGACGCGGGCCGGCGGCACGAGCGGGTTGTTCGGGTCGTCGCCCGCGGCCTTCCAGAGGAGGTACACCTCGACCGCCTCGCCGTAGGTCGCGTCGTAGCGCAGGCGGTTCTCCTCGTAGTCGGCGCGCAGGCCTGCGTCGCCCGTCGCGCGGTCGACGGCTTCGTGGGCGAGCGCGGCCGCGCGCACGGCGGGGTCGCGCCGTACGGCGTCGAGGCTGAGGCCCCGTGCGTCGAGCATGTTCTCGTAGGTCGCGCCGTGGAAGCGCGGGTCGGCCTCCGCCTCGGCGCGCCGCCGGCCGATCTCGCGCTCGAGCGCCGCCTCGACCCCGGCGGGCCCGAGCTCGGGCATCCGCGCGAGCACCGCGCGCTCGAGCAGGATCATGTAGCACGCCTCGCGCAGGTCCGCGGGCGGCATCAGTCCGCGCAGCTCGGACGCGAGCTCGGACGCGGTGATCGTCACGTCGCCGCTGCGCGCGACCCAGCCCTCGGGGAAGGGGAGCGACGCCTCGCTGTACTCGCGCGCCTCGAGCTCGCCCTTCAGCCAGAGCTGCTGCTGGTCGCCGGTGATCTCCTGGTCCGCCGCGATGCCGAGCCCCGCGCGCGCGAGCCGCTCGTGCACCATCGACAGCCGCAGGTAGCGGTCGAAGTCGGCGCGGTCGATGCCCTGCGTCCGGATCATCTCCTCGAGCCCGCCCTCGAGGCCGGCCGCGCGCGCCTGGTCGTCGAGATCACGCGCGGTGGCGCGGAGCTCCTCTTCCGTGATCTCGAGGCCGGCGACCTCGCCGAGGCGCTCGACCACCTTCACCTCGAGCAGCTGCCGCAGGGCGCGCTGCCCGCCGGGGCTGCGCGCCTCGCGCCAGAGCAGCATGTCGTCGAGCTGCGCCTCGGTGACGACGGCGTCCGCTCCGGCGAGCGGGGCACCGGTGCCCTCGATGAGCCCGACGGCGCGCGCGGCGAGGGGGACGGCCGGGGCGGAGGCCTCCTGGGGCGAAGCGGCGGGCGGCGATGCGACGGGTGAGGCCGACGGCGCGGGGTCGTCCGCCTGGAGAGGCGCCGCGGCGAGGAGGAGGGTGAGGAGTCCGGTGACCATAGCCGAGAGCGTAAAGGAGCCATCGTTCTCCGATTGCCGCGGAGTCCGGATCGGTGCGTCGCCTTGCGCACACACTCGATGATCACGCGCGCGCTGGGACATGAGGTGCCGAGCGTTGGCGCAGACGGACAAGCAGCACAGACTCTGAGACCACCCTCTGCATTACTCGGTCGGTCGGTATGCAGGAGAGCCGCATCGATCGGAAATCGGATGCGGCCACCGTTATTTGCTGCGCATGGTCTGGGGGCTCGAGATGCTCCATATCGCCCGGCCCCTGAATCCCATTCCGTCTGGCACCGAGTCAGTCGGTGTTTACACCAGGGACGTCGGGCGGTTCCGGCTGCGGATCGAGATTCGAGCACCCAGCGCAGTTGGGGTTGAAGGCCATATTGTTGCGCCAGGTAGCGACGCCGACTGGAACCTCCATCTCGCCGACCATCTTCTTTTTCCGTCGAACTGAATCTTGGCCATTGCTGTCAACGCAGACGGTCTTCGTTCCAAGGTCGACACGGTACTTATTGATAACAAGGCCCGACACGACATCAGCGTCGAAACAGTCTCCACCGGGCAATTCGTGCCCCGCCGGAGTGGTCACACTCCCGGAAAGACCAGTGGTTACTGATGTGCCTTCCGTCGAGCCAGCCTTGATCTCTGTGCCTATCTTTGCGCCGACTTTGACAATGGTCGTGTTGATTTCCTCACCGAACTCGGTCGTTACCGATGATTCGAGTGTGTGTTCCGTAGTCTTCGTCTCCGACGCTGTGATCGACGCAGAAGTCTGATCGACTTGTTCGCCGCAGAGCATTCTCGTCGTGCTGATCGAGGTGATCCGAGAGCTCAATAGCCGAACTTCTACGTAATTCGTTGACCGCTTCCCCGTGGGCAGCAACTCACCCGTTTCTTCCTCGACGACGTCTGAGTCCGATTCTTCTGCGGTCGACCCGCCGCCGGTCATACGCGCGGACCCCGTCGACAGCTCACCCGCATCCCAGAACCGGGTCACTGAATTGAGGCCCGGGCCAATGTTCATCACGACAGTGTCGCCTATGCGTGACGCCACGTCACTGGACACGGTCGCAGCCCCGTCGGCGCCGGACAGACTGCTCTGCCAGGTTTCCGAGTAGATCGGCCCCGGAATCGGGTTGGACGTCACTGTGCGCTGCAGAATGATGCCGCTGTGGGCGACAGGAAGCGCGTCAATCCACTGACCCCCGGGACTCTTGGTGCCAATCCAGAACTGATCTAGGAGTTCGTAACCCGTCGGCGTCTCCGAATAGGACGTGCTGCTCAGCGGAATCGCGTGGATGCTGGCATGCTGCGTCAGCGCACCTGGCGGAACAAGAATCAGCCCGAGGCCCGGAAGCAGGAATCGTCCTCCAACGGAAGCGTCAATGACGCCAGTGCTGATGGTCCGCTCCGTCGGCATCAGATGCACGAAAGTGCGCTTGTCGTTCGCCGAAAGCGGGCGCGTTGCGTACACCGGTACGTGATTCGGAACATCGATCTGAATCACCGCCACCTCCTGCGGGGGGAGAAGATCAGGGTCAAACGATGGGTCCCCGTTCTGCGGATCGTCCGTCACCGTCAATGCGTCGAAAATCGCAAACCCGTCGGCGCGGGTCGTACTGAACTGCGAGCCGCTGGCGTTCGACATTTGCACGACAATCCCTGGGATGGGCTGCCTGTCGAGCGCAGAGACGACAAAAGTACTGGGGTGTAGAAGCTCCGGTTCCGCCTGGGGCGCCGGTGTTGCGAGGCTGACCGTCAACGCGGCCGCTGCGAGTGTTGCAAGCATAGGAGAGTTGATGAGTGGGCCACGCTGATTCGCGTGCCGGGGCGCGACGCTAGTGTTGGTCTCCCATGTGCTCAAGTGCTTATGTGTGAGCAAGGCTGACTTGCTACTTGGTCGGTCAAAAGACCGCACGAATGAGCCTAGCTGAGTACATGATTGGCGCGGTCTCTTCATCGCGCGTTGTGGGGACGATCGAGTGTGCCTCGTACGCGAACCGGCGACGCCCCCGCCCCCAGTGTGCGTCAGCCGGACCACACGCGGAGGCCGGATCTCCCTGCCGTGCTGAGACTCCGCGTCGAGTCTCTCCTACGGCCCCGGCGCCGGAGCGACCCTCGCCCCGCCGACCAGCGTCGCTCCGGCGGGCTTTCCGCCGCGCACGTACGGGCCCAGGGACTCGTCCATGTGCAGGAGCAGCACCGTGTCCGCGTCCGCTTCGGGGCGGCGCTCGGGCGTGAACTCGTCCTCGCCGTAGAGCGCGCCCCGCGTCAGCCGGACGCCGTCGAGCGCACCCCGCAGCGTCGATGTCGGATCGCCGTTGCGGTTCGGGTCCGCGCCGACGAAGAGCGGGAAGTCGTTCCGGCGCCGGTCGCCCGGCGCCGGCGTGGCCGCCACCGGCCGGCCGTTGACGTACAGCCGGACCTCCGCCGCAGCGCGGTCGTACACCCCCGCGACGTGCAGCCACTGGTCCGTCGGGAGCGCCTGCGACGGGTCGAGCGCTGCCCCGACGTAGCCCGTGCCCTCCATGAAGACGATGAACTCCAGCCGGCCCTCGCTGGCGAAGAACGCGTAGTCGGACTGTTCGGACTTCGCGATCAGCGCCTGGCGCTCCTTGAACGCGTCGGCCCGCACCCAGGTCTCGAGGGTGAAGGACTCGTCCGGCCGCAGCGCGACGCTCTTCGCGGGGACGCGCACGCACGCGCGGCGCCCGTCCAGGACGAGGGCGCGCTCGAGCTCGGGGACCTCCGGCTCCGGAAGCGTGGTCAGGTCGACGGGCACGAGCAGCTCGCGCCGCGGCACGGCGAAGCGCGCGCTGTCGGTGAGGTAGTCGAAGCCGAGGTCGAGGACGGGGAGCTGCAGCCCGCCGTCGAGCGAGTCCTTTTCGCGCAGCACGCGCACCTGCACGCGCAGCGTCCCGCTCGGGTCGATCACGCCGTGAACGTGGTCCGGCGCGAACGTCCAGCGCGGGTCGGGGCTCCGGAAGGTGAGCTCCGCCTCGATGCGCGCGCCCACCGGATTCGTCAGCGTCAGCTCGAGTTCCTGGGACACAGCGCCGTCCTCCCCGAGCGCAATGTGGCCCAGCCAGTGCGGGCCGATCTCGTAGACGCGCGGCGCCTCGCGCGCCACCTGCGCCGTGATCTCGCGCGGGTCCATCGTCGCGCCGACGGGGATCGTTGCGCGCTCGATGCGGTCCTTGCGCACGGTCACGACGTCGAAGCAGTGCAGCGCGCCCGCGGACGGCACCGCATTCCCGATGTGCCCGCCGACCGTCGCCAGTGCGAAGTACTCGATCCCGTCGCGCGGGTCGTGGCGCATGTGGTGAATGTGTCCGCCGAAGACGGCCGACACGTTCCCGGCCCGCACGAGCCGCTCGTGCACCTTCTCCCAGTCGTCGCCGTAGTTGCGGCCGATCCAGCGCGGGTGGTGCACGAAGACAAAGACGTGGTCGGCGTCCTTCGTGGCCTCGAGCGTTCCGTCGAGCCAGGCGAGCTGCTCGGGGCTCATGCGCTGGCACTCGGCCTTGTTGAAGTTGCGCTCTCCCGTGTCCGGGTTCGGCTCGTCCGTGTAGAGGACGATGAACCACGAGCCCTTGTGCTCGAACGCGTACCAGAGCGGACCGAAGAACTCTTCGTAGCGGCCCTCGTGCTCCTCGGGCGGGCGTGGCTGGGCGCGGTCCACCGGCCGGTAGTAGATGTCGTGGTTGCCCGCGACCGGGAACCACGGCATCCGGAGGCGCGCCATCGCGCCCCGGTACTCGGCCATCTGCACGATCCACGGGGCCTCGGAGTTGTAGCCCTGGATCAAGTCCCCGACCGTCATCACGAGGTCGGGCCCCAGCAGGTTGGTCTCGGCGACGGCCTCCTCGAGCACGCGGATGCCCTCGCGCGGGCCGCCGGTCCGGTCGCCGTACACGACGAAGAAGAACGCGTCGTCCTCGTCCGGCAGCGGGAGCTCCACGGGGCTCGCGCGGTTGGTCAGGAAGCGCCGGACGTCCTGCGCTTCGTCTTCCTGGGCCGGCGAGCCGTCTGCCTCCGCGCGGGCTCCTCCGTCGGTGCTGGCGGGCACCGGATCGGAGTGGATGGCCGTGGGGGAGCAGATCGTCGCGGCGAGGAGCAGTGCGTGGAGCATCGCGTGAGCTTACGCGCGGCGCGCGCGCGCAGCTCGGCGTCCGATATGGAGCTTTCGCAAAGAGCGCCGCGCGTTCGCCGCGGATCGCCGGAGGAAGCGCGCGGCCGCCGGACCTAAGATCCGCGCGTGACCACCACCGCCCACACTGCGCACGCCGAAGTCGCCGGCCGCAAGGCCGCGCTCTCCGACCACGCCGCCTACCGCACGCTGCACTCCCTCGACGGACTGCGGCGCTTCATGGAGCACCACGCGATCTGCGTGCTCGACTTCATGTCGATCGTGAAGAGCTTGCAGCGCGAGCTCACCTCGGTGGGGCCCGTCTGGCTGCCGCCCGCCGACGGGGAGGTCGCGCGCTTCATCAACGAGATCGTCCTCGACGAGGAGAGCGACGCCGCGTTCGAGGAGTGGGCGCCCGGCCGCGGGCCGAGGAGCCACTTCGAGTGGTACCTCGAGGCGATGGACGAGGTGGGGGC
This sequence comes from Planctomycetota bacterium, assembly GCA_039821985.1. Lineage (GTDB taxonomy): Bacteria > Planctomycetota > UBA1135 > UBA1135 > Saltatorellus. The sequence goes on from JBCBNC010000054.1 coordinate 23,908, forward strand.
GGACTCGGGGCCGATCCGGTCCGTCGTCGAGCGGCTGCGCGCGGGCGAGGCGCCGGCGGAGGGGCTGGAGGGCAGCGGGCTGCCCGACGCGTCGGTCGCGTTCGGTCGCACGACGTTCGAGCTGCTCGAGGGCCCGCTCCACGTCCGCGCGGCGGTGTTCTTCCACGGCCGCGAGGACCTCATCCCGCGCATGTTCACCCCGCTGCTCGACGAACTCGAGCGCGGCGGCACGCCGTGCAACCTGCTGCGCGGCTACCTCGCGCGGCACATCGAGGCCGACGGCGAGCATCACGGCCCGCTGGCCGAGCGCATGCTCGCGCGGCTGTTCGACGGCGACCCGGCCCGCGAGGCGGAGGGCTTCGCGGCGGCTGCGCGCGCCCTGGACGCGCGCCGCGCGCTCTGGGACGCGGTCACGGGCTGAGACGCGCGGGGGGCGTGAACGGCGCGCCACGGGGCTCTCTTGGTCGCGGCCCCGTACGATCTGTGGATGACTTCCCGCTCATCGCTCGCTCTCATTCTCGCATGTTCGTTCCTCGGCGCCGCGCCGCTCGCCTCCGGCCAGACGCTGTTCGTCGACGCGGCCCTCACCACCGGAGCCGACGACGGCTCGTCCTGGGCGAACGCGTTCCAGGGCCCTCAGGGACTGCACGACGCTCTCGCCGCAGCGCCCGCGGGCGCTGAGATCTGGCTCGCGTCCGGCACCTATCTTCCCTCGGCCTCGCTCGACCGCGCCGCTCGCTTCGAGATCGTGACGGACGACATCACGGTCCGCGGCGGGTTCGCCGGGACCGAGAACAGTCCGCTGGAGCGCCCCGAGCTCGGGGATGCGCCGACGGTCCTGAGCGGAGATCTCGCCGGGGACGACGACGCTTCGCTCGCCAACGGCGCGGACAACAGCAGTCTCGTCGTGCTGGTCACCGCGAAGAGGATCGCGCTCGACCGCATCGACCTCACGGGCGGCGGAGCCGGCCTGGTCCCGGGATCCGTCGGACCTGGCGCCGCGCTCTGGTCAAACGGAAACGCGCGCGGGCTCACGCTCATCGGCTGCTGCGTGGAGCGGTGCTATGGGTTCGGGGTCATTGGCCTCGGCCTCGACTCCGAGCACTTCGTCGAAGGCTGTTCGTTCCGCGACATCGGGCAGACGGCGCTCGAGCTGCTCTCCTTCCGAACGCTGGTGTCCGTACGGCGCTGCACCTTCGAGCGCTGTGGGACGGGGCTGTCGATCGGCGACGACTGGGAGAACGGCTCGACCGTCCAGGATTCGGTGGCGCGTAACTGCGGACGTGGCATCGTCTTCTTCGTCTACCCGTTCTCGGTCACGACCGCCCGGGTCATCGGTTGCACGGTGGTGGACAACGAAGAGCCCGGGATCCTGCACTTCGGCGGTTCGGGCTTCACCGCGACAATGGGCGTTGTGGTCCGCAACTCGATTCTCGTCGGCAACGACCCGCTCGGATCGCCGCCCGCGCAGGTCTCGAGCTTCGTCTTCCCGAACGACTCCATCGTGGAGGGAGGCTTCCCGTTCTCGAACGTGATCGACGCCGACCCCGTGTTCGTGGATCGCGCGGGAGGTGACCTGCGGCTCCTCCCCGGCTCACCCGCGATCGACCGCGGTACCGATCTGGTGTACGAGGACGGCGACGTCGACCTCGACGGCCGCCACCGCGCCGTGGACGTCGCATCCGTGCCGAACGAAGGAGCCGGGACGCCGGACTTCATCGATCTCGGCGCGTACGAGTTCACCGGTTCGATCGGCGACAACCTCGGCTGCTCGGCCCAGCCGAACTCCACCGGGCTCCGCGGGCGGCTCCTCGCACGCGGGAGCGTCACCGCGGCCGCCAACGACTTGACCATCGTCGGCGAGTTCCTGCCCGCCGGACAGTTCTCGATGTTCCTCACGAGCCGGCAGCAGGGGCTCGTGCCCATGGCGGGTGGCCCCGGCACGCTGTGTCTCGGCGGCGCGATCGGACGCTTCAACCGGCCGGGCGAGATCCAGGCGATCGGTGCGGCGGGAACCGTGGGGCTCCCGATCGATCTGACCAACGTGCCGCAGCCGAGCAGCGTCGTCGCGGCGCAGCCGGGCGAGACGTGGCGCTTCCAGCTCTGGCACCGCGATCTCGACCCGGGCGGCGCGACGACGAACGGGTTCACCGGGGTCGTGGCGGTGACGCTGGAGTAGAGATCGGCGGGACGCGCGCCGTGCAGATACGGCAGATACGGTGCCTGGATCGCCGGCAGCGATCGACGCGGCCAGGGACGTCCATGGAATGGACGTCCCTGGCCGCGTCGATCGCTGCCGGAGATCCAGGCACCGTATCTGCACGCCTCCGGAGAACTTCTCGCGCGGTGTCGGTGGTGGCGGGATGCGAGCCACCGGACTCGAGCGGGCCGTGTGACGCTCCGCGGGCCGGGCGCTACGCCGGTGTCATGCGTCCCCCTGCCGCCCTCGCGATCGCTCTTCTCCTCACGCCCGCTCTCACCGCTCAGACGCTCCGCGTCGACGCGACGCTCACGACGGGCGCGAACGACGGTTCGTCCTGGGCGAATGCCTTTCAGGGATCGCAGGGACTGCACGACGCCCTCGCCGCCGCGCCCGCGGGCGCAGAGGTCTGGCTCGCGGCGGGCGTCTACCTGCCGTCGGACTCGCTCGATCCGCGCGCCTGCTTCGAGGTCCTCGCAGACGATGTCGTCCTGCGGGGCGGGTTCGCGGGCTTCGAGTCGACCCCGTTCGAGCGGCCCGGGATCGGCGGAGCCAGGACGATCCTGAGCGGCGACCTCGCAGGGGACGACGACGCGTCGCTCACCGCCGGGGCGGACAACAGCGACGTCGTGGTGCACGTCGGTGCGGAGCGGATCGCACTCGATCGATTGGAGCTCGTCGGCGGCGGCGTCGGGCCGGGCGTGGGCGCTCCGCAGCCGGGTGCTGCGCTGTTGCTCGGCGCAGGCGCCCGGGGGATCCGGATGACCGACTGCCGCGTCGAGCGCTGCTACGAGTTTGGCGTCATTGCCGCGGCGTTCGGACCGGCGTTCGAGGTGTTCGTGTCGGGCTGCACGTTCCGCGACGTCGCCGCGGTTGGGCTCTACGCACTCTCGTTCGACAGCCCCGTCGAGGTCGAGAGATGCACGTTCGAGCGCTGCGACATCGCGTTCTTCCTCGGGGAGCGGTGGCTGGACGGATCCAGGTTGCGGTCGAGTGTCGTGCGGGCCTGTCGCGTCGGCCTCGTCTTCCACGTCGACGCGTTCGCGCAGGTCATCGCGTACGTCGACGGCTGCACGATCGTCGACAACGTCCAGGCGGGTGTCTCCCAGTCCATTGCCGGCATGGGCGTCCCGCCGCTCGGTGTGGTCGTGCGGAACTCCATCCTTGCGGGGAACAACGGCGCATTCCCTGCGGACGGACAGGTGTCCAGCTACGTCTTCCCGGAGCACTCGTTGGTCGAGGGCGGCGGCTTCGGCCCGACCGTTCTCGACGCCGATCCGATGTTCGTCGACCGGGCCGGCGGCGATCTGCGTCTCCTCGCCGGCTCGCCGGCGATCGACCGCGGTACGGCGGCGGGCTACGCGGACGGCGACCTGGATCTCGACGGCCGGCACCGCGCTGTGGACGTCGCATCCGTGCCGAACGAGGGAGCCGGGACGCCGGACTTCATCGATCTCGGCGCGTACGAGTTCACCGGTTCGATCGGCGACAACCTCGGCTGCTCGGCCGAGCCGAACTCGACCGGGCTCCGCGGGCGGTTGCTCGCACGCGGGAGCGTCGCCGCGGCCGCCAACGACTTGATCATCGTTGGCGAGCACCTGCCCGCCGGGCAGTTCTCGATGTTCCTCGCGAGCTGGCAGCAGGGATTCGTGCCGATGGCGGGTGGCCCGGGCACGCTGTGCCTCGGCGGCGCGATCGGGCGCTTCAATCGGCCGGGCGAGATCCAGGCGATCGGGCCTGCCGGCTCGGTCGCGCTGGCGGTGGACCTCGCGAGCCTCCCGCAGCCGACGAGCCTCGTCGCGGCACAGCCAGGCGAGACGTGGCGCTTCCAGCTCTGGCACATGGACCTCGACCCGAGCGGCTCGACGACGAATCGGTTCACCGGGGTTGTCGCCGTCCGGCTCGAATGAGCGGTCTGCGATAGGTTGAGCGCATGCCGAACCCGCTGCTCGCTGCGCTCGCCGTCCTCGCCCTCGTCCCGGCTGCCGAGGCGCAAACGCTCTTCGTCGACGCGGGCCTCGCTGCGGGTGCCAACGACGGCTCGTCCTGGGCCGACGCCTACCAGGGCCCGCAGGGGCTGCACGCGGCCTTGGCCGCGGCGCAGCCCGGCACAGAGATCTGGCTGGCCCAGGGGCGGTACACCCCCTCGAGCACCGGCGATCGCTGCGATCACTTCGCGATTCTCCACGAGCGCGTCGTGATCCGCGGGGGCTTCGCCGGGTTCGAGGCCAGCCCGATCGAGCGTCCTCCCGTTGGCGACGCGCGGACCCTGCTCACGGGTGACCTCTCCGGGGACGACGACGTTTCCCTCACGAACGGATCGGACAACAGCCATCTGCTCGTCCGGGTCGGCGCGCCGCGGGTCGCGTTCGATCGCGTCGACTTCGTCGGTGGCGGGGAGGGGGTCGTCGCCTGCGGTCTCGGGGTCGGAGCAGCCGTTTGGTTCGACGGGAACGGGCGCGGGCTGCGGATGACTGACTGCAGCGTCGAGCGCTGCTACGGATTCGGCGTGGTCGCATCGTCCGTCGGCGCGTCGTACGAGGTCGACGTCGCCGGGTGCCGATTCCGCGACGTCACGGATTCTGCGCTGAGCGTGTATTCGTTCAACGCCCCGGTCACGGTCGAGCGCTGCAGCTTCGAGCGCTGCGGCACCGCGTTCGCGCTGGGGGACGAGTGGCTCAACGGATCGATCGTGCGGGACTCCGTCGTACGTGACTGCGGGTTCGGGCTCTATTTCTACGTCTACATCTTCGCCGCAACGTTGGCGCAGGTCGAGGGCTGCACGATCGTCGGCTGCGACGAGCTCGGAGTCGTCCACGTTGGGGGCGGCGCATTCGGTCCGCCGCCGGGCGTCACGCTGCGCAACTCGATCCTCGTGGGGAACGGCGCCGCCGTCGCGTCGGGCGGGCAGGTGTCCGGGTTCGTGTACCCCACGCATTCGCTGATCGAGGGCGGCGGCTTCGGTCCGACCATTCTCGACGCGGATCCGATGTTCGTCGATCGGGCCGGGGGCGACCTGCGACTCCTCTCCGGCTCGCCCACGATCGACCGCGGCACGGCCGCGGGCTACGAGGACGGTGACCTCGATCTCGACGGGCGGCATCGCGCCGTGGACGTCGCTTCGGTGCCGAATGCCGGCGACAACACGCGCGACTACATCGACCTCGGCGCGTACGAGTTCACCGGTTCGATCGGCGACAACCTCGGCTGCTCCGCCGAGCCGAACTCCACCGGGCTCCGCGGACGGCTCCTCGCGCGCGGGAGTGCGGCCGCTGCCGACAACGATCTCACGATCGTCGGCGAGCACCTGCCCGCGGGCCAGTTCTCGATGTTCCTCACGAGCCGGCTGGAGGGGCTCGTGCCCATGGCGGGTGGCCCCGGCACGCTGTGTCTCGGCGGCGCGATCGGGCGCTTCAACCGGCCGGGCGAGATCCAGGCGATCGGGGCGGTGGGAACCGTGGGGCTCCCGATCGATCTGACCAACGTGCCGCAGCCGAGCAGCGTCGTCGCTGCGCAGCCGGGCGAGACTTGGCGCTTCCAGCTCTGGCACCGCGATCTCGACCCGGGCGGCGCGACGACGAACGGGTTCACCGGGGTCGTGGCGGTGA
>JBCBNC010000055.1:0-28173 GCA_039821985.1 Planctomycetota bacterium
CCCCCCTATCGGGAGCCTGCACCACCCGCTGCCGCTGGCGCGCCCTGGCAGTCCCTGCGTTTGGCCGCCCGGGCCCGCTCCTGCTGCAGCTGGTGATCCTGGCTCCGTATCCGCGTTCAGTTGAACGTGATCTCGAGGCCGTTCGACAGGTTGCTCGACTGCATGCCGCCGACCAGGTCGCGGTGCCAGACCTGGAAGTTCAGCGTCTCGCCCGGCAGCACGGCCGTCGTCCCGATGCCCTGCGGGATCGCCGTCAGGTCGATCGGGAACTGCACCGCGCCACCCGCGTCGGTCATCAGGATCTGCGTCGCGAGGCGATCGAGCGGCAGGTCGAGGCACAGCGCGCCCTGGCTCCCGCCGATGTTGGGGTAGAAGCCCTGGTTCGGCGACACGACCGCGAGGCACATGACGCTCGGCGGGAAGCTCGAGCACTCGAGCACCAGATCGTTCGCCGCGACCGAGTTCGAGCCGCTCGCGCCGAGTTCGGACGGGCCGCCGGTCGAGTTCTCGACCGACGGAGTGCAGTACGCGCTGCCGACGACGCTCTCGGTGACGAAGCGGAAGATGCCCTCCGACACGGGTCCGGTCTGGTTGAGCCAGATCGTGTACGTGCCCGCGGGGACCGGGTTCACGAACGAGCCGTCCTGGAAGTTGGCGAAGATCGGGAGGATGTCCTGCCCGATCTGGAACGGGCCGATGATCGCTCCGCCGAAGAGGTCGCCCGGCGTCGTGTTGTCCTCGTCGGTGGTGAAGGTCGTGCCTTCCTGGATGCCGTAGAACGCCTGGTTGAACGGATCGGCGATGTAGGCGTCGAGGAAGATGTTGGTGAGCTGCTGCCCGTCGGGCACCGTGATCGTCACGTAGTCGAGGTCACGGCCGCCGACCTCGAAGTCGCCCTGCTGCGCGAGCACGAGCGTCGCGTCGCCGATCGGCAGGTTCAGGACGGTTGGGTTGAATCGGTCGCCCGAGAGGTCGAGCCCCAGGTGCTCGTCGTAGAACGTCGGGCCGATCAGCGAGTAGTCGGCGGGCCCGTGTGCCTCGATGTCCTGCACGACGGTGAGGTCGACGCGGCGCGTGTTCGACGCGGGCACGACGAAGTCGCCGTCCGCGGTCCAGAGGCCCTCGCTCACCGCGGTCCCGGTGAACGTCGTCGTCGGCGGCCCGCCGCCCGTCGCCCACTGGATGTAGTCGGCGAGCTGGGTTCCGTCGGCCGGGTCGAGGGTGAGCCCGCCCGTCAGGTCGAAGAGCGCCAGTCGATAGCCGTCCGCCGCGAGGGGGGAGGCGAGTCCGCCGACCACGCTCGCGTCGACGCGATCGGGATCGGCCGCGGGGGCGTCATCGTTCGCGTGGATGAAGAGCGAGGTGCCGGCCTCGATCGTCAGGCCGTTGAGGCCAGCCGTCGCGGTGAAGAGCGTCTCGTCGGCGTCGGCCGAGCCGAGCCGCCAGCCGTCCAGCGCGACGTCGGTCGTCCCGAAGTTGAAGAGTTCGATCCAGCCCGCCTCGAAGTCGGCGCTGCGCAGCTGGACGGATCGCTCTGCCTGCGCCGAGGCGACGGCCGGGAGAGCGAGGAGGAGAGTCGTGACGGTGAGGGCTCGCATGATGGAGGGGAGGAGAGTGGGGGCCGCCGCGGGGGCGCTTGCAACCGATGTGGCAGCGTGCCGGACAGCGCGCGTGAGCGTGGGGCTCCGGCTTCCGGCAGACGCGCAGAGCCGCGCCTGCGTTCCGTGGACGTGCTGCCACAGGGCCGTTTTCGAGCGGCCCGGGCATCGGGCGATGCCGCGGTTCGGCGCGCTCAAAATGCAGGCCCCGCGCCGGTGTCGCAACCGCGAGATCGGCGACACCGGCGCCTGCGGGCGCTCCGTCGCATCCGGGGGCACGGGGCGCGCCCGGGGGCCTCTCCCGGCGGCGTCGTTGCTCGAATCGCGGGGCGCTGCGTTCGCGCCGCGGTCGATCCGGCCGGCGAAGCGAGGCGCTGCAAGAGGGTGAACCCGATGCCCGAGCGCGGTCCCCGTCACGTCGCGGGGATCCGGGCAGTGCTGCGGTGGATGCGCGCATGCGAAAGGGGGCCGGCGGATGAGCGTCCGCCAAGGCCTCGAACCGCCTCCGCGCAACCGCTCGTGTGCGGCGCTCGAAGCGCGCTTCGGCGGTCCCACGGACGCTCCCGTCGTCGCCGCGGCGGGGTTCGAGCGTCGCCCCCGGCGTGTCCACCACGGGCGCAGCTCCGCGCTCCGGACCATGCGATTCCTTCCGTCTTCGCGCGCGCACTGCCGTGTCGCTCGCCCCGCGCCCGCAGCGCGGGCCTCCCTCGTGGCAAGCGCGGCCTTCGCCGTCACGACGCCCGCGGTCGTGGCGCGACCGCAGTTCGCGCTCCCGGCGCCGATCGCCTCTGCCTTCGACGTCACGTCGCCTCCCGTCGCGGTGGATCTCGACGCGGACGGAGACCTCGACCTGATCGCCGTCGACGAGGGCGCGCGCAAGCTCGTCGTCTTCGAGGGTATTGCCGGCGCTCCCCTCTCCCCGCCGCGCGAACTCGCCGCGTTCCTCGGGGTCTCGGCCGCACCCCGCTCCGTGGGGGCCGCGGACGTCGATCAAGATGGCGTCCTGGACGTGTTCGTCGTCGTCCAGCGTCCTGCCGGCGGCGACGCGCTTGCGCGCCTCGTCGGCGGTTCGACCTCGTTCCTCGTTCTCGACGACTCGTTCGATGCACCCGACGGCGCGCGGCTCGGGTCCGAGCTCGACTTCCGCGATGTCGACGGGGACGGGGCTCTCGACGTCGTCTTCCGCAGGCCCGCGCCGAGCGCGCTCGGCGTCGGTGCGGCGTGGGCTGCGCTGCAGCGGGGCGCGTCGTTCGACTTCGTGGAGCTGAGCGCAGCCTTCGCGGACGGATCGCCGGTCGCGCTCCTCGACGTCGTCGGTGGGCCCGCGCTCGACGCCGTGGGGCGCGTCGACGCGACCACGCTCGCGCTGCGCAAGCAGACCGCACCCGGCACGTTCGGTCCACCGGTGACCGTCGTTTCGTCGACGCCCGATGCGCCGCTCGACGCGCTCGTGACGGCCGACCTGGACGACGACGGAGCGATGGACCTCGTCGCGCTCTACCGCGGAGACGCCGGAACCTTCGTCCAGCGCGGCTCCGGCGGCGGAGCGTTCGCCGCCCCCGTTCGGCTTCCCGCGAACGCCCCCGGGGTCGACCTCGAAGCGCGGGATCTGGACCGCGATGGGACGCTGGACCTCGCGTTCTTCCCGCGGCTCCCTGGAGAGCCCCTGCGGTGGGCGCGCGGGCTCGGGGCCGCGGCCTTCGCGCCGCTCGCGGACGCCCTCGAGCTTCCCGCGTCGGGGCGCGTCTCCACGCTGGAGCTCGTCGACGCGGGCGTGGCCGCAGAGCCCGAGCTCGTCGCGTGGGCCCCGCCCTCGCTCTACTCCTACGCTGCCGAGACCGGCGCGACACCGCTTCCGTTCGCGGCGAACCCCCGCGCCCTCGTCGATCGATCGCTCCTGCACGAGGACCTCGTGCTCGCGGACGTCGACGGCGACGGCGACCTGGACGTCGTGTCGTCTCCGCCCGTCGCCGTCGCCTTCAACCGCGGGGCCGGCGCGTTCGACGCCCCCGCCTCCGACCGCGCGCTGCCCGCGGGCACGCTCGCACCTGGCGACCTCGACGGCGACGGCCTCGACGATGTCGTTGCGCGGACGGCGGACGCCGTGCTCTGGCTCCGCAGCACGGGCGCGGCGGAGTTTGATCCGGTTCCTCTCGCGAGCGCTTCGAGCGGCCCTCGGCCCGTCGTGCTCGATGTCGGGGGCGACGGCGACCTCGACGTCGTGTTCGCGCAGGGTGACGTGCTCCTCCTCGTCGCTGCCGGGCCCGGAGCCGTCTTCGATCCCGCCACGCAGATCGGCGTGGGCGCCGGCGCCGTGGTCGGAGCCGCCGCGGGCGACGTGGATGGGGACGGCCTCGCCGATCTCGTCGTCGCGCGCGAGGGAACGGGGCTCACGATCCTCCGGCAGCGCCCGACCGGGAGCTTCGCACCGCCCGTCGCGATCGCCGCCGAGGGCGCACGTCCGGGTGCGGATCTCGTGGTGGGGGACCTCGACGGCTCCGGGCGACCCGACGTGTGCTGGCTCAGCGCGGACGGCGAGACCGTGCTCGCGCTCGCGGATCCCGCCGTCCTCGCCGCCGCACCCGTCGCCACGCCGATCGGACGGCCCGCGTCGGCGCTCGCTGCGCTCCCGGCGCGCGACGGCGCATCGGCGGACGTCCTCGTGCGCCTCGACGGCCCGGGCGTGGACGCGCATATCGACGTCCTACCGCGCATCGCGGGCGTCGCGTTCGGCGCGCCCGTCCGTGTTCGCGAGGACCTCGTCGGGCCAGGCGGTCTCGCCGCCGGCGATCTCGACGGCGACGGCGACCTCGACGTGTGTGCTTCCGCTCCGCTCGCGTGGTCGGCCAATGCCGAGGTGCCGCTGATCGGAGACTCCATCTGCGGCGGCGCCGTGCGGAACTCGACGGGCCGCGTCGGGGTGTTCGCCGCCTACGGGAGCCGCATCCCCGCCGACCGCGACCTGCGGCTCGTCGCGCTCCAGCTTCCGCCCGGAGCGCTGACGCTCTTCCTGGCGAGCCAGGAGAACGCGTTCACGCCGGGCCTCGGCGGGGGCGAGGGTCTGCTGTGCCTCGGCGGGGACATCGGTCGATTCGTGGCGCCGGGCGAGCTCGGCCCCGCATCGGCCGACGGACGGCGCGACCTCCTGCTCGACACAGCCGCGATCCCTCAGCCCTCGGGCGCGGTACCGGCGCTCGCGGGCGCGGTCTGGGGGTTCCAGGCCTGGCACCGCGACGTGGTCGACGGATCGTCGACGTCGAACCTGACGCAGGGCATCGCGTTCGCGTTCCAGTAGACGCGCGCGCCGTTCGACGGCGCAGATCGAAAACCCGGCGCTGGATCGGTGGCGTGCGCGCGACCGGAGCAGGAGTGAGCAAGGGCGACCGCGCCCCACTGCCCCCTTCATCACATGCTCCACACGATCGCACTCAGCCTCGCTGCCACTCCTCTCGCCCTTCCGAACGACGCGTCCGTTCAGGTGCTGCTCCGCGAGGGCGACACGCTCTCGAACGGTGCCGTCGTCTCCACGTTTCGCGACCTCACGCTCGCCGACGACGGCTCGTGGGCCGCGATCGTCGGGGACGGACTCAACCGCTACGTCGTCGTCGACGGCGCGCTCTCGCGCTCGGAGGGCGACCCCGTGCTCGGCGGGCAGATCTCCGAGTTCCTCGAGGTCGAGATGGCCCGCGACGGCACTGTCGGCGGGCTCTACGAGGTGCTCCTGACGGGGGGCGACGTCGAGCGCCGCGTGCAGATCGGCGTCGACGTCGTGCTGCAGGAGGGCCAGACGCTGAACACGGGCCCCGTCGGGATCAGCGGCGAGGTCACGACGATCCGTGGCTTCGACTTCGAAGGCCTCGAGATGTCCGTGCGCTGTCAGATCACGCCGCCGGGCGGCAGCCCGACGCCTTGTTTCCTCGTCGGGTCGATCGGCGGCGGTTCCTTCACCGCGACCGGCGGCTACGTCAGCGGCGACGCCGTTCCGGGGCTCGCCGACACGTTCCACAGCGTCTTCGAGGACCTCGACTACGGCGCCGGCAGCCGCAGCAGCGCGACCGCGCTGCTCGACGCGCCGTTGTCCGGGCTCTTCGGCGTCGTGGTGGACGGCGTCGGCGTCGCGGAGAGCGGCGGGGCCGGCCCCGCGCCCGGGTCGACGTGGACGTTCGAGAGCCGTCCGCGCGTGCGAGTCAACCACGCCGACGGCCACGCGATCTCGGGCACGCTCGAGCTCTCCAGCGGCAGCAGCGTCGGCGTCCTCTACAGCTTCGACTCGGGTGGGAGTCAGGCTCTCGTCGTCGAGGGCGGGACGCCCAACGGGGTGCTCGTCGGTCCGGCGGCGCCCTTCGACCGGCTTCCGATGGAGCTCGCCGACGACGGGACCGTCGCGTACGTCTACGCGTCGACGACCGGCGCCGAGCGCCTGATGGTCGGCCTCGACGAGGCGATCGTCACCGGCCAGACGACGACCGACGGTTCGCTCGTCACCGGGCTGCTCGCCTCGACGCTCGGCGATCGAATCGCGCTGTCGAGCGACGGCGTCGAGGCGCTCGTGCTTGCACAGCTCGACGGCGGCGACCTCGGGCTCCTGCGCGCCGAACGCGGAATCGAGACCCCGACGACCTGCCCCGCCGTCCCGAACAGCACGGGCCAGACGGGGCGCCTCGCGGCGAGCGGATCCCGGTACGTCGCGAACGACGACCTGACCATCGACGCCACGCGTCTCCCCGCCGGGCAATTCGCGCTTCTCGTCGGAGCGCTGGCCGAGGGCTTCACCGCGAACCCGGGCGGCAGCGACGGCAACCTCTGTCTCGGCGGCGGGATCGGTCGCTTCAATGCGCTCGTCGCGGCGGCGGACGGGATCGGCCGCGTGTCGTTCCCGCTCGATCTCTCGGCGCTGCCGCAGCCAAGCTTCACCGTCCCCGCAGCGCCCGGCGACACCTGGTACTTCCAGGCCTGGCACCGGGACGGCACGCCGTCGGCGCCGCAGTCGAACTTCACGGAGGCCATCGGGGTTACTTTCCGCTGATCCCGGCGTGGTCCGGCGCCGTCGCCGGACGCGGCGCGGAGGGGCCCGTGGGCGCCCGGTCCCACGGGCCGGGCCCCGCGGGCCCCGCCGCTGACATTCTTCTCGGCTCGGGCCGAATCCCGAGGCGTCGGAGCGGTACCGGGCGCACATCGTCGCACCCACGCATCGCTCCATGAAGGCCAAGCTGCTCCTCTCCGTCGCCGCGCTCACCGGCGTTGCCCTCGTCCTCTGGACCCTCTTCTCCGACCCGTCCGCAGGCGGTGCGGGACCCACGGACGCCGCCCGGGGAGAGGCCGCCGAACCCGCATCCGAGGACGGGCCCGGGCCCGAGCTCGACGGCGCCGACCTCGCGGGCGCCGCGGAAGCGGGCGGTGCGCGGGTCGCGCAGGAGACGCCTGACGAGGCGGACGACGCGGCGCCGACCTGGGACGAGGACGACACGCTCTGGCTCGACGTCCGGGTGGTCCGGCCGGACGCGACGCCCGGCGGGGAGCGGGTCCACGTCGCCGCGTACTCTCGCTCGCTCGGCCGCGAGCGGCTCTTCGGGGGGGACGGCGCGCTCGCCAGGCTCGCCGCGGGCGAGGAGGCCCGGCTCTCCGACCGACTGCTCGCGACCGCCGAGGTCGCGGCGGACGGCACCGCGCGGCTCGCGCTCCCGCCCGGGACCGAGCGCGTCTGGCTCGCCGCGGGCGGTTCGTTCGTCTACGTCGACGAACCGGTCGAGGTCGCGCTGGCGCCCGGGACGGGCGGTGAGCCCGCCGTCGTGCACACGCTCCTCGGCGCGCTCGTCGAGGGCACGATGACCGGCCCGGGTGGAGAGCCGGCCGCCGGCATCGAGCTCGACCTCGAGTGGTCGCTCAACGCCGCGCTGCAGCTCGGCGGGGCGGACGCCGCGCGCGTCGCGCGCGATACGACATCGGCGGACGACGGTCGCTTCGTGTTCCGCGCGGTCCCCGTCGGTCGCGCGCTCTTCATCGAGACCGAGGAGGGCGAGCTCGCGCGCCACTTCACCGAGGACGTCACGCCGGTCGCAGGCGAGCGCGTTCGCGTCGACCTCGCGCTCTTCGAGGGCGGCGTCGTGCGCGGCCGCATCGTGGACGCGCAGGGCGCGCCGATCGCAGGCGCCGACGTGACGTCGCTCGGGCGGTCGTTCTTCGGGAACCCGACCGAGGACCTCGGCGATGCGAAGACCGAGGAGGACGGCACGTTCGAGATCGTGCGCGTGACGCCGGGCAAAGTCTGGGTGAACGTCAAGTGCGACGGGTACCCCGACGATCTCTCCGAGCCGTTCGAGGTCGAGAACGGGCGCGTCCTCGATGTCGGGACGATCGAGCTCGATCCGGGTCTCGCGCTCGCGGGCGTCGTGCGCTTCGACGATGGGGAGCCCGCCGTCGGCGCGGAGCTCGCGCTGTCGCCGGACCTCTCGGAGAACCTGGCGGGCTCGCCGGTCGACCCGCGCACGTACACGGGCGCGGACGAGGAGGCGACGACCGACGACGGCGGCAGGTTCGTGCTCGCCGGTCTGGGGGAGGGGCCCTGGATCGTCGAGGCGACGTTCCGGGAGGGACAGGACACGGAAGGCGTCGCGAGCGATGAGATGAGCGCCGCGGTCGACGAGGCTCTCTCGGGCGTCGCCGCGGAGCTCGGCGTCGAGCCCGGAGCCGCGCCCGCGCCCCCCGCACTGGCGCCCAGCACCGGCCGCGCGCGCGGCCGCTGGTACGGCGAGGTCTCGCTCGCCCGCGCCCCGGCCGAGGGCCTCGAGATCACGCTCATGGCGCCCATCACCCTCTCGGGAGAGGTCGTCGACTCCGAGGGCGAGCCCGTGTCCTCGTTCGTCGTGAACGGCGAGCGCGCCGGAAGCCAGTGGTACATGCCGCCGAGCGATACGCGCACGCAGTCGTTCGAGAGCGAGGACGGGACGTTCGTGCTCGACGGCCTGCGCCCCGGACCGTGGTCGTTCACGGTCGAGGCCGAAGGGATGGCGACGCTCGAAGCGCTCTCGCTCACGCTGCCCGACGAGACGGTCCAGCGCTTCGTCCTGCAGCGTTCGATCACGATCCGGGGCCTCGTCTTCGATCCGCTCGGCGAGCCCGTCGCTGGCGCCGAGATCGGACCGGAGCTCGAGGGCGCCGAGCTCGTCGCGGCCATGCAGGGCCGCGGGGATCACCCGTCGGCGACGAGCGACGGCGAGGGCCGCTTCGTGCTCGTCGGGCTGAGCCCCGGCGCCGGGTCCATCGCGGCGAAGAAGGACGGCTGGGCCCCGAGTGAGCCCTTCGGGTACGAACTCGGCGAGGGGGAGGGGGAGGACGACGTCCGCCTGACCCTGCGCGTCGGCGGGACGATCTCGGGAGAGGTGTACGACGCCGAGGGCGGCGCCGCGAAGGACTGCGTGGTCATCGTGCAGCTCCCGACGCTCGAAGAGCGCCGCTTCACCAACGCCGACTCGTCCGGTCGCTTCGAGGAGACCGGCCTGAAGCCCGGCACCTACCAGGTCCAGGCGTTCCCCGGGATCGAGTCGCTCGACGGGACCGTCGACCAGGCCGCGCTGATGGGCGCGCTCAAGATGGCGACGGTCAAGCTCGACGACGGCGCGTCCGAGCACGTCGTGCTCGGTGCTCCGCCCGCCGAGCCCGTCCGCGTCAGCGGAGTGGTCTCCGTCGGCGGCGAGCCGCTCGAGGGCATCATCGTCAGCTTCATCCCGTCGAGCGGCGGCGGAATGGAGAACCTCAAGATCGAAACGACGGGCGCGGACGGACGCTACGAGGTGACCGTCGACGAGCCCGGCTCGTACCGCGTCACGGCGCAGACGTCGGGGCAGCCGCTCCAGCAGAACAGCGTCGAGTTCGTCCGGACCGTCCCCGAGAAGGAGTCCCACGAGCTCGACCTCGAGATGCCGATGGGCCGCATCACGGGCCGCGTCACCGGGCCCGACGGCGAGGCCGCCGTGGGAGCGCGCGTCACGCTCACGATGCAGTCGGGCCAGGTGTTCGGCACGATCATGGGCGGCCAGTACGACGAGACGCGGACGGGCTCCGACGGCACCTACGAGATCCGCTTCGTGCGGCCCGGGACCTACACCGTCGCGGCGGGCGGTGCGCTGCTCGGCGGCGCGTTCGGGACGTCCGGCGCCGAGGCGCAGGCGCTCGGCCGCTCGATGCGCACGGCGACCGTGTCGAAGAGCGGCAGCGTCTCGCTCGACTTCGAGCTTACCGAGCCCGGCAACGTCACCGGCGTCGTCCGCGACGCGGCCGGCAAGCCCGTCGGCAACGCGTCGATCTTCCTGCGCGACGAGGAGGGCCGGCTGGTCGAGCTCTTCTCGTTCCAGGCGACGAACGCGTCGGGCAAGTTCGACTACGACGGCCTGGCACCCGGCAACTACACGATCACCGCGCGCGCGGACGGGCAGGCGTCGACCGGCACGGACACGGTGCGCGTGCGCTCGGGCGAGACGACCGAGGCGACGGTGACGGTCGACTCGGGGACGACGCTCGTCGTCAGCCTCAGCGACAAGTCGGGCGCGAACGTGCAGAGCCAGGTGAGCGTCCGGGACGAGCGCGGCCGTGAGATGAACGGGATGCTCAGCCTCGAGGCTTTGATGGAGCGCGCCACCGGCGGCGCCGAGGATTCCGCGCAGCGCATCGGGCCGCTGCCGCCCGGGCGCTACACGGTGGAGGCGACGGCGGCGGACGGACGCACCGCGAAGCGTCGCGTGCGCCTCGACGGCCGGGCGCAGAAGAAGCTGCGTCTGCGGCTGAAGTAGCGCGGCGGTTTCCGGCGTTTCCTGGCGCGCGCGGCCCGAGTTTGCCGTGAAGCCGGGACATGCCGCCCGCCACCCGATCGAACGCGTCCGCCCGTCCCTCCAGCGCAGCTCTCGCAGGCGCTGAGCTCGCGGCGCTCTCCGTACCGGACGCGCGCCGCGGCGCGCTCGCCCTGGCCCGCGACTGGGGCGTCGTGGTCGCTGCGATGGTCGCAGCGGTCCTGATGCCGCATCCTCTGGTGCTCGTCTGCGCCTGGCTCGCCGTCGGCTGGGCGCAGCACGCGCTCGTGATCCTCGGGCACGACGCCGCCCACCGGTCGCTGCTCGGGTCCGCCGCCGCGAACCGCCTTGCCGGCCGCTGGCTCACTTGGGGCGCGGTCGGCGTGTGCTTCGAGGGCTACAAGCGCCTGCACCTGCCGCACCACCGTCTGGCCGGTGCGGCTGACGACCCCGAGCACGCCGTGCTGCCCAGGACGCCGTACGGCGCGCCGTTTCGGTCCGGATCTCCGTGGCGCGCCTCGCTCGTGTCGCTCGTCGGAGGCGCGCTCCCCGAGTTCGTTGCCTTCGCTCGGTTCACGCGCGCGCACACGCTGCGCGAGGCCGCACCCGCGCTCGTGGTGAACGGCGGCGTCTGGGTCGCCGGGATCGCGACAGGACACGCCGTCGTTCCCCTCCTCTGGTCCGTGTCGGGCGTCACGTCGCTCTTCGTCTTCTCGAGGCTGAGGACGTTCGGTGAGCACGTCGGCTCGGACTGGACGCACCGCATCGCGGCGCCGACGTGGCTCCGGTGGCTCAGCCACCCGCACCACGTGGACCACCACTGGGAGCACCACCTGTGGCCGTCGGTCCCGTCGTTTCGGCTGCCCGAGGTCCGCGCGGCCGTGGGGGCACCGGCGGTCGTGCCCCTGACCGAGATGTGGCGTGCGCGGGGCGCCAAGGTCGGCGGACGCCCCGCGCGAAACGAGGTCAGAACATCAGCACCGCGACGGCGCTCGTCAGGTTCGACGTCGGAGCGCCGCCCGCGTCGAAGTCCCGGTGCCAGAGCTGGAAGTAGTGGGTCGCCCCGGGCGCCGCGCTGATCACGGTGCCGCCGGCGGGCAGCGCGCCCGGGTCGACGTCGAGGGACACCTCACCGGCCGCGTTCGTCGCCTGGATCTGTCCGGGCTGGACGAAGCGCCCGATCTGGCCGCCGACGCAGAGGAGCCCGACCGAGTTCGCGATCGGGTTCGAGGTCGGGACGGTGCCCGTCACGAAGAGTCCGAACGTCGACGGCGGAAGTCGGTCCGCGGTGAGCACGAGGCTGCCGTCCGAGACCTGCGCCGAGCCGCTCGCGCGCAGCCGACCGGTCTCGCCGGTCGTGTTCGCAACGGGCTGCTCGCAATAGGGGAGGCCGAGCTCGCCGCGTGAGGTGAAGGGGTACACGTCCACGTAGCTCTCCTTGAAGCCCATGACGACCAGGTCCCGGTCACCGTCGGCGTCGAGGTCGCTCGTCGTCACCTGAATCCTCTCGTCCGCGTCCGACGCGAGCCGCGCCGGGGGGGCGTACGACTGCGCGCCGAGCCCACGGAACCAGAACGCCGACGTTCCGCCCTGCGTGTTGCCGCGCGATCGGGTCAGAAGATCGGTGATCCCATCGCCGTCGTGGTCCTCGAACGCGAGGGGGAGGGTGTCGGTCGTCAGCAGCAGCTGGCGCGGAGCGAACGTTCCGTCGCCGAAGCCCTTGAACCAGTCGACGCGAGCTTCACCGAAGAACGTCGAGCCCGTGGAGTTGCCGGCGCGCACGACGTCCAGGTTCCCGTCCCCGTCGACGTCGACGGCGAAGAGCGCCTCGAGGAAGCGCGCCGGGTCCACGAACGGCAGGTCCACCAGCGGGACCGGCGGAGCGAACGTGCCGCCCGCCGCGCCGAGGTAGACCGAGGGCCGCTCGACCACGAAGGCTCCGAGGAGGCCGCGCTCCTCGACGACGACGTCGAGGAGGCCGTCACCGTTGAAGTCGCCGGTCTCGATGGCGCTCGGATCGAAGCCGGTCGGGACCGTCGCTGCGAGCGCGAACACGCCGCCCGGCCCGTTCTCCACCCACCCGAGGCGGTCCTGGACCACGTCTAGGAAGACGAGATCAGTGTCGCCGTCGCCCTCGAAGTCGGCGGTCCGGAGCACGTCGCCGCGGAAGGGCGCGATCGACACGGTCCCGAGGTCGACGAAGGGCGCCGAGCCGGGGTTCTCGATGAGGTCGATCCCGTCCAGGGTCGCCTTGACTGACGCGAGGTCCTGGTCCCCGTCCAGGTCGAGATCGAGCCAGGCCGAGCGATCGGGGCGGGTGCCGGGCCGCGGCCCGACAAGGGCCCGCCCCTGGGTGAAGTCACCGGCCGGCGTCTGGAAGTAGCCGACGGTCAGCTCGTAGAGACTCCCCGACGTGACGATGTCGAGGCGTCCGTCTCCGTCGATGTCGACGACGCGGGGAGGGGCGAGCCCGTCCGCCGAGGCGGTGACGTACCCCTCCGGCTGGAGCGCGATCGGACCCGCGCCACCGCCGAGGATCTCGATCGCGCCCGCGGGACGACCGAGCACGACCTCCGCGACGCCGTCCCCATCCAGGTCGCCCGCGAAGGGGAACCCGAAGACGAACGAGAACGGGTCGATCGCCTGGGTGAGGGGCGCGCTGTACGCCCCGGCACCGAGGTTCTCGACGACGTCGATCCGCACCTCTGCCGTGAACGGTGCGAGCGGGTCGATCTTGACGGCGTCCACGAAGTCCAGGTCTCCGTCGCCGTCGAGGTCGGCGGGGATCCCTCCGAAGTCGGGCACGAGGAGGACGCACGGCGTCTGCGGACCGGTCCCGTCGCCGTAGTAGACGCAGGTGTCCTTCTCGACGACGTCCACGGGAATGTCGGGGCCCCCGAAGATGTCCGGAACGAAGACCGTCGTCGTGGTGGTCTCGACCACGACGAGGTCGCTGAAGCCGTCGCCGTTCTCGTCGTAGACGGTGCCGCCCGCGAGACCGGTCGCGTGCCCGAACGCCAGGTTGCCGGCGCCGTCGTTGCGCGCCCAGTCGGCGCCTCCCGCCGCGTTCGCGTAGAGCAGGTCGGGGTCTCCGTCGTCGTCGACGTCCTCGAACTGGACGATCTCGAAGCGGTTGTCGAGGCCGCTGAAGAGGGTCGTCGCGGGCTGCGACGGGCTGACCGGCCCGGGCACGGAGACGAGCGAAGCGTTGAAGGGGCCGGGACCCTGCACGAAGCGGACGAGCAGGTCCGCCGTACCGTCGCCGTCGAGGTCGCCGGCGGCGAACTTGACCGCGCCGATGCTCGAGCCCGGCGCTCCGATCGACGTCGTGTCGAAGAGCAGCTCGACGCCGTCGAACAAGCCCGTGCCGTCGTTGCGCCACACCACGAAGTAGTCCCGTCGGTCGGAGGGACCCGTCCGGTACGCGTGGCCGATCACGTCCGCGTCGCCGTCGGCGTCGATGTCGACCAGCGCCGCGTCGATGAGCCGGTCCGCTGGGTCCACGTCCAGCCGCTGCGGGGGCGCGAAGGCGCCCCCGGGCGACGAGAGGAAGACCTCGACCCAGCCGTCCCCGCCCGTGGAGGGCGAGTCCGTGAGGTTCAGCAG
The DNA here is from genome assembly GCA_039821985.1 of Planctomycetota bacterium. Taxonomy (GTDB): domain Bacteria; phylum Planctomycetota; class UBA1135; order UBA1135; genus Saltatorellus. Next base: position 13,988 of record JBCBNC010000055.1, read on the forward strand.
GTCGTCCCGGCCGTCCCCGTTCAGGTCCTCGGAGGCGAAGGGGCGGGCCCGGCTCTCCGGCCGCTGGATCTCGGTGGGGGCGCCGACCTGGGGCCAGGGGGCGAGCGCGACGAATGTCGTTGTGAGTGCGAGCATGGTGTTCGGGTTCGGGAAGTGTGTTCGGCCGCCGGGAAGCGGGCGGCGCGCTCCGGGGCTAGACCCCGGGCCCGGGGTCGGTTTCGTCCCCGTCCCCTTCGTACCACTCCTCCGTCTCACGCGCGAGGCGTTCGACCTGGTCGGCGGGGTGGACGGTCGCAGGCCCCTCGCCCCGTGACCCGGGGCATACGGCATTGACCTCGGTGCGCCAGGCCTCCTCGCTCACGAGGTTCGACTCCCAGAACGGCCACGTCCGGCACTGCTTCGGCCGGACCTCGTAGATGGAGCACTTGCCCGCGTCGGTGAGGAACGCGCAGCGCTCCAGGTCGGGCTTCAGCGTGATCCAGCCGTCCTCGAACGCCAGGTAGCGCTCGGAGAACTCCGCCGGCCCGAGGCCGAGGTGGCTGGCGATCGCGGCGGCCTCGTCGGCGCGGAGATAGACGTAGGAGGCGTCGCCGTGCCGGGTGCAGCACTTCCCGCAGGCGGTGCAGGAGAAGGGCAGGCCGGCCTCGTACCAGCGTGTCTCGGACATGGTCGGAGGCTACCCGTGGAGGGACCTGCTCGCCCTGGATGTGCGATTTTTGGCACCCGTTCCGTCACCGGCGCCGGACTGTGCGCTATCGCTCATTGCCCCAGGCCCTGCGCCCGTCGAAGCCCATCCAACACCCCATGAAGCTCTCCGTCCTCGAGGACGGCGTACGCGCCGATCTCGAACTGGACCAGCCCGTCGTCACGATCGGACGCGCGCTGGACAATGACATCCGGCTCCAGTCGAACCGCGTCTCGCGGCATCACACACGGCTCGAGACCGCCGCTGGCGAGTCCTGGATCATCGACCTCGGCAGCGCCAACGGCACCCTCGTCAACGGGGAACGCGTCACGCGCCGCCTCGTCGGCGTCGGCGACCGGATCGAGATCGGAGGGGTCCAGATCGTCGTCGAGGAGGAGGCGCCCGGCGGCGGCGCCGACGGCATCGGTCTCCAGACCATGACGGGGGAGGCGCGGCGCGAGCGCGAGAACCTCCGCGTGTTCGCAAAGATCACCCGCGAGCTCACCGGCGAGACCGACCTGATGCGTCTCCTGCGCCTGATCGTCGACTCGGCGGTGGCGCTGGTCGGCGGTGAGCGCGGCTTCGTCCTGCTCGAGGACGATAGGAACGCGAAGGAGCGGGGCGCCGAGGCACCGGACGTCGAGCGCATGACGGTCAGCGTCGCGCGCAGCTTCGACCACACCGACATCGTCGTTCCGCGCTCGCGGCTCTCGATGGGCATCGCGGGCCGCGCGGCGCGCGAGGGCACTCCGATCCTGACCGTCGACGCGGGCCAGGACGACCGCTTCGATGGGATGGCCAGCGTCGAGGAGCTGCGCCTGCGGTCGGTGATGAGCCTTCCGATCTTCCTCGACGGACGCGTGATCGGCGTCCTCTACGTGGACAACCGCCTCCAGTACGGCGCCTTCGCCCCCGACGACCTCGAGCTCATGGAGCTCTTCAGCGCCCAGGCCTCGATCGCGCTCAAGAACGCGCGCCTCGTCGCGTCGCTGCGCGAGAAGGCCGGGCACCTCGAGGCGAGCTCCCTGCAGATCGAGCGCCTCAACGAGCAGCTCGGCCGCAAGGTGCGCGACCAGGCGGGGGAGCTCGCCGTTGTCCGCCGCGAGCTCGACCGCGAGCGCAGCCGCTACGACTACAGCCAGATGATCGGCGCGTCCGACGCGATCCGCGCCGTCTTCCACTCGCTCGACCGGATCGTCGAGTCCGACCTGCCCGTTCTCATCCACGGCGAGAGCGGCACCGGCAAGGAGCTCATCGCGCGCGCGATCCACTCGAACGGGGAGCGCAAGGACCGGCCGTTCGTGTCCGAGAACTGCGCCGCGCTGCCCGACACGCTCCTCGAGTCCGAGCTCTTCGGCCACGTGCGCGGCGCGTTCACCGGCGCGTACAAGTCGAAGCGCGGGCTCCTCGAGCAGGCCGACGGTGGCACGCTGTTCCTCGACGAGATCGGGGACATGAGCCCCGAGATGCAGAAGAAGCTCCTGCGCGTGCTGCAGGAGGGCGAATTCCGCGTTCTCGGCTCCGACCGCATGGTCAAGGTCGACGTTCGGCTGCTCGCGGCGAGCCACCAGAGCCTCCAGGCACTCGTCGAGGAGGGCAAGTTCCGCGAGGACCTCTACTACCGGATCGCGGTCCTGTCGGTCGAGCTCCCCGCGCTGCGCGAGCGCCGCGACGACATCCCGCTGCTCGCCGACCACCTCCTGCTGCGCGCGTCACGGGAGGCCGGCCGCGAGGCGCCCGCACTTCCGCACGAGGTCGTGACCGCGCTCTGCGCCCACGACTGGCCCGGCAACGTGCGCGAGCTCGAGAACGAGATGCGCCGCCTGCTCGTGCTCTCCGAGGGCGAGGTGCGCGTCGATCACCTTTCGGACTCCATCAAGGGAGGCTCCGACCGCAGCGACCGCGCCGGTGCGATGCAGGCCATCGAGTCGGGCGACATCAAGACGGCGGTCGCGGACCTCGAGCGGCGCTCGATCGAGGCGGCACTCGCGCAGGCCGGCGGGAACAAGAGCCGAGCGGCCGAGTCCCTCGGCATCAGTCGCTTCGCGCTGCAGCGCAAGCTCGACAAGTACGGGCTCGGCAAGACGAAGCGCCGCTCGAAGGGCGGCGACGATCGGAGTGGTACCGCCGCGCCGACGGGTGCTGACAGCGATACCGCCGCGCCGACGGGCGCCGAGAGCGACGCGTAGCGCGCGCCGCCGCCCGCCCCCCGCTGGACCGCCGAGGCCTGCCGCCCCGCACCGACCATGACACCCCGAGAACCGGAAGAGCCCGGCAGTGGGCTCGGCGACGAGCCCGTTGTCGAGATCCGGCCGGAGGAAGCCGAGCGGCTCCTCGACGAGGCGTACGGCGCTCCGCCCGCGGGTACGTCGCCCGCGGGCGGCGACGGCACGGAATCCGCCGACGGCAGCCGTGAGCTGCTCGTCGGCACGGACGCGCCGAGCGTGCCTGGCTACGAGATCCTGTCGGTCATCGGACGGGGCGCGACGGGCGTCGTGTACCGCGCGCGCCAGGAGGCCGTCGACCGCCCCGTCGCGCTGAAGGTCCTGCACGAGGAGCTCATCACGAATCGACGCGCCGTACGGCGGCTCAAGCGCGAAGCGCGCCTCGCCGCGCAGCTCGCCCACCCGAGCATCATCAGCGCGATCGACATGGGCGTCGTGGATGGGCTCTGGTGGTACGCGATGGAGCTCGTCGAGGGCGTCAGCCTGGCGCGCAGGATCGCGGAGCGCGGTTCGCTCACCGAGCGCGAGTGTTTGCGCCTGTTCAGCCCGCTGTGCGACGCGCTCCAGCACGCGCACGAGGTCGGAGTCGTGCACCGCGACATCAAGCCGGCCAACATCCTGATCGACGGTCGGGGCCGCGCGCGCCTCGTCGACCTCGGCCTTGCGATGGGCCAGAACGACCCGTCGATCACCAAGACCGGGTCGACGCTCGGCACGCCGCACTACGTGAGCCCCGAGCAGGCGCGCGAGCCCAGCGCGGCCGACATTCGAAGCGACCTCTGGTCCGTCGGGGCCACGATGTACCACGCAGTGTGCGGCCGCCCGCCGTTCGCGGCGGAGGAGGAGGGCGGCGTCGCCGAGATCCTGAGCCGCGTGCTCTACATGCCGGTCGTCGATCCGCGCGAGTACGCACCCGACCTCTCGCGCGGCTTCGCGCTGCTCCTCCGCAAGTGCCTGACGCGCGACCCCGACCAGCGCTACCAGGAACCCTGGGAGCTCGTCGCGGACATCGAGCTCCTGCGCGAGCGACGCCGGCTCGACCTGCGGGGCGCGCGCGTCGACGCGTTCGCGTCGCGCAGGCCCGGCTGGCTCCCGCGCGCTCTGGCCGCGGGTGCGCTCATCGCGGCGGTCGGCGGGACGTGGGCGCTCACGGCGCGCCCCTGGGAGGATCGCGGGCAGCCCGGCGTCGCAGGACCGAGCCTCGCCGACTGGCCCGCGCTGGACGACCTGCGGCAGGAGTTCGAGGCCGGCCGGGTCCGGCACCGCAGCGCGCTCGCCGAGCTCCAGACGATCGGTGCGGGCCTCCCCGACGAGGCGCGCTTCTTCGCGAACCAGCTGGAGACCGAGATCAAGCGCAGCCTGCGCGGCGAGGTCGACGCGGTCCTCGCGGGCGTAGGCGACCAGGTCCGCGCCGCGCTGGTGGTGCACTCGTTCGAGGGCGCGCAGCGTCTGGCCGACGAGGGCGTCGCGCTCGAGCTGCGCGCGCGGACCGGGTACGAGACCGTCGAGCAGCTCCCGGAGGGACAGCTCCGAACCGAGGCGACCTCGTTCGTGGACGTCGAGCGCACTCGCGTGGAGGACGCCCACGGGGACGCGCGGGCGGAAGCGGTTCGGGCGCTGGACCGCGCTTGGTCCGAGGCGTTCGTGCCGCGCGTCGACCGGTTCGTGGACGCGGGGAGCTTCCGCTCCGCGCTCGAGTGGCTCGAGGGTCCCGCGGACTGGATCGAGCGCGCGGGCGAGCGCGTCGACGTGCGCGGCCTCGACGACGAGGAGCGCGCGGAAATCGCGGCGTCGCTCGACCGCGCCGTGCGCGACGCCCGGGCGCGCGTTGCGGCGGCGTCCCAGGCGGCCTACCGCGGGGCGCTCCGCCAGGTCGCGGAGCTCGAGCGCGAAGCCGACGACGAGATCGGCGACGGGCGGCTGACGGGGTCGGGAAGCGTCGCTGGGCGCCTGGAGGAGAAGCTCTTCGCGCTCGAGACGGGCGGGTCGTTCCAGCCCGACGAGCTGATCGAGGACTATCCCGACTTCTACCGCGAACGCGTCGACACGCTGCTCGATTCGGTCCGACGGCGCGAGGTCGACGAGCGCGACGCGCTCGCGCGCCGAGACCTCGCGCGGCTCGAGCGCGAGGCCGAGCGCGCGCTCGACGCGCGCGACTACGGACACGCCGCGGCGCTCTTCGAAGCGGCGCGCCAGGATCCGTGGCGCGCGTGCACGCACGGTGAGATCGATGCGTGGACCGAGGAACTCGCGCTCCTCCTGCGCGTACGCGAGGAGCTTGCGCGCCGTCTCGCGGAGGGCGCGGGGCGGAGCATCGGTCTGACCTTCGACGGGATCGGCTCGGTCGGGCGCCTCGAGGCGGCGGGGAACGGCGCGTTCCGGCTCGTCGCCCGCGGCGGCAGCACGAAGCGTGTGCGCGTCTGGCGGCCGGTCGACGAGACGCCCGACCCGCGCGAACGCGTGCTCGCGACGGCCGACGTGCGGCCGGTGCTCGAGGGCGATGCCTGGACGGACGCGCGCTCTGCCGGACCCGGGGACGAGGTCGAGCCGTGGCTCCGCCTCGGCGTCGCGGCGCTCCTCGCGGCCGAGGGCAGCGGCGACGAGGCGCTGCGCATGCTGCCCCTCGGCGGGACGCTGCCGGAGCGGTCCATGCTCGAGGAGCGCATCCGTCGCCGCGTGCAGGGGGAGGCGCCGGGCAAGGCGCCCCGCGGTCCGATCTCATCGGAGCCCGGCTCGAACGGGGACGCTTCCGTGGGCACCGGCGCACGTCGCGGTCCACCGCTGCGCCGGCCCGCTGATTCCGGTGACCCGCTGCAGCGCATCGGGGAGCTCTACGGCACGCCGAACCAGGTGACGAGTGGACGCGACGTCCGCCTCGCGTGGAACTTCCGTGAGGGCTTCGTGCCGCCGGGTGGCGACGACGGGCGCGGGTTCGAGCTCCTTCGTCCGGCTCCGTCGGGCGCGGCGCGCGCGGGCGCGTGGCGACTCGGCAGTTGGCGGCTCGCGTACGGCGGGATCACGCTCGACGACCCTCTCGGCCGCGCCGCGGACGTGTTCGACGTGGCGCGCTGCCCGTACCTGCTGCTCGAAGAGGGTCTCGAGCTGCCGCGCGGCGTCCGGGCCCGGCTCTGGCTGGAGCCGGGGGAGGAGGGAGCCGGCGGCCACGTCGTCTGCGTGTCGCTCGCGGGCTACCACGTGCTCCTCGCCGAGGGACACGTGTGGCTCGGCGGAGGCGCGGTGGGCGACCTCGTCGAGCTCTTCGAGCTGATCGAGGGCGGCTACTACGAGTCGACGGACGCGTTCGAGGTGCGGAGCGCCCCGCGCGTCGTGCCCGGTGAGACTTTGCTCGTGGACCTCGAGGTGCGCCGCGGCTCGCGGGTGCGCCTGGTCGTCGACGGAAGGTCGGTCGGCTTCGCCCCGCTCCGGCGCCCGCCGTCGCTGCGCGACCCCGTGCTGCGCGTGCGCTCCAGGGAGCCGATCGCGCTGCTCGCCGCGGAACTCGAGGCGCACCGGGCGGGCCCGCGGTGAGCGCCCCTCGAATGCAGATACGGTGCCAGGATCACCGCCTGCAGTAGAAGCAGCCGGGGGCGTCCAACGAATGGACGCCCCCGGCTGCTTCTACTGCAGGCGGTGATCCTGGCACCGTATCTGCATTCGCGGGGCGCTCAGTCGAGCGTCAGGAGCTCGTCCTGCGCCGGCGTCGGCATGCCGCCGCTGCCGTTCGCGATGTAGACGTCGACGTCGCCGTCGAGGTCCGCGTCCAGCACGCCGAACCCGGCGTACGGCTGCCCGCTGAACACGACGTCCGCGCCGCCCGTCGGCAGATAGATGATCTCGGCGTCGTCGGGGTCGTAGCCGAGGATGTCGAGGTCGCCGTCCTCGTTCACGTCGAGCAGCGCGAGCTGGGAGAACGTGTCGGTGCGCACCGTGGCGGGGGCGGTGGCCCAGGTCATGGGCGAGCCGTCGTTCACGAGCCACGCGGGGGAGAGCGGGGACGGGCGCCCCGAGAGGACGTCGGGGTCTCCGTCCCCCTCGCGGTCGCCGATCGCCAGCGATGCACCGGCGTCACCGATCGAGGTGGTGGCCAGGGTGAATCCACCCGAGCCATCGTTCTCGAGCACGGCCAGGTCGGAGCCGCTGTTCATCACGAGGTCGACGTCGCCGTCGCCGTCGAAGTCGAAGGGCAGGACCCCGGCATCGTCGGGCACGCCGGCGAACGTCGAGCCGCTCGCCGTGAACCCACCGTCGCCGTCGCCGTCGAAGATCTCGAGGGCCAGGCCGTCGGACACCGCGAGGTCTGCGTCGCCGTCGCCGTCGACGTCGCCGATCGGCCAGGCGCCAACGTTCAGAGCCGAGGCCGCCGCCGTGAAACCACCGGCTCCGTCGCCGAGGTAGAGGATGTCCACGCCCGTCGTCGCATCGCCGATGCGCTCGAGATAGTCGAGGTCGCCGTCGCCATCCGCGTCGAAGAGCGTGCCGCCCGCCGACGCCGTGCTGCCGAACGTGCCGAGCAACGTGAACGTGCCGTCGCGGTTCGACGTCAGGACCTGGTTGCCGACGGACTCGACCACGGTGACGACGTCGACGTCGCCGTCTCGGTCGACGTCGCCCGTGGCGGCGGCCGCGGTCAGGGCCGCGGCACCGTCGAGCGTCGTGGAGGTGAACGCCGCGTTCGGCTGGCCGCCGGAGGCGGAGCTGCGGTACGCCCGGTGCGCGCCCATGTCCACGATCACGACGAAGTCGACGTCGGAGTCGCCGTCGATCCGGCCCGCGGCGATGTCGACCGCGAGATCGACCTCGGCGTCGACGGTGTCGACGGCGAAGACGCCGCTGCCGTCATTGAGCCAGTAGCGGGTGCTGTCGAGGTTCTTGCCGGAGATCGCGTCGAGGTCTCCGTCGCCGTCGTAGTCGAGGAGCGCCGCACCGCGGTTGTCGTTGTTGCCGTAGAAGATCGGGGGCGAGCTGAACGTGCCGTCGCCGAAGTTGAAGAACACCTGGTTCTGTCCGTTGGCGGAGACCCAGAGGTCGAGGTCGCCGTCCGCGTCGAGGTCGCCCATCTGGACGTCCTGGGCCGCCGTCACGAGCGTCGTGTCGCCCGCGGCGAACACGCCCGCGCCGTTGTTCAGGTAGACCTGCGAGTTGGAGTCGCCGAGGTGCGCCACGAAGGCGTCGAGGTCGCCGTCGCCGTCGAGGTCGCCGAGCGCGACCGAGCTGCTGTTCGAGCCGCCCAGCGACTGACCGGTGTTCGCGAAGGCGCCGGTGCCGTCGTTGAGCCACACGGTGTCGGCCATCGCGGCGACGCCGCCGTTCCCGAAGAACGCGTCGAGATCGCCGTCGCCGTCGAGGTCGCCGAGGGCGACCGCCTGCGTGCCCGCCGAACCGAGGCTTTGCCCCGAGTCCGCGAAGCCGCCCATTCCGTTGCCGGTCCAGACACGGTTCGGTCCGACGGTGGCCGTGATCGCGTCGATCAGCCCGTCACCGTCGACGTCCGCCAGCGCGACGTCTCGGGTGTCGTCGGCGTCGAATCCGGCGAGCGCGGTGAAACCGCCGCCGCCGTCGTTCTGCCAGACCTGACTCGCGCTGCCGCCGGTGACGGCCACCACGAGGTCGAGGTCCCCATCGCTGTCCAGGTCGGCCAGAGCGCCGCGGCGCCCGGTGACCGCCACGACGGCGGTGGGGGCCTGATCGACCGCGCGCGGGCGCAGGTCCACCGGTGTCGACGGCGAGGCGTCCACTCCGGTCGTGCTCTCGATCGCGTTGGGCGTCATCGACGAGGAGACGTCGATGCCGGACGGCGCGCCGGCGGCCAGAGCCTGTTCGGAGAAGACTCCGCGGTGGCGCAGCGTCGGGCTCGTGCCGAGCGTGACGAGGACGCTGTCCGGGTCGATCCCGATCGCGAGCGTCGCGCCGGTGCCGAGCGAATCGCCGGCGACCGACAGCGTGAGGTCGGAGCCCATCGCGCCGTTCAGCGCGACGAACTTGTCGAAGCGCAGGAGGAGCGTGTCGCCCGCGTCGACGAGCGCATTGCCGTTGACGTCGCTGAGCTGGCCGACCTCGATGAGACGCATGTTCTCGACCGAGAAGTCCGCGTCCGAGTCGTCGGCGGCGGACACGTTGCCCGCGAGGTCCGTGGCGACGATCCGCAGCCGGGCGGTCATCGTGTCCGGCAGGAGACCCGTGCGCCAGGCGAACGTCCCCGTGTCGGAAACGGCCTCGGCGACTGAAGTGGGGAACGTCGCGCCGCTGTCCGACGACGCGGTGATCGTCACGGTGCCCGGGTTGGCGTCCGTCGTGGTCCACGTCGCGGCGGAGATCCCGGTGAGGTTCTCCCCGCCGTTCGGCGCGGTCAGCGTGACGGTCGGAGCGACGAGGTCCAGCGTGAAGTCACCGCTCGAGGCCGCCGGCGTGGCTGCGTTGCCCGCGGCGTCGGTCGACGTGATCTGGATGCGGTAGGTGGTGCCCTCCGTCAGGCTCGTCGCGTCCCACGCGAACGTGCCCGTGTCGGGCGCGCCGTTCGCGATCGGGATGTCGAAGTTCGCGCCGCCGTCCGAGGAGGCAAGGATCTCGACCGTGCCGAGGTTCGCGTCCGTCGTCGTCCAGCGGATCTCGCTGCTCTGTCCGGCGAAGTCGCCCCCGTTCGGGAACTGGAGCGTCGTGACCGGCGCGGTGTTGTCGATCGTGAAGTCGCCGCCCGACGCGCTGTTGTCGCTCACGATGCGGGCGCGGTAGCCGCTGCCGTCCGTCTGCGTCGTCGTGTCGAACGGGAAGCCGCCGTCGTTCGGAGTGGACGCGGCGAGTTCGGTGCTGAACGTCGCACCGCTGTCGCTCGAGAGCAGCACCTGGACGTTCGAGCCGTCGATGTCGGTCCACGCGATGGTCACGGTCCCCGACACCACCGAACCGGCCGCGGGCGCAGTGACACGCGGGCCACTGGAGCCGCCGTCGTCGTCGGTGCAGCCGACGAGGGGGAGCCCGAGCAGCAGGGTCAGGGGGAGGGCGGCGGCCGAGATGCCGCGTCGATCGGTGAGATGCATGCCTTCGTGGGGCCGAGCGAGGCGGCCTCGTGGTCGTGTCGAGGGGACGGGCGCTCCTGGGAATTCCCCAGGGGCGACGGGCCCGATGGTGCCGGATGGAGCCCGGGAGACAGAGCCCCCGGCACCCCTCTCATCGGCAGCGTCCGAGAGACCCTTCACAACTCCGGCGCGTCAGTTGCGCTCGAATCGGCCCTCAGGGGGCGTTCCGCGGGGCCTCAGCGGGGCCTCAGCGGGGCCCGAATGCGCTCTCAGCGACGCGGATCGGGCCGTGCGAACCGCTCGACGACGCTCCGAGCGCGCACCAGTCGCTCGGGGTCGATCGAGCCAGCGATCGCGTCGAGCACGCCCGCGACGTCCCCCGGGGCGGCCCCCAGCCGGACCGCGCCCCGGGCGTGGCTCGCGAGCTGGCGCTCGTGGCCGGTCGCCGCGAGGGCGGCGACCGCCAGCAGCTCGCGCTCGGCCCCGGACAGCCCCGTCCGCGACAGGACGCGGCCGTAGGCGTGCTCGGCCACCCAGCGGGCGAACGTCGGATCGAGCCCCGCGAGGTGCTCTCGAACCCCGTCCGCCCCAGCGCCGTAGATGGCGTCGAAGAGGGGGGCGCCGTGGGCGCCCGGGTCGGCGGGATCGGGATCCTCCTCACCCGCGATGTGCAGGCCGTGGGCGGAGAGCGCGTCCAGGGCGGCGATCGTGCGGGGGAACCCGCAGAAGAGATGGCACTGCAGGAGGGTCTCCCGCAGCCGCAGAGCGCGGGCGTGCGGGGCGAGGCCCGCCGCGAGCTCCGCGAGACGCTCTCGGTCGTGGAGGCACACCGCGGCGCACAGCCGGACCAGGTCGTCCAGCGGCGGCGCTGCGACCGGCGCGGCGTCGCTCACGCCCCGCTCCCGGCGAGGCGGGCGAGGGCCTCCCCGAGGCGCGGCTGGGCGCCCGTCTCGAGCAGCGGCTCGAGGAACCCGGGCGGGGTCACGAGGACGACCGTCGAGCCCATCTCGAAGCGCCCGAGCTCCTCCCCGCGCCCGAAGCGCCGGGCGGGTTCGACCCGTCCCCGGTGCAGCGGATCGAGGCCGAGGACGCGAATGCGTCCGACGACGACGGCGCCCACGAGGACCATGAAGAACGGGCCGCGCTCGGATTCGAGCCGCAGCACGACGCGCTCGTTGACCGGCAGCACGCGACGCTTCGCGAGCACGCGTGGCTGGACGCTGTGGCGCTCCCCGTCGACGTGGACCGCCTCGACGAGCTCCGCGTCGAGCGGGCAGTGGATCCGGTGGTAGTCCTTCGGGCCGAGGTAGAGCGTGTACTGGTGGCCGCCCTCGAGCTCGACGTCGGCGCCGACGCCGGCGAGCAGGTCGCGGATCGGGTAGGTCCGGCCCTTGGCTTCGACGACCTCGTTCGCCTCGACGGTCGAGCACGCCTGGACGAGCGCGTCCACGGGGGACGGCACGAGCGCCGGGTCGGCCTCGATCGGCCGCAGACCGTCCTTGAGGCGGCGGACGAAGAACGCGCCGAGGCTCGCGTGGTCGCGCTCGCGGTCCCGCATCTCGGACAGGTCCGCGCCGGTCAGGCGTGCGTAGGTCCGGTACAGGGGCGCACGCAGCGGCGTCGGGACCCGCCGGTCGGCGAGCCAGCCCATGAGCAGGGAGAACCGACGTTTGCCGTCGAGGAGGCTCGGCATGCGCGGGACGTTAACAGCTCGGCCGCGGGCGGCGCCGATAACCCCGCGCTCGCTTGACGCTTTCTCAACACGGCGGGTACCGTTCGCGCGCGACGACCGTCCCCGTCCATCCCGAGTCCCGTCGCGCTCCGCGGCGACCCGAACGCCCCCTTGCCGGGCCCCGTGCGAGGGCCCGGGCACGCCCATGTCGAAGAGCGGAACGACCGTCGTCATCCTCGCCGCGGGCAAGGGCACGCGCATGCGGAGCGAGCGCCCCAAGGTGCTGCACGAGCTGTGCGGGCGGCCGATGCTCGGGTGGGTGATCGACGCGTGCCTGGGGCTCGAGCCCGAGCGCGTCGTGGTCGTGGTGGGGCACCGCGCCGCGGACGTCGAGGAGGCTGCGCGGGCCGAGTTCCCGGACGCGGAGCTCGAGTTCGTCCTGCAGGAGCCCCAGCTCGGCACCGGCCACGCGCTGCAGGTGGCGGCGCCGGCGATCGGCGCGGCCGAGCGCGTCGTCGTGACGTACGGCGACATGCCGCTGCTCCGTACGGAGAGCCTCCGCCGCCTCGTCGAGGCGCAGGCGGGCGCGTCGGAGACCGACGCGTTCGACTCGGTGTCGCTCCTGACCGCGGTCGTGGACGAGCCGCACGGCTACGGGCGCGTGCTGCGGCACGAGGACGGCGACGCGTTCGAGCGCATCGTCGAGCAGAAGGACGCGACGCCGCCCGAGCAGCTCGTGAACGAGATCAACCTCGGCGTGTACTGCTTCGCCCGCGCGCACCTGGACCGCGACCTCGGGCGCCTCTCCAACGACAACGCGCAGGGCGAGTACTACATCACCGACCTCGTCGGGATGGCCGCTAGCGACCGCCGCCGCGTCGTCCCGATCGTCCTCGACGACGCGGGCGAGGCCCAGGGCGTCAACGACCTCGCGCAGCTCGCGGACGTCCGCTGGCAGGTGCAGCTCGGGATCCTCGAGGAGCACATGGCGAACGGCGTGCGGATCATGGATCCCGCGACGACCTACATCGACCACGGCGTGGAGATCGGCGCGGGCACCGAGGTGCTCCCGTGCACCGTGATCCGAGGCGGCGTCCGGATCGGCGAGGACTGCTCGATCGGCCCGTTCACGCACCTGCGCGTCGGCGCGGTGATGGGGGACGGATCGAAGATGGGCAACTTCACCGAGATGAAGAAGTCGACCCTCGGCAAGGGGTCGAAGGCCAACCACCTCGCCTACCTCGGCGACGCGACGATCGGCGAGGGCACCAACATCGGCGCCGGCACGATCTTCGCCAACTACGACGGCAAGGACAAACACCCGACCGAGGTCGGCGACGGCGCGTTCGTCGGCAGCGGCTCGGTCATCGTCGCACCCAATACGATTCCGGACGGCGCGACCCTCGGCGCGGGCGCGATCCTCACCCGCGACGCAGGCGTGGGCGAGGGCGAGGTCTGGATCGGGCTCCCCGCGAAGCGGCGCGGGCCCAAGAAGTAGTCCCTCGAAGCGACCCTCGGTCTCCCTTCCGCTCCAGCGTCGATCCCCCCAGTTCCCACTCCGACGTGAAGACCTACGGCGAAATCACCCTGATCGCGGGCACGGCGCATCCCGAGCTCGCGAAGTCCATCTCCGAGCACCTCGACCAGCCGCTGGCGCAGGCGCGGGTCGGGCGCTTCACCGACGGAGAGGTCGACATCAAGGTCGACGAGGACATCCGCGGCCGCGACGTGTTCGTGATCCAGCCGACGTGTCCGCCCGTCAACGACGCGTGGATCGAGATGCTGCTGCTGCTCGACACGCTGCGTCGTGCGAGCGCGGGCCGCATCACCGCCGTGATGCCCTACTACGGCTATGCGCGCAAGGACCGCAAGGACGAGGGCCGGGTGCCCATCAGCGCCAAGGTCGTCGCCAACACCCTCGCGTCGACGGGTGCGGACCGGGTGGTGACGCTCGACATGCACGCAGCGCAGATCCAGGGCTTCTTCGACATCCCGGTCGACCACCTCTACGCGCGGCCCGTGCTGCTCGACGAGGTCGAGAAGATGGGGATCGAAGACCCCGTGGTCGTGACGCCCGACGTCGGCGGGACGAAGATGGCGCGCGCCTACGCGAAGCGCCTCGAGGCCGACCTGGCGATCGTCGACAAGCGCCGCATCTCGGGCACGCAGACGACCGTCGAGAACGTCATCGGTGAGGTCGAGGGCCGCAACTGCATCCTCGTCGACGACATGATCTCGACGGGCGGCTCGATCACGCAGGCCGCCGCAACGCTCAAGTCCAAGGGCGCGCGCTCGGTCATCATCGCGGTGTCCCACGCCGTCTTCTGCGGGCCGGCCGTCGAGCGCCTCGACGCGGCCCCGGTCGACGCGATCCTCGTGACGGACTCGATCCCGCCGCAGGCGGTGTCCCCGAAGAAGCTGAAGGTGTGCTCGATCGCGCCGCTGGTGGCGAACTCGATCCGCAACATCCACACGTCGGAGTCGGTCAGCTCGCTCTTCGAGTAGCGAGGATTGCAGGTACGGTGCCAGGATCACCAGCAGCGCTCGAAGCAGCCAGGGACGTCCATTCAATGGACGTCCCTGGCTGCTTC
>JBCBNC010000056.1:0-25788 GCA_039821985.1 Planctomycetota bacterium
CAGCCGCGTCCAGGCGCTCAAGAAGCGAGCGAACGGGTACCGCAACCGAGCTCGCTTCCGTGACGCGATCCTGTTCCATCTCGGCGGGCTCGACCTCTACCCGCGGGCTTCACACCACACGAAACCCTGAAGCGCCTGATTTGGACGTTGCTAGCTCCGACGCCGTCGTGCCAGCCGGACGTCACATGCAAGAAGCCGCGGGTCGTGCGAGCTGTCTGCGCGGTGGCAACTGTGCTGGAGACGGTCGACGCTGCAAGAGCAACGACAGCGAGGGTCTTGGTGCGTCGGAGGCGTGGCGAATGAGGATTGGTGCGCTTGCGAGCGATTCGTCTATCGACGTACATCTCAACGAGAAGGGACTGGAAGTGAATGCGAGCGCGCCCGGCCATCGCAGGTGTGCGAGGCGAGCGCCGAGGACGTAGTGCTACGTCCCAGCCGACACGAGCGCAATGTGCCCCCCCTTGCAACGGCACAGAGCCGGGCCTCCAGTATGACATTCTGTCACTGCCAAGTCGCCCAACACAACTGCTAGCGCACTACTCGCCCTGACCGAGCGACCAGCCGCGCACTCCGTCGAAGCGGTAGAGGTGCTCCGTCTTGATGAAGTCGAAGCCCGCCTCCTCGAGGCGCGCGAGGAGAGCGATCGCCTCGCCGTGCGGCAGCGCTCCGCCGTCGGCCGTCGCCAGGAAGCGGCAGCGCCAGTGGTCCGTGCAGAACGTCTCGGGGAAGCCGTCCGGGTAGACCTTCACGCCGCGGTTCGTGATGAGGCGCAGCTCGAGGGCCTCGCCCTGGAGCGCGGTGAGGCGCTGCCCCAGCGCGTTCGGATCGCGGCCGGGCTCGTCCCAGTCGAGGAAGACGTCGAGGCCCGCGAGCTCCTTCTTCGGGCGCGGCGCCGGGCCGCTCGACGACATGTCCGCGGGGTCCGTCACGCGGAACGCCGCCTTGGGCAGCTTGCCCGGCTCGTCGCCGAGGCGCTCGATGACGGCGTTCGCGAACTCCTCGGTGCCGGCGGTGCCGCGCGAGCCCTTCGCGTCCACGAGGTCCCCGGTGAGGACGCCGTCCTCGAGCGTCTTCAGCCACGCGTTCTGGATCAGGTTCGCGTGGTTCGCGAGCCCGAGGTGGACCAGCATCTGCACCGCGCCCTGGAGGAGGGCGGACGGGTTCGCGATCCCCTTGCCCGCGATGTCCGGCGCCGAGCCGTGGATCGCCTCGAACATAGCGAAGTCGGCCCCGATGTTGGCCGAGCCCGCGATGCCCACCGAACCCGTGAGCTGCGCGACGACGTCGCTGACGATGTCGCCGTAGAGGTTCGGCAGCACGACGACGTCGAAGGTCGACGGCGTGTCCGCGATCCGCGCGGTCCCGATGTCGATGATCATGACGTCGGACTCGATCTCGGGGTGGCGCGCGGCCTCCTCCTCGAAGCACTGACGGAAGAGCCCGTCGGTGAGCTTCATGATGTTGTCCTTCACCATGCAGGTGACGCGCCGGCGCCCCATGCGCTTGGCGTAGTCGAACGCGTAGCGGACGATCCGCTCGGAGCCCGGCCGCGTGATGAGCTTGAGGCATTGGGTCACCTCCGGCGTCTGCTGGTGCTCGATGCCGGCGTAGGTGTCCTCCTCGTTCTCGCGGATGATCGTCACGTCCATGCCCGGGTGACGCGACTGGATGAACGGGTGGTACGAGCTGCAGGGCCGCACGTTCGCGAAGAGCCCGAGGGTCTTGCGGGTCGTGACGTTGAGGCTCTTGTAGCCGCCGCCCTGGGGCGTCGTGATCGGCGCCTTGAGGAACACGCGGGTCCGCCGGAGGACGTCCCAGGCGCCCGGCTCGATGCCGCTCGTCACCCCGGACAGGTAGACCTTCTCGCCGATCTCGATGCGCTCGGGCGCGATGGGCGCGCCGGCCGCGTCGAGGACGCGGAGGGTCGCGTCCATGATCGCGGGGCCGATGCCGTCCCCGTGGGCGACGGCGATGGGGATCGGGGAAGAGGCGGTGTCTGAACTCGGCGTCATGGTTCGTTCGGGGGCGGTCGGACGAGCTTTCGGAGCGAGCACGATAAGGGCCGCGGAGGCTCCGGACCGGCGCTCTCGTCCACTATCTTCGTGCGCCCCGAGCCCACCCGATGACGACCTCGCCCCACGCTCGCCCGTTCGCCCGACCCGCTTCCCCGATGGGCCCGCGACGGCGGCACGCCGCGCTCGCCCTCGCGGCGGCGCTGACCGCGTGCGCCTCGCCTCCGCCCACGCCGCGACCGCTGAAGGCGCCCGATCTCGCGCGCACGGATCGAATCCGACCGGCGAGCGGCCTCGGGGCCGCGAGCGCCCCGGAGGGAGCCCGCGCGCGCGACGCCGGCCTCGACCTCGAGGTCCGCGCATTGTGGCTCGAGCGCGCCGTTTCGGATCCGGCCCTCGTTCCGTTCGCATCGACCGCCGACCTCGTGCTGGACCTCGCCGGCGGCGAGGTCGCCCTCGATACGCCCGAGCTCACGGTGAGCTGCCTGGCCGCCACCGGGACGGGAGCCGCCGATGTCCGCGCCTCGCTCTCGCAACTCGAAGCCGTGACCCTCCTCGACGCGGCGCGTGCAGTCCCCCTCCGGGAGCCCACGACCTGGGAGCTCCGCCTCGAGGCGGAGGAGCGGGTCGAGGACCCGCGCGACTGGCTGGACGAGTTCCCCGACCGCGGCCCGTTCCCGCGCGCCGTCACGCTCGAGCTCACGCCCCTCGCGGGCCGCCTCGGGGTGACCCTGCGCGTCACCGACCTCGACCCGGGCCACGAGGCTGCGCTGCTCGAGGACCTCGTCGAGGACCCCGCGCGGCTCCCCTCGACGCCGCCCGCGCCCTACGACGAGGAGCTGCGCACCGAGGCCGTCCGAGCGTCGTTCCCGCTCGCCGACGACGGCCGCGTGGACCTGGTCCTGCAGCTCGACCCGCCGTTCGGGCCCGGGGGCACAGCGGCGCTCGCGTTCGTCGTGCGCGGCCGGCGCATCCCGGAGACGACGGGCGCGCTGCTCGAGGCCTCGGACGCGCGCGCAGCGGCCGCCGAGGCGTCGCGCGCAGCGGGCGAGCCCTACACCGAGGCCGCCGCCGGCGAGCTCGTCCGAGCGGAGGCGCTGCGGTCCTTTCAGGCGCGCGGCGGCCGCGCCGCGCTCCTCGCGCTCGGCCTCGAGGTCGACGCGGAGCTCGCGTCCGACCTCGCGCTGGTCGCGCGGCCGGAGGACCTCGCGGACCTCGCGTCGCGCGCGTTCCCGACGGACGCACAGGGCGGTGAAGGGCCCGGAGCGTCCGACGTCGACAACTCGACCGCGAACGAAGAGCCCAACTCGCTCCGGTGGCGCCTCGAGTCGAGCGCGTGGCGCATGCTCGCCGAGCGCGCGCTCGAGGACGAGCTCGCGCCCGAGCTCACCGGCGTGCTCCTGCGCCACGCGGGGGCGCTGGCGCGCTACCCCGACGTTCTGATCGACGGCCTGCGCGCGTCGGGCGGCTCCGTCGACGCGTTCCACGCGCGGCTCTTCGCCGAACAGCGCCTCGCGCTCGAGGAGAGCGGGGCGCAGGCGCGGGTCCGGGCGCACGACTGGCTCACCGCGCGCGGCGCCGCCGTGCCAGGATACGACCCGCTCGACGCGCGGGACGCGCGCCGCTCCGCACTCGAAGCTGCGCAGGAGGACGGACGGTGAGCGACGCGACGCACGCATCGGCGTCGACCGAGACCGCTGCCAACGTTCACGGTTCCGCCGAACGTCCCGACGTGGCCGGCCGGCGGACGCCCGGCCGCGGGCGCCGGATCCTCCGCGGGCTGTGGCGCTGGACGAAGCGCGTCGGCATCGCGGCCCTTGTGCTCCTGGTCGTCGCCCGCCTGACGCTCGGCCTCTGGCTGCCGCGCGCCGCGAACGCGGCGCTCGATTCCTACGGCGTGCACGCGTCGTGGCAGGACCTCGACCTCTCGCTGTTCGGGCTGTCGGGCCAACTGACCGGCCTCCGCGCGGTCCTGAAGAACGACGGAGCCGGCGCGCCGCTCGACGACGACGCGCTCGCCGCCGCACCGCCGCTCGCGCGCGCCGACGCGATCGGCTTCGACGTCGACGTCTCCGCGCTCCTCACCGGCAACCTGCGCGTGCACCGCGTCGAGGCGATGGGCGTCGAGGCGTGGATCGAGCGCGACGAGTCCGGGCGCTGGAGCTACGAGGACCTGATCCCTGAAACCGGGCCCGAGGACGACCTGGCGGCGGCACCCGCGGTGGGCGAACCCGCGACGGAGGCCGAGTCTGAACCGCCCGCCCCCGTCGACTTCACGCCGCCCGGCGAGATCGGAACGGTCGCGCTCTCGCTGCGCGTCCACCTCGACGACCGCCTCGAGGGGATCACAACGACGCTGCGCCTCGACGCGACCGTGCGCGGCGTCGGCCCGGGGCCGCGGCCCGCCGAAGTGCTCGTCACCGCCGACGCGAAGGGTGTGCTCGATGGACTCCGCATCGAGGCCGCGGGAATCGGCGAGGGCCCCGAGCTGACCGTCGACGCCGAGGTCGATCTCGGGGGGCTGTCCGTCCGGCGCCTCGCACCCTACCTCGAGGCCGTCGGCGTCCGCCCGGCCGCCGAGAAGCTCGACGCGCACCTTGGAGCCGCGATCGCGCTGACGGCCGCGCGCGACGCGAGCGCCACCGGCGACGGCGAAGACGACACACCCATCGCAGCGACCGGCACCGTCCGCGTGTCCGACCTGTGGACCGCCGCGGACGGGGCGCGGGCCGCGGAGATCGCGGCGATCGAGGTCGACGTCGAGCGGTTCGCGCCGGAGGCGATCGAGCTGTCGCGCGTCGCGCTCGTCGGCGGCGCGGCGAGGGCCGCTCGCCTCGAAGACGGCGTCCTGCGCGTGCTCGGTCTCGACTTTGTCGGTGCGCCCGGCGCCCCGGCGGACGTGCAGCCCCCTGAGGACCAGGACGAGAACACGCTCGAGGACGCCGTCGCGGACGCCGAGCCCGAGCAGGGCTCCGAAACCGAAACGGCCGAGCCGGAGTCCGACGCCCCCTCGCCGGGCCGCGCACTGCGCATCGCCGCCGTCGAGGTCGCTCCGTTCGCGCTCACCTTCGAGGACGCGGCTGCGCCCGGCGGCGCGCCGATCGAGCACGCCGTGACGGTCGGGCTCGACGCGAGCGACGTCGTGCTCGGCGCCGCCACGGACGAGCCGCTCCGCGCGGGCGTCACCGTCGCGGCGGAGGGCGCCGCCTCGCTGCGCGCCGACCTCACCGCGCGCCTGCCCGTCGGCCCCGCGGACCCGCTCGAAGCGGACCTGCGGCTGCGCAGCGACGAGCTGACGCTCGCGTCCGTCCGTCCGTACCTCGAGGCCGCCGGCGTCACGCCGACCTTCGAGGCCGGCGCACTCGCCGTCGACGCCCGCGTTGCGCGGGCCGGTGGCACGGACGGGCCGGTGGACCTCGAGGTCGGACCGGTTCGACTGGCGGACGGCGGGACGACGCTCCTCGCGGTCGAGCGCCTCGCCGTCGACGATCTCGTGCAGAGCGCCGACGGCTTGCGCATCGCCGAGGTCGCGCTCGACGGGATCGTCGCGCCCGCGACCCTCTTCGAGGGCGGCGGGTTCCGCGGCTTCGGCGTCGCGTCGATCGGCGGTCCGGGCGCAGGCGTCGACGGCGCTGAGAGCGGTGTCCCGGTGGGACTCGAGGGCGGCACTCTGCGACTGAACGACGTCGCGTTCGGCGGCGCTGGCGGCACAACGCGGATCACCGGCACACTCGACCCCGTCGGGGTGGCGGATCGAGTCGGCGTCGCGGGATTCGTGCGGGCCGGCGCGGGCGCGCTCGACGTGGAGGCAGAGCTCGAACTCTCCGCCGACGGCATCGACCTGGAGGCGATCGCGCCGCTCCTCGCCGGCGTCGAACCCACCATGCGCGCGGGCTCGTTCGGCGTGCAGCTGCGCGCCACGGCGGCCGCTGAGGCTGCGCGCGACCGGGACGAGGAGCCGGGCGCGACGCGCGTCGACGCGCAGCTCACGCGCCTCGCTCTCCAGGACGACGAGGGCGCACCGCTCATTGAGCTCGACCGGCTCGACGTCGAGGAGTACCTCGTCGGCGCCGAGCGCCCGCAGCCCGGCCGCGTCACGCTCGCGGGCCTGCGTGCCGCTGTCGTGCGCGACGCCGACGGCGCGGTGCGCGCGGCGGGGCTGCGCTTCGGTGCGCCCGAGCCGGCTCCCGCAGCTGCGGACGCCGCCCCCGCCAAAGCGGCCTCCGCGTCGCCCCGCGGCGCGCCGGTCGAAGAGTCCGCGCCGGACGACCCGGGCGGCGATCCGACCGCCCCTCCGGCCGCTCCACTCGCGTCCCTCGCGCTCGACGGTGTCGCGATCTCCTGGTCCGACCGCGCGCTCCAAGAGCCCGTCGACCTCGAGCTCCAAGTGCGCGGCGCGCTCGCCTGGGAGTCCACCGACGACGTGACCCGTCTCGACGGAAACGTCGAGCTCGGCGTGCCGGGCGTGCTCGGCGCGCTGACCCTACAGCCCGACCTGCGCCAGGGCGCCGGCACGCTCGAGCTCGCCGCCGCGCTCGAAGCGACCGGGATCGACGTCGGCCCGGCCCGCGCATACCTCCCGCCGGGGATCGAGACGACGTTCCGGGACGGCTCCCTCCGCCTTCGCGCCGACGTGAGCACCGGACCGGCCGAGGGCGGCGGGACCGCGCTCACCGCTCGGGTCGGCGACCTGTCGCTGCTCGAGAGTCCTGGCGCCGAGGCGGACCTCGCACTCGACGGGCTCGTCCTCGAAGCGCCGCGTCTCGACGGGGACGGCGGCATGTTCGACGTGGCTTCGCTTCGCGCGGAGGGCGTGGAGCTGACGGTCCGTAAAGTCCCGGCCGAGGACGGCGCACGTCTGGAGACCTGCGGGCTTGCGTTCGTCGCAGCGACGGAGGAGAACGTCGCCGGAGACCCGCCCGCAGAGGATTCGGTCGACCCGATATCGGGCGACGAGACCGACGGGACCGAGCCGGCCGAGACGACTCCGATCGCACCCGCGCCACCGGGCGCCCCGCGCGCCCTCGGCGAAGAGCCCCCCACCATCCGCGTCGCCGGGCTCGACCTCGGGGTGGAGCGCGTGCGCTACGTCGACGAGACGAGGCCTGGCGCGCGCCCGCTCGATCTGTCGCTCCGCCTCCTTGCGCCGGACGCCCAGACGATTGCCCAGCCGGACATGGAGACGCTCGGCCCGGTCGCGCTGACGCTCGAGGGGGCCGTCCTGCCGCTCGCCCGCGAGATCCGCGGCGACATCGAACTCGAGCCGTTCTCGCCGGAGGCACGCGCCACCGTGGCGCTGCGCGTCGCCGGGATCGACGGCCGGACGCTCCCCGACGTCGACCCCGCCTTCGCCGAGGCGATCGATCTCTCCGGCTGGCAGGACGGCTCGATCGACGTCGCGCTCGAGGCGCTCCTGTCGATCCCGAAGGCCGGCCCGCTGGCGTTCGACCTGGACCGCGGCGTCTCCGGCACCGCGCGCGTCGCGCCGTTCCACGTCCGCGCGACTCCTGGCGCCGAGCCGACGGGCTTCGAGTCGCTGGACGTCGAGCTCAAGAAGCTCGTCCCCTCGGAGGGCGAGGTGCACCTGGCGTCCGTCGAGCTCAACGGCGTGCGCGCGCGCGTCGCGCAGGAGGCCGCGGGGACGCGGATCGCCGGCGTTCTGCTCCCGGCGGCGCCCGAGGCCGACGCCCCCGGCGAGGGCGAGGATGCGCCCGAGGACGAGCCCGCGCCGTCCGACGTCACCGCCCCCCCCGCCGAGAGGGCGCCCGGCGACGACCCGGCGGAGACGCGCATCGACCGGCTCCTCGTCAGCGGCGTCGACTTCATCTACCGCGACGAGACGGCCGAGCCTGCGTTCGTTCTCCCCGTCGAGGATCTCTCGCTCGAGGTGCAGCGCTTCTCGACGCGGACGTTCACGGAGGAGCGGCCGTTCTCGTTCCGCCTGCTCGTCGACTCGGGCGAGGTCACGCTCCCCGAACGCAGCGGGTCGGACTACCTGCTCGCCGGCGTGCTCGGCTCCGTCGCGCAGGCGGCGACACTCGCGGATGATGCCTTCGAGGAGGAGGAGCGCCGGGTGTGGGACCTCCTCGAGGTCTCCGGGCGGATGTCGCTCGGGCCGGAGCTGCGCGGGCGCGTCCAGTCGACGCTCCTCGGGCTCGAGCTGCCCGCGTTCCGCGGTCTCGTGTCGTCGAGCGGCGTCGAGATCGGCGACGGGCTCGTCGACAGCCGCGCGAAGATCCGCTTCCGCGACGACGGCGGGATCTCGCTCAACACGAAGACCGAGTCGAGCTACCTGTCATTGTCCGAGCCGCCGGACGGGCCGATCTCGCGCTACCTCTCGCTGCCAGCGCCCCTCGACACCGTGCTGTTCCTCCTGCGCAACGAGGACGGCGCGCAGGTCCTGCCGGTTCGGCTCGACGTGCCGGAGACGGGCGTGAGCATGGGCAGCGTCGCTGCGCTCGCCGCGCAGACGCTCGGCCTCCTGATCACCGACGCCGTGAGCGCCGCCCCGCTGCGCGTGCTCGGCCCGCTGGGCGACGTCGCCGGCGCGCTCGGGCTCGGCGCGGTCGCGCCGACCGGTGAGACGGTCACGCTCGAGTTCACCGGCGGCGCCGCGACGATGGCCGCCGCCGCGCGCGCCGCCGGCACGGGCGCCGAGAGCGAGGCTCCCGCCGAGGACCCGCTTGCCGTTCTGGCCGACGCGCTGCGCCGGAACACGGACCTGCGCGTGGTGATCCAGTCGACGATCGGGAGTGACGACATCGACGTCGCGCGCCGGATCGGCAACCCGCCCCGCGAGACGCTCGAGGCGCTCGCCGCCGAGAAGCGCGCGCGCAAGGCCGCGCTGAACCGCGAACGCGCCGAGCTGGCCGCGCGGACACGCGCCCTCCTGTCGGTCGGCGAGGCCGAGGAAGCCGCTGCGTGCACCGAGGAGCTCCGCGCCCTCGACATCGACTACGCGCGCCTGGAATCGTCGATCGACGAGCTGTTCGGGCGGCTGCGCCCCGGCGCCGAGCGGCGCGCCGACATGCGCACGCGCAATGCGGCGCTGGCGCTGGCGCGCGAGCGACAGGCCCGGGTGCGCGCGGCGCTCCTGGAGCTCGCCGGGCCCGCAGCGCGCGACCGCGTCGACGTGCGGCGCCCGCGCTACGTTCCTCCCAAGGAAGGCGCCGAGCCGCTGCCGCCGCTCGGCACGGTGACGCTGACGCCGAAGTAACGGCCGGGACGGGGCGCACGATCCGGCGCCCCGTCGTCGCGAGACTCAGTCGGACTCGACGTCGCCCTCCACCGTCGTGTTCACCGGGTGGATGAAGAACGACAGCGGCGGGAAGATGAACCAGTAGGTCAGGGACGAGGTCTGCACGATCCGCTGGCGCGAGGCGCCGCGTGCGGCGGCCTCCTTCGTGAACTCATCGATCACGGTCGCCTTGCTCGCGTTCCCGATCAGCGGAAACACGAACAGCCCGTTGAGCGCCCACGTGGACGTCGTCTGGTACTCGACCGGGACGCCGCGGACGCCGTCGACTCCGTTGAAGTCGGTCGCGACCGAGTGGAGCGTGCAGGACGAGAGGGCGAGCGCGGCCAGCGGGGGCAGCGACCTGGAGAGCCTTTGGCCGTGGAACATCGCCGGGGAGCCTAGCAGCGCGAGACCCGCGCTTCACCGCTGGACCGCGGGCCTGTTCCGCCCAGTCGGGTTCTGCCAACGAGAAATCGAGAGGGGTGTGGCTCGACCGCACGCCCGGAGCATCACGGACCGGCCGGCGCGCGCCACTCGCATTCGGGCTCTCTTCCGACCGCGGGGCGCAGGGCGGCCGCATCACCCCTTTCCTCCCTCGATCATGCACAAGCTCAAGTTCGCTCTCCTCGCCATCTTCGCCGCAGTCACCGCTCTCCTCGCTTCCGCGACCCAGGACATGAGTGCCGCCCCGCACCTCGTGGGCGACTACAACATCTCGATTCCCGACGGCCCCGTCATCGGCGAACTCTACGTCGACCCGGTCGACAGCAGCGTGGACGATCTCACCGGCACGGTGGTCGTCGACGGCTCTGTCCTCGATCAGGAAGAGCTTCACTTCACGCCCAACCCGAACGGCGGCTGGTTCTGGGAGAACGCGCGGGGCTCTACCGGCGTCATCTTCTGGGACGGCGAGAAGTTCGTGAGCGTCGTCGAGAGCGGCCGCTTCGCCGGCACGACGCGTCACATCACGCCGCAGGTTCCGACCCCCTGAGGGGATCCCCGCCCGGGGGGACGCTTCGACGCCAGGCGCCGTCGCGTCCCCCCACTGCGCCCCGCGGCCCCGCTCCTCCAACCGCAATCCCCTGCCCGCACATGAAGTCGCTCGCCGCCCTCGTCGCCGCCGGAGCGCTCGGCGCGACGGCCTGGACGATGCTCGCGTCGACCGACGACGCGCCCGGTGGCGCGGCGGTGGCGCGGTGGGAAGCTCCCGTCGCTCGCATGGAGAGCGCGGAGCCCGTTCTCGCTCGCCTGGCGGCAAGGCCGTCCGCGCGTAGGAGCGCCGCAGGGACACAGCCCTTGGCGAAGGCCGCCGAGACCGAGCTCGACCCTGCCTCGGCGGCGGGGCCGAGACCCAGGACCAAGGTCCTCGTGGTCGACGGCGCGGATGTACCCCTCGCCGGCGTGCAGCTCGAGCTCGCGGGTCCGACGGGCGAGCACACGTTCGCGAGGGCCGACGCGCGATCGCTTCCGCTCGGCAAGACGGAGGGGACCGGCGCTGCGACCGTCCACCTTCCCCGCGCGGGGACGATCCTCGCTCTCGACGCAGAGCGCCGCCTCGGCGCACGGCACGCCGCGCCCGGACGCACCGTCCCGATCCGACTGGACGGGGAACCGCGCGCACTCATCGTTCTCGACCACGCGACGGAGGAGCCCGCGGCGGGCGCTCACGTGAAAGTCCGCTGGACCCGCGATGCGCAGAGCGCGGTCTTCGGCGCGGTGACCGACGCGGCGGGGACGCTCGCGCTTCCGGTTGGATCGGGCTCCCTCGAGATCTCGCTGCTCGACGCAACGCACTCGTTCGAGAACCTCCTGGTCGACGACCGCCCTGCCCACGCGCGGGTCGACGAGCGCTCGATCCGCGTCGACCTGCCCACACGCGCGACGCGCTTGACCGCTCGCGTCGGCGCGACGACCGCGTCGCTCACCATCGTCGACGACGACACGGGGTCGGCCATCGACGCCCCGGTACGGATCGGCTGGCAGTTCCAGAGCTCACGGACGGGCCGCTGGGTCCCGACGACGAGCGCCCAGCTTCGCGCGCGCGCTGGCGTCGTCCGACTCCCCGCTCGCTTCGCGGGCGGCGCGCCGCCGGCGAGCGCTGGCGGCCGCAGGCGAACGGTCGCCGTGCCCGGGTACGAGGTCCTGCACGTCGACGGCGCGCGAGGGCTCGACGGTGCTCGCCTCCGCGTACGTCGCGCGGGAGAGCGGCGTCTGCGCTTCCTCGACCACGGCGGCCGGCCTCTCGCCGCGGCGGCCACGCTCACGCTCCCGGACGGTACGCGCGTCGAGCTCGCCTCGGGCAGCGACGGCCTCACGGACCCGGTGGCATGGAGCGCAGGAGCGGACTGGCGACTCGACGTGCCGCGGTTCGGAACCGCTGCGCGACGCGTTGAGCTCGCGGCGAGCCTCCTCGCGCACGCAACCGTCGTCGACGTCCGTCCCTCCGGCGCGCCCGCAGCGATCGTCGTCGCGGACGTGCCCGAGGACGCACCGCCGCTCGTGGCAATTTCCCTCTCCGGGGAGCGCTGGGAAGCGCGCGTGAGTGGCGCGATGGCAACGTTCGAGGGGATCCCCGCCGGCGCGTACGCGGTCGGCCCCTGGGAGGTCGCGGAGGGACTGCACGCCGCCACCGCCGGCGGCGGCCTGAGCGGCGAAGGCGCGGCGCCGACGCGCGCCCACGTCGAGGCCGTCGGTGGCCGCCGCACGCGCGTTCCGTGGAGCGACGCGTGGGCCATGGCCGAGGAGCACGCCGCGCGCGTGACGTGCGCCGGCCTGGAGCCCGGCCTCCTGCTCGCACTGCCCGTGCACGGCCCCGCCGCGGCCGCGGTCCGCTTCGGGCCGGAGACACCGTGGCTCGACGTGGAGAAGGACGGAGGCTTCGAGCTCGCCGCAGGCGTGGCCCGGCCACGCGCGTTCCTCTTCGCGCGACGCGACCCGCAACGCTCGGGCACGATCGTGCCGCTGAGCGCGCTCCCCTACCGCTCGGACGGGCAGTACCGCATCGCTCCGTCGTCGATCGAGCTGGTCGCCGCGGACGGCGCCACTCTCCGGCCGGACCTCACGCTGGAGGTGTCGTTCGAGTCGTCCGGCGCGGCCTTCGCGGCGCCGCTGCGCATCGGGAACGGACTCGGGCGACGCCGCTGGAGCCCGCTCGCGCCGCTGCGGCTCGACGCACTCGGAGAGCACGTGAACGCCGTCCGGATCCGATCGAAGGAGCTCGGCTGGACGGTGACCCACGAGCTGACGCCGGGGCGGCACACGCGCGTCGAGGTTGTCCTGCCGGAGAGCGCGCTGGCAGCAGCAGCACCGAACCGCGAGGTCGAGGCGGCCGCAGGACGTACGGGCGCCGAACCGGCGCCTCGATTCGACCCGGAGCCCAGATGAGCGGACTCTCTCGACGGTCGGGAGTCTGATGCGGCCTCGCCGGGACCGACGCGGCTCGGTCGAGGCCACCACCGCACCTCTCGCAGCACACCGAACTCCACGCTGCGCGGCGCACGAGTGCCCTTGGCGGCCTCTCCGGTTCAGCCCATCGAGTCGGTCAGACGTGCGAGGCGACTTGCTTCGATTCCGATCGGCGCTGCGCCGTGCGCATCCCTCCCGCGCTCGATCCGAAAGCGACATCATCCCTGGCCGGTGAGCCGGAGCATGCGAGCGCCCCCCGAGACGCACCGATTCCGGTGCGCCGCGGGGGGCGCGCGATCGTCCGGGACTCAGGGCCCCGTCCCGATCACGGGCAGAAGGTCACCGCGAGCCCGTCCGAGTAGCGGAACGACGGGGCACCGCCCGTGAAGTCGCGGTGGACGTACTGGAAGTACCACGTCTCGCCCGCCTTCACCTGGAGCTGCGGCAGCGGCGGCGCAGCGCTGTCGAACGCGAACTGGGCGTTGCCGAGCGAGTCCGACTGGACCACGTCGCTGCGCCCGAAGAAGCCGATCGTCGTCCCGCCGATGCACAGCGTGCCGTTCGGCGTGGACACCACCTGCTGGTCCGGGGAGTACAGGAACGCACCGAACGCGAACGGCGGCGTCGCGAAGGCAGCCAGCACGAAGTCGTTGCTCGCGATGCTCGTCGAACCGGCCGACGTGATACGCGCACCGTTGCCGACCGAGTTCGGCGTCGTTACGCAGTAGTTCGACGCCTCGCAGTTGTTCGGGCAGACCTCGAAGATCTCCACGTCGTCCACGGCGGCCTCGACGATGCCCTGATCGCCCACGTCCGAGGCCGTGAAGCGAAGCCGAAGCGACGTGGCCATCGGGAGCACGCTCGAAACGTTGAACTCGCGGCGGTTCCATCCGGGCGAAGCAGCACCCGGCCCCACGGTCTCGACGTTCACCCACGTGTTCCCGCCGTCGCCGGATGCGTCGACCAGGAAGACGTCGTTCGTGCTCGAGCCGAGGCTGTTGGTGTACCAGCGCCAGTAGCCGACGTTCGGGTCGATGAACGTGCTGAGGTCGTACTCGGGCGAGAACAGAGTCGTCGTGCCGTTGTCGACGTCGTTCTCACCGAGGTTTCCGCCCGGCGAGCCCTGGCCGGTGACGAAGCAGAGCGTGCCCGACGGGCTGCGGTCGTCGCTCGGAGCAGCGCCCGTTCCGTTCGGATCGACGAGTTCCCAGACGCCGGTGGTCGCGTCGTCGCCCGGCGCGCCGACGGTCCAGCCCGTTCCGGCCTCGAGGTCGTCCTCGGCGAGCGTGAGCGCCTCGTACACGGACACCTCGAAGGGATTCGCTGCGCCGCTCGTCGGCGCGCTCGCGACCGCGCCTCCCACGAGCGGGAACTCGAAGTAGTAGCGCACCTCGCTCGGGCAGTCCGCCGGGGGGAAGACGCCCGTGAACTCGAACACAGGACCACCGGTCACGGCGGGCTGGGACGGAACGAAGCCGGCGCCGGTGTCCACGAAGAAGAGAACGCCGCTCGGGTCGACGGCGTCGGCCGCGGGGCCGACACGGACCGTCACGGTGTCGCCGCCCTGGGGCAGCAGCACGTCGGGCCGCCCGGCCAGGAAATCGATCTCGACGAGGGGCGAGGGCGTGAGCTGCATCGCCTGGAACGCGTTGATCCGACCGTAGCCGAACGTGTCGTCCACGCCCGTCCCGCCAAGATCCTCGCAGGAGTCCCGCAGGATCTGCTCGACCTGGGCCGGGGTCAGGTCGGGGTTGCGCGACCAGATGAGGCCGCAGAGGCCGGCGGTCATCGGGCAGGCGAAGCTCGTACCGCTCACCGCCGAGTAGGACGAGTCGCTGTTGCGGCTCGTGGTCCGGATGGCGGAACCGGGCGCGGTGAGGTCCACGCGGGAGCCGCGGTTCGAGAAGCCCGAGAGGCCGTCGGACTCGTTGGTGGACCCGACAAGGATCACATCGTCCTCGCGGTCGCCGTCGAGGACCTGGGACGCATTGCCGGCCGCCCAGACGAGGAGGCCACCGTTGCTACGGATGAATCCGCCAGCGGTGTTGACCGAGTTGCCGGTGCCGCCGCTGTAGCTGACGCTGGAGACCCGGTCACCCGCGAGCACGGCCGTGCGGGCCGCGTTCGTGAGGAACGAGATCGGAGCCGTCCCGTCCGTATTGTCGGTCACGCGCATCGTGCGGTGCCCGAGGTTCCAGCCCACGCCAGCGACGCCGACGCCGTTGTCGCCGTTAGCCGCCGCGGTGCCGCTGCACAGCGTGCCGTGGCCGTTGATGTCGTCGATCGGACCGCCGCTGCTCTCCCAGGTCTGGGAGGGCGCGTGGTATCCCTCGTACCGGTGCAGCTGCAGGTCCTCGTGGGTGAGGCGGATCCCCGTGTCGCAGATCGCAACGACGATGCTCGGGTCACCGGTCTCGATGTCCCACGCGTCGCACGACTGGATGCGGTTCGACTGGTGGTGCCACTGCTGGTTGAAGCGCGGGTCGTTCGGGCACTGGACGGGATAGACGAGCCAGTCGGGCTCGACGTACTGGAACCCGCCGGTCTGCATGAGCAGAGCGGAGAGGGTGTTCTCCGTCTCTCCTTCGGGAACGACGATCAGATACTCGTCGGTGTCTGCCACGTACTCGCGGACCTCGAGCTCGGCGATCATCTGAAGACCGCGAGCGACGCGCTGCTGGCGCTCTCGCGGCGCGAGTCGCGCCGCGGCGCGGCTGCCCGCCTGGAGGGGCCGCGCGCAGAGGACGCCGGTGAACTCCATCTCTCCGGGGACCTCGACGTAGGCGCCCGGAGCCTGGGTCGGTGCGGGCGTCACCGCCTGCACCTCCTGCGGTGCGGCGATGAGCGCGGGAGCGAGCAGAGTGCTCGCGAAGAGCGAGCCGAGCATGAGCCTTCTGGGCATGAGACCTCCTTGCGGTCTGTATCGAGGATCCGGTCCGTACTGGGAGATCCCAGGACGACGCGCCCACGGCGGCTTGTTCCTTCAATCCCAAGGCGCGCGCGCGGCGAGAGCGGTGATGTGCTCAGGCGCGCCCCGGTTGTGCGGCGACACCGCGGTCGTCCCACGCTCATCGGTCGAGAGCGAGACGCTGCGCGTCGTGTGACGCCTGCGCTCGAAGCTCCGACGCTTGCTCAACTCTCGGATGTGCGGGGCAGTCGGGCGCGTTCACGACGGGCGAGCAGGTGGGATCCCGTCGCGCCGGACCGCTCAACTCCGTGCAAGGGCCAGGGCTTGGACGGTCCATGGACAGCTGTCCCTACAGGCCGACCGTCCACTCGAAGGATGCCTGCGGTGGCTCGCTGCCGCGCCACACCGCGCCACCCCAAGACTCCAGCTCCTGCCCTCTCGAGCGTCAGATGACCCCTCCCGGGCTGCGGGTTCCGGCTGGAGTGCTGCGGTCACCGGGCGTGACGGAGCTGAGGTGCGAACGAGCGCGCGCTCGAGCGTGCGGCTCGTGCGCGGCACCGTCCGCTCGTACCACGGCTCGCCGAGAAGGCCAGCGGGTCGTGGAGCCGATCCAGCTCGAACAACCGGTAGCGCTTGCACTTGCCCACCGAGCACGTCGGCGACACGGGGCCCACAGGCATCGGGCTCCAGCAGCCCGACGCCGCCGCGGCGCTCAGTTCGTTCGATGACAGGACGGCGCCCCCGGCAAGACGCGTCACGCGCGCGCCGGCTCACCCTTCACGAGCCAGAGCATCCAACCGCAGACGAGCCCCAGCCCAGCAGCTCCGGTGCCCAGCGGTGCGAGGACGACCCCGAGCAAGGGCGCGATTGAGCCCGCCCGCCATGCTCCGTAGCCCCATCCCGCAAGTGCGACCAGGCAGAGTGCAGTCGCGAGGACGGAGGCGGCCCGAGCTGGCGCCGTCCGAGCGCCGGAACCGGACGGCGACCTCACCCGACATTTTGCGTGCTCGTGCCGCCAGGTCCTGAGCGAGAAGAGCGCTGTGCCGAGCCCGAGCAGGACCATGAAGAGAAGGCCCTGCGCCTCGCCCTCGAGCACCGCGGTGAGGACGAAGGCGACCCATGCAACACCGGCGGGAACGCCGGCCCACAGCCCCCCGCGCACCCACCGTTGCCGGGCTGCCACTGAGGCAACCCCCAAGTTCGGTCCGCGAGTGGCTGGGATCTCAGGCGGTCAGGCCTTCGCCTGAAGGGTTGCTGGAATCAGTGAGGTTGCGGGCCGCGGAGGCCCCGGGGGCCCATGGGCCCCCGGGGCCTCCGCGATGTACTGCTCTGGGCTGAGTCCGCCGAGGGCGGTGTGCGGTCGGACGTGGTTGTAGTCGTCGCGCCAGTCTTCGCCGAGGTCACGGGCATGGCGCAGGTTCTCGAAGCAGTGCTGATTGAGGAACTCGTCACGGAGGCGTCCGTTGAAGCTCTCCGCGAACGCGTTCTCGACCGGCTTGCCGGGCCGGATGAAGTGGTGCTCGATGCCATGGGCGTACGCCCACGCGTCGAACGCGCGGCTGGTGAACTCCGGTCCGTTGCCGCTGCGGATCGCCCGCGGCTTGCCATAGGTCTCGATCGCCTGATCCAAGAGGCGCGTGACGCGCTCGGCGGGCAGCGCGACGTCGAATTCGAGCGCCACGCAGCGACGCGAGTGATCATCGACCGCCGCGAACACGCGCATCGTGCGTCCCCCGTCCACCGAGTCGGACACGAAGTCCATCGACCAGCAGTCGTTGACCGCCTCCGGAGTCGGCCTCGTCATTCTCGGAGCCTGGGAGGCCCGTTTGCGGCGCTTGCGTCGCACTGCAAGCCCAAGGCGCGAGTAGATGCGGTACACGCGCTTGTGGTTCACCAGGAAGCCTTCACGCCGCAGCATCGTCGTCAGGCGCTTGTAGCCGAATCGCGGGCGCGCTTTGGCCTGTTCGACCAGCGCCTCCTCGAGGCCCGGGATCTTTCTCTTCCGGCTTAGGTACCGGTGCACCGACCGGTTTTGTCCTGCCAGCTCGCAGGCGCGGCGTTCGCTCAGGCCGAAGTCAGCCTGGAAGTGCTTCGCCACGGTTCGGCGAGCCGCAGGGCTCACCACTTTTTTCCGAGCGCCGACTTCAGGGCCTCCTTGTCGAGCGACAGGTCGGCCACCATCTGCTTCAGCCGGCGGTTCTCGTCCTCGAGCTCCTTGAGGCGCTTCGCTTCGCTGGCGTCCATCCCGCCGTACTTCGAGCGCCACGCGTAGATCGTGGCCGTGCTGATGCCGTGCTCGCGGGCCAGGTCGGCGACCTTCGCGCCCGCCTCCGCCTGCTTCAGGATGTCGATGATCTGCGTCTCGGTGAATCGGCTCTTGCGCATGTCGGGGCGGCCCTCCGTTGGACCGGTTCTATCCGCCCCTCCCAGTTCCCGCTGGACCGACATCCTGGGGTCTCCTCATGAGGCCTCGGGTGGTGTGAGCGTCTCCGTGGCCGAGAGCGGCCTTCTTTGCTGGCGGAGCGGCTGGCCCTCTTGGAGGGATTGAAGGACGACGGATCTCAGTCCTCCCAAGTGGCCGCACTTCCGCGATGCGATTCGGGGGTCAGTTCGAAAAGCCCACGACTCGGCGCGCACAGTCGAAGTACTCCCAGGCCCGAACCGGGTCTGCTTCACACAGGTCGATGTAGTCGCGAATGCACGCGGTGTGCTCACTCCAGCCACGCTTGAGCCGATTGAGATCGGTGCGCGCCTCCTTCGCTTCGGCGCCTCTCTGCCGTTCACGTCGCTCAAAGAGCAACCAAGTCAGCCAGATCACTGCAAACCGTCCGAGCAGCAACTCCTCGCGGCTATTGAGCTCGAAGATCCCGATGATCGCATCCGCCTGCCTCCGTGCGCGGCCCCCCTTTGTCCTAGGTCGCGCCAGGATGCCCTCGAAGCAGATCACTCTCCGTGGGCTCCCACACTTGGGTCCAACGGGGTTGATCAGGAGCGGCCGCTCGACACCGTCGAGAACAGGGACATCATCGACATCGCGCCCCGGTCGGCCATCGATGGGAAACTGGGTCTTCTTGAGTGAAGTGTTGCAAGTCTTGCAGGCGACCAGGAAGTTGTCCGGGTTGTACGCAAGCCGGCCGTAGCCACCGCTGCGACCGCTTCCTGGACCCCCTGGGCTCGATGTCACTCGGCGCTTGGGCCGAAAGTGCTCGATATCCTGCTCCACCCGACCACGCTCGGGCAGACGTCGTTCGCAGTAGCCGCATTTGTGCTGTTGGAGGTCAAAGAAGACGGCCTTGATCCGCCCCCAGTCGGGGCCCTCACCACGCGCCGCCGCGGCAAGCCAATCAGAGTCGTGCGATTGGATCAGCGCGCGAAGTTGATCCGGCCGGATCGGGTAAGCGATCATTCTCTCCCCTTGCGATTCGTCAACCGCGCGACCCAATCGGGCGGCGCACCCGGGGGCATCGCCGTCTCAGCCCCTCCGTGCGCAAGCATCTGCGCGAACCGGAGCGCTGCGGCTGGATCGTCTATCGCCTCCCGCTCCACGCGCTCGATCTCGGAGACGAAGGAGCGAGCACGAGAGCTCGGGAGTCCGAATGCGGCTCCCGTCACGATTTGGTCGGAGCTGAGCCCAAACAGCTCTTCGTCCATCGGACGAATCACTGCCGCCGATTCGCCTTCCAGCACGTGCACATTGCAGGCTTCGACGGAGCCGACAACAAAGGGGCTGTGCGTCGTGCAGATGAACTGAATCCGAGGGAGGCACGCCGCGAGTGTTGGCAGAAGGTCGAGCTGCCAGCCCGGATGAAGATGCGAGTCGACCTCGTCGATCAGGACGACGCCCTCGAGACTCTCCAAGGCGTGCCCGGTGGGACATGTCGCCTCGAGCTGCACCAGGAGATCCCCCATCCACGCGAGATAGGCTTGGTAGCCATCCGAGAGCGCGCCGTAGGGAGTGGAGAGTCCGCGGTGGATGAACGCCACGTTCCCGGCGCGCGTAGCATCACGCTCAAGGGTGGTCCCGTCCGGAAGCAGTCGGTCGAGTAGGTCCACGAGAGCTTCGAAGCGCTCGGCACTCCTGGCCGCGATGCGGGGCAACGCCGCATCCAGCGGCACAAGACCACGGCTTTCGTCGAAGAGCGTCCCCACGCGGTCGAATCGAGCAAGCGCCTGCCGATCCGGCCCCACACGACGCGATGCACCGTAGGCGGCAACAAAGAAGGACGCGTTGAATTCGTGGATCGGCGCCCAGATGGGGTCAACGTTGTCGACCTGAATGAGCTCGTCGCCGCCATCCACGGGGATCACGGTGACGTCCACGGAACAGAGCTCGATGCGCTCGTCCTCCGGACGGGCGCCAGCGCGGTCCACGGCGTGGAGCCGCAAGTCGACGTGCACGTGGGCCCCATCGGCCGAGCCGTGCTGCGTGCGCCGGACCCAGAACGGCCGCGGAAAGGGCGCCCCCATCTGGAACAGCGGGGTGAGCAGCCCGAGGGCCGCAGCCTTGAGCACCGTCGACTTCCCGGCGCCATTGGTGCCCAGGACCAGGTTCAGATTCCTGTAGCGAGCATCATCCGGCGCATCGTCAGGGGTCAAGAGCTCCACGTCGACCGCCTCGAGACACCGCAGGTTTCTCGCCTCCAGGCATCGTAGGTACATCTATTGCTGCCCGCCATGGAGGTGACCGGGCTCCGGCTCGGTGGCGCGTCCCGCGCCACGCGCTCCTCCGCCTGTGCTTGCTTGCACACCCTGACCTCGGGCAAGGCGGAAACCCAGGTCGTCGTCGCGGCCGCCTGGAAGGAGCGCGTCGCGATAGGCCGCCCGCACGTACTGCGGGGGGGCGCCCCAGGAGCCGCCGCGGATGACCCGCTCCTCGCCCGACCTCGACCACGCGTCGACTCCACCGAAGTCTCCACGTACTTCCCCGGTGTCCACGTCGTAGGTCGCCGCGTCCGCAACCCACTCATCGACATTCCCCAGTGTGTCGTAGAGCCCAAAGCGGTTCGATAGCTTCAGGCCGACTCGGTGGGTCTGCCCACCACTGTTCCCCAGGTACCAGGCCACATCACCAACCACCAACCCAAGATCGATTCCGTAGTGTTCCCCCTCCGTGCCCCCACGGCAGGCGTACTCCCACTCCGCGTCGGTGGGCAATCGGAAGGCGTCCACGCCCGGCCGCTCGTTCAGTTCATGCATGAACGCCTGGATGTCCTTCCAGCTCACCCGCGTCACCGGATGCTCCGCCATGTCAGAAGACTCCGGATCTGTCCCCATGACAGCAGCCCAAAGGGCATTCGTGCACGGCGTGTCCCCGATCCACAGCCCCCGCGTGAGCTTTGCAGTCACCAGCATCTCGTCCGAGAAGCGCCCTTCCTCGTCCTTCGGTGATCCGCACTGGAACTCCGCCGGCGGGAGCCAGCGGAACCGCTGACGAATCCCCCCCCTAGAGAGGCTTGCGAAGGGACCAAACTCATCTTCGCCCCAACCCGAGGCCCAGTCGGGTGCGACGCCCGAGGCGAGCGGATGCGTTACGACCCTTCCCATGGATTCACCGAAGGAGTCGGCCACGCCGGCGGGCGTTCGATCGCGCATCCACGCGACCTACCAGCGCGCCGGCGGGCCCTTTGCTGTTCGCCGCCGCGAATCGCGAGCGGACGGGACGGGCGCCGGGTCAGGTGCGGACTCATCGTCCACGCTTGCGCTCGGGCAAGGCGGAAACCCAGGTCGTCGTTGCGGTTGCCTGGATGGTTCGCGTTGCGATAGGCCGCCCGCACGTTCTGCGGGTGGTCGTTCCAGGAGCCGCCGCGGATGACCCGCTGCTCGCTTGCATGGCGCTCGCCCACGATCCCCATCATACTCTCGGCGGTGGATTTCGACGGACTTCAGCGCGCCGCCAGCCCCGAGCATCGGCATGGGCCGTCGTCGCGAGAACGGCCTCATAGCCCCGCTGCAGGTCCAACGCGTCGAGTTCTCCGTGCGCGAACGCGACCTCGAGGCGCCTCCGGGCATCGCGGTACCGACGCTTTCGACGCGGCGAGAGCCTCAATCGCCCTCGACACACGACAAACCCGCACAGCGGGACGCCCTCCTCCGAGCGCTGAACCGAAGCCAATCTCAGCCTCAGCCCAAGGGTTCCTTCGAGCATCGTGCCGACACTGTCGCGTGCGTCTCGAGCCGCGCACTTGTCCGTGAACCACGCCACGGTGTCGTCCATGTAGCGCACGACCCCTCGGGAGCCCGCGTCGTTGCGCAGCCAGCGCTCGAGCGGTGCAAGGTAGGTGTTCGCGAAATGCTGCGACGTCAAAGTTCCGATGGGAAGTCCCCTGCCGTGGGCCGCCCCGTGGGAACGAATGATGGTCTCCACCAGCCGCTGAACCCCGGGGCCCTTGAATCGCCGGTCCAGTGCAGCCAACAAGGTCTCGTGGACGATGCTGTCGAAGAACTCGCGTACGTCGAGCCTCAAGCACCACGGGTAGAGCTGTACGTACCGCTGGGCCTGTTTGATTGCCGCGAAGGTCCCCCGACCACGTCGGCACGCAAACGCATCGTCATTGAGTCCCTGTTCAAGCCGTGGCTCGAGACACTCCATCAGCGAGTGATGCAAGACACGGTCGCGGAACGGAGGCGCTGAGACGGTGCGTCGCTTGGGGTCCCAGATCGTGAATCGATGCAGAGCGCCGGGCACGTAGCTTTCGCCCCGCACATCCTCGGAGAGCTGGCTCCACTGTTGCTGGGCGTCCTGGAGGAAACGGCCCACTTCCGGCCGACTGCGCTTCCCGCGTGCCGCCCGCCATGTCGCTCGGGCGAGCCGATTCCAGTCCGCGACATCGGAGAGACTGACACGTGTCCGCTTCATGGTGAATCTCCTGTGGACTTCCGTGCCGCCGCCGCAGCCTCGATAAACGTCACTCCGTACTTCTCGAGCCGCGAAGGTCCGACGCCCTCGACACGACCGAGCCCATCGACGCTCGTCACGTCGCCCCTTGCGATGGCCGCCAACTGCTCGTTCGTGAAGATTTGATAGACCGGAACGCCCTCCTCGTCTGCGCGGCGCTTCCGGAGTTCCCGGAGCTCTGAGAAGATGGCAAATGTCGAAATATCCAGGATTTCGCGGTAGTCGACTCGAGCCCTCTTGGGAGCCGAACCAGATACCGCTGCTTGATCGACGACGTACTGCACACAGACTGCCCAGAAGCTCCGCTGGCCCTCCGACACCAGTTCACGATGGACATCGAGCACCCGGTTCGCATTTAGGAACGCATTGAGCCGTGCGGTTTCCGCCTCGGGATCGCGGGCAGAGATGGAGAAGAAGGCGACGCGCATGGATCAGTCGACGGTTCTGCCCGGTGATGCTTCGGCGGCGCGTCCCGCGCCGCGCTCCGCATCACGCTTGAACTTGCCTTGGCTTGGGCGCACACCCTGACCTCGGGCAAGGCGGAAACCCAGGTCGCCGCTGCGGCGGCCCGGATGGTCCGCGTAGCGATAGGCCGCCCGCACGTACTGCGGGTGGTCGAACCAGGAGCCGCCGCGGATGACCCGCTGCTCGCCGAATGTCTCGATAGGATCCACGGCAAGTCCGCTCCCTCCCGGCAAGACGGGCGGATCGGAGTAGTTCGCCACTCGATCGAGACACCACTCGAATACGTTGCCAAGCATGTCGTGCAGACCCCACGGATTCGCGCGCAGTGCACCGAC
Source organism: Planctomycetota bacterium (assembly GCA_039821985.1). Taxonomy (GTDB): domain Bacteria; phylum Planctomycetota; class UBA1135; order UBA1135; genus Saltatorellus. The sequence continues at coordinate 23,258 of JBCBNC010000056.1, forward strand.
CGGCCGTGTCGTGCGACCTGAGTTCCCCGCATGCCAAGCCACATCGTCGAGCTCACCGTAACGGGCACGATCGACACCCGCGCGGCAGGCGTGTTCCCACTCCGCTTCGGTAGGCAAGCGGAACTCGAAGCCGTCGGCCCCCTGCCCTGGGAGTGACCAGATAAATCTCTGCACGTCCTCGAACGTGACCGACTCCACGGGAAGGCGCGGGTCGTGGAACCGGAACGGCTGGTCACCGGCCAGTACCTCGGCCCAAAGGGCCTGCGTGCACGGCGTCTCGGCGAGCCAATAACCACTGCGGATCGCCACCTCGTGAAGGGGTTCGCGATCGAATCGCCCGCCTTCGTCGTCGGGCGACCCCATGCGAAACCGGCCGGGCGCGATCCACCGCATGCGTTGCTCGACAACCCCGATCTTGAGCGTGGCCCAAAGCCCGAAAGCGTCGCGGCCTGCTGCATGGGCCCAGGCCGGCTTTTCGATCCAGTCGAAGCTCCACGATCCAAGATCGGTGCGCCACCGATGGCCGGAGGTCGTGCCGCGCGGGAGCTCCGCGTCGGCAGCGCGTCCCGCGCCGCGCGCCGCTTCGCCTGAGCTGGGGCTGGAGCGCAGATCCTGACCTCGGGCAAGGCGGAAACCCAGGCCGCCGTTGCGGTAGCCCGGATGGCCCGCGAAGCGATAGGCCGCCCGCACGCCCTGCGGGTGGCCGAGCCAGGAGCCGCCGCGGATGACCCGCAGCCTGCCCGCTCTACCCCTTGGATTCACACGTCGCTCTTCCCCCGAGTCCACGAGGTCCCTCAGGTCTGAGACGTGATCCGAGCACCACTCGTAGACGTTCCCGAGCATGTCGAAGAGCCCCAGCGGGTTCGAAGCCTTGAGGCCCACGGGCTGGGCCGAGGAGACGCGGCTCCCTGACCACCAGGCGATCGGGTCCAAGACCCCGGCCTGGTTCGCCTCGTTGAGATCGCCGGCATAGGTCGATCTGCCCGTTCCGCCGCGGCAGGCGTATTCCCATTCGGCCTCCGAGGGGAGTCTGAGCTCGCCGTAGTCTCGGCCCACTCGCTCGAGGAAGGACTGGACTTCATCCCAGCTTACATCAGTGACGGGGATCTCGTCGCCCACGGAGCTTCCCGGGCGATCCCCCATCACCTCGATCCACAGACGCTGCGTACACGGAGTCTCGGCCAACCAGAATCCTTGCGTCAGCTCGACCTCATGGCGGATCTCATCGTCGTAGCGGCCCCACTCGTCCTCTGGCGAGCCCATGAAGAACGTCCCGGGCTCGATCCACCGGAACCGCAGGGATACGCCAGCGATCTCCGCGCGTGCCCAGCGTCCGAACGAATTGATCCCCGACTCCACCGCCCACGGTGGTGCACCGTTGGAGCCGCTTGGGTCAGGCCGAGGAATCGGGAACCGCGTGCGTGCATTGGTGTCGAGCTTCCGACCTGAAGTGCCGCCGGACCCACCTGCGGCAACACCCGGCTCGGACATCCAGATGTCGGCGACCCAAGAACTGCCGGCGGCCTCGGCTCCCCCGTGTGCATCGGCACCCTTCGAAGGCCCGCGGGAGGGCGCCAGCTCCAGCACCCCGCCTACCTGCCGCGCAGTCCATCTCGTCGGTTCGAAGCGGTATGTGCTAATCGCTTCAGGCCCGATGCCGAGGGGGTGCCGCGCGTCCACCGATTCCCTGTGCGCGCGCCGCCAGGCCTGCACGAGCTTCGTCCCTAGCTCGGGCTTCGTCCAGATGCCGTCAGGAAGGCGCGGAGCGGCCCGCACGAGCCAGCGCTCGAGCGCGTCCGAATCAGAGGTGCCGCGGGTGATGTCACCTGCAGCCAGGGAGAGCAGGAGCTCCGCCCACTCCACTTGCCGTGGATCGATCGATTCGGGGTCGAGGGCCGCGAGCCCGATGATCTCCTCCGCCCACACCTCGGGAAGCGCTGGAGCATGCCACGACTCGAGCAGCCGGACGAAGTCGGAACGGCACTCCTCGTCCTCTTGCGCCCATCCGGCGCGGAGTCCGTGGGCGACGTCGGCGTCCAAGACCATCGCCACCGACGAGCGTGCGCGCACACGGGCGTCCGTCCACGCGTCGTACTCGGTGCCGACGTCGGCGGCTTCCGCCGGAAGGCGCATCCTCGCGGCACGCAGCAGCCCGGGTTCGATGCGCACCGCCGGAGAGACTAGACGCAAGAGGCGCTCGACCGGCTGCGAGCGGCGGTGGTGGTGCTGCGGCCGCGCGGGCCGAGGATGGATCCGATCCCAGGCTCGGACGTTCCAAGCGCGACCCGCCCCGGGAATGATGCGTGCCAAAGGGCACGGCGCGAGTGCTCGCAGCCGGTAGCCAAGCCGAGCGAGTTCACGACCCCGCGCCGCCCACTCGCGCCCCTCGGCCGCACCTCCGTATCCCCCGAGGGGCGCGAGTGGGCGGCGCGGGGTCGTGAACTCGCTCGGCTTGGCTACCGGCTGCGAGCACTCGCGCCGTGCCCTTTGGCACGCATCATTCCCGGGGCGGGTCGCGCTTGGAACGTCCG
>JBCBNC010000057.1:0-25538 GCA_039821985.1 Planctomycetota bacterium
CCCCGGCGGGCGTCGACTTCACGCGGCTCGACCGGTGACCGGGGCGCCTAGCCGCGCGCGCGGGGGGGACGGTCGCCCCGCCCCCCGCGCGCGCTTTTTTCGTGCGATGCGCTGGTACGGGGCGGCCTTCGGGCTGAGATAGGAGCCGTGGAGACCGGCGAGGCGCGCACGACGGAAGCGGACTGGGAGGACTACCTGTCCGAGGAATTCGGCGTGCCCATCCGTGTCCTCTACGGACGCTCGCGCCGGACCCCCGTGCAGGCGAGCCGCCGGCGCACCACGGACGGGACGCCGGAGGGGTGGCAGATCCGGCTGCACTCGATGTTCGGGGGCGCGCCGCCGGACGTACGCGAGGCGCTCGCGAAGTGGCTGCGGAACGGCCGCCGCTCGAAGCGCGCCGCCGACCGCCTCGACGAGTGGATCCACGCGGCACTCGCGGAGCTGCCGGAGGAGCGCCGGCGTATCCAGCTCGCCCCGAAGGGGGTCATCCACGACCTCGGCCCCCTCACCGATGCGCTCCTGGCGTCGGAGTTCGCGGCCGACTTCGGCGGCGAGAACGCCCCCGCGCCGCCCTCCGTCACCTGGGGCCGCCGAGCGCGGAGCCGTACGCGCGGTTCGCTGCGCCTGGGCAGCTTCGAACCGACGCGCAGGGTCGTCCGCATCCACCCCGTGCTCGACCGGCCCGAGGTCCCCGAGTGGTTCGTCCGCTACGTGCTGAAGCACGAGATCCTGCACTCGGTGATCGAGTCCGTCCCCGACGCGTCGGGGCGCTGGGTCCACCACCCGCCGGCATTCCGCACGCGCGAGCGCGCATGGCCCGAGTACGAGCGTGCCGTCGTGTGGGAGCGGCGGAACCTGGGCAAGCTCGTCCGCTGGGCGCGGCAGGGCTAGCGGACCGCTCAGCGCGTGCCGTAGTCCTGCGCCGTGTCGACCTCGGTCGCACCCGTCAGGCAGGTGCCGAGGACGTTGCCGCCCAGGCCCTCGAGGGTGTTGATCGTCTGCTCGACGTAGTGCCTCGGCGTCTCGTTCAGCCGGACCACCACGAGGACGCCGTCCGCCATCGCGCCGATGAGGCTCGCGTCGGAGATATTCAGCGCCTGCGGCGTGTCGATGATCACGTAGGTGAAGCGCTGCCTGAGCGCGTTGAGCACCGTCCGCATGCGCTCGGAGCCGATGAGCTCCGACGGATTGCGCGGCAGCGCGCCCGCCCCCATCACGGACACGCCCTGCACGCTCGTCGGCCGGATCGCGGCGCCGATCGCCAGGGACCCCGCGAGGACCTCGGTGAGGCCCTGGCGGCGCGGAAGTCCGAGGTAGCTCTCGATCGAGGGCGCGTGCAGGTCCGCGTCGAGGACGAGGACCTCCATGCCCGGCAGCTCGGCCAGCGCGAGCGCGAGGTTCAGCGTGCTCACCGTCTTGCCCTCGCCGCGGACCGCGCTCGTCACCACGAGCGTGTGGGAAGCACCGTCCGGATTCATGGCGTGGATCGAGTTCCGCAGGGAGCGGAACTGCTCGGCGATCTGACCGCGCGGGTCCAGATGCACCGCGAGCTCCTCGCGGCGGATGGGAGTGCTGCGCGCCTCGTCCGGCTCCGCCGCGCGGAGGCCGCCCGCGCCCTGCTTCTTGTCGGCTGCCATGGGTCCATCTTCCCCATCGGCGCGCCCCGAGCGACCCCTTCACGGCAAATGGGTGGGAAATGGCGGAGGACGGCCCCCGCGCCCCCGGCGGAGGGACGTCGGGTGGAGGGGACCCTGTCGCGGGCAACGCGGTTCGGGCGCCGAGGCCCCCTGTGCTCGTCCGTCCCTGCGCGCTCGGTGCTCTCCGCCGTCAGCGGGCCGGCAGCGGAGCGGCCAGGAGCTCGACGTCCCGGGGCGCGCGTCGCTCCACGCGAGGCCAGTCGGGGTCGCCGAAGGAGTCGGCGAGCGGGTGGCCCGTGGCCGCCGCGGTCGCGCGGACGGGTTCGATCACCTCGGCGGCGAGGGCCTCCTCGCGCGCCGCCCGAAGGCGCAGGACCGCCGCCTTCGCCGCGTTGAGCACGTCCATCGTGGTTCCGCCCGGCGACACCTCGCCCCCGCGCACCGAACGGGCGAGCGAGGCCCCCAGCGCGGCACGCGCCGCGGACCCGTGGCGCGGGTCGGCGGCGAGCGCTGCGGCGTCGGTCCACGCGTCCACGACCTCCTCCGAGGAGACGTCTCCGGGGCGCGCCCCCAGGACGCGCTGCACGCGCTCGGCGGCGAAGGCACGCTCGCGCGGGGTCGCGAGGCCAGCGGAGAGGAGCGCGCGCTCGACGGCACCTCGTAGCCCTGGATCGAGCGCGGGCGACGAGCGCCGCGCGAGCCGCGCGACCGCCTGTGCGACGTCGCCGTGCGCCGCACGGGCGACGCGGGCGATCGGATCGGGGCCGGAGCCAGGGCGCGGGTCGCGCGCGGCCTCGACCGCGTAGCGCACCGCGACGACGGCCCAGGGCGCGGGCGCGCGCTCGCCGCCGTCGACGAGCGCTGCCCAGGTCAGGATCTCGGAGAGCGCCGCCTCGTCCGTGCGCCACGCCCCGACCCAGGCTCCGTCCCGTCCATCCTGGGCGACGCGGACGCGCGCGAGGCCGAGCTCGAGTCCGAGACCCGAGAGGTCGGGTCGCGCGTCCGCGAGGAAGACCTCCGGGCGCTCGAGCGCGACGAAGCCCGCGACGTCGCCCGGGCGCGTCACGGTGAGGAGCGTGCGCAGCGCCTGCCGGCGCGACCGTGCAGCGAGAGAGCCGGCCAGCACGCGCTTCGCCGCATCGGCGGCGTCCGCGCTCTCGGGCGCGATCCCCTCGAGCGCAACGAGACGCACCCAGCGGCCCGTGGGCGGCGCGTCGTCGAAGCCCTCGAGGAGGAGCTCGACGAGAGCGTCCGGTCCGCGCGTGCCCTCCGTTGTGACGACGAATGCGGCGAGGCGGCCGAGGCCTGCCGCGAAGCGCCGCGCGCGCCCGTCGAGCGCGCGCGAGAGCTCGTCGGCGCGCGCCGTCGTGCGCTCGATGTTCTCGGGCGCCAGCGCTGCGCCGCGCGCGGCGATCGCGTCGAGGGTCTCGCGCCCAGCGGCGTCGATCACTCCGAGCGCGCTCCGCAGGACATCCGCACGCTGAAGCGAGGGCACGACGCGCCCGCGCGCCGCTGCTGCGAGGATGCCTTCGAGCGCGGCGACCTCGCCTGTCTCGAGCCAGCGTCGCTCGAGCCAGCCGACCGCGGCCCCCCAGCCGAGGGTCCCGAGCGCGCGCGCGGCCGCGCCCTGCCGCGCGAGGTCACCGGGGCGCGCGGCGTCGAGACACCAGTCGACGACGTGCTCGCCCGCCGGCGTCCGCAGGCCGCGCCCCGTCCGCGCGATCTCCACCGTTCCGGCGGGGACCACGTGGATCCAGGAGCGCGCGGGCGGCGCGCCCTCTCCATCCCCGGGACGCACCTCGCCGGGCAGCCGATACCCCTGCACCTGGAAGCCGACGTCGTAGACCTGGGACAGCGCCTCGAGCACCTCGAGCCACGTCCCGTCCACCCGTACGGCGCGCGTGAGCCCGCGCGGCGCGCCGGGACGGCGGAGCGCGCGCTCCGCGACGCGCGGGTCGACGACGATCGGCGCGAGCCCGCCCCCGAAGCGGTCGAGCCGATCGAACGCGCCGAGCAGACCGCTCGCGATCGGGTCGAGCGCGATCTGTGAGGTGCCGCGCTCGCGCCACGCGATCGGCGGGAAGAAGGCACGCCGCCCCTGGTCGAACGCGGCCGTCTCCGGCTCGTCGAACGCCGAAACGCTCCAGCGGGCGAGCTGCCCCGCGAGCCCGGCGCGACCGGCGCGCGCGAGCTCCACCTCCGAGCGCTGGGCGAAGGCGACGGTGAGGCCGAAGAGGCGCCCGTCGGCGGCGAGGGCGGACCCCAGGCCGCGCTCCGCCGCGAGGGTGGCGGCTGCCGTCCCCTGCCCGGTCGAATCCGCGGACGGAGATCCCGGGGCCGAGCGGAGCGCCGCCGCGACGGCCTCGACGAAGGATCGCCGCGCGGCGGGGCCGCCGAGAGCTGCGCCCCGAACCACCGGAGCGCCGGACACAGGATCGCGGGTCGCCGGGTCCCCTCCTGCGGCGTCCCCGGGCGGCGCATCCGCCGGCGCGACCCCTGCCGCGGCGAGCAGGAGCCGGGCGAGCGCGCGCTCCGCGGCCGACCGCTCCAGCGCATCGGAGGCGCCGAGCCCCCGCAGGACGTCGGCGAGGGTCGGCTCGGCGGCCACCTGGACCCGAAGGCCGGCGCGCGACCCGGCCCCACCACCCGACCGCACAGCATGGGCGACGGCGTCCGGCGGAGTCGACGGGGCGAACGCGGTGAGGACGGCCAGGGCGGTGAGCATCGGACAGAGCGTACGCGCGCCGGCGACCGGGCGCGCGGCGCAGCGTGCCGCTGCTGCTACCCTCTCCGCCCCAAGCGCCGGACGCGCGCGCCGGCCGACCGGCGCGTCCCCGCCCCCGCCCCGCAGCGATCCGCCGCAGCCCTCCGCCGACCCCGCCAGAAACAGATGTTCAGGAAACTCCTCGTCGCCAACCGCGGAGAGGTCGCAGTGCGCATCGCGCGCGCGGCCCGCGACGCCGGCGTGTCCCCCGTCGGGGTCGTCTCGACGGCGGACCGCGGCAGCGCGTGGGCCGACGCGTTCGACGAAGTCGTGTGCATCGGCGGCCCCTCCCCCAAGGAGAGCTACCTGCGCATTGACGCGCTGGTCCAGGCCGCGCGGCAAACGGGCTGCGCCGCCGTCCACCCGGGCTGGGGTTTCCTCGCCGAGAACTCGCGGTTCGCGGCGCTCTGCGAGCAGCACGGTCTCACCTTCGTCGGGCCGCGCCCGAGCTCGATGGAGACCATGGGACTCAAGTGGCCCGCCAAGGTCGCGATGAAGGCGGCGGGCCTCGACCTCACGCCGGGCAGCGACGGGCTGCTCGAGACGGTCGACGACGCCGTCGCCTGCGCGGAGGCCACCGGCTACCCCGTCATCCTGAAGGCGGACGCCGGCGGGGGCGGCCGCGGAATGCGGATCTGCCGCAGCGCGGACGACGTGCGCGAGGCGTTCCCGTCCGCGCGTTCCGAAGCGCTGGCCGCGTTCGGCAACGGCGCGCTGTTCCTCGAGGCCTTCATCACCGGCGGCCGACACATCGAGGTGCAGGTCCTCGGCGACGGCCGCGGCGGCGCGATCCACCTCTTCGAGCGCGAGTGCTCGATCCAGCGCAACCACCAGAAGCTGATCGAGGAGAGCCCGTCCCCGGCGCTGTCGGAGGACGAACGCGCGGCCCTCGGCGAGCGCGCCGCGCGCGCGGCCGCCGCGATCGACTACGCGGGCGCTGGCACGATCGAGTTCCTCTCCGCGCCGGGCACCGAGCGCGGCGCGCGCCGGCTCACGTTCATGGAGATGAACACGCGCCTGCAGGTCGAACACCCGGTCACCGAGCTCGTCACCGGCATCGACGTCGTGCGCGAACAGCTGCGCATCGCGGCCGGCGGTGGACTGGGCGCAACCCAGGACGGCGTGCGGCTCGAGGGACACTCAATCGAGTGCCGGATCAACGCCGAGGACCCGAGCGACGGTTTCCGCCCGACGCCCGGCCGGATCACGACGTTCGACGTACCGACCGACGGGGGTCCCGGCCGCGTCCGCATTGACACGCACGTTCGCGCGGGCGAGACGATCCCGCCGTATTACGACTCGCTCGTCGCTAAGTTCATCACGCACGGGCGCACGCGCGACGAGGCCATCGAGACGATGGTGCGCTGCCTCGAGGGCTCGCGTATCGAGGGCATCTCCACCACGATCCCCCTGCACCTCGCGGTCCTCGCCAGCGACGCTTTCCGGAGCGGCGAGTACGACACCGCGTCCATCCCCGGCTGGGAGGCCTGATCCGACATGGCGCAAGTTCCCCTGAACCCGATCGGACGGCCGCGCGAGTCGGTCCTGGACGACGGTAGCTTCGAGCGTCACCGCGAGGCCGCAGCGGACCGCAGCGCAGTCCTCGACGAGCGCCGCGGCGACGTGCAGCGCGGCTGGGGCGAGAAGTACGTCTCGCGCGTCCACCAGAAGGGCAAGCTCACGGCGCGCGAGCGCATCGAGGCGCTCAAGGACGAGGGCACGGAGCTCCGCGAGGTCGGCACGTTCGTCAACCACGGCCGCACGTTTGGCAAGCTGACCTCCCCCGCAGCCGGGGTCGTCACGGCGTTCTGCTGCGTCGCGGGCCGCTGGACGATGGTCATCGCGAACGACAACACGGTCGCGTCGGGCTCATGGTGGCCGCTGAGCCCCGAGAAGATCGAGCGCGCGCAGGAGATGGCGCAGCGGCTGTCGATCCCCGTCGTGTACCTCGTCGACTGCTCCGGACTCTTCCTGCCCGAGCAGTCGAAGAGCTTCCCGGGTCGCACGGGCGCCGGGCACATCTTCAAGAAGAACGCCGAGCTGTCGGCCGCCGGCGTCCCGCAGATCGCGGGCGTGTTCGGGGACTGCATCGCGGGCGGCGGCTACATGCCGATCATCTCCGACCGCGTCGTCATGACCGAGCGCGCCTACATGGTGATCGCGGGCGCCGCGCTCATCAAAGGCGCCAAGAGCCAGAAGCTCTCCAGCCTCGACATCGGCGGCCCCGAGGTCCACGTGCACCAGTCCGGCTGCGCGGACGTGCGGGTGCCCGACGACCGGGCGGCGCTGCGCGTCATCCGCGACGAGGTCAAGAAGCTCGGTACCTCGTCGGTCGATTACTACCGCTACGGCGCGGACGCGGGTGAGCCCCTGTTCCCGCCGCGCGAGCTCACCGGGCTGTTCCCGCCGGACCACCGGATGACCTACGACGCCGAGGAGGTCCTCGCGCGCCTCGTCGACCGGAGCCTGTTCTGGGAGGTCATGCCCGACCGCGGCCGGGAGATGATCGTCGGCGTCGGGCGCGTCGCCGGCCTCTACGTCGGGTTCGTGGCCAACCGCCAGGGGCTCATCGACGACCCCTCCGAGCGCGGCGGCAAGAAGCCGGCGGGCATCCTCTACCGCGAGGGAATCGCCAAGGTCGCCGCGTTCAGCCGCGCGTGCAACGACGACGGCATCCCGCTCGTCTGGCTGCAGGACATCTCGGGCTTCGACATCGGCGTCGAGGCCGAGCGCCAGGGCCTGCTCGGGTACGGCTCGTCGCTGATCTATACGAACAGCACGAACCAGACGCCGATGTTCAGCGTGCTGCTGCGCAAGGCGTCGGGCGCGGGCTACTACGCGATGGCGGGTCTGCCGTACGAACCTGTCGTGCAGCTCTCGACCCCGCTGACGCGTCAGTCGGTCATGGAGGGACGGACGCTCGCGATCGCTGCGTACAACACGAAACTCGACGACGACTTCGAGATCCTCGAGACGGACCCGGAGAAGCGCGCCGAGATCGAGCGCGGCATGGCCGAGACCGAGGAGCGCATCGAAGGCGACATGGACCCGTACAAGTCCGCGTCCCAGATGGACACGGATGAAATCGTCGATCTCGACGAGCTGCGCTCGTGGCTCGAGCTGTTCGCCGAGGCCTCGTACCAGGCGAGCGGCACGCGCCGCGTGAAGAACCCGCGCATCTGGTCGCTGCACGACGTCGAGGCGCTCACGGGCGCCGGCGGCGCCGCGCGCCGGATGGAACTGCGCGTGGCGCGCACGGACGACGGCAGGATCGAGCTGCGCGCGCCCGACGTCGGTGAGCTCACCGGCGCGCTCGAGCGCGGAGCGCTGCTCGGCCCCGGGATGGTGTGCGGCACGCTCCTGCGACTGGGTCGCGCGATCGATCTCGTCGTGCCCGAGGGCGCTGCCGGGCTCGTCGTGTCCGAGCCGCCGCGTGCGCTGCGCGCGCCGACCGGCTACGACGAGGTCGTCTACGTGCTCGATCCGAGCGGCGCCGGGAGCGCCGGAGCCGCGCACGAGGACGAGGTGGCCGGAACGGACGGCAGCGCGCTCGCGGTGAAGGCGAGCCAGCCCGGTCGCGTCTGGCTCAGTCCGAGCCCGGGCGATCCGCCGCTGGCCCCCGCCGGCGCCGATCTCGAAGAGGGCGCCGCGCTGTGCCTCATCGAGGTGATGAAGACCTTCTCGACGGTCCCGTACGCCGCCGGGGGCGGCCTCCCCGCGCGTGCGCGCGTCGCGCGCTGGCTCGTCGAGGACGGCGCGGACGTCGAGCCCGGGACGCCCCTCGTGGAGATCGAGCCGCTCTGATCCGGTCCCGGGGGGCTCCGATGGTCCCCTAGGCCCCCGTTCGACGCGAACGCCCCGCTCGAACCGGACCGCCCGCCGGGATCCGAGCCCCTGAGCGACGGCTCATCCGCGGCCCCCGGCCGACCCCGCCGCCCGGGGCCCTGCGCCACTACGATACGCCCGTGAACGGCGCGCGACCGTAGCCCATGGAACCGGGAAGACCGGTCCGGGCGCCGTCGTCCGCCCGACCCCCACCATGAATCGCTCATCCCTCCTCCTCGTGGCGCTGGCCGCCGTCGTCGGCGGCCTCGGGTTCTTCCTCCTGCGCACCCCGACCGCGCCGGATACGGCCGAAGAGACCGCGGCCGAGGTCGAGCCGGACGGTCCGAGCGTCGCGGCGACCCAGCCCGCCGAACCGACCGCGCTCGCGGACGTCGACGACACCCCCATCGTTCCCCGGGCGTTCGGGGACGGCAAGGTCGACCGCTGGCGCATCCTCCCGATGAACAACCTCGGGCAGAGCTGGGCCCAGGCGTCGATCCGCGCGGAGCAGAACGGCGCCGTGCTGGAGGAAACGGGCACCGCGACGTTTGAGGACGTGCGCTCCGGAACGTGGGACGTCTCGGTCGAGGTCGAGGGGCAGCCGCGCTGGGAACGGCGCGTGAGCCTCGAGCCGGGCCGCTCGACGCGCACGATCGCCTACGTCGACGAGACGCTGCGCATCTCCGGGTCCGTCGTCGACACCGAGGGAGAGGTCGTCGAGAACGACCACGTGCTGTTCATGCCCACCGGCGTCGTCGGCCCCACGTCCGTCGAGGCGGCCGAGATCCGCGCGTCGCGCGCGCCTCAGATGACGACGGGCAGCGGGATCGTTGTGACGCGCACCGCCAAGAAGAACGGTCGCTTCCTCCTGACGCTGCCGAGCGCCGGCGCGTACCGCGTCGCCGTCGGCGATCCCGAGAAGCCGCGCTGGATCCAGCGCAAGGCGACGGAGCTGACGCACGGCGGCCCCGACAAGGCGTCCATCCTCGTCCCCGCGACCGTGTCGGTCTCCATGACGTTCGACGGGCCGCCGGAGGAGTGTCCCACCCAGGTCACCGCGTACTTCTACGACCGCGATCTCGCGGACCGCCTCGCGAACGAGCAGGTGGAGAGCGGCGGCGGCCGCGGCGGCTCGGCCGACGTGAAGTCGAGCCAGAAGAAGCTTCGGCGCGAGGCGCTGCGCGAGAGCCTCAAGGAGGCCGGACGCGACGTCGACGACGAGATGATCGAGCGCATGCTCGACGACAAGCTCTCGGCGCAGCCGGCGGGAAAGCAAAACCGGGAGACGTTCGACCGCAACATGGAGCTCTACGGCGGGTCCGACGATCCCGTCGCGGGCGCCGAGATGCGAGCGCCCCTGTTCGAGCCCGGTTGGCGCGCGGCGCGCTCGACGCGCTTCATCGAGGGTGAGGCGATCCTCCGCAACCTGCCGGACGACGTCGGGCTCCGCTTCCTGTTCGTCCGCGAACGCGAGCGCATCACGTCGAGCTCCCCCGTCCGTCCGCGTCGCGCGATGCGCAACCTGGCGGAGGTGAGGCTCCCGGCGCCGCCGCAGAACACCTCGACCACCCGCCGCTCGAACGACGCTCGCGTGTTCCTGGACCGCACGAGCTCCAACGAGGACGGACCGGAGCCGACGGTGACCTGGACCGTCGGGCGTCGTTGAAGCGCGCGGAGAAGGCCGAGCGCATCCTGGCGATGCTCGAGGAGCTCTACCCGGAGACTCCCGTCCCGCTCGACCACACCGACCCGTTCACGCTGCTGGTCGCCGTCCTCCTGTCGGCGCAAACGACCGACGCACGCGTGAACCTCGTCACGCCCGGACTCTTCGCGAAGGGTCCGGACCCCGCCTCGATGGCGCGTCTCTCCGTGGACGAGATTCTCGCGGAGATCCGCACCTGCGGCCTCGCGCCCACGAAGGCGAAGAACGTCAAACGGCTCAGCGAGATCCTCGTGGACGAGTACGGCGGCGAGGTCCCGAACTCGCTCGAGGAGCTCGAGGCGCTTCCGGGCGTCGGGCACAAGACGGCCAGCGTCGTCGTCGCGCAGGCGTTCGGACAGCCGGCGTTCCCGGTCGACACGCACATCCATCGCCTCGCGGCGCGCTGGGGCCTCTCGCGCGGCAAGACCGTCGAGCACACCGAGCGCGACCTCAAGGCCGTGTTCCCCGAGGAGACGTGGTCGAAGGTCCACCTGCAGATCATCTTCTTCGGGCGCGAACACTGCCCCGCGCGCTTCCACGACCTCGAGAGCTGCCCCATCTGCTCGTGGGCTGCGACGAAGACGCGGGTGCGCGAAGAGCGTGCCCGCGACGACGCGGCGCGCGCCCGTCCCACGGCGAAGGTGAAGAAGAAGGCAGGCCGGTTGGGCGCGAAGGCAGCGCCGCGCACCCGCCGCGCAGGCTCGGAGGACGCCCGATGACCGACGACGATCCGTTCGATCTGGCGCTCGACGCCCTGGAGGCCGGCGCGCCGCGCGAGGCCCTCGCGGAGGCCGCGCGCATCGACGACGCCCCGCTGCGGGGCTACGCCGAATCGCTCGCGTACCTCGATCTGAAGATGCTCGAGGCCGCGCGCGGGGCCCTGGGCCGACTCGAGGAGGCGGCCGGTGCGGACGCACCGCTCGCGCTTCGGATCCGCGGCGAGCTCGACCTCGCCGCGTGGCGCATCGAGGACGCGCGGTCCGCGGCAGAGGCCTACGCCGACGCCGACCCGGAGGACCCGTGGCCCTGGGTCACGCTCGCGCTCTGCCACGACGTGCTCGGCGACGCGAACTCCGCGCTCGACGCGCAGCGGCGCGCGCACGCCCTCGACCCGGAGGCGGTGCCCGCCCCGTTCACCGTGACCGACGTCGAGTTCGACGCCGTCGTCGAGGAGACCCTCGCCGGGCTGCCCGAGATGTTCCGCCGCGCGCTGGACGGCGTGCGGATCGTGCGCGAGCCCACGCCCTCGCACGAGCTCGCCGAAGCCGCGCCGCTCGACACGCCGCCGGACGCGCTCGGGTTCTTCCACGGCCGCACCATCCACGACGAGGAGCTCTCGGGCGAGCTGCCTGCCACCGTCTACCTCTTCCGCAGGAACCTCGAGCGCATCGCGGCGGACCGCGGCGAGCTGTCCCACGAGATCCGCATCACTCTCCTGCACGAGATCGGGCACGCGCTCGGTCTGGACGAGGACGAGGTCGCCGCGATGGGCCTGGCCTGACGCGGTCCGGGCGGCGACAATTCAGGCATGGACCGCTCACGATTCCTTGCTCTCGCGGACGCCGCGATCGAGCGCGTGGAGAACTGGCTCGAGGACTTCGACCCGGACGAGGTCGACTTCGCGTCGGCCGACGGCGTCGTCAAGATCCAGTTCGCGGACGGGCGTACGTACGTGCTGAACCGCCAGACGGCGGCCGACCAGATGTGGTACGCGGCCGGAGTGCGCGCGTGGCACTACGTGTGGGACGAAGGGCGCGGCGAGTGGCTGTGCGACAAGGACGGCCACGAGCTGTTCGGCATGGTGCACTCGAGCGTCGCCGAGAAGCTCGGCCGGGAACTCGACGCGATCGAGTGACGTCGCGGCGCGCGACGAGCGCAGCTCAGCGGCCGATCTGCCGCTTCAGCTCGTCGAAGCCCTCGAGCAGGCTGTCGAACCTCGAGATGTCCATCAGCATGCTGATGGCGCCGCCGCGCGACCCCTTGATCTCGACGGGCGTCTCCTCGAGATCCGAGAACGACCTCGGGAGGAATGCCTTCTCGAGCGTGCCGCTGAGCGAGTACTCGCCCTGCACGAGGTTGCCCGTCGCTTCCATGACCTCGTCGTCGTCGAGGGGGAGCTCGACGACCTCGAACGTGGTCGTATCACGGTTCAGCTTGAACCGCATCGGTCCGGGCTCCCAGCGGATCCACTCGCTCGCGAGGGCCGAGTCAACCCCCGGACGACGGGGTCTGAGATCCGCCAGCAGGGACGGAACGTCCTCGACCGGGATCCCGAGCTCTCTCGCGAGCCGGCCGTCGAGCCGGACGCGCAGCGCGTCGCTCGTAACGGTCATGATTCCGGACTCGCGCTGCTCCTCCGTGCCGAGCTCGATGTCCAGATCCTCGAACTCGACGCGCACCGTGGCGTTCGGCTCCGCGGGCTCGGCGTCGACGATCCAGGGCATCTGGCGCAGGAAGATCGCGCGCAGCACGCCCTCGTCACCGAGGGCCATGTCCACCTCCGCGGTCCGCACGCGAAGGAAGCGACCGTCGAAGGTCCCGATGAAGGGATCGACCGGCTCCCAGTCGTCGCCGTAGCCGACGTAGACCTCGAAGTCGATCGGCTGCGCGCCGCGCGGCGCGCGGCGCCCGAACGGAACGCCCGAGACGGCGAAGCGGCCGATCCGATTGTTGAGGAGACCCGCGACGGTGGCCGGCAGCTCGACGTAGCGCGCGACGAGCGAGCGCGGGAGCTGGCGCGCGTCCACGTCGACGCGCGGGATCGCGTCGCGGTCGCCGCCCGGCGGAACGCGCAGCGAGACGAACGTCTTGGCGCCGAGCTGCTCGTTGGTCGTCCAGGTCGTGCGCAGGAAGCCCCCCCCCTCGCTCGCGAACTCGAGCTCCGCGACCAGGAGGCCGAGGTCGACGCGATCGAACGCGGAGTCCGGGATCCCCTCGGCCCGCACGGACGCCCGCAGGCCGTTGCCGCGGTCGGGCCCGGTCGTCGCGAGCTGCACGTCGGACGCGAGCAGCATCGACTCGACCCACGGCAGGGGTTCGTCCTCGAGGAGGGCCCGCAGCCCGGCCTGGGGCAGCGGAACGCGGAAACCGCGCGCGGCGCCGCGGACCTGGCCTCCGCCTCCGCGCGCCTCGACGACCGCGCCCGGGGGTGCGAGCGGCTCGAGGAAGGGGACAAGCGCGTCGCTCGAGGCCTCGAACCCGAAGCGCAGCGCCTGGCGGTCCTGCGGGCGGCGCGGGATCAGCTCGAGGACGCCGCCGCGTTCGACGACGCGCCCGTCCAGCTCGAGGTAGCCGCCCGGCCCCTCGAGCGACGCGCTGAGCAGACGCTCGGCGCGTGGAGCCTCGCCCTCCTCGACCGGGGCGGGTCCGTACTCGACCTCGATCCGGGTCCCGTCCCGGGTGAGCGTCGCGCCGACGGCGCGGAAGAAGGATGCCGTCGAGGCGTGCGGCTCGGCGCGGAACCAGGCACCCGCGTCGGGTCCCGGATCCGGCCCGGGCTCAGTCGCGTCCCGCCCGACCCACCCGAGGCAGCGCAGCGTCGAGAACGGGATCGCGTCGGCGCGCACGCGACCGCGTGCGAGCGTGCCGTCGGCGCCGAACACGAGCCGCCCCGAGACGTCGCGCGGATCGTCCTCGCCGGGCCAGCTGACGGTGCAGTTCGACAGCTCGAACTCGTAGCCGTGGCCGTGGGACCGGGTGGAGAACTCGACGGCCTCCAAGAGGACGGCGAGCGCGCCGCCCTCCTCGATCCGCGCCTCCTGCACGGTGACGTCGAGCTGGGACTCCCCGCCGTCGGAGCGCGCGCCCTCGGCCGCGCGGTCGACGAGGAGCCGGCGCGCGGCCGTCATCAGGGTCTCCCCCTCCGCGACCTCCAGACCGAACGCGCGCGCGAGGTCGCTCGAACCGTCCGGCTCGACGCGGCAGTAGAGCCGGTGCACGTCCAGCGCGTACGACCCGACGCGCCCGTCCTCCATCACGAGGTCGGCCAGGGACGGGAGCGTCAGGGAACCCTCGAGCAGGAGCCGCTCGCCGCCCGGCGTGAAGAGCTTCACGGTCCGGGCCGTCTGCGGCTCCCGCCAGCGCGGGCGCAGGTCCTCGACGACGACCTGTCCCGCCAGCCGCTCGGACAGGTTCAGCTCGACGACGCGGGCCGCCCAGCCCGACAGGAGCTTCGGCGCGAACAGTGCGATCGCGAGGGCCGCCCCCGCGAGGAACCCGAAGCATCCGCAGCCGCCGGACACAGCAGCGCCGAGGAAGCTCGGCACCGCGGGAATGCGGACCGTGCTGCCGGCCTCGGCCGGCCGTATCGATTCGGGTGCGGGCTCCAACGGTGGTCGTCAGGGGGTCTCGTCGCGCAGTGTCGTCGATCGCGCCTTCGGCGTCACGCCCGGCCCGGGTATCGGCGGGTCCCGATCCGGCGCCCCTCGCCTCGCCGGGCCGGGCGCGCGCCGATGGCGGTCGACCCTCAGTTCCACGACGGGTCCGGGGGAAGCGAGGCCAGCGACGACCCTCCGCCCTCGACGCTCCGCAGGGCGCGGCGCCACAGAACCTCGGTGTCGTCGGCGGAGAACACGAGCTCGGGCGTCGCCGGCAGCGGGACCCACGCGTCCTGCGCGATCTCCGCCTCGAGCTGTCCCGCGCCCCACCCGGAGTACCCGACGACGAAGCGCACGCGCGGATCCATCTCGTGCGGATCGTCGAGGAGCTGCGCGATGACGTCGATGTCCCCGCCGACGAACACGCCGGGAGCGAGCTCCGCTCCGCGCGTCTCTCCGTGCACGGTGTGCGCGGGCAGCCTGTGGAGGATCTGCAGGGTCTCCCCGCCGACCGGCCCCCCGGTGCGCAGCCGCAGATCGACCGAGCCGAGGTGGTCGTGACCGGGGAACGCGTCGCGCACGCGCGCGTCGATGGGCCGGTTCACAACGAGCCCGAACGCGCCCTCGTCGGAGTGGTCGACGAGCAGAACGACCGTGTGCATGAAGTTCGGATCGAGCATCTCGGGCGCGCTGAGGAGCAGCGTGCCCGGCTGGACGAGCGCGCTCAACGGACGCGCTCCAGCTGGAACACCAGCTCGACGTGCGGCGTGTGCGGGAAGAGGTCGACCGGCCGCATCGCGCGCACCGCGTAGCCCTCGCGGACGAGCGCCGCGACGTCGCGCGTCCCCGTGCGCGGGTTGCAGGAGACGACCACGATGCGCGGACTCATCAGCGCGGCGATCTTCGCCGGCACCTTGGGGTGGAGTCCCGCCCGCGGCGGGTCGACGACCACGACGTCCGGCGTTCGCTCGTCCGCGGCGCGCGCCATCGTCTCGAGCACGTCGCCCTCGTGGTATTCCGCGGACCCGAAGCCGTTCGCGGCGGCGTTCGCGCGCGCGTCGCGCACCGCGGACGGTACGCTCTCGAAGCCGACGACGCGCGCAGCCCCTTCGCCGATCGCGAGTCCGATCGTCCCCGCTCCGCAGTAGAGGTCGAAGAGCACCCCGCCGTCCCCGAGCGCCGCGAACTCCGCGACGACCCCGAAGAGCCGCTCGGCCGCCTCCGTGTTCGTCTGGAAGAACGAGTCGGCCGAGATGCGGAAGCGCCTCCCCGAGAGGATCTCCTCGATGTGGCCGGGGCCGTGGAGCACGTGCTCCTCCTCGCCGTACGCGACCGTCGCCTGGCGCGTCGTGACGTTCTGCACGACGGTCGTGATCTCGGGGTGACGCACGAGCAGCTCCGCGACCAGGGGGTCGACGCGGTCCGCGGCGCGCGCGCTCGTCACCAGGTCGACCATCGTCTCACCCGTGCGGAAGCCGCGGCGCACGACGAGGTGGCGCAGGAGCCCTGCGTGGTTCCGGAGGTCCCAGGGCTCGAGCCCGGCCGCGCGGCTGAGCTCGCGCATCGAATTCACGAGCGCGCTCGCACCGTCGAAAGCGATGGCGCACCCGGTGACGTCGAGCACCTTCTGGTGGAAGCGAGGGACGTGCAGGCCGAGCGCGAAGTCGGCCTCCGCCCCCTCGGGCTCGGTCTTCGGGACGAAGCGCCTGTTCCCGAACGTGAAGTCCATCTTGTTGCGGTAGCCCCAGAGGCGCTCGGCCCCGAGGACGTCCGGCATCGCGGCGAGGAGCGCGTCCGCTCCGTCGAGCTCCGCCTCGCGCCAGGCGGTCACGAGCGCCTCCTCGACCAGCCTGCGCTTCTGCCGGAGTTCCTCGCCGTAGGCGGTCCGCGGCTGCGCACACCCCCCGCAGAGGCCCGCGTGGTCGCAGTGCTGCTCGGCGGCGTGGGGCCCGGGGTCTGTGACCTCCTCCACGGCCGCGTCGTAGCGCCCCTTGCCGCCGCGGCGCAGCACGCGGGCGCGCACGCGCGACCCCGGGGTGGCGAAGCGCAGCTTGAGCGTCGCATCGCCCGCGCGCGCAAGCCCGACGCCACGGTGGTCGATGCCCTCGACGAGGACGTCGAGGAGGTCTCCGCGGCGCGGCTTGCGGGCGGGCGCGGGCGCGGCCGCCGCGGCGGGATCGAGGCCCAGAGTGGGATCGGGTCGGGGGTCCGGCATCGGCGCCCGCAGCCTACGCTCCCGCGCGCGGACCGCCGGGTCCGAATCGGGCCAGCGGTCGGGCCTACGGCCGGCCCGGTCCCGGATGCGGGCCCTGGGTCAGGCCCGAACTCGGGTACCGCCCCCTCGCCCCGCAGCCGGGCGCCGGCCCGGGCGTGCAATCGGCGCGCGCCGCCGTACTCTCCCCCGATGGCGCCCTCCCGAACGCCCCGCGCCGAAGAGGCGTCCAGCGGCAGCCCCTCCCCCGAGTCCACCCGCGGATCCGAGGCCCCGGCGGAGGGAAGCGGTCCGCTGCGGGGTGCGGTGGAGTCCAGCCGCTACGCGGCGCGCGCCGGCCTCGCGGGCTCGGTGCTGGGCACGCTGCTCCTGCTCGCGCTGCGCTCCCCCGTCGTCGCGCCCGTCGACGACGCGGCGATCACGTTCCGCTTCGCCCGCAACTGGGCGGAGTGGGGCGTCCCCGCGTTCAACTCGTTCGAGCTGGAGGGCGGCGCGGTCGAGGGCTTCAGCAACACGCTGTGGTGCGGCCTCCTCGCGCTCGCGGGTCTCGTCGGCGGCGTCGAGTCGATCCCTGCTCATGCACGCCTGTTCGAGCTCGGCAGCGCCGTGCTCACTCTGTTCGTCGTCGGCATCGGGCTCGCCCGGCGTGCGGGCCTCGCGCCGGTGGGTTCGGCCCTCGCACCGCTGCTCGTCGCCACGGCGGCCCCCTTCGTCGCGTGGAGCGGCGGAGGCATGGAGACTGCGCTGTTCACGCTGCTCGGTGCGGCGCTGCTCCACGCGGTGCTGGGGACCCGCGCGCGCTTCTCTGCGGCGCTCCTCGCCGCCGGCGTCGTCCTCGTGCGCGCCGAGGGGATCGCCTGGGCGATCGGCTTCGCGCTGGCGGCGCGCGTCGCGCGCGGTCGCGCCACCGAGCCTGCCGCGTGGGCGGCCGCAGGCGCCCTCGCGGCGTTCGTCCTCCAGCTCGCATGGCGCCAGGTCGTGTTCGGCGAGTGGCTCCCGAACACCGTCGCCGCGAAGTCGGGCTCGCCCGCCGGCGAGACCGCGCTGCGCGGCGCCCGCTACCTCGCGAGCTGGGCCGCCGTCACCGTCACTCCGCTCCTCGCGCTGCTCGCGGCGGTCCCCGCCGCGCGCGCGAGTGGGCCCGCGCCGCGCCGCGCCGCGCGCGCGGCGCTCGTCCTCCTGTCCGGCGGGGTGCTCTACAACCTCTTCGTCGGCGGCGACTGGATGCCGTTCTTCCGGTTCCTGAGCCCGCTGACGCCGACGCTCGCCCTCGTCCTGGCGGTCGCGCTCGACCGCGTCGCGCGCCGGGGCGTCCCGGTGGCGCTCGGGCTCGGCGCTGCGGCGTGCGTGCTGCAGGCCGTGCCGCTGTACGACGTGCACGCCGCGCCGGCCGGAGTGCGAAAGCCGCTGTACTTCCGGGCCTTCCTGCGCGAGGGCTACGCGACCGAGCGCGCGCGCCTCGAGCGTGCGAAACAGAACCGCGCCTACTTCAGCACCCTCGGCGCCGCACTCGACGAGGGGCTGGAGCCGGGCTCGATCCTCGCGTTCGGCGCCATCGGCTGGACGGGCTGGCACGCGCCCGAGCTCGACTTCCTCGACCGCAACGGGCTCGTCACGCCCGAGGTCGCGCTGCGCTCCGGGACGGGCGACGGCCGCGGAACGGCGGGACACGAGAAGCGGGTCCCCCACGCATGGTTCCTCGACCGCGGAGTGCCCGAGGCGCGCTACCTGTTCGCGACCTGGGTCCCCGGCACGGTCGGCGCGCCGGGCGGTCCCACCCTCGGCGCGGTCGCGAACGGCCTGCGGACGCGCGGCGTCACGGCACAGCCGAACGAGCGCGAGCTGTTCGAGCGGACCGTCGCGCGTGCGATCCCGATCGCGCGCGGCGCCGCCGCGGGCCGGACGCTCGTCGTGCTGGAGCGGGCGAGCGCTGGCGACGCCGAGGCGTTCTGGCCGCGGTGAGCCTGCTCCTTCCACGACGGCGAGACGACCGGAAGTCGACGCAAACGGCCCCGGTCAGGTTGGTGGTCGGGCCGGGAACACCGGCGTCACGGCGCCAGAGTTGGAAGAGCCAGGTGTCTTCGGGCAGGACGGCAAGCAGCAGCGTGAACTGAAACGGCGGCAGCGACGCGCCCGTCAGCGCGATCGCAGCCTCCGACGCGCGCGCCCCGACGCGACGAGCTGACCGGGACCGCCGGTCGAGTGGACCTCGCCCACGCAGCCCGCGCTCCCGATGGTCAGAGTGTTCGGATGGAAGTCGCCCTGGACGTTGAGCGGGTCGAGGTCGAGCGCGACCCCCGCGCCCGTCACGATAGGGAACGCGGACGCGTAGCCTCCAAGGCCGCCGTTGCGCAGGTAGAGGATGTTCTCTCAGCTCGTCGCGAAGAGTTCGACGCCATGGTCCCCGCTCTGGTCGAACAAGGCCTGGTCGAACGAACCGAACCCGTTGAGCTCGCCCGCGGTCTGGCGCGGTCCGAACGGAGCCTCGGCGACCGAGGCGATGGGGCCGAGGGCAGCGACGGGCAGGCGTGTCCAGGTGTGGCTGCGAGTCGTCATGGGCGAACGGTCTTCACCGGGGGTGCGGAGCGGCGGTGACGAGAGCGAGGGGCCGCTCCGTCCGGAGTGGCCCCTCGCGCTTCGGCAGGCGTTGCTCAGGGACAGACGGTCAGCAGGATGGACTCGCTCCAGTTCCAGCGCGTTGCAGCGGGCCCCTGCGGGTCGCGGTGTTGGAACTGGACGGCGATCGTCGAGCCGGCCTGCGTCCCCAGCGCCGCCGGAAGACCGAGGTCGAACGCGTAGGTCAAGGACCCCGACCCGCTGAGCTGGAGAATGTCGGGCGAGCGCTGCGGGCCCGAGATGCAGAGCAGGCCGTTGCCCGACGCTGCGGGCGCCGAGGCCGGCGTCCCCCACCAGAAGAGCCCGAACTGAAACGGCGGCGCGGCGGTCACCGTCAGTGGGAACGTGCTGCCGAGGCTGGGCGTACCCGAGGCGTCCAGCCTCGTGCCGGTGCCCGTCACGTTGGCCGCCGACGCACAGCCCGGCGCCACGCCGCATGCGATCTCATCGACGTCGACGCGGAAGCCCTTCACGCGCAGCCGGTTGCCGGGCGAATTGTTGCGACGGCGAACCTCCAGCACGAGTGAGTCCACCTCCGCGGGGCTCCAGCTCGCCTCGAAACCGGTCAGGTCGAAGGTCTGCCAGGAGCAGTTCCCGTTGCCGGACCCGTTGGAGAGCGAGCGTGTGACCACTTCGCTCCGGGCGGCGCCGGTGTCGCTCGTCCAGGAGGCCCGGAAGCGGATGTCGGCGGGTTCGTTCATGTCGAACCGCGCGTTGACGCCAGCGCGCACGGCTCCGGGCGTCTGGTTCACGAAAGCGCCAATCGGCGAGAAGTTGGCCGCGACGAGCCAGGTCTGGCCCGCGTCGTTGAACGCGTAGTCCGGATCCGACTGGTCGCAGTTGAGGTTGGGCGGCTGGCCCGACGCACGCCCCTCGCGGTTCCAGTCGGGAACCTGAGGCACGCTCGTGGCGAACACGCGACGCGACTGTGCGAGCCCGTCGGATGCGGTGAAGAAGAGGAGGCCGAAGACGAATGCGAGTCTCTTGTGCATGGTGTTTGGCAGAAGCGGGATCGGCCGGGGGACGTCCCAGCCGCATCGACGGGAGCAACGCGCAACCCCGGGCGAGCGAGACACCGGGTTCGCAGTTTTTTCGAACGGCTGCGACGAAGCCATCGATCGCCGACGGACCGGCGCTCCCGTCGACGCCCACCGCGCTTGACGGATTCCTCGCCTTGCGTGAGTCTCGAAGTGCCGCGGCCGCGACGGACCGCGGACTCGTGACATGCAGAACGGCGATCAGCACCTCATGGCGCTCGCGCGTACGGCGCTCGAGGTCGCGAGCGACGCGCGCGACGCGTGGGTCCGCTCGCTCGACGTCGACGAAGTCGTCCGCCGGAAGCTCGTCGAGCTCCTCGACGAGTACGACGCGGTCGCGGCCGAGGCTCCGCTCGTCGTGCAGGGCACTCTCCCGACGCGGCTCGGTCGGTTCAAGATCGTGGAGCGGATCGGCAGCGGCGCGTCGTCGGTCGTCTATTCGGCCTTCGACACGGAGGCCCAGCGGCTCGTCGCGCTCAAGGTGCTGTACCTCGACGCCTCGGACGAACTCCTGCACCGCTTCGAGCAGGAAGCGCGGATCCTCGGCGACATCCGGCACCCCGGGATCGCGTCGTGCCTCGAGCTCGGCGCGACGGACCACCTCGGTCAACAGGTGCACTGGATCGCATTCGAGCACATCCACGGCCTCCACCTCGACGACGCCGTCGAAAGGGCCGGGCGGGACCCGCGCCACGCCATCGGGCTCATCCGCCAGGTCGCAGAGGCGCTCGCGCACGTGCACGCGCGGGGCGTGTTCCACCGGGACCTCAAGCCGTCGAACGTGCTGGTCGACGAGGGCGGGCACGCGAAGCTGCTCGACTTCGGGGTCGCGGCGCTCGTCGACCGCGGCCGGTTGACCGCCACGGGCCAGATCGTGGGCACCCTCCCCTACCTGAGCCCCGAACAGGTCGACGGGCGGCCCGTCGACGGCCGGGCGGACCAGTTCTCACTTGCGGTCATGGCGTACGAGGCGCTCACCGGTGCGCTCCCCTACGCGTCCAACACAGGGCCCCGTCCGGAGTGGCTCGGCGTCGTGTCGTGGCACGGAATCCTGCCGCCGAACGGCCTCGACCGCGACCTCGTGCGCTGCCTGCGCTGCGCGCTCGACCCCGAGCGCCGCTTCCGCTACCCGAGCATGGTCGAGTTCGGCGAGGACCTCGACCGGTGGCTGGAGGGGCGTCCGGTCCTCGTGCGAGGCGTGCATCCACGGACACGGCTCCGGCGTTTCGTGGCGCGGCACCGAGCGCTCGTGTCCGTGTCGCTCTCCGTCATCGCGATCCTCACCGTCGCGCTCGTCATGGCGACACGGAATTCGGTGAGCCTCGCGCGCGAGAAGGCACACGTCGAGGCATCGCGGGACGTGCTGCGCGCGCAGGCGCTGGTCGACGTCGAGGAGCGCGGCGAACTCTGGCCGCGCAGGAGCTGGGTCCTCGGTCGGATGGACGAATGGCTCGTGCGCGCGGAGCGGATCCTGGCCCTGCGCTCGACCTCCACCGATGGAATCTCCGATGCGGTCGAGGAGTTCGAGATGCGCGCGGCTCTGGCTCAGCTCGCTGGCGCCAATGGCATCCGGGCTGTCATCGCGCGCCGCCGCGACGTGACCCACGAGACGATCCGGACGACCATCGTGGACGCTGCGGAGGACTGGGACGCGGCGTGCTCGCGCGTCGCATCCGATAGGCGCTTCCCGGACTACGAGCTCCGCCCCATCGAGGGTCTGCTGCCACTCGGCCCCGACGCACGGAGCGGACTCGAGGAGTTCCTGATCGCCGACTCGGGGTCGCGCCCCGCGCGCAATGCGGCCGGCTTCTTCGAGCTGACCGAGGACTCGGGTGTCGTACTGGTCCTCGTGCCGGGCGGGGTCGCGCGGATCGGGATCGCGCCGGACCTGACCGGTACGAAGCACCTGAACGGCGACCGCTACGACCTGACGCACGACCCGCGCGGCTACCGCTTCGTCCCGATCGAGCCCTTCCTCATCGCGAAGTACGAGGTCACGCAAGGCCAGTGGGCTCAGGTGATGCGGACGAACCCCTCCGAATGGAGAGCCGGTGAGGTCGAGGGTCCGTTCGGCGACCGCACGCACGGCTACACGTACACGCTGCTGCACCCGGTCGAGTCCGTCGATCAGGAGGAGTCACTGGTCTTCGCGGGCCGCCTCGACTGCACGCTTCCAACCGAAGCGCAGTGGCAGCACGCAGCGTGCGCCGACGAGAGCGGGCTGCGCTGGACGAGACCGGGCGCCGAGTTCGATCCGTGGCACGAGAACACCGCCATGCGCGGGCGCGACGTCGAGCCAGGGCTCCGCGGCGACGAATTCCCGCTGCACGCGCCCGTCGGGACGTTCTCGCCCAACCCGTTCGGCCTCTTCGACATGGGCGGCAACGTGCAGGAGCGCTGCCTCGATCCATTCAAGGTCGACCTCACGCGGGACAGCTTGATCTGCGTTCGCGCTGGCGACGGACTGACGCTCGACGACGGGGGCGGCGACACCGCGAACCGCGGCCCGCACTTCGGTCACCGCCCGCATGAGGCGATCCTCTCGAACCGCTGGGGCACACCGGCGTGGCGGCGCGAGGTCCACCTCGGGCTACGGCTGGCGCGAAGTGCAACGCCCTAGCACGGCGCCGCGCACTCCGCCCGATCGGCACTACACTCGTATCGGTATCCGGCCTGCCCCGAACGACGGAGACACGATGACGGCACACGACCCCGCGCTGCTACAGCCCTCGGACGAATCGCTCTACCGGGAGGTGCTGGCGATCGCGCGCCGGCGCTTCGCCTCGCCCAGCGCGGAGCGCACGTTTCGCGCGACCGACCTCGCCAACGAGGTCTTCGTCCGCGCCGTGGTACCCGGCAAGCTCGTCGGGCTCTCGTCGAACGAGCGCGCGCGCTACTGCACGGCTGCCCTGCACAACATGGTGACGTCGGCGCTCCGGCGGCCCGTGGAGAAGCTCGCGGCGTGGACTCGCATCGAGGCCGCGCTGGTGACCGAGGAGCGCGCGCCTGCCCAGGGCAGGCACGACGTTCAGGACGCGCTCGCGGCGCTCCGCGCGGTCGACGGCCGCCAGGCCGAGATCGTGGAACTGATGGATCTTCGGGGCGTGACGCGCGACGAGGTCGCGAGGCGGCTCGGCACCTCGGAGCGCACGGTGAGCCGCGAGCGCACCCTGGCCAAGGCGTGGCTGCGCGCGCGGCTCGCGGATCCGCCCGACGCGCACGAGTCGCAGCCCGCGGTCCGGTGACGCGAGCGGTCCTACTTGGCCCAACCGCGACGCGGCGCCGTTCCCGCCGCGCTCCCCTGGGCCGTGAACAGTGCGATCGCCACCGCGTTGGCGAGGTTGAGCGAGCGCACGCGCGGCTCGGCGAACGGGATCCGCACGCGTCGTGACGCGTGCGCGTCGAGCAGCGCGGGCGGGAGGCCGCTGCTCTCCGACCCGAAGACGAGGACGTCGTCCTCGGCGAAGCGCGCATCGCGGACCGACGGGCCACCGCGGGCCGTGAAGAGCCAGAGTCGCTCCTCGAGCGGGCGCGTCGAGGTGCCGCGGAGCGCCTCGAAGCACGCATCCGTCGAGGAGTGCACCGTCAGGTCGACCAGGGGCCAGTAGTCGAGGCCCGCGCGCTTGAGGTAGCGGTCTTCGAGCGAGAACCCGAGCGGCTCCACGAGGTGAAGGCGTGCGCCGAGGGCGGCGGTGAGCCGCCCGGCGCAGCCGGAGTTGTGCGGGATTTCGGGGTGGACGAGGACGACGTGCACGGGCGCGCCAAGGTAGCGAGCGCGCGCTACCTTGTCGCGATGGACGTCTCCCTCAACGCCCACGAGGCGCGCGTGCTCGGCGTGCTCGTCGAGAAGGGCTACTCGACCCCGGACCAGTACCCGCTCTCCCTGAACGCCGTCGCGAACGGCTGCAACCAGAAGTCGAACCGCGACCCCGCCGTGGACTTCTCGGAGGCCGAGGTGCGGATCGCGCTCCAGGGGCTGCGCATGAAGGGCTTCGTCGGGGTCAGCGTCCCCGCCGGGAGCCGCGTCGAGAAGTACCGGCACAACGGCGGCGAGGTGCTCGGGCTCGGCGACCGCGCGCTGGCGGTGCTGGCCGAACTGCTCCTCCGCGGGCCGCAAACGCTCTCCGAGCTGAGGACGCGCAGCAGCCGGATGCGCGACATCCCATCGAAGGACATCGCCACCGAGGTGATCGTCAAGCTGATGGACAAGGGCTACGCGCGCGAACTGCCGGGGGGGCGAGCGACGCGCTACGGGCAGCTCCTCTGCGGAGAGCTCGCGGTGGACGCGGAGGCCGCGGTCCCGGACGCTCCGGCGCCCGCGGCATCGACCCCCGCGCAGGTTCCGCTCGCGTCCACACCGGCCCCCGCGGCCGCCCCGGCGGGCGGCGGCCTCGAACAGCGCGTCGCGTCGCTCGAACGCACCGTGGCCGACCTGAACGCGCGGCTCGCGGAGCTCGAGCGGGAGCTCGGGGCGTGAGCGCGCGGGCGCGGCGGCGCGGGCTCGGCGCAGCCATCGCGGTGGCGCTCGCCGCACTCACGTGGGGCCTTCCGGCGCCCGCGGAGCGGACGGCACGCGCGCAGGAGGAGACCGAGAGCTCGCTCCGACCCGGCACGACGGCCGCCCGCGACTACGCTGCGCGCGCGCTCCGGGGCTTCGACGTGCGCGTCGACCGCGCTCTGCTCGTCGACGAAGGACCCGACGCCGCGCTCGGTCTCCGAGCGCTCGACGCGCTGGAACGGGACCTCGCCTCGGTCGCCGAACGCGTGCCGCCGGCGGCGCTCCCGAGGCTCCGTGCAGTCCCGATCTTCCTCTCACGCGCTGACGTGGTGACGGCCTGCGCGTGCTACCACCCGAGCGCGGAATGGCTCGAGGCGCACGGCTTCGACCCGGCGAAGGCCCGCGCGGTCGAGCTGGCGAGCGCCGAGCGCTACCTCGAGTGGCGCATCGAGCAGCCGTCGATGGTGCTGCACGAGCTGGCGCACGCGCTCGAGCACCGGCACCTCGGCGCGGAGAGCGCGCGCATCGACGCAGCGCTCGAGCGTATGGCGGAGAGCGGGACCTACGACGAGGTCCTGCGCGCGAGCGGGCGCCGCGACCGACACTACGCGCTGACGAACCGCGCCGAGTACTTCGCGGAGACGAGCGAGGCCCTCTTCGGCACGAACGACTTCTGGCCCTTCGTGCGCGCCGAGCTGCGCGAGGCCGATCCCGACGGCGCAGCACTGGTGGAGGAGCTCTGGCGGCTGGAGTGATTTCAGACGCGGCGCAGATACGGTGCCAGGATCACCAGCGGCAGAATCAGCCAGGGTCGTCCAATAAATGGACGACCCAGGCTGATTATGCCGCTGGTGATACAGGCACCGTATCTGCGCCGCGTCAGAAAACACTCCAGCCCCCAGAGCTCCACCACCAGAGCTGCGCCGACGGG
>JBCBNC010000058.1:0-24604 GCA_039821985.1 Planctomycetota bacterium
ACCCGCGAGGAGCTGCCCGCGAACGGCTGCCTCTTCCTCGGCGCGGACGGCGCGCTCCTGGCCGACCCGTACGGCGAGCAGCGGCTCTACCCCGCCGAGGAAGAGGCAGCCGTTCGCGGGCAGCTCCTCGCGGGTCGTTCCGAGCTCGGCCAGGACGTCCACCGGCGGCTTGCGGCCGCCGTCGAGCCAGGTGAGTTCGACGCCCGCGGGGTGCGTCTTGTCGGTGGGCCCGAACTCGTAGCGCACCTCGGACCAGAGCGGGAAGCTCTCGCCGTTCGGCGGCGGGCCCTCCGACCGGACGCGGGTCGGCAGCCCGAGACCGAGGAACCACACCGCGGGGTCCATCAGGTGACACGCCATGTCCCCCTGCGCGCCGGTGCCGAAGTCCTCGCGCCCGCGCCACTGGAACGGGTGGTAGGCGCCGGCGAGGTACGGGCGCTCGGGCGCGACGCCGAGCCAGAGATCCCAGTCCAGCGTCTCCGGCACCGGGTCCGCGCCGTCCTTGCGCTCGACGCCCTGCGCCCACCAGCCGGCGGGCCGGTCGCTCCACACGTACGCACGGTGCACCGCGCCGATGTGACCGGCGTCGAAGAGCTCCTTCGCGGTGCGCAGCTGCAGCCGCGAGTGGTTCTGGATGCCCATCTGCGTGACGACCTTCGAGTGCGCGGACGCGCGCGCCATCGCGCGGGCCTCGGCGACGGTGCGCGTCAGCGGCTTCTGGCAGTACACGTGGAGGCCGCGCGCCATCGCCGGGAGCGCGATCGCCGCGTGCATGTGGTCGGGCGTCGACACGGTGACCGCGTCGAGCTCGTCCCCGAGCTCCGCCAGGAGGACGCGGTAGTCCGCGTACGTGCGCGCGTCCGGAAAGGTCTCGGCCGCCCGCGCGAGGTGGCCGCCGTCGACGTCGCACAGCGCCACGACCTCGACGCCCGGGTGCGAGGCGACGTTGGTCAAATCGGAGCGCCCCATCCCGCCGACGCCGATCGCGGCGAAGCGCAGCTTCTGGCCGGGGCGGCGCGCGGCGAGCGCGACGGGAGAGAGTGCGGTGAGACCCGCCGCGGCACCCGCGGCGAGGACGACGGAGCGACGATCGAGGTTGGGACCCATGGGACCGAGGGTTACGGGGTCCACGGGCCGCGTCAACGCCGGTCGCTGGCGGCGTGCGCTCAGGGCGCGGGTGGACGCGTGGAAGCGCCGCGCGCTGTGTGTGGCGGCCCCCCCGGCGGACGGACGGCGGTGGAGCGCGCACGGGGGACCCGGGGAAGATTCCTGCGGCGCCGGCCCGCGCTTCGGGCCTCTCCCCGGCAAGGCGAGTTGTTCGCCCGTCGATACCCATGGCGGCCGCGCGATCCTCGCTCCGCCCGCATCGAAGCCACGACTGCACACACCATGCGCGACATCGCCCCTGCCCTGATCGTCCTCGCCCTCGGCGCCTGCCAGGCGGCCGCTCCCCGGTCCGCCACCGTCGATCTGAA
This sequence comes from Planctomycetota bacterium, assembly GCA_039821985.1. Lineage (GTDB taxonomy): Bacteria > Planctomycetota > UBA1135 > UBA1135 > Saltatorellus. Next base: position 1,476 of record JBCBNC010000058.1, read on the forward strand.
TTCCGATCTCGCTCGTCTCCGCGAGCGGGCCGCCGAGCTCCGAGGGCCCGCGTCGACGGCACCCACGCCATTCGCCGACCTCACGGAGATCTCGGCCCTGATCGGCCGCATCGAGGATCTCGCGGTGCACCAGGCCGCCCTCGCGGCCATGGAGCGCGCATACGCGGAGGGCGCCCGTCCCCGGCCAGCGAGCGCTTCCATCGGCCCCCCGGCCGACCCCGCGCCTCGGACGGATCCCGCCGTCGAGCGCCTCCGCGCCTCGCTGGACGCCATCCGGCAGGCCCGCGCCGTGCACTCCGAGAACATCGCGCACGGCGAGGTGATCGGCTTCAAGCGGCGCACGGTCACCTGGCCCGGCGCCGATGCGGGGGACGGCTCGACGACGCGGGTGGCGCACGCCCAGGGGGCCCTCGTGTTCACCGGAAACGCGCTTGACTTCGCCATCGAGGGCCCTGGGTTCTTCGAGGTGACGCGGCCCGACGGGACGCGGCTCTACACGCGGAACGGCGCGTTCCGCCAGGAGTCGAACGGCCGCTTCGTCTCGGCGGAGGGGTACCTGCTGGTGGACCAGGTCGTCGTTCCGGGCGATTCCGCGGGCGTCGCCGCCGCGGCCGACGGCCAGGTGTTCTCGCTCGGAGAGGGCAACCTCCACACCCCGATCGGCACGATCCGGCTCACCGCGTTCCCGCACCCAGAGGAGCTCGAGCACGCAGGGCGTGCCTGGCTCCGGGCCACGGAGCAGTGCGGCGACGCGGAGCGGGTCCAGCCCGGGCTCGCCGGCGCGGGCTCCCTGCGGCAGGCCTACCTCGAGCGGTCGAACGTCGAGCGGCCGCACGAGCTCTCGGAGCTGAGGCGGCTCGGGCGCGCGGCCTTCGCCACGCGGCTCGCGCTCGCCGAACACGGGCACTACGCCCAGTGACCGTCCGCTAGCGCACGACGAGCAGCCAGTCGCCCGACGTCCCGGGCGGGAGCGGCGCGGGCGTGAACGGCAGCGTCGGGTCCACCGGGGCCGGGTCCCCGACGAAGACGCCGAGGCGGGGGTTCATCCACCGCGCGGTGAACGCGCCGGGGCGCGAACCCGGCGCGGCGCCCGGATCGAGTGCGCCGAGGGTGCCCAGCGCGAGCGCACCGTCGACGCGCACCTCCGGCAGGTAGACGAGCGCGGGTCCGCCCGGTGCGGCGACGACCTCGGCGCGGCCGAACGCGGGATGGAGATCGCCGCCCGGCGCGTCGCTCGCCCAAAGGCCGTCCGCGGGCCCGAACGCAGGCGCTCCTCCGAACGTGTCCTCGTAGACCGTGCGCGCGGTGCGCGTGAAGCGGAACATGGCGGCGCGCGTCGCGAGGTTCTCGACGGTCAGATCGCCGCCGCCGTCGCCGAGGCTCCAGAGCCCGAAGTACCACTGCAGCCCGGCGCCGCTGAAGAGCGCGTCGTACAGCACGCGGCGCCGCCGGTCCTCGGAGTCCGCCGCGCCGACGTCCTGCCACGCCGTCGGGTGCAGGTCGGACGCGATGCCGACCTCGAAGTCGCCGGGTTCGTCGACGTGCACGACGACGGTCCGCCCGGCGCGCGCGCGGAAGAGCGCCTGGAGCTCCTCGGGGAACGTCCCGTAGAGGTGCCCGTCGCCCGGACGGTCGCCGTTGATCTGCAGCGACGCGCACTCGAGCCAGTCCGCGCGGTCCGCGTCGAGCATCGCCTCGAACAGCCCGAGGTCGTTCGGGTCGGTGTGCACCGAGCGCGGGTGCGCGTCGACGTCCCACGCGCGGATCCAGCGCGCCATGCCGTCGAGCTCCTCCGGCGTGAACTGCTGGAGGGTCGGCCGGCCCGGCGCCGCGTTCTCCTCGCAGAGGGTCCACTCGACGCCAGGGTAGTGCCCGAACCACGCGACGAGCTGCTTCTGGAAGAGGCGGCGCTCGACGCTGTCCGCGGCCCCGAGCCACGCGATGTTCGTCGCCTCGCGCTCGGCGAGGACGAGCTGCAGGAACAGTCCGCGCTCCTGGGCGAACTCGAGGACGCGCGCCCACTGCTCGGTCCGCGTGACCGAGTAGCGGCGGACGTGCGTCGGGTCGTCGGGGCTGGTTCCGCCGCCGCCATTGTCGAAGAACGGATGGCTATCGCGCCCGTCGCCGCCGAGGTTCATCGGTACGACGTAGATCGCGTTCGCGCCGAGCTGCGCGAGCGCGCGCAGGGTCCCGACGAGGCCGCGCGCGGCGCCGGGCGTGCCGTCGGGATAGGCCCAGTCGGGGTCGCCCGGGATCCAGCTCGGGGCCTGCGGGCCGAACGTGTGCAAGAAGTCGGGCGCACCGCCGGCCTCGCCCGGAGGACCGCCGTCCAGGCCGTCGACCGCGCCGTCGAAGCCGACGTAGCCGAGGAGGTTCTCGGGGCTGCCCGCGCCCGCCTTGACGAAGAGCCGCCCGTCCGCGTCCCGCAGACGGCCGTCGGGCGCCGCGCGCACCACGCCACGCGCGAAGAGGCCCTTCGCCTGGCCCGTGGGCGGCGTGACGCGGAAGCGGAACGACTCCTCGAAGACGGTCACGCCGCGCGCGTCGAAGGGCTCGTCGACGTTGATCCCGAGGCCGCTGCGCAGCCGCAGCTCGGCGCGCCAGACGCCGGGCTCGTCCGGCGGGGTGAAGCGCGCGCTCCACACGTCCCCGCGCTGGCCGCCGTCGCCGTCGCCCGCGAAGGAGCCGGGCACACGGAGGACGCGGCCGTCCGGCGCGCGGAGCGTCAGGTCGAAGCGCCAGTCGAGCCAGGGGTTGCCCGGCGAGGCGTCGTCGGCGAACGGGAGCGCGCCGGTGCCGGGATGGCGCGCACCCGTGACGCGGTCGAAGCGCAGGGGCTCGCGCGCGGGGGCCTCGAAGAGGACGTCGCCCGGCTGCGCGATCGGGGACGCGACGTCGACGTCGGGGAGCGTCGGACCGCCGGCGGGCGGATCGACCTCCGTAGCATCCGCGCCGCCGCCGCCTCCGCCGCAGGAGGAGGTGAGTGCCGCGGTGAGCGAGACGAGTCCGAGTGCGCGCAGGAACCACACGCCCGTGACCGATCGATCCATCACCGGAGCATGCCGCTTCGGAAGGACGAATTCGAGAGCGCTCGAACGCAGATACGGTGCCAGGATCACCAGCAGCTTTAGAAGCAGCCAGGGACGTCCATTCATCGGACGTCCCTGGCTGCTTCTAAAGCTGCTGGTGATCCTGGCACCGTATCTGCGTTTCGACCTACCGCGGGTCGAAGCGGAGGATCGTCGTGTCCTTCTTCAGCGCCTTGTAGAGCGCCTTGTCGTCGCGCTGCTGGAGCTGCTCGGTCGACGTCCCCTCGGGACCGCAGAGATCGATCATCACGCGGCCGCGCTGCACGCGCGGCCGGCCGAGCACGCGCCGCGGTCCGCCCGACCCGCTCGCCGTCGCTCCCTCCGGTCGCCGCACGAGGAACAGGAACGCGTACGGCAGGCTCCTGAGGTCGATGCGCAGCTCGCGTCCGATCTGCGTCCACTCTGCGGTCGTATGGACCTCGGCCGGCGGCTTCGCGAAGAAGTGGCACCAGTCGCGCTTCTTCTTCGGGTCGAGGACGCCGCACGCCTCGACGTGCGTGCAGGGCGCGACGACGTCGTACGCGTCGAGGAGCTCCGCCCGGAGCGTGGAGAGGCGCCGGGACGTGCGCTTCGAGCCCGGCTCGACCCAGAGGATCGACTCCGCGCCGCGCAGCACGCCCACCAGCGCGGACGCCCCGTGGTCGTCGAGCTCGTCCAGTACGTGGCTCACGAGCGCGAGGTCGAACGAGCCTCCCCCAACGCTGTCGCGCGCCTCGACCTCGACCCCGGGGGCGCCGGCCTCGATCGACTCCCGCGCGAACGCGAGCGCCCGCGCGTCGCGGTCGACGAGCGTCAGCCGCTCGGGCGCGGGGATCCTGCGCAGGAGCGCGCGGGACGCCGCGCCCGTGCCGGCGCCGAAGTCGAGCACGGTCCGAGGCTCGAGCGGCCGAGGCCCGCGCTCCAGCGCCTCGTCGAGCGCCGCGTCCCACTTCCACTCGATCCGCCGCGCGAAGACCGCGTCGTACAGGCGCAGCGCCTCGGCATCGTCCCAGTACCGCGGCGCGGGCTCGCCCGCGGGGCGCCCCTCGATCCCGACGAGCGTCTCGCGCAGAGCGCGCAGGCGCTCGATCTCGGTGCTGTTGAAAGGCTTGACCATCGCGCGAGAATTTACAAGCCAGCACGGGAGGACCGGATGGACACACTCAGGCTCTCGCGATAAATCACGATGAACGCATCACTCGCAATCAACACCTGCCTTGCAGCAATGACTCACTTCCCAGAGTTCACTACTTGGCGAAGTCCTCTCTTCGCTGGCCTCTTTGGAGCCACCCTCCTCATCGTCTCAACGGGTTCATCTTTCGGCCGCACTTCGCGACTCGTGCCGCCGCCGACGAGCCCCGACTTCCCCGACCTTGACCTTCCGGACATCCCTCCGACTCTGATCTTTTCTCCTTGCGACGCGATCGCAACGGTGCAGGTCCTCGGCCAGTCTTGCGTGACGAATCCGTACAGCGAGGAGGACGTCTGCTACACGATCAGTGCAACGACGGCCGACATGTGCCTGGATGACGGTTGGTGCGCGCAGGTCAACGGCGAGGGCTATCCGGCCGAGCCGTGCAAGATGAGAGCGCGGCTCAAGCTGCAAAAGATGGATGCCGACGGACTCGATTCCAGCCCGATTCAATGCCCGCCGGTGCCAGGGAACATCCATCTGCCGGAGGCACAGCGCATACTTGGCGACAACATCGATGAGTTCCCAGACTGTGCCTACTGGCACTTCGAACGCGACGGCCGGAAGCCGAATTGGACGGTGAATCCGCCAACCAACGTCCAGCCGGCCTCGGGGGCGTCCGAGGGCGACCTAGGCCCCCCGAACAGCCAAGTTCCGTGCGGAGAGAAGCCGACTTATTCAGCAACCGTAAAGAGCGGTGGCTCCCCTGAGTCGTCCATGACAGCCGCAATCAAGTTCCATTGCAGGAGTGAAGCGTGTGACTCCGGCGACTGATCGCCGGCTTGGTCGGAAGGATCGAGCCAGGTGATCGAAGGAGGACGACTCGGCGCCTAACGAATGCACTGCCATTAGAAACCGCTATCTCTTTCGTCTCGCGCTTGCACTGGCAGCGGCGTTCCTCGCTCTTACGCTGCTCAACTTGCGGCAAGCGCGCGGTCACCCGGTAGAGCCCGTCGGACCTCAAGAGATCGGTGAGGACGGTACAGAGGTTCGTGCCACCGCAATCGTGGAAGCGACCAGGGAAACGGCTGGCGCCCCGGCACTTGACCGTCGACCGAGCCCCGCGACGCCCGTTCGCCGCACCTCCTCGTCACCTGATTCCACTCGCGCACCGGAGATCCGGGTCGCCGTGAACAGCACCGGTGCGGAACGGCCGGAGGCTTCGGACGTCCGCATCCGCTGGCGGGAATGCAACTCGCTCGAGCGGGCGAAGGGACCGTGGAACGAGGTGGCCTGCGACAGTCTCTCGGAAACGGTCGTCTCGCTCGAAGAGCGAACGGGTGACCCGAGGTCGATCCAAGTCTTGGAGCTGGAGGCGAGCGCGGCAGGCTTTCGCTCTGCAGCGCCTCGACGAATCTCGAGACCGTTCCCGTCGAAGACCGAAATCGAGGTTTACCCCTTGGGCGCGCTGGAGGTCCTCGCGAGTTCGACATCCGCGGCGCTGAGCGGAATCGAGTCGATCGAGTTCGAGCTCGAGCCAGGCCTCGGGATGGAGCGCCCCGACGCGCGACGTCTACGCGAACGGGTCCCACTCGACGAACTCACGCGGTTCGATTCTCTGCTCCCCGGCGTCTACCGATGGACGGCGCGCGGATCGAAGGGCGACTACCGGGACTCCGGTGAGTCGGTGGTGGGTCTGGGCGAACCGAGTCTGCTCGTTCTCCCGTTGCCCGACGTCCCGGCAACCATCCGGGGAACCGTCACGGTCTCCGGGGAAAACGCGACGGCCGGCCGAGTGCAATGCGTCGGCCTCGGCGAAGCTGCGTCCTACGCTGCGGTCACGCAGATCGAGGCGCAGGGCCTGTTCAGCTTTTCGGTCCCTCGCCCGGGTACTTACCGACTCTTCTGCCTCGTTCCCGACCCTGGCCGTCCAACGCTGGAAGGAGGAACAGCTCCCGAGATTGCGTTCGCGCGAACGATCGCCCTGCCCGAGAGGGAGCGGACGATCAGCGTCGACCTGGCGATCGACGTGGATCGACTCGATGTGGAGACGATCGACATCAACGGAGTTCCGATCGATGGCGCGATCGTGATCCTGAACAGAGCGCAGATGAGCGACGGCCTCTGGGTCCCGGAGGGTTCGATCATGCGTGACCGAGTCGCGCGTGCCACAACCCGTTCGAGCGGCACCACATCATTCGTCGGACTCGAGCGTGGTCCCTATTGGGTCGAAGCGTACACACAGGATCGCAGGCTGATCGCCCACCCGAAGCTGGTCGACGTCGACGCGGACGACCCGCGCGTTTCGCTCACGCTCCGACCGCCTGCCATCGTCGAATTCCAGCTCCGCTCGAACGACTCTGTCCTCGAGCTCCCCGTTCCACGACTCGAACGGCGCTTCGTGAACGGAAGCGGTGTCGTGGGTGCGCGGGACGGTTTGTCCGTTTGGATCAGGCCGGAGTCGATGGCTCGACCGGACGCCCCATGGAACCGCATCACCGGTTTCACGCGACTCGAATCCGACGAGAGAGGGTGTGTCCGAGTGCGGGTTCCAGCAGGAACGAGGGGCCCTGCGCTCCTGCAACTCGCATCCGGCGGCCGGATCCTCGCGGGTACGGCTCGTTGGGACGCAACCGAGGTGCGATCCTCACCCATTCCGATCGACCTCGACCCGACCGCGTCTGTCCGATGTCGATGCGTCGATGACGACGGGATGCCGCAGATGTTCTTCGTCTCTGCGTCGATGGGAGAGCTCGGACAGCTTCCGCCACTCGAGGCGACGAACACGCGAGCCTTCGAACATGTGCTCACCGGCCTGCCGGCTGGCACGGTCGAGTTCGTGCTGCGGACCTCGGAACGGATGAGTGGAGAAGTCTCCATACGACTCTCGCCGGCGGAGGAGAAGTCGCTGCTCGTCACTCTCCGTCGCTGACGGAGCACCATCCGATCAGCTCTCCGAATGGAGACTCGTTGGGCACGGGCGCTTCGCAGGGCCGAGTGAATCGAACCCTGGTCGCGTCGGGAAGCTATCCTTCGGGGCGCCCATGGACCGCCTCCACGTCGCCGCCTGCGCGCTGAACCAGACCCCGCTCGACTGGCAGGGCAACCTCGACAGGGCCCGGCGCGCCGTCGACGTCGCGCGGGAGCGCGGCGCGCGGCTCGTCCTGCTGCCCGAGCTCGCGCTCCCCGGCTACGGCTGCGAGGACGCGTTCCACGCCGCGCACATCGAGCACCGCTCGTGGGACTCGCTGCGCGCGCTCGCCGAGCACTCCGCCGGGATGGTCGTCGGGGTCGGGCTCCCCGTGCTGCACCGCGGGGCGCTCTACAACTGCGCCGCGCTGCTCGTCGACGGGAAGCTCGCCGGGATCGCCGCCAAGCAGCACCTCGCGGGCGACGGCATCCACTACGAGCCCCGCTGGTTCCGGCCCTGGCCACCGCAGAAGTCCGCGACCGTCTCGGCGCGCGGCCTCCCCACCGTCTCCGGCGACGACACCGTTCAGATGGGCGAGCTCGTCTTCGACGTCGGCGGCTACCGCCTGGGCTTCGAGATCTGCGAGGACGCGTGGGTCGCGGACCGGCCAGGCGCGCGCCTCGCCGCGCTCGCGGTCGACGCGATCCTGAACCCGAGCGCGTCGCACTTCGCCTTCGGCAAGCGCGCGCGGCGCGAGCGGCTCATCGAGGACGCGAGCCGCGCGCTGCACGCCGTCTACGTGTACAGCAACCTCCTCGGCAACGAGGCCGGTCGCGCGCTCTACGACGGCGGCGCGTACGTCGCCGTGGACGGAGACGTGCAGGCGACGACGCCGCGCTTCAGCTTCGAGGGCGTCGAGGTCGCCGACGCGAGCGTCGACCTCGAGGTCGTCCGGCGCGGCTACCGGCGCACGGTCAGCGCGCCGAGCTCGGTCGAGGACCCGGACGGCATGCTCGTCCACGCGCCGTTCGAATGGGGCGAGGCGCGCCCGCCCGTACCCGCCGCGCCCCGGCCCGCGTGGGAGGACGCGCACGGCGGGCGCCTCGCGTTCGAGGAGTTCACGCGCGCGGAGGCCCTCGCGCTCTTCGACTACATGCGCAAGGCGCGCGCCCGGGGCTACACCGTGTCGCTGTCCGGCGGCGCGGACTCGGCGTGCTGCGCGACGCTCGTCGGGCAGATGGTCGAGCACGGCACGCGTGGACTCGGGGCGGAGCGCTTCGCGGAGGCGCTGGGTCTCGACCCCGAGCGCCCGCTGGCACGCCAGGTGTTGACCTGTGCCTACCAGCCGACCGAGAACAGCGGGGACGTCACGCGGAACGCCGCGGCGGGCGTCGCGGAGGCCCTCGGCGCCCGCTACCACGTGATCGAGGTGCAGCCGATGGTCGACGCGTACCGCGCGGCGGTCGAAGCGGCGCTCGGGCGCGAGCTCACCTGGGAGCGCGACGACCTCACGCTCCAGAACCTGCAGGCCCGCGTGCGGAGCCCCTCGATCTGGGCGCTCGCCAACGAGGCGAACCAGATCCTGATCTCCACGAGCAACCGATCGGAGGCCGCCGTCGGCTACACGACGATGGACGGCGACTCGTCCGGCGGGCTCGCGCCGATCTCGGGCGTCGACAAGAGCTTCGTCCTCGCGTGGCTCGCGTGGATGGAGACCGAGGGCCCCGCGGGCGTCGGGCCGCTGCCCGCGCTCGCGGCGATCACGGCCCAGCGCCCGACGGCCGAGCTGCGTCCGCCGTCGATGGCGCAGCGCGACGAGGACGACCTGATGCCGTACCCGGTGCTCGACGCCATCGAGGAGCTCTACATCCGCGACCGGCTGAGCCCGCAGGCCGTGCTCGACGCGCTCGGCGGCCGGTTCCCCGAGCACGCGCGCGAGGACCTCGTCACGTGGGTCCGTCGTTTCTACGCACTCTGGGTGCGCAACCAGTGGAAGCGCGAACGCATCGCGCCGAGCTTCCACCTCGACGACGAGAACCTCGACCCGAAGACCTGGTGCCGCTATCCGATCCTGGGCGGCGACTGGGGCGAGGAGCTCGCAGGGCTCGTGTGAGCGGCGCGTCGCACGCGCGTCCTCGCGTCGCTCGAGCGCGCCCGACGCACGGGCGCAGTATTCGGGTCGCTGGACGAGCAAGTGCTCGCCCAACGGCCGAGGTGTCTCACGCGCCGCCCTTCGGACGCAGCCGCTCTTCGAACAGCGCCATGCGCGCTCTGCCCCACTCCGTGTTCTCGGCGACCCACTCCGCGTTCTGGAACGCCGTGGACGTGCCCTTCGGGTCGCCGCGGAACGCCTCGACGAAAGGCAGGACCTTCGCGTAGAGGAGCAGGCCCTCGCCGCACCACTCCGCGATGAGCTCGGGGTGGACGGCGCCGCGGCGCGCGAGGCCGAACGCCAGCTCGAAGTACGACGCGACCTGGCGCAGCGCGGCGTTCATCGGATGCCCGATGTCGGACATCTCGATGAGCTCCTCCAGGGACGAGGGGCGCCAGCGGAGCAGCGCGTCGCGCGACGCGCGCATGACCTCCTCCCGCCGGAGGTCGTAGAGCTCGAGCACGAGGCGCGCGTCCTCGGGTGTCACGGGTCCCCTCGCCCGGGCCAGACCCGGATCGGCCGCGCGGCGGCGGGTCGTACCCGTGCTCCGCCGGGCCGAGGACTTCTTCGCGCTCGCGGGCTTCTTGCGCGCCGCCTTCTTCTTGGCCGACGCCTTCTTGCTCGCCTTGCGGGCCGACTTCTTCGCGGTCCTGGCGGCCGGCTTCCGGCTCGCCTTGCGGGTCGTCTTCTTCTTCGCCATGGGAGCAAGATACGCTGCGAGCCCCGAGGCCGGGCGCAGCTCGCTCCCTCCGAACGCGTCAGGCGCCCGCGGCGACGGCCTCTTCCGGCTCGGCGACGTCCTCGACGCTCGGGCAGGTGCAGATCAGGTTCTTGTCACCGTAGCCGTTGTCGATGCGCGCGACCGTGGGCCAGTGCTTGTGCTCGCGGGTCCACGGCGCGGGGAACGCCGCCTCCTCGCGCGAGTAGGGCCGGTTCCAGTCCGAAGCGATCACGGCCGCCTGCGTGTGCGGAGCGTGCTTGAGCACGTTGTTCTCCGCGTCGGCGCGCCCGTCCTCGATGGCGCGGATCTCCCCGCGGATCGAGATCATCGCGTCGCAGAACCGGTCGAGTTCGGGCCTGGTCTCGCTCTCCGTCGGCTCGATCATCAGCGTGCCCGCGACCGGGAACGACATCGTCGGCGCGTGGAAGCCGTAGTCCATGAGGCGCTTCGCGACGTCCTCGGCCACGACGCCCGCCGACTTCTCGAACGGACGGAGGTCGATGATGAACTCGTGCGCCGAGCGCCCCTTCTCGCCGCGGTAGAGCACCGGGTAGTGGTCCTCGAGTCGCTTCGCCATGTAGTTCGCGCTCAGGATCGCGACCTCGGTCGCGTGGCGCAGGCCGCGCGCTCCCATCATCGCGATGTACATGTAGCTGATCGGCAGGATGCTCGGGCTGCCCCACGGAGCCGCCGAGACCGTGCCGAGGCTCTTCTCGCCGCCCATGTGGTGCAGCGGGTGCGAGGGCAGGTACGGAGCGAGGTCGGCGACGACGCCGATCGGGCCCATCCCCGGGCCGCCGCCGCCGTGCGGGATGCAGAACGTCTTGTGCAGGTTCAGGTGGCACACGTCCGCACCGAAGTCGGCGGGGCGGCACAGTCCGACCTGCGCGTTCATGTTCGCGCCGTCCATGTAGACGCGGCCGCCGTGCTCGTGGACGATCGCGCAGATCTCCTTGATGGCCGCCTCGAAGACGCCGTGCGTCGACGGGTAGGTGACCATCAGCGCCGCGAGCTCCGCGGAGTGCTTCTCGGCCTTCGCGCGCAGATCGTCGACGTCGATGTTGCCTCGCTCGTCGCACTTGATGGCGACGACGCGCATCCCGGCCATCACCGCGGACGCGGGGTTCGTGCCGTGGGCGGAGGTCGGGATCAGGCACACGGTGCGCCCCTCGTCCCCGCGGTCGCGGTGGTACGCGCGGATCGTGAGCATGCCCGAGTACTCGCCCTGGCTGCCCGCGTTCGGCTGCAGCGAGATGCGGTCGAAGCCGGTGATCTCGGCCAGCGCGCTCTCGAGGCGATTCAGCATCTCCGCGTAGCCGCGCGTCTGGTCGGCCGGCGCGAACGGATGCACGTCACCGAACTCCGGCCAGGACACGGGCAGCATCTCCGACGTCGCGTTGAGCTTCATCGTGCACGAGCCGAGAGCGATCATCGACGTCGTGAGCGACAGGTCGCGGCTCGAGAGGCGGTAGATGTAGCGCAGGAGCTCGTGCTCGGCGCGGTAGGTGTGGAACACCTCGGCGCGCAGGTACGGGCTGGTGCGCGCGTGGGGCGCGGCGAAGCCGACCTCGATGCGGCGCGCGTGCTCGTCGACCGCTTCGGCGCCGGCGCCGAACACGGCGAACAGCAGCGCGAGCTCGGCCTCGGTCGTCGCCTCGTCGAGCGTCACGCCGACCGACGCGCCGTCGATCTCCCTCAGGTTGATCCCGCGCTCGCGGGCCGCCGCGTGGACGCGCCCGGCGTCCGCGACGCGGACCCGCAGGGTGTCGAAGACGGGCCCGGAGTCGACCTGCAGCCCGGCGGCGGTCAGGCCCGCGCGCAGCGTCTCGGTCATTCCGTGCACGCGCTCGGCGATCTCGCGCAGGCCGTCCGGCCCGTGGTAGACCGCGTACATGCCGGCCATGACCGCGAGCAGCACCTGCGCCGTGCAGATGTTGCTGGTCGCCTTGTCGCGGCGGATGTGCTGCTCGCGCGTCTGCAGCGCCATGCGCAGCGCGGGCGCTCCGGTCGCGTCGCGGCTGACGCCGATGAGGCGCCCGGGCAGCGACCGCTTGTGCTTCTCGGTCGTCGCGAGGAACGCCGCGTGCGGCCCGCCGTAGCCGAGCGGGACGCCGAAGCGCTGGCTGCTACCGACGCAGATGTCCGCGCCGAACTCGCCGGGCGCGCGCAGCAGCGTGAGCGAGAGGAGGTCCGCCGCGACGATGAACAGCGCGCCGGCCGCGTGCACGCGCTCGGCGAAGGCGCCGTAGTCCTCGACCTGGCCGAACGTCGTCGGGTACTGGACGAGCGCACCGAAGACGTCGTCGCCGTTGAACGCGTCGATCGCTCCGACCACGACCTCGATCCCGAGCGCCTCGGCGCGCGTCTTCACGACCGCGAGCGTCTGCGGGTGGCAGTCCTCGGACACGAAGAAGCGCGACTTCTTCTGACGCGCCGCGGTCCAGGCCATGCCCATCGCCTCGGCGGCGGCGGTCGCCTCGTCGAGCAGCGAAGCGCCCGCGAGCGGAAGGCCCGTGAGGTCGGCGACGACCGTCTGGAAGTTCAGCAGCGCCTCGAGCCGGCCCTGGCTGATCTCGGCCTGGTAGGGCGTGTACTGCGTGTACCAGGCAGGGTTCTCGAGGATGTTCCGCTGGATCACGGGCGGCGTGATCGTGCCGGCGTACCCGCAGCCGATGAACGAGCGCATGCGCGTGTTCTTCGACGCGAGCGCGTGGAGGCTCGCCAGCGCGCCGGACTCGCCCTGGCCCTCCTCGAATCCGGGCCCGAGCTGGAGCTCGCGGCCGAGACGGATCCCGGGGGGCAGCGTCTCGTCGATGAGCGCGTCGAGCGAGTCGGCGCCGATCGCCTCGAGCATCGATGCGATCTCGGCCGCGTCGGGGCCCACGTGGCGTCGGGGGAACGAGTCGGTCGGGGACAGGAACGAAGGGCGCGGATCGGTCAACTCGGTCTTCCCGCTGGGGACCCGCGCGGCACCGGCGGGTCGGACATCGGATCCACCGCGCGGCGCGCGGCATTCGGGGCGGCATCTTAGCCCTTGCCCGAAGGTCACTCTCGGCCCCGATCGCCGCATTCGGGCGCTGGGAACGGCCCTGTGCCCACGTGCCGCGGGGGTCGGCCCGGAGGACCGGGCCGGGCGCTCAGACGTCCGTTTCCTTCGTCAGGCGGTCGTCCGGGCCGCGGTCCTCCGCGGCCGGGCCGTCCGGGCGCGCTCCGCGCCGTGCCGCCGCCTGCTCGATCAGGTCGCGCGCGCGGTCGCGCATGGCGCGCGGGAGCTCCCTCGGCGTGCAGAAGCGCTCGGGAGCGAAGCGGCCGAGCCGGTGCACCCAGCTCTCGGTGTCCGGCGCGTCTCCGCCGGTCGGCGGCGGGGCGGACGCCCCCACGAACGGGGCTCCCCCGTCGGTCCGCGGCCAGGCGACGCCGGCCGGGTAGAAGAGGAACACCTCGCGGGCCTCCGCCACGGGCAGCTTGCCGCGGGCGAACGCGCGGCCCGCCAGGCCCGACGCGTCGTGGAAGCAGGTCACCCGCGGATCGCGCAGGTGGGACGACGCGCGCAGGGCCGCGGCGCGGTCGTTGCGCAGCCCGACGTCCTGCCAGACCACGTACAGCCGGAGGTCGGCGTCGTCGAACGGGTCGAGGATCTCCTCGCGCAGAACACGAGCGCCATTCTCGCACGCCACGTGCGGCAGCAGCGCGATGATGCGCGGGCTCTCGACGTCCTCGTCGAACGCGTCCTGCAGCGGTGAGATCGTGCCGAACAGCGAGACCGGGCCGATGTCGCGGGTCGAGCGCTCGGAGCAGAGCTCACCGCCGCCGAACCACGAGGTCGCGACGCCCTCGGGTCCCTGGCACGCGCCGAGGCCCGCCGCCGCGGCGAGCGCGGCCGCAGCGCCGAGCGCGCGGAGCGATCCGACGGTACCGACACCGACGCTTCGACCGCCGCGCAGCCCGCGGAGCGGGGCCCGGTGCGCGCGGCGTGCCGCGCGCGCTTCGGTCGGTTGCTTCGGAGCAGTCGCCATGGCCTCGATTTCGAACGATCGGCGCCTGGAGAGCCCGGACTCAAGCGCCGTTCGGATGCTACGGGTGCCGCCCTGGACCGCGAAGGAATTCCACCTCCCGGCATGACGGACCGTACACATCCGCGACGAAGCGCCCGGACGGGGCGGAATTCCGGTCCTCCCCGCGGAAACGCCCTCCAGGGCGCTCCTGAGGGGGAGCGGGGCCTGGTCGGCCCAGCGAACGCTCGGAACACCGCGCGCCGACACGCCGCGTACGGCAGCTCGCCGCGGTGGCTATCGTCTCGCCATGGACGAGCGCGCACTGACCCGGATCGAGATCGTCGAGGACCGGACGCCCGGCGCGCGGTGCGACGAGGGTTTCCTGACGCTGCGCCGCCTGAGCCTCGTCAACCACTACGACGACGGGACCACGTCGGCCGCCTACCCCTGCGACGTCATGGAGCGTCCGGGCAGCGACGCCGTGGTCTGCGTGCTCTACGACCTCGTGGACGGGCGCCCGCGGGTGCTCCTGCGCGAGGCGGCCCGCGCTCCGATCTACCTCCGGCGGCACAAGACGTTCGTGCATCCCGATCCGCGCGAGTACCGCTCGATCCACGAGTGCGTCGCGGGGATGGTCGAGCCGGACGACGCGCCGGGCGAGGCGGGACTGCGCCACCGCGCGCGTGTCGAGGCCCTCGAGGAGGCGGGCGTCGACGTCCCCGAGCGCGACCTCGAGGTCCTCGGCGGCGAGACGTTCGCGAGCCCAGGGACGACCGACGAGAAGCTCTTCTTCTGCGCAGTGCGCGTCGAGGACCTCGAGCGGATCCCGCGCGTCGAGCCCACGGGCGACGGTAGCGTGATGGAGGAATGGGGCCGCGTGCATGTGCTCGACCTCGACGACGCGCTCGCGCAGTGCCGCGACGGACGCATCCCTGACATGAAGACCGAGCTCGCGCTGGCGCGGCTCAGCGCTCATCTTCGGGCCCGTCCCCGGACCCGCATCACGGAGCGGGCGAGGGTTTGAGCGCCCCCCTCCGCGTCGGGATCGTCGGCGCCCGACGGATCCGCCAGGGCCTCGGACCGTTCCTCGCGCGCGACTTCGAGGCGGCGGGGCACCGCGTGGTGTCGGTGCTGGGCCGGAGCGCGGAGTCCGCCGCGCTCGGGGCCGCCGACGTCGAGGCGCGCACGGGAAGCGCCCCGCGCGCATTCCACGACCGCGACGCGTTCCTCGCGTCGGGGCTCGACGCGGTCGTCGTCGCGACGCCCGCGGGGACCCACGGAGCAGAGGTGCGGGCGGCGCTCGAGGCCGGGCACCACGTGCTCGCGGAGAAGCCGCTCCTCTGGCACCCCGAGCGCGAGTGGGAGCGCAGCGCGGCCGAGCTCGAGGATCTGGCGCATGCGCGTGGGGTCACGCTCGCCGCGAACGCCCAGTGGCCCTGGGTCCTGCCGGCCTTCGCCGAGCTCTTCGGGCGCGAGCTCGAGGCGCTGCGCGCGGGCGCGCGGACGCTGCGGATGGGACTCGCACCCGCGTCCGTCGGGCGCCAGATGATCGGGGACGCGCTCCCCCACCCGCTGAGCGTCGCGCAGGCGCTGCGGCCTGGCCTCGAGGACGCGACCGAGGTCACGTACGACGTCCCGAGCGCCGACCGCATGGTCGTCCGTACCCGGCTGGTCGGCGCGGAGCCTCCCCTCGACCTCGAGGTCGAGCTCGACGGGAGCGCCGGCGCGCTGCCGCGGCGCGCCTGGCTGGAGATCGACGGCGAGCGCGCGGAGCGCTGCGTTCGGCCGCGGGACTACGCGCTCTTCCTGCGCGACGGTGCGCGGCTGATCGACCTCACGGACCCGCTCGGGGCCCGCGTCGAGGCGTTCGCGGCGGCGGCCACCTCACCCGCACCCGCGCCCGCACCGGACCGCACGCTGTCCCGCCGCGCGCGCATGCTGGCGGCCCTCGACGCCGCGTTCGGGGGATCCGCGTAGCCCCGGCGGTGCCCGGCGCTACCCTCGTCCGCCGCTCGACGTCCTCTCCCCCGCCCCGCGAGCTCGCAACGACCGGCGAGTGTCGAGCGCCGTCCCCAGGGTCATGAAGCACGCGATCCACGACTTCACCGCCAAGCTGCGTCAACGCGACGTCGCACCGACGCTGGTGCGCTACGTCGAGTGGCGGCGCGCGGTGCGGGCCGCGCGCGCGACGGGCGAGTCCGAGCCGCCCCCTCCCGGCGACGCGCCGGTGTCGATCAACCTCGATCTCACCGTCGCGTGCAACTACCGCTGCACGCACTGCATCGACTGGGACGTCCTCAACACGAACAACCGCTACGAGGAGGAGGAGCTCCGGTCGTCGATCGCGCTCCTGCGCGCGCGCGGGCTGCGCTCCGTGATCCTGATCGGTGGCGGCGAGCCCACTCTGTTCCCCGGCTTCCCCGCCTTCGTGGCGTTCCTGAAGGAGCTCGGGCTGCAGGTCGCGATCGTCACGAACGGCAGCCGCGGCGACCGACTGCTCGAGGCGATCGAGGTGCTCGAGGAGGGCGACTGGATCCGCATGAGCCTCGACTCCGGGTCGAACGAGCTCTTCCGGCGCATGCACCTGCCGACGAGCGGGAAGGTCACGCTCGACGCGATCTGCGAGTGGGTCCCGAAGCTCAAGGCCGCGAACCCCGCGCCGCGCATCGGGTTCAGCTACATCGTCGTGTGGGAGGGCGCGTCGCGCGACGCGCACGGCCTGCTCGAGAACATCGACGAGATCGAGATCGCGGCGGAGCGCGCGAAGCGCAGCGGCTTCGACTACATCGGCTTCAAGCCCGTGCTCGAGCGCCAGGCCGACGGCTCCGAGGTGATGGACCCCGAGAAGGCGCGCGATCGCTCCCGGTCGATCGCGCGGATCCGCGCCGCGGTCGACCGCGCCAAGGAGCTCCGGGGCGATGGCTTCGACGTGTACGAGAGCGTCAACCTGAAGCTGCTCGAGGACGGCACGTGGAAGGACGCCACGCGTCAGCCGAACACGTGCCACATGCAGGCGCTGCGACAGGTCCTGTCCCCCATCGGCACGTTCAACTGCCCGGCCCATCGCGGCGTCGACAAGGCGCGGATCGGCGAGGGCGCCGGCTACGCGGACGAGGCCCGGGCGGCCGACATGGGCGGGTCGCTCGCGCAGATGCTCGAGACGTTCGACGCGAGCCACGAGTGCCGGAACGTGACGTGCCTCTACCACGACGTGAACTGGTGGATCGAGGAGCTCGTGGAGAACCCCGAGCTCGAGATCGAGGTCGCCGAGGACCGCGCGGACACGTTCCTGTGAGCGGAGACGCGCGCGCGCGCTCGGGCGCTGCGAGCGCACCCGATCCGGCGCTGGAGGACGGCGTGCTCGCGGCGCGGGAGCTCCCGGAGGAGCCGCCTCCGTTCAAGCGCGCGCGGTCGCGCCGGGAGCCGCCCGAGCGCATCCACGTCGCGCTTCCGAGCTGGGTCGGCGACGTCGTCATGTGCACGCCCGCGCTCCGGGCGCTGCGACGCGCGTACCCGGATGCGCATCTCGTCTGCGAGGGCCGGCCGCACCTCGAGGAGCTCCTGCCGTCCGCGCTCTTCGACGCGTACGTTGACGGACCGCCGCGCGGGCTCCGGGCGACGGTCCGCCGCGCGCGCGAGCTGCGACGGGACCGGTTCGATCTCTCGGTGCTGCTGGCGGAGAGCGAGCGAGCGGCCCTGGCGCCGTTCCTCGCCCGCGTTCCGGTGCGCGCGGGCTACGCGCGCGGCTGTGCGCGCCGCGTGCTCCTCACCGACGCGCTCGCGCGCCCGCTCGGCTCCGACGGCGCGCCGCTCGCGTTCTCGATGGTCGAGCGGTACCTGCGGGTCATGCGCATGCTCGGTGTCCCGGACGCGGGCGACGCCATGGAGGTGCGCGTGACGGACACGGCGCGCCGGACCGTGGATGCGCGGCTCGCGGCACTCGGCGTCGCCGACGACGCGCCGCTCGCGACGATCGTCGCGGGCGCGGCGTACGGATCCGCCAAGACGTGGCCGCCGGAGCACTTCGCGCGGGCGGCCGACCGGATCTTCGAGGAGCGCGGCTGGCGGGCGGTGCTCGCGCCGGGGCCGGGCGAGGAGCGCCTCGCCGCGGCGGTGGCGGACGCGTCCCGGACGAGTGTTGTGGCGCTCACCGGGCCGCTGCTCGGACTGACCGAGCTCGCGGCGCTCCTCGAGCGCAGCCGCGTCGTGCTCACGAATGACACCGGGCCGCGGAGCATGGCCGTCGCACTCGACCGTCCGGTCGTCGCCCTCGTCGGACCGAGCGACGAGGGACACACGCTGCACCACCTCGAGCGCCAGCGCGTCCTGATCGAGGACGTCGACTGCCGGCCATGCGGCCTCAAGGTCTGCCCCATCGACCACCGGTGCATGGCGCGGATCGAGCCGGAGCGCGCGGTGCGGGCGGTCGACGCACTCGTCGGTCCGCCGGGCGGAACGGGCGACTGAGGCGCCCGGCGCGCGGCGTCCGCGTGTCCGCGCGGGACGCGGCCCTCGCCGGAACGGTCGATCCCCCTAGACTGCGAGGGATGAAATCCCGGTCACGCTCGGCTCCTCTGGCGGCGGTCGCCGCGGTCGTCGTCGCGGCGCTGGCGCCCGCGCGCGTCGGCGAGGACCGCGCCCCGGACCCGCCCGCGAGCGATCTCGACGAGGTGCGGCCGATCCTCGAGCGCGCGTGCTTCTCGTGCCACGGACCGGAGCGCGCGAAGGCAGGGCTCCGGCTCGACGAGCTCGGGCCGCCCTCCGGGGACGAGGACGACGCCGAGACCTGGAGCTACGTGCTCGGCGTCGTGCGGGCCGGCGAGATGCCGCCGGAGGACTCAGGCACGCTCTCGGACGAGGACCGGGCGCATCTCATCGCGTGGGTCGAGGCCGAGCTCGAGCGCGCGGCCCGCGCCGCCGCCGGCACGCCGCGCACCGTGCTGCGCCGGCTCAACCGCACGCAGTACGCGAACACGCTCCAGGAGCTCCTCGGCATCGACCTCGACGTCTCGGCGGAGCTCCCGCCCGACGAGCGTTCGAAGGCGGGGTTCTCGAACAACGGCGCGACGCTCGGCGCGTCGGCGCTGGAGCTCGAGACCAAGGACCGCCTCGCGCGCGCCGCTGTGCGTGAAGCGCTCGGGGTCGGCCCCGCACCGGTCCCGACCCGCGTGCGCGTGCGCTTCGGCAAGGACATCGGCCAGGGCCTCGTCGCGGGCCGCACGGGCGGCTATCAGTCGGTGCCGCTCGACACGGACGACTTCGTGGTCGAGTTCCTCGACGCAGACGGCGCCGTGCGCGCGCCCGCCGACGACGCCGAGGCGGAGTCGATGGACGCGCTGCGCCGGCGGATCAGCGTCGGCCTGCGCGGCTCGTCCCGCAACCGCTTCCGCGTGACCGACGAGGGCCTCGTGCTCTACGGTGCGGTTCCGGGGCGCGAGCGCGCGCCGAGCTCGTGGCAGGGTCCGTCGCCCAACGCGAAGCTCGAGCTGCAGCGCGTCGTGCCCGAGCGCGGCCGCTTCGCACTGCGCGTCACGGCGTCGCGCGGCCGGGTGTGGCGATCGCGCGATCCGGTGCTGGTTCCGCTCGAGGACGCCGTGCCCGCGGTGCGCCTCGTCGGCGAAGCGCAGGACGTCGAAGCGCCAAAGGACGCGCTCGTGACGCCTGCGGAAGCCAGCGATCAGCGCGCGGGCCTCACGCTGCAGGACGGCGCGCTCGTCCCGGAGGACGAGACGCAGGACACGAAGGCTCGCTTCGCGTTCGAGGTGCCCAGCGCCGGCTTCTGGCAGGTCGACCTCGTGCACCCGACGGTCGATCCCGCGCGGATGCCGTCGGTGCGCCTCGGTCTCGGCAAGCTCGACCTGGACGCACGGCCCGTGCTCGACGAGACAGAGCTCGAGCTCCCGCGCCACGTCACCGTCCTCGGCGCCGCGTACCTGCCGGAGGGCCGACGCCACCTCGAGCTGGGCGGCCCGTTCTTCACGGGCGTGAGCGCGCTCGCGCTGACGCCCCTGCCGCCCGAGCATCCGCTCTGCGTCGAGCTGGAGGAGGCCGCCGACGTGCTCGAGGAGCGCGCCGCCGGCGACGACCCGGTGCTGCGCGTCTACGTGGGGACGCGGACCGACGACGGCATGGACTACGCGACGTTCGGCGAGCCGACCGTCGTACGCGGCGCGCCGGGCGAGTGGGAGACGCACGCGTTCGTCGACCGCTTCGAGCACCTTCCGGTCCCGGCGCCCGAGAGCGGCGACACCGAGATCCTCTCGGGCTTCCTGCTGCTCGGACTCTGGAACGACTGCCTCGTGCACGACCGGCGTTCGACCGGGCCGCCGCTCGCCGTCCGCTCGATCGAGCTCGAGGCGCCGTTCGAGCCGGTGTGGCCGCCCGTGTCGCGGGCGCGGCTGCTCGCGCCCGGGGAGGGCCTCGAAGACGACGCCGAGCGCGCGCACGCGGTGCTGTCCGCGCTGATGTCGCGCGCGTTCCGGCGCCCGGTCGAGCCGGAGATCGTCGACGCGTGGATGGGCACGCTGTGGGAGCCGCCCGCGCCGGCCGCCGACTTCGCGGAGTCGCTCGTCGAGCCGCTCGTCGCGGCGCTCTCGTCCCCGCGTTTCCTCTACATGGTGGAGTTCCCGCGGGGGGACGGCGGCGGCATCGACGACTGGGCGCTCGCGTCGCGCCTCTCGTACTTCCTCTGGAACGGACCGCCCGACGACGTGCTCCTCGCGGCCGCCGAGCGCGGCGTACTCCGCGGGGGGCGCGGCGACGCTGCGCTGCGGATGCTCGAGGACCCGCGCGCCCGGCGCTTCGTCGAGCGCTTCACCGAGGAGTGGCTGCGGCTCGACCGGCTGACGAACATGACCGCCGACCCGGGCTCGTTCCCGGAGCTGACGCGGTACGTCGCGCGCGACATGCGGCTCGAGACGCTGCGCTTCGTCGAGCACGCGCTGCGCGCGGACGCGCCGGTCGCGACGCTGGTCGACGCGGACCACACGCTCCTCAACGAGAACCTCGCGCGCTACTACGGGATCGACGGCGTGCGCGGCCCCGCGTTCCGGGAGACGCCGCTGCCCGAGGGCTCGACGCGCGGCGGGCTGCTCGGGCAGGGGTCGTTCCTGCTCGGACACTCCGACGGGATCTACCCCCACCCGATCAAGCGCGGCGTGTGGCTGCGCGCGCGCATCCTCGGCGACCCGCCGCCGCCTCCTCCGCCGAACGTACCGGAGCTCGAGCCCGAGGAGCCCGGAGCGCAGCCGCGCACTCTGGCCGAACGCCTGGCCGAGCACCGGAGCAACGCCTCGTGCCGTTCGTGCCACGAGGGCATCGACCCATGGGGCCTCGCGCTCGAAGGGCTCGGCGCGGACGGGCTCCCGGCCGACGTCGCGCCGGAGGACGTGACGCTGCCGGGCGGCGCCGTCGTGGACGGCGCGCGCGCGCTCAAGGACCACCTGCTGGAGCACGAGCAGGAGCGGATCGCGCGCGCTCTCGCGGCGCACCTCCTCGGGTACGGACTCGGGCGCGACGTCGGCTACGCGGACGAGGCGACGCTCGATGCCATCGTCGAGGCCGCGCGCGAGAGCGGCTACGGGCTGCGCTCACTCCTGCGCGCCGTCGTCGAGTCCCCCGCGTTCGTGCGCTGAACCCGGCCGCGTTCCATCCAGTCTCCCCGCCCCCACGCCATGCACCTCGCCCGACGCCCCCTCCCCCGCCGCACGCTCCTGAAGGGCACGGGCGTCGCCGCGGCCCTGCCCTGGCTCGAGGCGATGGCGGGCCCGCGCGTCGCGCGCGCGGACGCGCCGCGCCGCCTCGTGTACGTGTACTTCCCGAACGGCTGCAGCCTCCCCGGGCGAGGCGACGAGGACAACGCGCACTGGCGGTGGTTCCCCAAGACGCCCGGCGCGGGCGAGGCGATCGAGTTCACGGACGTCCTCGCGCCGCTCGAGCCGTTCAAGGGCGAGACGTCGCTGTACGGCGGGCGGAGCCACCCGAAGAGCCGTGCGCTGCTCGGGCACCTCGCGGGAGACACGTGGCTGACGGGCGGCGACCTGCGCGGCGCGCGCTACGACAACCGGGTGTCCGTGGACCAGGTGGCCGCGCGCACGCTCGGCGCCCACACGCGCGTTCCGAGCCTCACGCTGTCGACGGACGGCGGCGTCGGCTACAAGTCGCGCGTCTCGACGCTGTCCTT
This sequence comes from Planctomycetota bacterium, assembly GCA_039821985.1. Taxonomy (GTDB): domain Bacteria; phylum Planctomycetota; class UBA1135; order UBA1135; genus Saltatorellus. The sequence continues at coordinate 23,637 of JBCBNC010000058.1, forward strand.
CGACGGCCTCGGCCGACCGATCCCGTCGGAACACCGCCAGCGCGCGATCTTCGAGCGCTACTTCGCGCCGAGCGGCGGCACGACGACCGACGAGCGCCGGAGCGCGCTCGCGCGCGGCAAGCGCGTCGTGGACCTCGTACTCGAGGACTCGAAGCGCCTGCGCGCGCGCCTCGGCGCGGCCGACACGGACAAGCTGGACGAGTACCTCGCCGCCCTGGCGCGGCTCGAGAACCAGATCGAGCGCAACGAGGCGTGGCTGGAGAAGCCGCTCGGGCCCGTGGACGCCGCCGGGCTCCAGCTCGACCCGAACCCGCGCACGGGCCCGGCGGAGCACCTGCGCGCGACGTTCGACCTGATCGTGCTCGCGCTCCGCACGGACCTGACGCGCGTCGTCACGTACATGATGGGCCGCGAGGACGGGATGGGCTTCGCCGACGCGTTCCCCAAGATCGCGCTGGGCATGAAGAAGGGGCACCACACGATCAGTCACGACACGGTGGAGGGCCACTGGGCCGAGTGGGGCGCGTTCGACCGCTGGTTCGCCGAGCAGTTCGCGTACTTCCTCGGCCGGCTCGCGGAGGAGCGCGACGCGCACGGACGCCTCCTGGACTCGACCCTGTGCGTCTACGGCAGCGCGTGCAGCACGACGCACAACGCGCGGAACTATCCGACGGCGCTGGTCGGCGGGCGGTCCCTCGGCGTGCGTCACGGCGCGTACCGCGAGAGTTCGAGCGAGGCGCCGTTCGGGGACGTGCTCCTCGGCACGCTCTGGGCAGCGGGCGTCCGCGCGGACGCGGTGGCGGACAGCGCCGAGGTGCTGGAGCTGTAGCGCAGATACGGTGCCAGGATCACCAGCAGCAGGAGCGGGGCGGGGGGGGGCGGGGAGGGGGGGGGGGGGGGCGCCGCGCCGCAGGTGGTGAGGGGGGCCCAGAAAGGGAGAAAAAACACCACCCAACAGCAGGGAACCC
>JBCBNC010000059.1:0-24532 GCA_039821985.1 Planctomycetota bacterium
CGCCGCCCCGGGCGACGGGCGCTGATGCAGATACGGTGCCCGGTTCGCCAGCAGCGATAGGAACGGCCCGGGACGTCATTTGAATGGACCACCCTGGCCGTTCCTATCGCTGCTGGCGATCCTGGCACCGTATCTGCATCAGCGCCCGTCGCCCGGGGCGTCGCCCTTGATGCGTCGCTGGCGGAGGTCCTGGAAGCGTTCGTTCCGAGAGCGCTCCGCCCGGCTGTAGGACCGGGTCTCCGGATCCGGCGGGATCTGCGCCGAGGCTTCGACCGCCTGCGCGCGGTCCACAGCCGGCTGCGCGATCGCCTCGTCGGACTGGTCCTTCGTGCGGCATCCGAGGGCGAGCGCGGCGCCGAGGACGACGGCCGCGCTGCGGGAGAGAGGTCGGCGTCGGGGATACAGCATCGCCCCAACGTACAGCCCGACCCGTGATCGAGTCGCCATGATGTGCGCATGAGCGACCGCATAAGGGGCATCCGCCAGTCCGACATCCGCGCCATGACCCGCGCGGCGCACGCCAAGGGCGCGATCAATCTCGGTCAGGGAATCTGCGATCTGCCCACGCCGCCGGCCGTCGCCGATGCCGCTGTCCAGGCGATTCGGGAAGGTCGAGCGACATACACGTACGCCGAGGGAGACGCCGACCTGCGCGCGCGCATCGCGTCGAAGCTCGCGCGCGTCAACGGGATCGATGCGGACCCGGAGACCGAGATCGTCGTCACCGCGGGCTCGGCGGCCGCCTTCACCTGCGCCCTGCACGCGCTCTTCGATCCCGGCGACGAGCTGCTCGTGCCCGAGCCGTTCTACGGCTACCACGTCGGCGCGGCGCGGCTCGCCGGTGTCGTCCCGCGCACCGTCGGTCTCGCGGCGCCCTCGTTCCGCCTGACCGAGGAGGCGCTCGAGGTGTCCGTGACGGGGCGCTCGCGCGGCCTCGTTCTGTGCACGCCGTCGAACCCGTCCGGCCGCATGCTCGACGCCGACGAGATCGCGGCGGCGGAGCGCGTCGCGGAGCGCCACGACCTCTACGTCATCACGGATGAGATCTACGAGGCGATCACGTACGACGGGCGCCAGCACGTGTCACCGGCCTCGACCTCGCCCGCGATGCGCGCGCGCACGGTCACGATCCTCGGGCTCAGCAAGACGTTCAGCATCACCGGCTGGCGCCTCGGCTACGTCGTCGCTCCGCCCGAGCTGGCGGAGCGCCTCAAGCTCGCGCACGACCTCTTCTACATCTGCGCGCCGACGCCGCTCCAGCACGGCGTCGCGGCGGGCTTCGCGCTCGGGGACGACTTCTTCGAGGACATGCGCGCCGACTACGCGAAGAAGCGCGAGCTCGTGTGCGGGACGCTGTCCGATGTCGGTCTCGACCCGATCGTGCCGGAGGGCGCGTACTACGTGCTTGCCGACATCGCGCGCGTCGGAGCGGCCAGCGCAAAGGAGGCCGCTCTTCGCCTCATCGAGGAGGCCGGCGTGGCATGCGTGCCGGGGACGGCGTTCTTCTCCGGCGACGGAGCGGAAGACGGCGAGGGCCTCGCGCGCTTCTGCTACGCCAAGGAGATGGACGTCCTCGAGGAAGCGTGCGCGCGGCTCCGGAGCTGGGCCGCGGGCCGCTGCTGGCGATCCTGGCACCGTATCTGCATCAGCGGCCCGGCACCCGCACGTCCATGCCCCAGTCCCAGCCCGGCACGAGGTACAGGTCGCCGACGTCGAGGTCCAGCCAGGCCGTGTGGGCCGCGCCGGGCGCCACGGAGCGGTCGAGCGTCCGCAGCAGCTCGAGCTCTGCCCGACTGCGCTCGCGGCCCGCGGGCGTCAGCGTGAACAGCGACACCGTCGGGATCGGTAGCGTGACGTCCGTCGAGTTCTCCCACGTGAACCGAGCGCGCAGGTAGGGGGACTCGGGCCCGCCCAAGAGCTCGATGCGGTGAACCCTGAGCCGGCCCCGGTCGCCGAGCTCGATCAGCCTCCCGTCCGCCGACGCGGCATCGAAGCGATCGGACTCGCGCTCGAACGCCCGGCGCGCGTGCTCGCGCTTCCGCACGTACTCCTGCAGCTCTTCCGTATCGCCTGCGCCGGCGATCACGAGCTCCGCGCCCTGCGGGCGGGTCTCGCAGGACGCGAGCGGGAGGGCGACGAGCAGCGTGGCGAGAGCGGGGCGGAGGGCGCGGAGCATGGCGGAGCGGTGCTGGGACGGGGCCCGACTGTACGACGTGAGACGCAGGAACTTCCCGGCGCGCGGGCCCGCCAGGGGCGACGAGTCCGCCGCGGAATGCGCCTCCCGGCGGCCCGCCGATGTAGAGTGCCCGCGATGGCCAGCGAGACCGCCCGCCGCCCGAGACACAAGCTCCGCGTGCCGCGCGCGCGGCGCGGGGACGTCCGGATCGTGGTCGGCACGCGCAAGGGGGCCTTCGTTGTGCACGGGGACGCGGAGCGGCGCCGCTTCACGGTCGATCCCGACCCCTGGCACCTCGGCTCGACCGTGTTCCACGTCGCGCCGGACCCGCGGGCGAAGGACGGGTCGCGCGTGCTGGCCGCGCTGCGCACGCCGGACGGGGTGCCGACGGTGGTCCACTCGGACGACGGCGGCGCGCGCTGGCAGGAGAGCGCAGCCCCCCCGCGCTTCAGCGAGGAGACCGGAGGATCGGCCGGCCCGTCGCGCTTCGACCGCGCGGTCAACCAGGTCTTCTGGCTGACGCCCGGGCACCGGCTGCGTCCGGGGTCGTGGTTCGCCGGGACGTCGCCCCAGGGCCTCTTCCACACCGAGGACCACGGCCGGACCTGGGAGCCCGTGCTCGGCCTGCACCACCACCCGAGCTTCGACACCTGGACGCGCCCCGACGAGCAGCGCACGCCCGACGGCGCAAAGCTGCATTCGATCCTCGTCGACCCGCGCGACGCCGATCACCTCTACGTCGCGCTCTCGGCGGGTGCCGTCCTGGAGAGCCGCGACGGCGGCCTCGGCTGGGCTCCGGTGGGCGAGCTGCCGGAGGGCGCAGGCAGCCCGCACGCGCTGGCGTTCGCGCCCACCGACCCGGACCTGCTCTGGCTCCAGGCGCGCGGCGGCGTCTACCGCTGCGACCTCGACGAGGGAGAGGTCTGGGAGCGCGCCGGCCCGCGCGCCGACGACGGCACCTGGCTCGATGCCGGGTTCCCCGTTGCGACGCACCCCGCCGATCCGGACGCGGCGTTCCTCGTGCCCATGGACGCGAGCGACGCGTGGTCCCGCACGTCACCGGGCGGCCGGCCCGCGGTGTTCCGCACCCGCGACCGCGGAGCGACGTGGCAGCGCATCGAGCGCGGATTCCCCAAGGCGCCGAGCTGGTGGACGGTCAAGCGCCAGTGCCTCGCCGTCGACGGACACGACCCGCTCGGCGTGTACTTCGGGACCTCGAGCGGCGAGATCTGGGGCTCGCGCGACGAGGGGACCTCGTTCTTCCAGGTCGCGCGCGGTCTGCCGCACATCTACAGCCTCGAGGTCGGCTGAGCCGGACCGCGCGTTGTCGGGACCCGAGACATCCACCGCGGCGGCGGACGGGCCGGCGGGCGCTGGGCGTTCGGAGGCGTCGCACTTGGACGCGGCGCCGTTGGACGCGGGGCCGCGCGGACCGTTCGCGCTCGCGGCGCTCGTCGGTATCGTCGTCTTCGCGATGCTCGCGGCGCGGCTCGACTTCGTCTGTGACGACGCGTACATCACGTTCCGTTACGCGCGGAACTGGGCAGACGGCCACGGTCTCGTCTACCACGTCGGCACGGATGCGCCGGTGGAGGGCTACAGCGAGTTCCTCTGGGCGCTCTTCGTTGGCGTGGGCATGAAGCTCGGGATCGCGCCCGAGATCGCGAGCCGCGTCGTCTCGTACGCGGCGGGCGCCGCGCTCGTCGTGCTCGTTGCCCGCGCGTCGGCGCGACGCTTCGGGCCGAGCGCGCCCGCGACGTTCGGCGCGACGCTGTTCGCGGCCTCGGCGCCCCCGATCTCGGCCTGGTCGAGCGGCGGAATGGCGACGATGCCGGCCGTGACGCTCGGGTTCGGGCTGTTCCTCGCCGCGACACGGCGCGTCCCCGAGGGCGTCTCGATCGCGCGAGCAGCGGCGCTCCCCGCGGTGCTCGCCAGCGCGCTGGCGCTCACACGCGCGGACGGGGCGCTGCAGGTCGCGCTCGTGCTCGGGCCGCTGATCGCGCTCGGCGCGGCGTCGACCGAACGACGTCGCAACGCGGCGGTCGCGTTCACCGCAGCGATCGTGTCCGCCGCCGCCTTCGGCCTGCACGTGCTCTGGCGCAGCGCGACCTACGGCGACTGGATGCCGAACACGGCGCGGGTGAAGCTCGGGTTCAGCGCGCGCGCAACCGAGCGCGGCCTCGACTACGTGCTCTGGAACCTCTACTCGATGCCGGGGATCGCGCTCGCCGTCGCGCTTGGGCTGGTGGGGCTGTGGCTCGCGCGGCGCGCGCTCGGGGGGCCCGTGGCCGCGAGCTGCGCGACGGCCCTCGCGGGCACGCTCTCCTACGCCGTTGCGACCGGCGGCGACTTCATGTGCTTCGCGCGCTTCCTCGCGCCGGCTGTACCGTTCGCGGCGCTCGGCCTGGCGGCGCTCTTGCACCGGATCCCCATCGCGCCCGCCGCGGGCGCGCTCGGGCTCCTCGTCTCGGGCACCAGCGCCGCCGCCTCGTTCGACGTGGACGTGCTCCCGCGCGGCCTGCGCGCTTCGCACCACTTCCGGCACAACCAGCGCCTCGGAGGCGTCACGCCGACCGAGTCCGAGTACGAGCAGTGGGCGCGGATGAAGGAGCGCGCCGCGGACTGGGGCGTCCTCGGCCGCGCGCTGCGCACGCACGTCCCGCCGGGGAGCTCGATCGTGCACGGCGCGGTCGGCGCCATCGGCTACTTCTCCGGGCTCCGCATCTACGACCGGAACGGACTCGTGACGCGCGAGGTCGCGCTCCGCGAGCCGCACGAGGAGCTCCGCAGCCCGGGGCACGACAAGATGGTGCCGAGCACGTTCTTCCTGAAGGATCGGCCGGACTACCTCGGCGTCGGGATCGCGCCGGGGAGCGCCGCCGACGCCGTGCGCGCGCGCGGCTGGCTCGTGCTCGGAGCGACGGAGCGCCCCGACGAGCTGCTCTGGGGCGAGCCGACGCCCTGACGCGGGCGTCGGCCGGCCGCCGGCTTCATCCCCAGCGCACGGCGCGCATCGAGATCGACCCGAGGTCGAAGCCCTCGATGGGGAACGTCGCCTCGTCCGCCGCGTCCGACGCCGCGTACGCGTAGAGCAGCGGGAGCCAGTGGTCGGGGTGAGGGTGCGCGCGCCGCGCGTCCTGACCGTCGGGCCAGCGCGCGACCAGGTGCTTCGTGTCGCGTGCCTCGATGGCGCTCGCCGCTTCCGCGTCGAAGCGCGTCGCCCACTCCGGCGGCGGTCCTCCGCCGTCGCGCGCGCGTGCCATCGCGTCCGGCAGGTTGTGGGTCACGTTCCCGCTGCCGAGGATCAGAACGCCGTCGTCGCGCAGCTCGGAGAGCCCCCGCGCGAGCTCGAGGTGCTGCGCCGGCGTCAGCCCTGCGTCGAGGCTGAGCTGGACGACCGGCACGTCCGCGTCGGGGAGCAGGTGACGCAGAACCGACCATGTTCCGTGGTCGAGGCCCCAGTCGGTCGCCGTCCGCGCGACTCGATCGTCCCGGGCGCGCTCGGCGAGGAGCCGCCGCACGCGTCGCGCGAGGTCCGGGCTGCCGGGCGCGGGGTAGCGCACCTCGAAGAGCGCGGCGGGGAACCCGCCGAAGTCGTGGATCGTCCGCGGCGACTCGTTCGTGGTCACGAGGGTGCCCTTCGTCCACCAGTGCGCCGAGACGGCGAGCACTGCGGTCGGACGGGGAAGTGACTCGCCGATGCGCTGGAAGGCGTCGCTCCAGCGGTTCTCCTCGATCGCGTTCATCGGGCTGCCGTGCCCGAGGAACAGCACGGGCGCGCGCGAACCTCGGTTCGTGTCGTCTCGCCCGAGCGCCTGCTCGAGGGGCTGCGCGACCGCCGCGCCGCCCGCCGCGGCCGCCCCGGCGAGGGCAGCAGCGGCGCGCAGCGTGTCGCGGCGGTGGGGGTGCTCCGTACTCATCGGTTCGGGCTCAGCGGTCCGTGAGCTTGCGGTCGAGCGACCAGCGCCCGGCGCCCGCCAGGGCGACGACCAGACCGAGGCCGATCACGAGCAGGTGGTACTCGAAGCCCTCGCCTGCGGCCTGGCCCGACCAGTTCATGAAGAAGCCGAACTGCGCGTGCACCGTCGCGACCGCGCCGGCCATGAGCGCGACGAATCCGGCGCCGACGAGTCGCGTGCCCAGGCCGAGGGCCAGCAGGAACGGACCGAAGAACTCGGGGAGGACGACGCCGAGGGCCGCGACATAGGGGAGCCCGACCTGGCCGGTGAGGAAGCCCATGGTCCCCTCGTAGCCGTAGCCGCCGAACCACCCGAGCAGCTTCTGGGCTCCGTGCGGGAACAGGACGGCGGCGAGCGTGAGCCGCGCGGCCACCGGTGCGAGGCTCGCGTCGGTGCTGAGGAGGCGGTTCACGACCGAGGACGGGGCGGAAGCTTCACGGGTCAATGCTTGACTAGTCATCTTTAGGTGCGCAGTTGCGCCGGTGTGGGTGTCGATGGATCAGGCTCTCTCGACGAGGGCCTTGTTCAGGAGGCGGATGAGCTGGCGCTTCTCGTCCTTCGAGAGGCCGGCCATGGAGGCGTCGTCCATCGCGCGGATGGGGACGTCGAGCTCGGAGAGCAGCGTGCGGCCGGCGTCCGAGATCCGGCAGAAGACCTGGCGCCGGTCCTTCTCGCAGCGCTCGCGGACCACAAGGTCCTTCTTCACGAGCCGGTCGATGAGCCGGCTGATCCCCGGCGTCCGCTCGATCATCCGGTCGGCGATCTCGAGGGTGGGGAGCCCCGACGCGCCCGCGCCGCGGAGGATGCGGAGCACGTTGTACTGCTGGCGCGTCAGGTCCCGGTCGGCGAAGAGCGGCTCGTAGCGCCCGTGGAGCTGTTCGGCGACGAGCATCACGGTAAGCAGAGCCTCGTGGGAGTCCGACTCGAACGGCACCGACTGGCGCAGCAGCGTGCCCGCGCGCCCGACGTCGCGTCGGGAGCCCCGGGTCGACGGGGCTCGGTTCGGGTCGGCGCTCGGCATGCAGGGAGTGTCGGCATCAATGGTTGACTAGTCAATCATTGATCCGGTGTTTTTCCTCCGAGCGGGCGGAACTGCGACTCGAACCTGCGGTCCCGGCCTGCCGGGGCCGATCTAGGGGAAGGGTCGATCTCGGTCCGGGATCCCCCGCGGGCGCTCGGCGTCCCCTTCCCACCGCCCATGACCAAGCCCCGACGCACGCGGCCCCGCGCCGCGCTCCAGCACGCCGCCAAGCTCCTCGTCCAGAAGCTCGTGAGCTTCGTCCCGGGGGAGGCGGGATTCCGAGTCAACGAGTGGGTCGTCGGCCGCATGCGCAGCGCGCCGGGGGACGACTTCTTCCGGTTCCGAATCGCGAAGGGCCTTGCGAACCTCGAGCGGCTCCGCGCCGAGACCAGCGCGGATCTCGCGGGGCGGGTGCTCGAGCTGGGGACCGGCTGGCACGGGATCGACCTGCTCCTGTTCCACGTCTTCGGCGCACGCTCCATCCACACGGTCGACCACCATCGACACCTCGAACTCGGGTACGTGAAGCGCGCGGCGGCGCTGCTCCTGGACGGCGAGGCGCTCGCCGGCCTGGACCCGGATGGGCCTCTTGGTGTTCCGCTTCCCGAACGCGTCGCCGGACTGCGCGTGATCGCCGGATGCGACACCGTCGGCGCCTTCCTTGAGCACATCGGCGCGACCTTTGTCCAGGCGCGCTCGTGCGTGCTCGCACCGGGCGATGTCCCGGCGGGCATCGACGTCCTCTACTCCGAGTCGGTGCTCCAGCGGATCCCGACACGCGACCTCTTCGCGCTGCTCCAGTTCGTCCGCACCGAGCTGCTCGCGCCCGGAGCCGTTTCGTTCCACCGCACGGACCAGAAGGACATCAACGCGCAGGAGCACGTCAACGACGGCATCGACCCGCTGGGCTACCTGCGGCACTCGGACTTCGTCCACGACCGCCTGCTCTCGTGCCGCTTCAACGCCCAGAACCGCCTGCGCGAGTCTGACCTCGTGCGCGCGTTCGAGGACCTTGGTCTGCGCACGGTCTCGCTGACAAGCACCTGGAGCGAGGAGGACCTCGCGCGCTACGCCGACTTCCCGTTTGCGGCTCGCTTCGCCGCGCACGGCTTGCGCGACCTCGTGACGACCGCGTCGATCCTCGTGAGCTTCCTCCCCGAGGGCGAGAAGCAGGACGAGGCACGCAGTGAGGGGCACGTCGATCTCCCGCGGCCCGCGGGCGCTCGGCCCTCAGCACGGATCGTCGACGAAGGCTCCCGCGTCGCGCAGAACGTCTAGCGCGCGCGGGAGTCCGCGCGCCGAATCGCGGGGCTGCGGTTCCGGCGGGCAACGGGGGCGGCCGCGATTCTCGTGACCGGCACGCGCATCCGCACCGGCCGTTCGGTCGACCTCACCACCGGGCAGCCCGCAGCGCTGTCGACGGGCGACTGGGCCGAGCTGGAGTTCCGCGGGCCGCGCTCGGGGCGGGTCATCCATCCGAGCTACGCGTTCTTCAGCGACGAAGCGGGAATCCGTGTATCGCTGAGGCTTCCGGTGTGCGCCGAACCCGTCGCCGTCAGCGCCCCCGAACACCCACTCTGGATCTTCGAGCCGATCGAGGTCGTCGAAGGTGCTGAGCTCGTTCTCCGCGTCACGCCGCGGTAGCGCGAGCTCTCGCCGTCACTCGACGACGACGATCCGTCGTCGCCCGGCGACGTCCGTGCGCACGTGTTCGATCCCCGACGCGGGGAAGCGCACGGTGACGCGGTCGGCGCTCGCGCTTGCGCCCAGTCCGAAGTGCAGCACGTGCTCCGGGTTCCCGAGGAAGTGCGCGCCGACGCCGACCTCGGCCCGCTGCGTCCGGCCGCCCGCCACCACCTCGACGGTCGCGCCGAGCGCGTCGCAGTTGCTGATCGTTCCGCGCACGTCGACCTGCAGCCACGCGTGGTCGGGCGCCCGGTCGTTCCGGAAGAGCGTCGGCGTGCCGCTGTTGTTGGTCACGAGCACGTCGAGGTCACCGTCGCGGTCGTAGTCGAGCGTGACGAGACCCTTGCCCGAGCCCGTATCGCCGAGACCCGCACGCTCCGCCGCCTCGTGCATGGGGCCCGCGCCGCCTTGGACCCAGAAACGGTTCCGGTCCGCGAAGAACGGCGCAGCGAAGGGAGTCGGGAACTGGACGCCGTTGGTCATCACGAGATCGAGCCGCGCGTCGTTGTCGAAGTCGAGGAAAGCCGCACCCCAGCCCCACGCACCGTCGCGCACGCCGAATGCGTCCGTGCCGTCCCGGAAGCCGCGCCCGCCCTCGTTGACGTACAGCCGGTTGCCGGTGATGCCCCAGTTGCAGGTCCCGGTCCCGCACGTGTCGGCGGGGTCCCAGATCGACGTGACGAACCAGTCGAGGTCGCCGTCTCCGTCGACGTCGCCGAACGCGGATCCCATTCCGTTCTCGTCGGTGCCGACTCCGGCCGCGGCCGTGCCCTCGACGAAGCCGGCCGGCCCCTCGTTCCAGTAGAGGCGGCTCGTGCCGAAGTCGCCCGCGACCGCGAGGTCCTGCCAGCCGTCGTGGTCGAGGTCGACGAGTGTGGCCGCGAAACCCCACACGTCCTCGAGGTCGACCTCCCACGCGTGACCGCTGTGGAGGAAATGACCCGGCGCGATCGCTCCTCGATTCATCAGCACGCGGGACGCATCCGGCGCGTCCTCGAGCCACTGCGTCAGCACGAGGTCGGGCCAGCCGTCGCGGTCGATGTCGCCCGCAGCGATGCCCCAGCCGTTCATGCCCTCGATCCCCGGCGGCACGAAGCCGCGGGCCAGCGCCTGCTCGTCGAAGGTCCCGTCGTCGCCCTGGATCCAGAGCTGGTGGTGCCGCGCCGTGGTCGCGGACGACGGGGCGAACACGGTGACGACGAGGTCCTGGTCCCCGTCCTGGTCCACGTCGACGAACTGTGCCGCGTTGGTGGGTTCGGTGCGCAAGAGTCCGCGCGCGAGCGTCGTGTCGACGAACGTGCCGTCGCGCCGGTTCTCGTACAGGCGGTCGGGCCCGTCGATGCTCGTGAGGTAGAGGTCGGGCCAGCCGTCCCCGTTCACGTCGCCGACAGCGATCCCGCCGCTCATGAACTCCATCTCGCAGGCGGCGCCGAAGTAGAGCTGGCAGTCCCGCGTGGCGCGGCGCTGCTGGAACGAGATTCCCGCGTCCTCGGTGACGTCCACGAACGGCGTCGACTGGGGAGGGGAGGCGGTGGCGAGCAGCGCAGCCGCGAGGGCTGCGGTCGGGGGAAGGGGCATCGGTACGTCGGTTCGGGAAGGGGGCGCGGTCAGCGGCGCGAGGAAGGGGCGCCGCCCGCCCTCACGCTACCAGGCACCCGCTGCGAGGGGGAGGTGCGGACATCGGGCTGGGCCGGCAGCGTGCCCCGCGTGGAGAGCGTGCGCGGCGATCACTCGCCGGGGCCGGTGTCCGCGCGGTCGAGCGCGTCTCCGAGCGGGCCCGAGAGCGGCGCGCCGAAGTGCTCCTCGTGCACGAGCGTCTTCAGATCGAGTCGCGGGAGCCAGCCGGTGGTCTCTAGCTTGGGACGCTCGCGAAAGCGCTCGGGGTAGCCGACGCACAGGTACGCGATCGGAACGACGGTTTCCGGAAGCGCCACGAGCTCACGCAGCACCTCCTCGCGCAGGAGCGTCACCCAGCCGACGCCGACGCACTCTGCGCGGGCGGCGAGCATGAGGTTCTGCACCGCGCACACGACGCTGAATACGTCCGCCTCGAGGATGGTGTTGCGCCCGAGGACCTTGGTGCCGAAGCGTTCGCGGTCGCAGGTGACGAGCAGGTTGAGCGGCGCGTCGAGGATCCCCTCGAGCTTGAGGTCGAGGTACGCGTCTCGCCGCTCGCCCTCGAACACGTCGGCGCCCGCGAGGCGCTCCTCCTCGACGTGGCGCGCGATGCGGCCGCGGAGCTCCTCGTCGCGCAGCACGAGGAACGACCAGGGCTGCGAGTAGCCAACCGATGGAGCCCGGCTCGCGGCAATGAGGATGCGCGCGAGCACGTCGTCCGGGACCGGGTCGGGGCGGAACGTCCGCACGTCGCGCCGGCGCGCGATCGCCTCGTACACCGCGCGGCGCGCGGCGTCGGGGAACGTGCCGTCGAAGTCCGTCGGCTCCGTCATGCGCGGTGCTCCGGGTTCGTTCCGAAGTCGACGGATTCGAGGTGGGGGACGGGCCGGGACATCGCGTCGTCCCAGGTGAGCCCCTCGCGGATGACCCACAGCGCGCGCACGACGCCCGCGTGTGCGACGAGGAGGTGGCGGCGCCCGACTTCGAGCGCGTCGTGCCAGTCGCGGACGCGCCCCTCGAGCGCGGGGAGTGCCTCGCCGTTCGGCGGCGCGGCGCGCTTCCAGTCGCCCATCCACGCCTCGCGCGGCACCTCGGGGATCGCGTCCCAGCGCAGACCCTCCCAGTCCCCGAAGTCGAGCTCGTAGAGCCGCGGGTCGACGCGGAGTTCGAGGCGCTGGCTCTCCCGCTCGATGAGCGCCCGCGCGACGTCCGCGCAGCGCGTCGACGGCGACGACCAAACGACGTCGAAGCCGGAGGCATCGATGCGGGCGCTCGCTTCCGCGGGAGCGACGAGCGGCTGGACCTCCAGCCGTCCGTAGCAGACGCCTGCCGCGTCGACGGCGGCGTGCCGCACGCAGCGGAGGTCCGCGAGCGTCGCGCCCGGCACGGGGGTCTCGGGCACGGGGAGGTCAGGCAACGTGCACTCCGACGAGGAAGGCGAGGAGGGCGATCGGTTCGCCGAACTGCTCGAGCGCGCCGAGGAAGTCTCCCGTGATGCCGTCGACGCGTTTCACGAAGCGCCGGCCGACCCAGACGGTGACGAGGAGGAGTGCCGCTGCGAGGCCCGCCGCCGTCGCGATGGGTACGGGCGCAACGGCCAGCACGAGCGCGCCCCAGAGCGAAGCGCAGAGCGCCTGCAGCCAGGTCGTGCCGAGCAAGTGGCGGCTCTTCGAGTGCGCGTCGTGGGTCGCGTAGGGCAGGGCGGCCATGAGGAACACGGGCGCGACGCGCGCCACGGCGTGCGCGCAGACGAGTGCCCAGGCGGCACACGACAGGCTCAGCGCGTCTCCGCCGAGGCGAGCCTCGAGCGGCCCGCCGCCGCCGAGTTCGGTGAGCAGCGCGACGCGCCCGAGGATCGAGAGGATCAGCGCGGTGGAACCGTACGTGCCGAGCCGGCTGTCCTTGAGGATCTCGAGGACGCGCTCCTTCGGCTCGAGGCCGCCGCCGAGCGCGTCGGCGCTGTCGGCGAGGCCGTCCTCGTGAAAGGCGCCCGTGACCGCGATGGACGCTGCGACCGCCGCGACGGCCGCGACGGTGAAGCCGTACGGCGCGAGCAGGGTGTGGACGGCCGCGGCGACGGCGCCGACGACGAGGCCGACGGCGGGGAAGTGCGCCGACGCCCAGCGCCAGTCGGCGTCCCTGTAGGGGAAGCCGCCCAGTGGCACGCGCGTCATGAAGACGAACGCGGCGCGCAGCCCGCGCAGCGGGGCGGGCGTCAAGGCGCGTCCTCGACCGGGCCGTCGATCGACGCCTCCTCGAAGGTCGCCATGCCGCCGTGCATCGCGCAGGCGAGGTCGAGTAGCGGAAGAGCGGCGAGCGCGCCGCTGCCCTCGCCGAGGCGGAAGCCCAGGTCGAGTAGAGCGCGGGCGTCGAGCGCCTCGAGCAGGGCGCGGTGGCCGGGCTCCTCCGAGCAGTGCGCGAAGACGAGGCTCTCACGGACCGACGGCTGCGCGCGCACGGCGGCGAGCACGGACGCGGTGACGATGAAGCCATCGACGAGCACCGCGAGGCCGCGGCCCGCCGCCGTGGTCGTGGCCGCAGCGATCGCGACGAGCTCGCGCCCGCCGAGCCGCCGAAGCGCCTCGCGCCCGGCGTCCGGCGCGAGCGAACCGACGCGATCGAGCGCGTCCTCCACGACGCGGCGCTTCTGGACGAGCGCTTCGCCCGCGACGCCCGTCCCGGGCCCGACGAGATCGGCGGCGGGCCGCCCGAGCAGCGCAGCCGCCACGGCGGCGGCCGGCGTCGTATTGCCGATCCCCATCTCGCCGAAGAGCACGACGCGCAAGTCGTCCCCCAGCCCGTCGATCGCGCTCGCCCCGGCCGACCACGCGGCCTCGAATGCGGCGGCGTCGAGCGCGTCCTCCGTTCGCAGGTCTCCGGCGTACCCGCCGCGGGGAGTGCGCACCACGACGTCCGACGGGGCGTACTCGGACTCGACTCCGACGTCGAACACGGTCAACGGGATATCCAGGGTCCGAGCGAAGACCGTCGACGCCGCGCCGCCGCCCGCGAAGTTGCTCATCATCGCGCCCGTGACCGACGGCGGGTACGCCGACACGCCGTGCTGGGTGACTGGATGGTCGGCGGCGAAGAGCAGCGCCGCGGCCGGGCGGCTCGCGGGCCGCTCGCTCCCCTGGATCCCGGCGAGCGCGACGGCGACGTCCTCGAGCGCCCCCAGGCTGCCGGGGGGCTTGGTGAGCCGGTTCTGCCGGTCGCGCGCGGCGCTTTGCGCTCGGGTGTCCATGGGGTCGCGGGTGGGGGCCTTCGGAGGGGCCGAAGTCTAAGACCGCGGTCCCGCCGCGGGCCCGCCCAGGGGCCGTCGAGGTGCGATACGGGACGCGCGCGTCCCTCCCCGCGCTAGAGCCCGAACGTCACCCCGAAGAGCGCGGACTCCGCGCCGCCGTTGAGGCTGTACAGGCCGCCGTTCGAGAGGTGGTAGATGCCCGCGGTCAGCTCGAGCTCGTCGGTCGGGCGGACGCCGAGATCGAGCCCCGACCGGAACTCGAGCGGCCCGCCGAGGTCGACGCCGCCCTCCTGGTAGATGCCTGCCGCGAAGCTCGGCGCGAGGAAGAAGCCGCCGCCCAGCTCGTGCTCGTGGCGCGCGCCGGCGAAGACGTAGGTCCCGCCGTCGGCGAGGAGGCTGGCACCGACGATCGGCGCGAGGCGGAAGCCGTCGAACAGCTCCCGTTCGGCGAAGCGGTACTCGAGGCCGCCCTCGAAGATGACCTCGGTGTCGAGGATCCCGAACGTGCCCCAGAAGAGCGTGAGTTCGGGGCCCTGCGGGCCGTCCGGGCCCTCGCTGCCTGCGGTGGGACGGGCGGCGGGAGCGAGGGACGGCTCCGCGGCGACGACCAGCGTCGCCGCCGGCTCGGGGACGGGGATCGCCGCGGGCACTGCGGCGGGAATCGTGGGGGCCGGGTTCGAGAGCGCCGCCAGCGCGAGGGGCGCGAGGATGAGGATGGAGTGCAGCATGACGCGGGTGCCCGCCCGGGGCGGGGGCTCTGATGGGCGGTGCTCGGAGCGGCCGGCCTGTCCGGCTCGCTCCGCCTCGCCCGTGGGAGCCCTTACGTCGATGGGCCCTCGGTCAGGACCCGCTGCGGTGAGAATATTAGACAGAACTATCTATAATTGAACGCGGCGATCGGATGGAGTGATCGGTCGCGCGCTTGCTACCGCCAGGAGGGACCGCGCTCCCCCCTGCAGACCGCGCTCCCCCGTGCAGGAAGGGGCCGGTTCCGTCCCGGGACTTCACTTCGGACAGGAGGGTGAGCGTGCCTGGCGACTACGACGCGTTCGGGGCCCATGTCCGCGGGCTGGGCGAGAAGGGGCCTCCGCTGCCGCCGCAGCGAGGTCGCTGGCCCGCATGGTTGGCTCTCGTCGGGCTGATGACGTGCGTGTGCGGCCCCCTCGTCCTGTACGGCTTCCTCGTGCTTCACCCGGGGACCTGGTTCACGTACGCCGAATCGAAACCATCCCCCTCAGGCCGCTACCAGATCGACTTGGTGGTAACGGCCGGTCTCCGCGATCGATTCGGCGCGGTCCTGCGGGACGTGGCGACGGGAGAGGAGGAGGTCTTCGCTGGCTGGGCGCGCAGCGACCGATGGCTCTCCGACGTTCTCTGGCTCGACGACGACCGTCTTCAGATCTGGTACCGGGAGCAGGACGACATCGAGTTCGGTCGACGGCAGGAGGTCTTCGGCATCCCGATCAAGTGGGTCCCGACCCCTGACCGCACCCGTTGAAGCTCGAGGGTCGGGGGCTCGGATCCAGCACCTGCTGATCCGTTCTGTGTCGAGCTCCGTCGGGAGGGCCCCGCGAGGCTCTGATTTGCGCGCCACCACATGTGATCGCTCGCACCCCCTAAACGAACGGAGGCGCCCCTCGGACCATCCGAGGAGCGCCCCACCCGCGGGACCCATCCACCTTTCCCACGGGTGACTCTTTGTTCGGGCCGGTGCTCCTAGCGGAAGCGGCGGCCGACCTTGCTCACGCGGTGCCTGCGGCTCCGCGTGCCCCAGCGGTCACGGACCGGCTCGCAGACCGGGCGGGCCGGGACCCAGACGCGGACGGCGCGGCGCTCGTAGAAGCCGGGGTGCTGGATCGTGTCCCAGTAGCCGGCCCGGACCTGGACCCGGATGCGGCGACCGCAGCTGTCGTAGCGCCACTCGAACTGCGGCGGGCACCAGCGGCGCTCCGAGCGGCCCGGGACCCAGACGCGCTGGTAGCGCGTCTCGTAGCGGCCGAGGCTCCGGCTGAATTCGTTGCGGGGGATGCGGACGTCCGGCGCGCGGCGGTCGATCACGCGGCCGTTTCGGGCCGTCTCCTGCCAGACGCTCGTGCGCTCGGGGCGAGGGGCCTGGGCGCTCGCGGTGTCGGCCACTCCGATCGTCGCTGCCGTGGCGGCGAGGGCGGCGAGGGCTGCGCCGTGCAGGGAGGCGGCGAGTCGGGAGAGTCGGTCGAGTTGGCGCTTCATGGGAGGCTCCTTCTTGGCACGGCTGGGATCGTTCGAGGTCCGCGCTCGGGGCGCGGGCCGTGGACGCGTCGGCGACCACGCCTGCCTAGGAGCATCGGGCGTGCCAAGGGGTGCCAACGGCGGCTCGACGGGCCGAAAACCGCCCTCACGGGCCGTCAGGGGCGATCCGGTGAACGGGCCTTCAGATCCGTGGCCCCGCGGGTGTCCACCCGCGGGCCCAGTGCGTCCTCCCGTGTGTCCCCGCGGGAGACCCGTGTCCTCGGTGGAGGAGGGCCCGAGCGCGTGCCGGACGCCGCGAGCACGCCTGCTCCGTGCAGCGGGTCGACGACGCCCGGCTCACACGGGTCGTCCACCGTCGCGACGCGCGCCCACCCTCGGCGCGCGGCTGGCCGGATCCGACCTCAGGCCGACAGCACGAACTGCTTGCGCCCGACGCGCCAGCAGCCGAACAGGAGCAGCACTCCCGACACGATCCACATCTTCATCAGCGCGCCGGACGCCGAGATCATCGACTTCGTGCGGAGGAAGTCCTCCGCGTCGAGCTCCTTGATCGCCTCGTCGGCCACGATGGCCCGCATGTGGTACTGGATCGTGAGCTCGCGGCTCGAGCCCGGCACGTTCGCCACGAGCAGCTCGAACGCGAACGCGTAGGCGAGCGCGATCACGAGCCCGCGCTTGAACTCGGTTCCGATCACTGCCGAGCCGATCGAGTACACGACGGCGCCCGACGTTGCGGCGAGCAGCACGGCGTGGACGAGCTCGTTCGGCGGACCCGGCTCGCGCCAGTTGCTGATCCACCAGAGCGCGCCGCCGCTGAGCCACAGGAGGCCGAGGATCAGCGTCAGCGACGCGAGCCAGCGCCCGAGGAACAGGCTCGCCCGCGGGATCGGGCGCGTGAACGGGTACGTGATCGTGCGCGTCTCGACCTCGTCCGCGACGGCGCCGACGGCGATCGACACGCTGAGCATCGGCACGACGAAGCCCAGGAACAGGAACACGCCCATCGCCGTGAAGATGCCGCCGCCGTCCATCACGGAGCCGTCGACGGTCTCCGGGGCGAGGCGCGTTCCGAGCCCGCCGAGCACCGGCGGCATCGCGGCCAGCACGAAGGCGGCGAGCACGCGCTTCGAGCCGAACACGGCGCCGAAGTGCATCGAGTAGATGAGCGCCGTCGCGCGCAGCAGTGCGAAGGGGTTCATCGCGTCAGCCCACCAGGTAGTCGAAGACGGCTTCGAGGGTCGCGTCGTCGCTGTGCAGCGACTGCACGCCGGCCCGGACCTCGGAGGCGACGCGCGCGAAGGCCTCTTCGAAGGCCGCGGCGTCCTCGGTCTCGACGAGCAGGTCCTTTCCGTTCGCGCCGATCGAGACCGCGCGCACGTGCTCCTGGCCGAGCAGCGCCGTCGCAAGGCGCCGCGGGTCGCGCGCGCCGACGTGGACGCGGCTCGGGTGCTTGGAGATGAGCGAGCGCACCTCGCGCACCGTGCCCTGGGCGAGCAGGCGTCCGCGGTGGATCAGCACCATGCGGTCGGTGAGGCTCTCGACCTCGTGCAGGACATGACTGGAGAGGATGACCGAGCGGCCCTCCGACGCGAGGCCGCGGAACAGCTCGAGGACCTGGCGGCGCGCGATCGGGTCGAGGCCCGTCAGCGGCTCGTCCGCGATCACGAGCTCGGGGTCGTGCGCGATCGCCTGCGCGAGGCGCATGCGCTGGCGCATACCTTTCGAGAAGCCGTTGACCTTCCGGTCCTTGGCTTCCTCGAGGCCGACGCGCTCGAGCGCGGTGTTCGCGCGGGTCGTCGCCTCGCGGCGGCCGAAGCCTCCGAGCCGCAGGAGGTCCCGCACGAACTGAACTGCGGTCTGCGACTCGTAGAGCGCGTCCTGCTGCGGGCAGAAGCCGAGGCGGCGGTAGAGAGGGCGGCTCGCGAACGGCGTGTGCCCGAGGACGGTGAGCTCCCCGCGGTGGGGCCGTAGCTCGCCGACCATCAGCTTCATGAAGGTCGACTTGCCCGCGCCGTTCGGCCCGACGAGCCCGGTGATCCCGGGCTCGATCGAGACGCTCAGGTCCCCGAGCCCGACCACCTCGCCGTACCAGCGGCCGAGGCCCTCCGCCTGGACGATCGCTGCGCCGCTCATGCCCCGCGCTCCATGCGTCCGAGCTGCGTGCTGAGCACGGCGAGCGAAACCACGACGTACAGCCCGATCATCCAGATCGACGCCTCGAGCGGCCAGTCGACGGCGCCCGACTGCAGGTCGAACATCGACTCGGCGACGCGCTGGAAGTTGCGTGGCAGCGACATGAGCCGCCACCCCTGCCCGTCGAACATGCGCGTCATCGACTCGCCGCCGAGGTAGGTGAGCAGGTACACGCCGAACACGCCCGCGAGCGCACGGTTGCGCCGGTCGGCCAGCGACGAGATCGCCAGTACGAGCAGCGCGTGCACGAGGACGTACGCCAGCGTGTAGCCCTCGAACTTGAGGATCGCGGGCCAGCTCTCCTTCAGGAACTGGTACTCGGGCGATACGAAGCACGCCGTGCTGAGCAGGATCGTCGTGGGCGCCATCACGACGCAGGCGCCCCAGAAGACGGCCGTGCCGAGCTTTCCGCGCAGGTACGTCCAGCGCGTGATCGGACGTGCGAAGTACAGGAGGTTCGCGCGTAGTCGTTTGTCCTCCGCGATCAGGCCGGCGCCGTACCAGCCCATCACGAGGATCACGAAGAAGCTCATCTGGTTGATGAAGCCGTACACGAGCGCCTCGACGTCGGCGATCGTGCTGGAGACCATCATCGCGACCCGATCGCTGTTCGCGCGCGCCAGGCTCTGCGCCGCGCTGATCCGCACCTGGGTCATCGGATCGCCCTCCGTCTCGACGTCCGTGATGCCCTGCGCGAATGCGTCGTCGAGCATGTTCTTGGCGTCGAACTTCAGGTTGATGACGAACGCGACCGTGATCGTCGTGATCACGGGGACCGCGAACAGCAGCAGCGCCGGGAGCTTCTTGCGGAAGCCGAGGCGGACCCCCGACCAGGCCAGGACGAGCGCGCGCATCGGACGCGCGAGCAGCCGGCCCTTGAACGGGCGGTAGATCTCGGTGTGCGTCGCGGCCTTCATGCGGTCGGCGCTCCGTTGTTGCTGGCAGGAACGTCGTCCCCGTCGACGGCGCGCAGGAACACCTCTTCGAGGGTCGAGCGCTGGGGCTCGACGCTGCGGAGGACGACGCCGGCCGCCGCGGCCGCGCCGAAGATGACGTCGGAGTCCTCGACCCCGGGGGGAAGCGTCACGACCAGGCCCGTGCGCCCTGGCGCTTCGGGACGCGACGGCGCGGGCTCCCAGGTGAGATCGGACGCGTCGAGCGCGCGCCGCAGAAGCTCCTCGTCGCCGCTGGCCTCGACGCGGACGGAATGCTGGTCCGCCGCTGTGAGCTCGGCGATCGACCCCGACAGACGCGCCTGGCCCTGCACGATCACGATCACGTGGTCGCACGTCTTCTCGACGTCCGGCAGGAGGTGCGAGCAGAGCAGGACGTTCTTGCCCTGGTTCCGGCCGAGGTCGTCGACGAGGCGCAGCATTTCGCGGCGCCCCTTGGGGTCGAGTCCGTTGGTCGGCTCGTCGAGCAGCAGCAGGTCCGGGTCGTGCACGAGCGCCTGCGCGAGCTTGAGCCGCTGCTTCATCCCCGTGGAGTACCCGTCGAGCGGTCGGTAGCGCGCCTCCTCCAGCTCGACGTAGTCCAGCACCTCGTGGGCGCGGGTCATCGCGTCCTCCTTCGAGAGGCCGGTCATGCGCCCGAGGGTCGACACGAGCTCGACGCCGGACATCAGCGGCAGGAGGCAGTCGCTCTCCGGCATGTACCCGACGCGCTTGCGGATCTCGACGCGCTGCGAGCGGGTGGTAGGGGACAACCCTGCGATGGTCGCCTCGCCCGACGTGGGTTCGAGCAGGCCGAGTAGGAGCCCGATCAGGGTCGTCTTGCCGGCGCCGTTCGGACCGAGCAGCCCGACGGGCCCAGGCGGGACGTCCATGTCGAGGCCGCGCAGGGCCTCGACCTTGCCGTAGGTCTTGGTGAGCGCCCGGAGGCGTACGACGGGCTCGCTCGAGCGGGGCGCGGCGTCGCGCTCGTCCGTCGGCGGCTGGGGGAGGTCGGCGGTCTCCATGGGCGAAGTGGCCATGGTTACGTCTGCCCGCGCGCGATCCTCGCGGGAATCGCGTGAATCCATCGCGCGCCGCGGATCGCCGGTGCACGCGACGCTCGCGCGTTCACGACGTGTACGTGTGAGCGCCCCGAAACGACGGCGACGTGGCGTCGACGGGGCCTCGCGCCTAACCTCGGAACACCACGCGCGGTCCCACACGGCCCGCACGGCACGCACTCCCCACGCACGCGATGACCGAACCGACCCAGGCCGACGGCGCCCATCCGCGCCCCGGCGACACGACCGCGGACGCGAGTCCCGGCCGCACGGAACTCTCCCGCCGCTCCTTCCTCGTCGGCGCCGGCGGCGTCGCCGCGGCGGGACACGCCCTCGGGTCCGGCCAGGACGCCGTCGGCTCGGGCGGCGCCAGCGCGACCGAGACGCTCTCGGGCACCGTCGACCTCGAGCTCAGGGTCAATGGCCAGGCGAAGAAGGTGGCGGTCGAGCCGAGGACCACGCTCCTCAGCGCCCTCCGCGACCGCCTCGAGCCCGCGCTGACCGGCACCAAGATCGTCTGCGACATGGGCTCGTGCGGCGCGTGCACGGTGCTCGTCGACGGCAAGCCGACGTACTCGTGCCTGACGCTCGCGGCCCAGTGCCGGGGCAAGGAGATCACGACGGTCGAGGGCTTCGGCAGCCCAGAGGAGCTGTCCGACGTCCAGGACGCCTTCTGCGAGAAGGACGGGATGATGTGCGGGTTCTGCACTCCCGGGTTCGTCGTCGCGACCCACGCCGCGCTCGACCGCAAGCCGGACGCCACGCTCGACGAGATCAAGTACGAGCTCAGCGGCAACCTCTGCCGCTGCGGGACCTATCCGCACGTCTTCGAGGCCGCGCGCGCGGCCCAGGCCCGTCGCTCGGGCGGGGAGGGCAAGTAGCCGTGGCGAACTCGAACAACGGCGCGGCCGACCCGACGTGGGGCCCGCGGAAGGACCTCGACGTCCTCAACCGCGACGACCTGCGCCGCATCGACGGCCCGGACAAGACGACGGGCCGCGCCGTCTACACGCACGACGTGCGCCTGCCCGGAATGGTGTGGGCGAAGCTCGTGCGCTATCCCCGCGCGCGCGGCACGGTGAAGAACGTCGACGTCGAGGCGGCGCGGGGCCTGCCCGGCGTCGTGCATGCGGCCGCCGTTCGCGAGGCCGGGGAGACCATCGCGTTCTCCGGCTCGGACTCCGTGGTCGCCCTGGTGGCCGGTGAGACGCCCGAGGCCGCCGAGGACGCGGCGCGCGCCGTGGTCGTCGAGGTCGAGGCGCTCGCGCCCGTCGTGACGGCGGACCAGGCCCGCGCCGACGGCGCGCCCGTCGTGCGCCAGCGGCGCCGGCGCCCGCCCAAGGACAACTTCAGCGGCCTCCGCGAGAACGGCGAGCCCGACGAGGTTCTCGAGGCGGTCGCGGGCGCAGCCGCGCAGGTCGACGTGACGGTCGAGATCCCGACGCAGCACCACGTGTGCCTCGAGACCCACGGACACGTCGTCCAGCCGGGGGAGGACGGCGAACCGCCGGTCCTCTACGCGTCGACCCAGCTCGTCTCGGTCCTGGGTCAGCAGGTCGACGACGCCCACGGCAAGCCGCGCGTGCTCACTCCGCACATGGGCGGCGGCTTCGGTTCGAAGTTCTCGTTCGGACTCGAGGGCAAGCTCGCCTACGAGCTCGCGCACGAGCTCGGGCGGCCCGTGCACCTGATGCTGTCGCGCTCGGACGAGTTCACGATGGGGGGCAACCGCTCCGGCTCGTGGCAGCGCCTGCGCCTCGGCGCGGACGCGGAGGGCACGCTTACCGCGCTGCACCTCGAGGCCGAGAAGCACGGCGGCATGGGCGGCGGTGCGCACGCCGGCGCTCCGTACCACTACGAGGTCGAGAACGTCGCCAGCAGCATCCAGTCGCTCCACACCGCGACGGACGCGAACCGCGCCATGCGCGCGCCGGGCCACCCGCAGGCGTCGTTCGGCATGGAGACTGCGGTCGACGGCATCGCCTACCAGCTCGGCATGGACCCGCTCGAGCTGCGCAAGAAGAACCTCACGAGTCCCACGCACCACCGCCAGCTCGACCGCGTCGCGCAGGAGATCGGCTGGAACGACCATCCGAACCGCGTCGCGCCCGGGAAGGCGGACGGCGGCGTCCACGTCGGCATCGGCTTCGGCGTCGCAGGCTGGGGACCAGGCTCGCGCAAGTGCCAGGTCGACGTGACGGTCGAGCCCGACGGTGGCGTCGTCTCGGCGACCGCGACCCAGGACCTCGGCACGGGCGCGCGCACCTACGTCGCGGCGATCGTGGCGGAGGAGCTGGGGCTGGGCATCGACCAGGTCACCGCGCGGATCGGCGACAACGAGCTCCCGCCCAGCGTGCCCTCCGGCGGCAGCGTGACGACGGGCAGCTCGGCGCCGGCCGTCAAGCACGCCGCGCACCTGGCGCGGGAGGCGCTGGAGGCCAAGCTCGAGCCCGTGCTCGAGGCACCCGTCGGCTCCTACACGTGGAAGGGCGGGCGCGTCTCCGTGACGAGCGACCCCGAGCGCTCGCTCGCCTGGCGCGAGGTCTGCGCGCTGCTCGCGTCGCCGCTGCGCGTCACCGGCGAGACGCAGAAGTCGCTCTACCACGGCCGGATCCACGGCGCGCAGGCCGCGAAGGTCGAGGTCGACACGCTCACCGGACGCGTTCGCGTGCTCAAGATGGTCGCGATGCAGGACCAGGGGCTGCCCCTGAATCGCATGGCGCTCCGGAGCCAGATCAACGGCGGGATGATCCAGGCGCTGTCGTACGCGCTGCTCGAGCAGCGCGTGTTCGACGCGCAGGACGGCTACCTCCTGTCCGACAGCCTGGACACCTACCGCATCGCGGGCAGCCGCGAGATGCCCGAGCTCGTCGCGATCATCGACGACGACGACGAGCGCGACGCCGTCTCCGGCATGGCCGAGGCCCCGATCATCCCGGGCCAGAGCGCGATCGCCAACGCGATCTACAACGCCTGCGGCGCGCGCCTCACGCGCATGCCGTTCACTCCCGACAACGTCCTCGAAGCCATCCACGGCAAGGTCTGATGCAGCCCTTCGACCTCCAGGTTCCGCGCTCCCTCGAGGACGCGCTCGCGCTCCTCCCGAAGGAACGCTCGTACGACGGCGCCCAGCTCATCGCGGGCGGCCAGGACATCCTCACTGTGATGAAGAACGACATCGCCGCGCCGACCGCGCTCGTCGAGCTCGACGGGCTGGTCCCCGGCGAGATCGAGGACGACGGCACGGGCGGGCTCGTGCTCGGCGCGACGGCCACGATCCAGGAGATCGCGGATTCGGGACTCGTGCGGGAGCGCTTCCCGAGCCTCGCCGAGGCCGCGAAGTCGATCGCCAGCCCGCAGATCCGCAGCCGCGCGACGGTCGGCGGGAACCTGCACCAGCGGCCGCGCTGTCCGTACTTCCGGCACTCCGGCGTCAGCTGCTTCAAGAAGGGCGGCAACGTCTGCCTCGCCGAGTTCGGGTTCAACAAGTACGCCGCGATCCTCGGCGGCGGGCCCTCGTACTTCAGCCACCCGTCCGACATGGCGACGGCGCTGATCGGGGTCGGTGCGTCGGTGGAGATCGCCGGCGCCGACGGCGCGACGCGCACCGTGGCTCTGGACGAGTACTACGTGCTGCCCGACGAGGCGCTCGACCGCGAGACGGTCCTCGGCGCCAACGAAGCGGTCACCCGCATCGTCGTCCCGGCGCCGGCCGCGGGCGTGCGGACCACGTACCTCAAGTTCAAGGAGCGCGAGAGCTACGACTTCGCGCTCGCCGCGGCGTCCGTGTCCGTGGTGCTCGACGGGGGCAAGGTCGCCTCCGCGAAGGTCGTCCTGGGTGGCGTGGCGACCAAGCCGTGGCCGTCGCCCGAGGCCGAGGCCGCGCTCGTCGGCCAGGAGATGGGACCCGATGCCTGGCGTGCTGCGGGTGAAGCGGCCGTGGCCGACGCGGTGCCGCTCGACATGAACGGCTACAAGCTCCACCTCGTGAAGGGTGTGCTGTTCCGCGCGCTCGAGTCCCTCGTTTGACCCCCAGGAACGACCCGAATCGAGCCATGGCGAACTCCGCTCCGAAGCGACCCGGCATCAGCCCCTTCTGCCGGCACCTCACCTCCAAGAAGATGATCCTCGCGGCCGAACCGCCGCTCGAGGCGAGTGACGTGCTCGACGCGAGCCAGCACTGCTGGTGCGCGAGGACGCAGACCGTCCTCGGGCCCGACCGGTTCGCGTGCCATCCCGAGGACTGCGAGGACCGCGAGCGCGACTGCTTCGAGTCGCGCTTCGGGGATCTGACCTGAGTCCCGGAGGTCACGCGCGGCGCCGGTGCCGAGGAGGACGAGGGTCTTGATCATGGGAGGAGGAGCGACGGGGACCGCCGCTCGACAGTGTTCGGGCCGCGCGGCGCGTGACCTCC
>JBCBNC010000060.1:0-24283 GCA_039821985.1 Planctomycetota bacterium
ATGGACGTCCCTCGCTGCTTCTATCGCTGCTGGTGATCCTGGCTCCGTATCTGCGATCGGATCTCGGGACTCGGTGTCCGGCGGGGCCGGACGTGGGCATTTGGGCGGAGAACGGGCCCCTTCCGGCCCCGCCCTCCAACGCCCCTCGCCCCGCACCGCCCGCCATGAAGCCCGCCCTCGCACCCGCGCTCCTCCTCGCCCTCCTCGCACCCGCCCAGGCCGACGACCAGTCCCACGAGACCACGCCGACCGACTGGGGCCTCGAGAACAACGTCGCGCTCTCGAGCCTCCAGGACCGCATCTCGGACGGCTATCGCATCGTTGACATCGAGGTCGAGTCCGTCTCGCCGATGCGGTTCAGCGGCGTGTTCGTCGAGAACGCGGGCGCCTACGACAAGCCGTTCCGCTGGGAGACGGCGGCGACCGAGAACGACCTCGACCTCGCGCAGATTCAGGGCTGGCGCATCGTCGACCTCGAGCCCTACCGCGATGTGCACGACGACCTCGTGTTCGCGTACGTCGCGATCCCGAACGCGGGCAGCGACGCCGCCTCCGACCACGGCGTCGAGGTCGGCCTCGTCGCGGCCGAGGTCCAGGACTGGGTGGCCGCGAACGGCGCGCACCGGATGACGGACCTGCAGGTCACGCGCCGCAGCGGCACCAGCTACTACACGTTCTGCTGGGTCCACAACTCCGGGCCGCTCTACTCGCCGTGGTGGTACAAGCTCGGCCTCATCGTCGACGGCGTCGAGGACTACCTCTCGGACCGCGACGCGCGGCTCGTCGACTTCGAACCGCACGCCGGCACGATCCACTGCAGCCTGCTCGCCGTCCCCTCGAACGGCGACCCGTCGCTCCTCGACGCTCCGTTCCGGAATCTCACGTGGGACGAGGTCCGCGGTCTGTCGGAGTCGTGGGCCTCGCGGCCGACCGACTTCGAACGCTACTCGTTCCAGGGCAGCACCCGCTACGCGCTCGTGCTGCGCCGGAACGAGTCCGATCTCACGTTCCACGCCGCGTACCGGATGCGCGACGCGCTCCGCGGCCCGACCGGCCTCGACCACGGCTCGACGAGCGGACTCCTGCTGCGCGAGTTCGACGGCGCGCACTCGACCGTCGCCGGCACCAACGAGCACCGGACGATGCGGCCGCAGGGGCTCCTGCGCGTCGCGCACCACTTCGCGGCGCTGCGCAAGGTGCACCTGGGCGAGGACTCGCTCGCAACGAGCGTCGACGTCGAGATCGACGCGGGCGGCTGCCCCTCGACGAACGGCGGAGCGACGATGCCCCGCCCGTTCACGACGGCGCTGCGCGACATGATGGAGCACCGGGACTCCTTCGCGACCGACGCGTTCCGGCGCCGCTACGGAGAGGCCGCCATCGAGGCGCTCGCGGCGGGCGCTGCTGCCCCGAGCATCGACCTCGACGGCGTGCTCGGGTGCTACGCCGGGCAGCCCGACACCGCGACCCTGCGCGACGTCGCGGACCTCTTCGGCGCCGTCGAGAACGGCGCGCTCGGCCCGCTCGACGAGCTGTTCGTCGACTTCATGAGCAACTCGCTCGACGCTCCCGGCTCGGACCACGCGTGGACGGACGCGATCGACGACCTCCTCGACGCGAGCGCGCTCGTGACGCTCGACCGCGCCGCGCTCCGGAACGGGATCCGCGTGGGGCGCGTGCGCTCGCTCGACCACGACGGAAGTGGACCGGACCGGGCCGAGGGCTCGCTCGTCGAGATCCCCTTCATCGACGGGTGCGAGTACCGGCGCCTCCGCTTCTTCGTCGGCGCGTGGGTCAACGACGCGCACGACGCGGGCGATGCGCTCGAGGCGCAGCGGATCGCAACGGAGGCGCTGCTCGCACACCTGGTCGAGGCTGCGATCGAGAGCTGGGAGGACGGGGGCGCGTGCCTCGGCTGGCAGAACTACGGCGTGCCGCACATGAACTCGGCGGGCCTGCGCGGGACGATCGGCGCGAGCGGGAGCCGCTACGTGCTCGAGAACGACCTGATCCTCGACGCCTCCGGACTGCCCGCGGGCGCTGTGGCGCTGCTCCTGGTCTCGCCCGAGGAGGGCTTCATGGCGCACCCCGCCGGCAGCATGGGCGACCTCCTGCTCGGCGGACCGATCGGCCGCGACCTCGGCTCGATCCAGGCCGCGGGGAGCGGTGGAGTGCTGCGCCGGCCGTTCGACCTGACCAGCGTCCCGACGCCGGGGGGCCCCGAGGCCGCCCAGCCCGGCGACGTGCTCCACTTCCAGTGGTGGCACCGCGACGTCGACCCGGCGACGGGGGCGCAGACGTCCAACTTCACGAATGGTCTCCGCGTCGAGCTGCGGTGAGGCGCGGACACGCCCCCCCCGGTGCGCTGCCCTATCCTGTCGTGCATGGACGAGACGCACGAGATCCCCGCGTCCGGCAGCGACACCCGGAGCGTCGCCGAAGGGTTCGACGGCGACATGCCGATCCTCATTCGGTTCCGCCCGGGCCTCGCCGCTTTCGCCGGGGACGCGCGCTACCCGAAGCGACTCACCGCGGTCCGGTCCCACGCGACGAACGACTCGGGCCAGCCGGACGACGCCACGCTCGACGCACTCGAGAGCTTCGAGGATCGCCTCGAGGCCGCGCTTGACCCCGACAGGCTCGCCGTCCTCACCTTCACGCGCACGGGGCAGGGCGAACGGCACCTCCACTACTACCTATCCGACGAGGCCCAGGTCTCGGAGCGCATCAACGGTGCACTCGAACCGGGCCTCCCGGTCGACTTTCGCCTGGAGGAGGACCCGGAGTGGCGCGTGTTCCGCGGTCTCCTGCGGGCGTGCGGCGCAGACCTGTAGGACGCCCGGGCAGAACGATTCCTGGGCCGTGGGGCGAGACACGGTGCGTCTCGAATCGGCGCAACGGGTGCGGCGCGGCGTCGGAGCTGGCGGTTGGGCTCGGGCCGGCCGTTCACCGCGGACGATCGGACGGGGGAATCCCCGCGCTCACCCGCGCTCGACGACCATGCACCGACCGACTCCCCGCTCGCGCACTGCCGCATTCACCCTGATCGAGATCGTGATCGCCGTCACGATCATCATCATCCTCGCCGGGCTCGTGGCGCCGCGGATCAGCAACTGGAGCGAGGAGGCGCGCCGCGGCCGGGCCGCCACCGAAATGAAGTCGGTGAAGCGCGCGCTCGAGTACATGTACCAGGACCTCGGCGTCTTCCCCGCCGACGTGAGCCGCACGGTCGATCCGGGCCTCGTCGACCCGGCGCGCGTCCCGACGGCCCAGCGCCCGAACTGGCGCGGGCCGTATCTCGACCGCTGGCCCGAGGAGGGCCCGATGGGCGGCGCCTACGACTACGAGTACACGAACATGTCGGACTTCAACTTCGACGGAACGTCCGGCAACGAGGTCGTTCTCTCCTTGCGCGAGGGCACGAGCACGGAGCAGGCCCAGGCGATCGACGACGCGATCGACGACGGGGACCTGAACAGCGGCATGGTCCGCCAGTACAGCGGGCGGATCGCGATCTACATCGGCGAGGGGCCGCGCTGGTAGCGGCGCACGGAGCCCGCGCAGAGCGGCCCGGTCCGTCCCCGTTCGGGGCGGACCGGGCCGCTCTCGTTCCGGGCCGCGTCGCGCGCGATCGCGACGCGCGAAAGGCGGCCCACGGGCGACGTCGCGCGATTCTCGAGATCCCCGGTCGCCGCTCGACAGCCCCCCGCAGGAGGAGGTGCGGCCCCGTCGCTCCACGCCTCTTCGCCGCGCTCCCCCATGCTCAGCTCCCTGATCCTCGTCGCCGCCCCCGCCGCCCTTCCGCTCCAGGACGTCGGGCAGGCCGTGCTCCGCGATGGAGACGTCCTCTCGAACGGCTGGACGGTCGACGCGATCCGCCGCCCCTCGATCGCCGACTCGGGCGAGTGGGTCGCGCTGGTCGGGACGACCCAGTCGGCTGCGGGCCCCGACGAGGCCGTCGTGACGTCGGGGGGAACCGTCGTCCTGGCGGAGGGCGACACCCTCGGGACCGGGGCCGTCGTCCGGCAGCTCCTCGACGCGGAGCTGGACGCGACGGGGCTCCTCGCGGTGCTCGCCAACATCGAGACGGGCGGAGGGGCGACCAGCAGCCAGCTCGTGGTCGACGGTCAGCTCGTCACCCAGACAGGCAACGGCGTCGGCGGAGCGGGGCTCCCGTCCGGCGCGCGCGTCTTCACGATGAGTGACGTGGACTTCGCGTTCCCGTTCCTGTTCGTGCGCGCGAAGCTCGACACGAACACGGCGCCGCCGTTCGAGGCGTTCCTGCGCATCGAGCTGCCGCCGAGCGGCCCCCCCATCGTCGAGGCGGTCGCGTTCGAGCGCGGCACGCTCCCCGGCGGTGCGGGACCGAATGGGACGGTCTTCTACCGCGGGACCGTCGCTGCGGACGGCTCGTATCTCGCGGCGCTGCCGCAGGACGTCGTGGGCCCGAACGACACGACGGTCGTCGCCAGGGACGGCGTCGCGCAGTACGTAGAGGGCACGCCGGGTCCGATCCCCGGGACGACGTGGCTCCACCAGACGACGCCGGCGATCGCGAAGGCACCGGGCCCCTCCTTCGCGGTGTCGAGCACGCTCCGTGAGACCGGCGGCGCCGTCCGCGGCATCGTCGTCGGCAACAATCTGATCCTCGGCTACGAGGGGCAGGCCGTCCTCGGAGATCCGAGCCTCGTCGTCGGGAACTTCTCCGAGGTGGCGCTCGACCAGTCGGTGGACGGCACGACCTTCTACAAGCTCCCGACGACGACGGGCTCGGTGATCGTGGCCGACGGGGATGTCCTGGTGCGGTCGACGGTCGACACGGCCGGGGGCGTCCCGATCGCGAGCACGAAGGTCGCGACCGAGCAGAGCCTCGCCGTGCGGGGCGACGGCGACCAGCTCCTCGCGGAGGTTGAGCTCGTCGGCGGCGTGTCCGCACTTCTCCTGATCGAACGACGCGTCGGGACCGTCGTCCCCTGCACGGCGAACCCGAACTCGACCGGCGTCCCCGGCCGCACCTTCGGGATCGGACAGAGCTTCGTTGCGGCGAACGACCTGACGGTCGTCGCGTTCGACCTGCCGCCGAACGTCTTCGGGTTGCTCGGCTGCTCACGGACCGCCGCGTTCGTCCCGAACCCCGGCGGGAGCGCGGGCAACCTGTGCCTCGGCGGGCAGGTCGGCCGCTACAGCGACCAGATCGGACTTTCGGGCCCGCTGGGCGTCATCGCGACGACGATCGACCTGACCGCGATCCCCCAGCCGACCGCGTTCGTGCCGGGCATGGTCGGCGAGGTGTGGGGCTTCCAGCTCTGGCATCGCGACGTCGACGCGGCGGGCCAGACGTCGAACTTCACGGAAGCGCTGGCGGTGGAGCTGCGGTAGCGGGGAGGGAACGCAGATACGGTGCCGGGATCACCAGCAGCTACAGAAGCAGCCAGGGTCGTCCATCGAATGGGCGACCCTGGCTGCTTCGGTAGCTGCTGGTGATCCCGGCACCGTATCTGCGTTCCCGCGGAGTCAGTCCCGGACCTTCTCGAGCAGCTTCCGTCGCTCCGGGTCGTCGTGGAGCTCGAACTCCGTCCCGCCCAGCCGCAGTCCGAGGTCGAACAGCAGCCGGCGCGCGAGTTCCGCGTCGTCGTCCGCCGCCGTCCACTTCGCGGCGCTCAGGTCCATCGGGCGGAGCGAGTCGTTGAACTCGCGCTCGACGCGCAGCGTCACGCGGAACGTGTCGAAGTCCGCCTTCAGGCCGCCGGACGGCAGCTCTTCCTCCGGGATCTCGCCGAGCTCGGTCCCGCGGATCCGCTGGTAGCTCGCGTGCACGCGCGCGCGGAGCGAGCGGCGCGAGACCGCGGACGCGCGGCTCCGGAACGGCGCCGTGTCGACCTTCCACGCCGACGTCAGCGTGCGCTCGCGCTCGTCGACGCCGCCGGCCCCCACCAGGAAACCCGCGCCGCGCACGGTCCCGACGAGCGTCGACCAGAAGTCGCGCTCGGTGTTGGCCTGGAGCACGCCGCTGCGGGGGTGCTGCTGGATCGACTTGCCGCATCCGCCGAGGCCGGCGGACGCGAGGACGAGCGCGCCGAGGAGCGCGAGGGCGGGGAAACGGGCCATCAGGCGTCCTCCATCTCGATGGTCTTCTTGTCCTTGAGCACGATGCGCAGCGGTACCTCGTCGAACGGCAGCTCTTCGCGGAAGCGGTTCTGCAGGTAGCGCAGCCAGTCCTTGCCGACGTGCTTCTTGTCGTTGACGAACAGCACGAAGGTCGGCGGCGCCACCTCGGCCTGCGTCGCGTAGCGCACACGGATCCGGTAGCCCTTGGAGCTCGGCTGCCGCGCCTCGAGGGCCTTCTCGAGGACCCGGTTCAGATCGCCCGTCGGCACGCGATGGTGCGCCTGCTCGAAGAGCTCCTTCGCGACGTCGATGAGGTCGTCCGTGCGCTGCCCCTCCTTGGCGGACAGGAATACGATGGGCGCGAACGCGATACCGGGGAGCTGCGCGTCGAGGTACTTGCGGAAGTCCGCGGGGTCGCGGTCCTCGGCCAGGTCCCACTTGTTCGCCGCGAGGATCAGCGGCTTGAAGCGGTCGATCGCGTAGCGCGCGAGGTTCTTCTCGATCGCCGACAGCTTGCGCGTGACGTCGAACAGCAGGATCACGACGTCCGCGCGCCGGATCGTCTTCATCGAGCGCGCGTCGGAGTAGAACTCGATCGCGTCCTCGAGCTTGGAGCGCTTGCGCACGCCGGCGGTGTCGATGACGGTGAACGTCTCGCCGTCGCGCTCGAAGACCACGTCGACGGCGTCGCGCGTCGTGCCCTCGATCTCGGACACGATCATCCGCTCCTCGCCCGCGAGATGATTGACCAGCGTCGACTTGCCCGCGTTCCGGCGCCCGACGACCGCGATCTTCATCAGCGGAGTCTCGAGGGGCTTCTCCTCGGGCGCGCCGGGCAGGTGGTCCACCATCGCCTGGCGCAGGTCGCCGACGCCCTCGCCGTTCTGCGCGCTGATGACGTGCGGCTCGGAGTCGATCCCGAGGCGGCGGAACTCCTCCGCCTGCCAGTCGTAGTCGCCGCCCTCGGCCTTGTTCACGACGAGAAGGATCGGAACCTCGGCGCCGCGCAGGAGCTCGGCGACCTGCATGTCCGGCGGCGTGAGTCCGTCGCGCACGTCGACGAGGAAGAGCACGAGGTCGGCGCCCTTGAGCGCGACGTCGACCTGCGCCTCGACGTGCGGCCCGAGGTCGTCGCGGTCGACGATCCCGAGGCCGCCCGTATCGATGACCTCGACCCAGCGATCGCCCTCCCGCACGCTCAGGCGCGCGGGGACGGCGATGCGGTCGCGGGTGACGCCGGCGGTCGGTTCGACGATCGCGACGCGGCTGCCGCACAGCCGGTTGAGCAGCGTCGACTTGCCGACGTTCGGGCGTCCGACCAGCGCGACGCGCGGGAGAGGAACGCTCGGGCGGGCGCCATTCGCGCCCGCGCTGGCGGTCTCGGGTTCTTGGGTCGACATGTGGATCCGTGCTCGGGGACTCTCAGGCGATGCCGAGGGCGCGGTGCACCTGCGGCAGCACGCGGACGTCGAGGCCGGTGTCGCGGGCGTGCTCGGCGACCTCGACCATGTGCGCGTAGTCGGGCGCCACGCGGACCGCGCCGGAGGGCGTCGCGGGCGTGAGGAAGACGGTGAGCTCGGGGGCGCGGCGCGCGACGTCCTCGAACAGGGGGTCGTAGTCGCGCGGGGACCGGTCCGCCGTGACGACGACCTTCGCACAGGCGTCGACGTCGCGCACGAGGTCGAGGCAGCGCCGCCGCGCGAGCTCCCAGTCGAGCGGATTCGCGGGCGACTCCTCGCCGATCGGCCGGCCGGGCGCGTCCTCCGCGGGAACGAGCGGCACGGGCGCGTCCATGTCGCTCGGGAGCTTCAGGTCGAGGCTCACGTGGTCGACGACGTCGAGGACCCGCGCGA
Source organism: Planctomycetota bacterium (assembly GCA_039821985.1). Classification (GTDB taxonomy): domain Bacteria; phylum Planctomycetota; class UBA1135; order UBA1135; genus Saltatorellus. Next base: position 7,962 of record JBCBNC010000060.1, read on the forward strand.
GCGCCTCGGGGTGCGCGCCGGCCGTCTCCAGGTGCACCCGACGCCCGCCCAGCATCGGGCGCAGCGCGCGGATGAACTCGGCCCACATCAGCGGCTCGCCGCCGGTCACGCTGACCGTGCGCGGCTCACCCGCCTCGACGGCGGCGACCCAGAGCGCGGCCTGGAACGGCGACGCCCAGCGGTCCTCGCGCGCGGGCGGCTCGCCGTCGCGCCGGACCATGGCGCGCGCGTCGTCACGGACGGCCCAGGAGCCCGGCGTGTCGCACCAGCGGCAGCGCAGCGGGCAGCCCGCCAGACGCAGGAAGACCTGCGGCTCGCCGACGTAGCGCCCCTCGCCCTGGAAGGACGCGAAGACCTCCATCACGGGGGCGCAGGTCTTGAGCTGGCTCGAGGACGTCACGGAACGAAGCGGAAAACGCGGGGAGCCGCAGGCGCGTTGGGCGCGAGCGGCTCCGCGAAGAGAGGCAAGGGAGAGGGGCGCGGACGCGCGGGCCGCTACTCGTCCTTCTTCTTGTCCTTCTTCTTCTTGGTCTTGATCTTGAACTTGGTGCGGACCTTCGGGATCCCGTACGGCGAGTCGCTCTCGCTCATCTTGCCGTCCTCCATCAGCTTGAGGAGGCGCTCCTTCCGGGTGAACACGCTGCGCTCACCGATGAGGGTGTTGACGCCGCGGAGGCTGGGGTGGATGGACATGGTCGCCCGAGGGGTGTCTGGGGTCGTGTGCGACGCCGCGGGCGCGATCGCGCGGGCGGCGGCGGAGTACGGAGGTGCCGCCGGGCCGGGCCGAAGCCGGGCGGCGGGCCGAAAAGAGTAGGGCCGGCCCGTGGCCCGCGCCAGCGCCGCCGGGCCGCTTTTTGGGTCCGGGGCGGACCTGGGAGCCGACCGGGCCGGCGGACCCGGAGCGCGCCCGCCGGCCCCGTCAGCGGTAGTGGTCGATCAGCACGACCCAGGCCGACATGAAGTCACGCGCCCTGCGGGGGCCGGTCTCGACCGCTTTCACGTCGTTCAGGAGCGGCCGGAGCTGGGCCTCGGCCTCCGTGGCCCCCACGAAGAGGAAGATCTTGCGGTCCGCGCTGTCGAGGACCGGGGAGACGACGGGCAGGCCCGCCGCGGCGAGCTGATCGTACGCCTCCCAGGCGAGCTTCTCGTTGGTGCGTGTCGCCGCGTAGGTGACGGCGAGGATCGAGTACCGGTTGCGCGGGTCGTCGAAGGCGGCATCGGCCGCCCGGACGGCGGCGGACGCGGCCGGCGCGGAGCGCCCGCCGGCGCTGGGCTCGCCGGCGCTGGGCTCGGCGGCCTCGCCGGAAGAACGGCGGGCCGACGAGCCCGGGGCGCTGGACGCTCCCCCCGCTGGCGCGGGCACGCGCGACGCGCCAGCGGTCCGGCGGGCGTCGGCCGGGCCGGCGCCAGAGGGAGGCGCGGTCAGCTCGATCCGTGCGAGGCCCCGGGAGCCGGTCTCCTCGACCGGCGCGGCGGCCTCCGCGGGATCGCCGCTGCCCAGCCGGAACCCGAGCGCGAAGACGACCCCGAGGAGCACCGCCACGACCGCCGCGAACGCGCGGCCGGTGATCGGGAGCGCGAAGGCCGTTTCGCCGTTCGACCGCAGCGCGGCCTCCACGGCCTCACGCTCGGCACGGCGCTCGGCCGCGCCCTCTTCGAACCCGAGCTGTTCGGCGGCCGCGTCCGCGGTTGGGTCCGCAGTCGGGTCCGGGGCATCGCCCGCCCCGCTGGTTCCAGGACCGGGCACCTCGGACGCGGGAGTTCGGGGGAGCGGCGGCCGCAGCGCACCCTCGGACCGCTCGGAGGATCCTTCCACACCCGCGGCGTCGGGCGACGCCGCCGGGGGGGCCTGCGCGCCGGAGCCGGCTTCCGCGGAGCCCGCTTCGGCCCCGTCCGGACGCGGCTCGTGCGCGGGCGGCGGCGGGCGACGGTCGAACGGCACGACGGCGGCTTCGCGTCGGGTGGCGGTCTCGGGGCCCGGAGAGGCGTCCTCGCCGCGCAGTCCGGACCAGAGCGACCCCACGCCGTCGCCGATCCGCCCGAGCCAGAGCTGGGTCGTCTTGATCGCGTCGGCGCGCTTCGCGTCGCGTTCACGCTCGTCGGCGGCGCGTCGCTTCTGCGACGCCGCCTCGAGCGCGGACTTGCGCGCGGAGGCCTGGAAGGCCTCCAGCATGGTGACTCTGCGGCGCGGCACGCGCATTCCCTCCGGTCGGCGCCCACGGCCCGCGGTTCGGGCCGCTGGATCGGGCGCGGTTCAGGCCCGCTGCGGGCCTCTCGGGACCGTAAGAAACGCGCCGAGGGCGATTCAAGGCGCGGCGGCCCGTGGGCCGGTTCGGCGGCCGCGCCCTAGACTGGGACCGGTCCCCGCGAGGCCGCCGCCGCGCCACGGCTCAGGCGGTCTCGCCGGGAGAGCTCCCGACCCCACCGGCGCGCGCCCCGCTCGGGCCCGCGCCCTTCGCCCGATCGTCCTCGCAGAACGACACGCATGCGCGCCCCCCTCGCCTTCTCGGCCCTGCTCCTGCTCCTGGCCCCCGCCCCGGCCGCGGCCGCTCCCCAGAACGACGTCCTCGTCCTCAAGGACGGCCGCGTCTTCCCCGAGCTCGACGCCGAGCAGAAGGAGGGCCACGTCGCGATCCAGCTGCGCGCCGGCACGATCGAGGTCGCGGACTCGCTCGTCGACATCCTCCTCGAGGAGGGCAAGGACCTGACCTTCGTCCCCCAGACCGACGAGGAGCGCGAGCGCTTCGAGAAGGGCTTCGTCCGCTACGAGGGCGAGTGGGTCAACCGCACCAACGCTCGGAAAGCGATCGAGAAGATGCTCAAGCAGCGTCTCAAGGACGCGCAGGCGGACCTGCAGCACAAGAAGTGGAAGGACCGCTACAAGGAAGAGAGCAAGAACTTCGGCTGGTGGTTCACGACGTCGAACACCGTCGGGCAGCGGCACATCAGTGCCGCTGAGCAGTACTTCCAGATCTTCGCCAAGGACTGGCGCATCAAGCGCAACCGGGGCAAGACGAAGATGACGATCCGGCTGTACGACACGGTGGAGCAGTTCAGGAAAGTCGGGGGCGGGCCTCCCGGCGCCGCCGGCTACTTCCGGATCGTCGGCGACTACCAGCTGCACCTCTACTACAACCGGAACGATCCGGAGTTCTCGATCTACGTGCTCTTCCACGAGCTCGGGCACTACCTGCACAAGCTGCTCGACGAAGACTTCGACATGCCGCACTGGCCCGGCGAGTCCGTCTGCGAGTACTACGCCGGCGCGTACCTCGACCCGGGCACGGGCAAGCTGGAGGTCGGGCTGGTCCTGAACGGCCGGCTCGCCGCGATCCAGCGCGACATGGCGGCCGGGAAGAAGATCGAGCTGAAGAACATGCTCTCGACCGAGGGGTTCGAGGACTACAGCTGGGGATGGTCCTTCGTGTACATGCTCATGAAGGACAGGAAGCGGTCGAAGAAGTTCAAGAAGTTCTTCACCGGGCTGATCGACGACCCGCGCTGCAAGCGCACGTCCGACGGTCTGTCGAACCGGACCGTCGAGGGGCCCGAAGTGCTCAAGTACTTCATGGAGTGCATGGGCCTCAAGACGATGGAGCAGCTCGAGGAACTCCAGGAGGAGTGGTACGAGTTCATCGTCGAGGAGCTCGAGCTGTCCGGTCGACGGGCCGCGTTCCTGGAGGCGAGGAACGCGATGCGGTCCGGCGAGCGAGAGGAGGCGGTGGAGCTCTACGAGGCCGCCTTCGAGGACGCGGCCGACGCGGCGCGCGCCTCCGACCACTACACGTACTTCATCCTGCTCGACCGGACGTCGGACGATGCGCTCGAGCAGATCCGAGCGGCGGTGGCGAAGGCTCCGCTGTCCGCGGTGTACAGGTACGACCTCGGCACAACGCTCGAGTTCCACGCGCGGCTCAACCACGACGACGACGAGGACATGATGGCCGCGTCGAAGCTGCAGAAGAACCTGGCGTTGGAGTTGGAGCCGGATGTGGAGGACCGCGTCGCCGTCTTCGAGTTCTGACGAGGGCGCGGAGCGCCCTCGTCAGAACTCGAAGGCGACGACGCGGTCCGAGCTCCGCGCTCCGCGCTCCAACCGCGTCAGCGGTTGGAGCGTGGGCGAACGGATCCCCCGCAACCTCCCCGCCCCCCATTGGAGCAGCGCCTCCTCCTCGCCCGCTCCAACGCCGCGCGCACGCGCGTCGCGCACCGCCTCCGTGAGCGTCGCTTCCGCATCCCCCTCCAGCCCGGCGCGCACCTGGCACTCCGCCAGCAGAACGGCGTCCCGCAGCCCGTACTCCTCCCCCGCCGCGCGCCCGAACTCGCGCGCCTTCGCGAGCGACACGACGGCCGCCTCCGCATCGCCGGACGCGCGCTCCAGCTCGCCGAGGAACCGCCAGCGCACCGCCCGCTCGGGTTCGGCCGCCGCCGCCACCTTCGCGTGGCGCAGCGCCTCGTCCATGCGGCCGGCCTCGACCTCCACGAGCGCCAGCTCGAAGTGCAGGCGCGCCGTCACGAGCGCCGTCTCGGGCGCGCGCCGGTCGGCCTCGATGCAGAGATCCACGATCCGCTCGGCGACCTCCAGCTCCCGCGCGTCGATCGCGGACTCCGCGGCCACCGCGATGCGCCCTGCGAAACGACGCCGGTACGTCTCGAGCGGCGGCCCCGCGAGCCGCAGCGCCTCCTCGAGCGCGCGCGACGCACGTTCGCGCGCCTCGCCGCCCTCGCGCGCGGCCGCGATCGCGCCGTCGACGAGCCCCTCGGCCTGCACGGTCAGGAGCATCTTGGCCGTTCCCGACTCGACGTCCTGCCCACCGAGCGCGCGCGACTCGAGGTACCACGTGCGCGCTACGTCGTCGCGCCCCGCGAGCTGGGCCTTCAGTCCCCCACTCCAGTAGTAGCGCGCGAGCTCGGCGCTCGGGAAGAAGCCCTCGTCGTGGACCTCGCGCAGGATCGGGAGCGCGGCGTCGAAGTCCGAGCGTGCGGCCAGCAGCACCTCGCCGTGGAAGCGGCGCCCGTCGGGGTCCTCGGGGTCGTACTCGAGCGACTTCTCGCAGCGCTCGAGGGCGAGCTCGAAAGAGCCCACCGCGCGCGCGTCCTTCGCGGTGAGCAGATAGGCCTGCCCGAGCGGCCGGCCGAGGAACGGTAGACCCGGGTCCTCGCGCTCCGCCGCGCGCAGCAGGTCGAGGCCGGCCTTCGCCTGGCCCGGCGTCACGATCGCGAGCACGCCCGTCGCGCGCGTGAGCTCCGCCGGCCGCCGGCCGACGGCTTCGACGCCGCGCCGCACCTCGTCCTTGGCCGCGCCCAGCCGACCGAGCGCCGCGTAGAGCTCGGCCGCCGCCGCATAGGGGCGCGGGTCCTTCGGGTCCATGGACCGCGCGCGTTCGACGTCGGCGATCCAACCGGTGTCGTCGCCCTCGAGCACCTTCAGCCGCGCGAGCAGCAGCGGGCCCTCGACGCCGAGCACGCCCGTCAGCGACTCGATCAGCGGGCGCGCGAGGTCGGCCCGGCCGCGGTCGAGGAGGCGCCGCGCCTCGGCGACGTCCTCGCGCGGGCTGCGGCGCTCCTGCGAGCTCGGGAGCGACGCGCCGGCGTCGGACGCGCCGTCCTCCCCGGAGCCGCCGCCGCAGGCGACGGCGAGAATCAGCGCGAGGGAAGCGGCGACGGTCCGCCCGGCGCGGCGGCGCGCGTTGGATCGCTCGGTCATGGCCGGGATCCTACCCGCGGGTCCGGCACGGTTTCGGCGCCGTGCCGGTCGCTGGGTCCGTGGCTGGGTCCGCCGCTGGGTCCGCCGCTGGCGCGGGCGCCGGCGGCGGCGCGGCACCCGGCCCGGTATCCTCGCGCACCGGTATGCCGACGCCCCCCATCCCCTCGCCGATCCCCGCGCCCGTGGACGCCGAAGGCGGGCCCTCCTCGGTCCGCTTCGTCACCTTCGGCTGCAAGGCGAACCAGTACGACACGCAGGTCCTGCGCGAGGCGCTCGCCCGCCGCGGCGTGCGCGAGCGGGACGGCGGCGCGCCCGCCGACCTCGTCGTCGTCAACACGTGCACGGTCACCGCCGAGGCCGGCCGCAAGGCGCGCCAGCTCGTCCGCCGGATCCACCGCGAGACGCCCGACGCCCGCATCTGCGTGACGGGCTGCCTCGCCGAGTCGGACCCCGAAGGGCTCGCGGCGCTCGACGGCGTCGAGTGGGTCCTCGGCAACGGCGAGGCCAAGCGCCCCGTCAACTTCCTGCGCCAGATCGGGCACGAGGTCGACCCCGAGGAGCTTGGCATCCCCGCCGGGATCACCGAGTTCGCCGGTCACAAGCGGGCGTTCCTCAAGATCCAGGACGGCTGCGACAAACGCTGCGCCTTCTGCATCATCCCGCACGTCCGCGGGAAGAGCACGAGCCGCCCCGCGGACGAGCTCTGCGCCGAGGTCGAGCGCCTCGTCCGCGCCGGGCACGTCGAGGTCGTGCTGTGCGGCATCCACATCGGACACTGGGGCCTCGACCTCGGCTCGCGCTTCTCGGCACTCATCCGTCGCCTGGCGGAGCTCGAGGTGCTCGGACCCGACGGGCGGCCCGTCGAGTGGCGCCTCCGCATCTCGTCGATCGAGGCCACCGAGGTCGACGATGACCTGGTGGCGCTCATGGCCGAGCGCCCCGACCGCATCGCCCCGCACCTGCACATGCCGATGCAATCGGGGGCGGACGCGGTCCTCTCCGCGATGAACCGCTGGTACACGGTCGCCGAGTACCTGGCGTCCTGCGACCGGATCCGGGCGCGGCTCGACCGGCCCGCCTTCACGGCCGACATCCTCGTCGGCTTCCCGGGCGAGACCGACGCGAACTTCGAGGAGACGCTCCGGACGGCGGAGCGCGCCGGCTTCACCAAGGTCCACGTCTTCCCTTTCTCCGCCCGCCCCGGGACCGCGGCCTTCGACCTCAAGGAGCGCGTGGACCCGCAGGTGGCGCGCGCGCGGCGCGCGGCCCTGTCCGAGGCGGCCGCCGGCTGGGAGCGCGCGTTCCGGCTCGGGCTGGACGGCGCCCGCGACCGGATCGTGCTCGACGGGTTCGCCGGGCTGTCGGGCCGCTACCAGCGGGTCACGGTGGATCCGGGCGCGATCGACGGACCGCCGCCGGCCGCGCTGGACGTCGTGCTCGAGGCGCGCGAGGGAGAAGAGGGCCGCGTGAGCCTCGTCGGTCGACCGCTCGTGCGGACCGAGGAGGCGCGCGCGTGACTCAGAGCGAGACAGGCTCGGGGACGGGCAGCGAGCTCGGCGCCCTGGCCCATGCGCTCGCGGCCCACGCGCGGCGGCGCGGGGCGCTCGGACTCCGGGCGGTGCCCCTGCTGCCCCCGGCCGCGCCGCCGCCGGTGCGGACGTCGGACGCCGCACAGGCGCGCCCCGGACCGGGGCGCGCGCAGGCCGCGGCCCCCGCGTACACGCCCCCGGCCCCCGCATCGACCGACGGCCGCTCCGAGGCCCCTGCCGGCGCCAAGCCCGCGATCCGCCCCAGCCCCGCCGCGGCACGGCCGCCCGTGCGGCCGCCCGGCCCCGGACCGGCCGCGCGAGGCGCCGCCTCCTCCCCGGCGTCCCCGCCTGCGGCCCGAACGGACGGGGCCCCCGTGGCAGCGGGCCCCGCCCCCGCCGACATCGCGCCCGGCTGCGCCACCCTCGAGGCGCTTCGCGCCGGCGTCGCCGCCTGCACGGCGTGCCCCCTCGCGCGCACCCGGCAGAACACGGTCTTCGCCGACGGGACCGGCTCCAGCGGCGTCCTGTTCGTGGGCGAGGGCCCGGGTGCCGAGGAGGACCGGGCAGGCGTCCCGTTCGTCGGGCGCGCGGGCAAGCTCCTCACGGACATCGTGACGAAGGGCATGGGCCTCGCCCGCGAGGACGTCGCCATCGTCAACGTGGTCAAGTGCCGGCCGCCGGAGAACCGGGACCCCACCCCGGAGGAGAAGGCGGCGTGCGCGCCGTGGCTTGACCGGCAGCTCGAGCTCTTCGACCCGAAGGTGATCGTGCCCCTCGGCCGCCACGCGGCCACGACGATCCTCGGGGTCGATGCGCCGCTCGGGCGCCTCCGGGCCCGGGTCCACGACGCCCGAGGGCGCAAGGTCGTGCCCACCTACCACCCCGCGTACCTCCTGCGGGCGCCGCAGGAGAAGAAGAAGACGTGGGAGGACATCCAGCTCGCGATGCGCGAGGCGGGCATCTCCGTGCCCGGGGAGCGCTAGGGGCTCCCCCGCCGGCGGGTCCCGCCGCAGTGGCCTCCCCGCAGTGGCCTCGCCGCGGATCCTCTCCGGCGGGTCTCACGCATCGGTCTCCCCCCTGGGCCTCACCGCCCGACCGGGTCCGCCGGGAACCTGGTGCCGATCGGGTAACCGTCCCGTGCGAGCGCGTTAGCGGCGCGGAACGAGGTCCGGGGACGCACTCCCTGCACTCCTCGTCCGGCCCGACCCGCCCCGGCCCCCGCTTCGGCGCACGCGCCGTCGTTGACCCCCCGGTGTGCGGCCCGTAACCTCCCAGCCCCTCCACGGCAGCCCCGCGCGGGCCGTACGTGGGGCGATCCCCCCCAGCCCGCGCCGTTCCTCCCCCAGGACCGGAGCTGCGGGCCGTCCATCCCCGCACTCCATCCCCCCGGCGTTCATGCCTCGAGCGTGACGTCCCCCGCCCGCCGCGCACGCGGCAGCGCCCCCCCGGCGGCCGCGCCCCCTCGGGCGCAGCGGCGGACCCCATCGCGCTCCCTCCAGACCACCGTGACGCGTCAAACCCGATCCATGCGGACCCGCTCCCCCCTCGCGCCCCTCGCCGCGCTCACCGCGGCCCTCGTCGCGTGCCAGTCGACCGCGAACGAAACCGTCGCCCCCGGCGGTGCGCAGACGACGGAACCCAAGCTGAGCACGAGCGGCGTCGCCCTCGAGGACGAGGGCGCGCGCTTCGCGCTGACGGCCTCGGTGCTCGACCCGGTCCGTCAGGAGGACCCGAGCGCCCAGGAGGCGTTCGACGCGATCGAGATCCGACGCCAGCGCAGCCGCGTCCTCTCGCAGAAGTTCACGGACGTCGCCGAGGAAGCGCTCTCCCGCGGAGAGATCGCCGAAGCGCGACAGCAGTTCGCCGAAGCGCTCGACCTCGACTCGTCGAACCAGCGCGCGCGCACCGGGTTCCAGCGCGCGCAGGCGCTGCTCGGCGACCCGCTCGGCATCGACGGTGAGACGTTCGGTGAGGACGTCACCGACCTGACGATCAAACGCCAGCTCCTCCGGCTGCGCGCCGAGGAGTTCAAGTCGAAGGGCGACATCGCCGTGCGCGACGGCGACTACGACGAGGCGATCGTCAACTACCGCCAGGCGCAGACCGTCCTCCAGTACAACCCCCTCATCGCGACGGACTCGCTCGACCAGCGCCTGATCGAGGGCCGCCTGGAGGAAGCGATCCGCGCGCGCGAGGAGAACGCGGCCGAGACCCTCCGCCGCCAGCGCGAAGAGGGCGAGAAGCAGCTCGAGCGCGTCAAGGAGGCCGAGCGCGAGAACCTCGAGGCGAAGCTGCGCAGCTACTACGAGAGCGCCAACATCGCGTTCAAGGCGCAGAAGTACGACGAGGCCGCCAAGTTCGCCGAGCTCGTGCTCGTGCGCGACCCGGGCAACGAGCTCGCCAAGACGATGCTCGACATCGCCCGTGAGGCCGGCCACGCCAAGCGCGCCGAGTCCATCCGCCGCGACTACCGCGAGCAGTGGATCAAGACGTTCGAGGAGCTGCGCCAGATGAACGTGCCCGTCAACGACGTGCTCACGTTCGACCTCGACACGTGGAAGGAAGCGTCGGGCCGGACCGCGCTCTCCGAGAAGCAGCTCGAGCAGGCCGCCGACCCGATCCGCGAGAGCGTGGTCGAGGCGCTCAAGTCCTCGTACGTCCAGGTCAGCTTCGAGGACGCCGAGCTCGTCGACGTCGCCCAGTTCCTGGCGGCGGGCAGCAAGGTCAACTTCCAGCTCAGCACCACCGCGAAGGAGGAGCTGGTCGACACGGTCAACCTCGAGCTCGGACGCCGCAGCGTCTTCTCGGTGCTCGAGGCCCTCGCCGGCAACGTGGAGAACTTCGCGTGGCAGGTCGAGGACGGCGTCGTCGTCGTCACGACCGCCGACAGCGTCTCGGGCGGCCAGGTGCGCGTGACCTACTCGGTCTCCGAGCTCACCACGCCGATCCGTGACTTCGTCGCGCCCGAGATCAACCTGATCCCGTCGCGCGGCCTCGACCCGATCGAGGAGGAGCTCCCCGAGCGCGAGTCCAGCGTCGTCGGCAGCTCCGAGCTCGAGTCGCTCATCCCGGCCGCGGTCGCGCCCGAGTCGTGGGCGAACGACGTCGCGAACTCGATCAGCGTCACGGAGACCGGCCAGATGGTCGTCAGCCAGACGCCCGAGGTGCAGCGCCAGATCCGCGAGCTGCTCAGCGACCTGCGCAAGGCGACGGGCACGCTCGTCAAGATCCGCACGCAGTTCATGCGCGTCGAGGACAACTTCCTCGAGGACATCGGCGTCGACTTCCGCGGCCTGGGCCAGCCCGGCCTCGGTGCGAACGGCATCGAGTTCAACGACTTCGGCGACGGCTCGTCCGAGTTCGGCGACGTCGTCGGCCGCACGAACACCATCGGTGCGTTCTTCGACGACGGCGCCGACGGCAGCTTCCGCGCGCGCATCGAGGACCTCTACGACAGCCAGCTCGGCAACGACACGCTGCAGGGCTCCGGCGGCCTCTCGTTCCAGTGGGCCTTCCTCAACGACCTGCAGCTCCAGCTGATCCTGCGGGCGGTGTCGAAGAGCGAGCGGATCGAGGTAGTCACGTCCCCCACGATCACGGTCAACAACGGCGCGCGCGCCAATGTCCAGGTCCTGAACCAGGTCGCCTACGTCCAGGACTTCGACGTCCAGATCGCGCAGGCCGCGTCGATCGCGGACCCGATCATCCAGGTCATCCAGGACGGCGTGATCCTCGACGTGCGCCCGGTCGTCTCGGCCGACCGCCGCTTCATCACGCTCGAGCTGCGCCCGACGATCGCGGAGCTCACGCGCCCGATCCTCGAGCAGCCGACCACGCTCGGCACGCAGAACACCGTCACGATCCAGCTGCCCGAGGTCGAGATCCAGAAGGTCCGCACCTCGATCCCGATGCCGGACGGCAGCACCGTCCTGCTCGGCGGCCTGAAGGAGTCGACGACGCAGAACCTGCGCTCGGGCGTGCCGATCCTGAACAAGATCCCGCTCCTGAACTTCTTCTTCGAGCGCAAGGGCACGTTCGTCTCGAACCGCAAGCTGCTCATCCTCGTGCGCGCCGACATCGTCATCCCCGAAGAGGAGACGCCCAGCGCCGCCGAGCTCGGCCGCGACCAGTGATCCGGCGCGGCGCCTAGCGCCGCACCGGCTCCGGAAGGGCCGGCCGCTCCGAGAGGGGCGGCCGGCCCTTCTTCGTTCGAGGAGTGGCCGCGCGGGCTGCGGCGCCGAGGAGGCGAGGCCCACGACCGGTCCGGTCGTCGCACCGGACGGGACTCCGCGCGTGCCCGGCGAGCGCGCGCCCGGGGCCACGGCACGACCGGAGGCGATGGGCGCGGCGGGGCGCCGTACATCGCTCCGCGCCACGGGCCCGCCGCCCGACGGTCCCGGACGTCGGTCGCCGGGCTCCGAGGGCTTCACCCGGCGCTTCCCGCCGGCGGACCGCCCCCGTATTCTCTTCGGCTCCTCTTCCGGCGGCGCGAACCCGAAACCGCCCCTCGCGTTCGGGGTACCGCGCCCGCGGCTCGCCCGATCCGACGGGCTCGCAGCGGCCCCGGTCCGGTCCAGCTCCGGCTCGACCGAACCCGGAACCGACCGCACCGCCGCAGCAGGAACGAATCAGGCGCGCACCGCGCGCCCCCCACCTGGACACGATGCGCAAACACGCCCGAGTGATGCTCCAACGCCCCCGCCGTGACGCCCGCCGTCTGAACACCGGCACGCTCCTCCTCCCGCTGGCCGCGTTGGCGCTCGGAGCGCCCGCGGCCGCGCAGTCGACGACGGACGCAGCCGTCGAGGCCGAGATCGAGTTCGCGCGCGGCCTGGCCAGCGACTGGACGTTCGTCGGACTCGCCCAGGGCGTGCTCGAGAGCGTCGAGGACTCGGGCCCGTCCGAGCGCATGGCGGAAGAGCTCGGGCTCGCGCGCTGCGAGCTCTTCGCGGTCGGCGCGCGTCGCCTGCGCGACCCGAAGGAGATCAACGCGCTGCTCGAGCAGGGCATCGAGGCCTACGAGTCGTTCCTCGCGGCGAACGAGTACGCGTCGAACCGCGAAGAGGCGGAGCGCGGCCTCGTCACGATGTCGCTCGTCTACGGCCGCAGCATCGACAACGCCCTCGAAGAGGCGATCGGCGAGGAAGCGCAGACGCTGAAGGACCGCAAGATCGAGGTGCTGGAGGGCGCGATCGGCCGCACGAACGAGCTCATCGACTCGATCGAGGCGTCGGTCGAGGGCGAGATCGACAACGCCACCCAGATCGCCGTCTGGGACCTGAAGCTCAAGATCGCCGAGATGTACGCGGAGACCGCCGAGGTCGCCGACGGACAGTTCCACGCGACGCAGGCCATCTCGGCCTACGAGGACCTCTCGTTCGACGCGGGCCCGCAGACCGAGATCGGGCTGCGCGCGAACGTCGGAGCGGGGCAGGTGTACCTGGCGACCGGCGACGCCGAGACGGCGCTCGACTACTTCGAGGGCACGATCAACCTCGTGTATCCGATGTCGGCCCAGCGCCGCGAGGACCTCGGCTTCGACGAGATCGCGCCGGGCGAGCTGCAGCTCCGCTACACGTACGTCGAGCTCGGCACCAAGGGCCTGCAGGCCGCGGCCCGCGCGACCGGCGAGTACCAGCGCGGCATCGGGTCGGGCCTCTTCGCCTACAACCTTTACCGCGCGCAGGGCTTCGACCTCTCCGTCGAGGGCCACGACGCGATGCTCGAGTTCGCGCAGACCCTGCTCGACGTCGGCGGCCACATCGGCGGCGACGCGTCGGCCGGCGAGGCCAAGTGGTTCGCGACCGAGGACGAGATGAAGCAGGAGTTCCGGCGCGCGCGCGACCGGCGCTCGTCCGTCGAGTTCGCGCTCGACCTCGTGAACCAGATCTCGGCCATCACGGGCCGCCCCAGCACGAAGATCCGCGCGGGCCAGCTCCTCGAGCAGATCAACAGCCGCCCCGACATCGAGGTCTCCCCCGAGGCCCTGTACGAGGCCGCCCAGGGCAGCTACGTCGCCGAGGACTACGACGGCGCGCTGACCGGCTACTACGCGGTCCTCGCGCAGCTCCCGAACGTCGACCCGGCCGAGCGCATCGGTTTCATGGCCAAGTCGTACAACGGCATCGGCAACGCGCTCGCGCGCACCGGCCGCCCGCTGCAGGCCGCGCTCAGCTTCCAGGAAGCGCTCGAGAAGGCGCAGGATCCCGAGTGGAACACGAAGAACGCGCAGGGGTTCCTCCGCGCAATGCGGGTCTGGGAGCGCGACGCGAGCGACGCCTCGAAGGCCGAGCGACGCCTCAAGGACCTGCGCGCCGCCGCCGAGCGCGCGGTGCTCTCGTACGACATCGGGAACGACCCGGGCACGATCCTCCTCCGCCAGGCGCGCAACCTGCGCCGCGAAGGGCGCTTCGACGAGGCCGTCGCGAAGTACCGCGAGATCACGTCGGAGATGGACGTCTACGAGATCGCGCAGGTCGAGATCGGTCAGACCTTCTACAAGGCGAAGCGCTACGGCGACGCCTTCAAGCAGTTCAAGGAATACATCGCCTGGGCCGAGGACCCGGCCAACGCCACGGACGGCACCGCCGCCCGTGAGAACCGCCGCAACATGCTCTCGGCGGCGAACTACTACCTCGGCATCCTGAGTCAGGCCCGCGCGAGCGGTTCGTACAAGCGCTTCATCGCCGCCCGCAAGGACGGCAAGCCAACCGACGCGCTGCTCACGAAGGCGCGCGGCCAGTACCAGGAGGTCATCGACACCCTCGAGTCCTTCCCCACGCGCTTCGGCGACTCGGACTTCGTGCTCGAGGTGCAGAAGATCCTCGCCGACGCGTACGCGAAGACGGGCCAGGGCGCCGAGGCGTCGAAGGTGGTCGAGGCGATGGTCGCAGCCGCGCCCGACGCCAAGCAGACCGGTGAGGCGGCGATGGACGTCTACTACGTCTACCAGGGCGCACGCGACGAGCTCGACGCGCTCGAGACCGTCGACGCGGACGAGCGCACGACGCTGACCCGCAACATGGCGGACGCGCTCGCGCTGGCGAACGGCATCAAGGCGAGCCCGGGCTACGCGCTCCTCTACAAGGAGGGCAAGCTCTGGATGGAGCTCGGTGAATTCGAGCGCGCGAAGACGACGCTCGAGTCGGTCGTCGCGCGCTTCTCCGAGGGCGACAAGGCGACGAACGTCCAGCGCTACGTGACGCCCGACCTCGCCGAGGCCCTCATCGAGCTGGGCGATCGCGAAGGCGCGAAGGCGCTGCTCGCGCCACTCGTGATCGGTGAAGAAGCACCGCTCCGCACCGAGGGCGTCACGCTCCTCCTCTGCCGCGCCGTCTTCGGCGAGGTCGTCGGCAGCGGTACCCGCGTCCAGCAGGTCCCGGGCGTGATGGGCACCGACGAGGAGCTCGACTTCCTCGTCAAGCGCATCAACACGTTCGGCAAGTCCGCCGAGGACAAGGGCGACTTCTGCGCCTACCACGCGCGCAAGTTCGACTACGTGTTCGCGTTCTGGGTCTGGGGTCAGGAGAACGACACCCGCCGCGATTCGGCGCCCCGCGTGATGAACAACTACGTGAGCGTCAAGCTCTTCAACGACCGCCAGTTCACGTCGGTGGACGGCAACTGCAACGAGAGCGAGGAGCTCGCAGGCACGTACGGCAACGACGTCCTCGCGTCGCGCTTCCGCTGGCTCCTCGAGCGCGTGTCGCGCTGATCGGAAAGGCACGCCTCCCACTCTCCCCGCCGTCACCGAAGACGCACGCGCAGCCCGAATCGACGCCGAACGCCGGCCCTCCCCCATGCGCCCCACCACGAAGCTCCTCCTCGCCGCCGCGGCCCTCTGCGGCCTCTCCGCGCCCGCGGCGTCCCAGACGTCGGACACCGTCTACCGCTACAACCCCCGGACGAACCGCAGCCAGACCCTCCAGGGCACGGTGAATCAGGACACGCTCGGGAACGTCGTGCTGACCGAGCGCGACGGGAAGGAGCGCGAGCTCGACCCGACGACCGTCCTCCAGATCAGCTGGGGCGACCTTCCGGTCGAACTCGAGGAGGGCCGCAAGCTGGCCAAGCGCGGCGCGTACGCCGAAGCGCTCGAGCGCCTGCGCGAGGCCGCGGGCGACGACTCGCTGCGCGACGGCATCCGCGCAACGGCGCGGCTCGAGGCCATCGAGGCGCTCGTCGCCTGGGGCACGTCGGACGTGGCGCAGCTCGCGGAAGCGACGAAGGAGGCCGAGCGCTTCCTCGCCGACTTCCCCGAGAGCCGGCTGGTCCCGCACGTGCGCGGCATGAAGGCGCGCGCGGCGTGGCTCGGCGGCGACGCCGCGGCGGCGCGAGACGGGTTCAAGGCGCTCTACGAGGCCGGCAACGGCACGGCCGGCTACGCGCCGATCGTCGTGGCCGAGGCGGCCCTCGCCGGCGCCGAGGCCGCGGTCGCCGCGGGCGACGCGTCCGGCGCGGCCGAGCTGTTCCGCTCCGCCGAGGCCGCCTTCGGCGCGGTCACGAGCGAGCGCGACGCGATCCAGCTCCGCTCGTCGCGCGGTGCAGACGTCGCGGCGCTCGGCTCGTCGCTCTCGAAGATCGCGAGCGGCGACTTCTCCGGCGCACGCTCGGGCCTCGAGCGGGGCGCGGACTCCGCCAGCACCACGGCCGGCATCGCGGCGGCGCGGCTCGCCCTCGGCGAGGCCCACCTCGGGCTTGGGAACCTGGTCGACGCGGAGATCGAGTTCTCCTGGGTCGCGGCCCTCGACCACACCAGCGCCGACCGGCGCGCCCACGCCAACCTCGGCCTGGCCAAGGTCGCGAAGGCGCGTGGCGGCGACGGCTCGGCCGAGCAGGCCAAGGTGCGCATAGACACCGTGCTGCGCGCCTACGGCGACACGCCGGCGGCCGCCCAGGCGCGTACCCTCCGCGAGACGCTCTGACGACGCGACGCGGGCCCACCGGCTCCCGCCGGTGCGGGAACGGCGCGGGGCCCGGAGCAGCGCCGCGAGAAGGGTCTCGATGCCCGCCGCAGAGCGAATCGAGCGAGGTGCAGATTCCTTCGCGGGCCGGCGGTAGTCGCCCACAGGGTTCGGGATAGGCAC
>JBCBNC010000061.1:0-23869 GCA_039821985.1 Planctomycetota bacterium
ATTCAATGGACGTCCCTGGCTGCTTCTAAAGCTGCTGGTGATCCTGGCACCGTATCCGCAGGCACCGTATCTGCACTACACCAGCCGCCGCCGGAACTTTCGCAGCACCCCGATCCCGTCGAGCCACGCGCCCGCGTCCGCGCGGTGCGGATCATCGGGGTGCGGCGCGCCCGCGAAGCCCTCCGGGATCTGCGTCGGCCCGTCCTCCTCGTGGTACTCGTAGCCGGGCAGCGACAGGTCGTCCGGCGCCGTCACGTCGTGTACGCGCACGAAGTAGGTCGAGAGTTCGCTCGTCAGCGCCTGCGGCGGCGCCATCCACGTGTGCGTCGGCGACGCGTAGAAGAGGAACTGGACCCGGCCGTTCTCGGACGCGATGCGCACGCGCTGGATCTCGCCGCCGAAGAAGCGGCTGAACGACTCCGCCCGGCCGAGAACACCCGCCTTCGTGAGCCGCGGCGCGTAGCCGGCGCGGAACGCGAGGCTCGTCGGATCCCCCGCGCGCCGGAAGCGCGCGATCGGCGCGCTACCGTGCACGCTGCACGCCTCGCGCGCCGCCTCGCGCGGCCGCAGGAAATCGGCGTATGGCTGGATGCGGCCCGACGGCGCCTCGCGCACGACGAGCGCGATCGCGTCCTCGTCCTTCGTTCGCTTCGCGCGGCGGCTCAGCTCGTCGAGCGCCGTCTGCGCCTCGAACGGCAGGTTGGTCGTCTCCTCCGCCGTCACCAGGTGCTCGTCGTCCCCGATCGACTCGACGCGCACGTCGCCCTTGCCGATCCAGTACTCGAACTCGTCGTGCACGTAGTGGCTCGCGACGCGCCACATCAGCGACGAGTCCTTGTAGAACGCGCGCGGCCAGAGCGCGCCGTTCGCGCGCACGTAGCCGACGAAGAACGTCAGGCCCTCGTCGTCCTTGAGCCCGGTGAGGAAGACCTCGGAGCCGAACAGCTCGAGCGCGAACCGCGGCGCGTAGCGAGGGGCGAGCAGCGCTTCCGGGTCCTCGCGGGCCGCGCCCGCGGGCCTGAGCGGAACACGCCCGCGCACGAGCGCCCGGAAACGCGCGCGCACGGCCGCCGGTGCCACGTCCGACGGCACCGCGCACGGCCGCACCTCGGTCGGGCACGGCGACTTCCGCGCCGCGCTCAGGCTCCCATCCCCATGCTCACGACGAAGGGCGGATCGCTCGCCTTCTGCAGCGCGAGGAAGTCGTCCTTCGTCCGGACACCGCGCCAGCCGTCGGCGCACATCACCTGCCCGACGATGCCGCCGAGCGTGTTGCCTGGCCCGGGCAGCACGATGTGCTCGGGCGCGAATTCGCGCAGCGCCACGCGCACCGACGCGGTGAAGTCGTAGGGCGTGGTGACCTGCGCGCCGAACGTGTAGTCGCGCAGCTCGTCGAGGTCGACCGACCAGGGAGAGTGCCGGCGCCCGCGGCCGTCGATGAGCGTCGTGTGCGGGGCGTGCAGCTCGAGCGTCGCGAATTCGGCGCGCGCGGCGGCCGCGGTGGGCTCCGCGAAGCGCGTGTGGTACGGGCCGTGCTGCGCGAGGCGGATCGGATACGTGATCGAACCGACGCGCACCTGCGGAAGCATCTTCAGGAGATGACTCACGCCCTTCGGCGTGCCTGCGAGCACGCGGTACCCGCCGAGATCGATCGAGTCGAGCGCCTCGCCGTCCGAGCTCGCGAGCACGTCTTCGACGGCGGCTTCACGCTCGGCCGACGGGCGCCAGTCGTCGTCCGTCACCGGGTAGATGATCTGGCCGCCCTCGCTGAACTCCTCTTGGAGGAGCGCCATGCGCTGCACGATGCGGAACCCGTCCTCGAAGCTGACGACGCCCGCGAGCGCGAGGGCGATGTACCAGCCGAGCGAGTTCCCGCCGACGGCGACGAGTTCGTGGCGCTGCGCGGCCGCGGTCCCGTCGATCATCGCCTTGACGAAGATCAGCGGCGACACGTGCGCGGGCCTCAGGTGGCGCGCGGGCTCGAAGCGCTCGGCCTGGTCGAGGGCGAGGAGCGGCTCGAGGCCGAAATCGGCGCGCCGCCGCTCGGCCGCGCGTACGAGATCGTGGTCGGGGTCGAGGCTCCGGAGCGACTTCTCGGTGTAGGACCCGCGGCCCGGGCAGAGGACGACGGCACTGCTCATCGGACGAGCTCCTCCGCGGCGCGGGCGATGTCCTCCTCGGAGAGGAGCACGATGTTCGCGGCTCCCCCGAGTGGGATGTAGACGTCTGCGCTGCGCGCGGTCGCCATGCGGCCGCGGAAGCCGCGCTCGACGAGTCCGGAGACGATCGAGTCGGCGACGCCGGCGGCGGTCGCGCGGCACTCGTCGGCGACGAGCACCGACCCGCACGCCTCGGCGTGCTCGAGGATGGCGTCCATCGGGAGAGGATTGAGCCAGCGGATGTCGAGGACGCGCGCGCGCACGCCCTTGGCCTCCAGCGCGCGCGCGGCGCGCAACGAGAGCCGGTAGCCGTTCGCGTACGACACGATCAGCACGTCGCTCGCGTCCGGGTGCTCGACGTGGACCTCGCCCGGCAGGAGCGCAGAGTCCGCCGCGCCGTCGGGAACGGGGTAGTCGGTCAGCCAGAGGCCGTCGCCCGCCTCGTAGAGGTCGCGCTCGTGGTAGAGCGCGATCGGTTCGAGGAAGGCGACCACGCGGCCGGACTCGGCCGCCATCGCGAGCGAGCCGCGCAGCATCCGCACCGCGTCCGCGCCGTTCGACGGACAGGCGATCGCAAGACCGGGGATCTCGCGCAGCGCACCGACCGAGTTGTCGTTGTGGAAGTGCCCGCCGAAGCCCTTCTGGTACGCGAGCCCGGCGATGCGCACGACCATCGGGTTCTCGTACTGGCCGGCGCTGAAGTAGCGCAGCGAGCACGCCTCGCCGCGGATCTGGTCGATCGCGTTGTGCAGGTACGCGAGGTACGGGACCTCGGGGATCGGGAGCAGCCCGACGAGGGCCGCGCCCTGCGCGACGCCGAGGATCGTCGTTTCGTCGAGCAGCGTGTCGAAGCAGCGCGAGCGGCCGAAGTGCACCTGCAGGTTCTGCGTCACGCCGTAGACGCCGCCCTTGCGACCGACGTCCTCACCGAACGCGATCGTGTTCGGCCGACGGATCATCTCGTCGTGCAGCGCGTCGTTGATGCGCGCACCGAGGGTGCGCCGCGTCGGCGCCTTCGCGCGCTCGGGGCTGCGGTCGCCGAAGACCTGCTTGCGCTGCGCGGGGTCGATCGCCGCGGTTGCGGCGGCGCGCCACGCGCTCTCGTCCTCCGGCGCCAGCGGCTCGACGATCTCCTCCACCGAGACGAGCTTCGGCCGCGACTTCGCCTCCTGGGCGGCTGCCCGCACGCGCTCGCGCGTCGACTGGACGATCGCGCGCAGTGCGGCCGGCGACGCGGCGCCGGTCTCGACGAGGCGACGCGCGTTCGCCAGCAGCGGATCGCGCGCCTCGACGGCCTCGATCTCCTCCTGGCTCATGTACGCCGACTCGACGTCGGAGCCCGCGTGTCCCCAGAGTCGATGGCAGCGCAGGCGCAGGAACGTCGGCTGCCGCGTCGTGCGGCAGGTCTGGATCGCGAGCGAGACGGTGTCCCACACGCTGTCGACGTCGCCCGTGGCCTCGAAGTAGCGCAGGTGTTCGAGCCGCGAGAAGAAGTCGCGGATCCAGCGGCGCGGGGTCTCGACGCTGATGCCGCGCTGGTTGTCCTCGCACACGAAGAGCACCGGCGTCGGATTCATCCGGCGCCACGCGTAGCGCGCCGAGTTGATCCCGGCGAGCGCGGTCGCGTGGTTCACGCTGGCGTCGCCGAAGGTCGCGACGGAGATCGCGTCATCGGGGAGCCCCGTGTCGATCCCGAGCTTCGCGGCGCGCGACAGCGAGAACGCCGTGCCGACCGCCTTCGGGACGTGGCTCGCGATCGTGCTCGTCTGCGGCGGGACCCAGGCCTCGCGCGACCCCCAGACCTTGTGACGTCCGCGGCTCACCGGATCGTCGGACGAGGCGCAGAACGACAGCAGCGTGTCGAAGAGCGGCGAAGCGCCGTCGAGCTGACGCATGCGGGCCGCCATGAACGCACCCGAGCGGTAGTGCAGGAAGCACGGGTCCGTCGTCCGGAGCTGCGCGCCGAGGACGGCGTTCTGCTCGTGGCCCGCGCTCGATATCGTGTAGAAGCCTTCCCCCTCGCGCTTGAGCTCGCGCGCGGCGACGTCCAGCGCGCGCGACAGCACCTGGTCCTCGAAGACCTCGACGGCCTTGCGGGCGGTGAGGCCGCCGCCCGGACGCAGGGGCTCGGAGGGAGCGAGCGACCGCGCCGGTGCCGCCGCTGACTGGAGGTACTCGTCGAGATTGCGCTCCACGACCTCGACCCGATTGGTGCTCATCGGGCGGCGTCGGGACAAGCGTTACGGGGAAGGGGAGCGGCCATGGCCCGCAGGGTACTGGTCCCGCACGGCCGCGGCGCGGGTCCGTGCGATGAACGGCTCGCGCTGGGGCACGCGCCGCCGCCCGGGATCGTTCTCCGCGCCACGGCCGAGCGCAGGGCCGGCGGAGGCACTGGGCCAGCAAGGAGCGCCGGGCCAGCGAAAGAGCGCCGCCGCCGGTCGTCCGGCGGCGGCGCTCTTTCGCGGGCGCCCGTTCGGTCGGGACAGCGCCCGCGCCCTACTTCTTCGCGGGGTCCTCGTCCCAGGACCCGATGTACGTCGACACGAATCCGGGCGCGTCGCGCTGGCTGAGGTCGTACAGGCGGCGGGCCATCGTCTTGACCATCATCGCGTCGTGGGAGGCCCAGCTCACCAGCAGGTCGCCGGCCCGGACGGGCCCGAGCCGCGGGTGCTCGTGGGTCGAGGTCCACGGCGCAGCGCCGAGGCCGCGGAGCCACTGCACGCTCTTCAGGCGCTCCCGCTGGAAGCGCTCGGCCTCGCGGTCGAGTTCGCGCTCGTTGTAGTTGAGCTCCTCGATCCCCTCCTCCGGCTCGACGCGCGGCCACGTTTTCTCGGGGTCCTCCAGGGTCAGCTGGAGGCGGGGGCGGAACTCGAGGGTCTCACGGTCGCAGAGGTGGCCCACGATCTCGAGGATCGAGAAGCCACCTTCGGCGGGTCGCCAGCGGGCCTGGTCGACCGGGAGGTCCTTGACGAATGTGCGGAGCTGGTAGGCGAAGGCCTCCAGGCGTCCGATGAGGAGGTCGGGATTCATGTGGGTTCCGGCGGAACGTGAGCCAGGCTCACCGTCCACTCAAGCCGTCGTCGTCGCCCAGTCCGCCGATTCGGCAGGCGGCTGCGCTACCATGGCCTTCGGCGGTCCCCGCCCCACACCGCACACCAAATGCTCCGCAACCTCGCTTTCGCGACCTTCGCCGGCCTCTTCGCCTTCTGGTCCTACGTCTGGTACGACGACCGACAGGAGCACGAGCGGGCCCTCCTCGAGCGCGATGAGCGCATCGCCGCCCTGGAGACCGACGTCGCGCTGAAGGACCAGGAGATCGCGCGGCAGAAGGTCGCGAACGGCCTCCTGAGGCTGGATCACAGGATCGCGGAGATCGAGGTGACCGAGCAGAGGCCCGCCGAGGACGGCTCCGGGGCCACTGAAACGGTCATCGTCTTCACCGAGCTCGACGACGCCGGAGAGCCGATGGGCCCCGGCGAGGAGATGGTGGTCCGTGGCAAGCGGATCTACGTCGACAGCCAGGTCGTGAAGTTCGACGACAGCTTCGTGGAGGGCGGCGACGCGCTCCGCGGATCCTCCGTGGCGGTCTTCAAACGCGTGTTCGGCGAGGGCATGCGGCCCGAGGACGGCATTCCCATCGACTCGAAGTCGAAGCACCCGCTGCCCTTCCGGGGCGACGAACTGCCGGATCCGATGTACACGGAGCTGTTCGAGAGGATCTGGGACTACGCGAACGATCCCGGGTCCGCCTCGGAGCTGGGCGTCCGCGCCATCCAGGGCGAGGCCCCGTCGGTCGAAGCGCGCCCCGGGAAGACGTACCGGGTCGAGCTCCGCCAGTCGGGCGGGCTGACGATCCGGGCGATCGACTAGGCGGATCGGGCGTACCGCGTACCGAGTGTCGCTCGATCACCGCACTCGGTACGCCCCACGGTACGCCCCAAACAAAAACGGCGCCGACACTCCTAGGGAGATGCCGGCGCCCAGGGTCCCTTCCCGGGGACGATCGGGGAGAGAGCGCGTGGGGGCGCTCTCTTGTGCGCACCCAGGTTTCGCCCGCTTCCCCGTCGGGGATGCGGAACCTTTGGACTTCGTGTCGCACGGCGCCAAGCTCCGTCCAACGGGGCGGTTGGGAACGGCCCCGGCGACACCGCCCAGACGGATCTGGCGCAGCCACGCCCACCGCCGCAGCACACGCGAGCGGGAAATCCCTACCGGCCTGCCCCCGCCGGACGACCGCGAGCGGCGTCCCCCGACGTGCACGGCACTCAGCGCGGGAGCAGCAGCGTGTCGATCACGTGAGCCACACCGTTCGCCGCCTCTCCGTCGGTCCGCACGACGCGAACGCCCTTCACGAGAGCGCGGCGCTCGTCGAACTCGATGGGCAGGTCCCGCTCGGCGAGCGTCCGGACCTTCTCGAGCTCGGCCGCCTGGTCGGCGTAGACGCGGCCCGCAAGCATGTGGTTGCGCACCAGGCTCGCGACGACGGCACGGCTGCCGGGCTGGCGCAGACGGTCGACCGTCCCCTCGGGCATCGCGGCGAAGGCGACGTCGGTCGGGGCGAACAGCGTGAACGGACCCTCGGCCTCGAGCACGTCGGTGAGACCCGCCGCCTCGACGAGCGAGAGGAACACCCCGTGCTTGCCCGTCGCACGGAGCGTCCCCACCAGGCCGCGCTGCTCCGGCACGAGCAGCGTATCGACGACGTGCAGGACCCCGTTCGCGCACACGACGTCGACGCGCTCCAGCTTGGCGCCGTCGACGCGCAGCCCGCGGCCGCGCTCCACCGTCACGTCGATGCGCTGCCCGGAAAGCGTCGTCGCGTGCTTCAGCTTCGCGACATCCGCGGCCGCGAGCTTCCCGTCGACGACGTGCTGCGACAGGAGCCGCACGAGCCGCGCGCGGTTCTCCTTCTTCGAGAGCTCACGCAGTGCGCCGCGACGCTCGCGCTCGAGCTTCTGGAACGCCGCGTCGGTCGGCGCGAAGAGCGTGGTCGCACCCTTCTCCCCCAGCGGCTCGAGGAGGTCCGCCTCGGCGAGGAGCCGCGCGAGGGTCGTGTGCTGCGGGCTCGAGCGGACCCGCTCGGCCAGGGTCGGCGCGGTCTTCGGATCGTCCTGCTTGGCGTCCTGGGCGGCGGCGGACGCCGCGGAGACAGGGCACGGGAAGAGGAGGGCGCAGGCGGCGAGGAGGGTCGGAGCGTGCATGGTGCTGTGGGCTCGGTCGCTCGGGCGGGACGGATCGGGTCGTCGGGGCCGGACTCCAGCCTACCGAGCCGGACCGGTCGCGCTGCGGGACCGCCGCCCGGGGCGGCACGCGGTTCCCACGGCTCGCAGCGTACATTCCAGCCCATGCCGGTCCCCCGCATCCCCCCGTCCCCCGCGCGTGCGCGCGCCGCCCTCACTGCGGGCGCGCTGCTCGTCGCCTCCTGCGCCGCGCCCGCACCCGCGGGGCGCTCCGCGGTCCCCATCGGCCTCCGAAGTCTTCCGGACGGACTTGCCGCGCTCGCCGGAGGCCGCCCGTTCGCGGAGATCGAGATCGAGTCCGGCCGTCCGCTGCTCGTGCGTTCCCTCGTGGGGCCCCGCGGCACCGAGCTGCTCCGCCCGTGGCGTCCCGACGGCGCGAGGGCGCCGGCGAGCGTGCAGCACCCCGAGCAGCGTTCGATGTGGATCGCCTACGGCGACGTCGAGGGCGTCGACCTCTGGTCCCGGCCTGACCGCATCCAGCTGACGGAGGAGTCGGTCGTGCTCGAACCGGGTGGAACGGTCCGGCTCCGCGCTCGGCTCGACTGGACGGACGAGGACGACGGCCTGCTCCTCACCGAGGACCGCACGCTGCGCTTCCGTGCGCTGGAAGGGGTCCGCATCGTCGACGTCGACGTCGTCCTGACGGCACCGGGTCGCGGCCTGCGCTTCGGTGACACGAAGAACGGCTTCTTCGCGCTCCGGCTGGCGGAGCGCTTCGAGCGGACCGGCGCGCGCGCGACGGGCGAGGCGTGGATCGCGTCCGGGAGGGAAACGGAGGACACGCCGATCTGGGGCGAGCGCAGTCCGTGGTGCGCTGTGCGAGGCCCGAGCGCGGGTGCGGGCGCGGCGGCGGGCGACACCGCCGAGCGTCGCACTACCGTCGCGGTCTTCGACCACCCCGCCAACCCGGGACACCCGACGCGCTGGCACGTCCGGCCGTACGGGCTCCTCGCGGCAAACCCGTTCGGCCGGAAAGCGTTCGAGGGTGCGCCATCACCGCGCGTGACGCTGGAGTTGGACGCGTACGAGCGACTGCGCCTTCGCTACCGCGTCTTCGTCACGGACGAAAAGGTCGACAGCGACGCGCTCGACCGCGCCTGGGCCGAGTGGGTCGGCGTCCCGGCGGACGCGTGACGACCGGGCCGAGCGGCAGGATCCTCCCTGGGCGGGAGGGCCGGATCTCCGCTGCGCCGCGGGGCCGGGCCCAGAGCGAAGCGAAGGCCGCAGCGCGAGCGGTAGACGCGCGCCTTGAGCGTGGCCGGTGGCACACCGAGGACGCGCGCGAGCCGCGTGTACTCGACCCCGTGGAGGAAGCGGAGCGCGAGGATCGCGCGCAGCTCGTCGGAGAGCGTGGGCAATCGCTCCCGCACGTGGTCGACGTCGTCGCGCGGGGACTCCGGGCACGGGCAGAGCTCGAGGGGGACGGACTCGTGGACGGAGAGGTGCTCGGCGCGTTCGCGGGCCCACGCCCGCAGCCGCGCGCCCGCGCGTTTCCGAAGCCAGCGGACGTCGAGCGCGCGTCCGTCCGATCGGGCGGCCGCCTGGAGGTAGTCGAGCGCGACGTCCTGGGCGAGGTCGCCGAGATCGTGCGCGTCGATCGCGAGGAGGAGCCGGCGGCTGCCCTCCCGCACCAGCCGCGCGAAGTCGTCGGCGAATGGAGCGTGCAGGGCGCCGGGACGGCGCGGCCGGGCCGCGTCGCTCGGCCAGGGCCCCCCGGGAGTAGGGACGGCGTCGCGCATGGGCGCCTCGTGTCGGAGGGCGGCGAATGGTCTCGCCCATTTCGCTGTAACGTCGTTCCTGGAGCGATCTGCGGCCTGCGGCCTGCGGCCCTGGACGACCCCCGGCGGTGCCGCCCGGGGCCCACCGATCGGTTTTCCGAAGAAACTTGCAGCCCGGCCGCCCACCACGGACACGAGGGCCCCGTACCCGCGCCGAGCCATTCCCGCGCGCGCTCCCTCCGATGACGAGACCTACCACGCCCCCCCCGATGATCCTTCCCAAGACTTCTCTCACCCCCCTGTACGCCCTCGCGCTCGCGATCGGTGCTGGCGCGCAGTCGCCTCCGGTCCAGTACACGATCCAGGCGAAAGCCCTCTACCCCTCGGAGGACACGGCCCGCGCGGTCTGGGCCGAGGTCTCGGGGAACACGACGCTCGACGTGGCGTTCCTCCAGGACAGTGCGCTCGTGCTGGCGACCGACCTCGGCTTCACCGAGGCCTCCATCGAAGTCACCGGTGACTTCACGGACATCACCGCCGACGGCGCGTCCGCGGATCCCCTCGAGCGCGAGCTCATCACGGTCGGCGCCGACGGACTCTGCCGGATTGCGTGGTCGGAGACGCTCGCCGCGTTCGAGGCCGAGTCGCTGATCGACGCGATGGCCGACCCTGTCGGCCACGGGCTCTGGATCGACGCGCAGGCCGTGCGGCCCGCCGATCTCGACGGCGACGGCATCCGCGACGACCTCGTCGGCGTGTCCAGCGACGGCCGCTGGTTCCTGATGGCTGCGCGCAGCGGCCCCGCCTACACGACGACCGCGGCCCTCCTCGCCCTGACCGACCCCGTGCTCGACATCGAGGTCTTCGACGGGCACTCGTGGGCAGGCGACGAGACCGCGATCCTGACGTCGACGCGGCTCTACTTCGTGAATTCGAACGGCGCGAAGTTCCCGCAGTCGATCCAGAACGTCAACCCGACCGGCGACGTCGCGTGCATGGCGAACGCGGCCCAGAACCGCGAGCGCCTGGCCTGGCTCCGGCCCCTCGGGGGCGGCGCCTGGGTGCTCTCCGTCGTCGACCTCAATTCCGTGACGATCGACGACGAGGTCGTCTTCAGCGGCGACTCGCCCCGCCGGATCGCGGAGGGTGACTTCGACGGCGACGGACGCTCCGACATGGCGCTGACGAATCGAACCGGAACGGAGGTTCGCGTGTTCTTCCAGGGCACGGACGGCCGCTTCACGGGCCAGCCTGCAGGCAGCGAGATCTACACCGTCGACGGCCCGCCCGTCGGATTCACAAGCGCGCCGGCCGTGCTCGTCGACTTCGACAACGACGGGGACGCCGACATCGTCGCGGTGAACTCCGAGCAGCAGTCGATCTTCATGGCGAAGAACGACCTGGTCGACGACAAGACGCTCGCGCCGACGCTCGTCGAGCGGTCGCTGACCGACGACCGACCGCAGCTCCTCAACACGTCGGAGCAGGGAGTGCCGACGCGGCTCCGAGCCCGTGTGCACGGGGTTGCCGTTCCCGGCGTCCCGTACCCGATCGGCGCGGCGCCGGCTGGCGCGAGTCACCTCGAGGCGCGGCTGTGGGAGGTCAAGGCCCTCGACCCGGGCAACCCCAACACCGACTACCAGACGCAGGCCACGCCGATGGACTCCGTCATGGTCCCGCTCGACGCCGTGTACTCCGACGACTGCGCCGACGTGAGCTTCATGGAGACCGACCTCGAGATCGACACGGGCTTCGACGCGGACAACGACTACCTCGTGTACTCGCTCCGCTTCGTCGAAACCGTCGACACCAGCGACGTCCTCCTTCGCTCCTGGCCGCACGTCAGCTTCAGCGCGATCGGCGTCGACAACACCGGCGCGCAGACCCATGTGAACGATCTCCCTGTGGCGGAAGACGTCGAGAACGGACACTGGGCGTCGAACGACCCGTGGGGGCTCGAGCTCTGTGACGACGACTCGCCCATTTCGGGGACGGACGGTTCCGTCGTCAATACGGGCGGCACCGTCAACTGCGTCACCGACTTTCCCCCGTCGCCGATCGCTGACGACAAGCCGGAGGAAGACGAGGAGCCGCCGGCCAAGCCGAAGGAGTAGGGCCGATCCGACCGAGCCCGTCACGCAGGCCGCGCCGCGATCCGACCGGGATCGCGGCGCGGTCTCTTCCGTTCAGGGCCTGCGCGCGCGACGGCGCGTCGCTGCGAACGCGACGACCGCGAGCAGGCCCGCACCGCCGATGAACCAGAGCGCCGGAGGGCCGCTCGTGGCGCTGGAACCACTCGCCGCCATGGAAGCAGCGTCGAGCCTCAGCGAATCATCGCCGTGGACGTCGAGGCCCATCCAGTGCGCCGGATGCTCGAAGCCGGGGGTCGCGCGCACGGCGCGCCGCGCTTCCAGGACCGCCTGACCGACGGTCGCGCCGTCCGCGAACGACGCGCCGAACCTCTCGACGAAGAGCGCGGTCGACCCGACGAGCAGGTCGACCCGGGAGGCCACGACGCACCTGGCGCCGGCGCGCGTGAACGCGCCCGCGAGGTTGGCGACGGCGCCCGACCCCATGCGCTTGGGACCCGCCCCGGTGCTGCATGCCGCCAGGAATACCAGCGGGGGCGAGACGATCCGCTCGACCTCATCGCAGTCGAGCCGCCCGTCCGACGGATCGCCCGCCTCCGCCGAGGGCGCTCCGCCGAGCACGAGTGCGCTCGAACGCTCGCGGCCCGAGAGGTGGTCCGCGTGGCCGAGGAACGCCCACGCGCTCGCACCGTCCAGCGCTCCGTCGAGGACACGCTGCTCGTCGAACGCGTCCGGTTCGCTGCCGCCGAGCAGCGCGCCCGTGCGCTCCACCGCTCCGTCCGGGAAGCGCGGCGCCTCGCCGTGCGCCCCGAGGGGATCGACCCAGCCCGGCCGCGGGACGCCTGCGGTGAAGCGGACGCCGTCGGCCGAAAGCACCCCAAGGCTGCGCGCGAGTCCGATACGCGGGTCCGTGAGTTCCCGTACCTGGACGGACACCGCGAGCGGCTCGCCGTTCGGCCGAAGGAGTCCGATCGGCGCGTTCCAGATCAGCTCCGTGCCGAGCACCGTCAGTCGCACCAGCGAGGAGATACGGTCGGCCACCTCCGTCGGCAACAGACCCTCCTGCAGCAACGCTGCACTCTGCGCCCAGCGCTCCTCCCAGCCCGGATCGTCGAGGGAGTGCGGGTAGAGGAGGCCGCTCAGGGCGGCGACCGGCGCGCGGAGCGACTCCGATCCTGCGAACGGATGGCGTTCGACGCCGTCCGCCGTGACGAGGAACAGAACGCCTGCGATGTCGCCGGGCCAAACCACCAGCGTCGCGTCCCCGGGCCCGTCGAGGGCAGCGATCAGATCGGCGGACCGGAGCGGATCGAGCCCGAGACTGCGCCCCAGGTCGTTCAGGGAGAGCGCCGCGAGTACGACGTCGAGCCCGCTCTCGGCGTCCGGTGCTCGCTCGGCGGCGACCTGTACGATGAAGCGCGACTTGTCGGTGAAGAAGCGGCCGGTGCCCGAGAGGCGCGGCGGCTGCGCTCTCCACGACGCGAAGAGCGACTCGACCTCGGAGCGAAGCTTGGCGCGGATGTCCTCGTCCGCAGCGTCCACGTCGGCCGCCATGGCCGCCCCGAGCGCTCGCTCGAGCGGCCCGGGTGTCGCCCTCGGGTAGCCGTCTGCGAGTTCGCGGCAGAGAGCGTCATCGCCGAGCACGCTCGCGACGGAGAAGGCGCGGAACCGGACCTCCGCGGCGCTCTCGACGTCGAGCGCATCGAGGTCCACTTCGAGCAGCTCTTCGAGCACATCGTGTGCGAGGTCTGGCTCGGTGAGCGCGCGCTTCTCGCGCACCGAGGCGCGGCGGAGCAGAAGATCCTCGCGCCGTTCGAGCAGCTCGCCGTCCTCGCGTGAGTCGCCGGTCTCCTCGAGCGGGAAGCGCGCGAGCCCTTCGTCCGCGAGTTCTTCGGCGCCGACGAAATCGGCCTCCGCGAGCGCGACGTCGAAGCGCGCCATGCAGAGCTCGTGCAGGTCGCTCTCCTGCCGCTCCGCGAGCGCTCCGTACACCGTCTCGAGGTGTTCGAGTTCGTCGCGCGCGAGATCAACGAGCCCGAGATCGAGCCACAGCCGGATGCGCAAGTAGGGAACCCGACACGCGCACTTTCGGCGGCAGTGATTGAGCATCCCCGGATCCACTTCCTCCCCATAGTCGCGACCCCGTTCATCGAAGGTGCTTAGGCGCTCGAGCGCGAGGTCGTAGAGGCCCTCCTCGAGCGCCGAGGCGGCGATGCGGGCGTCGAAGAGCGGCAGCAGGTCGTAGTCGGGCAGGCTCTCCCGTACGGCCGCGATGTAGTGTTCCTCGAGCGAGAGCAGGTGCGCACTCTGCACCGCGCGCCCGGACTCCCAAGCGGCGGAATAGACCCGCCGGAAGACCGCCTCAGCGGCCTCCGCGGGCGACATGCTTGCGCGCGCCTCGTCGAGCCGGCGCTCCAGTTCGGCGAACGGCGTCGTGTCCTGGCGCGCGGTCGGCGAGAGCGAAGGGGGTGCGGCGAAGGCTGCGCCCGGCGCCGCCGCACCGAAGAGCGCTAGCGCCGCGACACCGGGAAGCGCGCGTCGAAGACGACGCTCCCCCCCACGAGCACGACGTGCACCTGCAGCGCCGCCTCCGCGTCGATCTCCGCCAGCGCGCTCGCCGGCACTTCGACCGTGCGCGCGTCGCTGAGCCTTCTCTTCCACACGTCTTGCCATTCCGTATCGCTCCCGGTCGTTCGGGCCTGCTCCAGGGTCAACCGGAGCGTACCGCGCGTGGGCACCGACGACGGGAGCGTGAGTGTCGCGCCCTCCAGGAGGGCCTCGGTCGAGCTCGCCGGATCGGTGTCGAGCGTGTCGCGCGGGCCTGGGCCCGGGCCCGGCTCGTCCGCGCGGTCGCGCAACGCGACGACGGCCACGAGCGTCGCCGCGGCGACGAGGAGCGGGAGAAGAGTCCAGCGCCAGCCCCGTCGCGGCGGTGCATCGGCCGATCCGGCGGCGTGGTCACTCAGCTCGGCGGCGTCTTCTGCGCCAGCCGCGGGTCGCGCTTCCCCCCCCCCGAGGCCCGACGCCCGCGCGAGCGTCGCACTGACGTCGACATCGAGCGCGTCAGCGTCCGACACGTCGGCCCGGACCGCGTCGTAGTCGAGGGCCGTCGACAGCGCCGACAGCTCGGCGAACTCGTCCACGCTCATCCCGAGCTCCTCGAGCAGCGCGTCGCGCTCGGGCTCCGTGACCTCGCGCTCGCCCGCCAGGATCTCCGCGAGGACCTCCTCGGGATCCCGCGCTCCTTCGCCTGCTGAACTCATCGCTCGGACGCCTCCTCGGATCGGAACTCCGTCCCGCGGTCCGGACCCGGGAGCGCGGCCCGGAGCTGCCGGAGGCCGCGGTAGTAGCGGGTCTTCACAGTGCTCTCGGCGACGCCGAGCCGCTCGGCGATCGACCTGAAGATGATGCCGTCGTCGTGCTTGAGACGGATCACCTCCGCCATCTCCGGCGGGATCCGGTCCAGCGCTGCGCGCAGCTCTTCGCTCTCGTACGGCAAGGGTTGCTCCGTGGGCGCGGCGGGTTCGATCTCCACGGCGTCGATGCTCTGGCCCATGCGGTAGCGCCGGTTCGCGGCGGCGCGGGTGCGGTTCCGGAGCTCGAAGACGCAGAAGCGCCAGGCCCAGCCCTCCAGCGTCGAACGCCCCTGGAAGGTCGGGAGTTTCTCCCAGACTTTGACGAGCGCGTCCTGCGCAGCGTCCTCGAGCTCGGAGCGCTCGAGCGGACGCGCCATCCGGCGGTTCGCGGCCGAGATGAGCCGGGGCACCTCGCCCAGGCGGTCACCGAGCCGCTCGAACGCCAACCGGTCCCCCGCGAGGACGTCCTGCACCAGCGCGAGATCCGACGCGGGCGTCGGCGACGCGCTCGTCAGCGCTGCGGCGGGGCCGCGCGCGGGGCGCTCGGGGGCTGGCTCGGGGGTCGGTCGCATGGCTCGGTCGCAGGTGCTGGACGCCGATGCGTGCCTTACCCCTGGCCCGGGCGCCGGATTCTACGAAGTTGCGACAGTCGTCCCCCGTGCCTAAGCCGCCACGCCCCGCTCCCCCCTCGATCGGGGCCGCGTCAACACGAACACGGCGGGGATCAGGACCAGCGTGATCAGCGTGGATCCGATGAGCCCGCCCACGACGGCCCGCGCGAGCGGAGCCTGCGCGTCCGCTCCCTCGCCCACGCCGAGGAAGAGCGGCAGGAGCGCCAGCACGGTCGTCGACGTCGTCATCAGGATCGGACGCAGTCGCTTCGCCCCGGCCTCGAGCGCCGCCTCGCGGGGAGAGTGCCCCGCCCGGTGCAGCCGCGTCGCGCGGTCGACGAGCAGGATCGCGTTGTTGACGACGATCCCCCCGAGCATGATGCAGCCGATCCCGCTCTGCAGGTTGAGCGTCGTGTCGGTCGCCAGCAGCGCCACGACGACGCCGATACCCGCCAGCGGCACGCTCAGCATCACGACCAGCGGATCACGCAGCGACTCGTACTGGCACGCGAGCACCATGTAGACGAGCGCGATCGCCAGCAGGAATGCGACGAGCAGCTCACGCGACGCCTTCTCCTGCTCCTCGAACGTCCCGGTGACGACGAGGTCGTGACCGGCCGGGCGCGGCAGCGCGTCGAGCGCGGCCTGGACCTCGCGTGCGACGTCGCCCTCCGGCCGCCCGGCGACGTTGGCCGTCAGCTTGACCATGCGCTCCTGGTTGCGGCGCTCGATGATGAGCGGCCCCGTGCCGTCCTTCACCTCGACCAGGTTGCGGAGCGCGACGGGCACGCCCTCCGGCGTGCTGAGCGTCAGGTCGAGGACCTCGTCGATCGAGCGGCGCTCGGCGTCCTCGAGCTGCACGAGGATCCGGTACGCGTTGCCGGCCGTGCGGTACTCACCCGCCTGCGTGCCCGCGAAACCCGTCTCGAGCACGCGCGTCACGTCCCGCACCGACAGGCCGACGTCGGCGACCTTGTCGCGGTCGAGGAAGAGCTCGGTCTCGGGGATACCGGCCTGCTGGCTCCGCTCGACGTCGGTGATGCCGGGGACCGCCGCGACGATGTCCGCCGCGCGCTCCGCAAGACCCGCGAGCACATCGAGGTCGAAGCCACGCACCTCGACGGTCAGCCCGTCGTCGGAGCCCAGCACGCGCTGCAGCAGGAACTGCCCCTGAGGCGCCCGCGTCCGGATGCGCATGCCGGCGACCTGGCCCTCGAGCTCCTCGCGCAGGGCGTTCGCGACCTCGGAGTTCGAGCGCGAGCGCTGTGACGCGGGCACGAGGGTGAGCTGCACCTCGCCGCGCGCGGTGACTGCGCTGCGCCAGCTCGGGCCAACCGTCGTCACGCGCGCGATCGCCTCGGGCACGGCGCGCTCGACGCGCTCCTCGATCTTGCGCGCCTGGGCGTCGACCAGGTCGAGGCGCGTGCCGTTCTCCATCTCGCCGTAGACGCGCACGGCGCCCTCGTCGCTGGGCGGGAGGAACTCGGTCCCGACGCCGCGCGCGAGGAGGCCCGCGCCGCCGAGCGCCACGAGCGCCGCCGCCACGACCAGCCAGGGCGCGCCGAGCGCAGCGCCGAGCAGGCGACCGTACGCGCGCTCGAGGCGGGTCTCGGCGCGCGCCTCGCCCGTCGGCTCGACGCGCCGCAGCAGCCGCGCCGACAGAACGGGCACGAGGCTGAGCGACACGAGCAGCGAGCACACGAGGCTAAACGCGATCACGAGCGCGAGCTCGGAGAACAGCACCCCGGAGACGCCCCGCACGAACACGAGCGGCAGGAAGATCACGAGCGTCGTGATCGTGCTGGCGACGATCGCGCCCGCGACCTCGCCCGCGCCGCCGACGGCCGCGTCGCGCGGCGCCTCGGCGCCGGCCTTCCGGCGCCGGAAGACGTTCTCGAGCACGACGACCGAGCTGTCGACCATCATCCCGACGCCGAGCGCGAGCCCGCCCAGCGTCATCAGGTTGAGCGTGAAGCCGCCGAGGTACATCAGCGCGAACGTCGCGATGATGCTGATCGGGATCGCGCTCGCGATCACGAGCGTGCTCGACAGGCTGCGCAGGAACAGCAGCAGCACGAGCGCAGCGAAGCCGCCGCCGTACAGCACCGAGTTCGCGACGTTCGAGATCGAGCGCTCGATGAAGTTCCCCTGGTTCGAGACCGCGACGACCTGGAGCTGCGGGAACGCGCGATTGACCTCGTCGATCTTCTCGAGGATGCGCCGCGACACGTCGACGGTGTTCGCGTCGGCCTGCTTGCGGATCGCCACGCGCATACCGAGGTCGCCGTTCACGCGCACGTAGCGCTGGAGGCGCTCGTACGTGTCGAGCACCTTCCCGATCTCCCCCAGCGTCACGCGGCCGCCCTCGTCGTCGACGATGACCGTGCGCTCGATCTCCTCGAGGCTCTCGAATTCGGCCGGCGCGCGGAGCGTCACCTCGTAGCGGCCGTCCTCGAGTTTTCCGGCGGGCCGGTCGAGGTTCGCGTCGCGGAGCGCGTCGAGCACGCGCGTCATCGGGATACCGAGCGCGCCGATGCGCGCAGGGTCGAGCTCCACGCGTACCTCGCGCGAGTAGCCGCCCCACACGTCGACCTGGGCCACGCCCTCGATGCGCGAGAAGCGGAAGCGCACCTGGTTCTCGACGAGCTCGGTCAGGGCGACGGGATCGAGCTTGCTCGAGATCCCGAGGATCACGACGGGGAAGCTCGCGATGTCGAACTTCGACACGCGCGGCCGGCCGACGTCCTCGGGGAGTTCGTCGATCTCCTGCTCAAGGCGCGACTGCAGCTCGATCGCGGCCTCGTCGAGGTCGACGCCGAACCCGAAGCGCACGCGGACGCGGCTCGTGCCCTCACTGGACTCGGACGTCAGGTCCTGCACGCCGGGGACCGTCGCGACGATCTCCTCGACGATCTGCGTGACGAGGCGCTCGACGACCTCGGGCGCGGCGCCCTCGTACTCGGTGCGGATCGTGCAGGTGGGCAGCTCGACCTCGGGCAGGAGGTCGATGCGCAGCCGCGTGAACGAGACGAGGCCCAGAGCGACGACCATCGCCCAGACCATCGAGGCGAAGATCGGGCGCGAGACGCTGAATCCGGGGAGGTTCACCGCGGCGCTCCGCCCTCGGGCGCCGGCTGCTCGCCGGGTCCATCGAGGACGGAGACGGGGCTGCCGTCGTCGACGAGCTCCTGCCCGATCGTGACGACCTCGAGGGACGTGTCGGCGCCGTCGAGGCCGACGACCTCGACCCACCTCCCCTCGCGGATGCCCTGGGTGATCGGGCGCCAGCGCGCGACGCTGACGGCGTCGACGAGGAACACGCCCGCCTCGTCCCGGCGGCGCGTGAGCGCGGCGTACGGCACGACCGTGGCCGCTTCGCGGCCGTCGAGCTCGAGCGTCGCCCGCGCGAACATGCCGGGCTTGAGCACGCGGCCGGGGTTCGGGACGGTGAGCTCGACGCGGACCTGACGGGACGCGCTGGAGAACACCGGGGAGATCGCGGACACGGTGCCTCGGAACGTGCGCGTGGGATAGGCGTCCGTGCGGACGTCGGCGACCTGTCCGACGGCGAGGCCGCGGTAGTCGCGCTCGGGTACGAAGACGACGGCGACGACCGGCTCGACCTCGACGACGTTGACGAGCGCCTGGCCCGGCGCGACGAGCGCGCCCTCGTCGACGAGCCGGCGGGACACGAGCCGGGTGCGGGGGGCCGGCGCGCTCGGACCGACCGGCGGCGCGTCGGTCGAGCCGGGCTCGAGCTCGGTCTCATCGCTCCAGCGCGCGACGATCCGCGTCTGGCTGAGGCGCAGGCGGGCCGCGGCGAGCGACGCCTGGGCGCGCTCGATCTGCGCGCGCGTGACGGACGTGCGCGAGCGCGCGGCGAGCGCGGACGTGCGCGCGCGGTCGAGCTCGCCCTGGGAGGTCACGCCGTCGGAGTGCAGCGCCTCGGCGCGCCCGAGGGCGCGCTGGGCGATCTCGTTCGCGGCGCCGGCCTCCTCGTCGTTCGCGCGCGCGACCGCGAGCTCCGCCTCCGCTTGCCGCACGGCCTGGCGCAGCTCGTCGTCGTCGAGGACCGCGACCAGGTCCCCCTCCGCGATCTCGTCGCCGATGTCGACGTGGAGGCGCTCGACCAGCCCGGTGATGCGGGGCGCGATCGCGACCTCGGCGGCGGCTTCGAGCGTGCCGCTGAAGGTCCGGCGGAGCGTGATCGCGCGCCTCTCGATCGGCGCGGCGGCGACGGGCGCGGGCGGCCGCTCCGGCGCGGCCGCGGGCCCGCCGGCCTCGCCGCTGCAAGCGCTTGCGAGCGCCGCGACGGCGAGGAGGACTCTCGTGGGGTGCATGGGCCGGGCCGGGGAGGGGAGGAGAGCGGGGGCGAGGGGACGCTAAGGGCGCGGAGCGGCGGCGGCCACCGGTGCCGCCGGACCTGGACGCTCCGTGCCTCCGGTCGAGCCGCACGGCGCCCCAGATGGGGAGCGCAAGCGGCCGCCGAGCCCCCTGACGCGCGTTCCGCGCGATTCGGCGCGGGGCCCGCTGCGGAGGCGGTCCGGGTCAGTCTCCGTCGGGTTCGGTGGCGCCGACCGGCTTCCCGTCGACCGTTCGCTCGGCCAGGCCCAGCGTGACGAGGTGCTCCTGCGGCAGGTTGGCGATCAGCGCGTCCCGCACCCCGAGCTCCTCGGAGCGGGCGACGAGCGCGCGGAGCTCGTCCTCGTTCGGCTCGTGCCGGTAGTGGACGTGGACGGCGGGCTCGAGCGGCTCGGGACCCGCGCTCGGATCCAGCGGGTCGAACTGCCGGTTCCGCGGAAGCTGGTGCCACTGCCGGCGGCTGTCCTCGTCCTGGAACCAGACGTGTTCGTCGCCGCGACGGAGCATCCGAACGCGCGGACGGCCGTCGTCGTCCAGGCCGCGGCCCGAGGACTCCCACCCGGCTGCCCTTAGAGCCGCGAGCGCGGACTCGAGCCGCTCGGTCGCGTCCGCTCCCGCGTAGCGCCACAGCGCCTCGCCCTTGCGCTGGTGCCGCACGCCCGTGAAGACGGGCGGACCGTCGATCGCGAACGCGGCAAGGATCTCGTCGGACGTCCCGAGATCGATCGAGTCCGCGACGAGCTCCGCGGGGAAGGCCGGCAGCTCCGGTCCGTCGCCGTTCAGCTCCTCGAAGAGCGCAGGCAGCGTCATCGCGTCCGCGATGTAGTTCGCGACGGTCCGCGTCCGCGCGAGCGGGGAGCCGACGTGGAACACGGACGCGTCGACGGTCCAGTCGCCGTTCACGCGCTGCGCCGTGCCCCAGTCCACGACCCAGCTCACCTGGGGCACGTGCCCGAAGTAGGCCTGGATCACCCCCTTCGCACGACCGATCGGGAGCGCGCCGGCGAGGGCGCCGCGGTCGCTCTCGAACTCCTCGAGCAGGAGGATCTGATCGCCGAGGGGCGTGTCCAGCATCGGCTGCGACGGCGTGCGGACGTCGATCCGCTCGAGCGACGGGACCGCCTTGGCTCGGTCGACGAGCGCGTGCGCCACGCGGCCGGTCAGGCGTGTCCCGGAGAGATCGACGATGGTCAACGAGCTCACGCGCCGCGGCTGTCCGGGCGTCCGATCCTCGTCGATCGTGCTCGTCGACGCCGTCTGATTCGTCGTCGCCGACGCGTACTGGAGTCCGACGTACAGCGGAGCACCGTGGCCGCCCTCGGTCTCCTCGAAGTCGCCGCTCGGCCCGCGCTCCAGCGCGACCGGCCCGTAGGGCGCGAAGACGTCGCCGAGCATCCAGAAGAGGAGGAACGCCGCCAGGATCCAGCGGAAGGGGCGGCCGCGCGGCGCGTCGGCGCGGCCTTTGTCGGTGCGAGTCATGGTTCCGGAGAGGCTAGCCGGAGCGCGGCGGCGCGCGCACTGCGCTGGACCGGTCCGGGCCGGGCCGGGACGCGGCGCGCCCGGCCGTCGCCGGGGCCCGTCCCGTATTTTCTGCGGATGCCTGGGACGGCCGCCCGCGTCGAAGCACGGGGCCCCTGGAGACCTGACATGGAGCCGATCCAGATCGAAGACCTCTACCGCCAGCGCGGCCAGATCCACCGCCTCGCGTGCGCCCTCGTCGGCGAGTCCGACGCGGACGACGTCGTGCAGGAGGCCATGGCCGCCGCGCTCGCCCGCGAGACGCCGCCCCGCCACTGGGGGCGCTGGCTCTCGGGCGTGACGCGCAACATCTCGTGGCGGCGTTCGAGCGAGCGCCGCACGCAGCGGCGGCGGCTCGAGCGGCATGCGGAGGACGAGGGCTGGGCGAACGCCCACGAGTCGTCGCCCGAGGAGCTCGCCCGTGAGGTCGAGGCCAAGAACGCGCTCGAGCGCGCGGTCCTCGACCTCGAGGAGCCGTACCGCTCGGTCCTGCTCTGGCGCTTCTACGAGGACCTGTCCATCGAGGAGATCTCCCGCCGCAGCGGCGCGCCCCCGTCTACGACGCGCACGAGACTCGCGCGCGGGCTGGAGCGCTTGCGCGCGCGGATGGAAACCGAGCGGGGACCCGAATGGCGCCTGGCGCTGGCCCCGCTCCTCCTCCGCAGGCCGACCGAGACGACGCTCTCGGGCGCGGCCGCCGGAGCGGGAGTGACCCTCATGACGATCTCGACCCTGAAGTGGGCCGCCGCGGCCTCGGCCGCAGCGGCGGCACTCGCGTTCCTCCCCGGACTGCTGGACGCGAGCCCGGTGCTCGAGCGCGCGGACGGCATCGAGGTGCGCCGGGAGGTGCTCGACGACGTCGCGGTCGTCGAGCCAGAAACGTCGACACCGGCGCCAAAGAGCCGAACGTCGTCCGCCGGGCCGGAGCTTGAACCCAGAGATGCTGCGGTGCCCGCTGCGACGATGCCGAGCCCTCGCCTCGTGGACGCCGAGAGCGGCATCGCGCTGGCGGGCGTCGAGATGAAGGCGAGCGTCTCGATCACCAAGGGCGCTCTCTTCTTCAAGCGCAATGAGCGCCTCGAGGCGACCGTCGTCACGGACGCGGAAGGGCGCTTCGAGATGCCGGGCGACGACGGGGGCAAGGTCGTCGAGGGCTCACACTACGGCGCGATCGCAGCGCAGCACGAAGGGCTCCTCACGGTCTCGTGTCGCGCAACGCTGGACGAGGGGGACGGGATACTCCTCCACCCGGAGGTCGACTTCGCCTGCCGCGTCCGTCTGGCCACGCCCCTGTCCGCGGACGAGCGCGCCGCGGCCTCGTACGGCATCGCCATCGCCGACCCAGACGGCAACCGCGAGGGGATCCGCGTTCGCTACCGGCCCGCGGTCGCGCTCGACGACGAGCTGCTGCTGCTCGCCCCTCGCTACGCGCTCCGCGGCGACTGGGACGAGGGCCGGACGTCCGGGACGATCACGATCGCGACGACGCCGAACGGCCCGACGTTCGCGGTGACCTTCGACGCGCTGCCCTCGCTCCTGGACCAGCCGCTCCTGGCCGAGGTGTCGGACACGGTGATCCACACGGTCCGGGTGGTCGACGCCGCGACGGGCGACGCGGTCCCGTCGGCGCACGTCAGCGTCTTCCCCACCGGCGGTCGCTACGCGTGGCTCGCGCCGTTCACGGGCGGCGCGTCCGACGAAACGGGCGAGGCCGAACTCATCGGTGTCCCGCAGGGCGAGTGCAGCGTCTCGATCCAGAAACTGGGCTACGTGCGCAAGCGCAGCACGCTGACGGCGGTCGCCGGCGGAACGACCGAAGTGCTGCTGGAGCCGGAGGCGGCGCTGCGGACCGTCCAGATCGAGGTGCGGTCCGCACGCGGGGCCGGAGAGCCGCACGTCTGGATCGTTGTGTCGAGGTCTGACGGCATGCACGCCGCCCGTGCGGCGGTGTACGCCGAGCGCGACGGCGACGGGTGGGTCGCGCGGGCCACGCTCGACACGGTGCCCTCGGAGCGCTGCTTCGTCGAGCTGCAGGGTCCGAGCCAGGCACACGACCTCCAGCGCCACTGGATCCTCGAAGCCGACGAGAACGAGCTCGTCATCGACGTCGGTCCCGCCCGCGACGTGCAGCAGGTCTTCATCGATGCGCCCGAGGGCGTCGAGTTCGAGTACACGCAGAGCATCGGCCCGGCGCGTCGCTCCGTCTCGGAGCACGTCGGACCGGGCATCGTGCGCAGCGCGCCGGTCGACGGCACGCCGGTGAGCTGGACGGTGCGCGCCGAGGGATACGTGCCGGTCGTCGGGACCGAGGCGGACTGGACGCCGGCGGAGGTCGACGGCCGCGCGGTCGTGAGGCTCGACGCGCCGTTCCATCGCGGCTGGGGCGAGGTCGTCTACGTCTACTCGATCGGACCGGCGGACGACGGCCGCGGCGGCGAGCTCCCGTTCGGCATGCGCGCGCAGGTTCCCGCGGAGGGCGTGACGCTGCTCGACGGGCCCGAGGGTCGAGTGATCGGAGTCACGAACGAGCGCGGCCTCGCGGTCATCGAGGGCGACGAGCGGCCGGCGGCGATCTGGTACCGGCACGGCGGCGTGATCCGGAAGCGGCGCGTCCTCGACGGGGAGGAGTCGCTGCACGTGCTGCTGCGCTGAAGCGGCGATACGGTGCCGCGTTCGATTCCGCCAACAATTCGAGGCCCGGGTCACGCCGCCGTGCCGGTACCAGATCGCCGCCGGCCGCTCGTCGCCCTCGATGACCGCGAGGCCGCGCTCGTTCGTGACTCCGATCACTCGACCCTCGGGCCCGTCGAGCAGC
>JBCBNC010000062.1:0-21444 GCA_039821985.1 Planctomycetota bacterium
TGGTAGTCATGGACCGGCTTCCTTGCGGCTCTGCGCCGCGGTGAGAGTTGAAGCCTTGGTGTAACCCGCGATTCGAGGATCGCCGGTCCATCCAGGCACCGTATCTGCAGCCG
Organism: Planctomycetota bacterium; assembly: GCA_039821985.1. Lineage (GTDB taxonomy): Bacteria > Planctomycetota > UBA1135 > UBA1135 > Saltatorellus. The sequence goes on from JBCBNC010000062.1 coordinate 114, forward strand.
CGCTCGAGCTAGAGAGCATGGATGGACCGGCGATCCTCGAATCGCGGGTTACACCAAGGCTTCAACTCTCACCGCGGCGCAGAGCCGCAAGGAAGCCGGTCCATGACTACCACCACACACGTCGGCCTCGACGTCCACAAGAACTCGATCTTCGTCGCGGTCCGTAGCCAGGACGAGCTGAAGGCTCGCTCGCTTGGCCAGGTCCCGCACGACCTCACGCGGCTGCTGCGGAAGCTCGAGAGGCTCGGACGGCCCGAGTCGGTCCAGCTCTGCTACGAAGCCGGTCCGACGGGCTACGGCCTCTGCCGGGCGCTGCGCGAGCGGGGCTACGACTGCCAGGTCGTCGCCCCCGCCAAGACACCGAGCATCGGCGCGAACCGCGTCAAGACCGACCGCCGGGACGCGCTGAAGCTCGCGGACTTCCTCGCGACGGGGCACCTGACGGTCATCCGTATTCCGACGCCGGAGGAGGAGGCGCTCCGCGATCTCGTCCGCGCGCGGGAGGACCTGAAGATCAAGGAGACCAACTCGAAGCGCCAGCTGAACTCGATGATGCTCCGGCACGGGCGCGTCTTCAGTAAGCAGAACGGCGGCGGCAAGGCGCACTGGACGCTGCTACATCTCGAGTGGATCGACCGGCAGACGTTCGAGCACGAGGCGTCGAATGTAGCGAAGGAGACCTACGTCACCGAGGTCCGGCACCTGACCGAGCGCGTCGCGGCGCTCGACCGCCGTATCGCGGAGATCGCCGAGACCATGGAGCGCGCGGATCTCATCCGCGCATTCCAGGCGTTCAAGGGGATCAAGGTACTGACGGCCGCGACGATCGTCGCCGAGGTCGGCGACCTGCGCCGCTTTCCGAGCGCGAAGCAGTTCGCAAGCTTCCTCGGCCTGACGCCGTCGGAGCAGTCGAGTGGCGAAACACGAAACCGCGGCAGCATCACGAAGGCGGGGAATCGGCGCTTGCGGCGGATGCTCGTCGAGGCGGCGTGGGCGTACTGGCGATCGCCGCACATCGGTCGCGAACTCAAGAAGCGCTCGGACGGGACGTCTGAAGCCGTTCGGTCGATCACGTGGAAGGCGCAGTTGCGGCTCCACAAACGACTACGCGCGCTTCAGCACCGGCACGTACCGGCGAAGAAGGCACTCATCGCCGTCACGCGCGAGCTCGCCTGCGCGATCTGGGCGGTGGGGCAGGAGGAGCGGCTGGCCGCGTAGCGACGCTCGACTCAAGAACCAGCGAGAGCTCGGCTCTCACGCCCACATGGCATGGGGCGCACTCGTTTTCCGATTGGGCCGCGCTCGAGAGAGCACGACGCCCGTTTCCTAGAGTGAGCATCCCCAAGGCGAACAGCTCCACTGCGGCACCATCCCGCGAACATCAGTCTGACCAAGGTCCACTTGGCACTCGTGGAGCCGAGCTCTCGCACTTCTCTCGAATCAACGCGGAAGGAGCGCCAACGAGCGCGCCCCCGCGCCGCCGCCTGGTTGGGCGAGCGGCGACGCGGGGGCGCTGCGGGAACCATCAACGAACGAATCAGTCCATCAGGAGCCTGACCCGCGATGGGTTGACAGGTCCATCCACATCACTGGAACGTGATCGAGACCGAGCCCGTGAAGTTGCTGGTCACGCCCGGGTTCAGGTCGCGGTGCCAGAGCTGGAACGACCAGGTCTCGCCCGCCAGGACGGCCGCCACCGGGTTCACCGGGATCGCCGTCGTGTCGACGCCGACCTCCGCGTAGCCGACCGCGCCGGTGTTCACGATCTGCTGGTCGAAGCGGCCCAGCATCCCGCCGAGGCACAGCACCCCTTGGCTCCCGCCCGCGAACGGCTGGTTCACCACCTGCGTGCCCGTCACGAGGAAGCCGAACTGGCCGAACGGCAGGTCCTGCGCGACGAAGCGCAGCGGTTCGCCGCCCGCCACGTCGGAGCCGGTCGCGCTCAGTCGCCCGACGATCCCGCGCGAGTTCGGGTTGGGCGGATCGCAGCCGACCGAGGCCGCGCCGAGCGAGAGATCCACGAGGAACGCGCCGTCCCGCCCGTCCGCCAGCCGCGCTTCGAAGATCAGCCAGCGCCCGTTCGGCGACAGCGAGTAGCCGTCCGGGATCCCGGACAGCGCTGCCACCGCGATGCCGCCCACGGTCGTCACGCCCTCCTGCACCACGAGTTCGTCATCGACGAAGATCCCGGTGTCGCGCGACGTGTCCGGATCGTCCCAGTCGCCGAACCAGGCGAGCTGCCCGGTGCGCGCGAGGTCGAGCGGCCCCGAGCCGAAGCCGGTCAGCGCGAACGGCGCGATCGCGGTCAGGCTGTCGCCCTCCTGCACGAACTTGGCCCCGTTCCGCACGATGAGCGTGTCGCTGGCCGAGTCGCCGTCGAGCTGGCCGCTGAACGCAATGTGCCCGCCGTCCGCCAGCGCGACCTCGGACAGGAGGAAGTTCTCCCACGCCCGTCCGGCGACGGGAGACGGGTCGCCCTCCTGCGCGATCTTCGTGAACGTCGTACCGTCGTCGAGGTAGAGCGCGACGTCCTGCGTCGGGTCGAGGTTCAGCTCGACGCGGAAGAAGTAGCCGAGCCCGTCGTCGACGGCGGACTGGTGCGGGCCGCTGCCGAACAGAACGACCGGCGCCGTCTGTCCCGGGAGCACGTCGCCCTCGACGAGCCGCGCGCGGAACGTACCGGAGCCGTCGTCGATGAAGAGGGCCTGCTCGAGCGTCGACGGGATGTTCGGATCGTCGATCGTCGCGAGCAGATGCGTGACGCCGCTCGCGTTGCGCTTGACGTCGAAGAACCCGAGGAACGTCGTGCCCGGCGAGAGCGCCGGATCGTTGGCGGCGTCGCCCTCCTGGATGCGCAGCGCGCCGTCGATGAACACGCCCGAGTCGACGCCGGGAAACAGACCATCCAGGAAGAAGTTGGTCGAGATCGAACCGTCGCGCGCGAGCGCGAGCGAGTCGAAGCCGCCGAGCGCGGAGCCTGCCGGCGCGCTGAGGAACTCGCCCTCGCGGTAGAGCACTCCGGCGTCCGTGAGCACCGCCCCGTCCTCGGTCGTCGGCGTGTTGTCCGTGTCGACCTCGACGATCCACGAGCCGGTGTCGGTCACGCGCACGAAGTCGATGCGCTCGACGAAGCCCACGCCCGGAACAAAGTCTCCGTCGATCACGACGGCGACGGGGTCCTGCGCGGGGTGGGGCGCCGCCGGGGCGAGGGCGGCAAGGGCGAGCGTGCTGGGCAACATCGGCTTTACGAGAGTAGGCGAGGATCCCGGATCCCGCTCCCCCGGCGTCTCAGCCGCCGCTCAGGTCCCGCCCTGGGGCCCGCGAAGGGTCCGGATCGGGCTCCCGTCGGCGCCGAGGATGCGGACGGCGCCGGTCCTGCAGTCAAAGGCGATCCAGCGCTCGCCGTCGACGTCGTAGAGGAGCTCCCGAGGGTCGACCCCGAGATCCAGTCCCCCGGCCGGCCCCGCGGCGCGGTAGCCCTTGTCCCCCCGCACGACGAGCGGAAGGTCCCGATCGACCAGCGCGTGCCACCGAACGGCGCCGATCCCGTGCCAGATCCCGTTCTGGGTATCGAGCAACGACCAGTCGCCGCCGGCGTGCTCTGCGGCCAACCAGCGTCCTGCGGGAGAGCCCACCAGGGTGCGGAGATCGGCGGGCGCCAGGACGCCCAGGCTGCGCTCGTCGCCGGTGCCCGGATCGAGGAAGCGGACGGGCCCTCCGGCGCGAGCCACGTGGATCCCTCGGAAAAGGCCCGCGGTGGACTCGCGCAATGTGCGCTCGTCGAGCCCGAAGCGCGCGGTCGTGCCGTCCTGACGGAGGTAGGTCAGGCTGCGCCCATCGCGCGCGCGGCGCCAGGGGCCGCCGAACCGGAGCTGCGCATCGGCTCCTTGCACGCGCTCCCACGCGACCGTCGGCCCCGAGACCGCGAGCCTCGCACCGTACTCGCCCCGACCATGCCGCCCCCCGGCATCGCCGCTCCAGCCGAGGATCGGGAACTCGAGCGTCCTCGTCGTACGCGGCCAGAGGTGGAAGCTGCGGCGGAAGACCCCGTCGGCAGGCGGCGGGATCACGCGCGCGACCGTCATCCGGTCCGCGTCGACGGCCCACGTCGACCGACCGATCGCGCGGTCGAGATCGCCCCCGTCGATCGGACAGCCCGGATCGCAGAGGTCGAACAGGCCGATCCGCGCGCCGTGCTGGAAGCGCACGAGCTCGATCTTCGCGTCGGCGTCCTCGAACGCGGGAGCCGGCCACACTCCGCGCAGCACCGCGTCAAGCGCGCGGGCTCCATTCGGTACGGCGACCACGAGGGCCACCAGTGCGGTCGCCGCGGCGGCGCCTCGGGCCGGCGCGCTCCGTGCGCACACGCCGCGCAGACGCGTCGACGCGAACAGCGCGAGCGCGACAGAGACGACCGCGAACGCACCGCCGCCCAGGGGCATCACAAGTCCCAGCGTCCCCCCCAGGAACGCGTCGAGGACCCCGGCGGGCGAGCTGGGCGACTCGATGCCGACGAGCAGCGTCGACGCCAGCGCGCACAGCCCGAGCAACGCTGCGCCGAGCGTGCTCCGCAGGACCGATGCGGCGAGCGCGGTGATGGCGACCGCCGACAGCCCGTGGCCCAGCACGAGCGGCAGCGCGCGGGCGTCACCGGCGAGCGAACCGACGTCCGAGGGACTTCCCGCGGGCAGCGACAGGCCAAGGGCGACGTCCAGCGCTGCGGGCCCGATCCAGGCCAGCGCGGTGGCGGCGAGCGCTCCGACCAGGCGCGCGACGAGCGCCCCGGCCGAGCTCGCGGGCAGAACCGTCAGCGTCCGCGCGAGTCGCCCGGCGGCCGGGCCCGCGAACGCCGTCGCGACGAGCGGGACGGCGAGCAGCGACGCCAGCAGCACGAGGATCGAGACCTGCGCCGCAGATCCGACCGGCGGAGTCGACGCGTGCGCGAACCGAAGCCAGAGGACCCCGCAGCAGGCCGCTGCCCCGAACCCGACCGCAGTCCGCAGGAGACCGCGGAGCTCGGCGTGTGCGACACCGATCCAGACGGCGATCCTCCGCGACCGCGGCTCGAACGATCGCCTGGCGCCACCCTGGACGGGGTCGATCGACGCGCTCTGCTCGGCCAACGCTGCTCGACCTGAGCGGCGTCGACGGCGCCTCCTGCGCTGGACGGCGCGCTTCGACGCGGGTGCGGGTCGCGGTCCTCGCTCGTCGTCGGCGGGCCGACGACCGCGCAGCGACTCGAGGATGGCGCCGTTCGCGTCCAGCACGTGGACTCCGTGCGTGGCGTCGTCGAACGCGAGCCACCGGACTCCGTCCAGGTCGTACACGTGCGCGCTCGCCGGAGCGCCGAAGCGGACTCCCGTTCCGTCGAGGCCGCGGAGCAGGTAACCGCCCCCAGCGCTCCACGACAGGACCGGGAGGTCGCGGTCCGTGGGCTGCGTCGGCACGGGTCCGCGCGCGTTAGCCGAACGGCCCGTCGCGCGCTCGATGAGCGCGTGATCGCGCTGCGTGTCGATCGCCACGATCCAGCGCCCTGCGGGCGACGCGTACAGGGACCTGGTCGCCGGGTCGACGTGCGCTGGAACGGTCTCGCGAAGCCCACTCGGACCGTCGAGGCATTCAACCGTGCCGTCGCGGTGAAGAACGAAGTGCGGTCCGGCGCTCTCGACGGCCCGCCAGCGCGAATGGCGCAGCTCGGGGCCGATCTCGAAGGTGCTCACCACATCGCCGTCGACGCTGTAGCGAGCCGTCTCGCCGGAGTCGGTGCGCTCGAACGACCAGCCGTGGCGCGGCGCGACGCGCGTCCTCTCGTCGTACTCGGCGAGTGTGAGCCTGCGCCAATCGCCGTCTGCGCCGCGCTCGAGCGCGAAGAGGCCGCGTTCGCCGTCTGTGACGATGCCGCTCCAGGCGCCGTGACGCATCTGGTAGCTCTGCAGCGAGAACTCGCGGCGCAGGAAGCTCGGGCCCAGCGCGCTCTGGGGCACCTGCGTCGCCTCGAGCGTCGCGCAGTCGAGGACCCAGTACGAGCGCTCGGGCCAGGTCTCTGGATCGTCGAGCGCGATCGATGCGAGCGCGCCGCGGTGCAGCGCGTAGCAACTGCTCATCAGGCGCGCCGTCGGGCTGTCGAAGGTGGGCTCGGGGCGCATCCAGTCGAGCCAGTAAGCGCGCGCGATGCCGCCGCCGGGGAGCACCGCGCTCGCGAGGAACGCCGCGGCGCTCGGGAGGGCCGCGCGCGCGAAGAGCGAACGCGTGCGGAGTCCGCGGAGCCCGGCCGTCAGCGGGGCCGTTGCGCAGACGCCAACGACGAGCAGGAGGACCGGAACGACGGCGATCGAACCGCCCCTGGGCCCAAGACCCGTCGCAACGAGCGCAAGGGCGGGGATCAGCGCGTGCCCCGCGAACGAAAGCACGAGAGCGCCGACGCCGTGCTGGAGCGCTGCCCCCGCGCCGAGCGCGAGGAGCGGGCAGAGCACGAGTCCCGCCCAGAGCCCCGCGAAGGAGCCGGTGGCCCGCGCGAACGCGTCCGAGAAGAACGCGTCGGCGACGGGCTCCGTCGTGAGCGCGTACCGGGGCGCCAGGGCCAGGTCGAGCGCGGCGGCGACAGCGGCCGCGGCACAGACGCAGACGAGTGCCGCCAACGTGCGCGCAGCGATCGCCTCCGACGTGCGCACAGGCAGCGGCTGCAGCGCGCGCCACAGCGCCCGCGCTCCTCTCCCGTCGTACGGGACGGCCAGAACGACCTGGGCGATGAGCGCGGCGGCACACAAGAGCGCGCCGGTCTGCGCCTCGCTGCCGAGAGGCGCGTGCAGCGCTCCCGACCAGCGCGCGAAGGCGAGCACACCCGCCGCCATCGCCCCGACGCCGACCGCCATCGGAAGCTGCGCGCGCAGCTCGACGCCGAGCAGCGCCGCGAGGACCCGGGCTGCGCGTCTCACGCCGCCCGCCCCTCGGCCGCGGCCGCGACCAGCGCGTCCTCGAGGTCGCCGCCGCCGGCGCGCTCGCGCAGCGCCTCGACGGTCTCGACGGCGGTCACGCGGCCGGCGGCCATCACCGCGACGCGGTCGGCGCAGCGCTCGACGTCGGCGGTCGAGTGCGACACGAGGAGCACGCTGCGGCCCTCCTCGCACATGTGTTCGATGATCCCGTCGGCGACAAGGCGGCGCGCGACCGGATCGAGTCCCGCGAACGGCTCGTCGAGCAGGAGCAGCGGCGGCCGCAGCGCGAGCGCGACCGCGAGGCTCTCGAGCATCCGCTGTCCCTTGGAGAGGGTCGCGTGTTTCGCGTCGGCGTCGAGCCCGAATGCGTCGAGCCAGCGGTGCGCCTCGGCGTCGTCGTAGCGCGGGTGCACGGCGCGCACGAGCGCGAGGTGGTCGCGCACCCGCATCCACTCGGGCAGCTCGGTGTGGTCCGCGACGAAGCCGACCTGACTGCGGACGCGCTGGCCCTTCGTCTGCGGGTCCAGTCCGAGCACCTCGAGCCGGCCCTTCGTCGCGCGCGAGAAGCGGCGGCGGTACGGCTCGGCGGCGCAGACGAGCTGCAGGAACGTCGACTTGCCGGCGCCGTTCGCGCCGACGAGCGCGAGCACCTCGCCGCGCCGCACCTCGAGGTCGACGCCGTGGAGCACGGGCTTGCGTCCCCAGCCGAAGACGAGCCCCTCGGCGACCACCGCGGGCGGAGCGGCGCTCATGACGCGGCCGCCTTCCTGCGGTTCCGCGGACTCCATCACCGGTCCATCCGTGCGCGTCATCCTCTCGCCTCCACGTCGCTCTCCGTCTCTCCCTCGGGTGCGGTCTCGTCCGCACCGTTCTCCGAACCGGCGGCGCCGAGCGACGCCGCCTGCTCCCACGCGCGACACGCGTCGCGCACGAGCTCGTGCACCTCGTCCTCGCCCAGCCCAGCGTCGAGCGCCTCGGCCGCAGCGCGCCCGAGGCGCTCTGCGACGGCACGCGCACGGAACGTGCGCGCGAGCCCTGGCCCCTCGGGCGTGACGAACATGCCGCTGCCGCGGCGTGCCTCGAGGAGCCCGACGAGCTCGAGCTCGCGCCACGCGCGGCTCACCGTGTTCGGGTTGATGCGCGCGGTGCGCGCGACCTCCCGGACGCTGGGCAGTCTCTCTCCGGGACCGACGCGCCCCGCCGCCACGGCGAAGCGCACCTGATCGGCGAGCTGCTCGCTCGGCGTGACCGGCGAGCGGGGATCGATCGAGAACCGCACGGGCGTCCCATCGGGCTAGGACACCGGCGCACTTGAGGGGCGGCCCGGTGAATCGAGCGGGCGATGCTCGGCTCCACGGACGGATGGAGCGCTCCGCCGCGCGCTTCGGACCCCCTCACCAGGCCCACCGAGGGTGGCGGTATGGAGCGGCGCATGTAACCTTGGACTTGGGCCGCCCGCGCCGACTTCCCTGAGCGCACGGCCTCGCCAACAGGCCCCAGCCACGGGCCCCAACTCGCTCGCCCACCATGAGGCTCGCCTCGCCCCTCCTCGCGCTCGCCGCGATCGCCCCTGCGTACGCTCAGCTCGCGGTCACCTCCGTGACTCGGCTTCCGGCCCCCGACAGCTTCGCGGACCCGGAGTTCACCGTGCCCTATCCAGGAGGCGGAGCGCTGGCCTGCTACGCCGACGCTGCAACCGACGACGGCGCCGGAAGCGTTCGAATCGTCCGCGTCGACGAGAGCGGCGTGGTCCTCTGGCAGCGCAACGATCCGATCGCGACGCGCGAGGGCCGCCTCGACAGTCTTCGCGTCACTCCGGGCGGTTCGATCCTCCTCAACACCCAGAACAACTCGGAGGCGGCGCTCGAGGGCGTGCTGCACTCGATCGACTCGGACGGAGTCCTCGAGTGGTCGACGTGGCCCAGCAGCGTTGCGGGCGGCCCCTTCGTCGGACATGTCGCTGGGTTCAGTCCGTCCGGCGACATCTACGTGATCGGCTACACCCAGGGCGACGTCACGTTCTCGGCGCTCTTGATCGATGCGAGCACCGGGGACGAGCTGTGGCGCGTCGATCGGCCGGGCGTCTCCGACATGCTCGTGCCCCAGAGCATCCTGGGGAGCAGTACGGGCAGCGACCTGTTCGCCGCCTACGACGACGGAACCGCCTATACGGCCATCCGAATCGATCCGTCCGGGCAAGTCGTCTACGAGCGGAGCGGCCTCGGCTTCCCCTACAACGTCGGCTTTACCGGCATCAACAACGGGATCAGGACGGCACTCGCCACCGCGGACGGAGAGTTCGTCATCGGCATCTCACTGATCTTCGCGACCGGTCCCGCACCGCCGTTCCAGTCCTACCTGACGCGACTCGACGCCTCCGGCGCGACGCGCTGGATCGAGTCGACGAGTACCGCGAGCGAAATCGCTGGCGCCGTCCTCATGGACGGCAGCGACATCGTCGTTGGCTATCGGAGGAACGGAGGCTTGCTCCGTCGCATCGACGCGGACGGCGCGAACGTCTGGCAGAGCACAGGGCCTCCGGGGGTGCGGCGCGTCGACCGGCTGACCAGGGGACCGGACGGATCGACCACCGTCACGTTTCTGACCGGCCCCGGCCCTGGATCGGGCAATGGCCGCCAGATCGCGTGCTACGACGCGAGCGGATCGGTCCGGGGGACTCTCCAGCTCGAGTCCACCTCCTCCGTCGCAACCTCTTTCGTCTTCGACGCTGCGCCTTCCGTCGCCGACGATCGTGGAAGCTCCTGGGTGACGTACGTCTCGGCCGAGCCCAGCGGCGCATCTTCGATCGCGCGCGATGTGGCGGTCGCACGGGTCGTCCTCGACCAGGCCGACGAAAGTACCGTCTGCGTCCAGTCGACGCCCAACTCGACGGGTGCACCGGGTCGCCTGACCGCGCTCGGGAGCCCCGTCGCGGACCGCAACGACCTCACGTTGGTCGGTGAGGATCTCCCCACGGGGCAGACGGTCCTCTTCCTCGCGGCGCGGCAGGGCGGCTTCACGCCGAACCCCGGCGGCAGCGCCGGTGATCTCTGCCTCGGCGTGCCGCTCGCTCGGTACGCCGAAGACCTCCGTACGAGCGACTCCGACGGACGCGCGGTGCTCCTGCTCGACCTCGCAGCCACTCCCGAGGGTGCGGGGACAACGCCCGTTCTGACCGGCGAGACATGGTTCTGGCAGGCGTGGCACCGCGAGCCCAGCGGAGGCTCTCATCTGACGTCGGCCGTTTCGGTGACCTTCGACTGAGCGCCGAGTTCGCCCCGCGAGGAGGTAACTCGACCGCGCATCGCGCTTTCGCGGCGGTCGACGTCACCTTCGATTCTGCGCCGTTCGCCGTTCTCCCGCGGCGGGCGGAGGCCTGCTCCGCCACGGGCCACACGCTCGTTGCCGTGGTTCGCCCGTTCCGTCGGGCCAGGACGTCAGCGCGACGAAGCTGTGATGCGGAGCGCGTCCAGCGTGCCACCGACGGGGTCGCGGACCGGCGTCGTCCACGCGCGCCCAGGTGCGCGCGAACCCGCTCACGGCGCGCCCAGCGCGCGCTCTCCCTGGATCGGCCGTGGGAATGCAGAGCGAGTGCTACGATCGTTCCGCCGCGCTCGTGCGCGGCAACCGGTCATCCCACCCCGACCCGCTCCCTTCGCTCGCCATGCGGAGCCACGCAGCGCTCGCCCTCGCTCTCCCGCTCGTCGCACCCGCGGCGTTCGCCCAGCTCCAGACGGCGTCCGTCCTCTCGCTCGGCGGCACGGACACGTTCACCGACGTCGAGTTCACGGTGCCCGTACCCGGCGGCGGAATCATTGCATGTTTCGCCACGTCCGCAACCACGTTCGGGCCCGCGACGGTGACGCTCACGCGCGTCGATGAGGCGGGGCGCGAAGTGTGGCGCCGCAGCGACCCGGCGGCGCTCCGCGCGGGGAACATGGGCAGTCTCCGCGTGACGCCCGGTGGTTCGTTCCTGCTCTGCACGCAGGACAGCAACGCGGCCCTGTATCGGAACGGAGAGCTTCAGTCCATCGGGCCAAGCGGTGAGCTCGAGTGGTCCATGTGGCCGGAGAGCGTGATCACCGGCCCGTTCCTCGGGCGGGTCGCGGGGTTCAGTCCGTCGGGTGACATTTACCTCGTGGGCTACTCGCGCGGCATGGACGAGCTCTCCGTCCTGCTGATCGACGCCGGAACGGGGGCCGAACTCTGGCGCATCGAGCGGCCCGGCGTTTCGGTCATCCAGTACCTCGACAACCTCCACGCGAGCAGCGCCGGGGGCGATCTCTTCGTCGCGTACAACGACGGCGCAGGAAGCACCGGACTCCGGATCGACCCGGCGGGTCAGGTCGTCTACGAGCAGCCCGGGATCCTCGCGTCCGTCTTCGGTCGAGCGTTGATGTCGATCGTCGCCACGCCGTCCGGTGAACTCTTCGTCGCCGAGTCGGACAACTCGGTGGGCGCGAGCTTCCAGTCGCGGGTCACGTGCCTCGACCCCACGGGCGCTGTCCGCTGGCGGGAGAGTGTGACCACGCAGTCCGAGATCATTGACATCCGGCCCATGACGGACGGCGGCGTGACGGTCGGGTATCGCAGGACCGGCGGACGGGTCCGCAGGCTCGATGCGAACGGCAGTCTCGTGTGGCAACGCGTTGGGCCCGTCGGAGCGACCCGGCTGAGGGGATTCGAGGTCGGCACGGGCGACGCCGTGACCGCTGTGTACGAGACGGCGACCAGCGCGGGTTCGATCGACGGGATCCAGGTCGTGCGCTACGGGGTCGGCGGTGCGGTCCTCGGTTCGCACCAGCTCGAGTCGACGTCGCTGCTGCCGAGCTCAACCGTCCGGAACGCAGCGGTGTCCACGCCCGACGTGCGAGGAAACTCCTGGGTGACCTACGAGTCCGTCGACGCAGACGTTCCGCAGGACGTCGCCGTGGCGAGGCTCGTTCTCGACGAGGCCGTGGAGACGATCGAATGCACGCAGTCGACCCCGAACTCGACGGGCGAGCGCGGGCGACTGTCGGCGCTGGGGAGTCCGACAGCGGACCGCAACAATCTCACGCTCGTCGCGGATCGGATGCCGGCGGCGCAGTCGGTGCTCTTCCTCGTCGCCCGCCAGTCCGGGTTCACGCCGCACCCCGGCGGTAGCGCAGGCGACCTCTGCCTCGGGCCGCCGCTCGCTCGCTACGTCGCGAACGTGTTGACGAGTGACCTCGCCGGAAGAGCCGCGCTCCAGCTCGACCTCACTCGGATCCCCGAGGGCGTAGGCACGGTCGCGGCGCTGGCCGGCGAGGCATGGGTCTGGCAGGCCTGGCACCGCGAGCCCGGCGGCGGCTCGCATCTCACTTCGGCGATCTCGGTAGGGTTCCAGTAGGACCCCGACCAGAGGCCCGCTACCACGCTCGGCCATCGCGCGCTCGCAGCGCGGAACGGCTCGCACGCCCTCCAAACCACGCCCCCTATGCATCTGCTGCCCACGCTCGCCGCAGTCGTTCTCGCTCCCATCGCTTCGGCGCAGTTCGAGGTCCTCTCCAGCGTCGACTTCGACACCCCGTTCTTGTTCGTGGACCCCACGTTCGCGGTCCCGCACCCGGACGGAGGCACGGTTCTCGGCTACACGAAGACGGGCAACCCGATCGGTCCGGCAACCCTGGTGCTGAGCCGCGTCTCCGACGATGGCCAGCTTCTCTGGACCCGAGACGACCCGATACTTCAGCGCATCGGGCGGCTCGACTCGCTGCGGATCACGCCGTCCGGCGTGACCGTCGTGAACGTGCAAGCGTCGGCGTTCCTCTACGAGGAGGAGGGCGAGATCCTCGCGATCGACGGCGCTGGGAACCTGCTCTGGTCGGCGTGGCCCGCCCCCGCGCTGGGCACGACCTTCGTCGGCCGCGTTGCCGGTTTCAGTCCTTCGGGCGACCTCTACGTCTTCGGGCACACGGACGGCGACGACACGGTCTCCGCGCTCTTGATCGACGTGGACACGGGGGCCGAGATCTGGCGCGTCGATCTCACGGGGGCCGACCCCGCCTTCGATCTCCCCACCCTGCAGGTCGGCGTCGGGACGACCGATCTGTTCGCGGTCTGGCGAGGCGCGACGAGCCTCGTGGTGGCGCGCATCGACCCGACCGGGCAGGTCCTCTACCAGCGTTCACTGCCGGTGACCTCCGTGACCTACCCGGAGGTCCAGCCGCTCATCGCGACGCCCGACGGTGGACTCTACGTGGCGGTCAGCGGGCCCGAAGATCAGGTCGTGCGCCTCGACGCTCTGGGGTCGATCGTCTGGCAGGACTCCGTGTCCGGGTTCCAGGGCTTCACCGGCATCGACCTGGCCGAGGACGGGGGCGTCATCGCGACCTACCGCCGTCTGGGGGGCCGGATCCGGCGCCTCGATCCCGACGGGAACCAGCTGTGGATCCGCAGCGGACCGGCCGGCACGCGCCGGTTCGCGCAGGTCCGCGCGGCGGAGGACGGCAGCTTCTGGGCCTCGTACACGCTCGGGAGCGCGAGCGGGCCCACTGGAGGCGGCGTGGTGCGCTACCTCGCGAACGGCGGGCCCGGCGGCGATGTCGTGCTGCCCTCGACCTCCTCGGACGCGGCGACCTTCGTCGACGAGGTCACCCTGGGCGCCTTCGATGCGCGCGGCCACGCGGCGGTGCTTCACACGTCGTCGGTGCCCAACCCTGGCGCGATGTTCCCGAACCCGAGCATCCTGCCCCGGGAGATCGCCCTCGTTCGGATCGCGCTCGACGAGCTGACCGAGACGGTCGAGTGCGCGCAGTCGACGCCGAACTCGACGGGTTCACTGGGACTCCTCCGCGCGATCGGGAGCCCCGTCGCCGACCGCGACAGCGTGGCGCTCGTCGCGGATCGGCTGCCCCCGGGCCAGACCGTGCTGTTCCTGAACGCGCGCCAGGGGGGCTTCACGCCGAACCCCGGCGGGAGCGCCGGCGACCTGTGCCTGGGCGCGCCGCTGACGCGCTACCTGGGCGACGTGACGACCTCGGGCGCGGGCGGCCGCGCGGTACTTCAGCTCGACCTCGCAGAGACGCCCGACGGCGCGGGGCTCGTCCCGGTCGTGGCCGGCGAGACCTGGTTCTGGCAGGCCTGGCACCGTGAGCCCGGGAGCGGCTCGCATCTGACGTCAGCGGTCTCGGTCGTCTTCGAGTAGGCAGGACGAACGATGCGGTCCCCGTTGCGAATCCTGCCCGCCATGTGCCTGCTCGCCGCGACTGCGCAGGCGCGCCCCCAGCTCGCAGCAACGCACGTGACGCAGCTCGGTGGGACCGACTTCTTCGCCGACTCCGAGTTCACGCTCCCGCTGATCAGCGGCGGCGCGCTCGCTTGCTTCGAGACGTCCGCGACCGCCTTCGGCGGCGGTTCCGTGACGCTCGTGAGGGTCGACGAGGAAGGCACCGAGCTCTGGCGACGCACCGACGCGGTCGCGAGCCGGACGGGACGCATGGACTCGCTCCAGCGGACGCCGGGCGGCTCGATCCTGCTTTGCACGCAGGACAGCACGTCCTCCAGCTTCCGGGACGGTCGGCTCCTCTCGATCGACCGTTCCGGATCCCTCGAGTGGGAGACCTGGCCCGCGAGCGCCACGTCCGGTCCGTTCCTCGGACGCGTGGCGGGGTTCAGCCCGAGCGGCGACATCTACCTCATCGGCTACACGCGCGGCGAGGACGTGCTCTCCGCGCTCCTGATCGACGCGGCGACGGGAGCCGAGCTCTGGCGCGTCGACCGCCCCGGGGTCGCGGACTTCCAGTTCGTGGACAGCTTCCGAGGTAGCAGCGCGGGCGGCGACCTCTTCGTCGCGTACGACAACGGGTCGAGCACGTCGATCCTCCGGATCGACCCCGCAGGCCAGGTCGTGTACGAGATCGCGGACCTGGGCTCCGGGTTGTTCGGCGCCGCGCTGAAGTCGATCCATGCGATGGATACGGGCGACCTCTACGTCGCCGAATCCTCCGGCCAGTTCGGGGCGGGCTTCATGTCGACGATCACGCGCCTCGACGGAGCGGGAGCCGTGCAGTGGCGAGAGGCGACGGCCGTGCAGTCCGAGATCGTGGACGTTCAGCTCACGGCGGACGGCGGAGTGCTCGTCGGCTACCGGCGGATCGGTGGACTCCTCCGCCGCCTCGACGCGGCCGGCGGCCTGGTCTGGCAGCGGTTCGGGCAACCGGGCGTGCGGCGGCTCACCGGGTTCGCGCTCGAACCGGACGGCGTGGCGACGGCCGCGTTCGAGACCTCCGCGGGCCCAGGCTCGGTCGGAGTGCAGATCGCACGCTACGGAGACGATGGGACGCTGCTCGGGACGCTTCAACTCGACCCGACGTCGTCGGCTCCGGCCGTGATCGGCGCGTCCGTGTCCGCGGTCGACGCGCGCGGCAATTCCTGGGTCACGTACGTGTCCGGCGCGACCGCTGCCCCGGAGAGCGTGGCGATCGCGCGCGTCGTCTTGGACGAGGTGGACGAGTCCGTGGTCTGCGGCGCGTCGACCCCCAACTCGACCGGCGCGCTCGGGCGCCTGGCGGCGCTCGGCAGCGCCGTCGCTGACCGCAACAACCTCACGCTCGTGGCGGGCGCACTGCCGGCGGGTCAGACGGTCCTGTTCCTGAACGCGCGCCAGGGGGGCTTCACGCCGAATCCGGGCGGGAGCGCGGGCGATCTCTGCCTCGGCGCTCCTCTCGCGCGCTACTCGGACGACCTGCGCACGAGCAACGCGGCCGGCCGCGCGCGACTCGTCCTCGACCTGTCGCTCACGCCCGAGGGCGACGGCGCGACGGCCGTCCTCGCCGGCGAGACCTGGTTCTGGCAGGCGTGGCACCGGGACACGATCAGCGGATCGCACCTCACGTCGGCCGTCTCGGTGACGTTCCAGTAGCGCGCGAGCGGCGTCCGCTTCGGACCGAGCGCCTCCGCGGGTAGTGTGCGGCGCCCAACTCGACGCCGCTCCCCCATGCCGCACGCCTCGGACCTTCCCTCCCCGCGCATCGCCGCCCTGCTCCTCGCCGCGCTCTCCGGCTGCACGCTCCTGCCGCCTTCGGACGCCGAGCGCCGCGTTCCCCAGGGCCGCGTCGAGATCCTGCAGAACCGCGAGTACTCGGCGAGCGAACGCGCGTACCTCATCAGCGCACACCGCCCGAGCTACTTCGTCGCCGGCTACAACGACCGCTTCGATCCGGACATCTACGCGTTCGCCGCGGGGGCCGACGCGTCGGAGGCCAGCCGCTTCGAGGCGAAGTTCCAGTTCAGCGGCAAGTACCCGCTCGTCCAGAACATCGTCGGTGACCACACGGACCTGTACCTCGGCTACACGCAGCAGTCCTACTGGCAGGTGTTCTCGAACAGCGAGGCGCTGAGCCGGCCCTTCCGCGAGACGAACTACGAGCCCGAGCTCTTCCTTCGGCACTACTCGGTCGCCGACCTGCCTCTTGGCGGCAGGCTCGCCGGCGTCGACATCGGCATCAACCACCAGTCGAACGGACAGACGCTCGCCCTCTCGCGCAGCTGGAACCGGGTGATGCTGCGGGCCGCCGCGAAGTGGGATCACCTCGCCGTCCTGGCGCGCACGTGGCTCCGGTTCCCCGAACCGGACGACACCGACGAGAACCCGAACGAGTACCGCTACCTGGGCTACGGAGACGTGCGGGCGATCTGGTCGCCGGGGGACTCGACGACGACCCTCCTCGTACGACCCGCCACCGAGAGCGTCGCGTTCGAGGTCACGCACAGCTTCCCCATCTCGGGGGAGCTCCGGCTCTACGTGCAGTGGTTCAGCGGGCGCGGCGAGAACCTCTTCGAATTCGAGCAGCGCAGCAACCGCCTCAGCGTGGGCATCGCCCTGACGGACTGGCTCGTGGGCGACTGAGCGTGTCGGGCGGGACGCCGCATCCCGCGTCGAGACCGGAGGCGCGCGGGGCCGCCACCGGGTACCCTTCCCGGCCTCCTGCGCCCGCCGCGGGCCCCGACCCCGATGACCCCCTTCCTGAAGTCCCTGGCCGCGAGCCGGACCCTCCTCTCCGACTTCGTCCGCCGCGACCTCCGCGCGCGCTACGTCGGGTCGAGCATGGGCTTCTTCTGGTCGGTGATCTTCCCGCTGATCAACCTGTTCACGTTCATGTTCGTGTTCAGGATCATCCTTTCCACGCGCTGGGGCGACGAGCAGGGAGCGCTCGAGGTGTCGCTCGTGATGCTCGCGGGAATCGTCGTCTGGACCGGGTTCTCCGAGGCCATCTCGCGCGCGGCCGGGTGCATCCCGGCGAACGCGAACCTCGTCGAGAAGGTCGTCTTCCCGGCCCCGATCCTCCCGACGTACATCACGCTCTCGGCGCTCGCGAACATGTGCCTCGGGCTTCCCATCGTGCTCGGCGCCACGTTCTGGTTCGGGCACGTCTCCGCACCCCGCGTCGGCGTCGAGGTCGACGGTGGCATGGCGGTGCACGGGATCTACGAGGGGTACGAGCCCAACGAGGACGTCCGGCACTGGCCGCGCGCGCGCATCGCGCTGGACCGCGCGTGGCGCGAGGACAAGACGTTCGAGATCTCGTGGAGCGGCACCGCGACGCGCGGCGTCGACTACGTCGCACCTCACGACGTCGTGACCGTCCCGGCCGGCTCCGCGCGGCTCTACCTGCCCATCTTCCCGGTGCGCGACGACGTGCTGGAGGGCGACGAGACCATCGAGATCACGCTCGACTCGTTCGACGGCCTCGAGACGTTCGCGACCGTCGCCAGGTTCGAGCTGCACGACAACGAGCTCTCCGCGGAAGAGATCGCCAAGACGTTCGAGCGAGACGTGAGCCCGTACATCTCGGAGAGCTCCGCGGACCACCACCCGCTGTCCCTCGGCACGCCCGTCGTCATCGCTCCGCTGCTCGTGCTGCTGCTCAGCGTCGCGACGGTCGGCATCGGCTCCTTCTTCGCCGCGTTCAACCTGTTCTGGCGCGACACGATGCACCTCATCGGCGTCGGCCTCACGGTGTGGATGTTCGCGACGCCGATCTTCTACCCGGCGGGCATGATTCCACCGAAGTTCAGCTTCATGCTCACGATGAACCCGATGCACTGGTTCATCGACATGTTCCGCGACGTGATGCTGTTTGCGCGCTGGCCGGATCCGGTGCACCTCGGCATGTTCGGAGTGTTCGCAGCCGTCGTGTTCTGGCTCGGAACGCGCTTCTTCGCGCGCCACCAGCCGAACTTCCCGGACCTGCTCTAGCGCGGGCGCGACCATGTCGGCCTACGCGATCTTCGACGACGTCCTCGACGAAGAGGAGTGGACGCGGCTCTGGTCGTGGCTCCAGGTCTGCGAGCTCAACCCCGTCACCCGTACCGCCGGCGCGTGGAAGCTCGACGACGGCGTTCCGCTCGGCGGGGAAGAGATCGTCACGCCACCGCGCGACGCCGAGCTGGCGGAGCCCGGCGCGGAGCCCGGGACCTTCCCGAGCGGAACGCCCCTCGACGCCGTGCTCGCAGCGGTGCTGGGCGTCGCGGGTGAGGCCGAGCATCTCGTCGGCACGGACTTCGCTCGCGTGACGGCCCGCGCCTACGTCTACCCGCGCGGCAGCGCACTGTCTTGGCACAGCGACGACAGCGCGGCGTACACCGGCGCCTTCATCTACTACGCGCATCCGTACTGGAACGCGCACTGGGGCGGCGAGCTGCTGCTCGCCGACGGCGCCGTCGATGCGGGCGTCATGGGACACCGCTTCGACGACCACGCGTTCTCGGAGGCCCTGCTCGAGAGCGGTACCGGCGCGTTCGTCGCGCCAAAGCCGAACCGCCTCGTGCTGCTCGGCGACGCGCCACACATGGTGACCCCGGTGCGCGACGCCGCCGGCAGCGCCGTCCGCGCGACCGTGAGCGGCTTCTTCCTGCGGGAGGACCCGACTTGAGCGAAGCGCCCGCGCGGACCGCCGCGGCGCTCGTCGCCTACGACGGCGCTGCGTTCCAGGGGTGGCAGCGCCACCCGGGGAAGCCGACGGCGCAGGGAGCGCTCGAGGGCATCCTCGGCAGCGCGCTCGGTCGCGAGGTGCGCGTCGACGGCGCGGGGCGCACCGACCGCGGAGCCCACGCGGTCGGCCAGGTCGCGTCGTTCGCGCTCGAGGAAGGCGAGGACCCGGCCGAGCTCTTCGCCCAGGTCGCTGGCCGCGGCGACGGCTCGCTCGAGGTCTACGACGTCGTGCGCGCGCCCGACGGCTTCCACGCGCGCAAGGACGCCGTGTCGAAGACGTACGTCTACTGCCTCTGGCGCCGCGAGCTCGGCGAGGACGAGGCGCCGCGGGACACGTGGTCGGTCGGCGGTGTGCGCGACCTCCCGGGGATGCAGCGCGCGCTCGACTCCCTCGTCGGCGCGCACGACTTCGCAGCCTTCGCGACGCCCGCGAAGTTCGAGCGGGCGTCGACGGTCCGCACCGTCACGCGCGCCGACCTGTACGAGGACGGCCCCGCAGTCGTCCTGACCTTCGAAGCCGACGCGTTCCTGCACAAGATGGTCCGCAACCTCGTGCGGGCCGTCGTGCGCGTCGGCGAGGGCAAGTGGTCCCACCGGTGGATCGCGGATGCGCTGGCCGCGGGCGACCGCGAGGCGTCGCCGGGATCGGCGCCCGCGTCCGGCCTCACGCTCGCCCACGTCGGGTACCCGTTCCCGCTGTTCGGAGCGAAGGTCGACGACGCGTCCGGAGCGGAGCACGACGCGGAGCCGCGCGCGTGAGCGCCGACGGGACGAGCTACTCGACGCTCGCCGGGCCGGTCCGGTACGAGCCCGACAAGATCAAGGGCTCGCGGTTCATCGCCTGCGCCGCGCCGGTCACGAGCGAGGAGGAGGCGGGCGCGTTCCTGGACGAGGTCCGCGCCGAGTTCGACGATGCCCGGCACGTCTGCTGGGCGTGGCGCGTCCTCCCGCCGTCGGGCGCGACGCGCTCGAACGACGACGGCGAGCCGAGCGGATCCGCCGGTCGCCCGATCCTCGCGCAGATCGAGGGCCACGAGCTGTTCGGGCTCGCGTGTGGCGTCGTGCGCTACTTCGGCGGGGTCAAGCTCGGCGTCGGAGGCCTCATGCGCGCGTACGGAGGTGCAGCCGGCCAGGCGCTCGACCGCGCCGAGATTGCGCGCGTCGACGTCCGCGTCGCGGTCGCGTGCGAGCACCCCTACAGTGACTCCAACGCCGTGCAGGCGCTGCTCGCGCGCTACGGCCTCGAGCCGAGGGACGCGGAGTACGGCGCCGACGTCCGCTTCACGTGCGACGTGCCGGCCGCCGACCTCGACGCGTTCCGGACCGACCTCGTCGAGGCGACCGCGGCGCGCGCGCGCTCGACCGTGGGCCCGGAGCCCGGCGCCTGACGATCCGAGCGGGCGACGGAGCCGGTCCGCGCGGAGCCGCCCTTCTCCGGTCAGGGCCGGAACCGCACCGAGACGGCGCCCGAGGTGTTCGTGTCGAAGCCGAGCGGCCCGCTGACGTCGCGGTACCAGGACTGGAAGACGCAGGTCGTGCCGACGGTCACGCCGCCGAACAGGAACGCGTCGTCGTCGCTCTCGACGTCGTACTGGATGACTCCCTGCGCGTCGCTGAGCCTGTAGTCGACCCGCACCAGGGGTCCCGGATTCGGCGCGACGCACAGCACGCCGTTGCCGAGCGGCTGCGACCCTTCGTCGAAGCCGTAGAAGAGCACGCTGAGCGACAGCGGCGGCGCCTGGTCCACGCGCAGGCGCACGTCGCTCGCCGCGTAGCTCGTCGAGCCCGTGAAGCTCAGGAGCGCCGGGTTGCCGGTCCGGTTCGGCATGCCGTCGCACACGGGTTCGACCGCTCCCATCGGCGCGAGGCGATAGAGCTCGCCGTCGACGAAGTCCGGGAGGATCAACTCGCCGTCCGCGTCGAGGCCGCACGTGGCGGCGAGCGTCAGGATCGCTCCGTTCGGGTAGCGCACGATCGGGTGCTCGTACGTCGTGAAGCCGCCCGAGCCACGCTCGATCGACCAGATGCGCTTCGAGCAGAAGTCGGTGAAGAAGTACCGGCCGAAGACCTCGGGCATCAGCGACCCCCGGTAGACGGCGCCGCCCGTCACGGAACAGCCGAGTCCGTGGCCGTACTCGAACGCCGGGGGCGTGAGCGCAGGGGACGCGCAGTCGGTCTCGACGCCGCCGGGGCAGCCAGAGCTGTGCGCGAAGCAGTCCGTGCCCTCGAGCACGCTCCAGCCGAAGTTGAGCCCCATGGCACCCGGCGGCACGTAGTCGATCTCCTCGGCGACGGCCTGGCCGACGTCCGCGATCCACATCGAACCGTCGACCTCGTCGATGTCCCACTTCCACGGGTGCCGCAGCCCGAAGTGCAGGATCTCGGGCGCATGGCCGGGGACGCCCACGAACGGGTTGTCGGGCGGGATCGCGTACGGGAA
>JBCBNC010000063.1:0-21090 GCA_039821985.1 Planctomycetota bacterium
GATCTCGGCCAGCGCCGTCTGGAACGCCGCGAGCGCCTGGCTGAGCTGCGCGAACAGCACGGGCTGGTCCTCGAGCTGGCCCGCGTGCGTGTCGAACCCGCCGATGCGCACGAAGAACACCTGGCGCTCCATCCCGAGCGCACCGCGCGCCGCCACCATCCGCGCCACCATGCGCAGCTGGTCACCGAGGCGGTTGCTGTCCGGGAACGGCGTCGTGACGGTGCCCTCCGCGTCGAGTGCGGCGCTCACGAGGCCGTCGAGCTCGATCGCCTCGTTGCGCGTCTGCGCGAAGCGGCGCTCGAGCACGTGCGTGTGCGACTGGTTCCGCAGCACGTCGAAGGTCGCCTGGAGCGCGGCGCCGCGCGTGCCGCTGAAGCCCGACAGCGCCACCGACCCGTTCGTCCCCATGTGGTAGGCCTGGGTCGTCTGCCCGACGAGCAGCGGATTGGATCCCGCGATCGTGATGCTCGGCGAGAGCGGCGTCGAGCCGTTCAGGCCGGCGAGCCGATCGGCGAGCGCCCCGCCCCAGCCGAGCGCGTCGTTCCGGTCGGGCGACGTCCGCATCGACTGCGACTGCTGGTCGTTGTGGCTGAAGAGGCGCGGAGGCAGCGGCTTCGAGCCCGCCTCGTACTCCGACTTGGAGACCGGCGCGACCAGCGTTCCCGCGTTCGCGACGACCGCCATCTGCCCGCTCTCGAAGAGCGCCTGCAGCTCCGGTGCGGAGGGGTGGACGCCCCACGTCCGCCCGTCGGACGTGGTGGGCTGGATCGACAGGAGGTCGTTCACGGGCACGGCCAGGTTCTGACGCGAGTCCGCGTAGTCGGCGTAGGCGCCCGCGCTCGTCGGAACGACGAGGTTGAAGCTGTCGTTGCCGCCGGCGAGGTAGACAACGACGAGCGCGCGGTAGTCGCCCGAGCCGGAAGCCGCGTGGAGCAGGTTGTGGCTCCCCAGCGCGTGGAACGCCGAGGCCGACGCCACGCCGCCCGCGGCCCAGCGCAGGAGCTCGCGCCGGCTGACGCCAGCGTCGTTCGAATTGCGGTGTCTCCTTCCCATGTTCAGCGCTGCAACGAGCCCTCCGGCGACGTCACGATCAAGTAGATGGCGTCGGCGACGCGACGCATCCCGTCCGGGTAGTTGTTGACCTCCATCGGCACGTTCTCGAGGTGCGTGACGAGCGCGCTGCGCATGCCCGCGCTCATCGGCGCGCCCATCAGGAGCGGCTCGAGGTGGTCGAGCAGCGCGCCGGGGTCCTCCGCCATCGCGGCCTCCGGCATGAGCTGCAGCGTGACCGTGTCCTGGTTCGCGTTCGGGAAGCCCGGGTACGCGCGGAAGATCCGGTCGCGGTACTCGTTCGCCGCCGTCGTGATCGACGTGTGGGTCGTGATCTGGAACTCCGGTGCGACCAGACCCGCGTCTGCGACCTCTCCCGCTGGCGCGTAGGTCGGATAGAAGAAGTTGAAGACCGACGGCGAGCGCAGCGCCGCCTGGGCGAAGTCGTTCTGCGGGTTCCAGTAGCGGAACGAGCCGGTCTCGGCGCGCGCGTCGAAGGCGCGCCAGATCCCGGCCATCCGCACGATCGGCTCTCGCAGCTTGCCGAAGGTGGTGGGGGAGTCGACGTGCCCGCGGCGCGCCTCCTCGTCCATCAGGATGGCCCGGACGACGGCGCCGAGCTGGCCCCGCTGCCCCTCGCCGTCGTCCTCGAAGACGGCCGCGATGCGCGCGACGTACGCGGGCGACGGATTGCTCGTCACGAGCCGCTGGATGAGGCGCGTCGAGACGAACGGCGCGACGTTCGGGTGCGCGCAGATCGCGTCCAGCGCCGCGTCGAGGTCGTCCTCCGGCGTGAGGCCGGCGGGCAGCACCGTCCCGCCGAGGATCGTCTTCGCGCCGTCGTCGTGGTATTCGGGCCACGCCTCCATCGGTCCGTCGAAGTTGCCCGGTCCCCAGCGGAACTGCGCGGAGCCGGCGTAGGTCCAGCCGGTGAGGACCCGGCTGAGCTCCTCGATGTCCGTCTGCGTGTACGTCGGGATCTCATGGCCTCCGCCGTCCAGCCTCGGCGTGCCGTCCGCGTTCAGTTCCACGAGCCCGATCGTGAAGAGCTGCATCAGCTCCCGCGCGTAGTTCTCGTCCGGCCGGATGTTGTTCGCGGGGTCGCCCTTCTGGTTCCTGAGATGGCTCAGGTAGACGCCCATGGCGGGGCTCTTCGTGACGTCCTCGACCAGCTCGCGGTACGAGCCGAACGCGCCGCGCACGAGCAGGTCGTAGTACGTCGCGAGCCCCTGCGGGTGGTTGCCGAGCGCGCCCGAGCGGTCCGAGACGACGAGGATCTCGGACAGCGCGAACGCGACGCGCTGGCGGAGCTGGTCGCGTCCGAGGACCGCCGCCGTCCACCAGCGCTCCTGGCGCTGGTTCTGGAACACATCCGCGCCGGCGGCCTCCAGGGCGTCGAGCGGGGGGCGGTGCAGCGACGGCGAGACGCTCGTCTGGTGGTCGAACCACGCGTCGAAGCCCGCGTACTCGAGGCCGAACAGCTCGTCGTCCGTCGGCCCGAACGTCGCCTGGTGCAGGAACCGCGCCGCGTCCGACGTGTCCTCGGGCGGGTCGGCGCCCTGGCCGGCCGCCTCCCACCACGGCACGTCCGTGCCGCCCTCGGAGCCGCCGCTGCACCCGGCGAGCACCGCCGCCGCCAGCGCGACGCACACCTTCCCTCGTCTTCCTCGCACCCCTGTCGCCCGCACCAGGCTCCCCCCGAGTCGTCCGCCGGACGGCGTGCCCGCGTCCTCGACGCGCGCGCCTCGCCGCTTCCCGGCGGGCTCTATCGGGCGCACGACGCGCGAGCTGAATCGGCGGCGGCGATCCTCCCGATCGCGTCTCCGATCGATCCGGCGCGAGCATCACGGCGCCTGCACCAGCGTGTCTCGCTCCGGTGCCGCGGACCGGTCAGAGGCAGTCCTCGAACAGCGTCTCGTCCAGCGTCCCGTGCGCGTCGAGCGCGTCCGCGACGCGCGCGATGCGCTCGTTCACGTCCGGATCCCGGACCAGCTCCGCGACTTCGCGGAACCAGCGCTCGATCCACGCGGAGCGCTCGTCGGGGTCGGGGCACACGACCTCCGCGCAGCGCTCGACCTCGTCCCAGTCCGCCTCCCAGGCGCGAAGCTGCGCGGGCTCGTGCGGAGCCTCGTCGCCGTACTGTTCCATCTCGGCGATGGGGCCGGCGAGCGCAACGCGCCCGCTGCGCGCCGCCGCGTCGCGCCGCGGAGCCGCCGGCCACTCGACGGTTGCGCGGCCCTCGAAGCGCTCGTCGTCCGCTTCGAGCGTGAGCTCGACGACCCGGCCGCCGAGCGCGTGGGCAACGATCGCGTGGCCCGCCTCGTGCCAGGCGTCCTGCTCGGGAGATCCGGTCCGCATGGGCGCGCGAGCCTACCAAGTGTCCTCCGAAGGCGGCCTGCTACGCTCCCCGCATGAAGTTCCTCGACGCGGCGCTCCTCGCGCTCCTCGCCGCCGCGCCGCTCGCGGGGGGCTGCGCCTCCCGCCCGGCCCCGCCGGTTGCCCTGTCGCTGGTCGGCGTGCCGCTGGCCGCGCCCGTGCCCGGGGACCTGCCCGGCGCGTGGCTCCAGGCCGAGATCGACGCGGCGTACGCGCACTGGCAGCTCGATCCGACGGAACAGACCGCGATCTGGGTCGGGCGTCGGCTCGCCTACAAGGGCCTCTTTCCCGACGCGGTGAAGTGGTACGCGGGCGCGCTCGAGACGTACCCCGAGAGCCACCGGCTGCGGCGGCATCTCGGTCACCGGCTTCTGACGCTGCGGCAGCCTGCGGCCGCGGTCGAGATCCTCACCGACGCCAAGGGGCTGGCCGCCGCCCGGCCGAACCGCCTGGAGCCCGACGGTGCGCCGGGGCCGACCGGCGAGCCGCGCAGCACGACGCACGGCAACATCGACTACCACCTCGCGCTCGCGCACTACGTCCTCGGCGAGTTCGATCGAGCGGCGGAGCTCTGGAAGGGGTGCCTCGAGATCTGGTCGCGCAACGACGACTCCCGCGTGGCGGCGCTCCACTGGCTCCACACGAGTCTCGTGCGAGCGGGCCGCACGGACGAGGCCCTGCGCGTGCTGCTGACGCCGATCGATCCCGCGGACGTGATCGAGAACTTCGCGTACCACGAGCTGGTGCAGCTCTACCGGGGAGAGCGGACCGCGGGCGAGTTCCTCGCGCGCGACGACCGTAGCGCGGCGCTGGACTACGGCCTCGCGCGGCACCTGATCACGAACGGGGACGTCGCGGCCGGGAACGGCCTGCTCGACGCGCTGATCGAGCGACAGGGCTGGACCGCGTTCGGTGTCCTCGCCGCCGAAGCGGACGTCGGCCGACGGGATGGAACGTTCGTCGATCCGGCCCCACAGGCCGCAGAGCCGACGCCTCGCTGAACCCACGGCCCGCCGCCGCACGAAGAGCCCGGACACACACGATGCCGCGCCGAATCCTGCACCTGTTCGCCCACCCCGCGCTCGACCGCTCGCGCGTGAACCGCCCGCTCGCAGAGGCGGTGAAGGGCATGGACGGCGTGACCCACGTCGACCTCTACGCCCGCTACCCCGACTTCAACGTCGACGTACCGCTCGAGCAGGCGCAGCTCGTCGAGGCGGACGTCATCGTCTTCCAGCACCCGTTCTTCTGGTACTCGAGCCCCGCGCTGCTCAAGGAGTGGCAGGACCTCGTGCTCGAGCACGGGTTCGCGTACGGCGATGGCGGCACCGCGCTCGCGGGCAAGGCCCTCTGGACGGTCACGACGACCGGAGGCGTCGCCGAGGCGTACTGCGCCGGCGGGCACAACTGCTTCACGATGGAAGAGTTCCTCAGGCCGTTCCAGCAGACGGCGGGGCTGTGCGGCATGCGCTACCTCCCGCCGTTCGTCGTCCACGGCTCGCACCGCCTCGACGCCGCGGGGATCGCCGCGCACGCCGATCGCCTCCGCGCCGCCGTCGCGCGCGTCGCCGACCCGGCGACCGACCTGGCGCGGCTCGAGGACTGGGAGCCCTCGGCCGGCGGACGCAGCGGGGTGGCACGATGATCGCCGCCGTCGTCGCCGGAGGAGGTGCCGCGGGCGCCCTGCAGTCCGCGTTCGTGTATCTCGCGGCCGCGGTGCTGATGGTGCCCGTGGCCAAGCGCCTCGGGCTCGGCTCGGTGCTCGGCTACCTCGTCGCCGGGGTCCTGATCGGGCCCGCCGCGCTCGACCTGGTCGGCGACGCGGCCCAGGTCATGGGCTTCGCCGAGTTCGGCGTCGTCGTGATGCTGTTCCTGATCGGCCTCGAGCTGCAGCCGCGCGTCCTGTGGACGATGCGCAAGGACGTGCTCGGCCTCGGCGGTCTGCAGGTCGCGGTCACCGCGGGCCTCGTCTTCGGGATCGCGACGGCCCTCGGGCTCGCGTGGCGCGAGGCGGTCGCGGTCGGGCTGATCCTCGCGCTCTCGTCCACGGCGATCGCGCTGCAGTCGCTCGCCGAGAAGGGCCTGAGCGACGCGCCCGCCGGCCGCCGCTCGTTCGCCGTCCTGCTGTTCCAGGACATCGCCGTCATTCCGATCCTCGCGCTCCTGCCGCTGCTCGCGACGGCGTCCGGCGACGGCGCCGAGGCCGCTGCGGAGAGCGCGATCTCGGGGCTGCCCGCGTACCAGCAGGCGCTCGCGGTCCTCGGCGCGATTGCGCTGGTGATCGCCGGCGGCAAGCTGCTCATCGGGCCGATGCTGCGCGTGATCGCGGCGACACACCTGCGCGAGCTCTTCGTCGCCGCAGCGCTCCTCATCGTCGTCGGGATCAGCCTGGCGATGGGGCTGGTCGGGCTCTCGCCCGCGCTGGGGACGTTCCTTGCGGGCGTCGTGCTCGCGGACTCCGAGTACCGGCACGAGCTCGAGGGCGACCTCGAGCCGTTCAAGGGGCTGCTGCTCGGTCTCTTCTTCATCACCGTCGGCGCGAGCATCGACTTCGGCCTCGTCGCCGACATGCCGCTCGCCATCGTCGGCCTCGTGCTCGGGCTGATGGCCCTCAAGGCGCTGGTGCTCCAGGGGCTCGGCCTCGCGTGGGGTGTCCGTGCGCCGGCGCGCGCGACGCTCTCCCTGATCCTCGCGCAGGCGGGCGAGTTCGGCTTCGTGCTCGTCGCGACGTCGCTGTCGCTCGGGATCTTCGCTGGGGAGACGGGGCAGCTGCTCGTCGTCGTGATCGCGCTCTCGATGGCGCTGACGCCGCTCGCGCTCGTCTTCGACGACCGCGTGCTGCAGCCGCGCCTCGCGCGGGTCGAGAACGAGTGCATGGGCGAGGCGGAGGCGCCGCCCGCCGGACGCCGCGCACCGGTCCTCGTCGCCGGGTTCCGGCGCTACGGCCAGACCGCCGGGCGCCTGCTCATGGCAAACGGCTTCGACGTGACGGTTCTCGACCTCGACCCGAGCGTCGTCTCCGTCCTCCGCGACCACGGGCTGCCGGTGTACTTCGGGGACGCGACGCGCGCGGAGCTCCTGGAGTCCGCGGGCGCCGAGCACGTCGAGGTGCTCGTCGTCGCGACGTCGGAGCCCGCGCGCTCGCTCGAGATCGTCGAGTCCGTGCGTCGTCACTTCCCGAAGATCCGCATCGTCAGCCGCGCGTACGACACGCGGCACGCGCACGCGCTCCGCGGCGCCGGTGTCGATCGAACGGTCTGCGACGTCAACGGCGGCGGGCTCGCGCTCGGGCGCGCGGCGCTGGAGGAGCTCGGGTTCCACCCGTACCGCGCAGAGCGCGCCGTGCGCCGCTTCCGGAGGCACGAGGACGAGACGCAGGCGATGCTGTTCGAGGCGTACGGCGACGCAGGCCGGACAACACGCGTGGCGCGCTCGCGCACGCTCGATCTCGGGCGCCTGCTCGAGGCCGACGTCGAGGACGACTCGCTCGTGCGCGACGGCGCGTGGTCGACGACGCTCGAGGCCCAGGCGGCGCGGGACTGACGCCGAGCGCGTCAGCCCGACAGCGCGCGGAGCGCGGTCGGGCGCGCCGGTGCGAGCGGCGAGCGCTCGTCCAGCCACATCCGCCAGAGTCGACGACCGATCGGCGCCCCGTCGTCGACCTCGTACGCGTTGCGTCCGTGCGCGCACCGTCGGTTGTCGACGAAGACCGCCTCGCCCTCGAGGAGGCGGAAGGTCGTCGCGAAGTCGTCGCGGTCCAGCACGCGGTCCAGAGCGTCGAACGCGGCAAGATCTTCGGGCTCGAGCGCGCGCCCGAGGCGGCCCGCACCCTTCTCGATCCAGTAGCGCATGTACCGGAACTCGAACTCCGGCTCGGTGCGCACGACCGGGAACCGGTTGCGCCGCAGCGAGTCGAGGCCCTTGTCGAGCCCCGGAGTGACGACGTCGCGCACGAACGGGCGCTGGAGCCGCGCGAAGTGCTCGGGCGACTCCTCGCGGAGCGCATCGCACGCGGCCCGCGCGTCGACGACGCGGGACTCGCCGCCGGTGTCGCTCGGCCGCTCGCACAGGAGCGCCACGGTCCCCGGCACGCAGTCGAACGCGCTGCTGTCGGTGTGCATGCCCGTCGTCGCGCGCGTCATGCTGACCGGGATCGCCTTCTCGAGGTACGACTCGCCCCGGTCCGCGACCTCGTACAAGAGTCCGTAGCGCAGGATCGGTGCGGCGTAGAGGGCGCCTACCGCCGCGAACGCAAGGCGGTGGTAGGCGCTCGGCAGGCCCTCGAATGCGATGCGCACGAAGCCGTCGTCGCCTTCGACGCGACGGCGCAGCGCGCGCGAGAAGCGAGCCGTCTCCGGCAGCTCCGCGCGGAGCTCCAGCAGTCCTTCCGGTTCGCGGGCGAGCCCCGGCGTCCGCGCTACGAGCTCGAGGAGTTCCTCGAGGCACGCGTCGGGGGCGGGGAGCGGCGGGGCCTCGGTGTAGGTCGACCGGGTGCCGCTCACCGCTACACCTCGAGGCGGAACGCCAGGTGGAGCGGAGTCTCGACGAGGGGACCGAAGAAGTCGGGATCGAACGCGACGTGCTCATCCGTGACGTGCAGCTCGTGCACGTCCGGCAGCTTCTGGAAGCCCGCGGCGCGCAGCGCCCGGAAGTAGTCGTCGAGCGTCTTGTGCACGCAGCGGACGCGCACGGACTCGCCGTCGCGGCGCCAGATCTCCCCCTCGAACTGCACGTCGCGGCCGCCGAAGTAGCCGTTGTTCTTCGGGGAGAAGTAGAAGGGGCGCTCCTCGACGCGCACGAACGGCAGCGACGGGTGGGGGACCGAGAACACGAACCGGCCGCCCGGCTCGACGACGCGCACGACCTCCTCCATGACGCGCGTCATCGCAGCGGTGTCCATGTAGTTGAACATGAAGACGGCGACCGCCAGGTCGAAGCCGTTCTCGGGGAGGTGCGAGAGGTCGGTCGCGTCGCGCGATTCGAAGTGGAAGCGATGGTCGGGCGCCTGGGACTTTGCGCGTTCGACCATCTCGGCCGAGACGTCGATGCCGTGGACGCTGCGTGCGCCGCGCTCGCCGAGCTGGCGCGCGACGTAGCCCTCGCCGCACCCCAGGTCGAGGACACGCGCGTACTCGGGCTCGCACCAGTCGAGGAGGAACGGCCGCGCCGTGAAGTCCGACAGCAGCACGGGCGCGTTGCGCTCCCACCGCGCCGCCGCCCGGTCGTAGATCGCCTCGGTGGTTTCGGGCTCGGCTGCGTCGGTCACGCCTGCACCTCCGGACGCTCGATCGAGGATGCGTGCAGCACGTCCCAGAAGCGCGCGCGCGCCTCGAGCGCGTCGACCATCCCGCGGCGCAGGTCCGCGATCCCGTCCGGTTGCGCCGCGAGTTCACGCGCGATCTGGAGGAGGTCCTCCTGGTGCTGGTCGTCGACGTGGCAGTGCAGCTCGAAGAAGACGACGTCCTCGCGCGTGAGGGCATCCACGTGCGCGAGGCCGTCCAGGACGTACGGGTAGATCTCGGACACGATCGTCTCGGTGCCGAGGCCCAGCGCTCCGACTCCGTATGCGGCGGAGCCCGCGCGGAGCATGCCGAGGAACGTGGACCGCCACTCGATCGTGGCTGCGGGCACGTCGACCATCTCGCGGTCGGAGAGATCGAGTGCGCGCCGGAAGCGCGCGAACAGCTCGGGGTGGGGGACACCGTCGACGGTGGCCGGGTCGATCCCGAGGCCGACGAGGGTCGCGTGCTCGTCCGGACAGAGGCTTCCCTGTTCCTCGGCGAGGTTCTCCGCGAGCAGCTCGCGGTGGGCGGGCTCGTCCAGTCGCTCGATGACCGCTTTCAGGTACCGGGGGAACCAGCGCGAGTAGCCGTCGTACCAGCGCGCGTAGGTGCGGGCGACCTCTTCGGTCCTGCGCCCGAACGCGCCGCTCCCGAACGACTGCAGGAACGGGTGCCGCACGGCCCGGTGCCGGAGCGCTTCGCTGGCGAGCGCGGCGACGGGGTCGGTCGGGGCGGTCCGGGGCTCGGCGGGAGCTCTGTCGCTGAGGGACTCGGTGGGCTGCAGGTCCATCGTCGTGCGGGAAGGTTGGCGTCCGGGGCGGCGCGGGGCGTCGCGCCGATGATTCGAAGGAGAGCTTGCCCGAGTGTCCAGGCGCGACTGGATCGGTGCGGCACGAGTCCGTGTTTCCGGATCCCACAGGGCATAGGAATTTTCTCTTTAGGAGCCGTGGGGCGCCCTCGGCGCCGCGGCACGCCGCTCCAGGCGGGTGCGAGGGCGAGGGGCCCGGCGCCGCTCGTTCCCGCCGAGGGTCCGGGCGGCGTGCGCCCAGGGCGGAATCGCGCGCGCCAGGTATCGTGGGCCCATCGCCTGCCGTACGCCGCTCCGTGGGTTTCGGACCGGCTGTCGGCGTTTCGCTCGCCCCCTTCCCTCGACAACAGGAGCACTCCCATGGGGATCGCCCGTCCGATCTTCGTCGCGCTTGCGACGGCCGCGCCCGCCCTCGCCCAGACCGACGACTGTGCCGGTGCGACCGACCTCGGCACCGGCCCGGTCAGCATCGCCTTCGACACGAGCCTCGCGGTCGACACCGGCGCGCCCGCGACGACCAGCGCGGAGCAGCAGTGCGGCAGCCTCTCGGACGACGTCTGGTTCCGCTGGACGTCCGACTTCACGGGGACCGCTGAGTTCAGCACCTGCGACGCCTCGACGCTCGACACCGAGATCGCCGTGTGGGAGGGCGGCGACTGCGCTGCGTCAACACCGCTCGGCTGCAACGACGACTCGCCCGATTGCTCCGAGAACACGAGTTTCCTCGCGGTCTCCGTGACGGCGGGAACGACCTACCTCGTACAGCTCGGGCACTGGAACAACGTGGACGGGGACGCCTTCGGCGCCGGGCTTCTCTCGGTGAGCGAGGCGTTCGCGGGCGGTCCGTGCGCCGGCGGCCCCGACATTTTTGAGCCGAACACCGGGTGCGCGGACGCGGTACCGCTCGGCGACGGCGTCTACACCGGACTCAACGTCGAAGAGTCCGACAACGACTACTACGCGGTGACGGTCGCGGACGGCGCGACCCTTGCCGCGGACCTCACCTTCGTCGACGCCGACGGGGACGTGGACCTGTACATCTGGGACCCGCTCGTCGCGTGCGACACCAACGTCGCTGGGGCAGGGACCGCTTCGGGCGCGCTCGCCGTCGGATTCTCGGCCAGCGACGACGAGTCGGTCGACTACACGAACAACACCGGCGCTGCGCAGGATCTCATCATCGAGGTCGACATGTTTACGACCGGTGGCTGCAACGAGTACACGCTCACGATCAGCGGCGCGGACTCCGGGCCGGATCCGATCGGGACGCCCTTCTGCGACACCGGCAACCCGAACAGCACGGGATCGCCGGGCCTGATGGCCGCAGCGGGCAGCACCTCGGTCGCCGCGAACGACGTCCTGCTCTCCGTTTCCAGCGTTCCGCCGGGTAAGTTCGGCATCTTCCTGACGTCGCTGACCCAGACGCCGCCGACGCCGGTCGCGGACGGCTTCCTGTGCCTCGGTCTCCTCATCGGGCGCTACCAGCACGAGGGCGACGTCTGGCAGGCCGCCGCCGACGGAACGGCCTCGCTCCAGATCGACCTCGCCTCGATCCCGTCGCCGACCGGTCCGGTGGCCGCGATGGCGGGTGAATCGCGCAGCTTCCAGGCCTGGCACCGGGACGCCAACCCGGCCGGTCCGAGCGCGAATTTCACGACGGGCGTGGAGATCACATTCGTGCCCTAGGCCCGACGAAGAGCGGCTCCAGGTCGCGCGGTGGGGCCCCGGCGCACGTCGGGATCCGCCGCGTTCTCGCCGAGCAGCTCCGTCTCCCTCGACCTCTGATTTCCTTTGCCGCGCCCCTGCGGCAGGCGCTTCGCTCGCCTCTGTTCCACGACATCGACCTTCCCTCCAAAGTCAGGAGCTCTTCCCATGCGGGTCACTCACTCGATCCTACTTACGCTCGCCACGGCCGCACCGGCCCTCGCCCAGGCCGACGACTGCGTGAACGCCACGGATCTCGGGTCCGGTACCGTGATCATTGACTTCGACCTCGGCTCGGCTGTCGACACCGGAGCCCCGGCAACGGACAGTCCCATCCAGGGGTGCAGTACCGCGAACCCGGGCGACGTGAGCATCGGGAACGACGTCTGGTTTCGCTGGACCCCGACCGCGTGGGGCACGGTCGAGATCAGTACGTGCGACCTGAACTTCAACTCCGAGATCGCTGCTTGGCGGGGCAGTGACTGCGCCAACCTCACGCGTCTCCTCTGCGACGACGACTCCGGTGCCTGCGGCTCTGATACGAGCAGACTCGAGATCGCGGTGGCCCCGGGCACGACGTATCACTTCCAGGTCGGAACGCGCGTGTCATTCGGTGCGTTCTCAACGGGCACTGGCACGTTCACGGTCCGTGAGCGTCCGGGCGTCGGCACCTGTGCAGGAGCCCCCGACTTCCTCGAACCCAACAACGGGTGCGCAAATGCCACCCCGCTCGGGTACGGGACCTACCCCGGGCTCAACGTCGAGGAGCTCGACAACGACTACTACGCCGTGACCGTCGCCGACGGTGAGACACTCGCGGTCGAGATCGAGTTCGACACCAGTGACGGCGATATAGATCTCTTCCTCTGGGATCCGCTCACTGCTTGCGACACCAACGCACCGGGCGGCTGGCAGTTCTCGGACGTGCTAGCGAGCGGGTTCACGGCTACGGACGACGAGACGCTCGTCTACACCAACGACACCGGCGCCGCGCAGGACCTCATCATCGAGGTCGACATGTTCATGCGGGCCATGTGCAACGAGTACACCCTGAAGATCGGTCCACGCCTCGGGACGCCTTTCTGCGAGTCGGCCACGCCCAATGGCACCGGCGCCATCGGGACTCTGGACGCCTGGGGGAGCACGTCCGTCGCGGCCAACGACGTCGAATTCCGGGCGAGGAACGTCTCGCCGTTCTCGTACGGGGTCTTCCTCGCGTCGCTCACCCAGACGCCGCCGACACCCGTGGCCAACGGCGTCCTGTGTCTTGACCTCGCGATCGGACAGTACCATCACGTCGGCGAGGTCTGGGTGGCGAACGGCTTGGATCTCGTGCGGCAGATCGACCTGCAATCGATCCCCTCGGAGGCGGGATCCGTCGCGGTGGTGGCGGGTGAGTCATGGAGTTTCCAGGCCTGGCACCGTGACTTCGACGACGCCGGCCGGACCGCCAACTTCACGACGGGCGTGCAGATCACGTTCGTGCCCTGAGTACGGCCGAAGCGCCCCCTGAAGAAACGCGGCGGGCTCCCTCTCTTCGAAGGGGGCCCGCCGCGGTCGTTCGCGAACGCACCCTCTACTTCACTCCAGGCTGAAGCTCATCGCGGTGCCCGCGTCTACGCGCCAGACCAGCTCGGCCTTCGGTTCGACGGACAGGGTGATGCGGTCGAAGATGCGGCGCTTCCCGTCCTCCCAGGCGTAGGCCTCGACCCACACCTCGCCCAGGGGCACGACGAAGCGCGACCCGTCCGGACCGCGCACGGTCTTGTCGGCGGTGCGCGTGTCCCCCTGACCGATTCCCACGCGCAGCGAGTCGCGGCCTTCGACCCCGACGGTCAGGAAGCCGCCCTGGGCCGTGGGCGACAACGCGTGGCCCTCGGAGCCCGCGGCCACGTCTTCGATCCAATCGATGCGGCCGTCCTCGGTGCTGGCGACGAGCGTGTACGTCTCCGAGGAGTGGCTGTCGATCGCGAAGGGACCGCCGCCGTAGTTCATCGAGGTCGACCCGCCCGAGTTGACGAGCGCAACCCGGACGCGTGCGTCGACGCCCGTCGGATCCACGGCGACTCCGCGGACCTCGTGGGGATGCGTGCTCGGAGCCGAGCCAGGCTCCGCGGCGCCTGCGGGCGTACCGTCCTGCGGGGGGGCTGCGGCGCAGGCCGCGAGCACGAGAGGTCCAATCGATGCGGCGAGCTTGATCATTCCCGGAGCATCGGAGCGATCCGTCGATCCCGCAAGGGGGGGACGCTCGTGGGCCTCAGGGCTGCGCTCCGACCCCGCCGCCGCCCTCGTCGCGCGGCGCCGATGCGACCGCGAACACCGCGAGCGCCGCGCAGAGCAGCATCGTCAGGAAGAACCGCTCTTGGACGAGCGCGCCGGCGAGGCTCCGCTTCGGGAGACCGATCTCCTCGCGCAGACGCAGGAGGCCCGCGCGGGCTTCGAGGTGGAGGTACGGATGGAACTCGAACACCGCAGGGAAAGCGCGCGCATTGCCTCGCAGGAAGGACCGGACCTGGCGCAGTTCGATGCCCTCCGGGACGCCGAAGCGGGCCATCAGCTCGACCGCAGCGAGGGTCGTGTCCTCGAACGACGTCCTGAACTTCACGGGGTTGGAGGTGAAGCCGCCCGCCTGGCCGAGCACCTTGGCGCGCGACGCTGGCATCCAGTGCTCCACGAGGAGGTCGTGGACGGCGGTCCGCCGCGCGTCCGCGCGCTCCGACTCGCCCAGCGCGTCCAGCGCGCGGACCACGAAGCGCGCGCGGGTCAGCGGGTCGTGGATACCCGGCTCGGGCCACTTCGATGCGTACGTGTCGACGAGGGCGGCGCGCTGGGCTCCCGTCAGCGTCTCGGCCTCGAGCAGCGTCAAGAGCCGGAACAGGTAGTAGTGGGTCGGATTGACGACCAGGCCGCGCTCGATCTCGCGCTCGGTCGGCGGTGCGATCGACGACGCCGCGGCGAGACGGGCGATCTCTTCCGCGCCGAGGAGCTCCATGTCGAACGCGGCGGTCCACACCGCTGGGTGGACGTCGGCGCCGCGCTCGAGCGCATCGCGGAGAGCCGCCGCGACGGACGTGAAGTCGGGCGTCTCGGCTCCGACGGCCCGAAGCGCGCGGTGCCCCGCTGCAGCGCCGTCCCAGCCGGAGAGATCCTCCGGGTCGAGCCGCACGTCGTCGAGGGTCGATCGGACTCCGCTCGCCGACGAATGCGTCACCCCGGCGGTGTTCAGGAATCCGAAGCTGAAGACGAACAGCAGCACGACGCCCCACGCCAGCGGAGTGCGCGCGAGCCACTGGACGACGACCGCGCCCGCGACGAGTACGGCCACGCTCGGCCCGAGGCCGAGGTCCGACGCCGGCACCGTCAGTCCGAAGCTCTGTCCCTGCACGAGCAGCTGGAACATCGGTAGCCCCATCAGCACGTAGACCACGCGCGCGACGTGGCTGCGGAAGAGTGCGCCGGTCCGGGCGAGCCTTCGGACCCCGTAGCTCACCGAGAGCATCGTCGTGAGCAGGAAGAGGATCGTAAGGTCCGGCCCGAAGCGCGACGGCCCGAGAAGCGTCAGGCCGAGGAAGACGAGCCAGACGATCGCAGACTCTCGGCCCAGGCCCTTGTCGAGCGCGGACGAGCTCCGGCCCGGCGCGGTCGAGCGCCGTCTCCTTCCGCCCTGGGATTCCACCTCTGCGGCCGCCGCGCTGTCCCGGACGGTGCGGGCACCGAACGCGAACACACCGACGGCTGCGGCGACGAGCGCCGCGGGCCAGAGCAGGATCGCCGGCAGGCCCTTCAGTCCGCCGGCCTTCGCACCGGCGTGGATCACCAGCGGGACGCCCGCGGCCGCGCTCTTCCAGCGTGAACCGTTCGCCTTTGCGCCGTCGTCCGCGCGCGCGGCTCGCACGCGCTCCTCGATCGACGCGCGGAACGCGTCGGGGTCGGGGCGGCGCCGACGGAAGAGCTCGCGGAGCTCGTCCTCGCTCGCCAGCGGTGCTTCGTCGGACGGGGTCATGGGGTCACTCCCTCGCCGCGCCGGGCGAGCTCGCGGTTCGTCTCTTCTTGGAGGGCGCGCCGCGCGCGCCGCAGGAGGTGCTCGACCGACTTCTCCGTCCGCCCGAGCAGCGCGGCGACCTTGCGCGTCGACGACTGCTCGAGGTAGTGCATGCGGAGCACGGTCTGGTGGAGGTCCTTGAGCGACGCGAAGGCCGCGCGCATCGCTTCCATCCGCGGGTCTGGGACCGCGGGCTCGGGCGCGGCGGGCTCGAGTCCGGCGGGGCGCGGGTCGCCGCCGACGAGCCGGAGCCGTCCGCGCGTTCTGGAGCGGGCGCTGTGCAGCCGGAACGCGATCCCACGCAGCCACGCGCCCGCTGCGCCCACGTCCTCGGGGTCGCCTTCGAAGCGCGCGCGCCCGACCCAGGCCTCCGCGAACGTGTCCGCGGCGACCTCGTGCGCCTCGCCCCAGTCGCGCGTCCAGGACGCCACGAGCCCGATCAGCGGCCCGCGGAATTCGTCGATCCACCGGTCCAGCGCGGCGTCGTCGAGCGCCTCGGGCGCGGCGGGATCGGGCTGGGGGGCCTCCATCGACCCCCATTGTCGCGGAGGCCGCGGACCCCCCGGGAAAAACCGGTTCTTGGGCGGAGGACGCCGATTCGGCGCTCCCGCTCCCCGATCAGCGCAGCAGGACGGAGCGCCCCTCCGTCAGGTTGCTGGTCGCCCCGCCCACGCCGACGTCCCGGTGCCAGCACTGGAACGACCACGTCTCACCGGGGTTCGCCTGGACCGGACCCGACGGCGTCGGGAGCGCGTCCAGATCCACGCGGAGCCTGGCAGAGCCCAGCCCGTCGACCGGTCCGAGGCTCGAGACGTATCGACCCGGCGTCGCCAGGCAGAGCGTCCCGACCGAGCCCACGAGCGCCGTCGGCGCCGACTGCTGGGCCGACGCGAGGAAGAGCGAGAACTGGCCGCTCGGAAGGTCGCCCGCGACGAGCTCGAGCACTCCGACGTCCGCGCGGTCGCTCCCGATCGCGGTCAGACGCCCGAGGGCTCCGGTCGAGTTCGCGGCCGGCGGCGTGCAGAAGCTGCTGCCGACCGGACCGCTCGGCTCCACGTCGACGAAGAGGAGGTCGATGTCCACTCCGTCGGTCCCGGACGGTTCCAGCACACGTGCGTAGCTGCCTCCGGTCGCCGCGTAGCCGCCCACGAGCTGCGTGAGGTCGTTCGAGTCGAACATGCTGCCGATCGCGTCCTCGAGGAGCACCTGGACCGATCCGCCGGACGGAAGAGCAGTGTTCGCGAAGAAGTAGTCGGTCGTCGGGAAGCCCGGGAAGTTCACGTCGTTGCCGACGAGGACCTCGATCGAGAACGGCGGGGCCGCGACGTTCGACGTGCGCGAGCCGAGCTCGACCCGGCCGATGCCGCGGCTGATGGCGTAGAGGGCCTCGCCCTGGCCAGCGGGCGGGCTCAGCGCCTCGAGGGACAGGACGAAGTGGAACGCGTCGCCCGCTGCTGCACCCGCGAGCGGCCCGGTCGTGAGGCCCGAACCCAGCACGGAGACGACGTCGCCGGTGCAGACCACGAACGCGTCCGCGGACTGGGCCAGTGCAGGCGATGCGATGACGGCGGGGAGGAGAGTGAAGGCGGCGAGCGACGGGCGCGTGAGCGGGCAGAGTTGCATGGCAGTCGGGTGGGTGGACAGGGTCCGGAGGGCCGGGGGCGAACGCGCGTGCAAAACGCGGACCGATCACAAAGGGTCCAACGATCTCCGTACGCGTGCCGCTCCCCGTACGCGTGCCGCTCCGCCTCCCCCTCGAGCCGAAGGGAGGCCCTGCGGCTCCCCCTTCCGCGGCCCGCGGTGAGCGCGCGCCTTCGCACTCTTCAGCGTTCGGAAGCGAACCTGGCCCGCTTCAGCGGGATCCGAGCGCGCGCGCCAGGGCCGCCCGGTGACGTCGGCTGACGGAGAGTCGCTCCCCCGAGCGGAGCGTGATCTCCGCGTCGCCGTGGCCGGCGGGGGTGAGCTCTCGCACCTCGCGCACCGCAACCACCGCCGAGCGGTGGACGCGCACGAAGCGCGTCGGGTCCAAGCCCTCGACGATCCGCGCCAGGCTCGTTCGGTGCAGCACCGGCCCCGAGGCCAGGTGCAGACGGACGTAGGTGCCCGCGGCCTCGATCCACTGGACGTCGGCGACGTCGACGACGCGCTGGACTCCGCCGATCTTCGACACGATGCGGTCGAGGGCGGCGGGCCGCGCGCTGCCCGCTGTGGTGCGACCGAGGACGCGCGTCGCGCGTCCGAGCGCCGTCCGGAGCCGCTCGGGGTCGACCGGTTTCAGGACGTAGTCGACGGCGCCGGCGTCGAAGGCGTCCAGGCCGCGGTCCGCGTGGGCCGTCACGAGGACGACGGCGGGCGCGTCCTCGTCCCGCACGCCGCCGAGCACACCGAACGCGTCGAGCTCGGGCATCTCGATGTCGAGCAGCACGACGGCCGGGCGGCGCTCCTCGATCGCGGCCAGCGCGCTGCGGCCATCGCCGCACTCGCCGGCGACCGCGTAGCCCTCGAGGCCCTCAACGATCCGTCGGAGACCCGCGCGCGCGAGGGGCTCGTCGTCGACGATCAGGACCTGGAGCGGCTCAGGCATCCCGCTCCG
Source organism: Planctomycetota bacterium (assembly GCA_039821985.1). Lineage (GTDB taxonomy): Bacteria > Planctomycetota > UBA1135 > UBA1135 > Saltatorellus. The sequence continues at coordinate 17,856 of JBCBNC010000063.1, forward strand.
TCCCCGCGGCTCGTTCCACCGCCGGCAGTGCGACCGAGACGCGGGTGCCGCCCGCGTCGAGCGCTTCGACGTCGAGGCGGCCGCGCTCCCCGAACGCGGCGCGCAGGCGCTCGCGCGTACCGCGCAGCCCGAGACCGACGCCCGCTGCGGAGCCGCCGTCGGCCCCGGCGACGCCGACGCCGTCATCCTCGACGGTCAGGCGCAGCTCATCCCCATCGAGCGCAGCGCCCACGCGCACGTGCCCGCGGCGGGCCAGCGGCGCGACGCCGTGCCGGACCGCGTTCTCGACGAGCGGCTGGAGGATCCACGCGGGCACCTCGAGGTCGAGCGCTTCGGGGTCGACGGCGAACGACGTCGAGAGTCGGTCGGCGAAGCGCACGGACTCGATCCCGAGGTAGTGCCTTGCGAGCTCGAGCTCGTCGGCGAGGCAGACCGACTCCTCGCCCTCGCGCTCCAACGACGTCCGCAGCAGCGTGCTGATGCGCCGGAGCATCGTCGCGGCCGCGGCGCCGTCCTGCTCGGCGAGGACGACGGCCGAGTTCAGCGCATTGAAGAGGAAGTGGGGGCGGAGCTGGTTCCGGAGCGCCGAGAGCTGAGCCTGGTGCAGACGCGCCTCGAGCTCGAGCGCGCGCGCGCGCTCGGCCTGCACGCCGCGGTCGTGGTCGAATGCGAGCGTCGCCGCGACGACGAGCAGGTAGGCGAGGAACTCGGCCTGGAGCTGGAAGCTCCAGAAGGACTGCTTGAGCCACGCGCCCATCGACGCGGGGACCCACGCCGGGGGCCAGTGGTCGGGTGGGAAGCTCATCCGGATCCACCCGACCGCGACCAGGTGGAGGCCGCCTGCGGCGGTCGCGAGCGCAGCGTGTCCGAGCGCGGAACGCGCCCAGCCGATGCGGCGCGGCGACAGCCGACGCGTCGCGCGGACGACGACGGCGGTCAGCGGGATCCAGGGCAGCCACGCCGTGAGATACAGCGGGAGAGCGCGCCAGTGCGCGAGTCCTTCGAGGCCGTACGCGCGCCCGTAGGTCGCTTCCTGCACGAGCTGCAGGGCGCCGGGCAGGGTCCACGCGAATGCGAGGAGCGCCCAGCGACGCGCAACGTTCGCGCGCCGCGCGTCGGGGCCCGTCGGCGCGGGCGTCACGGCGTCCTCGATCGACGTCATCGCGTCAGTGTTCCAGCGCGGCGGCCCTGGCGCGTCGCCGGAGCCGCCGCAATCGCGTACGTGTCCTGTGTGCTGGTCCGCATCGGGACGCGGCCGCTAGCGGAATCGGATGCGCATCGCGGACGTGAGGTTCGCGCCGAACCCGCCGGCGGCCGGATCGCGGTACCACGCCTGCGCGTACCAGTGGGCGCCGGCGAAGATGCTCGCGGGCCCGCTGGTCGGAAGCAGGGGCGTCGCGAGCCCCGTCCCGGAGCCGTTCGTGGTGAGGGTCGCAACGCGCGCGAGCGCGCCGCCGATGCAGAGCGTTCCGTCCCCGAGCGGCGTCGACGCGGTGTCCGCGCCGCCGAAGACGACGGTGAGCTGGGACGCGGGCAGGCCCTGCACCGAGAAAGCAAACGTCGACGTGCTGAGCTCGAGGCTGCCGCTGTAGCCGATCTCGCCCGCGTCCCCGGTCGAGTTGACGGTGCCCTCGCAGTGGAGGACCGGCGGCGCCGTACCGGTCGGGAGGACGAACGCGCCGCCGACACCGGGCGTGATCGCGCCGACGCCCACGAAGACGTCCTCGGTGCCGTCGCCGTCGACGTCTCCGACGGAAGCGCAGTCGCTCCCCATGTTGCGCCCCGCCGTGTCGGAGGTGAAGCGCCCGAGGCTCGTGCCCGTCGCGCCGGAGTGGAAGTAGATCGCGCCTGCGTCGATCCCGCCGACGTCGTTGAGGCTGCTGCACGTCATCAGGTCGTCGTGCCCGTCGCCGTCGAGGTCGCCGATCTTGACGCGGCCGAAGATCCAGCGGCTGCCGAGCGGGCCGCGGATCGAGTGGAGGAGGGCTCCGTCGACGCCGGAGTAGACGAAGAGGCGGCCGCGCTGCGCCTGGTTCTGGTAGTCGATGACGTAGACGTCGCCGACGCCGTCCGCGTTCGTGTCGCCCGCGAGGCCGCTGAAGTAGTTGCCGTACTGGGTCGAGCCGTTCGGCGCCGAGACGCGCCAGAGCTCGGACCCGTCCGCGCCCGAGAAGAGCGTGGCCTCACCGCGCCCGTTCGCGCCGCCGCGCAGGGTGCAGACGACGAGATCCTCGACGCCGTCGCCGTTGGTGTCTCCCGCGGCGCCGCAGCTCGCGCCGAAGAACGAGATGGGGGTCGTGCCGGTGAACGTGCGCAGCTGCGCGCCGTCGACGCCAGAGAGGACGTACGCGCGGCCGACGTCGTTCGCGGACGGAGCGTCGAAGCCCGGAGCGCAGACGGCGACGTCGCCGACGCCGTCGCCGTTCACGTCGCCCGCGCGGGAGACGACCCAGCCGAAGCTGTCGCCGGCGGTTTCGCCGTCGGCGGTCCAGAGCGCGGCGCCGGACGCGCCTGAGAACACGGTCACGCTCCCCGCGCGCCCGGTCTGACCGGCGGGCGCGCCGCCGGCGAAGTCGTCGACGCCGTCGCCGTCGAGGTCGTCGAGTCCGGCGACGGAGTGCCCGAGATTGTCGCCCGGAGTCGCGCCGCCGACGCTGTGCACGACGGCGCCCGTCGCGCTCGACACGGCGTAGACGCGGCCCCTGTTGCCACCGTCGCTGATGCTGCTGATGAGCCCGTCGCGGTGCCCGTCCCCGTCGAGATCACCGACCGAGTCGACGACGAAGCCGACGCCAGGGCCGAGAGTGGCCTCGGCGAGCGGGGAGGACTCCCAGACCTGGGCGTGCGCCGGCGCGAGCGGGAGAGCGAGCGCGAGGAGCGCGCGACCCGAGGCCGAGAGACGAGAGGAGGAGCGGTGGAAGGAGCGGGAAGGGAGGAGCGGTCGCATGGCAGCGCGGACGGAACGGAGACTCGGGATCGAGGGCGCCCGTTGCGCGCCTCGTTCGCCGGACCGTAGGCGCCTCTCCGATGCTCCGGCCGCTCCTTGTGCCGAGCGGGACCCGGGCCGTTCCGAGCGGGATCCCGCGCGACCGAGCCGGTTTCGGGTGCACGGTCCATGCGCACGGCGCGGCGCCCCAGCGGGGCGCAGCGCCGGGCGCCAGGGCCGGGGGGCCGAAACCCGAACGGGCGCGCCGAGAGAAACACAACGAAGAGCGCGGCGGTCAACGTAGAGCCC
>JBCBNC010000064.1:0-21029 GCA_039821985.1 Planctomycetota bacterium
CTTCTAGCGCTGCTGGTGATCCTGGCACCGTATCTCCATCGTTCAGATTCGCGATCGCTTCCCGCGCACGTAGTCGACGAAGAGCGTCGCACCGAGCTGGTCGCCGCCCGCGAAGTACGCGCGGCCCTTGTTCGCCTCGGTGAAGTCCTCGACGAACTTCACCAGCACCGGGTCCTCGGTCAGCATGAACGTGGTCACCGGGATCCCGTTCCGCCGGCACGCGGTCGCCTCGTCGAGGGTCTTCGCAACGACGCGCCGGTCGAGCCCGAACGGGTTCTTGTAGACCTCCCCATCGGGCTCGGTGAGCGCGCTCGGCTTGCCGTCCGTGATCATGAAGATCTGGCGGTTCGCGCGGCGCTCCTTGCGCAGGAGGTCCTGCGCGAGCCGCAGTCCGTCGCGCGTGTTCGTGTGGAACGGGCCCACGCTGATGCGAGGGATCGCGTCGAGCGGCACTTCCTCCGCCTCGTCCCCGAACGTGATGACCTTAAGCCCGTCCTTCGGGTAGCGCGTGCGGATCAGCTCGACGAGTGCGAGCGCGACCCGCTTCGCCGGCGTGATGCGGTCCTCTCCGTAGAGAATCATCGAGTGGCTGATGTCGATCAGCAGCACCGTCGCGCAGCTCGAGAGGTGCTCGGTCTCGAACACCTCCAGGTCCTCCTCGGCGAGCGAGAACGCGCCGTTGCCGAAGCTCGTACCCGGTCGCCGCAGCGCGTTCCGCACCGACGCCGTCGCGTCGATCATCGACGTCGGGTCGCCGAACTCGAACGGACGGGTCTCGCTCAGGCGCTCCTGACCGACGCCGGGTGCCGCGACGCGGTGGTCCCCCGCCGCGTCCTTCCCGAGCCCCGAGAAGATCCGATCGAGCGAGTCCTGGCGCAGCGCGCGCTCACCGGCCGGCGCCATCTGCAGGCCGCCGCCCTCGGCGCGCTCGACGAGGCGCTCCTGCAGGAGCCGCTTGCGCAGGTCGTCCATCGTGAACCCCTGCGGGAAGAGGCGATAGCGGCCCGCGATCATCTCGAGCCACTCGAGGGCCTGCTCCGGATCCCCGTCCGCCTGCAGCAGAAGGTCGAGGTACAGGTCCTTCAGCCGCTGGAGGAGGTCCTTCAGCGACGCCTTCGACGGGTCCCACTCGCTGTACGAGAAGCGCATCGTTCGGTGCTGGGTGGCCGGGGTTCGGTGCCCGAGGCTCAGCGCCCGAGGCTGCGCTCCATCTGGGCGAGCATGTCCCCGAACGCGCGGGTGCCGTCGGCTTCGTCGTCGCGCGACAGAAGCGAGTTCTGGTGGAGGCCCTCGAGCACGAGTTCCATGAGCGCGGCGGCCTCGCCGTCGTCCGCGGGGTCCGCATGCTGTCGCACGACATTCTCGAGCCCGTCGACCGTGCGCAGGCGCGCCAGGTGCTCGGCCTCCCCGGCGGAGTCGTCGAGCCCGAGCGGGTCGCCGCTGCGGAACCACTCGAGCACGCGCTCGTACACGGGCGAGCTCGTGCCCGCGTCGGACTCGGCCTCGGCGTAGCCGTCCGGGAACACCGCCTCGAACGCGGCGCCCAGTGCTTTCCCGACAAGCGAGCACGCAACGGTCGCGATGCCTTCGCGCTCGCCGTCGTAGACGAGCTCGACCTTGCCCGTCACCGCGCTCACCGCGGTGAAGAGGTCGGCCGGCCGCACGGTCGCCCGCGACTCGCCGTTCAGGTAGGCGCGACGCTCGGCGTTCGAGAGCACGTTCTCGAGCAGCGCGATCGAGAGACGGGCGCTGACGCCCGAGGCCTGGTCGACGAACTCCGACGCGCGCGCCTCGAACGCGACGCGCTCGACGGCGTCGCGCAGCGCGGCCGGGATGCGCACCTCCGGCGCACCGTCCCCGCGCTCACGCCAGGCCTCCTGGTCGGTGATGCGCGCGGCGTCGCCCAGGTCCTTTGGGTAGTGCGTCAGGATCTGCGACGCGATCCGGTCGCGCAGCGGCGTGATGATGCTGCCCCGGTTGGTGTAGTCCTCGGGGTTGGCCGTGAAGATGAGCCCGACGTCGAGCGGCATCCGGATCGGGAAGCCGCGGATCTGCACGTCCCCCTCCTCGAGCACGTTCAAGAGCGCAACCTGGATGCGCGCCTGGAGGTCGGGCAGTTCGTTGACGCAGAAGATGCCGCGGTTGGCGCGCGGCAGGATCCCGAAGTGAATGACCTCGGGGTCGCCGAAGGTCAGCCCGCGCGTCGCCGCCTTGATCGGGTCGACGTCGCCGACGAGATCCGCGACCGTAACGTCCGGCGTCGCCAGCTTCTCCTGGTAGCGCTCCTCGCGGTGGATCCAGCGGATCGGGAGGTCCCCGCCGAGCTCCTTGGCCCGTGCGATGGATGGCGCGGTGACCGGCGCCAGCGGATCCTCGTTCAGCTCGGACCCGTCGATCGCCGGCATCCACTCGTCGAGCAGCATCGTGAGCGAGCGCGCGATCCGCGTCTTCGCCTGGCCGCGCAGTCCGAGCAGGATGAAGCTGTGCCCCGACAGGATCGCGTTCTGGATCTGGGGCAGGACCGACTCGTCGAAGCCGACGATGCCGGGGAGGGAGCGCTCGCCCCGCGCGAGGCGCGCGACGAGGTTCGCGCGCATCTCCTCGTGGACGGTCCGGCTGCGCCAGCCGCTGGCCTCGAGCTCGGCGAGGGTCGTGGACGTCGGTCGAGCGGGTCCGGGGGTCTTCTGCATGGCCGAAACATAGCCCGGGCCGTCGGAAGCTCCACCGCCGGCCGCCGCCTCCGCGCGGCCCCCCGACGGAGGCGGCGCGGCGCGCTCTCGGATACGCTGCGGGCTCGATGTCCCACGCCCGCGACACCATGGGCCGTCCGCTCCGGAGCCTGCGGCTCTCGGTCACGGACCGCTGCAACCTCCGCTGCACGTACTGCATGCCGGAGGAGGTGTACGCGTGGCTCCCGCGCAAGGACATCCTCGACTACGAGGAGATCGAGGCGCTCGTCGCAGCGCTCGGAGAGCACGGCCCGCTGAGGGTGCGGCTGACGGGCGGGGAGCCACTCCTCCGCCGCGACCTCCCCGACCTCGTGGCGCGCCTCGCCGCGCTCGAAGCGGTCGAGGACCTGTCGCTCACGACGAACGCCACGCGCCTCGAGGAAGCGGCGGAGCCCCTGCGCGCCGCGGGGCTCGACCGGATCACGGTCAGTCTCGACACGCTCCGTCCCGACCGGTTCCTCGCGCTCACGCGCAGGGACGACCTGGAGCGCGTCCTGGTTGGGCTCGACGCCGCCGCTGCGGCCGGCTTCACCGGCACGAAGGTCAACGCGGTCGTGCAGCGCGGAGTGAACGACGACGAGCTGGGCGACCTGCTCGCGTTCGCGGCGGAGCGCGCGCTCGAGCTGCGCTTCATCGAGTACATGGACGTCGGCGGCGCGACCCGCTGGACGAACGAGGTCGTCGTGTCGGCCCGCGAGATGCTCGAGCGCATCGAGGGCCTTGGGCATGGGCCGGTCGAGACCCTCGACCCGGTGCGCACCGCCGCGCCCGCCGACCGCTACCGCACCGGCGACGGCCAGACGTTCGGGATCATCGCGTCGACGACGCAGCCCTTCTGCGGTCAGTGCGACCGAGCGCGTCTCACCGCGGACGGGCGCTTCATCACGTGTCTCTACGGCCGTGACGGGCACCCGATCGCTCCGATCCTCCGCGGACGCGGTGCGCCTGCGGCCGCCGCGGCGATCGCCGCCGTCTGGCACGTCCGGAAGGACCGCGGCGCCGAGGCCCGGCTGGACGAGCAGCAGCGCGGCGTCCTGCTCAGCCCTAAGGAGCTGCGCGACGCGCCGCACCTCGAAATGCACACGCGCGGCGGCTGACGGCTCGCGGGCTCGGGTCGGTTCTCCGCGCTGGGATGCGCGTGCGCCGGACCGGGTCCGGCTCGATCTGCGCTGGCGCCAGCCCGCGCGCCCGCTCTCACTGGACGCGGATCCCCGCGACGTACGTTCCGGCGCGCGGGGTCGGTCGCCCGAGGTCGTCGTAGAACTCCCACGTCCCCTCGCGCAGGCCCTCGCGGTAGACGCCGCGCTCGCGCACGCGGCCGTCGCCGTAGTAGAGGACCCACGGGCCATTCCGCAGGCTCGAGGTGTACTCGCCCTCGCCGGTCAGCTCGCCCTCTTCCGACCACGAGCGCCAGGGGCCGTGCCGCTGCCCGTCGACGTACTCGAGCTCTTCGACCAGCGCGCCGCCGATCGCGAACTGCTGCCACGGGCCGCTGCGCTTGCCGCTCTCGTACTGCCCGCGGGAGCGGAGTCCGCCGCCGGGCCAGCGCGCCTCCCAAAGACCGTGGCGCGCACCGTGCAGGAAGTCTCCGTACTCGATCGCCGCAGTCCCACCCGGGAACGCGCCGCTGTGGAAGGTGTTCGAGCCCATCGGTCGGCGCACCGTGGGTGCAACCATGGGCGGGGCCTCGCCGCCGCCCGACGCGTCCTCGCCCGCGGCGGCGGTCCGCGCACGCGGCGTGTCGGTCGTGCCGTAGCGCTCGTCGATCGGCTCGAGCTCGACCGGCAGATCGAGCGCCATGCCATCGCGGCGCAGGGCCCGGAGCGTGGCGACGTCGAGGTCGGCGACCCGAGCGTCGGACCCGGCGGCCTGGACCTCCGCGGGCGGACGGTCGAGGCCCAGGTAGAGCACCAGGGCGGCGACGACGAGCACCGGCCAGACCGGGAGCTCACCGCGGTGGAGCGCGGGAGCCGGCCGGGGGTCGCGGTTCTCGGGAGACGCTGACATGGGGGGGGGCACGGGAGAGCGCGGGCTTGGAAGCGAGGAGAGGCGGCGCTCTGTCAGCGCAGGGGCGGATTGGAACCGGCCCCCGATGAACCGGCCGTCACGCCTGCGGCGCGCAGCTCGGCTCGGTACTCGGCGACGAGCTCGACGAGGAGTGCGTCGAGTTCGACCGTGGAGAGATCGCGGGCGCGCACGCGCCCGTGCGCGTCGACGACGACGAGCGCCCCGGGCGGCGGCTCGGCGAACGCCGCACGTGCGCTCGCAGCCATGGGCGTCCCGGCGGCCGGCGTCAGATGCGACTCTCGCGCGAGGGCGTCGGCGAGCTGCACGCTGATCGGGCCCTCGTAGATCTGGGTGCCGCCGAGGCTCAGTCCCTCGAGCGCCGTCAGGTGCTGGTCGCGATCGGGATGCTTCGAGACCCCGACCAGCTCGACCGGTGCGTTCCAGTGCTTGCGCAGAAGCGCAACGTCCGCAGCGTGCGCCTGGAGAGATGCGGCGCTCCGGTGGCTCCAGAAGCGATAGACGACGATCTGTCCCTCGAACAGCGCGGAGTCGACCTCGTTGCCATCGGTGTCGCGCCCGACGAATCGAGGCGCTTCAGCGCCGAGCGCGAGCGTCTCGGCCCGCTGCGCGAGGCGCGACGTCAGCGCCGTGGAGGACGTTCCACGCAGCTCGGCGACGAGCGCGACCGCGTTGCGCAGCCGCGCCGGCCAGTCCGAGCGGGTCGGCCTTGCTTCCGGAGACGCGACGGCCGCGGCCGGTCGCTCGCCCGCGGGGCGCCAGCCCGCGGCCTCGCCCGCGAGGGGCTCCGCGAGTCGCGCGAACAGGGCCGCGGCGCGCGCCGCGTCGGCCGTCGACGGCGCGACCGTCACCAGTTCGTCGACCGCGTCGAGCAGCTTCGCTCGCTGGCCGCGCGCCAGCGGGATCGCGGCCTCGCGGAGCGCACGGAAGAGCCCTGCGGTGGCCCATCCGTCGGAGCCGGGCTCCGCCTCCGCGGCGGCCCCTACCACGGCGTCGAGCGCCCGGTTCAGGCCTTCGTGGTCGGTGGGTCTCACCTGCCTCAGCTCGTCGAGGGCAGCGGGGAGCGCCTCGAGCTGGGCGGGCACGCCCGCGTCCGGTGCCTGCGGGACGGCCCGCTCGTGGGACGGCGGCGCGGCCTCGAGCGCTGCGCCAGGGACGATGAGCGCGGCTGCCCACGCACAGGCGGCGAGCGCGGCGCGTGCGGTCCGTTTCGGGCTGGAAGTCATCGGACGATCGATCTCCTCCGGGTACGGGCGGCCTTCCTCCGACGTGCGGGGACGGAGGAGAGGGGCTCGGGGGCGTCGTGCCGGTCTGTGCCGGCCGACGTCCATAGTCTCCCATGGATCCCGTGTTTCCGCGACGTCCGGAATCGGCAGAGTGCCGGTCGGTTCTGCACGTCGCGCCTGGCCCCAGCATGAACGAGCCGGGGGCCGCCCCAGAAGGGACGGCCCCCGGCCGAGCGATCTACGCGGGCGACGGCTCGAAGAGAACCGCCGTCGCGGAGATCAAGCGATCACTGCCAGAGCACAGCGGCGGTGCCCGTGAAGTTGAACGCCGAAGCGGCCGGCGTCACGAAGTCACGGTGCCAGAAGCCGAAGTACGAGGTGGTGCCGGACGTCGCCGCGACCGCGAAGGGCGCGACGGCGATCGGGAGCGCATTGATGTCCAGGTTGCCGGCGCCGGTGCTGATCTCAGCGATACCGTTGGCGTTCGCCTGCTGGATCTGGTTCGACGCCTGGAAGCGACCCGACTGACCGATGCAGAGCACGCCCTGACCGACCGAGATCGGCGTGGCGGAGATGTCCGAAAGGCCGTGCAGGAAGATGCCGAAGACGCCGGCCGGAACGGTCGGAAGGCTCGACGCCTGCAGCGTGACGTTGTTGTTCGCCGGGTTCGCGTCACCGATGACCGTGCAGACACCCGGAACGCCCGAGGTGTTGTTGGTCGTCGGGCAGGCCGTCGGCGTCGAGATGATTCCGTCGCCCGCGCAGGTGTCGGTGCCGTTCATCTCCATGTAGAACGCCGAGTACGGGTTGTTGCCCGTGAGCGGCGCGCCCTGACCGTTGCCGCACGCGGCGGCAAGGTTGAAGTAACCGAGGAAGTAGAAGCAGCCGGAGTTAGCGCCGGCGCCCGCGATGTCCTCGATGAACCAGAAGTCGCTGTTCTGGAGACCGGAGCCGGTCTCCTTGGCGACACCCGTCGGGGTGAACGCGCTCGTGCAACCCGAGAGCGGGTTGTAGTACGTGCCGGTGCCCTCGGTCGAGGACGGGGCCGGCGGGTTGAGCGGGGCGCCCGTCATCGGGTCCGTAACGGGCGGGCCGTTCGGGTTCGAGTAGACCGAGTCCGTGGCGGCCGGGTCGGCGCCGAGGATCGGGCCGAAGCCGGAGGTGCCCGTCGCCGGGTTGATGCCGCCCGCGGTGTAGCGGACGGTCCAGCCGAAGCTGTCGAGGTCGAGGTCGTCGTCGAAGAAGCCGTCACCGCCGTCGCCGCCGATGCAGAACTCCTCGCCGCCGGTCAGGTCGACGTTGACGACCCAGCACTGGCCGGCGCCGGGGACCTGGTCCACGACGATCGACGCGGTCGGGGTGATGCCGACGAGCGTGGTGCACGGGGCGGCCGACTCGTGGAAGTCGATCTCGAAGCTCGTGGTGGCCTGGGCCGGGTCGAACTCGCAGTACGCGAAGTCGAAGCTGGTCACGAAGTTGTCGTCACGGCCGGTGACGAGGGTGTTCGTCGAACCCGGGATGATCGCGGTGTCCTGGTACTGCTCGCCCGTCTCGATGGCGGAGAAGTACGGCGTGTCGGCGGTGGCCGCGTACATCGCGTCCGAGGTGCCGAAGTTGGCCACAGCAGCCTGACCGCGCGTAAACGTGCGGGTGGCGGCGTGGTAAGTGCCCGCGAACTTGACCGGCTGGTTGATCCGGGTAGCGGTCGCGGCGCCAGGGTTCTGGCGGGTCTGCGCCGACGCGCTCGCAACGAGGGCGAGTGCGCTGACGGTGAAGAGCGAAGAACGAAGCATCAAGCAGTCTCCAGAAGGAATGAGTTGGTCGGAGAGAACCGTAAGGAAGGTATACGCTCCCTTGCCCCAGTCGTCAAAACGGGTGCGTCCGTGCTTCTCCGGCGATCGTCCAGATTGAGGCACCTCCGGCGCGGGGCCGGCCCGAATTGCACTGCGGTCCAGCACGTGCGACGGCAGCGGGCACTCTCGGGTTCCGTTCCGCGAGGCAATGTCGACCGGCGCGAGCGCCGCGGCGCGCCGGATTTCCTCGGGCATTCCCCATTGCGCAGGCCTGCAGGAGCCCGGAGCGCGGTCAGGGCGCGGAGTGCGACGGCCTGAGAGAGCGATCATCCGCGTCGCCGAGGGGTGAGGATCGCGCCCCGCGCCGCGGCGTTCGGACCTCCCCCGTCGTGGCTCCACTCGGGCCGTCGGGCGGCCGTATCCATACGGCCGCGGAAACGCGTCTCAGTCCGCAGCGCCCGGCCCGTCCGCGCCCGAAGCGGCGGACACGGCACGCGGCCGACCCGGCACGAACGCGTTCGTGCCGCGGATGTAGTCGCGGTAGGCGGGGCGCCGTGCCTCGATATCGGACTCCGTCAGCGTCACGCCGGAGACCCGGAGGAGGAGGAACGTGATCGCGCCCGAGCCGATCAGACCCCAGGTAGCCCCCACCGCCCAGGCCGAGATTCCGACGCCCCACCACAGGACGGCCTCGCCGAAGTAGTTCGGATGCCGCGAGTACCGCCAGAGACCGGTGTTCATCACGCCGCGCTCCGCGCCGGGCCCCTCCGCCTCGAGGCGCGCGGCCTCGAGCTTCTTGAAGCGCGCGAGCTGTCCGTCGCTGACCGACTCGAAGAAGAAGCCGACGAATGCGACGACGACGCCGACCCATCCGACGAGTCCCAGAGGCTCGCGCGCGCTCAGCACCGCCATGAGCGGCAGCGCCACCGCGGCAGCGAGGACCGCCTGGAGCCAGAACACGGCGTACAGGGACTGCCACCACCAGTCGTCGCCTCGCCCCTCGCGCATCTTGCGGTAGCGCCGGTCCTCGCCCTCGCGCGCGTGCCGCGCCTGCAGGTGCCTCGCGAGACGGGCCGCCCACGCGAGCGGGACCAGGAGCGCCACCAGCCGGTCCCCCATCGGGAACCGGCCGAGGTACAGCGCGTAGACGAGTCCGGTGAAGACGATTGCGGGTCCCCAGACGGGATCGACGATGCTCGCGTCCTCATCGCGGAGATGGAGCGCCCACACGACGGTCATCAGGAGGGCAGCGGCTCCGAAGGCCACGAGGTACGCGGAGAGGTCAAACATGGAGGGGCGTTCGCGCCGGTGGGTCGGCCGGATCCCCGCGTACGCTGCGAGACGTGATCCGAACCTCCGGCCTGCGGCTCCCCGCCCTCCTTCTAGGCCCCGCCCTGGCGGCGGCGGCCCTCCTCGCGGCCCCAGGCGCGTCCGCGGCGCCGCGCGCGTCGCTGCACGACGCGTCCGTCGGAGCGCTGCCGAAGGCACCCGCCGCGCGTCCTCGACGTGCGCCGCAGGACCGCGTCGATCCAGCCGCCGTCGACGCCGCCATCCGACGCGCGATCGACTTCCTTCTCGCGCGTCAGGAACTCGATGGCTCCTGGCGCCCCACCGACGCGGCCTACGTCCCGGGGCAAACGGCTCTCGCCGCCTACGCGCTGCTCAAGTGCGGACTCCGCGCCGACCACCCGGCCGTCGATCGCGCGCTCCGCTTCCTCCGAGCGCATCCGCCGCAGCGCACGTACGGACTCGCCGTGGCCGTTCAGGCGTTCGATGCTGCGGGCGTGGAGGACAGCGACGCACGGATCGCGGAGTACGCGCAGCGCCTTCTGGACGCCAAGGGCCAGGGGTTCAGCTACCCCGGCGCGCACGAGGACCTCTCACTGACGCAGTACGGCTGCCTCGCGCTGCGCATCGCGGAACGCCGCGGCTTCGAGATCAAGCGGCGCGTGTGGGAGGCCGCGGGCGATTTCACCGAGCGGCTCGCCAAGGAGGACGGCGCGTTCTCCTACCTGAAGGAGCGACCGGGCACGAGCTCGATGACGGCCGCCGGGATCGTCACGCTCCTCGTCGTCCGCGAAGCGCTCGACGCACAGGACGCCCTCGGGCGCCAGGACGCGGAGCGCATCGACGCGCGCATCGATGCGGCGATCGAGTGGCTCGACGAGCGGTTCGACCCGACCCGCAACGTCGTCCCGCCGACCCCGGACGGCTACCACGCGATCGCGTTCCACCGCTACGCGCTGTACGGGCTCGAGCGGATCGCAGGTCTCGCGGGGCGCGATGTGTTTCCCAACCGCAGCTGGTACGACCAGTGCGCGCGCGCGCTCCTCGACAGCCAGGGCGACCGCGGCCAGTGGTCGAACGCCTACGGCTTCGCGCACGAGGACACGTGTTTCGGGATCCTCGTGCTCAAGCGGGCGACGGCGACGAGCACGGAGAGCGCGCTGCTTTCGCTGACGTACGGCGACGACGACCCCGAGCGCGACGTGTCGCTGCGTGCGTCGGGAGACGTTCCGCTGACGCTCTGGCTGTCCTCGTTCGGCGGCGAGGCGCGCGCGCTCGAGTGGCCGGCCGACTCGGGGAAAGGCCCGCGGATCGTCCGCGTCGAGTACGTCGAGGCGAGCACGGGGGAGGTCGTTGCGACCGTGGAGGGCGACCCGGACGTTCCCTGGGACGGCGGGAAGCACGCTGCGCGCCTTGCGTTCGACCGTCCCGGCGTCCGGCGCATCGTCGCCCGCGTCCACCTGCGCCCGCCGGGCGCGCCCCGGACGGAGCATCGGACCCTGACCAGTCAGGAGCTCGCGGTCTCGATCCGCGCGGTGATGACCGCAGGCGAGCGCCGCGCGCTCGAGGACGCCGGCCGGAGCGCGCTCGCCGGGTCGAAGATCAAGGTGCGCGTCTCGTCGACCCACAAGGGGCACCCTGCGGGCAGGCTCGTCGACGGCTTCGGTGCGCTCGGCTGGCTCTGCGCGAAGGACGACGCCGAGCCCTGGATCGAGCTCGATCTGCGCCGCCCCGGACGAGGGCACACGCTCGCGCTGACGCCGTACACGAGCGCGCGCGACGAGCCGACGACGTGGGGACGCCCGGCGCGCGTGCGCGTGCTCGTCAACGGCCGCGAGGTGGGCGTCTTCGACCTCCCCGAGCGTCCCGAGCAGAAGCTCTACGTCGAGCTCGGCAAGCGCGCCCGGGTCCGCAAGGTGCGCATCGAGGTCCTGGCGAAGCACCTGGGCACGGGTCACCCGAACAAGTGCGGCTTCGCCGAGATCGAGCTGATCGACGACGAGTAGCGGAGCGCGACGGTGCCTGTCCGTCGGGCGCCGCGAACGGTCACGGCAGCTCGAACAGCACCTGGAGGCGCAGGAAGTCGACGTCCTTGACGACGACGTCGATCGCGTAGCCCTCCGTGAACGAGAGGATGCGCTTGCCCACGCTCACCTTGAGCGTCGCACCGTCCACCTTCGGCCGGTCGCCGAGCGAGCGCGCCGGCAGGAAGCCCGTCACGTTGAGCTCCCGCACGTCGATCTCGAGACCGCCGCGCGACACGCGTCGCACGCGCGCCTCGAAGCGCTCACCGATGCGAGGCTCCATGAACTGACACGTCTTCAGGTCGAAGACGGCCGTCTCCGCCATCTGCGCCATGTCGGCCTGGAAGCTCGCGTGGGAGGCCGTGTCGTTCAGGTCGTCCTGGAGCGCGTGGGAGGTCAGCTCCTCGGCGGCGGACTCCTCCTGCGTCTCAACCATCAGGAGCCACCGGTGCACGATCAGGTCGGGGTAGCGCCGGATCGGCGACGTGAAGTGCAGGTACGCCTTGCGCGCCAGCCCCCAGTGCGTGGCCACGTCCTCGTGGTCCTTCACCTCGTACACGGCGCGCTCGACGAGCCCCATGATCCGCTGCACGAGCGCCTCGGCGTTCGCCTTGCGGCGCGCGAGGCGGATCATCCGGCCGATGTCACGGCCGGTGAGGCGGTCCTTCTTCGGGACGCGGATCCCGAACTTGGCGAGCATCGCGGAGACGCGCTCGATCTCCTCGGGGTCCTTCTCCGGGTGCACGCGGTAGATCGTGGGCAGCTTCTTCCGGACGAAGAGGTCCCCGACGGCCTGGTTGGCCGCGAGCGCAGTTTCCTCGATGAGGGTCTGGGAGAAGTAGCGAGGCGCGGTCACGACCTCGACCGGTTCGTGCTTCTCGTCGAAGCGGAAGCGCTTCTCCGTCGACTGGATGCGGAGCGAGCCCTTCGCGTCGCGGATGCGCTGCTGGGTGCGGGTCCACTCCGTGAACTGCTCGAGGGGCTCGCGGAGGAACTCGATCTCGCGCGTCTCTTCGGAGTCCACGCCGTCGAGCAGCTCCTGCACGATTCGGTACTGGTTCCGGTGGACGCTGCGGATCACCGTCTTGGCGACGCTCGAGTCGACGCGCTCGCCGGCGGCGTCGAACTCCATGAACACGGAGTACGCGAGCCGGTCGCGCTTCGGCACGAGCGAGCAGAGTCCGTTCGAGAGCTTCTCGGGCAGCATCGGGATCACCTGGTCCGCCAGGTAGACGCTGGTGCCGCGGGACAGGGCCTCGTCGTCGAGCGCCGTGCCGGGCCGGACGTAATGGCTGACGTCGGCGATGTGCACCGAGACGTGGTAGCCGCCGCCGTCGCGCGGCCGAATCCCGATGGCGTCGTCGTAGTCCTTCGCGTCGGCGCCGTCGATCGTGAAGATCGTCTCACCGCGGAGATCGAGCCGGCCCTCGATGTCGGCCGGCGTCGGGTCCTCCGGGAGGCCCTCGAGCTCGGCGAGGACGTCGTCGGGGAACACCGTCCGCAGCCGGAAGGAGCGCAGGAGCTCCATCTCCTCGGAGTCCAGCGTGCGGTAGGGCGGCGGCCCGTGCTCCATGGCGTCGAACGCCCCAGGGCGACCGGCGATCCGGGCGGGGACGGCCGCGTCGGGGTCGGGAAGACCCTCCAGGTCCTCCTCGGTCAGCTCGACCTCCTCGCCGTCGCCCGTCTCGAGCGTCCAGCCGCGGTCCTCGGGGGCGGACGCGCCCCCCGATGAGTCGGCATTCACCTCCTCATCCGCTTCGCCGGACTCGCCCTTGAGCGCCTTCCGCAGATCCCCGAAGCTCCCGAAGTCGTTCCGCCGGTCGGGCCTTGCCATCCTCGCAGGGTAACCCCGCGGCACCGCGTCCAGCTTCCTCGACCCGGCGAAGCGTTCGACGCGCGCTGCACCGACGCGCGGAACGAAGAACTCTCCTCAGAAGCACCGCACCCTTCGTCGATGCGCCCGCGCGCCCCCCCCCCGGGGCGCGTGCACCATCGACACCGGGTTTCCTGTCACCCGGCGGCCCCCCCGCGCGTCGTACGCGCAGCCGCCACCCCTTCAGGGGCCTCCCCCCGGCCCCGCCGCACCGGAAACCGACGAGCCGCTCCGCCGACGCGGGGCACGACTCCACCTCTTCACGCCGAGCCACGCGCGCCTTCCGTTCTCCGAACGGACGCCCGGATCTCTCCACGGGCGCCGGCGCCCACGCCGACTCGCCATGATCGATCGCTTCACCGCGGCCGCGCTCTCGGGCGCGCCGCTCCCCGTCCTCGTATCCGCCTTGACCACTGCCGCGCTCAGCGCGGTCCCCGCGCTTGCGCAGGGAGAGCCGGTCTCGGTCGACCTCGCCGGCAGCTACATCGAGTCGATCACGTCGGCCGGTGCCACGGTTCCGCACGAGGACCTCCGGCCGGGGATCTCCGCCGGCGAGATCCTCGACCACCCCTGGGGCGGCACGCCCCGCAACGCGGACGGGCGGAACCTCGAGTCCTACTTCATCCGGAACGGCACGCCCGGTCGCTGGGAGGTCCGCGCACCGCTCGGGTGGCAGCCCGGCGCGGGGCCCGCAGCGGACTTCTTCCTCTTCGAGGTCGGTGGGAACGACGCGGTGACCGTGCGCGCGCGGCTCACGACCGGTGCCCTCGGCGCACCCGTGCAGCTCCAAGGGGGCTGGTCCGCGACCGACGTCGTCGTCGACGGTGGACCGAACGCCGGCCAGCGCGTCCACGGCCGCGCGTTCCGCTACGAGGACCTGCGGCGTCCCGGCGGCGGGTCCCTGCTGGCGAGCGATCGCATCGCGAGCATCGCCATCGAGTCGGCCGGTGTCGACGGCGCGGCGTTCCTGTTCCGCAGCCCCGGCGCTTTCGCGGGCGAGGACGGCGACGGGTCGCACACGATCACACCGTCCGCCCCCGTGGCGCTGAGCCCGGTCGAGGTCGTCTTCCAGGGGCCCTGGTTCTCGGAGACCGACAGCGCGCCCAATCCCTTCCTCGATGTCCGCCTGATGGTGCGCTTCGACGGACCCGGAGGTCGGACCTTCAACGTTCTCGGGTTCTTCGACGCCGGTGGCCCGGGCACCGACACGGGCCGGCGATGGACCGCGCGTTTCCTTCCGCCGGTCGCGGGCACGTGGACGGCCACCGCATCGATGCGACGCGGAGCGGGGGTCTCACTCGAGCTCGGCGCGAACTTCGGCTCGCCGTGGGCGCCGCTGGACGGCAAGTCGTTCCAGTTCGAAGTGGGCGCGACGCCCGCGAACGCGCCCGGGCTGTTCGCCCTCGGGACGCTGCAGGACGTCGGCAAGCACCACTGGAAGTTTGAGAACGGTCCGTACTACCTCAAGACCGGGACGAACAGCCCCGAGAACTTCCTCGCGCTGCGTTCGTTCGACGACGCGACGAAGTCCGGAGGCGAGGGCAACCTCCACAGCTACGCGCCTCACGTCCAGGACTGGAGTCTCGGCGACCCGCTCGTCGACCCGGGCAACGTCGTCGACGACGGCCGCGGAGCGATCGGTGCGCTGAACTACCTCGCCGAAGAGGGAGTCAACTCGCTCTTCCTGATGGTCATGAACCTCGGCGGGGACGGGAACGACGTGTATCCGTTCCTAGGACCGCGCAACCGCTCCTTCGAGAAGCTCCACTACGACACGAGCCGACTGCGTCAGTGGAACACGGTCTTCGAGCACGCGCAGCGGCTCGGCATCACGCTCTCGCTGGTGATGAACGAGACCGAGATCGACAACGAACTCTGGCTCGACGGGGGCAATCTCGGCGTCCAGCGCCGCCTCTTCTACCGCGAGATGGTCGCGCGCTTCGGACACCTCCCCGCGATCCGCTGGAACATCTGCGAGGAGAACGACTTCTCGGTCGGACAGCTCGAGAGCTTCGCCTCGTTCATCAAGGCGCGTGACCCTTGGAACCACGCGGTCGCGGTGCACAACAATCCCAACGACCTGGCGATGTTCGAGGCGCTCGCGAGCAGCCCCTACTTCGACGCGGCCTCGCTCCAGTTCGACCCGAACGCGATCAACGACCAGGTCGAGCAGGTCCGGGCGTGGACCAAGGCCGCAGGGCGTCCTTGGATCGTCGACGCCGACGAGATGGGGCCGTGGCAGATCGGCCTCACCGACACGAACGCCGCGGACACACGCAAGCGCATCCTCTACGACGCGCTCTTCAGCGGCGGCGGCGTCGAGTTCTACTTCGGGTGGCACGACCTTCCGCTCGGGGGCGACCTCTCCCTGGAGGACTTCCGCACCCGCCAGGACATGTGGACCTACCTGCGCCACGCAGGCGAGTTCATGACCGAGAACCTTCCGTTCTGGGACATGGACCCCGAGGACGGTCTCGTCCGCAACGAGAACGTCGCGTTCGGCGGCGCCGAGGTGTACGCCCAGCCCGGGCGCGTTTACGCGATCTACTACCCGAACGCTTCGGCCCAGGGCCAGATCGACCTCCGTGGTCACGGCCAGAGCTTCGAACTGCGCTGGTTCGATCCGCGCATCGGCTCCTTCGCGGGCCCCCGTCACGCGATCGCTGGCGGCGATTGGCGCGGGCTCCCGGATCCTCCCTACGCGACGTCGAACGACTGGGTCGCGCTCCTTCGCGACAACGACCGGCTCGAGGTGAACCGCTCGACGGTCTCGGTGTCCTCGGGGCAGCTCCAGAACTTCAGCCTCGACGCGGGGCCGACCTTCGGCGGGCGCGACTACGTCCTCCTTTCGAGCTTCTCGCCGCTGGGAGTGACCTTCCAGCTCGGCGGTATCGAGGTCCCCATCGCGTTCGACCGCCTCACGCGCTTCGGCATCATGGACACCGCCGGCTCGGTCTACACCGGTCAGTACGGCACGCTCGACGGCCAGGGTCGCGCCAGCGCCCAGATGCGGGTCACGCCGACGAACGCTCCAGGCCTGATCGGAGCGACGATCCACCACTGCGCGGTGACGCGGTTCCCCTACGACTGGGTGTCGAACGTGGTGACGGTGCAGATCGTGCCGTGACCCGGACCGCGCGCGCTGCGCTCCGAGCACCGCACGACGGGGCGGGCCGACGGCGTCGGCCCGCCCCGTTTCGTTTCCGACGACCGACCCGCGCTGGCGCCCTGGATGCGTCAGGCGCGCGCGCGCACGTACGCCTCCGCTGCGGCGGCGAGCGCGGCCAGCGCCACGACCGCGCGGAGCGCGCGCGGCGCCAGCGCGCTCCGCTCGCCCGGCCACCTCGCGAGCGCGTAGCCCAGCGCGCAGGCCGCCGCGAGCCCCGTGCCGAATGCGCCGAGCGCATGGCCCAGGAGCGGCAGCATCGGGCTCTCCTCGAGCGCGACCGCGGGTTCGACCGAGACGGCGGCGCCCACGCCGGCGAGGAAGCCGAATACGACGCCCTCCAGAATGCGCGTGTGCCCCTCACGGTGGACGAGGTCGTCGAGCGCAAGGTAGACGAGCGAGAGGACGGTCCCGTACCCGAAGAAGCGGCCGACGAACTCCTCGACCGGGAGCACGGGCGCCAGGACCGTGCCGAGCGCGGTGGCCGCGAAGAACGCTGCGGCGCAGGCGACGCACGATGCCAGCGAGCGTCGCGCGCCGAGCGTGAGGAGCAGCGCCAGGACCAGCGCCGCACGCGCGTCACGTCCACCGAGCCAGCCCATCCCGCTGCGCGCGAAACGCCCGAACGGAGACGCGTTGCGCGCGAGCATCGCCGGCGTGGCCGGGAAGACGTGGCCCTCGCTTCCGACGGCAAAGTTCCAGATGTCCGCGTGCACCTCGCCGTTCCAGACGACCGTGCAGCCGTCTCGGTGCCCCGGACTCGTCACCTCGAACAGATCGACGTGCACCCCGAGACGGTCGAAGGCGGCGTCGGGCGGCTCGTACTCGAGCACGATGTCGATCCAGTCGGCGACCTCGTTCAGGGGGTCGGGGATGAGCGGTCCCTCGAAGACCGTACCCGCGCGCAGCTCGAGCGCACCGCCGGCGTTGGCTGCCTCGGCCGCCGTCTCCGCGCCCGGCACCACGCGGTAGTGCTCGGTGACGTACGACAGGATGTCGTCGGTGGCCGCCAGGAGCTCGTCGGGATCGGTGTGCCCGTCGAGGTCGTCGTCGAATCCGGCCACGACCTCCGCGAGTGAAAGGACCTGGACGCGAAGCTCCACGCGCACATCTCCCCGGCGGACGAAGACGTTCGACCAGGAGAACGAGTTCGGGTGGACGGCCGGCGGCCCGGCCTCCGCCGGGCCCACGCCGCCGCACGCGAGCGCGGCCGGCGCACCGGCGCCCAGCGACGCCAGAACCAGGAGGACCCGGGCCGGAGCGTGCTGCGCCGTCACCGCCCGCGCCGGCCGGTGGCCGCCTTGCCCGCGCCCGGGAGCGCGACCTCGAGCGCGTCCTCGATCCGCGACAGCGGCACGAACTTGAGCTTCCTGCGCGCGCTCTCGGGGAGCTCGACGAGGTCGTCCATGTTGCGTTCGGGCAGCATCACGGTCTTGATGCCCGCCGCGAGCGCGGCGAGCGTCTTTTCCTTGACGCCCCCGACCGGGAGCACGCGACCGCGCAGGCTGATCTCGCCCGTCATGGCGACCGTGTGGGCGACGCGCTTGCCCGTGAGAAGCGAGACGAGCGCAACCGTGATCGCCACGCCCGCGGAAGGCCCGTCCTTCGGAACGGCGCCGGCCGGCACGTGCAGGTGCAGGTCCAGCTTCGCAAGATGCTCGGGGTCGATGCCGAGGTCCTCCGCGCGCGTCCGGACGAGCGTCCGGGCGGCGAGGGCGCTCTCCTTCATGACGTCGCCGAGCTGGCCGGTGAGCCGGAGCTCGCCCGACCCCGGATAGCTCGCGGCCTCGATGAAGAGGAGCTCGCCCCCCACCGGCGTCCAGGCGAGACCCGTCGCGACGCCGGGCTGCGCGGTGCGGTCGGCGACCTCGTGCTCGCGGCGGTGCGGACCGAGGATCTCGCGCGTTTCCTCGACGCCGATCGACATGGGCTTGCGCCTGCGGGACGCGAACTGCGTTGCGGCGTGTCTGCAGATCGCGGCGATCTTCCGCTCGAGGTCGCGGACGCCGGCCTCGCGTGTGTACGAACCGATGATCTCGCGCAGCGCGGCCACCGAGACCTTGAGCTGGCTCGCCTTCAGCCCGGCCTCCTCGCGCTGCCGCGCCACGAGGTAGCCCTGCGCGATCTTGAGCTTCTCCTCGGCCGTGTAGCCGGAGAGCCGGATCGTGTCCATGCGATCGCGCAGCGGCCCCGGGATCCCCTCCTCGTAGTTCGCGGTGGCAATGAAGAGGACCTCGGACAGGTCGAACGGGACGCCGAGGTAGTTGTCCTGGAACGTGTGGTTCTGCGCGGGGTCCAGCACCTCGAGCAGCGCGGACGCGGGGTCGCCGTGGATCCCGCTGCCGAGCTTGTCGATCTCGTCGAGGAGGAAGACCGGGTTGCGCGTACGCGCCTTGCGGAGGCCCTCGATGATCTTGCCCGGCATGGCGCCGACGTACGTGCGGCGGTGGCCACGGATCTCGGACTCGTCGTGCACGCCGCCGAGGCTGATGCGCACGAACTCCCGTCCCGTCGCGCGGGCGACGCTGCGCCCGAGCGACGTCTTGCCGACGCCCGGGGGGCCGACGAGGCACAGCGTCGGGCCCTGGCCGCCGGGATTGAGCTTCTTCACGGCGAGGAACTCGACGATGCGGCGCTTGACCTCGTCTAGGCCGTGGTGGTCGTCGTCGAGCACGTCGCGCGCAGCCGCGACGTCGATCGCGTCGTCGCTGCGCTCCGACCAGGGCAGCTCCGTGAAGACCTCGACCCACGTGCGCAGCATCGAGTGTTCGGCCGCTTGTTCGGGGAGCCGTTCGAGTCGCCGGAGCTCGCGCCGCAGCTCACGCTGGGCGTCCTCGGTCAGCTCGAGGGCGAGCGCGCGTTCCTTGAGCTCCTCGAGGTCCGAGCCGCCGTCGTCGCCCTCGCCCAGCTCGTTCTGGATCTGACGCAGCTGCTCGCGCAGGTAGTACTCGCGCTGCGCCTTGTCGAGCGTCTCCTTCGTGTCCTGCCGGATCTTCATCGACAGCTCGAGCACGGCCGCGGCCTCGCCGAGCGCCTCGAGCAGTTTGTCGAGTCGACGTCGCAGGTCGAATGTCTCGAGCAGCTCCTGCTTCTCTGCGGCTGGAACGTCGAGGAACGTGGCGACGAGGTCGGCCAGCATCGCCGGCGAGTCGATGCCCTCGACCGCCTGCTCGAGGTCCTCCGGAGTCCCGGGCGCCATCGCGAGCACCTCCTGCGCGCGCTGCTTGAGCGCGAGGAAGCGCGCTTCGATCGCGCGCGACGCGGTCTCCTTCTCGGGGATGCGGCGGACGCGTGCGATGAGCACGGGGTCCTCCGCCACGTACTCGAGGATCTCGAAGCGCGTGACGCCCTGGCAGATCGCCTGGTGCCGCCCGTCCGGGGCGGTCCAGTAGCGCATGATGTCGCCGACCGTCCCGACGCCGTAGAGGTCGTCCGGGCCGGGCAACTCCTCGCGTTCGTCGTGCTGCAGCAGCAGCCCGATCTGGCGCTCCTCGGCGACGGCCGCGCGCACGGAGACGACGGACCGCTCGCGCCCGAGCATCAGCGGGAGCACGACCCCCGGGAACAGGATCATGTTCCGCACGGGAACGATCACGAGCTCCTCGATGTCGTCCTCCGCGGCCTTCGTGCCGCGGCGACCCGAGGCCGGCTTCGAGCTGCCGCGCCGCCGGCGCGCAGGGGCACGGGTCGACGCCCGCTTCCGGGCGGGAGCGCTGCTCGGCTTCGGAGACTTCTTCCTGGCGGGAGCCTTCTTCTTGGCGGGAGCCTTCTTGGCGGTCGCCTTCTTCCGCGTCCCCTTCTTCGGAGACGCCTTCTTGTGGGCCTTCTTGCGTGCCAAGTGGAGTCGGTGGCTGGCGGTGGCGGGCGGACAGCACGGCTGTCCCGCGCCGATCTTAGTCCCGCCCGCGCCCTGTCCGAAGACCTGATGGACACCCGTAGCGGGACGTCCGCCGCAGGCCGTACCGCGGCGAAGGATCCGCACGGCGTCCGGCCGCGCACGGGGGCGAGACCGCTGGCTGCGCGGCCCTGTCTCGATGGGCGGTTGACCCCCCGAACCCTGTCCCCCCGGACGCTGTCCCCGGGGGCGCCCCGGCGCGGACCCGCCGTCCCCGCTCTGGCGACGCCCCGCTCCTGTCAGCCGCTCGAGCGGGCGATGAACACGCTGTTCTCACCCTCGAACGCCCAATAGCCGAGCTCGGCCCCGTCGACGCGGCAGCTGTCCGCGCAGCCGACGACCGCCCCCTCGACGCGCGCGAGCGGCGCGTACCAGCGCGACTCGGGCATGGTGCAGCACGCGCGGTCGGGCACGAGCTCGCCCGCGAGCTCGATCTCGCCCGGGACGCGGACGGAGAAGCCCTCGCCGTCGACGGCGAAGGCAACAGGCGCACGATGCACCTGAACCGGCGCCGGCAGATCAGGGATCTGGGCGTACGCAAGCGCGAGCGCGGCTTCGGGATCGGCGCCGTCGACCCACGCCTCGACCTTCACCTGGGCGGCCCCGCCCGCGCGGAAGACGTCCTGGCCCTGCAGGTTGCGGTCGCCGAGGACGGAGAGGACGACGCGCGCGTCGCCGAAGTCGAACGCGCACGCGGCGCGGCGGCCGAAGCACGCGGCTTCCCCCGAGACGTGGCACGCCCCGCCCCAGACGGTCGTGTCGCGCGCCTCGACGTAGGTGAAGTCGCCCGCGCCGGCGCACTCCGCGGTCGGGGCGCTGCTCGGGCCGATTGGAGACGTGAGTCCGAGCGCAGCGAGCGCGGCGCCGGTGCCGAGGAGGACGAGGGTCTTGATCATGGGAGGAGGAGCGACGGGGACCGCCGCTCGACAGTGTTCGGGCCGCGCGGCGCGTGACCTCCGGGACTCAGGTCAGATCCCCGAAGCGCGACTCGAAGCAGTCGCGCTCGCGGTC
>JBCBNC010000065.1:0-20967 GCA_039821985.1 Planctomycetota bacterium
CGCGGTGCTACGGGCAGGGAAGGGCCCGGTGCTGGCGGTGCACGCCTGAGCGGAGACACGGTGCCGCGCAGATACGGTGCCTGGATCACCAGCAGCAGAAGCAGCCAGGGTCGTCCATCCAATGGACGACCCTGGCTGCTTCTGCTGCTGGTGATCCAGGCACCGTATCTGCGCGGCACCGTGTCTCCGCTCAGGCGTGCACCGCCAGCACCGGGCCCTTCCCTGCCCGTAGCACCGCGTAGGTGACGCCCCCGAAGATCGCAGCCGCGATCCCGGTGTGTCCGCGGGTCCCGAGGACCGCGAGCCGATTCGGTCCCTGGACCTCGAGGATCGCGGACACGGGCTCCGCGATCGCGAACTCCGTCTCGACGCGCTCGACGCCGCGCCGGTCGAACTCCGCCATCGCGTCGTCGAAGCGCACGCGGGCGGCCTCGTGCATCGCGTCCACGACGTACGTCGGCGAGGGCACCTCACCGTACATGGTCGCCGCGTCCGCGAACTGGGGCGGTGCGCTCGCGTACAGCACGCGCAGTCCCACGCCGAGCGTCTCCGCCACGTCGCGCGCGACCTCGAGCGACCGCATGGAGCGCGGTGAGAGATCCACGGGCGCGAGGACCTCGTCCACGCCCTCGAAGGTCGCGGGCTGGCTCCACACGTGGCACGACGTTCCGCTGAAGAGCGCGCCCTGCGTACCGCCGAAGTCGAACAGATGCTCGCGATGGTGCGGCCCAACCACGATCAGCTCGGCCTCCAGGTCCTCGGCCGTGCGCCGGACGACGCGCGACGGATCGCCGAGGTACACGACACCGTGCACGTTGCTCGCCGCCTCGCCGAAGCGCTCGGCAATGCGGCCCTCGAGCCAGGCAACCGCTCGCCGCTCGAGAACGACCCGGTAGTCGAGAACGTCGTCGGGGGAGCCCGCCGTCTCCTCGGGTCGCGGAACGTCGATCGCGTGGACGACGGTCAGGGAACGGGCGAGGTGCTCGGCGATGAACGGGGCGACGGAGAGCGCGGCCTCGCCGCCCTCCTGTCCGTCGTCGGCGACCAGTGCGCGGCGCAGCAGGGTGCGTCGGGGGGAACTCATGGGAGCCTCGGGAAGGAATAGGGGTCTCCCCTATTGTCCCCTGCGGCGCCCTGGCGTCAACGGCGCCAGAAGCTCGGCATCAGAAGCACGACGAGCGCATAGAACTCGAGGCGACCGAGCACCATGCAGAGCGAGAGGGCGACCTTCGCAGCGTCGTGGAACGATCCGAACCCCGTGACGGCGGCATCGGAGTACGGCCCCACGCCGCCGAGTCCGGGGCCCACGTTGTTCAGCGTGACGAGGACCGCGGTGGCGCTCGTCTCGAGGTCGCTGCCGAACGAGGCGACCAGCGTCGTCGCGGCGGTGAACACGAGGACCCAGAGAACCACGTAGCCGGTCACCGACGCCACGACGTCCCCGTCCAGCGACTGTCCGTCCACGCGCACCTGGTGGATCACGCGCGGCCGGGCGAAGCGCCGGACGCCGACGAGCGCCGCCTTCACGACGATCAAGATCCGCACGATCTTGAGTCCGCCCGCCGTCGAGCCCGCGCACGCTCCGGAGAACGCGAGCAGCATCAGGAGGACGCGACAGAACTGGGGCCACTGGTCGAAGTCCGCCGTCGCGTAGCCCGCGGTCGTCACGATGCAGGTGACCTGGAAGACGGCGTCCCGCAGAGCGCGGACTGGGCTGCCGTAGGCCTCGGCGCCCTCGAGTCCCGGTCCGTCCCAGACCCAGAGGACCGCGGCGATGCTCAGGGTCGCCCCCGCGACGACGCTGACGAACACGCGCGCCTCGAGGCTCCCCAGCAGCCTGCGCAGGGCCGGCCGCGGCCCGACGCGGAAGAGCGTGTCGTAGATCGCGAAGTTGAACGCCGACAGCAGCATGAAGACGACGAGGACGCCCTCGATCGCGGCCGAGTCGAAGTGCGCGATGCTGTCGGCGCGGTTGGAGAATCCGCCGTTCGCGATGGTCGTGAAGGTGTGGATGGTCGCGTCGAAGGGCGCCATCCCGACGACCATCAGGCACGCGAGCAGCACGATGCTGAGCGCGAAGTAGATCTGCACGAGCATCAGCGCCGAGTCCCGCACCCGCTGGTGCCCCGCCTCGCGGCTGATGCCCGGGACCTCGGACCGGAACAGGCTGCGGCCGCCGGTCGGGAAGAAGACGACGAAGACCATCACGATGCCGAAGCCGCCGAGCCACTGGCTGAAGCTCCGCCAGAACGCGATCGCCTTGGGCATCGCCTCGATCTCCGCGCCGCTCATCACGGTCGAGCCCGTCGTCGTGAGACCCGACACCGACTCGAAGAACGCGTCCGCGAAGGAGGTGAAGGTCCCCTCGAAGAGGTACGGCAGCGCGCCCGCGACGCCGCCGACGAGCCACGCGAGTCCCGCCGTCGCGAGGCCCTCGCGCCGGAAGTAGTCGGGCCGCCCGTCCGCACGCAGCGCCGCACTGCGGAACCGCCACGCCAGGAGTCCACCGAAGCCCGCTGCGGTGAGCGACGCGTAGATGCAGCTCCACATCGCGTGCCACTCCTCGTAGATCGCACCCACCGCGGCGGGCAGCGCGAGGAAGACGGCGAGGAGCAGCAGCACCACGCCGAGCATGCGCGCGACGGCGCGGACGTTGACGGAGAGCTTCAAGGCACCGGATCGAGCCGTGGGCTCAGAGCGCGCCGGGGCGCAGGACGCGCTCGGTCTCCTCGAGCGCCTCGGTCTTGGTGAAGACGATGAGCGTGTCCCCGCCCTTGACGACCGTATCGCCGCTGGGGATCGAGACCGCCTCGCCGCGCACGACGGCGCCGACGACGACGCCCTTGGGCAGCCCGAGCCGCTTGACCTTCGTCGGCTCCTTCAGCGTCGTCACCAGCTCGAGCACCTCGGCCTTGCCGTCCTCGATGACCGAGATCGCCGCCGGCGAGGCCGACCGCACGAAGCGCAGGATGCTCTGCGCGCAGAGGAGGCGCGGGCTGATCGCCAGATCGACCCCCTCGATGAAGTCGAACGTCTCGCGGTACGCACCCTTGCGGACGAGCGCGATCGTGCGCTCCGAGCCGTGCCCCTTCGCGAGCATGCACGCGACGAGGTTGAGCTCGTCGTCCGAGGTCGTCGCGACGAACACGGACGCTTCGGCGATGCGCTCCTCCTGGAGGAGGTTGAAGTCCGTCGCGTCGCCGGTGACGACGGTCAGCTTGCCGCCGGCCTCGGTGTCGAGGGCCTGGGCCCGCGCGCGGTCCTGCTCGATGACAACCACGTCGATCCCGGGGGCATTCGTGAGGCTGCGAGCGATCTCGCGCCCGATGCTGCCCGCGCCCATGATGACCGCGGTGCGCCGCCAGGCGACGTCCTCGCCCGCCATGCGCTCGAAGCTGTCGAGGTCGGTCGCGGAGCCCAGCACGTACACGCGGTCCCCCACGTGGAGCTGGTCCGCGCCGGACGGCACGACCAGCTTGCGCTTCTGGATCGCGGCGACGACGAGGACCCCGGGCGGAAGCTTCACGCCCTCGAGCGGCTGCGCGGTCAGCCCGGACTCGGCCCGGATCGCGAGCTGCCGGAGCTGCACCTTGCCGTCGGCGAAGCGCTCGACCTGCAGCGCGTGGCGCTCGCGGACCGTGCCGAGGATCGCCTCGGCGGCGAGCTCCTCGGTCGACAGCACGACGTCGAACCCCAGCGCGTCCTTGTAGAAGTAGCGGTAGTCCGAGAGGACCTCGGTGTCCTTCAGCCGGACGATCACGCGCGTCGCGCCGAGCTTCTTGGCGACGACGCTGGCCAGCATGTTCACGCGGTCGTCGTCCGACACGGCCACGACGAGGTCGGCGCCCGAGGCGCCCGCGCCCGTCAGCGTGTCCGCGCGCGTGCCGTCGCCCACGAGCGCCTCGACGTCGTAGGACTCCGACAGCTTGCGCGACTTCGCCGGATCCGGGTCGACGATGGTGACAGCGTGCTTCTCGCGGCTGAGAATGTCGGCCACGTGTTCGCCCACCTCGCCCGCCCCGACGATGACGATCCTCTTTCCACGGTCTGGCATCCCGGCAGAGCCTAGGGACCGGCCGGGAGTGGGTCCACGCCCCCGCCCGGACGGGCCCGTGGACGTCCTCGTCGTCGACAACCGGGACTCATTCACCTTCAACCTGGCCCAGGAGCTCCAGGGGCTCGGTGCCTCGGTCCGGGTCGTGCGCTCGGTGGATGTCCGTCCGAGGGACGTCCTGGAGGCCGCTCCCGGGGCGATCCTCCTCGGACCCGGCCCTGGCGAGCCCGCGGGCGCGGGATGCAGCGAGGCCCTCGTGCGGGGCGTCCTGGAGGCCGGGGAAACGGCGCCGCCGCTCTTCGGCGTCTGCCTCGGGCACCAGGCCCTTGCGACCGCGCTGGGCGGGCGCCTGCGGCGCGCGACGACGCTCGTGCACGGCGCGACGCGGCCCGTGCGTCACGACGGCGACGGCCTCTTCGACGGAGCGCCGGACCCGCTCGAGCTCGCGCGCTACAACTCGCTCGTTGTCGACGAGAACGCGCTGCCCGACGCGCTCGAGATCACGGCGCGCACCGACGACGGCGACATCGCGGGCCTTCGACACCGGAGCGGCCGCCTCGAGGGCGTGCAGGGTCACCCCGAGTCGATCCTGTGCGTGGAGCTCGGGCGGCGGCTGCTCGGGAACATGCTGGAGGCCGCGCGGAGCTGAGCCCGGCGCGGAGCTCGGCCCAAAGCGCGGGCTCAGCGGTCCGGAACGCTCGGCGCGCCGGCGCGCCCGTCCGCCGGCGGCCGCGTCTCGGGCTCCCCGACGGGCCCGACCCACTCGGGCCACGGCCCCGAGCTCGGGCGGTGCTCCTCCCCGTCGCGGGTCCCCAGCAGCCTGCGGGTGACGAACTTGTAGACCGGCTTGCCCGTCTTCATCCAGACGAGCGGGATCCCGCGGCGCGGCATGCGCTCGGACTCAGGTACGCGCAGCTCGGCGGGCCCGCGGCCGAGGCGCGTGTAGCGACGCCGGTGCTTCTGCACGTGCCGGAGGTCGTCCCGGCAGCGCGCCTCGAACCAGCGCCCGCGGCGCTTCGGGTGCAGCGTGGCGAGCTGGAAGTCGATGAGCACGGGCCGCCCGTCCCGTCCGACGACGACGTTCTGCTCCTTGTGGAGGTCGTTGTGGCAGACGCCGGCGGCGTGCAGCTCCTCGACGGCTGCGACCAGGAGATCGAAGAAGTCGCGCGGCAGGCGCTCCGCCCTGTGGAGCGGCGCACCGTCCGCGAAGGGCCGTACGAAGACGCGGCCGCGCTGGACCGGCAGGCCCGACGCGCTCGGGAGCTCGGCCACCGCGCGCGTCGTTTCGTCGTCGAGCCGCGGCGCGCGCGCGATCCCGCCGACGTCCTGCGCCGCGAGGTGCCCGAGCGCGCGGGCCTCCCTCCGCGCCAGGAGGAGCGCCACCCACCCGAGCCCGGTCCACGCCCAGCGCGGCGGCGGCGCGACGACCCGCCGGATCAGCCGCACGTCGGCCCCGTCCACGTCGCGCGCGACGACGCGCTCGACGGCGCCGAACGTGTCGCGCTTGAGCGTTGCCTCGATCCGGGGCCCCATGGCGGCGGCCACTCTAGTGGGCCGTCGCGGCGCCGATGACTGCGATCAGCTCGAGCTTTCGCCGCGCCGGGGAGCGGTCACCCTCGCCGAACGTGCGCGTACTCCGCCGCGATCCGCCACCAGGAGCCCATCCCATGACCGACACGCTGCATACGCCCGCCACCGCCGCCCGCCCCTCCGGAACCGTTGCCCAGTACTGGGACCGCGCCGTCGCACCGGAGGTCTTCCTCGACTCGGTCGAGGCCAAGCGCGACCTCTGGCACTCGTACGCCAAGCGAGCGCGCCTCCACGCCGACGAGGCCGCCCGCGCCGAGGCGCTGCCCGGCCCGCGCCGGATCCTCGTCCTCGTCGAGGACTGGTGCGGCGACGCGATCCGCTCGACGCCCGCGATCGTTGCGCTGGCCGATGCGAGCCCCGGGACAGAGGTGCGTTTCCTCGACGTGGGCGAGCACCCCGGGGCGCTCGACGGCCGGACGACCGCCGGCGCCCGCGCGATCCCGATCGTCGT
Organism: Planctomycetota bacterium; assembly: GCA_039821985.1. Taxonomy (GTDB): domain Bacteria; phylum Planctomycetota; class UBA1135; order UBA1135; genus Saltatorellus. The sequence goes on from JBCBNC010000065.1 coordinate 6,096, forward strand.
CGTCGACGACGGCGAGGGGAACGAGCTCGGCCAGTGGGGTCCGCGCCCCGCGCCGCTCCAGGCGGAGCTCCGGCGGAAGATCCGCGAGGAGGGACGGCCGACGGCGGAGACCAAGGGCGAGTTCTACGCGCCGGTCATGGCCTGGTACGCGAAGGACCGGGGCCGCACGGTGGGCCAGGAACTCCTGATGCTCCTCGAGCGCACGGGCACGGCGTGATAGGGCGCTCGAACGCTCAACAGTCGTCGTCGTCGTTCCAGCCGTAGAGCCACGCCTGAACGGGGCACAGGCACAGGTCCAGAGCGAGCGCAAAGGGCGTCGCGGCGATGTTCACCCAGACGGAGTCGCTCAGCGGCTCCCCTCCGCTCCAGACGATCGACTCGTTCCCGTCCTCGTCCTCCTCGACGCCGCCCCCCCACACCGTCGCCGTCACGCAGCCGGAGAGGAGCGGTGCGGCGAGGAGCGCGGCCGCGAGGTTCGTTCGAAGAGGACGGCAATGCATGGCGTGATCCTAGCTCGCAAGCAGGCCGTTGAATCACGGGCGCCCGCGTAGCACCGCCCGATTCCACTGCAGCCGCGTTGCATCAAGATCACGAAGGGCCAGAGGCCATGTGAGACTTGCTGCGTCGTGCTGCGACGAAATCGTGCGGCACTACGCAAACGCTCGCGATCCAACGGCCTGCTAGGCTACCGGCGCCCTGCACGGCGCCATGACGAGCCTCGACACCGCGACCCCCGCGCCGCCGCGCGCCCAAGGCGAGCCCGCCGTCGTCGCGCGCGGTATCGGGCATCGGTTCGGCGACAAGGTCGCGCTCCAGGACGGGGTCTCGCTCGAGCTTCCACGCGGCGGCGGCGTCGTCGGGCTGCTCGGGCCCAACGGCAGCGGGAAGAGCACGCTGATGCGGCTGCTGCTCGGGCTCGTCCCCCTGCAGAAGGGCGAGATCCGGATCGATGGCGTCCCTCTGACGGGCGACGGCCTCGCGGTCCGGCGGCGGGCCACCTACGCGCCCGGGGAGCTGCACCTCTACGGGGAGCTCGCCGGCAGGGCGATGCTCGCGTACCTCGTGCGCGGCCGCGGGCGCGACGCGCGTCGGCGCGCCGAGGGCATCGCGACCGACCTCGGCCTGCCCCTCGAGCGCCGCGTCCGGGGCTACAGCCACGGGATGAAGCGTCAGCTCCTGTTCGCGGCCGCTCTGGCCCCCGACGTGCCGGTGCGGATCCTCGACGAGATCTCGGAGGGCCTCGACCCCTCGAAGCGCAGCGACGTGCTCGGCATGCTCGAGGACGACGCGCGCAAGGGGACGGCGATCCTCCTGTCGTCGCACCACCTGGGTGAGGTTGACCGCGCCTGCGAACGCATCGTGTTCCTGAACGACGGTCGGATCATCGCGGACGAGACGGCCGAAGAGGTCGCGCGCCGCGCGGCGCGGATCGTGGTCGTGGTGTATGCGGACGAGGCCGAGGCCCGTGCCGCGGCGTCGATCGCGGACGACCGAGCGGCCGGCGCCGCGTCCTGCGACGTGAACGGAGAGGGCCGCGCACGATTCCACCTGTCGGCGGACGACCCGCTGCCGCTCCTCGCGGCACTCGGCGCGCGGACCGAGCTCGCCCGACCGCGCTCGATCGAGTTCGGTCAGGTGTCCCTGCGCGAGCTGTACGCGTCCCTCTACGGCGCGGAGGGCACCTGATGCTCCGCAGCTTCAGGAGCTACCTCGTCTATGGCACGGGGCTGTTCGTCGTGCTCGAGATCATGCTCTTCGCGGCCGTCTGGTACTGGCCGGAGTTCATGGAGAACATCGGGAGCATCTTCAAGCTCGCCAAGTTCTCCCCGATCCTAAGTCAGCAGGTGACGGCGATCGAGGAAGGCGGCGTCGTCGCCTACATCGTGGGCCAGCACTTCTTCAAGGGCTGCAGCGCGGTCGGCGTGTCCGGTGCCGTGCTCTTCGCCGCGAACACGATCGCGGGCGAAGCGCACCGCGGGACGCTCGAAATCCACCTGGCCCGGCCGGTGTCCCGTGCGCGGCTCATGGCCGAGCGTTGGTTCGGTGGGCTGGTCGCCATCGCGCTTCCCATCCTGCTCACGAGCTTGACGATCCCTCCGATGATGGAAGCGCGAGAGATCGAGCCTCTCATGGATTGGAGCGACGTCGTCCGCTGCTCGGTCTACATGTCGATCTTCCTCGCGCCCGTCTACGCCGCGACCTTCGCCTGGTCGGCGATGAGCTCGGAGCCGCTTCGCATCAGCCTCACGGCGCTTTTCCTCGCCATCCTGGCGTTCGCCCTCTACTTCGTCGAGATGGCGACGAACTACACGCCGTTCCGCCTCGTCGACATCCGCGTGTTCATGGACATCGTGGACAACGACGCCCTGGACTGGCGCTACGCAGCTCCGATGCTCGCGTCGACGGCGGTCCTCTACTTCGTCGCGCTGCGCGCGTTCCGCGCGCGCACGCCCTGAGCGGCGTTCCCCAAGAGCGCCTACTGCGCGACGAGCCAGGCCCGGAACGCCCGCTCCAGCTCGTCGACGTCGACGCCCGTCAGCGCCGCCTCGAGCGCCCCGGCCCGCGCCCGCCCGAGCGCCTGCCCGTAGCGCTCGCCGGTGATCCCCTTCAGCGCGAGCGCCTCCGCCTCCACGCGCCAGCCCGTGCGGAGCGCGAAGAAGTACCGTTCGCAGAGGTCGCGCCAGCGCGGGTGTCCCTGCGCAGCGCGCGACGTGCGCAGGAAACGGATCAGCGCGTAGCCCGTCGAGTAGTTCACCGCGGCGTCGGCGTAGAACTGCTCCTGGGTCATCACGAGGAGCCGCTCCAGCGGCGGGATCCGCTCCGACACGTCGTCCCGCTGCAGGTACGCGGTCCGCTCCTGGAGCGGAAGGACGTCCCTCACGCGTCCGTTCGCGATGAGCGCACCGGCGTAGAACTCGGCCGTCCCCTCGTCGTACCAGGAGTGCGGGCTCAGCGCGCTCGCCGTGTGGTGCAGGAACTGGTGGCACGCCTCGTGGTAGAGCGTCCGGAGCGTCGGGTGCCCCGCCTCCATCGCCGCGCTGCGGTCGGTCCTGCCGTCGTACAGTACGAGCTCCTGCGAGCCCGGGTTGAAGTAGCCGACGGTCGTCGGACTGCCGCCGTAGGTCAGGTACTCGCCCCGGTCGCGGCAGATGCGGACCACGCTGAGCTGATCGATCTCACGGTCCGGCGGCAGGTCCGCCGCGAAGCGGGCGCGCACCGACACGAGGTCGCGGGCGACCTGGTCGAGCACCGGCGAGTTCGACGGGCCGTGGAACAGGATGATCGAGTGCTCGGTGTCGCGGACCGCCCAGCCCGCGACCAGCGACACGCCGACCTCGATGCGCTCCTCGATGTGCGGCAGGCGGCTCCGGCGGTAGCGGCGCTCCCACTCCGACCGCTGCGCGCTCGCCTCCTCGCTCGTGAAGAAGCGGAAGCTCTTTGCGACGCGCTTGAAGCTGCGCGTCTCGCGGCGGCGCGCCTTCGGCTCGCACTCCCCCACGAAGATCACCGCGTCGTCCGCGCCGAGCCACGCGTGCACGAAGAGCTCGCGCTCGCCGACGTCGGGGTGGGTGTACTTGCCGACGAAGCGCGCGGGCGTTCGCCCGTAGCGCTTCCTGACCTCGCGCTCCTCCTCGAGCTCCGTCGGCTGGAGCGTTCCCTGGATCCAGCGCCGAACGTCCGCGGCCGAGCCGACGCCATCGACTCGGAACACGCTGTGCGTCACCGGCGAGAGCGCGTCCTCGGGCGCGTCCCGTGGCGCGAAGACGAGCACGAGGCCAGCGACGTCCGGCGGCACGGGGCGGGCCTCGAAGCGCGACGGTCGGTCGATGCTGAACCCGTACTCCGCGTACTTCTCGGTCCGGTCGACAGGGGCCGCGGAGGCGCTCGCCGCGAGGACGAGGAGCGCCGCGACGGAAGCGAGGATCGAGCGGAGGGAACCCATGGGGAGTGGATCGACCGCCCGCGCCGAGGGGCTCCACCCGCGCGGGTCCGGGCGCCGAATCGAGACCCGCTCGGTATCAGGGTGGTGCATTCAGGACGCACGAGCCCGTGGCTCGGATCCAACGGCCTCGGACACTACTCTCGTGCCGATGCCGCGCCTGAGCCCCCCGAACCGCGCCCGCCTCGAGCTCGTCCGCGCCGTCGGTGGCGCACTCGTGTCGCCGCTGCGCTACCTGGCGCACGTGCCCGGACGGAGCCGCGCCATGGCGCGTATCGCCGAGGACGTCGCCGAGGCGGACGGCGCCATCGACCCGACGCCCGCGCTCGATCTTCCGGCGGACCGTCCGCTGCGCATATTCGTCTCCGCGGCGGAGGCGTCGGGCGAGATCCACGCGGCCACCCTAGTGCGCGAGCTGCGTCGCCTCGCGGAGGAGCACGGTGCGCCGCCACCCGAGATCACCGCCGTCGGCGGCGACCGACTGCGCGCGCTCGGGCTCGATCCGGTCGCGGACCCGGTCGCGCGCGCCCACATGGGCTTCGACGGCGTCGCGCAGAGCCTGCCGTACTACGTCGGCGTCCTGCGTGACGCAGGTGCCCACGCCGACGCGTTCCGCCCCGACGTCTTCGTGCCAGTGGACTCGCCCGCGCTGCACGTCCCGATGGCGCGCGTCGTGCGCGCGTCGAGAACCCCCGTCGTGCACCTCGTCACACCCCAGTACTGGGGCTGGGCGCCGTGGCGCGTCGGCGGCTACCGCCGCGCCGTCGACGTCGGCCTCTCGATCCTCCCCCACGAGCCGCGGTGGTTCCGGCGGAACGGCGTCGAGACGCGCCACGTGGGACATCCGCTGCTCGACGTCCTCGAGGACGTCCCGAGCACCAGGCCCGACCCCACCTCGTCGACGCTCGCGATCCTCCCGGGGAGCCGAGCGGGTGTGATCCGCCGCAACCTGCCGTGGATGCTCGAGGCGCTGGGGCCGCTGCGAGCCGCGCACCCGGGCGCCGACGTCGCGGTCCTGCAGTCGACGGACGAACACGCGGAGCTCGTGCAGGGGATCGCAGAGGGCTCGGGCGCCCGGCTCGTCGTCGGGGACCTGCACGCGCAGCTCGCCGCGGCCCGCGCCGCGTTCGCCGTGTCGGGCACCGTGCTGACGGACGTGCTGCACCACCGCCTGCCCACGGTCGTCCTGTACCGGATCTCGAAGCGCTTCGAGGCGTGGGCGTACCGGCACGTGCTGACGTGTCCGTACTTCGCGTCGACCAACCTCCTCGCGGGCGAGGAGCTCCTCCCCGAGCACTGCTTCCGCGGCGACGGTCCCGGGGACGAGATTGCCGCCCAGGTGCTCCGCGCCTACGGGGACGAGGCGTACCGGAGCCGCCTGGCGCCCGCGCTCGACCGCGCTGCCGAGCGCCTCGGCCCACCGGGGGCGGTCGCCCGGGCCGCCGCACACGCCCTCGCTGTGGCAACGGAGCACCCCCGGCGCTGAAATGGGACCGATGCCTGCCCCCGACCCGCCGAACGAGCACCCACAGGGCGACCGCAAGCCCCCCGCGGACGATCCCGCGACGGCCAGCCCTCCCCCGCCGGACGCCAATGCCCCTGCTCCCGCCCCCGCGAGCGAGGATTCCGTGAATGCGCCGTTGGGCGAGGCGTACGGAGGGGGGTCGATGCTCCTGTCCTCCGAGGCCACTGAACTGATGACCGCCGCCCAGGGCGGCCGGAAGGACGCCTTCGAGGCGCTCTTCGCGAAGTGCCGCGGGAGCGCCTTCCAGGCGGCCCGCTCGCTCGTGGGCAACTACGAGGACGCCCAGGACCTCACGCAGGAGGCCTTCGTCAAGGCCTACCGCGCGCGGGCGTCCTACGACCCGAGCCAGCCCTTCCTGCCCTGGTTCCACCGGATCCTCCGCAACACCTGCTTCAGCTTCCTGCGCAAGCGCGGACGCATCCGCGAGCGCTCGATCCACGCCCAGGCGCCGGGCATGGACGAGGAGTCCACCTGGGAGATCGTCGACGAGGCCGCGCCGAGCCCGAGCCGCGGCGCCGAGGACGCCGAGCGCGACGCCACGTTCGCGGACGCGCTCGAGAAGCTCTCGGCCAAGGACCGCGAGATCATCGTGCTGCGCCACCGCCAGGAGCTCTCCTACAAGGAGATCGCCGCCGCCCTCGAGATCCCCGAGGGAACGGTGATGTCGCGCCTCTTCAACGCTCGCAAGCGCCTCAAGGCGCTGCTGGCGTCGCAGATCGACGACCTGCTCGGCCCGGCCAGCGCGACTGCGGAGGTCCGCGGATGATCCGCGCGGCTCGCAGGGGTGCGGTCCCGCGACGTGACAAGCCCGTCACCCGCGAGGACGTGCGCGAATGCGGCACGCACACGCGCGGTACTCCGCCCCCGTCCCGGCCCGGGCGCGCGCACTCGCGCGACGCTGGCCTCGGCGGGACGCGACCGAACGCAGCGCTGCGCGCTCCCCTCCGGGACGGCGCGGCGCCCATCGAGCCCGCGGCGGGAGGCCGCCGGAGCGCATCATGAACATGCAGGACACAGCGAAGGGCGCGACGCCGGACGACGCCGACGCGATGGTCGCGATGGCGTACGTCGACGGCGAGCTCGACGCACGGGCCCGCGCAGGCTTCGAGGAGCGGATGCGCAGCGACCCCGCGCTCGCGAGGGCCGTCGCAGAACACAGGGCGCTGAACGTGCTCGCGCGCCGCACGGCGCCGCTCGAACCGGCCGACGTCGAATGGGGCCGCCTACGGCTCTCTCCCTGGTACCGGAGCTCGCGCGTGCTCGGCTGGGCGCTGCTCGTGATTGGGACGCTCGCCTCCCTCGCCTGGACCGTCTGGGCGGTCGCGACGAACGAGAGCCTCGACGTCTCGACACGCGTGCTGATCCTCGGTTCCCTCCTCGGCTTCCTGCTCCTCTTCCTGACCGTGCTCGTGCGACGCCTCCGCACGTACGAGCTCGACCCGTACCTCCACGTGGAGCGCTAGTTCGCGAGGACCCTCGATGCTGATCGTGACGACCAACGACGTCCCCGGACACCGCGTGACCTCCGCCCTCGGCCTCGTGCGCGGTACGACCGTTCGGAGCCGCCACTTCGGGCACACGCTGACCGGCTGGATGAAGATCTTCGTCGGCGGCGAGGTGCACGAGTACACGAAGCTCGTCGCCGAGGCGCGCGAGGAGGCGATCGACCGCATGAAGGCGGACGCGTTCGCGCTCGGTGCCAACGCGATCGTCGGGTTCAAGTTCGCGACGAGCGAGGTCGCCTCCAGCGCCGCCGAGGTCGTCGCCTACGGCACGGCGGTGACGCTGGTGAACGAAGCCAACGATCCTCCGCTCGACGCGGGCCCCGACTCTCCCGTTCACTAGCGGACCGTTCGGCCGAGGCTGCTGAGCCTCAGGCCGCGCGGTGGAGCTCGCAGCAGCGCTGCCGGAGCAGCTCGCGGAACGCGTCGACGTCGACCGGCTTCAGGAGGAAATCGTTCATCCCCGCGTCGAAGCAGGCCGCGCAATCCTCTCGATCGGAATTCGCGGTCATGGCAACGATCGGGACGTGGGACATCGGGTGCTGGGCGCCGAGTCCGCGGATGCGCCGCGTCGCCTCCAGACCGTCCAGCTCGGGCATCTGAACGTCCATCAGCACGATGTCGTAGCCGCCCTCCGCAGCGCGTTCCACGCCCTCGAGTCCGTTGGCAGCGACCTGCACCTCGTGGCCCCAGAGCTCGAGGAGACGCTGCGCGACGCGCTGGTTGATCGGGTTGTCCTCGACGAGGAGCACGCGCAGTCCCGCGGCCGCGCACGTCGCGCAGTGGGCAGGACTCGGCGCCGGCGGTTCTGCGGAGCTCGCGCCCGGGACCCGCTCCTCCAGGAGGGCCGGTAGATCGGGCCCGAGCATCGGCGGAAGCACGAAGTCCGCCTGGACGAGCGAGGGCGCGGTCCAGGCCTCGGTAGGGCGTCCCGCCTGGATCAGGACCCAGCGCACGCCCGGGTAGGACAGCGCGAGACTGTCGAGGACGCCCCGGTCGGCCGACGCACTCGGAATCTGCGCCAGGACAACGGCCTCCGAGCCGCACCGACGGAGCTCGCGCTCGAGCGCGTCCAGGCTGCTGCAGCCGAGCGCTGCAGAGCCGAGCGCGGCCGCGTCGTGCACGAGCTGCGCACGCGCGACCGTCTGCGCGTGGAGTACGAGGACCTCGGCCGCCCGGTGGAGCGGTGTCTCGGCCCAGCCGAGCGACCGACCGTCGTCCGTTGCGAGGACGAGCTCGAACGCCATTCGCGTCCCCACGCCGAGCTCGCTCTCGAGGACGATCTCCGAACCCATTGCGCGGCAGAGTCGCTGCGCGATCGGCAGTCCGAGCCCGGTTCCGCCGAACCTCCGCGACGTCGACTGCTCCGCCTGCGTGAAGGGGTCGAAGACGAGGTCGAGCTTGTCGGGCGCGATGCCGACCCCGGTGTCGGCGACGGCGAAGAGCAGTGCTCCGTCCCGAGCGCCTGGCGCGACCTCGATGCGCACGTGGCCCGCGTCCGTGAACTTGACGGCGTTCCCGACCAGGTTCACGAGGACGTGGCGGAGTTTGCTCGGGTCGCCGATGCGCGCGTCCGGCACGCGACCGTCGACGCTCCACACGACCTCCACGCCCTTCGCGAACGCGGACTGCGACGTCACCCGAGCAACGTCGCGCAGCGTGTCGAAGAGCGAGAACTCGACCGACTCGGGCTCGATCGCTCCGGCATCCAGCTTGGAGAGGTCGAGCACGTCGTTGACGACGTTCAAGAGCGACTTCGCGGACGTGCGCACCGCGTCGACGTACTCGCGCTGCTCACGGTCGAGATCGGTCGAGAGCGCGAGCTCCGCCATCCCGAGAATGCCATTCATGGGCGTTCGCAGCTCGTGCGTCATCGTGGCGAGGAACCGCCCCTTCGCTTCCGCGGCTGCCTCGGCGTCGCGGCGCGCGGCCTCCAGCTCTTCGCTGGATGCGGTCAGGTCGCGCAGGAGCTGCCGGGCGACGCCAATGAGGTGACGCGCCCGCGTCGCCATCCGCGCGCCGACGCGCGCGGTGAGCGCCACGTAGAGCCCGATGAAGAAGCAGCCGAACGCCTCGGTGGCTGCGAGCGGCGTGATCCAGACGCTCTCGTGCACCCAGCTGTGCAGCCCGAAGACGAAGAGTTGTCCGACGGCCGCGCAGAGGAGCATGCGCAGCGCCCACGCCGAGCCGTAGAACACCTGGTCGAAGACGCGAACGTACGGCGCGAAGAAGAACGGGCTGGCCGGTCCGCCGGTGATGTAGACGAAGTAGGCGGCGATCCCGATGTCGCTCGTGAGGATCGCCCGCGGGAGGCGTTCCGAATCGCGGCCGCCGCGGTACCACAGCCGGCAGAGGACCTCGGTCACGAGGCAGTAGGCCAGCGTCACCGCGACGTACGTCGTACTGCTCGCATCCCACACCGTCTCCCCCCCAAGGCGACGCGCGATGAGCACGAGCAGGACCGACCAGAGGAACCCGAGCAGCCGCAGGCGCGGGATCGTCTGCACGTGGAGCTTCCGCAGCCGCTCCTCGCGCCGCTGACGCGCTCCCTCCTCGTCCATCGTGAGGAGCGCGTAGTCGTCCTTGGGTATTGCCGGTGTGGGGACCATGGCCCGTGGTCAGGATCGACGGCCCGAAAGGGAAGACCTGAATCCGCGGGAACGGGATTCCAGAGCCGCTGCCCCCGGTCCCAGGTCGAGTCATCGATCCGCGACGATCCAGCGCGCTTCGTCGGGCGCTCCGCGGGAATTCCGGTGCCGGGGAACGCGCCAGCGCCCGCAGCGCCGGTACGGTCGAGCCCACGCCGTGAGCATCGAGACCTTCCACACGACGCGCTGGAGCCTGGTGGCGGGAGCCGGCGCGGGCGAACCGCGCGACCGGCGGACCGCCCTCGAAGAGCTCCTCGGCGCGTACTGGCACCCGCTCTACGCGTTCCTGCGACGGAAGGGCCGCGATCCCGAGCGCGCCTCCGACCTCGTGCAGGGCTTCCTCGCGCAGCTGCTCGAGCGCGACGCGTTCGCGCGCCTCGAGCGCGAGGGCGGCCGCTTCCGCAGCTGGCTCCTGACCGGGCTGGTGAACCACGAGCGCGACGCGCACGCCGCGGAGAGCGCCGCGAAGCGCGGCGGTGGCGCCCTCCACGTCTCGATCGAATCGGGCGAGCAGCGCTACGCGCTGGAGGCGCGCACGGACGCGGACCCCGCCGCCGTCTTCGAGCGCGCCTGGGCGCGCGAGGTGCTCGAGCGCGCGCGGCGCGCGCTCGTGGCCGAGGCCATCGCGCGCGGACGCGGCGATCTGATGCGCTCCCTGCTGCCGCTCGTCGACGGTGCGTGCACAGCGGACGAGCGCGCGACGCTCGCCGAGCGGTCGGGCCTGAGCCCGGTGGCGCTCCGCGTCGCCCTCCATCGGGCGCGCGCGCGGCTCCGCGAGCTGATCCTGGCGGAGGTCCAGGAGACCGTGCCGGACGCCTGCGACGCCCGCGAGGAGCTCGCGGAGCTGGCTCGGGCGCTCGAGACCCCGACTCGCGAGAATTCCGACGCTCGCGCGTAACGCCTCGCTGCGCGCGCCGTGTTCCGGGACGAGGGCCCGAGCGGCCCCGACCCGCCATGCACGAAGACCACCAGCCCGCATCGTTGACCGGAGCGCCCCGCCCGGGCGGCCGCGACTCGGACGCCGACGCCGCCGGGCACCTCGCCGGCGCCGCTCGCATCGCCGACGACGACGTCGTCCGCGACCTGCGCGCGAAGCTCGCCCCCCACCTGCCCGCGTACCGCATCGGGGTCCCGCTCGGGCGCGGTGGCATGGGGCTGGTGCTGCGCGCCCGTCACGTCGCGCTCGACCGCGACGTCGCGATCAAGGTCCTGCTGCCACCGCCGGGCGACGTCCCCAGCTGGACCGAGCGCTTCCAGCGCGAGGCCCGCTCCCTCGCCCGGCTCTCCCACCCCGGCATCGTCACGCTGCACGACTTCGGCCAGGCCGAGGGCGTGGCGTGGATCGTCATGGAGGCGGTCGAGGGCAGCTCGCTTCGCGACCTCCTGAGCGTCGGCAAGCTCAGCGCGGCCGAAGCGCTCGCGATCGTCCCCCAGGTCTGCGCCGCGCTGCAGTACGCGCACGAGAACGGCGTCGTGCACCGCGACGTGAAGCCGGAGAACGTGCTGCTCGACCTCGAAGGGCGCGTGAAGCTCGTCGACTTCGGTCTGGCGAAGCTCAGCACCGACGAGAGCGGCGTCCGCCTGACCCGCACCGACCAGGCGCTCGGGACGCTGCGCTACATGGCGCCGGAGCAGCTTGACGCGCCGAGCACCGTCGACCACCGGGCGGACATCTTCGCGCTTGGCGTCGTGCTGTACGAGATGCTCACCGGCCAGGTACCGCAGGGAGTGTTCCGCCCGCCGTCCGAGGAGGCCCGCGTCGACGTTCGCCTCGACGAGGTCGTGCTGCGGGCGCTGGAGCGCGAGCCGGACCGGCGCTACCAGCGCGTGTCGGAGGTGCGCGACCGCGTCGACGAGATCCGGAGCGACCCCGTGGGTGCGGCGGAGGATCGACACGCCGCATCCGCCGAAGCCCCGCCGCGGATGCCAGCTGCCGTGCAGCGGTCGTCCGGCGAGGCGCACGCGCCGAACGGCGAGGAGGTCGAGGCAGGCGCCCTCATCGGCGTCGGAACCGGGATCGACCTGATCGGCCTCGTGCTCATGCTGCTCGTTTGCCTCGGTGTGGCGGTCTCCGGTCACCGGAGCTTCCCCGGCCACCCGCCCCTCGGCGCGCTCCTCGGGATGGAGTACATCGTGCTCGCGGCGTCTTTCATCGTGACGCTGCTGATGCGCCCGATGCGGCTGCGACCGCTCGCGCCGGCGGTAAGAACGCTCGCCGGCTTTGTGCTTCTGCTGGTGGTCGTGTCGTGGTTCGCCTGGGACTCGACCGGCATGGACAGCCTCGTCGTCGACAGCGCTCCGAACGCCGGGCTCGCGCTCGCCTCGGGGCTCATGGCGCTCACTCCGTTCCTGAGCGCTGCGCTCTCGGCGCGCACCGACCGCGCGCCGCGCTGGGCGCGCGACGTCCCCGAATGGTGCCGGTGGATCGGGATCGCGCTGTGCGCCGTGGGGGCCCTGCTCGCGAGCGACCGTTGGAGCGCAGGCTCGTGGCTCCCGCAGCTCGCGTTCGCAGGGGGGGCGATCTGGCTCGCGGCGCTCCTCGGACGGTCTCCGCGCACCGCGGACGGCGAGCGCCAGCGCGCCGTTCACCTCGTCGCCGGCGGGATGGCCGGGGTCACGCTCTCCTCGCTGTCGATCGCGATCGGCGCCTGGCCCACGTGGATGACCGCGCCCGCGGGGAGCCTCGTCGAGGCGTACGAGTCCCTCGCGCCGATCGCCTACTGCGTGTCGCTCGCGCTCGGACTCCTGGGAGGCTTGCTCGGCGCGGGCGCTCCGGGCGGCCACGACTGACGCTGTGCTCGAGAGCACTCGCTGCAGGCGGCGCCGTCCGTCACGCGCTGCGCGAAGAGCCCAGCGCCGCGCGGTGCACTCAGTACCGCACCACGATCTCGTCGAGCGGCTTGCGCTCCAGCGCGGGAACCTCGCAGCCGTCCACCGGATAGCCGATCGGGATCAGCAGGAAGGCCTTCTCGTTCTTCGGTCGGCCGAGCACCTTTCCGAGGAAGCCCATGGGACTCGGCGTGTGCGTCAGCGTCGCGAGCCCCGCGGCGTTGAGCGCGCTGAGCAGCATCCCCGACGCGATGCCGACCGACTCCTGGGTGTAGTAGTTCTGGCCGCGCTCGCCGTCCTCGAGTTCCTCCCACGCCTGCCGGAACACCACGATGAGCGCCGGCGCGATCTCGATGAACGGCTTCTCGGCGTTGGTGCCGAACGGCCGCAGGTCCTCGAGCCACTCGTCGTTCATGCGGCCGCCGTAGTTCTCGCGCTCCTCCTCCTCGGCCGCCTCGCGCACCTTCGCCTTGATCTCGGGGTCGGTGATGACCGCGAACGTCCACGGCTGCTTGTGCGCGCCGGACGGTGCCGTGCCCGCGGCGCGGATGCACTCGTCGACGACCTCCATCGGCACGGGATCGGGGCTGAACACCCGGACGGACCGGCGCCGGTCCGCGGTATCGGCGAACGCGCGGGCGCGGCGGAGCATCTCGGCCTCGTCGAGGCGCTGGAAGTCGAGCGGGATGAAGGGAGCGTCGGCCATGGGAGGAGCGCGGGGAGGCGGACCGGGGGACGGCTGCGCGTGGGTCTTCGGACGCGCGGTCCGTCTGGGACGCACGCGGTCCGACAAACGACCGGGCGCGCCGCCCCCGCGACGATACGGCGCGGCGAGCGCCGCCGATACCGGCCGGACCGGGCCTCTCGCTCGCCGGGCCGGAGGCGCTAGTCGCGCCGGACGACGAAGACGTAGCCCGGGGTCATCAGAGTGTCCCCCATGCCCAGCTCGAAGGGATCGATCAGCACCTCGAGCCCTGCCTGATCACCGCCGACGACGATGGACTTCGGCGCGTCCTCGGGCTCGAACCACAGCTCGCCCCGCTCGTCGGTCAGGCCCGCGCGCTGCCCGTCGATCACGACTTCGACGCCCTCGGCGCCGGCCTGGCGCGCCATGTCGATCACGAAGACGCGGGTGCGCCGGCCGGGGGGGAGCGCGAGCGAGATCTGCTCCCCCGCGTCCTCCGCGTCGAGGGAGAAGCGGACGAGGGCGTGTCCGTCGGCCTGGGCGAAGACCGACGCGTCCGCGGAGCCCGTCAGGACGACGTCTTCGAAGAGCCCGTCCTCGCCGTCCGGCGAGGCCCCCATGATTCCGTCGAAGATCCACAGGCGCGCGCTCGGGAGGAGCTCACCCGATTCGGCGTCCACGACGCGGAGAGTGGCCCGGGCGGCCGCGGACGCGGGCGTGACGACGATCGGGCCGGTCGTCTCCCCCGCGCGGATCGGAGCGAGGTTCGACGCGACGATGTACCCGTCCCCCGGGCGCAGCCCCAGGAGCCAGTCGCCCTCAGGGAGGTCCGCAATCTGCGCGTGCCACAGTCCGTCGCCCGGGGCTCCGCGGCGGGTGATCTCGACGCTGAGCCCGGAGGCCGGGTTGCCTGCGTCCACGGCCAGAGCGCTCCACTGCCCGTCGAGGAGGTCCGCCTCGGGGGCGGCGCTGGCGTCGATCAGCACGGACGCGTCGCGGCCCGCCGTCGCGATGGTCTGGAGCTCGACCACCGCGGTCGCGCGCGCGGCGACCGCGACGTCGCCGCTCTGCTCGACGGATCCGAGCCGGCAAGACCACCGGTAGTCGCCCGGAACGAGGTCGTCGGCGAGCCCGACGCCCTCGTCGTCGAAACGCGCGATCACGGTGCGCGCGCCCGGCTCGACCGGCTTCAAGAACACGAACGCCTGCATCGCCGGGTCGAGTCCCTCCATGCGAAACTGGACGCGGCCGCGCGCCTCGAACCGGACGACAAGAGGGTCCTCGAAGCGGTCGGGCCCCGCCGCGATCGGCGCACTCGCGGCGAGGTAGCTGTCTCTGACCTCGAACTCGATCCAGCGTGCGTCCGCACTGACGGGATCGATGAAACGCACGAACCGGTCCGCGCCCTTCGAGACCGCCGCGCGGCTGGCGACCGGCTGCCGCGGAACCGCGAAGACCCGGGAGCCTTCCGGCAACCGCGCCCCGCGGAAGCGCAGCTCGACCGCCGGAGGGATCGTCGTCTCGAGCGCGCCCTCGAACGGGAACGTCACGGGCTCGGGCGCGGACTCCAGCGGAAGACCGGAGGCGGTGTCCTCGAAGCGGATGGCGAGCGGGCCGGCGGGGAGCATCACGTCGAGTTCGAACGCGCCGTCCGGACCCGTCTCGGCCTCGTACGCGCTCGGCGCGATGCCGCCGGGCGCGCCGGTGCCAGCGGCCGCGGCGGATGCCGGGTCGTCAACGAGA
>JBCBNC010000066.1:0-19843 GCA_039821985.1 Planctomycetota bacterium
AATGGACGTCCCTGGCCGCTCCTGCTGCTGGTGATCCTGGCACCGTATCTGCAGCCGGCCGCTAGTGGATGAACATCAGCTCGCGGTACTTCGGGAGCGGCCAGAGGTCGTCGTCGACCACCGTCTCGAGGCAGTCGGCGGCTTCCCGCACGTCGTTCATCGCCGGGACGATCTTCTCGAGCATGGCGCGCGCATGGGCCTGCTCGGTGCCCTCGTGCGCGTCGACCTCGATCATCACCCGCTGCAGCGTTTCGATCGCTTCGGCCAGCGCGTCGGTGCCCGCTCCGACGCCCTCGAGCGTCTTCGCGATGCCCTTCGCGCCCGCCTTCACGTCGGCCTTCTCGAGACCCCGCAGCGTCTCCGCGAGCTGGCGCTGGTAGCCCAGCGCCGCCGGCAGGATCATCGTCGTCGCGATGTCCGCCGTCGCCCGCGCCTCGACGCGGATCCGGCTGGCGTAGATCTCGTGCGCGACGTTCGACCGGGACTCGAACTCCGAGGGCGACAGAACGCCCATCCGCTCGAAGAGCTCCCGGTTCCCGTCCTCGTCGAGGGCCGCGAGCGCCTCCGGCGTCGTACGCCGGTTGAGCAGCTCGCGCTTCTCGGCCTCTTGGACCCAGTCCTCGGCGTAGTTGTCGCCCGCGAAAACGATGCGGCGGTGCCGGGCGAGGGTCTCACGCACGATCTCCTGGATCGCTGCGGCGTCCGCGCCGCCCTTGGCCTCGATCGCCTCGGTGATGAAGTCCATGGACTCCGCGACGATCGTGTTCAGGAACGCCGCGGGGTAGGCGACGGACTGGTTCGACGACACGGCGCGGAACTCGAACTTGTTGCCCGTGAAGGCGAACGGCGACGTGCGATTGCGGTCCGTGATGTCCTTCGGAAGCTCCGGCAGCACGTCGACGCCGAGGCGCAGCGTGCCCTTGCCCGAGTTGTCCGGCGAGCGCCCCTCGATCATCGCGTCGATGACGTCCGTTAGCTGCGAGCCGAGGAAGATCGAGATGATCGCAGGCGGCGCTTCGTTCGCGCCGAGGCGGTGGTCGTTGCCCGCCGATGCAATCGACGCGCGCAAGAGGTCCTGGTGCAGGTCGACCGCGCGGATGATCGCGGTCAAGGTCAGCATGAAGCGCAGGTTCTCGTGCGGCGTGCTGCCCGGCTCGAGCAGGTTGTGGCCGAGGTCGTCGCCGATCGACCAGTTCATGTGCTTGCCCGAGCCGTTGAAGCCGGCGTAGGGCTTCTCGTGCAGGAGCGCGGCAAGACCGTGGCGCGCGGCGACGTCCTGGAGCACGCTCATAGTGAGCATGTTCTGGTCGATCGCGACGGAGATGTCGCTGTACATCGGGGCCAGCTCGAACTGGCTCGGGGCCACCTCGTTGTGACGCGTCTGGAGCGGGACGCCGAGGAGCCAGAGCTCCTTCTCGAGGTCGCGCATGAAGTCGAGCACGCGGCCCGAGATCGCACCGAAGTAGTGATCGTCGAACTCCTGACCCTTGTACGGCGCCGCGCCGAAGAGCGTCCGGCCGCTGGCCATCAGGTCCGGCCGCAGGTGGAAGAACTGGCGGTCGACGAGGAAGTACTCCTGCTCGATGCCGGCGGTCGGCATCACGCGCGTCACCGACGCCTCGCCGATCGCGTGCAGCATGCGGACCGCCGACTTCGAGATCGCTGCGGACGAACGCAGGAGCGGCGTCTTCTTGTCGAGCGCCTCACCGTTCCACGAGCAGAACGCGGTCGGGATACAGAGCGTCGCGCCGCTCGCGGTCTTGCGCAGGAATGCGGGGGACGTCGGGTCCCAGGCGGTGTACCCGCGCGCTTCGAACGTGGCCCGGAGGCCGCCGGAGGGGAACGACGAGGCGTCGGGCTCGCCCTGGCTGAGCTGCTTCCCCGAGAACTCGAGGAGCGCCTGACCGCTCTTCGTCGTCCGGAGGAACGAGTCGTGCTTCTCCGCCGTCAGCCCTGTCATCGGCTGGAACCAGTGCGTGTAGTGCGTCGCGCCGTGCTCCACGGCCCACTGCTTCATGCAGCGCGCGACCTCGTCCGCGATCTCCGGGTCGAGCTTCGCGCCGGACTCGATCGTCTGGCGCAGAGCGCGGTACACACCTTCGGGGAGCCTGTTGCGCTGGACCTGGTCGTTGAAGACGAAGCGGCCGTAGAGGTCGGAGAGCGACTGCCCTCCCATGCCGGAGGTGTCGTCGCGGGGCTCGAGGAACGTGTCGCTCGCGATCGAGCGGACCACGTCCTGGCGGGTGGTGGCCATCATGGCGGTAGGTCGAAGAGGGGGGATGCGCGGGGGGAGTGCCCGGCTCGGCTCTGCCCCCGGGTCCGGGGACGTCGCGTGTGCCGAAGCGTGCCTGGTCGGCGGAGTGGAATGGCCCCAGGGGCGAAACCGACGGGCGGCGCCTCGAGGCGGACGATGCATGAAGTTCCGATGAGGAACCGGACGTCCGCCGAAGGGGTCGGCGGACCGTTCGGTCCTGGCCGCTGCACCCTCGAACCGGCCCCGGGTCCTCGCCGCGGTCGCTGGGATGGATGCGTCGGACGCGTGCGTCCTGGGCTCCGTTCCGGGCTCAGCCTTCGGGGATGGGGGTTCCGGGGAGTTCCCCGGCCGGTTTCCGGTCCTGCGGAACGAGCGCACCGCGACCGGGATCGAAGGCTAACGAGCGCGTACCTTCGAAGGAACGATGACGACGAGATTCCCGATGCGCGGTTTTCGCCACGTCCAGACCCTCGGCGCAGCCGCTGCCGCGCTCGCCGCGGGCTGTGTCTTCCTCCCTCCCGGCACCTCCTCGGGCGAGGTCTCCGCACGCGTCCCGCTGGCCGACCTCGTGCTGTCGGAGCCGACCGAGCCCCGCCGCAGCGAGGGGCCCGGCGAGCGCGGCCCCGACCCCGGCTGGAGCGGCGCGTCCCGCGCTGCGGACCTGACGTTCGTCGCCGCCGACCTCACGATCAGCCCCGACCTCGATCGGATCGAGGGCATCGTCCGGAGCACCTTCGTCGCGCTGCGTCCGGGGACGGTCGAGATCCCGCTCGGCGCGCGCGACCTCGAGGTGCGCGAGGTCGTCGACCAGGACGGGAAGGCGCTCGCGTGGCGGCGTGCGGATGCGCGGCTCGTGGTGACGCTCGAAGCTCCGCTCGAGGCCGGTGAGCTCGGCGAGGTCGCGGTGCGCTACGCGGCGCGGCCGCGGCTCGGCTATTCCGCGCGCCCCGACGCGGGGCCGCTCGGCACCTACGCCCCGGAGGTCTTCGCGGTCGCCGGGCGCGGTGCGCTCGAGGGCTGGCTCCCGACGTGGCCCACGCCCTCCGATCTGGCCGTCGTCGAGCTCCGCGTCACCGTCGGCGACCAGATGGACGTCGTCGCCGGCGGAGTGCTGCAGGGCGTCGACGAGCCCGGCGCCGAGAGCAGCGCACGCGCGCGCTCTTTCCGCTGGCGTACCGTCGACCCCGTGCCGCTCGACTCGATCGCCTTCGCCGCCGCGCGCTTCGAGACGTTCACGGCGCGCGCGGGTGAGACCGAGCTCTTCTTCCACCTCCCCGCGGACGCCAGCGCCGAGGCCGCGCAGCGCACGTTCGGCGAATCGCCCGCCGTCCTCCGCTTCGTCGAGCAGCGCCTCGGCGCCGCGTTCCCGTTCCCGCGCTACGACCAGGTCGTACTGCGCAGCCACGAGGGTCCAGAGGTCGACGGTTCGACGCTGACGCTCGTCGATGCGACGGGGGTCGTGAGCGCGGCGGACGAATTGGACGATCGACGCGAGCGCCCGCGCCGCGCGGTCGCGCGCGGTATCGCGCGCAAGTGGTTCGGCACATGGATCTCCGCGTTCGAGCCCCAGCACCGCTGGCTCCTCGACGGGCTCGCGTACCTCGTCGAGCTCGACCACGAGGCCCACGTCCGCGGCGCGCCCGAGGTCTCTCTCGAGTGGGAGTTCGCCCGGCGACTCGCCGTCCAGCGCGTGCGCGACGCGCGCGGAGCGCCGGGCCCGCCGGACCGCACGCGCGATGAAGTCGCGACGCGCGCCGGCTGGGCGCTTCGCATGATCCGAGGTCGACTGGGCGACGCGTCCTTCTGGGACCTCGTCGCGGAGTTCGCAGCCGGACCGGAGCCTCGCTGCGTGACGACGGAGGATTTCCGGAGGCTCGCCGTCGAGCGCACCGGCGTCGACCTCGGACCGATGATCGCGCAGTGGGGGGAGCGTCGCGAGCTGCCGGAGCTCGAGGTACGCCTGCAGCGGCGCGTCGTCGAGGGTGTCGGCGAGTCGCTCGGCATCGTCGTCCGCCAGACCCAGCCCGGACCACTGTTCCGTCTCGAGCTTCCGTTCGCCGTGCACTTCGCGGACGGTGCGGTGCTCCGTGACTCGATCGTCCTCGACGCGCAGGAGACGCTCGAGATCGTGCCGGTCGACGGTCCGCTCGTCGACGTGGGGATCGATCCCGAGGGGACGCTGCTCGCCGGCTTCGACGTCGAGAAGGACGGCGCGTCGTGGGTCGCCCAGCTCGGTCTCGAGCGCACGCCGGTCGAGCGGCTGCGCGCGCTCGAGGAGGTCGAGGCGCTCGCGCTCCGCGGAGACGTGGCAGCGCAGGCGGCGCTCGTCGCAGCGCTCCTCTCGAGCCCCGAGCCAAGCCTCCGCGAGGCCGCCGCGGCGCACGTCACGTTCCGCGGCGACGCGGCCAACGAGGTGCTCCTGCGCGCGGCGAGCCAGGACCCGAGCCCGTGGGTGCGCCGGGCTGCGGCCCACGGCCTCCTCAACGCGTTCGCGGCGGGTCGCTTCGACCCGACCGGCGCGCCCCTCGACGCGCTCCGCACGCTGCGCGCCCAGGAGACGTCGCCGGCCGTCGTGGCGGAGCTCGACGAGCTCCTCGAGCTCACCGGGGCCTGAGCCGCGGTATCGACGTGCGAGGCCTTCGCGCCTCTGATCACACGCGGGGCCGGACGATTTCCGCGGAGCGGTGGTCGTTCGGCCCCGCTCGTTCGTGGAAGGGGCTGCCGGTCGGGGATGGCCCGCCGGCGAGATCGGAGACCCCCCATGAACACACACACCGAGAGCCTCGACCCGGCCGGGTCGAGCACGTACGCGGACGAGCCCCTTCCCCCGGCGCAGGAGGACTCCGCCGCCGGCGGCTGCGGCGACGAGGGCGAGCTCCTGCTGCCCTACAGTGCAGGTGGCCCCGTCGACGCCGATGACGACGACCAGGACGAGACGGAGTCCTCACTCGGCGGAGGGGCCTCCGAGGGGCTCCACGTCGAGGCGGCCCCGTCCCGTGCAGAGTTCAGCCTCGACGTCGCGGAGGCGACCGACGAGGAGCTCGAGCGCGCCGAGGAGAACGACCCCGCGGACCCGTCGTTGCCCGAGTTCGAGGACTTCGAGAACGACGGCTCCCCCGAGTTCGCCGGTCTCGACGACGGCGAACTCGAGTTCCTCCCGGAGCTGGACGCGCCCGATCAGGCTGAACTCGCGCCGCTCCTCGGCGCGGCGGCCTACACGCTCCTGCCCGTCGTCGAGAAGGCCGGTCGTCGTGCGATCGACCGCGCGATCGGCAAGCTTTCGAAGAAGGCGCGCAAGCGCTATCGGAAGGGACGCAGCGCGATGGCGAAGGCCGTCCCTCTCGTTGGCACGTTGCTCGACGCGGTCCGTCGAAAGGAGATGAGCTTCGGTTCGACCGACGGTGCGGAGTCCGTCTATGTCGACGACTCGACCACGGATCAGATCGCACAGACGCTCGAGATGGTGCTCGGCACCGACGATCGCGTTCGCATCCGTGCGACGCGCCGCGACCCGTGGCGCAAGACGTGCGCTTTGAGGATCCACACCGCGGACGGCCGCGTCGCGAGCGGATCGGGTTTCTTCGTGGGTCCGCGTACCGTCGTGACGGCGGGCCACTGCGTGTACTCCCATGGAAACGGCGGCTGGGTTCGGAAGGTAGAGGTCATCCCCGGTGCGCGCGGATCGCAGAAACCGTTCGGATCGTGGACCTCGTCGCGTGTTCGGAGCGTCCGCGGCTGGACGGAGCACAGGAAGCCCGCCGCCGACTACGGCTGCATCCTGCTGCCGCCCGGCGCGCGTACGGCGCGCGTCGGATCCTTCGGCGTCGCTGCCTACCGCGACCCGGCAATGCTCCTGAAGCGCAACGTAACGGTCGCTGGCTACCCGGGCGACAAGCCGTTCGCCCAGCTTTGGAAGGCGAACGACCGCATTCAGGCCGTCACGCCGCGACGGCTCGTGTACGCGAACGACACGACTCCCGGAATGAGCGGCTCTCCCGTGTTCATCACGCGCGGGCGGTCGCGCGTGGTGGTCGGGATCCACAACTACGGCGGGCGTCGCGGCAACAGCGCCACCCGGATCACGCCGTCGGTGTACCGGATGATCGAGCGCTGGGCCCGGGCCGCCGAGTCGGGCTCGTCCTCGTGATCGGCGCGCCCCCGCGCTCCTCGAAGAGCACGGGGGCGGCGCTCCATTGCGGGATCTCTGGACTCTCTGCCAGACTGCCCGCGGTCTTCTGCCTCTTCGAGGAACCCTGCCGAGGAGCCCATTCGTGAACGGTGACACCCAGCGTGCCGCGGCCGATCTGCGATCGGGGACGGACGAGAGCCTGTACCGCGTGTTCGACGAGCTCCAGGGCGAGCTCCGGGCGATCGTCCGGCGTGTGCGCGGCGGCGCCCACGGCGATTCGCTGCGGACGACCGAGCTCTTCAACGAGGCCTACCTCAAGCTATTCAGTCGCGGCGCGGGCTGCGCCGCGGACCAACGGTCCGGTGCGGTCGACCCACAGCACCTTCTGGCGATGTGGTCGAACGCGGCGAAGTGGGTGACGATCGAGATCCGCCGGCGGCGCGGGCTCCGTGCGGGGCGCGAGTGGGTGGGTGACGCTGCGCTTCCGGACTTCATCTGGGACCAGCGCTTCGACGGAGCGGACGATGAGGCCGTCGGGCGCGTGTTCGATGAGCTGAAGGCCGCGCTCCCGAAGGAAGGACTGGCGGCTGAGTTGAAGTTCCTCGGCGGGCTCCCCACATCGGACATCGCGCTGTGCCTCGAGGCGAGTAAGACGAGCGTCCGGCGCTGGCTGCGCGCGGCGCGACTCTGGATCCGGATGTTCGTCGACGGGACCGACGTACCGGCGGGACGCGATCGCGACGCGGAGGGCTCTCGGTGAGCAGCGCTCGCTCCGAGCGACAGCGACGGGTCTGGTCCATCCTCGAGGGGGCGCTGGGCCTCCCGCAGGGCGAACGGCCCGCCTTCGTGCGCACGCACGCGAAGGACGACCCGCGCCTCGTGGCGGACGTTCTGGACGCGCTCGCGCGCGACGAGTCCCTCGGCACCGAGGTGTCCCGCGGGCACGCCGACGCGCTCCGGTCGGTGGAAGCCGGTCTGGCGCCGGGCACGGTTGTCGGCGAGCGCTACGAGCTGATCGAAGAGGTCGGCCGGGGAGCCATGGGCGTGGTGTTTCGCGCTCGGCACCTCGACCTCCGTCGCGACGTCGCGATCAAGCTGCTGCCGCCTGGGGACGGCTACGAGTCGATTCTGCGGGAGGGGCGCCGGATCGCGGAGGTCGAGCACGACGGAGTCGTGCAGGTGATCGACGTCGGCGCGCACGGAGCGGCGCCGTTTCTTGTCATGGAGTGGCTTGCGGGATTCGACCTGCGAGCGTGGCTCCTCGCATCCAGGTCGGCGGAGTTCGGGAGCCCTGAGGAGCGGCTCGCACACTTCCTCGATCGGCGCTCGGCCGCGGCTGCGACCCTCCGCGAC
This sequence comes from Planctomycetota bacterium, assembly GCA_039821985.1. Lineage (GTDB taxonomy): Bacteria > Planctomycetota > UBA1135 > UBA1135 > Saltatorellus. Next base: position 7,737 of record JBCBNC010000066.1, read on the forward strand.
GCGGCCGGGAGCTACTGGCGCTTCACCGCTACCGCGCTACGAGACGTCGCCCGCGCCGTCGCGCACGCCCACGCGCACGGGATCGCGCACCAGGACGTCTCGCCGAAGAACGTCGTCGTCACGGACGCGGGTCGCGTCTCGCTCGTCGACTTCGGACTCGCTGCGTTCCTCGGAGGCCGCCGAGGCGAAGGGGATTCGCCCCGCGGCGGAACTCGCGCCTACGCGGCGCCGGAGCACATCACGGCCTCCGGCGGAGTCGCACACGACGGCGTCGAGTCTCTCATTCTCAACGACGTCTACGGGATCGGCGCGACGCTGCTTCACCTCGCAACCGGTCTCTCGCCGACGGAGCTTGCTCGCCCTGCTCGTGGGTTCCGTACCGTCGTCCGTTTCGGCGGGGACGTCGCGTCAGGTGCGGTGGTGCCCCGCGATCTGCTGCAGATCGCTTGGAAGGCCACGAGCCCCAAGCCCGCGGAGCGCTACCGCAGCGCAGCGGCGCTCGCGGACGACCTCGATCGCTTTCTTTCCTATCGACCGGTGACGGCCGAGCCGCCGAGCTGGCTGCACCTGGCGTCGCTCTGGTGGAAGCGCGACCGCAGGCAGGTGATTCTGGCCGGGCTCGCACTGACGATCGTCGGGCTGCTCGGCTACGTGGTGGAAGGGCGGATTGCGCGGGCGGGGGAAGTCGACGCGCTGGAGCGAGCCGCGGCCCTTGGGGAGCGCTACACGCGGCTCCCCGCGCGCTTCGGCTTGAATGCGGATCCGCGCGTTGCGTTCGAACACTCGTTCGTCGAGTCGGCGGATGCGCTCGGGGCCGCGGGCGCGATCCTCACGGTCGCGCCGAGGATGGACGCGCTGCGGCTTCGTCGTGCCTGGGTCGCTGCGCGCGCCGGTGACGCGGATCTCGTCCAGGGGGACCGGAGAGCACTCGAGTCCAGACACCCCGGGTCGACGCTGCTCGGGCGATTCTTCGACCGACTGGAGTCCGACGACGCGGACGTTCGGCACGCAGGCCTCCTTCCGGCCGAGCTGGCTCCGTGCACGAGCGGCCTCGACCATGCCCTGGCCGCGATGGCGCGATCCGGGCACCGCGGATCCCGGGACGCGATCCGAGCGGATGCTGCACTGGCCGTCGACGAGGATCCCCGCGATTTCGTCTCGGCCGAGCTGGGCGTGTACTGCGCCATGGTCGACGGCGATCCAGACGCCTGGCGAGGCCCGGAAGCCCTGCCGATCGCCGATGCGCTCGCGACACGCTCGACTCCAACGGTTCTGCACGGTCGTGCTTTCGCCGTTCGTCGGAGCGACCCTGAGCTCGCCCGAGCGCTCTGGGGGGAGATGCTGGCGCTCGACCCGAAGAGCTACTACGCGCGTCACAACCTGATCGATCTGGACGTCCGTGCGAAGAGTCCGCGCGTAACGGCCGAGACGATCCGAGGGATCGACGCGTTGCTCGACGAGCGCCCCTTCTCGGTCAGCGCCGTGAATCTGCGATACGTCGCCCTCAAGCGTCTGGGGCGCCGCGCGGAGGCGATCCGGTGGCTGAACGAGCGGCTCGAATCGCACCGTGGTCGTGCCCCGCACGCCTACGTCCAGCGGCTCGAGGGGACGACGACCATCGACGCGTGGAACGAGGCCAGGTACGCGGCCATCGAGCGGCTCACGGCGGGCGAGGGCGCTCCGCTGGCCGTCCCCTACCTGGAATCGGATCGACAGCTCGGTCCGGGTGCACGGGCATCCAGGGCGCTCTACGAGTACGCGCGCGGTGACCTGGGCCCTGAGATCGCGAAGGGCTCACTGCTCGTCGCCCTGAACGAGTCCACGCGCGTAGATGCCGTGGAATCCCTGGCGGTTTGCGAGGCGCTGTTCGTCTTCCTCTGCAGCCAATCGGCCGAGCCTCAGGGGGCCGATCTTGCCCTCGCGCGGACCTGCGGTCAGCGCGTGCGTGAGGACGAGGAAGCGAGGGCTCGCTGCCGTTCTTTCCTCGAGAGACTCGGCCTTTGAGGCGCTGCCGGTAGGTCCGCGCTCACACCGCACCAGATCCCATGACCAGAAAACCCTCCAAGTCCTTGGCCCTGCTCGCTGGGCTCGCGACGGCCTGCGCTTCGTCGCCCGAGACGCCGTCCGCCGGGCCCGATGCCGCCACCGGTGGCACTCGCAACGTCGTCGAGAATCGGCAGCTGAAGAAGACGCTCGGGGAGCGGATCGCGAACGCGCCGGACGCCGCCACAGATGACGGTTTCTTGAGCCTGCCGTCGCTGGTCGAACGGACTTCGATCCATGTGCTCGGGAACGAGTCGAACCCAATGTCGGAGCGACGCCTCGGGCAGGCCAACGATCTCTTGGCGGCGTCCGGCGCGCCGCTGCTGGAAGGAGACCCGCGACTGGACCGGAGCTGGGGCAACGCGCTCTTCCGCAGGGACCCCTTGGATCCGGACTCGCCGTCGATCTTCGAAGGGCTCGCGGTCGACGCGCTGTCGCTCGGGCAGGATTGGATCCGGATCGCCTGGGACGAAGACCTTGAGGAGTGGTACCTGTTGCCTTTCCGGGTCGACGGTCCGACGGACCTGGGCGCGCCACCTTGGGCCGCGATCCTGTTCCGCGAGGGGGCGGCGCTGCGCGCCGTCGCCTGGGGGGCGGTGGACGCGGACGCGCGCTGGAGCGCGACCCTCGGTCCGGCCAGCGTCCTTCGGCGCGAAGTGGGTCCGGATCGTGTTCCGGGAGACGCCTATGGCGACGGGACGCCGCGGAACGACCTCGTGCTGCTCGACTACAGCGACGCGATCGGCGCCGATCTCTCCGCCATGCAAGGGCACGAGCTCAACGGCTGGCACCTGATCGAGGATCTGCGGAGCTCCGCGCCATGGGTCACCTGGCCGGAGCGCAACGAAGAGCCGCCGCTCGAGCTCGGACGGCGTCGATGGAAAGGCGTCCCCCGCGTCTACTTCAGCGTCGACGGCGAGACCGAGTCCCTCGATGCACTCGCGGCCGCGATGGAGGGCCGGCCGCGGCCCGATGCGCGATGGGAGAGCGGCGCTGCGATCTTCTCGTATCGGCTCGTGCGCAAGAGGACGTTCGACGGCCCGCGTAGATGGACCTGGGACGGGCCTTTCGTAGAATACGTCCCGCGCGGCAGGACGGACGCAGGGCGAGGATTCGACGTCGATGACGACATCGACGCTCTCGTGATCGACCACGGCACGGGCGTGGTGCTCGCGTCCCTCGACGAGGAGTCGAGCGAGCGACGCAGGAAGGAAGAGCTCGATGCGGAGTCGGCGCCGAGGGTCCACTCCAGCTTCTACGCGTGGGGGATGTGGAAGAACCGCTCGGGCCCGGAGACGACGCGCTCGCGGCCGTCGCCCCTCCGCATCTGGTCCGCCAGCGATCTCGGGTACGGCGGGGCGGCGGAGCCGCGGATGCTCCTCGACGATGCTCTGCGGATCGTGCCCCCCCACGCGGCGGTGGGCGTTCAGCGTCGCGGCGACCCGCTGCCGATCGTCCCGAAGACCGGGTGTGCGGACGATCCCAGCAGGGTCCGGAGTGGTCAACCCGGGTTCTGATCCGGCCGTGATGTGTGGCGCTAGGCCCGAACGGTGAACGCCGCGATCGTGCGCTCGGTCGCTTCGTCGAGGCCCACCGCCTCGGCGTAGCGGCCGCCCGTCGCGCGGAGGAACGGCTCCATCGAGTACGTGTGGCTGCGGCTGAGCTGCTTTGCGACGAAGCGCGTCATCGGCGGCTCTCCCGTGCGGCGCAGCGCGCGCCACGCGCCTTCGAGGAGCGCGCCCGCGGCGTACGCCACGCCGGGCGGAACGCGCTTCGTGAGCGGCGCTCGCCCCGTGCCGACCAGCACGCGATCGATCCAGTCCCAGAGCCGCGCGGGCTGGGTCTGGTTGACGAAGAAGGCGCTGCCGCCGAGCGCATCCGCCGGCCCGCCACCTGAGCGCAGGCACTCTGCCGCGACGACGTGCGCCTCCGCGGCGTTCTCCACGTAGGTGAGGCTGACCTCCGTGTCCCGCGAACCGACGCGCGCCAGACGGCCCGCGTCCGCGCGGTCGAGGAGCCGCGGCACGAGGTTCGGATCGCCGGGTCCGAAGATCAGGTGCGGGCGCAAGGACACGACGCGGAGATCCCTGGAGTGGGCCCGTAGAGCGGCGCGCTCCGCCTCCGCCTTCGTGCGCGGATAGTGGGCGAGGTAGCGGGCCGGGTAGGGCAGGTCCGGTCCCGCGTTCCGGTGGTCGCCGCCGTCGAAGACGACGCTGGGGGAGGAGGTGAAGACGAGCGTCTTCACGCCGGTACGCAGGCACGCATCGAGCACGTTCTGCGTCCCGGCGACGTTCGCGCGCTCGTACGCAGCGGCGGGGCCGTACACGCCGGGGAGCGCCGCGCAGTGGAAGACCGTATCGGCGCCCGCGTCCTCCAGCGCGCGGGCGATCGCGTCCGGCCCGTCGCCGAGGTCGGCGCGCGTCTGCTGCACTCCCTTCGCGTCGAGAGCGGGGTAGCTGCCGCGGCTGAGGCTCGCGACGTTCGCGCCGCGCCCCAGCAGCGCGTCGACGATCGCGCCCCCGAGAAACCCGCCGCCCCCGGTCACGAGGGCTCGCTCCACGGCGCCCTCCGGGCTCAGAGGACCTGTCGCTCCGCCCACGCCTTCAGCTCCTCGCGGTGGATCTTCGCGTTGTGGCGCGGGTCGACCGGGAACGCCTGGTGGAAGAGGAAGTGCTCGATGTCCGCCGCGCGCGGAACGCGCCGGCCGATGTCGCGCAGCTGCATGATGAACCCCTGCGTGAGCGTCTCGCCCTTCGGGTACTCGCCGGGGATCGCCTCGACGACGAGCAGCGGCGTCTCCTCGCCCCTGCGCCCGATGCCGACGAGCGCGGTGCGCGCGACGCGCGGGTGCTGGTTGAAGATCGTCTCCACGGGGACGGGCATCCGCACGCCGCCCTCGCCGACGAGGCGGTGGGACTTGCGCCCGAGGAACCAGAGCCGACCCTCGCCGTCGAATCGTCCGACGTCGCCCATGCGGTGCCAAACGCGGCCCTCGGCGTCGCGCATCTTCGCGCGCGCCGTATGCTCCGGCTCGGCGACGTACTCTTCGGTGACCTGCGCGCCGCGCACGCAGACCTCGCCGATCTCGCCGAGTCCGACCTCGAGCTCCTCTGTGAGCTCGGGGAGCACGTCGTCCGTGATCTCGATCAGCCGGGCGTCGATCCCCGGCACGGGCGCGCCGACGCAGACGCCTGCCCCGTTGTGCATCGGGCCGAGCAGGTCCGGGGTCACATCGCGACCGGCGATCGACGCAACGGGCAGGGCCTCGGTCGCGCCGTACGGCGTGAACACGTCGCCCGTCAGCGGCAGCACCGCGTGCGCGCGCTGGATCAGATCGGGCGGGACGGGCGCGCCGGCCATCAGGAGGCGCTGCATCCGCTCGAGCTTCAGTCCATTCTCCTGGCAGAACGGCAGCACACGGCGCCAGATCGCCGGCGACCCGAAGCTGGTCGTCGCGCCAAAGCGCTCGGCCGCGTCGACGATCTTCGCCGGGTCGCACTGCGCGGGCTTCGTCGCGTCCATGTCCGGGAAGACGCTCGTCATCCCGAACGCGATGTCAAAGAGCGCGAAGAGCGGGAAGCACGCGAGGTCGACCTCGCCGGGCTCGAAGAAGTACAGCGCGCGGAGCGCCTCGACCTGCGCGAGGAACATCCCGTGCGTGTAGCGGACGCCCTTCGGTGGGCCGGTGCTGCCGCTCGTGAAGAGGATCGCGGCGGGCTCGTCGGGTCCGACGTCGGCGAGCACCGGCGCGTCCGGCGCGCTCCGCACCAGCGCGTCGAGGGTCGTCCCCTTCCAGCCGTAGCGCCGCCCGACCGTCACGAAGTGGCGGACCGAGCGGAACGAGGCCGAGAACAGCACGCGCGCGAGCTGCGCCCGCGGAACGCCGATCAGTACCTCGGGCTCGACGCGCTCCACGGCGGCCAGGAGCCGCTCGCGGCCCATGCCCGGGTCGGCCAGCACGGGAACTGCGCCGAGCTTGAAGAGCGCGTAGACGATCGCGATCAGCTCTGCGCCCGGCGGAACGAACACGCACACGCGCGCTCCTCGCTCGACGCCGAGCGAGGCGATGCCGCTCGCGATCCGATTGGAGCGCGCCTCCAGCTCGGCGTAGCTGACGGCGGCCCACGCCTTGCCCCGCCCCTCGGGCGCCGCGACGGCGGTCCGGTCCGGCCAGCGAGCCGCGCCCTCGGGCAGGAAGCGCGCGACGTTCGAGGGAGCCGCCGTGACGCTCACGCGCGGCTCCTCTGGGACGCCGCGGCCCCGAGGACACGGCGTGTTGCCAGCGCGACGGACTCGGGCGCGTCCTCCATCACGTAGTGCCCGGCTCCGGGCAGCTCGGTGACTGCGGCGCCGGGGAAGCGCTCGCGCCACTTTGCGAGGAACGACGGCGAGAAGCACCAGTCGCGCATGCCCCAGACGATCTCCATCGGAAGTCCGCGCAGCGACTCGAGCCGATCCGCGATTCCGACGAGGTCGTTCCACGACGGATGCTCGGGCCTCATCGGGATGTCCTCGACGAAGCGCCAGACCTGCTCGCGGCGCGCCCACGATCCATACGGAGCGAGGAGCCCGCGCCGCGCGTCCGCGGAGAGAGGCACCACGGTCGTCATGCGCAGCGCGGCGCGCACGAATGCGTTGCCCCCCTGGACGGCGAGCCGCCCGAGCCCGGGGATGCGGCACGCCGCGATGCGCCGCGGCATCATCCCCGACGGGAACGCTGCGGTGTTCGTGACGACGAACCCGTCGAACCGGTCGGGGCGCGCGAGCGCCGCACCGAACCCGATCGCGCCGCCCCAGTCGTGGCAGACGAGCGTGACGTTCCGAAGGTCGAGCGCGTCGACGAGCGCGACGAGGTTCGCACCGTGCTCGGCGAGGCGCACGCCGCCGGGCGCGCGCGAGCTCAGGCCCATGCCGAGGTGGTCGGGCGCGACGACGCGCGCTTCGCCCGAGAGCTCGTCGACGAGCCTGCGCCAGTAGAACGACCACGTCGGGTTGCCGTGGACGCAGAGGACGGTCGGAGCGGAGCCGTCGGACGGGCCCTCGTCGACGTAGTGCAGCGCGGCGCCCTCGCGCCCGGCGGTCGGCAGCTCGAAGAAGCGCGACTCGAACGGGAACGAAGCGTCGAGCGAGGCGCGGAGGCTCCGGGCCTCAGCGGTGAGGGGGGCGATCTGGGTACCCAAGGGGCGGCAGACGATACTCTCCCTCGCGGCCCGCACCCAGTCTCTGCCCGCTCGCAGGACCACGGCGCCGCCCTCCCGCGCGCTCCCCGCCAGGGGCGCCCCTCTTCCCACGCCTCGCCTGCCCATGTCCATTCACGTCACGTGCGCCGCCTGCGGCGCGAGCTACAACGTCGCCGAAGAGCACGCCGGCAAGCGCGCCAAGTGCAAGGAGTGCGGCGCCGCGCTCCAGATCCCTGCGCTGTCCGGGGAGGACCCTGGCGACGAGCCGTCGGAAGGGGCCGAGCGAGCGACCCGTCCGACGGTCCAGCGGCGTTCGTCGCGCGGCGGCCGGGCCGGCGGCTCCTCCCGGGCGCGGCGCGAGGAGTCCGAGTGGCTCCCCGACGTCCTGACGCCCGCCGCGGTCGGCGCGGGTTTCGGGACTGCGGTCGTCGGCGCCGCGCTCTGGTACTTCGTCGGCCGGGGGATCGACCGCGAGATCGGCTGGGTCGCCATCGGCGTCGGTGCGCTGATCGGCTTCGTGATGAAGTGCCTGGGAGCCCTCGGTTTCGCCGCCGGCGCGGTCGCCGCGTCGCTCACGCTCTTTGCGATCCTCGTCGGGAAGGCCTTCCTCTACTCGTGGTGGCTCGGACAGCTGGACATCGAGTTCGCCGCCGACGTCTCGATGGTCGAGCTGGTGATGCAGAACTTCGAGATCATCGACCTGGTGTTCCTCGGCATCGGCGCCGCAGCCGCGTTCGGGCAGCTCAAGAACGACTGACGACGGGCCTCGGACACTCTGCCCCGGCCAGGTGAGGCCGCACCATCGAGCATGACCGACCTCCAGCACCCTCCGCGCTCCATCGCCGAGTCCGATCGTCCGCGACACTCCATGGGTCTGGTCGCGTTCGCGGCGGGACTCGGGGGCGGCCTCGCGGGAGTTCTCCTCTACCTCGTGCTCGGCCCGATGATCTTCGCTCCGGTCGGCACCGGGATCGCCGTGGGGTTCATGATGGGGCGGGCCGGTGCGTCGGGGCCCTGGGCGAGCGCCGTGTGCGCGGCCATCACGCTCGCCTCGATGATCGCCGGGCACGCGGCGTTCGTCTCATCGTCCCTCGCCATCGAGCGACCCGGGTTCGTCGCGCTCGTGCCGACGCCGACGGCGCTGTTCGAGTCGTACGACCTCGCCTTCTCGTTCCTGGCCGTGCTGTTCGGTGTATCCGCGGCCATCGGGCAGATGCGACACACGCGCCCGGAGTAGCGAACCTCCGGTGCGCTCCGATCGGCTGGCGCGCCTCAGCGCGGTGCCGGCGTGACGCGCAGGACGACCGCAGGTCCGGGCTCGGTCGAGGCCTGCACCTGGATGGCGTCGACGCGGCGCCCGTCGCCGAACTCGATCTCCGGTAGCCACACCGGTCCGGGCACGAGGCCGATCACCTCGATCGAGCCGTTCGTGAGGCGCTGGGAGCGCGCGTTCCTCCAGGCGTCGGCAAGCGCGTCGCCGATGTCGCCCGCCTGCGGCAGATCGATCGCCCAGCCCGCCCACTCGTCGAGGAGCGCCGCGTCCCCCGGGAGCTCGAATCGAATGCTCGCGCCCTGCTCCCACGGTTCGGTGACCTCGAGGACCGCGTCGTTCCGGATCGCGCCCGGGATCTCCGAGCGCAGGTGCCAGCGGCCGTCGAGCGACCACGCGGACACGGTCGCGCCGTCCGAGCGCACGACGTTCGTAATCGCGGGCACGAGAGCGATCGGGTGCCCGACCGCGTCGCCGACCGCGACCGTGCTGCCGCCGAGACCGCCCGTCTGGCTTGAGAACGGCGAGGGGCGGGCCTTCAGCTCGACGAGGACCTCATCGGGCTCGACGCCGGCGGGCAGCGGGCTCGTCAGGCGGACGAGCGGTCCGGTCCGCGCCTCGAAGAGCGCGGCGTCCGTGTTCTCCGCGTTCGTCGCGAGCGCAGCACCCACGCGCTGATCGGAGACCGCGCGGAACGGCTCGTAGCGCTGCTCCGCCGCGGGTCGGACGATCACGTTCCACGGGCCCGTTCCGTGCAGGTCCTCGAAGACGCAGCGCCCGTCCGCGTCGAGACGATCGCGGTGCGCTGCGTCCCCTGGAGCGGCGCTCTTCGCGCCGACCTCGGTCAGCGCGACGCTCCAGCCGGCGAGCGGCTCGCCGTGCCCGGCCGCCGTGACCCGCACGTGCAGTCGGAACGGCCCCTCGGGCGCGACCGCCGGCAGCAGCGCCGGGGTGTCTTCGATGGAGGGGTCCTCCGCGCGTCCCGTCGCGACCGCACGGCCCTCACTCTCGAGGGGCGGCTTCAGGGCGGTGCGCTCGTCTCCCTCACCGCGCGCGGTGCCGGCGGCCGCCCGGGACGGCTCGTCCGGCCCCTCTCCGGCGCCGTCCAGCGCAAGGAGCGCGAGGAGAGCGGCGGCGACGAGCGCCGCGAGGAGGAGTGCGGCACGCTGCATCGGCGCAGCGTAGCAGCCCGGCCCGCCGCCCGGCGCCCTACGCCGCCTTGGTCGTCGCCGCGTCCGACCCGCCGAGCAGCGAGCCGATCTGCAGCGCGACGCGCACCACGCGCAGCACGTCCGTCACGGACAGGATGCCAACGAGCGCGCCGTCCTCGAGAACGGGCAGCGCCGAGACGTCGCGCTCCATCATCGTCCGGATCGCGTCGGTGAAGAGCGCGTCCGGGCGGACGTGCGCGGGGTCCTTCTTCATCGACGCGCCGACGCTGCCGGTCGGACCGGAGCCCTTCTCGGTCGCGAACAGGCGCTCGTGGAAGCGGGTGGGGGACTCGCGCACGCTGAACAGCGGCACCGGCAGCGGCAGCGTGCGTAGCACGTCGCGGTCCTCGAGCAGCCCGACGACGCGGCCCGAGTCGTTCACGACGACGAGGTTGCGCGCCTCGTCGGCCTGCATGCGGTCCATGGCGGCGCTGAGCGCGTCGCCTTCGCGCACCGTGGCCGGGGCCTTCGTCATGACGTCGCGCACGCTGCGGGCGCCGCGGCTGAAGACCATGTCGAGCGGCATCCCGCTCGACATGTCGAGGTCCACGAGGCGGAAGCGCACGAGGTCCGGCGCGCCGCACACCCGGTGGAAGAGCAGCACGGTCTCCAGGACGTCCGTCGACGTGAGGATCCCGGCGAACTGGTGCTGCGCGGTGTGCACGAGGACGCACTCGACGTCGTTCTCGAGCATCTTCGAGAGCGCGACCGCGGGCCCGTCGTCCTCGCAGACGAAGATCGGGTTGCGGGTCAGCATCTTCGACACCGGCGTCTGCAGCGCACGATGGTCGAGGTCGCCCTCGCCCGCCGTGCCGAGCAGGGGCGGGCGGTGGCGCAGCAGATCGCGCTCGCTCAGGACGCCGATGATGTCGCCGTCCTCCTCGACGGGCGCGTGGCGGAAGCCGCCCTTGCGGAAGACGTCGCGCGCCTCCTCGAACGTGTGGTCGAGGGTCAGCGAGGTGACCTCGCGCGTCATGATCGCGCCGACGGAGTCGAGCTTCTGGAAGAAGCCGAAGTCGTTCTGCGCGAGCTGCTGGAAGAGGTCGACGGCGCCTCGGGACATGGTCGGTGCGTGGTGCGGAGGATCAGCGGTGCGAAGGGCCGGACGACACTCCGGGGCCGCCCTGCTGCGGTGAGGGTTCCATCCGGGGTTTCGACGCCGTCGACGGCGGGCCTTGAGGCGGTCCGGCAGCGCAGGTGGAAATCGTTTCCCCATGCGACGCGGCGGTGAGCGCACGCCCCGTCCGGCGCCGTAGATTGGGCCCATGCTGGCCGCCCTTGCCCTCGCCGCCCTCCCGCTGGCTCCACAGGAGGCCACGCCCGCCGCGCCGCCCCACGTCCTGTTCGTCATGGTCGACGACCTCGGCTGGCGGGACTCCGCGCCCGGCGCCTGGCCCGATCCCGAGGGCCCCGGTGCGCGGCACTTCCTGACGCCGCACCTCGAGCGACTCGCCGCCGAGGGGGTGCGCTTCTCCGACGCCTACGCGTCGTGCGCGGTCTGCACGCCGACGCGGACGAGCCTCATGACCGGCTCCGCGCCGGCGCGCACCCGCATCACGTACTGGACGCGCTTCCCCGGCCGCGACACGTCCGCCGCGCATCCGTTCGTGAAGGCGCCCGCGTGGAACGTCGACGGCCTCCAGCCGGGCGACGTGACGCTGCCCGCGCTGCTCGGGGAGGCCGGCTACCGCACGATCCACGTCGGCAAGGCGCACTGGGGGACGGGCGAGCCGACGGAGGGTACGGGGGCGGACTCGCTCGCCCTCGGCTACGACATCAACGTCGCCGGCTGGGCGGCGGGCGCCCCGGGGAGCTACTACGGCGTCGACGACTTCGGCGGCGTGAAGCGCGCGGCGCGCCAGGGCGGGGGCGGCGGCGGGACGACCTGGGACGTGCCCGGGCTCGAGCGCCACCACGGCGAGGACGTCTTCCTGACCGACGTGCTGGCGGACGAGGCGGAGCGCGCGCTTCGCGAGGCCGTTGCGTCCGGTGAGCGCGTCTTCCTGCACTTCGCGCCGTACGCCGTGCACACGCCGATCATGGCCAACCCGCGCGTCGCGCCGCGCTATCCGGACCTCGAAGGGCCCGAGCTCGCCTACGCGACGCTCGTGACGAGCGTCGACGACGCCGTCGGTCGGTTGCTCGGCGCGCTCGACGACCTCGGTATCGCGGACGAGACCCTCGTCGTGTACACGTCCGACAACGGGGGCTTGAGCGCCCACGGACGCGGCGGCCCGCGGGCGCGCCATCACCACAACGAGCCGCTCCGGAGCGGCAAGGGGTCGGCCTACGAGGGCGGTGTGCGCGTGCCGCTGGTCGTGCGCTGGCCCGGCGTCACGGAGGCCGGCCGCGTCGCGCGCGGCCCCGCGATCACGCACGACCTGTTCGCGACGCTCGTCTCCG
>JBCBNC010000067.1:0-18420 GCA_039821985.1 Planctomycetota bacterium
CGCGGGAAGCGATCGCGAATCTGAACGATGGTGATCCTGGCACCGTATCTGCATCGAGCTACGTCTCGGGTTGGACAGCGGCAGTTCCACTACTCGCGGCGCCCAGGTTGCGAGGTCAGGGCTCTCGGCTAGGCTCGGATCCTACTTCCCAACCCCGTGCCCCGGAGGCCACCGTGCTCGCCCGTAGATTCCGCGCGCCCTCGTCCGTCGCTCTTTTCGTTTCGCTCGCCGCCCCCCTCGCCGCCACACCCCAGTGCGAGCTCCTCACGGTGGAGGAGAGCGCGCCGGCGTTCCAGGACCTCTTCGGCTGGAGCGTCTCCATCGAGGGCGACCGCGCCGCGATCGGAGCGATCCAGACCGACGTCAACTGTCCAACGGGCGTCGACTGCAACGCGGGCTCGGTCACGGTCGTCGAGAACATCGGCGGCGCGACGACGACCCAGGTTCTATTCGCCAGTGACGGCGCAACGATGGACCAGTTCGGACAGCACGTCTCGCTCTCCGGCGACACCCTCGCGGTCGGCGCGCACTTCGCCGGCGCGGGCAAGGTCTACATGTTCGAGCGGCAGGGCGGTACCTGGATCGAGACGCAGATCCTCACGTCGTCCGACGGGCAGATCCTCTTCCACTTCGGCCACTCCCTCGAGCTCGAGGGCGACCGGCTCCTCGTCGGGTCGATGCTCGACGACCACGCGGGGCCGCAGAGCGGCTCGGCGTACGTCTTCGAGCGCGAGGGCGGGGTCTGGGTCGAGCGGAGCAAGCTCACCGCGAGTGACGCGGCCGCTCAGGAGCGCTTCGGGCGCGCGACCGATCTGTCAGGGGACACTGCGATCGTAGGCGCGCACCTCGACAGCACGCTCGCGCCGGCCTCGGGGGCCGTGCACGTGTACGAGTTCGACGACGGCGGGACGCCCGCGGATCCCTCGGACGACGCATGGCCGGAGGTCGCGCGCCTCGCCCCGAGCGCCAGTTCGATGAACGGCTCCTTCGGGCTCGCGGTCGAGGTGACCGGCGACACCGCGTTCGTGGGCGCTCCCGGCGAGCTCGATCCCTCCGGGGCGAACACCGGCGCGGTCTACGTGTACGAGCGGAGCGTCGACCCGATGGGGGCGCCGGTCTGGACCGAGATCGATCGCTTCATCGCGCCTGGCACCGAGGCCGGCGACGGGTTCGGCGAGAGTCTCGCTTCGAACGAGGGGCGCCTTCTCGTGGGCGCGCCCGGGGACGACGACGGGGGCTCCAACGCGGGCGCGGCGTACTCCTACGAGCGTGATCCGAGCGGCGCGTGGGTCCTCACGGCGAAGCTGGTGCCGGACGCCGCGGGCGACGTGGACCTCACGGGCCGCGAGATGACGCTCGCGCTGGCGGGCGACCTTGCGCTGGTCGGGAGCCCCGCACGCACGACCTCCGAGACCCAGGCGGGCGCCGCGACGGTCTTCGACCTCGCGGGCTGCCTCGGCACGCCGGACTGCGTGCCCGTCCCGAACTCGACGGGCGCGGGCGGCGTGCTCCGCGGGCGCGGTTCGGTCCTCGCCGCCGCGAACGACCTCACGATCGAGGGGAGCGCCCTTCCGCCGTTCGTGTTCTGCCTGTTCCTCGCGTCCCGCGATCCCGGGTTCATTCCGAACCTGGCAGGGGGGCCGGGGACGCTCTGCATCGGCGGGCAGTTCGGGCGCTACAACACGTTCGTCCAGAGCACCGGCGCGACCGGTACGGCAACGCTTCCCGTCGACGTCACGGCCATCCCCGAGACGAACGTGCTGACGCCAGCGGTCGCCGGAGACTCCGTCTGGTTCCAGCTGTACCACCGCGACACGATTCCGATGTCGGCGGTGCAGGCGAACCTGACCGAGAGCCTCCGGGTCGACTTCCGCTGAGGCGTACGCGGCCGCTTGCGGCTCGTCGTACGCCGCTCGAGCGGCGAGCGCTGGCGGGATTCTCAGAAGATCTCGCCGGCGCTTGAATGCGCGCTTCGCGTCTACAGAGCGTCCTTCCGAGCTCTTTCGCGCTGCTACGATCGCGCCCATGAAGACCGCTCCCGCACTCCTCGCAGCCTCGCTTCTGTCGACCGTCGCGTCTGCTCAAACGCTGACCCGCACGTACTCCGTTCCGTTCTCGGAGGAGGAGTCCGTCGTCGCGACGGCGGACGCCACGGCGAACGCCGCGACGTTTGGTCTAGCGCTCCCCGACGTGGACGCCGGCGCGTTCGTGGAGATCGTCGGCGTCGGTTTCTCCTACGACGGCACGCAGCGCATCGAGGCCGACTACACGAACAGCACGGGCGCGCCGATCACGGTCGGGAGCTCGGTCGTGCAACCCGACAACTTCGGTGTGATCGGCGATCCGATCGGATGCGCGATCGGCGTGGACGACTGCGGGTTCGGGTGTGGCGCCGGAGGCGCGACTGTCATGGTGCCGCCGAACTCGACGATCACGCGCGTCGAGCTCGATCGCACCGTTCGCGTGGACGCGTTCGCCGGACCCGGGGACTTCCATTGGCCGTGCATCCTCGACTTCGACACCCTGGACGCTGGCGTCTCGGCCGAAATCTTCGGCGGCCCGACCTCCGAGGTCCGAGCGACGGCGACGATGGACGGCTCGACCGAGGTGACGGCCGAGCTCACGCTCAACCCCAACGTGCTCTCGGTCTGCCCGGGCCGTCCGAACTCACTCGGGCTCACGGCGACGGCCGAGTACTTCGGCTCGACCGAGGCGGGGACGCTCAGCGCCGCGGTCCGCGTGACCGACCTGCCGTTCGACGTGGCGACGTTCTGCGTGATCACGGACGCGTTCTCGTCCAGCCCGCTCGGCGTCGGCCCGCTGCCGGACCTCTGCCTGCGCGGCTCCCGGACGTTCCAGCGTGTGCAGTTCGCGAGCGGCACCGGCGAAACGGTGTTCGACATCACGCTGCTCGGCTTCGCTCCCGGCGAGACCTTCTCGCTCCAAGTCGGCTACCGCGACTCGACGCCCGGCGGCTCGAACGTCAGCAACATGCTGCTCGGGGTCGCGGAGTAGCCGTGCGGCCCGCGCTGCGTCGGGACGCTCTCACCCGGACCGAGCACGGTCGCTCGGCCACGGTGGAGCCGTGACGCGGGCGCCCGTCGAAGTGCGCGAGGAGCACCTGCAGGGCTTTGCGCGGTCGTTCATCCTGAAGGACCGCCAAGTTCGGTTCCTCGAGTTCATGCGCGGCCGAAGGAAGGGCCGGCCGAAGAAGGCGAATCGATGGTACGAGCTGCTCAGCGGCCTCGAGCACTGGGCGGATCTCGGCCGGACCTCCAAGTCGCCCAGGATCGCGCGGGCGCTCGAGATCTGGGACGTGGATGCGCTCAGCGCGCTCAGCGGGGCCGACCGTTGCTACGTCATGACCGACGACGAAGAGCTCGATGATCGGGTGCTTCCCATCCGTGACGCGCTCGCATCGGTGGGCGGTCGGCGGAAGCTCCGGGGCGCGATCCTATCGGTGAAGCCCGGCACGCTCGCGATCTACGAGCAGTCGGAGCTCGTGGCGCTCCGCCGCTGGTTCGAGCGTCCTTGATGGACGCGTCCTGGCCCGACCGCTCGGCGTATGCCGACGGGCGAACGAGCCGCGTCGTACCAGTCCTGTGAGCGAGGACCGCAGGGTCTTCCCTTCTGCGTGCCGCGGCGCCACTCTCTCCGGCATGACGGCGCGCGAGCTGGCGCTTCGATGGACGCTGACGTTGCTCCTCGCGGTGTGCTCCGTCGTGGCTGGCGTGCCGCGATCGCTCGTCGGAGGGTCCCCGAGCTGCTGCTCGAACGGGACCTGCCGCTGCCTCGTGGACGAGGCGGGCGAGCCGAGGTCCTGCTGCTCTTCGAGCCCGGAGTCGTCCCTCTCGGCGTGCGGCAGCCCGTGCTGCGCCACGAGCGGCAGCGACGCGTGCTGCGGCGAGACGCGTGGCCGCGAGGACGGCGTGCTTCGGATCGTCCGTCACTGCACGTGCGGCGACGGGACACCTGCGGGGGCGATCGGCAAACGACTGCGCTTCCTCGTGGAGGCGCGTGTCGCGGTTGCGCCGTCGGTGCCCGTCGTCGAGCAGCGACAGGACGTCGAGCCGCTCCGACCGAAGTCTCGGATGCGTGAGGTCGAGGACCCGGTGCCCTGGGGGGCGCTGGCCTGAGTCCTCCCTCCGCGGTGCGCCCCTCGCGCGGCCGCGATCCCTCACCCGAGTCTCTTTCTCGGCGAGCCGCTCCGTGCGCGCACTTCTGCGCGTGTGACCGCGCTGCCGTGCACACATGAATTCAACCCACCACCCTTCTTGCGCCGCAGGAGCGGCGCTCCTCATCCTCCTGTCCGCTCCGGCGCTCCACGCGCAGTCCACCCCGGCCACACTCGACGGCGACGCGCTCGAGCGCGGCGACGCGCTCCCCGGTCTCGTCGCCTCGAACGTGTCACGGCCCGACGGCCACGCGCCGATCGGCGTGATGGGGGATCACCTCCACCGTGCGGGCGAGTGGATGCTCTCGTTCCGCTCGATGCGGATGGACATGGACGGCAACCGCGACGGGAACTCGCGCGTCTCGTCCGCCGAGGTCGTGTCCCCGAGCGGGTTCGGCTTCATGGTCTCTCCGACGGAGATGACCATGGACATGCACATGCTCGGTGGCATGTACGCCGTCACGGACGACCTGACGCTGATGCTGATGGTCCCGTGGATCGACATCGAGATGGACCACGTCACCCGCATGGGGGGCAGGTTCACGACGGAATCGTCCGGGTTCGGCGACGTCGGCGTCTCGGCGCTAGTGCGCGCGTTCGAGGCCGCGGACACGTCCGTGCACTTCAATCTCGGCTTCACCGCGCCGACCGGATCGATCGACGAAGAGGACGAGACACCGGCCAGCGCGCCGGCGGAGGTCGTCCTTCCCTACCCGATGCAGCTCGGCTCCGGCACCTGGGACCTGCGCCCGGGCATGACGGCGACGCACTGGTTCGACGACTGGTCCGTCGGAGGTCAGGCCATCGCGACGCTGCGGCTCGGCCGCAACTCGCGTGACTACAGCCTCGGCGACCGCATCGATGTGACGGCGTGGGCGGCCTATCGCGCGACCGAGCGACTGTCGTTCAGCGCGCGTCTTGCCTTCGGTCGGATCGGGAACGTGGACGGCGCGGACGATGCACTGAACCCGGCGGTCGTGCCGACCGCGGATCCGAGCCTGCGCGCGGGCTCTCGCCTCGACGCGCTGGTCGGTGTGAACGCGGCGCTCGGCGCGGGGAACCGGCTCGCGGTCGAGTTCGGCCGGCCGGTCCTGCAAGACCTGGATGGGCCGCAGCTCGAGACCGATTGGCTGGCGACGGTCGGCTGGCAGCTCTCGCTCTGAGGCCGCTGCAGCGGGGTCCACGCTGAGTCCGTGAGCGCGGGCGGTTGCCCTCGGGGAGCCGTCCGCGCCTGCCCTGGTTCCAGGCTCGCGCGCAGCGCTCTGCGCACGTCCGTCGGAGCGTGTGCGAAGCCCACGGTCCTGCTAGCGTTTGCCGCGATGCACGACCCCCGGATCGATCAGCTCCTCCGCCGTGGCGACGAGATCTGGCGCGAGTACTGCGACGCGCAGGAGCGCTTCCACCGCGTGATTCCGGCCGACCACGCGCTCGCCGTCGAGGCGCTCACCAAGCACCGCGCGCGCAAGCACTCGTTCCTCGAGCTGGGCGCAGCGACCGGCGTGATCACGATCCTGGCCGATCTCCTCGGCTACGACGCGTGGGGGATCGAGATCGAGCCGGAGCTCGTCCAGACGGCCGAGGGGCTCGCGCGCGAGGTCGGCTCGGGCGCGAACTTCGTCGAGGGGAGCTTCGTGCCCATGCCCTACCGCGACGAGGTCGAGCTGCTCGACGCCGAGATCCTCACGCCGACCGAGGGAGACGACGCGTACGCGGAGATGGGACGCACGCTCGCCGACTTCGACCTCGTCTACGCCTACCCGTGGCCTGGCGAGGAGGACTGGCAGATCGAGATGGTGCGACGGTTCGGCGGGCCGCAGACGGAGCTGTTGATGTACACGCTGCGGGACGGGTTCGAGATCGTGTGAGCCCTCATCCCGCTGCGGGGACGCTGTGGCGCCGGTCGATCAGGTCGCGAACAGCCGCACGTTCTCGCCGATCCAGTCGAGCATGGAACGCAGCTCGTCGATCGACTCGTGGCGCGCGCGCACCCAGCCGTTCGCCATGTAGCCGGCCTCGACGCCCTGCGTCGGCGTACCCGGCGCGGGGATGTGCACGTCGATCACGTGGCGGCCGTACTTGCGGTGCATCTCGTCGACGCCCTTCGCGTAGTCGATGCGCCCGTCGCGGTTCGGCCGGAGCGCGACCATGCCTCCGGCGTAGCGACGCGACGGCGTCGCCTCGGGCTTGCCGTGCACGATCAGGTGCGCCCACTCGCGGTAGATGTCGAACTCGTTCGCGGCCGCGTACACGTCCCACATGCCGACGCCCGGCGGGCGGCAGCCGATCTCGCTGAACTTCAGGCCCTTCGGCCCGAAGAACCACTCCATGTGCGTCGCCGAGGTCTCGATGCCGATCGCCTCGATGACCTTCCGGCCCATCGCCTTGACCTCGTCGTAGGTCTCGGGCTCGTCGAGGCGGTTCGTCGTCACGATCTGCGGCGAGATCCAGCGCTCGCGCATGGCCTCGAGCACGCCCGGGTAGTAGTGGCACGCGAACTCGTGCACGACCTGCCCGCCAACGACGAGCGCGTCCCAGATGCCCTCGTGTCCTTCGATGAACTCCTCGACAGCGACGCCGTGGCCCTGCGCCAGGCCGCTCTCGCGGATCGCGTGCTCGAGCGAGTCCGCGTCGTTCGCGCGGAACGTGCCCGACGCGCCCGCGCCGTCGCGCGGCTTGACGATCACGGGGTAGCCGACCTTCTCGACGAACTTGCGCGCCTCGTCCGCGTCCGACGTGCCGAGGCTCTGGGCCGTCGCGACGCCCGCGTCGCGCAGCGCGTCCTTCATCGCCGGCTTGTCGCGGCACAGGAACGCAGTGCGCTGGCTCGTGCCCGGGATCTGCGCCTGCTCGCGCACCCAGGCGCACGGCATGATGTGCGCCTCGACGGTCGCTTCGAGGCGGTCGACCCAGCCGCGCGACTGCACGCGCTTCACCGCGTCGAGGACCGCCTCGCCGTTCGTCACCGACGGCACGCGCTCGTAGCCGGACAGCCAGCCCTTGAGCTCGGGGTCGAGCGCGTCGGGCGGCGCCTCGCCGATCGCGGTGATCGTCGCGCCGACGCTCTTGAGGCCGCGGACGAACTCGCGCTGGTTCTTGGGGAAGCCGGGCTCGAGGAAGAGGACGTGCATGGGGGAGAGGCGGTGGCGGGGAAGGGGGATCAGGCGTGGACGTCGGTCATCACGGTCGCGTACAGGTCCTCGTACTCGCGCACCTGGCGCTCCCACGAGGCGTCGACGAGCATCCCGCGGCACTGGATGCCGGCCCAGGCATCCTGGTCGCGCCAGACGTCGAGCGAGTGCCGCAGCGCGCCGTCGAGCGCGGAGCTCTCGTACTCGTAGAAGACGAAGCCCGTGCCGGTGCCGGCCTCGGGGTCGTAGCGCTCGACCGTGTCCGCAAGGCCGCCCGTCGCGCGCACGAGGGGCAGCGTTCCGTAGCGCAGGCTGTAGAGCTGATTGAGCCCGCACGGCTCGTAGCGCGACGGCATCAGGAACACGTCCGAGCCCGCCTCGATCCGGTGCGAGAGCGGGTTCTTGTAGCCGAAGTACACGCCGACCTTGTCGGGGAACGTGTCGCGCAGCCACTGGAAGTAGCGCTCGAGCTTCTTCTCGCCGCTGCCCAGGACGCACAGACGCACGTCGTTCTGCTGCAGGAGCGGCGTCAGCACCTCCGGCAAGAGCTCGAAGCCCTTCTGGCCGGTCATGCGCGACACGATCCCGTACACGGGACCCTTCGGATCCGGCGCGAGATTGAACTCGTCGAGCAGCGCGTCGCGGCACACCCGCTTGCCGGCGAGGTCGTCGGGCCCGAACGGCGCTGCGATATGCGGATCGACGTCGGGGCTCCAGTCGGCGTAGTCGACGCCGTTCACGATCCCGACGAGGTGGTCGTCGCGCTGGCGCAGGATCCCGTCGAGCGCGAAGCCCTGGTCCTCGGTCTGGATCTCGCGCGCGTAGGTCTTCGACACGGTCGACAGCCAGTGCGCGTGCAGGAGTCCGGTCTCGAGGAAGTTGATCGAGCCCTGCTGCAGCCGCTCCTGGTGGAGCTGGTCCCGCATGCGATCGAGGCCGAGCATCTCGACCGAGCTCGCGGGGAACGCGCCCTGGTAGCCGAGGTTGTGGATCGAAAGCAGCGTGCGTGTGTCCGCGAAGAGCTGGTCCCACTTGTAGCCCGCGCGCAGGATCAGCGGCAGCAGGCCCGTGTGCCAGTCGTTCGCGTGGATCACGTCCGGCGACCAGCCGGTGCGCTGGAACGCTTCCAGCACGGCGCGGTTGAACGCAGCCCAGCGCAGGGGTTCGTCCGCCTCCTCGCCGTAGAAGCCGTCGCGGTCGAAGAGGGTCGGGGCGTCGACGAGCTCGACCTGGAGCGGCTCGCCCTCGTCGTTCTCCGATGCCGGCAGCGCGATCTTCAGCGTCCGCACGTCGATGCTCCGGCCCGGGAACTCCATCGTCCAGGTGTCGAGGCCGGGCGTGCCCTGGTGCCCCGCTTCGCCCAGCGAGCGGTAGTTCGGCAGGAAGACGCGGACGTCGTGACCGCGGCGCCAGAGCGCGGCCCCGAGCGCGGACGCGACGTCGGCGAGTCCGCCCGTCTTGGCGAACGGGGCGCACTCGGAGGCGACGATGGCGATCCGGAGGGGGGGCCGCCTGGGGGACGGCGGGGTGGGGGGGAATGCCATGGGCCCTCGATTCTGCGGGATGGGGGCGCGGCCCGCGCGCGGGAAGCCCGGGCGTTGAGCGCGGCGCCCCGTCGCGGGGCGGTCGGGCGGCGGGCGCGCCGCGCGGTCCGAGCCCTCGCCCCCGAATCCGGCAACCCCGAATCCGACAGGCCGAATCCGATCACGCAGCGGGAATCGCCCCCCGAGCCCCGCGCCCGGGGGCGGTACCCTGGGCGCCATGGCACGCCACGTCGCGTTCGTCGCGCCCTTCGCACTCGAGAGCACCCTCCGCTTCGTCCAGGCCCTCGCCCGGCTGGAGGGGGTGCGGCTCGCCGTCCTGACCCAGGAGCCCGCGGGGCGTCTGGAGGCCCGCCTCGGCGTGCCCGGCGTCGTCGTCGAGCGCATCGGCGACGCCCACGACCCCGCCCAGCTCGAGGCCGGCGTGCGCGCGGCGTCGGCGGCGCTCGGCGGCCGGATCGACGTGCTGTCGGCGATCCTCGAGCCGCTGCAGGTGCCCCTCGCCCAGGTGCGCGAGCGCCTCGGCATCCGCGGGATGGACGCGGCCGAGGCCCGCCGCTTCCGCGACAAGGCGCACATGAAGGACGTGCTGCGCGAGAACGACCTGCCCTGCGCACGCCACGTCCTTGCGCGCTCGCGGGACGAGGCGCTCGCGTTCGCCCGCAACGTCCTGCCGCTCGTCGCGAAGCCGCCGGCCGGCGCGGGCGCCCGCGACACGTTCCGCGTCGAGGAGGTCTCGGAGCTCGAGCGCTGGATGGCGCAGAACCCGCCCAGCGCGGCTCGACCGCTCCTCCTCGAGGAGTTCGTGCAGGGCGAGGAGTTCTCGTTCGACTCGATCACGGTCGGCGGCGAGCACGTCCTGCACTCGATCAACGAGTACACCCCGACGCCGCTCCAGGTCATGGAGACGCCGTGGATCCAGTGGACGGTCCTGAGCCCGCGCGAGCTCGACGACGCGGCCTACGCAGACATCCACGCGGCCGGCCCGCGCGCGCTCGACGCCCTCGGCATGGTCACCGGGATCACGCACATGGAGTGGTTCCGACGCGGCGACGGCTCGATCGCGATCTCCGAGGTCGCGGCGCGCCCGCCCGGCGCGCAGTTCACGAGCCTGCTCTCCTACGTCTACGACCTCGACATGTACAAGGCGTGGGCCGAGCTCACCGCGTTCGAGCGCTTCGAGGCGCCGCCGCGCAAGTACGCCGCCGGCGCCGCCTACCTGCGCGGCCAGGAGCGCGGCGGCGGTGCCGGGCGCGTGGCCCAGGTGCGCGGGCTCGAACAGGCGCGCGACGAACTCGGCGACCTCGTTTGCGAGGCGAAGATCCCGCAGCCGGGCCAGCCGCGCGCGGAGAGCTACGAGGGGGAGGGCTACCTCATCCTGCGCGACGAGAACACCGACCGCGTGCGCGACGGCCTCCGCCGCGCCGTGGAGATCCTCCAGGTGGACCTGGCATGAGCTTCGACGTCCTTCTGATCTCGCCGTCGTTCCCCGCGGACAACGGCCACTTCACGAAAGCGCTGCACGAGCTCGCGGGCGTCCGCGTGCTCGGCGTCGGCGACCAGCCGAGGGCCGCGATGCCGGACGATGTCGCTGCCGCGGTCGACGAGTACCTCCAGGTGCCCGACCTCTGGAACGAGGACGACACCGTGGACCGCGTGCGCGACTGGCTGCACGGGCTGGGCATCGGGCCCGACAAGGTCGAGTGCCTGTGGGAGCCCGGCGTCGTGCTCGCCGCGCGGATGCGCGAAGCGTACGGCGTGCCGGGGCTCAACGTCGACCAGGCGCACGCGTTCCGCGACAAGGAGCTTATGAAGACGCGGCTCGACGCCGCCGGTATCCGGACGCCGCACCACTACTCGGCGACGACGTCGGACGAGGCGCGCGACGCCGCCCACAAGGTCGGCTTCCCCGTGATCGTCAAGCCGGTCGACGGCGCGGGTTCGGCCGACACGTACGTCGTGCGGTCCGAGGACGAGCTCGAGTCCGCGCTCGGCGCCGTGCGGCACGTGGGGCGCATCAGCGTCGAGGAGTTCGTCGAGGGCGAGGAGTTCACCTACGACGCGATCCTGTCGGACGGCGAGACGCTGTTCGAGAACGTCGCGTGGTACCGGCCCAAACCGCTCGTCGCGCGCCAGAACCCGTGGATCAGCCCGCAGGCCGTGTGCCTGGCGGACATCCGCCAGCCCGACATCGCGCCGGGCGTCGAGCTCGGGCGCCAGGTGCTCCGCGCGCTCGGACTGCGCACGGGGATGGCGCACATGGAGTGGTACCGCTCCGAGAAGAACGGCGGCGAGGCGATCTTCGGCGAGGTCGGCGCGCGCGCGCCGGGCGGGCGCCTGTCGCACGGCATGAACTGGTCGTGCGACGGCAACGTGTTCAAGCTGTGGGCCGAGGCGCTCGTGCACGGGCGCAGCGACCAGAGCATGCAGAAGCGCTTCAACGCGGCGCTCGTCTTCAAGCGCGCGGTCGGCGGCGGCACGCACGTGTCGCGCATCGAGGGCCTCGACGCGATCATGGCCGAGCACGGCGACAAGATCCCGGTGGTGGACCTGGTCCAGCCGGGCGAGCGCCGCCGCGACTGGACGCAGGTCGTGACGGGCGACGGCTGGATCGTCGCGCGGCACATGGATCTCTCCGGCGCGCTCGAGCTCGCCGACCGACTGGGCAACGAGGTCAAGATCGTCGCCGACGCATGAGTCCCGCCACCGAAGCGCCCGCGCGGACCGTGTGTCTGCTCGGGCCCCAGCACAAGACGCCGACGCTGCGCGCAGTCCTCGACTCCATCGACGCGGGCACCGGCCCGTTCGCGCTCGCGTCCGCGGGATGGGAGGAGCGCGAGGCCGAGACGGGCGAGCTCGAGAAGCACCTGGGCAGCCCCGTGCGCTGCCTCGACCTCTGGCCGCGCGCCGAGGACGCCTTCGCAGAGGACCCCGAGCTGAAACAGCTCATGTTCGAGCGCTTCGATCGGATGCGCGCGCTGAGCCGCGTGTACCGGATGCGGCTCGACGCGGAGCTCGAGGTGCTGCGCACGCTTGTCGCCGAGCTCGGAGAAGAAGGTGACGACGACGTTGTCGCGCCAGCGCTGACCGTCGCGTTCGAGTCGCTGCGCGCGTGCGACGAGCACCACCTCGCGAGCGTCGCGTCCCTGAGCGACTCGATCTTCGAGCGCGTCCGCGCGCGTGACTCGGTGCGGCGCCGCGCCGACGAGGTTGCGCGGCTCGTGGAGGACGCGGGGACGCTGCTGGTCGCGGGCGGCCACGTCGGGATCCTCTACAACCGGATGCGGATGTTCGGCGTGCTCGACGCGCTGAACCCGGGCGCGAGCGTCGTCGGCTGGTCCGCGGGCGCGATGGTGCTGACCGAGCGCATCGTGCTGTTCCACGACTCGCCGCCGCAGGGCGCGGGCAACCCCGAGATCCACGGGCCGGGCTTCGGCCTGGCGGCGGGCGTCGTCGCGATGCCGCACGCCGGGGCGCGTCTGCGCCTGGACGACGCGGCGCGCGTGACGCTGCTGGGGCGGCGCTTCGCTCCAGCACGGCCGCTCGCGCTCGACGACGGGCAGTCGGTCGCGTCGACCTCTGACGGGTGGCGCTTCGACGGCGGCGCGCGCGTCCTGCACGCGGACGGCTCGGTCGATGCGCCGGCCGAAGGAGAGGTCCGATGACGTCGCCCACGAGAGACAAGGAACGGGCCGAACCCATGACGTTGGACGCACTCCAGGACGAGCTCCGTGAGCGCGGCGCGTCGGCCCTCGAGGGACACACGTTCCCCTTCATCGAGAACGGCCGCGCGCTCTTTGCGTACCAGGGCCGCGCCGACGCGGTGACGCTGCACCACTGGATCTTCGGCCTCGAGTCGGCGGTCCCGTTCCACCGCGCGGCGGAGGACCTGTGGACGCTCGTCATCGAGGTGCAGGAGAACGCGCGCGTCGAGTACAAGCTGGGCGTCGAGATCGCCGGGCAGGGACGGCTCGTCCGCGACCCGCTGAACGACGCCCTTGCGCGCGACCCGTTCGGCGCGAACTCGGTCGTCACGGGCCAGGACTACTCCGAGCCCTGGTGGGCGCTCGAGAACCGGGCGAAGCGCAGGGGCGAGGTGCTCGAACGGCGCTTCAAGAGCGAGGTGTTCGGCGACGTCCGGCCGCTTTCGATCTACCAGCCGCCGCGGTACCGCACGACGCGCCGCTATCCGCTCCTGGTGTGCCACGACGGGCTCGACTACCTCGAGTTTGCGGGCCTCGCGACGGTCCTCGACAACCTGATCGATCGGCAGGAGATTCCGCCGATGGTCGTCTGCTGCACGCAGTCGCCCAACCGGGTGCACGAGTACGCGGCGAGCGAGGACCACGCGCGCTTCGTCGTGGAAGAATTGCTGCCGCAGATGGAGTCCGAGTTCTCGCTGCTCGAGGGCCCCGAGGACCGCGCGCTGATGGGCGCGAGCTTCGGCGCGGTCGCGAGCCTCTACACGGCGCTCCAGCACCCCGGCGCGTTCGGCAAGCTGCTCCTGCAGTCGGGCTCGTTCGCCTTCACCGACATCGGCGGCCACGGCCGCGGGCCGCTCTTCGACCCCGTCGTCGAGTTCGTGAACGGGTACCGCAAGGACCCGGTCGCGCCCGCGGACCGCGTGTTCCTGTCGTGCGGCCGCTACGAGTCGCTCATCGTCTACAACCGATCGATGGAGCCGCTCCTGCGCCGGCTCGGCGTCGACGTCAAGCTGGTCGAGGCGCAGGATGGCCACAACTGGGAGAACTGGCGCGATCGACTGCGCGACGGCCTGACGTGGCTGTTCCCCGGACCCCTCTGGATGGTGTACGAGTGACGAAGAACGGACAGGAAGCGGAGCTCAAGCGCATCGGTCTCTCCCTCGGAGCAGACCTGTGCTGGCCCAAGTGCTTCGAGGACATCCTCGGCGACTGGAACCCGACATTGAACGTCGGGGGCAAGGACGTCCGGTTCGAGGTCGAGCGCGTGACGATCGAGCCCTTCGATCTGCGCGCGGGCAAGCGCTACGACGTGGTGCTCGACCGGCTGACGCACTGGTACAAGAACACGCGCGAGTGGATCAAGAAGGCCGTGCTGATGGACGGCCTCTACGTGCTGAACAACCCGTGGAGCGTGCAGTCCATGGAGAAGCACACGTCGTACTGCGCGATGATGCGGCTCGGCCTGCCGATCCCGGACACGTGGCTCGTGCCGCCCAAGGAGTACGACGACGCGCCGGACCTCGAGACAACGCTGAACCGCTACGCGCGCTTCTTCGACCTGGAAGACGTCGGCCGCCGCGTCGGCTACCCGTCGTTCCTGAAGCCCTTCGACGGCGGCGGCTGGGTCGGCGTGTCGAAGGTGGACAGCGGCGAGGACCTCACCAAGGCCTACGACGAGAGCGGTAAGTTCGTGATGCACCTGCAGCAGGGCATCGTTCCGTTCGAGAAGTTCGTGCGCTGCGTCGGGATCGGCGCCGACCTGCGCGTGGTCGAGTACGACCCGAGCGCGCCGCTGCACGAGCGCTACACCAAGGTCCACGACGACCTGCCGAAGGCCGACCTCGAGCGTCTGCGCAAGATCACCATCACGATCAACGCGTTCTTCGGGTGGGACTTCAACTCGTGCGAGTGCCTCCTCAAGGACGGGGTCTGGAGTCCGATCGACTTCGCGAACCCGTGCCCGGACAGCCAGGTCACGTCGCTGCACCGTCACTTCCCGTGGCTCGTGCTCGGCAACCTGCGCTGGGCGATCTTCAACGCGGCGACGGGCCGCAAGAAGCCGGCGAGCCTCGACTGGGAGCCGTACTTCGAGATCGCGGACGGCCCGGGCACGCCCGACGAGAAGCTCGACCAGTACGCGGCGATCAGCGAGGAGCGCATGGGTACGAAGGAGTTCGAGGCCTTCTGCGCCGAGCACCTCGGCCCGCTCGACCAGGTCGCGCTGGACTACTTCGGCACCGACCGCGCGAAGGGCGCCGTGCGCGACAAGGTCGCGGCACTGTTCCCCGAGCACGAGGTGGACGAATTCACCGAGCACTTCTGGTCCGAGATCCAGGCCTGGCGCGACGAGTTCAGCGCGGGAGTGAAAGCATGAGCCGCATCTCCGAGAAGTGGTACAGCCCGCGCGTGGGCCGCGAGGTCCAGGTCGTGCGCTGGGGCGACGTCGGCACACCGGTGGTGTTCTTCCCGACGGCGGCGGGCGACGCGGAGGAGTGCGAGCGCTTCCTCCTCGTCGACGCGCTGGCGCCGCTGATGGAGGAGCAGCTGATCAAGCTCTACTCCGTCGACTCCGTGCCGGGCATGGTCTGGCTGAAGGAGGACAACCGCGTCCCGGTCGCGACCCGCGCCCAGGACGGCTTCGACGCGTTCGTCGCGCAGGAGCTGTGCCCGGCGATCGCGCGCGACTGCGGCGTAGAGGATCCGACCGAGCTCGACATCATCGCGGCGGGCTCATCGATCGGCGCATACAACGCGCTGGCGGCGCTGTGCCGGCACCCGGATCTCTTCAGCGAGGCGATCTGCATGTCGGGCACGTACGAGCTGTCGAAGTTCATCGACGGCGACATGGACGAGCACTGGTACTTCAGCTCGCCGCTCCACTTCATCCCGAACCTGGCCGAGGACGACCCGTCGCTGGCGGCTCTCCGGAAGAGCTTCGTGTCGCTGGTACACGGCACAGGCCGGTGGGAGGACCCGAAGGAGACCTGGGACGTGGCGAACACGCTGGGGAGCCGGGAGATTCCGAACCACGTCGAGGAGTGGGGGACCGAGTGGGACCACGATTGGCCGCTGTGGCGGAACTATCTGCCGGGGAAGTTGAGGGAGCGGTTAGAAGCGGGCGGTTGATCGCTGGCTATATGGGCTGTTCGTGGTCAAGGAAGGCTCCGCGCCTGACCGTCAACATTTCCATCACCTCAATCTCGGGCCAGTAGCCGACAAGTGGCGCATGCTTCAAGTAGTCCAGGGCTCCACCCCGTCGCAGCGACCGTCGCCGCAGCCAGCCGTCCACGATGCCCCTTGATTCACGTTCGTAGAGAAGTGAATCAGTGGTGCCGGCCACTTGAATCACGACCATCTCACGGTTCGTCAGCCTCGACTCAGTCGCTAGCTGCCAAGAAGGGACAGTGTCGCCCAAGGCGATCAACGGCGCGGTTGCTGTCATTCGCCAGAGGTGGACCTCATTCGGGGGGAGAGCCCTCCCAAATGACGCAGCCACGTCAATGATGCGTTTGCTTGATCGCCAGAGCTGATACCGCATCCCCTCTCTTACGACGGTTGGCAGCAGCTGGGCCGGGCACCCCTCCTCTGCTCTCGTTGTATCATCAGCCTCTTCGCCGGGTGAACCCTGGCGAGGAGTGTGTGGGATGGATAACAGCCGACCATCAACGAGACTTGCATCGAGCATCGATTCACTAAGGAAGAGCGTCAGCTGAAATCCACCGATGTAGATCGAGCGTGCTGCGAGTTCACCGGTAGCGACCGGCGGTGGGCTTGCCATGTCGGCGACGGAAACGGCGAAGAGCACCAGCGACCGGTCGCCGCGTCTGTGCCCGGCCGAAATCGTCCGTTCTCCCAATCGTGGTGACCTTAGGTGGTCCTTTTCGGAACGGGCTGCGATCGTGCCTTGCAGTACGATTGCATGATTTCCACTTCCGTTCTTGATCGCCTCGAAGAAATAGTCGCGACGGTGGACTTCCTCCGTGTTGCGCCGGGCGACGTACTTTACCATTGTCTTGGTCGATGACCTGGGCGACGGATGAATCGATAAGCGCTCTTCGGTTGTTGCTATCCTCTCGTCGCTTTGGCGGTGCCATAGGTCGTCGCGCCGTTGCGGAGACAGGTACACGCTCCCGTCGCTTCCTTTGATGATCGTGAGGATTTTCTGCGGCGCGTTGGTCGAGTCCTCGATTACCACTCGAACTATCTCTCTCCTTGCCATGGCAAGCGATCCTACTGCTGTGCCGTTCCTGGACGCCGAACGATACAGCGATTCCGCAGGGAGTACCGAGTGCGGTGATCCAGAGCGGGGTACCGAGTGCGGCGATTCAGCGACAGTGTTTCGAGCGAAGGGCGTCGCCGTGCGGACTCGTCGTCCCGACTGAATATGTCGCTGAATCACCGCACTAAGTACTCGCGCTCAGAACACGTCGCTGGGCAGCCGCACCCAGAACTCGCGAGGCAATCGCGGGGCGTTCGACGATCTGGCCGTGACGGTCGTCGGCACGAGTTCCGGGGTACGTGCCCGGTCAAGCTACTTCCAATAGTCTTTATTCTCGATCACTTGCTTCAATGCCGGATTGACTCCGCCGCTGCCCACGTGATCCGCAATAGTCCTCGCCAGGTCTCGCAGGTCTCTCCCTGTGATACTTGCTCTGCCGGCCGTCGCGGGATCGCCTTGCTCGCCCCTTTCTCCCTGTGGGCCCTCGGGGCCTTCTGGTCCAGTCGGGCCTTCTGGACCTCTTGGGCCCTCTGGGCCTTGCGGTCCGGTGGGGCCCGGCTTGCCACGCACTGCTGCCTGAAACTCGTCGTCGCCCGAGATCCGTTGACGAATGGACTTCGCTAGGTCGTCGTCGAGTGCGAGGCGGTTAGCGAGGTCATTCAGCTGGCTCTGTCCGATTGCGCTTCGAAATGACGTCGCTGTGAACGCAGCAATCGCTCCAAGCAGGCTTGACGCCGTGGCGACGAGGATGACCCTCGAGTTGTTCTCTTTCGGGGTAGGTGACAATTTTCGTTGGGGTGATGTCAGGGGATGGCGAGCGAGGAGCAAGGCTGACTCGCCGAGCTCGCGTGTTGAGTTTGCTCGATACCGTGCCGCGTTCAGTCTCGCCAGTATTTCAGAGTCGCGGCAACGGGCGTGACTGTGCGGGTACTGCGCCGCGGGTGACGAGTGCGGTGACATAGCGACGTGTTCGGAGGGAGGGACGTCGCCATGCGGCCCTGTCATTCTCTCTGAAGGCGTCCCCAATTCACCGCACTCAGAATTCGCCGGACGAGGAAGAGTGACAGGCGATCGCAGCACTCGGTACTGCTCCGCGAGGGCGAGATGGGGCACTCTCGGACGCGCGGGGATACAACGGAACCCATGAGCATCTACGACGACCTGTGGGGCTTGAGCTGGCCCGAGTCGTTCATCGTGGTTTGGCGCGATGGCGCCTCCGAGAGGTTGCTGCGTGGTGAAGGCATCGACTTATTGCATCCGAACGACGATCCCGACGGTCTCGGTGCGATGATGGCGACCGTTCCGAAGCGGCACCCGCAGAATCAGAAGACCATCGGCCGCTACATTCGATTCGACGAACTGGATCGGATCCTCGACGGGGACGGCACGGTGGTGTATCAAGTGCGGTGTTGGTGACCGGCCCCAGGAAGTTGATCCAGGCCATACGCGAGTCCGAGGGTTTGAATCAACTTCCTGGGGCCGGTCTGAGGAGACCCCAGGATGTCGGTCCAGCGGGAACTGGGAGGGGCGGATAGAACCGGTCCAACGGAGGGCCGCCCCGACATGCGCAAGAGCCGATTCACCGAGACGCAGATCATCGACATCCTGAAGCAGGCGGAGGCTGGCGCGAAGGTCGCCGACCTGGCCCGCGAGC
>JBCBNC010000068.1:0-16467 GCA_039821985.1 Planctomycetota bacterium
CCCCCCCGCGCTTGGCGCGCCCCCCCACATCCGGCGCCCGGACCCCCCCCCGCGCTGGGCGCGCCCCGGGCCGCCCCCCCCCCGCCCCCCCCGGGCCCCACCACGCGCTGCTGGTGATCCTGGCACCGTATCTGCGCGAGCTCAGAAGACGAACGACAGACCGACCGACAGGTAGAGGCCGCTCTCGACCAGTTCGCCGTCGAAGGTCGACACGCCGTCGAGCGGCGGCGAGTTCGGGAACGGCTGCAGCTCGATCGTGTCCTCGGTCGGGTCGAGCATGAACTCGTAGAACGCGCCGAAGTCGAGCGTCAGGTCCTCGCGCAGGAGGTACGACGCGCCGACCAGGAAGCCGAGCGTGAAGAAGTCGTCGCCCTCGAGGCTGACGTCCTCGATCGTCTCGGGGATGCCGAGCCCCGGGATCGCGTCGTAGCGCGCCGTGCCGTCCGCGCTGACCTCGGGCACGTAGCCGAGCTGGATGCCGGCGAAGGGACGCAGGCGCTTGGACTTGTCGATCGGGTCGAACTGCCAGCGCACGTCGAGGATGAAGTGGTTCGTCCCGAACTCGTCGATGTCGAGGTCGGCGTTCAGCGGGCGCGTCGAGTCCGGGTCGAAGATGCGGTGCTCGATGAGCCCGCCGACCAGGAGGTTGTTCGTGACGTAGTGCAGGTAACGGAGCCCGAGCCCGAAGACCGGCTCGAGGTCCGTGGTGGAGCTGCCGACGTCGGTGCCGCCGAAGACCGGATCGGCGAGCGGGCCCGTGCCGTTCTCGAGGTCGACGTCCGCCTCGACGAACGCCCAGCCGGTGGCAAGACCGATCATGTTCTTGCCGGTCATGTCTTCGGGGAAGCGCAGCTCGTCGCCGCCGAAGGAGGCGCAGGAGGTGGTGCCGGACGCGACGAGGAGCGCGAGGCCGGAGAGGAAGAGAACGCGGGGCATGGAGGTCGAGGCTCTGGGGGGACGGCTCGTCGCGCCGGGGGGGTCGTGGCCCTCCTTGGAGAGGGGGTCGACCTGGGGGGGGCCGGGCGCGCTCGCCGAACGAATGCGGGGCCGCGGTCGTCACCGACCGCGGCCCCGCATTGTGCCGAGTCTCCGGCTCGCGCGCGACCGGCGGCCCGGAGCGGGCCGCCGTGCCGGTCGTCGCCGTCAGGCGGCGCCGCTCGCGGGACCCTCGGGGTTGTCCGCAGCCTGCGCCTCGGGATCCTCGCCGTCACCGCCCGCGACGCGGCGGAGCCCCATCGGCACCGTCGGCTCGGACGAGCGGCTCGCGTAGCCGTCGAGCGTGAACGAATCGACAGCGACGACGGCGGCCCGGGCCTCCTCGGCGCGCTCCATCAGCTCGGCCTCCGCCGGCGTGACGATGCCGAGCTTCAGCGCGTCCTGCACGAGCACGTGCGGCGCCTTCTTCTGGAGCTTCTTCTTCTTGACGGCGTCGCGGATGCGGCGCTGGACCGCGTCGGCCTCGGTGCAAACGGTCAACGCGTGCTCGAGCTGCCCGACGGTCTCGTCGGTCGCGGTCGGCACGTACATCCCCGTCGTCATGCGGTCGCGCTGCGCGCCCGGGCGCTGCATCGCCTGCGCGACGAGGTGCATCGTCTCGTCGCGCGGCCCGGAGCCGAGCGAGTTGAGGCGCGACCAGGTCGCGATCGGTCCGCGGAAGAACCAACCAAGGACGGGCACGTCGAAGTTGCGGAAGATGCCGTCGAACCCGTTCTGGATGTTCGCGAGGCACATCTGCATCGAGTAGTGGAGGAACGGGAGGTCCTCCGCGGGACGTCCCTCCGCCTCGAAGCGCCGCAGCGTCGCATTGCCCAGGTAGAGCCACGAGAACACGTCGGCGAAGCGGCCAGTGAGGGCCTCCTTGCGCTTGAGGTCGCCCCCGAGCGTCGCCATCGCGAGGTCGGCCATCGTCGCGAACGACGCCGAGGCCCACGAGAGTTTGCGGTAGTACTGCGCTGCCGGACCGCTCACGGGCGTCTCGCCCGCGAGGCCGCGCGTCAGCGACAGGACGACCGAGCGCGACATGTTCCGCACGACGTGGCCGATGTGCCCGAAGAACGCCGCATCGAAGGCCGGTACGTCGTTCGCCTCGACGGCCTGCACCTCCTTCCACGCGTACGGGTGACAGCGGATCGCGCCCTGGCCGAAGATGATCAGCGTGCGCGTCAGGATGTTCGCACCCTCGACCGTGATGCTGATCGGCGTCGCCATGTAGGCGTGCGCGACGGGATTGCGCGGGCCCATCGAGATCGCCTTGCCGCCGAGCACGTCCATCGTGTCGTTGAGCGTCTCGCGGGCGAGCTCGGTGAACTGGTACTTCGCCATCGCCGTCACGACCGCGGGCTTCGCGCCCTCGTCGAGTCCGCCGCAGGTCGTGCGGCGCGCGGCCTCGAGCACGTAGGTCTTGCCCGCGATGCGCGCGAGCGCCTCTTCGATGCCCTCGAACTTGCCGATCGGCAGGCCGAACTGCTTGCGCACCGCGGAGTACGCGCCGCTGACGCGCATCATCATCTTGGCGGTCGCGGTGCCGGAGGCCGGGAGCGAGATACCGCGGCCTGCGGCGAGGCACTCCATCAGCATCTTCCAGCCGTCGCCGATCCCGGCGCGGCCGCCGGTGACGACGTCGTCGAGCTTCACCTCGACGTCGTGCCCCTCGGTCGGGCAGTTGTAGAACGGCACGCCGAGCGGATCGTGGCGCTGGCCGAGCACGACGCCGTCCGTGTCCGACGGGATGAGCGCGCACGTGATGCCGACGTCCTCGCCCTTGCCGAGGTGGTTCTCGGGGTCGCGCAGGCGGAAGGCGAGGCCGACCAGGGTCGAGATCGCCGCCAGCGTGATGTAGCGCTTCTTCCAGTTGAGGCGGACCCAGAGGTCACCGTCGCGCTCGAAGACGACGCCGTTCGCGCTCATCGCGCCGGCGTCCGAGCCCGCGCCCGGCTCGGTCAGCGCGAAGCACGGCATGTCCTCGCCGCGGGCGAGGCGCGGCAGGTAGTGCTCCTTCTGCTCGTCCGTGCCGTAGTGCGTGAGGAGCTCGGCCGGCCCGAGCGAGTTCGGGACCATGACCGTGATCCCGAGCGGGCCGGAGCGCGACGAGAGCTTCGACACGACGGCGCTGTTCATCGAGGCCGAGAAGCCCTTGCCGCCGTACTCCTTCGGGATGATGAGGCCGAAAAAGCCCTCGTTCTTGAGGTACTGCCAGACCTTTTCAGGCAGGTCGCGTTCCTGGTGGACCTGCCAGTCGTCGGTCATGCGGCAGACCTCCTCGCAGGGTCCGTCGATGAACGCGCGCTCCTCGTCGGTGAGGTCGGGGTACGGCTCGTGGATGAGCTTGTTCCAGTCCGGCTTGCCGCTGAAGAGCTCGCCGTCGATCCAGACCGTGCCCGCGGTCAGCGCGGTGCGCTCCGTCTCCGAGATGACGGGCAGGAACTTCAGCGCCTTCATGATCTTCATGACCGGCCCGGAGACGAGCGCGCGGCGCAGCGCGGGCACGTTGAAGA
This sequence comes from Planctomycetota bacterium, assembly GCA_039821985.1. Lineage (GTDB taxonomy): Bacteria > Planctomycetota > UBA1135 > UBA1135 > Saltatorellus. The sequence continues at coordinate 3,495 of JBCBNC010000068.1, forward strand.
CCGCCATGACGGCCGCGAAGACGAGCAGCGTCTTCCAGCCGAAGAGACCGAGCGAGAGCACAGCTCCGAAGACCGTCCAGGCGAGGAGCGGCGCCGCCAGGAAGCCGAGGGCGAGCGCGCCGCCCAGCAGCGCGAACACGAGCCACGGCCACGGGAGCGCGAGGAGGAAGCCTGAGATCGCCAGCGGAAGCATCATCGGTTCACAGAGGGTCAAGGGTGCCTGTCCGTTCGGTTCGACTCTCCCGAGTCGCCGACCGGCAGCGCCGCGTCGATCGCGGCGTCGAGCGTGGTCTCGATCAAACGGTCCGCGTCGACGGAGGCGTCGACGCGCTTGTGCAGGAGCAGCGCGGCGAGGCCGTGCAGCGAAGCGAGCAGCGTGGTGCTGCGCAGGAGGTCCTTCTCGAGCGCGAGGGCCGAGCCGGCGATGACGCGGTCGAGCGTCGCGCGCGCGCGGCGGTAGAGCGGCGCGGGGTAGCGCTCGAGCTGGTCGAAGCGCAGGAGGAACATCACCTCGTAGAACTCGGGGTTCTCGAGCGCGAAGTCGATGAACGCACGCGCGCCGGCGCGGATCGCGGCGCGCGGATCGCCCCCCGAGTCCGTGACCGCGGAGTGGGCCCGGGTGAGCCGCTCGTCCATCCGCTCGAAGCCCTCGGCGATGAGCGCGTGGACGAGCGCGTCCTTGTTGTCGAAGTAGAGGTAGATGCTCGTCGCGGTGCAGCCGACGCGGCTCGCGATCTTGCGCGTGGAGAGACCGGAGAAGCCCTCGGACTCGAGGAGCCGCAGCGCCTCGTCGAAGATGGCCTGCTTGAGGCCCTCGCCGACGGCGCGGCCCGCGGGCGCGGTGGCGCCCTCGCTCTCGGGCTCGCTCGCGCCGTGCTCGACGTCGGTGCTTCGGGGCTGGTGGTCGCGGGGCGGCATGCTGCGTCTGGTTGATCGGCTCGATCGGCGTGGGACTCGAATCGGGCCGCGGGCGGGGGCCGAGCACTGCGGCCCCCTGGCGCGCCCGCCCGGGGGCTCCGGGCGCTCGGGCGGGCCAACGGCTCCCATGGTTTACACCGTAAAGCTGATCAACCCGCAACCCACGTCGTGCGGTTCCGCGTCCGGCGCCGCCGTGGGGGCGTGGAGCCGCGTGGGCCGCCGGTCCGGTTGCCCTATCCGCGGAGAACAGGGGGTGGACCGACCTCGACGCCCCCGGAAGCGGCCCTCTCGAGCGGTTCCAGCGCCCCCGGGGGCGCCGCTCGCCCCTCCAGAGCACCAGGCAGCCCGGCCGGCAACGCCGGGCGATCTCCCCCTGGCGGCATCGAGAGTCTCGGTTTACACCGTAAAGTGAGCGCGAGGCTCATCGCGGCCGCACGCCGTTCACCTCGGCCGGTCGATTCGCCGATGCAGCAGCGACCGAAGCCGCACCGCCCACCGCATGCTGTCCCGAGAGGAGACAGTCCCATGATCCAGGTCCATCACGCCCACTCGGGCCCCGACGTCGTCCTCGCGGCCGGACTGCGCTCCCCCTGGGTGCGCGCCGGCGGCGCGTTCAAGGGCGAGGACGCGGCCCACCTCGCCTCAGCCGTCGCCAAGGAGCTGCTCGTCCGCACCGGCATCGAGCCCGGCGACTTCGACGAGGTCATCGCCGGCAGCGTCGGTCCGCCACACGACCAGGCGAACGTCGGGCGCGTCATCGCGCTGCGTGCAGGCGTCCCGCGCCACGTCCCGGCGCGCACCGTCGCGCGTAACTGCGCGTCCGGCATCGAGGCCGTCACGACCGCGGCGACCGCAATCAAGGGCGGCGTCGGCGAGCTCTACCTCGCGCTCGGCGTCGAGGTGATGAGCGCCTACCCGCTGCTCTTCAGCGAGAAGATGACCGGGCTGTTCGCGGGCCTCATGCGCGCGAAGACGCCTGTCCAGAAGCTCAAGCGCATCGCCTCGTTCCGCCCCAGCTTCCTCGCGCCGCGCGTTGCGCTGATGGAGGGGCTGACCGATCCGATCAGCGACCTCTTGATGGGCCAGACGGCCGAGCTCGTCGCGCGCGACTTCGGCATCACGCGCGAGGAGTGCGACGCCTACGCGGCGCAGAGCCACCAGCGCGCGCGCGACGCGCGCGACCGCGGTCGCTTCGAGGGCGAGGTCCTCCCGATGGTGCCGCTCGGCGCGCGGAAGGGCGGCACGAGCGTCCTGCACGACGACTCGATCCGCGACGACCAGTCGCCGGAGAAGCTCGGCAAGCTGCGCCCGTACTTCGAGAAGCCCGACGGTGTCGTCACCGTCGGCAACGCGTGCGGGATCACCGACGGCGCCGGCGCCCTGGTGGTCACGACGCGCGAGCGCGCGGAGGCGCTCGGCCTCGACCCGCTCGCGCGCATCAAGGCGTGGTCGTGGGCGGGCTGCGACCCCGCGCGCATGGGGCTCGGTCCCGTGCATGCGACCGCGCGCGTGCTCGACATGGCGGGCGTCGCGCTCTCCGACATCGGCGCGATCGAGCTGAACGAGGCGTTCGCGGCGCAGGTGCTCGGGTGCAAGCGCGCCTTCGAGAGCGACGCGTTCGCAGAGGCGCACCTCGGCCGCAGCCACGCGCTCGGCGAGCTCGACCTCGCGAAGACGAACGTGAACGGCGGCGCGATCGCGCTCGGCCACCCCGTCGGCGCGACCGGCGCGCGCCTCCTCCTCACCGCGGCCCACGAGCTCGAGGTCGGCGACCACGAGCTGACCCTCGCGACCCTCTGCATCGGAGGCGGCCAGGGCGGCGCCGTTCTCCTGGAGCGCATCGACCGATGATCGACCTCAGCCACTTCCCGAGCCCGGACGACGCGCCCCCCGCCGGCGCGTGCATCGGCGTCGAACGCCCCGAGGAGGGCCTCGCGGTCGTCACCTTCCTGTCGCCGCACCGGAGCTTCCCGGTGCTCGACGCGCCGCTCCTGCGCGACCTCGACGCGGTGCTCACCGAGCTCGAGCGCGAGGCCGGCCTGAAGGGCGTCGTGTTCACCGGGCGCCGCGTCGACCAGTTCCTCGCGGGCGCCGACGTCGAGGCGATCGCCAAGATCACGAACGAGGAGGTCGTCCGCGCGGCGGTCCTCGCCGTGCACGACCTCTTCGCGCGCATCGAGGCGATGAGCGCGACGACCGTCGCAGCCGTCGGCGGCCCCGTGCCCGGCGGCGCGCTCGAGCTGTCCCTCTGCTGCGACGCGATCGTGGCCACCGACGACAAGGCGACGCGGATCGGGCTGCCGGAGACCATGCTCGGGATCGTGCCGGGCTGGGGCGGGTCACACCGCCTGCCGTGGCGCGTCGGCGTGCCCACCGCGCTCGACGCGATCCTCACCGGGCGGCTCTACCCGGCGAAGAAGGCGAAGAAGCTCGGGATCGTGGACCGGCTGACGAAGGCCGACTACCTCGCGCGCGTCGCGGCCGACCTCGCGATGGGCCGCGAGCGCATCAAGCGGAAGAAGCGCGGCAACAAGCTCTGGCTCGTCGACCGGAATCCGCTCGCGAAGGCCGTCATCCGGCGCACGGCGACGAAGCAGGTCGATAAGAAGGCGCGCGGCAAATACCCCGCGCCGTACCGCGCGCTCGACCTCGTGCTCGACGCGCCGGGCAAGGACGTCGCCGACGCCAAGAGCGCCGAGGCGGCGGCCGTCGCGGAGCTCGCTGTCGGCCCCGTCGCGAAGAGCCTCATCTCGATCTTCTTCGCGTCCGAGGCGGCCAAGAAGCTCGGCGCGCTGCCGGACGGCTCGAAGGCGCCGAAGGTTGAACACGCGGCCGTCGTCGGCGGCGGCGTGATGGGTGGCGGCATCGCCAGCCTCTTTGCGAACAAGCGCGTCGAGACGCGCCTGTGCGACCTCGACCGGGGCGCGCTCGACGCCGCGACGATCGTCCACCGCTCGGACATCGAGAAGCGCCGAAAGCGCCGCCGCATGACCGTCGGCGAGGCGAACTCCGCCATGGACCGACTGACGACCTCGGTCGGAATCACGGGCGTGTCGCGGGCTGACATCGCCGTCGAGGCCGTGGCCGAGGTGATGAAGGTCAAGGTCGCGGTCTTCCGCGAGCTCGCCGCGTCGATGCGCGACGACGCGATCCTCGCGACGAACACGTCGTCGCTGTCGGTCACGGAGCTCCAGCGCGAGCTCCCGAACCCCGGCCGCGTCGTCGGGATGCACTTCTTCAATCCCGTGAAGGCGATGCCGCTCGTCGAGATCGTGCGCGGCGCCGAGACCACCGAGGAGACCGTCCGGCGCACCGCCGCGCTCGCGATCCGCCTCGGCAAGACGCCGGTGGTCACCAAGGACGTGCCGGGTTTCCTGGTGAACCGCCTGCTCGGGCCGTACCTCGACGAGGCGGTGCGCCTCTTCGTCGACGGCGTCGGCCCGGCGCGCGTCGACCGCCTGATGCTCGACTTCGGCATGCCGATGGGGCCGTTCACGCTCCTCGACGAGGTCGGCCTCGACATCGGCGTGCACGTCGCGCGCTCGCTGCACGAGGGCTACGGCACGCGCATGACGCCGACCGACGCGCTCGACTCGATGGTGGCGCCCGACCGCCTTGGCAAGAAGTCGGGCAAGGGCTTCTACGACCACGCCGGGAAAGGCAAGCCCAAGGTGATGGGCGACCTCGGCCGCTTCCAGCGCTCGACGCGCGCGATGCGCCTCGGAGACCAGGACATCGTCGAGCGCCTCGTGCTGGCGATGCTGGGGGAGGGGACCCGGGCCTTCGAGGAACGCGTCGTCGCGACGGCGGCCGAGTTCGACCTCGCGACCGTGTTCGGCACGGGCTTCGCGCCGTTCCGCGGCGGGCTGCTGTCCTACGCGGACACGCTCGGCGCGGAGCGCCTCGTCAAGCTCCTGGACAAGCACCGCGCGATGCCCGACGTGGCCGAGCGCGGCGATGCGGCGGAACGCTTCGCGGTGACCGAGCTCGTCGCGGAGATGGCCCGGACGGGCGGGACGTTCCACGGCGCGGGGGCGGCGTCGGGCGAGGCGGCGGCGTAGCGCTCCGCGTTGGCCGCTGGCCTCAGTTGTTGAGCCACACGTACCAGCGCCCCTTGGGGAGCGGGTACGCAACCGCGACGTCGCAGGTGTCCATGTCGAGTCGGTTCGGGCGGCCCTTTCGGACGACGTGGACCGCGTTGTCGGACCAGCCGATGCCTTCGAGATTCAGCTCGACGCAGGACGGATCCTCCGCATGGGGTGAACCGGCCAACACGTAGCCGTCATCGTCGAACCAGAGGTTGAATCGTTCTTCTTCGTAAACGGAGACGGCCGGCCTACCACGCTCGATCTGCGCGAGCGGCCCAAGCCGCCATGCCCAAGCGTGGGGTTGAGCTGCCACTATGAGCGGGCCAGCCGTTGCCACCGTGACGGCCGCAAGGGTGACGACGGCTCCACGTGTGCGCCAGTCACCGCCGCTGTCGCGGGATCGCGCGGCGAAGATGGCAAGCAGCAGCAGCACTGGCCACGTTGGAATCAAGGGGAGCAGGAGGAAGTTCAGGAGCCAGACCTCTCGCGTGAGGGCAGCAATGGCGTGGAAGGTGAAGAGGCCGTGTATGGCGGACCAGGCGACGAGGAACCGGGCCGACCACACGCGACGCTTCGCCGACCTGCGGATGAGCGTTACGCAGGCGATCCAGGAGACGCCGATCACGATCGCGAGCGCCGGGCCGTAGGTGATCCGTGAGAGCGGGTCGATGCGCGGCCACTGCGCTGCGGTCATGGCCGTGCAGATCCAGCCGACGAACCCCGTTCGCAGCAGGCTCCAGCGGATTGAGAGCTTCGGTGCGAGGGGCCCGAGCGACAGGAACAGAGCCGTGAGCGCAGTCCACGCAATGAGTCGCGGCCAGCTGAGCTCCGGCTCGTCCGCCGCGACAGCGACGGCCACGGAGGCCAGCGGAACGAGCACGGGTGGCCCCCAGGCCCGGAGCAAGGTGCCCGGTCCAACGTGTCCCGCCGGGAGTTCCATCGACCGCCACGATAGGCGACCGCTGGCGCGGCGCGGAGGCTCACCGGGCGGAGCCGCCGGGCTGGCGTCGTCTCGCGGGTCGCTACGATGAGCCGCATGCGCCGTTCGCTCCTCCTCTCGTCGCTCGCCGTCCTCGCCCTCGTCTCCGCCGCCCGGCAGCAGGAGGGACAGGCGCCTCCGCTTGTCGCCGGCGACGCCGCGTTCACTTGGGACGCGGCCTGGCCGCGGCTCGCGCTCGAGGACGGCGTTGCGCTCGGCAACACGCACGGGGGCATCGTCGCCGGCGCGGACGGCACGATGTACTTCAACACCGACGCCGAGCACGCCGTCGTCGCGATCGGTGCGGATGGTGCGATGACGGGCACGGTCGGAGAGGGGCTCGGCGGTGGGGCGCACGGCATGTGCATCCGCGTCGAGGACGGCGCCGAGGTGCTGTACGTCGCGCACACGGGGCTCCACGAGGTGCGCAAGCTCTCACTGAAGGGCGAGGTGCTGCAGCGCTTCGGGTGGCCCGAGTCGAGCGAGCACTACGACGACGCGGGGCAGTTCCGCCCCACGGCCGTCGCGGTCGCGTCCGACGGCACCGTGTTCGTCGCCGACGGCTACGGGCGCTCCTGGCTCCACGCGTACGGACCGGACGGCGCGTGGCTGCGCGACTTCGGCGGCCCGGGGACCGAGCCGGGCCAGCTCCGCACGCCGCACGGCATCACGCTCGACGAGCGCGGCGACGCGCCCGTGCTCGTCGTCTCCGACCGCGAGAACCGGCGGCTGCAGACGTTCGCGCTCGACGGGACGTTCCTCGCCGTCGTTGCCGAGGACCTGCGCCGGCCCTGCGGCGTGTCGATCCGCGGGGACCTGTGCGCGGTCGCCGAGCTCGAGGGGCGCGTGACGGTGCTCGACGGCGACTGGAAGGTCGCCGGGCACCTCGGCGATCAGCCGGACCGGAAGCTCTGGGCGACCAACCAGGTCGGCGCCGATCGCTTCGAGGAGGGCCGCTTCCTCTCCCCGCACGCGGTGTGCTGGGGCCGGGACGGCGACCTCTACGTGATGGACTGGAACATGCTCGGCCGCGTCACGCGGCTTGCTCGCGTTCCGTCCAAGGACTGAGCGGCGCGGGGCGCGCGCGGCCTCGAGCGGCGCGCGCACTTCTTCGATTCGCCTGAGGGACCGGTGTGCCCCGATCCGCTCATGGGGGCGGCGCGACGAGCGCCCGAACCCATGAACGACACACCGAACGAGCCGGCCTGCCCGGCCGACGCTCCGCGCGTTCTCGCGCGCCTCCTCTGGCTGCTCCCCGTCGCCGCGCTCGGCGCTTGCGGCAGCAGCGGAGGCGACGACCAGGACCAGACGAACCCGCCGGCCGCCGCGAGCGCCGTGTGGGACCAGTCCGACTGGGACGACGCCGAGTGGTCCTGACGCGTAGAGCGCCGCCGCATCCATTCCTCCCCCTCACCGAGCCATGACACCCAAGTCCCTCCTCATCACCGCCGCCTGCCTCTTCGTCACCGTCGAGTACGGCTTCGGCGCCGGCCTTCTCGGCGGCTTCACCGTCGATCTCCCGAACACGTTCACCGCCGGGACGCCCGCCCGGGCGTCCGAAGTCAACGCGAACTTCCAGGCCCTCCGAGACGGCGTCGAGGCACTCGCAGCGGACGTCGAGGCCGAGCTCGACGGGATCCCGCGCTCCCAGAACGTGGTCTTCGTCGCGACGAGCGGCGCGGAGTTCACGTCCGTCGCGGCCGCCGTGGCCAGCATTGCGGACGCGAGCGCCACCAACCGCTACCTCGTGCAGGTCGGCCCGGGGCTCTTCGAGGAGAGCGCCCTGGTCGATGTCCCCGAGTTCGTCACCGTCGCGGGCTCCGGCCGCGGCGCGACCGTCGTCCGGGCCAACCGGACCTCGGGCTCACAGGACGGCGCGAGCGCCGTGTTCCTGCTCGGGGACGAGTGCGCGCTCACCGCCCTCACCGTGGAGAACACCGGCGCGAGCGGGATCTCGAACGCGGTCCTCGTGCAGAACGCCTCGAGCGCCACGCGGCTCTTCGACGTCGAGGCGCGCTGCGAGGGGAGCGGCGGTGCCGGACACTCCGCGCTGCGGATCGCCGACGGTAACCCCGTCGCCGAGAGCAGCGCGTTCCACGCGAGCGGCGCGACGGTCGTCTCCGCCGCGGTGTCGTGCGTCGACTCGAGCGGCGCCTTCGCCCAGCCGACCTTCCGTGGCTGCACGATCGAGGCGCGGGACGCGGGCTCCGGGATCGGGCTGGCGCTGTCGAACAGCGCGCCGGACCTCTTCCACTCCAAGATCGTCGGCTGGCAGACGGGGATCCGCGCCGACCTGGCCGGCATCTCCGAGGTCGTCGGGTGCCGCGTCGAGACGCTCGGCTTCAATCCCGTCTACACGACGAGCGGATCCGCCGCGATGCTCAGTGCGCACACCGTGTTTGTCGGCGGCTCGCCCTCGGGGCAGTCGACGAGCTTCAAGTACGTGCACTGCGTCAAGGCGAACTACGACCCCGTGGTCAACGGGTTCGGCTCGTCCGTCCAGTGACACCGCCGGACCGTGCTTCCATCAGCGGAACGAGATCTCGATCCCGTTCGTGAAGCGCGCCGGGATTCCGCTCGGCACGGCGTCGCGGTGCCAGGCCTGGAAGTACCAGCTCTCGCCCGCGGCGATCGACACCGGGCCACTCGTCGAGGGAGTGCTGGCGAGGTCGAGCTGGAGCGAGAAGGCTCCGCTCGGCCCGCTGCTCAGGATCTGGCCCGGGTCGTCGTAGCGGCCGATCGTGCCTCCGACGCAGATCGTCCCGAAGCCGAGGTCCAGTCCGCTGGGCTCGGGGCCGCAGATGAAGATCCCGAACACGTTCGGCGGCATCGAGCTCGCGGTCAGCGTCACGTCGTTGTCCGCCACGAACACGGACCCCACGGCGCCGATCGCTCCGATCGAACCGGTCGAGTTCGGCACGTCGGCCGAGCAGATCGTCGAGATCCCGGACGTCTCGACGAATGCGTTGTCGATGCCGACGTCCCACTGCTGGAAGAGCGCGAAGAACGCCGGGTCGAGCCACCAGAACTCGACGACGTCGACGCTCGTGACGACGTCGGACCAGGTCACGCCGGGCCGGAAGTTCTCGGGGTCGCCGGCCCAGCCGCCTTCCCAGCCGGTCGGAACGGCGTCGGTCGACGCGCTCGGCACGTCGAAGACGTAGGTCGACCAGCCGGCGCCGACCTGTGGCACCAGCCCACCGAGCGCGTACGCGTAGTCGTCGTCGCTCGGGTCGGGCGTGCCCTTGGTGTCGCGCAGGAGGAGGGTGAAGTCGCGCCCGGCCGCTGTGATGCTGGCGCCGAGGGTGATCGCGTCGACGCCGATACGGGTCACGCCCCGCGCGCGCAGGTCGCCCGTGAACGCCGAGGGTACGGCGGGGCCGGTCGCGACGATCGGCGCGAAGGAGTCGACGAGCGCGTTGTGGAGCCAGCCGTCCGGGTTGCCGCCCGCCGCCTCGACGACGTCGGGCGTCGTGACCCGGAAGGACCAGCCGTTCGGATTCGCGCCGCCTTCGAAGTCGTCGAGCTGGGCGGCGAGGGCGGGCGTGGCGAGGAAGAGGAGGGCGAGCGAGGAGGCGATCGGGAAGGGGAGTCGCATCCCCCGAAACTACCCCGCCTCGCCCGAGCCCGCGCGCTCGAGCGCTCTGGAGAGGGGACAGCGCCCGGGGTCGACCGCATCCCCGCGCCGGTAGCCGTCGAGGAGCTCCCGGGAGCGCGCGGCGAGCGCGCGGCGGACCTCGCGGCGCCGGCCCTTCACGCGCGGGATGGCCATCGAGTCGTACGCCGTCGTCTGGTGCCGCATCCAGGCGATCGTCGCGGCCTCGGCGCGGCGCTCGATCGAGATCCGCTTTGTCCGGGCGACCGTGCCGCTGCCGACCGGCGTCGCGTGCGCCGCGATCGCTCGTGCGAGGGAAGCGCCCAGGACCCGGTGCCGCGCGTCGAAGCCGAGGAAGCGCAGCACCTCGCCCTCGAAGTCCTCTGCGTACTGCTCCTGCTCGGCGGCGCGGCGCGCGCGCCCCTTCTCGAGCTTCGCCGTGTACTTCGGGTCGGTGCGCTCGACCTCGAGCTCGGCCAGCACGCGCTGGATCGTCCGGGCGTCGGCCCACACGCCGCGCCCGAACGTGCGCCGGCCGCGCTTCTCGCTCATGACCCAGTGCGGCCCCGCCTTCTTGACGCGCCGCGTCGCGGCCGCGTCGCCGGGCTCGAGGAGCGTCCAGGCGTCGGGGACCTCGAGCGTCTCGCCGCGCGGACCGACGACGCGGCGCTCGCCGGGACCGGGACGGACCTCGAGCGTTTCGTGCGCTTCGCCCATGGCGGGGAGGGTAGCAGCGCGGACGCGCGGTTCGAGTGCCCGGTGGCGCGAGGACCGAATACGCGCGCCGGGATCGGGTACAACCGCGCCGTGAGTCCCCTGTCCAACTGCTCGAACTGCGGCGCGCCGCGCAAGCGCGAGGGCGCGCGGTTCTGCGCGTACTGCGGCGCGCGTTTCCCGGGCGGCGCCGAGACCGAGCGCGCCCCGCGCGCCGAGCGGGCCGAGGTCCTCGAGGCGCTCCGCGACACGCCCGAGTTCGCCCGCGCGCTCACCCACGTGCCGAGCGTGCGCGGTGGGCTCGTCGGCGCCGGCTGCCTCACGCTGTTCCTGCTCGTGTGGCTCGGCGGCGTCGCGGCGTTCGCCCTCGGCGCGTCCACGTTCACCAGCGGGCTGGACATCGGCGCCCCGTTCCTGATCGTCCCGCTCCTCATGTTCGCGGGCGGGCTCTACGCCCTGATCGCCCACCTCCGGCGCACGCATCGCCTCGCGACCGGCGCGCTCGAGCGCGAGCCCGCCGCCGTCGTCGCGAAGCGCACCCGCGTCGGGAACGACTCCTCGACCGAGCTCTTCACGCTCGAGTTCGAGGACGGCGAACGGGAGGAGCACGCCATCCCGCCTCGCCTCGCGCCCACTGTCGCCGTCGGCGACGTCGGAGTTGCGTTCTCCAAGGGCGGCATCCTCGTCGACTTCGGACGGATCCGGACGGACGGCCCGCGCGGCTGATCGGACGGCCCCGATTCCCCGGGCGGTGCCCCAGGCGCGCACGGGGCCCGGGTAGGGTCTCGCGCATGACCGACCCCACGACGATCGCCGACGGCTCGGTGGTCACCATCCACTACACGCTCACCCTCGACAGCGGCCAGGAGGTCGACAGCTCGAAGGGCAAGGACCCGCTCGGGTACCTGCACGGAGCGGGCAACATCGTCCCGGGCCTCGAGACCGCAATGAACGGGCACGCCGTGGGGGATGCATTCGACGTGAAGGTGGCGCCCGAGGACGGCTACGGACCGCGCCACGACGAGGCCGTGCAGACGGTCCCGCGCCAGGCGTTCCCCGCCGACGCCGAGATCTCGGCGGGCCTGCAGTTCCAGGCGCAGGGACCCGACGGGCAGCCGCTGATGGGAACGATCCTCGAGCTGACGGACGCCGAGGTGAAGGTCGACTTCAACCACCCGCTGGCGGGTGAGACGCTCCACTTCGCGATCGAGGTCGTGGGGATCCGCGACGCGACGCAGGAGGAGAAGGACCACGGGCACGTGGGCTGAGGGTGAGCGCTGGAGGGAGCGCGCAGCGGGCGTCGCGTAGGGTGAGGGGCATGCTCCGTGCCCTCGCTCTCCTCCTCCCCGCCGCGCTCCTCCCCGCGTGCTCCGATGGGCCCGACGTCGAAGCCGGCCTCCCGCTCGACGACGGCGACATTCTCCTCTCCGCCTGGCTCGACTGCCCCGGGGGCGACCTCGACTTCCGGATCGCGCTGCGCGCGGGCGCCGACGGCTACCGCGCGGACCTCGTCAACGGCGAGGAGATCCGCACGTGTGAGCGCGTCGAGATCGAGCGGACGCGCTTCACCGTGCACATCGAGCCGTACGGTGCGCGCCTCGTCGCCGAGCTGGATCCGAGCCTCGGGCCCGACGCCTTCGAAGGCGAGTGGATCCGTGAGCGCGGCGGCGCCGAGCCGACCCGGCTGCCGTTCCACGCGCGCCTCGGCTGGCCGCCCGTGCCCGACTCGGCGCCCGACGGGGCGGCCGACCCCCTGAGCGGCCGCTGGCGGGTCGACTTCTCGAGCGACGAGAGCGACGCGGTGGGCCTCTTCGAGCTCGACGGAGCGAGCGCGCGCGGCACGTTCCTCACGACGCTCGGCGACTACCGCTACCTCGACGGTACGTTCGAGGACGGCCGGCTGAAGCTGTCCGTCTTCGACGGCGCGCACGCATTCCTGTTCGACGCGGCGCTCCAGGAGGACGGCTCGCTGAAGGGAGACTTCTGGTCCCGCGACACGTGGCACGAGACGTGGACGGCGGTGCGCGACCCGGAGGCGGCGCTGCCCGATCCGTTCGGCCTCACCGAGGTCGTGGACGCCGACGCGCTGGGCGCGCTCGACTTCCCGGACCTCGAGGGCGAAGCGCGCCGCATCGACGATCCGGCGTTCGCCGGGAAGGCGCGCATCGTCGTGCTCTTCGGCTCGTGGTGCCCCAACTGCTACGACGAGACGACGTATCTCGTCGAGCTCCAGGAGCGCTTCGGCGACGCGGGACTGAGCGTGCTCGGGCTCGCGTTCGAGTTCGGCGACGACCTCGCGCAGCAGACCGAACAGGTGCGCCGCTACCTCGCGCACCACGGCGCGCACTACCCCGTCCTGATCGCCGGCACGTCGGACAAGGCGAAGGCCAGCGAGGCGTTCCCGGTCCTCGACCGGGTGCGCGCGTATCCGACGACGCTCTTCCTCGACGGAGCGGGCGCGATCCGCGCCGTGTACACCGGCTTCAGCGGCCCGGCGACCGGGGCCGAGCACGAGCGGCTGAAGGAGCGCTTCGAGGCGCTGGTGGGGGAGCTGCTCGCCGGCTAGAGCGCAGATACGGGGCGCAGATACGGTGCCGGGATCACCCGCCACAGGAGCCGCCCCGGGCGTCCAGTAAAATGGGCGGCCCGGGGGCGCCGGGGGGGGGGGGTACAGGCCCC
>JBCBNC010000069.1:0-15964 GCA_039821985.1 Planctomycetota bacterium
AGCATCTGCCCCATGAGGCCGAGCCGGTAGCTCTGGCGCACGCCCAGGACGTTGTCCGGGTTCGCGCCGACCTCGACGTAGACGCCGGGGACGCGGATCGTCGCGGGGACTTCGTTGAAGGTGACCATGGCTCAGGCGGTGTGGGCGGGGTGCGGTACGGCTGCGTGCTCAGTGACGACGCGCGATCAGTCCTCGGCGCCGTCGTCGGTCTCGGCCTCAGCGACGAGGGCCGCGGTGAGTAGCTCGACGAGCTCTGGCTTCTTGGCCGTGGCCTCGAAGTCGACGCCCCGGTCGGTGAGGTTGGCCCTCAGCTCGGGGACGGTGAGCGTCTTGAGGTCGAGGGGCTCGTCGTCGGTCTTGTCGGGCGTGGGCAGCGGCGTGCGCTTCGGCGCGACCACGAGGAGGCCCTCGCGGAGGCGTCGCTGGAGGACTGGCGAGTCCTGGACCTCGGCGCCTTCGGCCGGGATGAGCGCGCCGGTGTGGTCGCGGACCTGGAAGCCGTCGGCGGGGATGACGTGGATCGTGTTCATTTCGTGGGTACGGGAATGCTGTCGGTGGCGTCGGGCTGTCCGTCGGCTGGCGCGAGGTCGTGTTTGACGTCGATGCCGGTGAGGTTCTCGAGCTCCGACGGCCGCGGCTTCGGCGCGGTGTCGTGGTAGACCACGTCGAAGGTCAGGACCTTCGGAGGCATGGGGATCGACGACTCCTCGGCGACACCCATGCGCGTGGCCGAGAGAACCGCCTGAACCCAGGGCGGGTCGGAGAAGCCGTCTTGAGGCGGCTCGTTCTCCCGCGCGAACATCCACTCCTCGACTGCCTCGGCGAGATCGTCGAGTTGATCCGCAGCGCCTTCGCCGCGGTCGTTGCGACCGCGGGTCGACGTGACGATCGCGATCGCCACCTGGATCTCGCGGACGTATCGCCTGACGCCGGGGCCGAGTGCCCGCGACTCCAGGACCCGCTCGCTGTCCGTGTAGACGAGGATGACCGGGACATCCTCGGGCCTGAGCGTTCGATGCCGGGCAGCGAATACAGGAGCCGCGACGGCCGACGCCGCGAGAAGGCCGTCCGCGATGTACCGCCGGATGCGCTTCGCCCCGGCGCTCACTCGTCGCCCCCTGCCGGCTCGAGCAGGTTGAGGGGGAGCTCTAGCGTCCCCTGGCCGTCGGGCTGGATGTCGACGACAGCGAAGCGCCGGCCACGGACCTCGAGCTCGTCGTCGACCGCCAGGTCGTGCTGGAGCGCGGACACCCGCACGCAGAGCATCGGTCCCGTTGTCGAGAGGGGCGTGTCGAACTCGGTCGCGATCTCGCGATGGTCGTCGTCGAAGACACCACGGATCTCATAGGCGTCGCCGTCGGCCGGGAACAAGGTGACCGCCTCGCCGAACGCCCCAGAGGACGTCGCGGCGGAGAGCACGCGGTCAGCCTTGTCGGTCCAGCCCACGGTTCGACCTCAGGTCAGATGGCCCACTTGACGGAGACCGTCGCGTCGGCCGCGGCCGCAGCGACGACTGCGAAGCCGCACTTCTTGTTGGCGCCGCCGTTCTCGACCGGCGACACGCGGCCACCCGGGGTGAGGTAGACGAGCGCGCCGGCGGTGATGGGCGTCGCCGCCTCCTTCGCGACCTCGAACACGCCCTCGACCATCGCCGGGACGGTCTCGTTCGCGCCGTAGCTGCTGACCGGCACGCACGGCATGTCGCCGACCAGAATCGGGTTGCCGGCGAGGCCGGCGGCGGTGGGGGTCACATTGAGCGTGTCCCCCTTCTGCTGGAAGTTCTTCATTGGCCTCGTCGGTGCGGTCTGGGCGGACGGCGTGACGCCGCTAGGTGTGATGGGGCTGACCAGGACTCGAGCGGCGGATCAGCCCGTCGACTTGACGAGGCCGCGGTGCTCGATCGCCTTCATGCCGAACTCGTGGCGGATCTTGATCTCGATGCCGTCGCGTTCGAAGCCGTTGCGGACCTCGAAGTACGGCTCTCGCTGGCCCTGCAGGTAGGCGAGCTCGAACGTGTCGACCTCGCGCGCGCTGGCTGCCATGAACCACTCGATGGACGAGAAGTCGGAGAGGAACGGCGAGCCGATCGGGGTCAGAGCCCGAGTGAAGGGGTTGGCCTGCGCCGTCTCCGTCGGGACGGTGGGGAGGACCAGAAGGCGCTGGGCCGCAATCTCGAGCTCGGCCGGCACCATGACGAAGCGCGGCATGACGTTGATCCGCGTGCGGCCGTCGAGGTCGGTCTGGAGGCGCATCGCCGTGCGGGCCTCGGTGAGGCCGGCCTGGTCGAGGGCACCTGTGACTACGTTCCCGTGGTCGGTGTGGAACAGCGGGAGCCCGTCCGCCATGAGCGGGTTCTCCCCGAGGATCGCCCAGAAGACGATGTTCTCGGCGAGCGCCGCCTGCTGGCCGATCTTCTGCGGCGCGCGCGCGAATGCGTCGAGGTCGTCGTTGACGATCGCCTCGCGGGTGATCGCGACGATCTCGCCGTACTTGAGGATCCGGTAGGCCTCGGCGCCCTCACCGATCGTGCCGTACTCGTACTCACCCGCCTCGAGGACGAGCTTGAGCTGCGACGCGGGGCCGAGCTTGACCGGGCGGATCTCGCGGAAGTCCGGCGCGGTCCGCTCACGGACGAGCTGCAGGAAGTCCCGGGGTGCGGCGTTGAAGCCGTCGGTGAGAACGCGCCCTGTGACGTTCCCGAGGACGTTCGGGAAGTCGGTGGTCGTGTGGTAGCCGGCTCGGGCCTGAAGCATGCGCTCGGCGCGCTCCGACTTGTTGCCGACCCCGACCAGGCTGATTCCAAGCTCGGCCATGTGGCGCTCGCCGAGCTCGAGCAGCGTGTAGCCGCGGAGCTGGCGCGCGTCGTCTTCGTCCTTGAGTGCGTAGGAGCGTCCGTCGAAGCGCTCCAGGAGGACCCGCTCGATTGCGCTGCCGTGCTTGGTAGCGGCCTCTTCGCCGACGCGGAGCTGGCCTTGCGTCGGCTGGCCTCCATGGCGCTGGTTCCACTTCTCGAGGATCTCTTCGCGGGCAGCGTCGATGGGAACGGCGCGCGCGATGAGATCGTCGGCGACCTGGTCGTCGAGATTCGCGTTGCGCGTGAGCTTGCGGATCTCGGCGGAGCGCTTGCGCTCGGCCTCGGCGCCGCGGCGCTCGGCGTCGACATCGTGTTGCGGCGCGGGCGCCGGGGACGGGCTCGGAGCCGGGTCCGGCGACGGGGCGCCGGAGCGCTGGTTCGGCGCCGGATCCGTCGGCTTGGAGTCCGCGGGCGTGTCGGCGGCCTTCGGAGCGGGCGTGGACTCGTCGTTCGGTTCGGGCATGGGGGTCTCCGTGCGGGAGCGGATGACGACCTCGAAGGTCTCGTGCTCGGCTGAGCGGGTGTGCGCGCCGGTCTCGGCGGGCATGGGCGTGAGGGAGAGCTCGAAGGGCTCCCAGTCGACGGCGGTGCGCGTGTCGGGCCCCTCTTCGGACTCGACGACCTCCTGCTCGTACGTCGCGTAGCCGAGGCTGACGCACGTGAGCTCGCCGCGGCGCATTCGCTCGGTGATCTCGACGGCGCGCGGCGTCTCGTGCATGCGCACGCGACCGATGAGCTTTCCGTCGCGGATCGCGACCGAGCCCTCGACGATCGAGCCGATCGTCTTGTCGATCTCGAGGTGGCGGTGCTCCTCGACGAACGGCGCGCGGCCGGAGTTGATCCGGTCGAGCCGGATGTGCCGCGGGTCGAGGCTCAGGACCTCGTCGAACGCTCCGCGGGCGTACGAGTACCGGCGCACCCGTGCGCCTGTCGACATCACGACCTCGAACTCGCGGGTCTCCTCGTTGAAGGAGTCCGGCGCGATCCGGAGCTCGAGCCCGGCAGGCGCGAGGCGTTCGGTGAGGGTGGTGGGCGGCATGGAGGGTCCCGCCCCGGGTGCACGTGCGACCCGGGCGGGGAGGAGGGGCGAGTCAGGGGACGGCTCGCTGATCTCCATGAAGGCAGATCCGGTGGGCCCTGCGCTATCGCACGTTCACCGCACGCTCGCCCCACGTTGACCGCACGTTGGCCGCACGTTGGCCGCACATTCGCTACCAGGCCCCGCCGCACAGCGACAAGGGCCATGCAGCAACCGTGATTCGAAACAGACGTGACCAGTTGTCGAGTGGCGTGTGCCGCGGCCGCGCCGCGTAGAGTCCTACGTGCGAGCTACCACCAACGTCCGCTCGCGCGCAAAGCGATCATGACAGAGCAAGAGAGCGAACAGCAGCAAGAGCCGCAGCGCAACGACGAGTGCTTTTTCATCACGCCAATCAAAGAGGAGGACTCAGCGCCGCGCCGAATAGCCGAGGCGATCGTTGAGATCTGCCTCAACCCGATTCTTGAGGGGCGCGGCATAAGAGCGCGAGCTGCGCACCAGACAGACCGACCGGATCAGATAACGCCGCACGTAATGCGCGACGTAGTGAATGCCCGTGTGGTGGTTGCCGACCTAACGCGTCACAATCCGAATGTCATGTATGAACTCGGGGTTCGCCATAGCTTCGGTGGTCCGTTCATATTGATCGCTGAAAGCGGGACTTCTCTGCCATTTGATGTGAACGACTCGCTCGTGCATTTCTATCGGGATGACCCGAAGGGGCTCTTGGAACTCCGTGATTCGCTCCGTCCGGCGATGGTGCGCTGCATCGATCAACCCGAGTCAGTCGAGTCTCCGGTCTTGCAGGCCATCGAGACCGCGAGCGCCAGGGAGCGCCTCAGTCGCGTATCTTCCGAAGAGAAGCCGCTCGCGCTCGCGTTGTCTCGGATAGAGGACGGGCTCGCGGCACTCAGGTCCAGAGTCGAGGAGATAGCACCGGCCCAGCGAAAGTCACACCCCGGCACGCGTACTCGGGATCCGGACCCTATCGTCCCAGATGATGATCCATTTTCCAGTCGCGCGTATGAGGTCTCTCGCGTATTTGAGACTGGAGAAACGGTCGACGAGTTAGTTGGTAGGGTCGAGCGAATAGCACATCGTGCCATGTTGGCCGCAGCCACGTTCTCGACTGTTTCTCGCCATGGGGACTATGTGAAGCTGGTCTGCTTTTCGCTGGATACGGACCACGCGGCAGATCACAGGCTCGCAATGGCCGCAGCTCAACTAGTCTCTGAGCTCGAAGGGGTTGGGCTTCGCGTGGAGCCCTGGAAAGACTAGTCGCGCGAGCTTTCTGGCATCCGCCACTCCCGGCCTGCGCCGGATCCGACTCCGTCGTCAGGCCCATCCTGTTGAGCGTGTTGCGTTCCTCGGCGAGCTTCCTAAAGGTCTCGTTTGGATCCGCGCCGTCGGACCGAATCGCATCACTCAGCGTCGTCAGCCCGCCGCGGATCTTGGCGACCGTCGCCGGCACCTCCCGCGTCGGGTCGATCATCTCGCGGCGCGGCAGAATCCAGGTCGGAGTCAGGCCCCCGTCGTCGATCCCGACGAGGCTGGCCGCGGTGCGGAACCACCCCCCGACGCGCCGGCACAGCTGATTCGCGACTAGGGCGGTCGGGTCCGGTGCTTCGCTACCGCACGTTTACCGCACGCGCGTCCCACGTGGGCCGCACATTGCCACTTGTGGCGTACCGCGTACCGTGGGCGAGGGCCGCACGGGCCGCACGCAGCCCACCAGCCGCGACAGCCCGAACTGTCAACGATTGGCGCGTGGCAACTCGGCGACTCGTAGAGTCCTACCCGCGAGCCACCATCAGAGTCCGCTCGCGCGCATTGCGACCATGACCGAACAAGAGAACGAACGGCGAGCCCAGCAGCAGGGCAAGGACGAGTGCTTTTTCGTCACACCGCTCGGCGAGCCGGGCACCGCGACAAGGCGCCAAGCCGAAGCCATCGTCAATCTCGCGCTTGAACCGCTCTGCGAATCGCGTGGCATCAGAGCTCGCGCACCCCACCAGACGGATCGCCCGGATCAAATCACGCCGAACATGATGCGAGACGTGGTTGAGGCGCGGCTCGTCGTGGCGGACTTGTCACATCACAACCCAAACGTGATGTACGAACTTGGGATTCGACACTGCTTTGGTGGCCCGTTCATCCTGATTGCGGAGAAGGGTACGTCCCTCCCCTTCGACGTCAACGATTCGCTGGTCATCTTCTATGAGGCTGATCCGATGGGGCTCTTCGAGCTTCGAGAGGCTCTGCGGCCATTGGTGGACCGGGCGCTAGGCGATCCTGATTCGATTGCGTCGCCCGTGCTTCAAGCCATCGAGATTGCGAGTGCGCGCGAAAGACTCAAGAACGTCGGGCCCAACGATCGGCCGATGGCCCTCGCAATGGAGCGCATCGAAGACGCCCTAGGCGAACTAGCGCGACGGTTTGAGCTGGAGACGCGCGGCGCGAGCCCAGCGATTGGTCGGGACTCACGACAGATCCTAGACAGGGATCCCTTTGACTCGATTCTGTATAGACACGAATTCAAGATCACGGGTCCGATACACGAAGGGCTAGGCATGGCGGACATGCGGTTAATCGTCTGCGAAAGTCTCGTCGAGGATATGGATATGGACAGGGCATCAGTCACCGGCTATCGAATGGCTCATGGAACCGATGGAGTAAGCGTCCACCTGGAGGTATTTGCGCCAAATCTATTGGTTTACAAACCGGACCGCAGGTTCCTTCGTGCAGTCAACAAGGTCGCGACGGCGTTTCGTATGAAGGGCTTTCAGGTCAAGAGAGTCTAGCTGATTGCGTTGTCGGGCATTCGCCACTCCTTCGCCTGCGCCGGGTCCGACTCCGTCGTCAGCTCCATCTCGTTCAGAATCTTCCGTTCCTCGGCGAGCTTCCTGAAGACCTCTGTCGGGTCCGCGCCCTCCGCCCGGATCGCGTCGCTCAGCGTGGTGAGCCCTCCGCGGATCTTCGCGACCGTCGCCGGCACTTCCCGCGTCGGGTCGATCATCTCGCGGCGCGGCAGAATCCAGGTCGGAGTCAGGCCCCCGTCATCGATCCCGACGAAGCTCGCCGCGGTGCGGAACCACATCCAGACGCGCCGGCACAGCTGATTCACGACGAGGTCGCCTTGCCACGCTCCGACGTTCCGCTGGAACTCGAGGTGTCCCATCCGGCCGGACGAGAAGTTCACGTTCGAGTAGTCGCCGGTGAGCGCCTCGTACGAGACGCCGAACCCGACCGCGATCGCGCGCAGGTGCCTGCGAACGTATTCGTCGTAGCCGCCCACGCTCGGAGGCGAGGCGAACTTCACCTCCTGGCCCGCCGGTACGTCCTCCACGATCCCCGGCTGGATGGTCTCGCGGCCCAGGCGCTCGGGGGCCTCCGCCGGCGGCGGGTCGTCCGGGTTCGCGAGCTCGACGCGCTGGTCCTGGCGGAAGATCACGAAGCACGCGGCGATCTTCTGGCGCAGGAGCTGGGCGTCCTCGTAGTCCTTGAGCTCGCGCGCGCGGATCATCACTGGCGCCGACCACGGGATCCCACGGACCTGGCCCGGGCGGTCCACGCGGAAGATGTGAAGCATGGACTCGGCAGGCACGCGCACGGACTGCAGCGAGCGCATCGGCCCGTACTCGCCAGGGTGCTCCTGGAAGATCCAGTACGCCACGCGGCGCCCGATCGCATCGAACTCGACACCTTGGACGACCCGATGCCCCCGGTGGTCCGTGTCGCCGTCCTTGCTCGTGTCGAGGTGGTCGGATTCCAGAAGCTGGAGCTGCAGCGGCACTGAGAGGCCGTCGCTGCGGCGGCGCGGGCGCAGCCGGACGAGCGCCTCGCCCGACTCCGCGACGCTCCGCATCACCAATGCCTGGAGACCGTAGAGGTCGTGGCGGCCGTCCGCGTCGCAGTCCGTGGACTCGGCCCAGCGCTTCCAGGCCTGCTCGATCGCGGTGTCGCCGTCGAGCTGCGCTCGGATCCCTGTGCCGACGACGTTCGCGCGGATCACGTTGAGCGCACGAGCGATGTTCGGGTCGTTCCGCGCGAGGTCCCGCGAGCGGTCACGGAGCAGGTGCAGCGCGCCGCGCGCTTCGGAGTTCGCGCTCGTCGCCGGCGTGAGCCAGCCCGACATGCGGCTCCGACGCGACGCAGCCTCGTACGCGCGGGTCTGAATCTCGGACCGGATGTAGTCGAGGGTCTCCCGCTGGAGACCGTCCAGTTCGCTCTGGATCGTGGCGTTCATGCTCAGAGTCCGTTGTCGAAACGGGGTACGCGGGCTTGCGGCGTGGACTGCGAGGAGCCTGCCAGGCCCAGCTCTGCCTCCATCTCAGCGAGAAGCCGCTTCATGTCCTCGGAGCCCTTGTAGCGGACGCGCTTGTCCTTGAACGCGATCTCAGCCGCGCCCGTCGCAAGCGCGTCCCTGAGCTCTTCGTAGTGCTTCATTTTCCATCGAGCCATCCTTGCCTCCTGGGTTCGATGAACCCGCTGTCCCGGCGCACCCTACGGCGCGTCGGCGGTTTCTGGGCCTCCTTTGCGGGGCGTGTCGCCGCGCGTTCGTGCTCCCACTTCTCGGCGCTCCACGTGTCGACCCCGAGCACGTACGCGGCCGCTCGCGCGTAGACGCGGCAGTCGAGGACCTCGTTTCGACGCCCCTCGAGTACGCGCCAGTTCGACGTAGGGATGCCCTTCGCGTTCGGGCGGATCGTCTTCCGCTCCGACGTGAGCTGCTTGAAGTACTCGTCGTCGTACTTCTGTGGGAAGTGGCACCACATGCTGGGCACGCGATCGCCGGCTGCCGGCTCCTCGAGCCGAAGCGCGGCGTAGAGCTCGGACTTGATGAGCCCCACGCCGACGGGCCAGAACGTGCCCATGCGGCCCCGCGCGCTCTTGCCCTTACGGAGGGTCGCCTCGCGCCGCTGATAGACGAGCTGGGTCGCACTCCCGCGGCCGCGCACCGGCATGACCCGCGGGAGCTTCTCACGGGCCCAGCGGTGGATGGTGGGGGCGGAGTACGAGCCGTCGCCGGCGTCCACCGCGAGGCGCGCGATGCCGAGCTCGCCGCCGTTCGCATGCGGCCACGTCTGCGCGAGCAGCTTGTCGAGCTGCTCCCACGTCTCCGCCTTCGCCGTGTCGCCGTCGAGCACGACCCAGTCGATCGACCACGACTCCAGCCGCTCGCCCCAGCCGACGATCTCGACCTCGATCCGGTTCCTCTGGGCGTCGACACCGGCGGTCAGAACGACGACCCCCTCCGGCAGCTCCTCCGGCGAGTACGGCTCACGGCGGCGCCAGAGCTTCATCCAGTTCGGCGCGTCGCCCTCCGACTTCGCCGTCTCGCCGAGGATCGTGTTCGAGAACGTGGTCCGCTTCTGCGGGTTCCGACCCGCGGCGAGGTGTTGCTCGACGATCTCAATCCAGCTCGTCCACGGCGAGTAGATGGCCGAGATGTGGTACCCGTGCACGAACCGCTGCGCAGCCTTCGCGGTCGCCTCCCAGCGCCCGTCAGCGACCATCTGGCGCTTCTTGGAGTGGGGGATGAGCGAGCCGCACGCGCCGCAGGCGTAGTGCACCGAGTCGTGGATCAGCGCGCCCTCCGAGTCGCGGTCGAAGGTGATGCCCTTCCAGGTCAGCCGCTGGAAGGCGCCGCAGTCGGGGCACGGCACCTTGTAGATCCGCTGGTCCGTCTGCTCGTAGCGCTCCGCGATGCGCGACCGGCCCTCGACCGTTGGGGTCGAAATCTCGAAGATCTTGCGTCGGGGGAAGGTGCGCGTACGGGCGATCGCAAGGTCGCACGGATCACCCTCGCCCTCGACGTCGCGCGGGTACGAGTCGACCTCGTCGAGAACCAGGTTCTGGATTGGTAGCGATCGCAGTCCTCCCGCGCTCTCTGCGCCCCGCAGGAAGAGCGGCGCGTTGGGAGCCATCTTCGAGAGGAGCTGGTTGCGGTCGTTCTGGCCGGTGCGCTCGCCGAGGATCCGCCGGAGCGCGGGCGTGTCCCGGATCATCGGATCCAGGCGTTGCTTCGAGTAGTCCTTGGCGAGGTCGAGCGTCTTCGTGACGAGAAGCGTCGGGCCAAGCCCCTTCGCCAGCACGTACGCGATGAAGCAGTTCGCGAGCTCCGACGCGCCGATCTGCGCCGACTTCATGACCACGACGCGCTCTGTCGGGTCCTGCGGCGAGAGCCGCTCCATGGGCTCGCGCCAGAACGGCGTCATCCCCGTGTCGTAGGCCCCGGGCTTGGCTGACGCCTCCTTCGACAGACGCCGCTCACGCTCGGACCACTGCCAGACCCACTCGATGGGGTCGGGCTGGAGGCCGTCGATGACGTGCTGAAGCATCGAGCCCGGGAGCGGGAGATGCTGGCGAACGGACTCCGGGAGATCGGCGACTTTCATGCCGCCCCCTCAGGCTCTCCTGCCAGCGAAGCCATGAGCTCGCGGATCGTGTCGGCGACCTTCAACGCGGCCTCCGCGGCGTGGCGCTCGAGGATGATCTGCGCCTCCTTCTCGGTCTCCAGACCGACCAGGTCTACGGGGAGATCGATCGCCGCCTGGGACAGGCTGTCCCTGATGACGCGGCCCAGCTCGAAGAGCTCGCGCTCGAGCTCGGCACGGCCGACGAGGGCACGGCTCTCGCGAGCCACGTCGATCTCGTACTTGGTCGCGAGCGCCTTCTCCTTGCGCGCCTTCTGGATGCTGAGGTCGCTGGGCGGGCGGGGGCCCTTGCCGTCCGGCCGCGCCGCATCCGGCGACTCCACCTCGAGCTCGACGGTGGACCTCCCCGTCTCGGTCCGCGGGGCGGTGTTGCGCGCCCACTCGGCACGTCCGCGTTCGACGTCGATCCGTCGCCAGGTGACCTTCCCGCGCTGCTCCGAGGTGACCGATTCGGCGAGCCGGCCGTCGTCCATGGCGGCTCGGACGGCCGGCCGGGTCACGCCGATCAGCTCGGCGAAGCGCTGCGGCGACACCAGTTCGGGCGCCGGCGCCTTCCTCGGCGACGGCTTCCGCCTGGTCTTCCGCTTCCTGGATGCCCTCTTCTTGGCCACCGCTGCGTGTCACGTCACGCGCCCAAGGTGAAAGTGAAAGTGAAACCGAAACCGCTTCGACGAAACGACACGTTGGCACCGAGCGCCACATGCGCGTTACCGGCAGGTGGGCGGGGGTCCAGGAAGGACCCGCGGGGCTGGTGAGGGCCCCGAAGGCGCCTCTGAGCCCGCCTAGGGCGCCCTAAGGACGAGTGCCGCGTCGTAATCATCGCGGCCTCGCCCCGCGTAGAGCTCTGGAGAGCTCGGCTGAGAAGGTCCTCTGAATCCGGCGAGCGACCACGTTTCGGACGGTCTCCTCGAACCCGAGGCGCGGCCGGATCCGGATCGTCCTCCGAAGGTGGAACATCGTCAGGCCACGCGTCTGCCGCCTGCTGCTCTTCCGCAAGCGGATCGCGTTGCCAGCCACGTACCCCGACTTCAGCGAGAGGATCTTCCGGGGCGAGTCCTTCTTGGTGACGGCGCCGGCATAGCGACCCCCCTTCTTGCGCCTCACCACCCGCGTCGGGATCGCGTGGAACTGCGATCGTGCGGGTCGGAACGTGCCGCCCTTCTCATGGCGCGCGATCTCCTCGTCCACGGTGCCTACCCAGGCGCGCTGACTGGGCCAATCGCGCTTCACCGCATTCTTGACCTTGATGCCGTTCAGCAGGCGACGGTTCCTGAGCTCGAATCGCCGCGGTAGCTCTCGCCGCACCTGAGCCTGCGCGCTCGCGGCGACTTTGGTCAGCGTTGCCGCCGTGGCGAAGGGCAGCTGGTCCTTCACCAGAGCGTTCATCGCGCGCTGCCAAGGTTCGATATCGACCTTCGCAGAGACCTCGATCATGCCGTCCTCCCGAATCGCTCGAGGTGCGCTTGCCCGGCCTCTGTCACGTAGAGGGCGCGGTGCAGTCCAGCGTCGTTCGATCCGAGCGCGCCCGCAATCCGAAGCGAGAGCACGTGATCGCGAGCTGTGCTCTTGCTGACGCCGAGGAACGCGCCGACCTCGGTGAGCGTGGGGCTCACACCATGCCCCTCGCGAAACGAGGCGACGTACTCGAGCACCTCTAGCTGTCGATGGGTGATTGTGATCGCGGGCGTATCCATGCTCATTCAGCGTCAGGCCTCGACTTCAACGGCCGTACTCCTCTCGCTCGTCGCGCGCCCGCTGTCCCGAGCCGGCGCGGTAGCGATACGCGCGACGACCCCGCTCTTTAGTGATCGACTCGATGGAGCCGTGTCGTTCGAGCGAACGGCAGACACGCTGCACCGACCGCCGGAGGCCCTCGTAGGCCTTCTTCTGGTCGCTCCACTCCGGGCAGTCGAACCCAGCCAGGAACGCGTCGCTGGCCCAGAGCCACGACGGACGCTCAGTGCCTGGCTCGTTCCCGATCATCTCGTCCGGGAGCAGATGCTCGGCCGCCCAGCTGTCGCGGCCGCGGTAGAGCCAGTCGAGTAGCTGCGATTCCCGCGGCGTGAGGTCACCTTCCGACTTGCGCCGGCGACGATCCATCGCGGCGCAATCGGAGTCCGTGAGGCCGAATGCGACCGTCTGCGTCCACGGCGGACGCTCCATCGCCTTGGGGCTCATCGATCCCTCCGCGCGATCTCTTCGAGCGCTCGGTCCCGGAGGCGCACCAACATCCTCATGCGCTCGTCCGAGCCGCCCGGCTGGTCAGGATGGGCGTCCGCGGCGAGCCGCCGGAACGAAGCCCGTACGTGGTCGACCGTCGACTCCTCCGCGTCGATGCCGAAGACACTCCACGGGTCGGGGTCGGTCGACGTCGGCGGCGCGATGGCTTGGTGCCCAGCGAACGCCTGCTCCAGGTCGCACGCGCCCCAGCGCTCGACGCCGCGAAGCGCCTCGATCGTCTTGAAGATTGCGCGCAGGTTCTCCGCATTCGACCGGTACTGGTCGCACGCGATGACGCGGTCACGGCCGCTGAACTCGAACCAGACCGCGACGCCGGGGTCATCCGGCTCCTTCGCGCTCGCCCGAAGCTGCCCGTCAAGGCGCCGCGGGCGGTCGGTCGAGATGATGACGCCCCGACGCGCGACGCCCATGCGAGCGAGCTCCTCGAGGACGGACTCCATCGCGCGCCCGACGGGAGGCGCGCTCTTCGGCCAGAAAATGCGATCCCGGGCTGCGGTTCGAGCACGGCCGCGCGGCCAGTAGAGCGGGGAGGATGTGACGTCCTCGAGCATCACGCTTCCCCCTGCGAATCGAAGCAAGCGCGGCAAACGCGGAAGCGGTGCCACGAGGCGAGCTCTCCGAGAGGGGTCGTCGGCGCATTGCTCCGAGCCCCGTCCTTCGCTCCACAGCGCGCCGTCCAGTACGGGTCGCCATCACTCGTCGCCTGGGCGTGGTAGACCGGCGAACCCACGAGGCACCCGACCGACGTCGACTCGCTTCCGGCGAGCTCGGGCGGAAGGACGTCGGTGGGCTCTACGAGGATCGTCTTGCTGGGCCTGCTCATGCCGACACCTCGAGCGCGAGCTCGCGCTTCATCACCGCGGCCTCGAGGCGCGCCACCGCGCGCTCGACCATCGCAGACGTCGTCCAACGTCGCGCACGCTTTCGCTCGTCGTCGGTCGCGCCATACGCGTCCAGCGCCCGCCCGAGCCGAGCGAGCTCCGCCGGCGTCGCTAGCGGATCCCGCGGTGGGGGACCGGCGCGCTGGTCGAGGTCGCGGACCGGCTCCTCGGCCTCGCGCCCCTTCGCTCGCACCTCGGCGGCCGTGCTCGACGCAGGCGCGTCGGCGCGCCAGTCGCCGCGGACGATCGCCGCGAAGAAGTGCGCGGCCGGACGGTCCGCCTTGACCGAGAAGCCCGCCACGCGATCTACGTGGTCGGTGACGAGTTCGACGGTGAGCGAGCCTGCACCGTCACGCTTCAGCGCGCGGAACCGAGCGACGATGCGCTCCTCGATGCTCGATTGCTGGCTTCGGCTGAAGGTCCACGCAGTTCGCGCCCCGCCGCGCTCAGCGTGCTCGCGATCGAACGTGGCTTGCACTCGCCCAACGACGGCGCGCGCAACGCTGACGGCGAGGTCGAGGTCGACCCTCGCACTCTGGGCGCTGCCTGTCCCGCCGCCCTCGTTGCGGGACTCGCTCGCGCTTCGACCTTCTGAACCCTCTAGATCGGAGATATAGAGAGCGCCGTCCGAGTGCGACACCGGTGTCGTACTGAGTACGTCACCCATGTCGTACTCGGGCCCAGTGCGAACGGCCTGCGGACCGCGTTTCTCCACAGCCCCATCTGCCAAAGCGGGCGCGTCAGAGCCGCGCGGGTCGAGCAGCTCGATCACTCGGCGCCGGCGACTTCCGTCGACGCGGCCGATGAGCCCAAGCTCCTCGAGGTCCTTCTCGCCGCGCTCGACGGTGCGCGGCGTCGTGCCGAGGTACACGGCCAGCTGGCGGCGCGGAGTGTCGACGACGCGGCGGTCGCCGTAGAGGTCGCGACGCTGGCGCGCGCACGCCGCGAGCACGTCCATGAGCGCCGCGAGCGTGCGACGCTTCCGAGCGGGGATCGCCTCCATAACTCGCGGGTGCAGGTGGAAGCGCGTGAGCGGTGCAGCGGGTGCCATCGTCACGATGCACCTCCGCGCGCTACGAGATGCACGAGCCAGTCGACGCCCGTCGTCCACGTGACGAAGAGCACGCCGAGCGCGAAGACGAGAGCCACGCTCCGCGCGGTGAGCGGCTCGGGCGCGAAGATGTCGGGATGCGGGTCGCATGTGGGCCTTGAATGGGGCCCAGGTTCGTATGATGTTCGGTGGGAGCTCATTCGAGTCCTCCTGCTTGCGACGCGGTCCTCGGCGCCAACCACGGAACCGCGTCGCTCTTTCATTGGGGGCCAGCGTCTTCGGCGCCGCTGGATGCGCCATCTGTCCAGCGCGGCGGCTCAGCACCGCACACGCGCTCGACGTGTTCCTCAGGGACACCGGCCCGCCGGAGCAGCTCCTCGATGTCCTCGTGAAGGCGCGACGCGTCCCCCAGGCGGAGCTCGGGCTCTGCCCCGTGCGCCCATGCGAGCAGCACGCTCGCGAGGGGCGAAGTCGGGAGGGGGACGGTCGTCACCTCAGGCCACCGCAGCGACGGAGGTCGCGATCTCAAGGAGCTCGGCGCAGCCGCGCTCCGCACCCCGGATCCGATCAGCGATCGCGCGCGCGTCGGCCGCGAGCTCAGCGGTCATCGGCGGACCGTCGCTGAGCTCGAATGACCCCTCTGCATCGACGCCCGTGGTCATCACGGGGACGGAGACCTCATCCCGGTGAACGTCCATAGCGATCCGCACGTACTCGGAGGCGCGCACCTTCCCGAGGTGCTTCTCGAGGCGGCTCATCACCAGCGGCGATGCGATGGCCGGGCCACTGCTGCGAACGTCGAGGACGTTGCACGGCCGCTTGCGGTCGAGCTGCCCGTTGGTGTTCGGCGTCATGACGCCCGGAATCGAACCGCCCGGCTGCGCCGGCGCGCCCAGGAAGGCCGTGTCCTCGAGGATCGCCGCGTGGATGTCGTGGATCTTCCCGATCGAGCGCCCGCCGTTGCGGATGGCGAACAGCGAGCCGATAGCGACGAACGTCGCGTTCGCGCGGCCGCCCTGCTCGGGCGTGTCGGCGTAGCTCTGCGTCTCGGCGAGCGGGGACCAGATCGTGAGGCCGCCGAAGTTCTTGCCGACGTACTGCGGGTCGAGCGTGGCCGTGTCGTCGGGGTTGTCGTCGACCCAGGCCGAGTCGATGACCCTCACGCGCAGTCCGGCGCCCGCGAGGGTGAGCGCGGAGCCCGCGCGCCCCGGAAACGTGTGGAAGCCGGTGAAGTAGCAGTCGTCGATGAGGACGCGGTCGTCCGGCCGGTTCACCGTCTCGTGACGGCGCTCCGTGAGCTGGAGCGTCTGTCCGCCGTTCCCGAGGCCGAGGACGCGCGAGAAGACGAGGTCGCGGCCAGGCGCGTGACCGTGCCCGTAGAAGGGGTGTTCGGTGATCGCGCTGAGCTCGAACGAGACGTCCTGCCAGATCGGGGTCGTCGAGTAGGACTGAAGACCCCAC
>JBCBNC010000070.1:0-15434 GCA_039821985.1 Planctomycetota bacterium
GCGTAGATCGTGGCTGTGCTGATGCCGTGCTCGCGGGCCAGGTCGGCGACCTTCGCGCCCGCCTCCGCCTGCTTCAGGATGTCGATGATCTGCGTCTCGGTGAATCGGCTCTTGCGCATGTCGGGGCGGTCCTCCGTTGGACCGGTTCTACCCGCCCTTCCCAGTTCCCGCTGGACCGACATCCTGGGGTCTCCTCAGACGCATGTGCGCCGGCGGGTCGAACTGGCGCTCCACGACGCCGAATCTGGCTCGGAGCGGCCGCGAACTCGGCCCCGGCGGTACGTCGGCGAGCTGCGGGCCGGCACAAACGACCACCGACCGCCTCGATCGGCGATCGGCGGCGGCCGGCGATGACACTCGTGACGGAACCGGGCTAGGGGCCGTCTTCCTTCCCGCTTTCAGTCTGAGTGACCCGGTGCCGAAGCAGAGAGTGGCCGCAATCAGCGATGCTGATTGCGGCCACTTCGGTCGTTAGGCAAGCCCCGCGGGAGCTTCGGCGCTCAGTGGTGGTGGTGCCCGCCAGCGCCAGCCGGCTCCTCTTCTTTGGGCGTATCACTCACCAGCGCATCCGTAGTCAGTAGCAGGCTCGCCACGCTAGCCGCGTTCTGCAGCCCCGAGCGCACCACCTTGGTCGGGTCGATGACACCCGCCTTGATGAGGTCCTCGTACTTCTCCGTCGCAGCGTTGTACCCGTGCCCGGCCTTGCCGTTCTGCAGGACGTTCTGAACGACAACAGCCCCATCGAGCCCAGCGTTCGCCGCGATCTGGCGCAGAGGGGCCTCGATCGCGCGGCGCACGATCATCGCGCCGACGCGCTCATCACCGTCGAGCTTCAGCTTCTCGATCGGAGTGATGCAGGCCAGCAGTGCCGTGCCGCCGCCAGGGACGATCCCCTCTTCGACGGCCGCGCGGGTCGCGTGGAGGGCGTCCTCGACGCGGGCCTTCTTCTCCTTCATCTCCGACTCGGTGGCCGCGCCGACGTTGATCTGCGCGACGCCGCCCGAGAGCTTGGCAAGACGCTCCTGGAGCTTCTCGGCGTCGTAGTCGGAGGAGACGTTCTCGAGCTCGGCGCGGATCTGGTCGATGCGGGCCTTGATCGCGGTCTTCTTGCCGGCGCCTTCGATGATCGTCGTCGCGTCCTTGGTGACGATGACCTTCTTCGCTTTGCCGAGGTCCTTGACGGTCGCGGCCTCGAGGGTCTGACCGGTGGACTCCATGACGGCGGTCGCGCCCGTGAGGGTCGCGATGTCCTGCATCATGGCCGTGCGGCGCTCGCCGAAGCCCGGGGCCTTGACGGCCACGCAGGGGAACGAGCCGCGCAGGCGGTTGATGACCAGGGTCGCGAGGGCCTCGCCCTCGACGTCCTCGGCGATGATGAGCAGCGGACGGCCCTGTTGGGCGACCTGCTCGAGGAGCGGGATCATGTCCTTGATGGACGAGATCTTCTTCTCGTGGATGAGGATCTGCGCGTCCTCGAGGACGCACTCCATCTTGCCGGCGTTCGTGACGAAGTGCGGCGAGAGGAAGCCCTTGTCGAACTGCATGCCCTCGACCCACTCGACCTCGGTCTCGATGCCGCGGCCGTCTTCGACGGTGATGACGCCGTCCTTGCCGACGCGCTCCATCGCCTGGGCGATCATCTCACCGATCTCGGGGTCGTTGTTCGACGCGATCGTGCCGACCTGGGCGATCTCCTGGTGACCCTTGACCGGGTTGGAGGTCTTGCCGAGCTGCGCGACGGCGGCCTTCACGGCGGCATCGATGCCACGCTTGAGGGCGACCGGGTTCGCGCCCGCCGTCACGTTCTTGAGGCCTTCCTCGAAGATGGCCTCGGCGAGGACCGTCGCCGTCGTCGTGCCGTCGCCCGCCGCCTCGTTCGTGCGCTGGGCGACCTGCTTGACGAGCTGCGCGCCCATGTTCTCGTAGGCGTCCTCGAGCTCGATCTCCTTGGCGACCGAGACACCGTCCTTGGTGACGGTCGGGCTGCCGAAGGACTTCTCGATGATGACGTTGCGGCCGCGGGGGCCGAGCGTGACCTTGACGGCACGCGCGAGCTTCTTGACGCCCGCGCGGATGTGCTCGCGCGCGCTGGCGTCGTAGCTGATCTGTTTGGCCATAGGACTGACTTGAGTGCTTGGTCGGTGGGGGGCTTGGTGCGCGTGAAGCGTCCGATCAGCCGACGATCGCGAGGATGTCGTCCTCACGCATGATGATGTACTCCTCGCCGTCGTACTTGACGTCGGTGCCGGCGTAGGAGGTGAAGAGGACGCGGTCGCCCTTCGCGACGCTGAAGGTGCTCTTCTCGCCGTTGTCGAGGGTCTTGCCCTCGCCGGTCGAGATCACGATGCCCTCCTTGGGCTTCTCCTTCGCGCTCTCGGGGAGGAGGATGCCGCCGGCGGTCTTCTCCTCGGCCTCGACGCGCTGGATGAGGACGCGGTCACCGAGGGGGCGGATGGCGACGTTCTTCTTGGTCTTAGTGGCCATGGGGCTGTTCGTGGGGTTGGGGTGCCGCACGGGGCGGCGCAGTCTGGAAGAGGAGGTAAGAAGAAGGGTCCGGAGGGGCGGGCGATCAGCCGGCGGCCCCCCAGTGGATGTCGAGGACGCGCTGGACCTCGCTGCGCAGATGGACCGGGCGGACCGGCTTGCGGAGGAAGGCGCTCGCGCCTTCGGCCAGCGCCCAGCTCGCCACGCCCTCGGAGGCCTCGCCGGACCAGAGGATCAGCGGGAGCTCGGGGGTCTGGCCGCGGAGCAGAGAGAACAGCGCGATCCCACCGTCGGTCCGCTCGGCCGCGTCCGCCTCGGCGGGCGGCGGCATGTGCACGTCGACCAGGGCCAGGTGCAGGCCGAGCCCCGCCGCCAGCGTCCGGCGGACGACCGAGAGCGCTTCCTCGCCGTCGCCGGCCTCGACGATCTCGATACCAGAGCCGCCGAGGAGCTCTGCGGCTCCGCGGCGCACAGCGGCGTCGTCGTCGGCGATGAGGATGCGGCGGTCCATGGGGCGGGGGCCCGGGTGGTCCCGGGTCCGCCCCCGAAAGCAAACGGCGTGCCGCCGCCCGCGGCCTGCGACCCCATGCCCTTGTGCGCCGCGTCGGTGCCCCTGCGCCGCCCCTCCTGCCCGGTCCGGACCGGTTCAGGGCCCCGTGCGTGCCTGCCGGGGCCTTGAACGAGCGCTGCCGCAATGGCAGCGCGGCCCGATGCGGCGGGCCGGCCTGCCACCGCGGCAGCCGGAGGTTCGAGGGGGTCGAGCGGGGGGCGCGACGGGGAGGGGCGAGCGCGGCCCGGGGAAGCGCGGGCCCCGTCGGCGGCGCGCAGGCAGGGCGCGACCGCCGGGGTGCAGCGGGTCAGCGGCGCCTCTTGGTGCTGGCCGTGCGGACCCGCGACTTCTTGGGCAGCTTCCACGTCCGGAAGAACGTGGAGGCGTCCTCGAGGATCGACTCCTGCGTCGCAGTCACCAGCGCGGTCTGCTGGCTGTCGGTCTGGATCTGGCCGACCGGCGTGTAGGCCCAGCTGTGGCGCCCCGCCTTGTCGACCGACTCGGTGATGGTCTCGGTCTTGTAGGTGAGGCGCTGGGCCTCGGCGATCTGGCCGAGGGACTCCGGGGCCGTCGCCTGGAGGTAGGTCATCATTCCCCAGGCGAGCGCGGCGCAGCGGTCGTCCCAGGTGTTGCGCTTCCAGCGCGTGAGCTCGCTCATCTCGAGCGGCTCCTTCTTGCGCTTCTTGAAGGCGCGCTTGAGCTCGCTCTTCCAGCCCGTGTGCTCGCCGATGCCGACGAACTCGTAGCGGTAGGGGAATGAGTAGATGTCGCCCATCACGGCCTCTTCGACGATCCAGCCGGTCGCGACGTCGAACCAGGTCGGCTGCGGGCCGAAGTGGCGGTAGAGGAGCAGGCGGCCGACGCGGTTGCAGAGCTCGTTCTCAGTGCGCCAGACGTCGCCGACCTCGAAGCCGGCCGGCGCGATCTCCCAGCCCGCGACGCCGAAGCGGCCTTCGCAGAAGCCGGGCTTCTCGGCCATCGTCGCGACCCAATCCTGGGCCGGCGTGTCGTCGTCCTCGCCGACCGCGTACACGAGCTCGCGGTAGGGCTGGTTCTTCTTCAGCTCGACGAGGATTGCCGCCTTCGCGTCCGGGCGGTAGTGGCCGGCGGCGCCGGACTTGCCGTGGAACTTCTCCTTCGAGTCCGAGCGGTCCGGCGGCGTGAAGGCCTCGTCGAAGGCGGCGATCGCCTTGTCGAGTTCCTTCATGCGCTTCTTCAGGCGACTCTCCGAGTACGCGAAGAGGACTACGCGTGCGTCGTCCGTCATCGCAGCGGTGTAGTCGTGTTCGGCGGCCCACTCGGTGAGGGTGGCGAACTGGGCCGCGACACTGCCGGCGTAGGTCTTGTCGATGCCGGCCTTGGCGAGCGTCTCGGCGAGCGAGCCGAACTGGACGTCGTCGCCGCGCCACTCGACGGTCGGCGGGCCGTCATTGGTGGGCGCGGCGAGGGGGGCGGGTGAGGCGTGGGCAGCGGTGGGCAGGGCGGTGGGATTCGCCGCCGGTGCGAGCGCGGCAGGCGAGGCAGTCAGGGAGGCGAGGAGTGCGATCCACATGTTGGGCAGAGCGAGCGCGAGTGGTGGTTGGATGGGTGTGTCGGTGACGATCCGTACGACCGAAGTCGGGTGGGACTTGGGTGGAATCCCGGGTTTCACGGCGTCTTGACTGCGCTACGCGCGGGACGAGCGCCGTCTTGGGGGAGGCCGAACGGGGACGAGTTGTATGCCGTTTGTTGGCGGGCGTGAGGTGTTTCGCCGCAGATGGTTGCGTCGGGAGGCGAGGCCGAGGAGGAGGGAGACAAATCGTGGGCAATTTCGAGCGGCGAGGGATCGCGGAACTCTCCTCGAGAGCTGCTCGGCGAGGGAGACGACAACGCCGATCTTCGCGGCGAACCCCGGGACGAGCCTGCAGGCTTGCTTCGGTGGTCGCCAAAACGAGACGCGCCCGTGGGGCACCTCGCTGACGAGTCGACAGCGCGCGCGATGCCGCCCGTGGACGAGGTCGACGGTCGGGTGAAGGGCTCACCCACTTCAATGCCTAGAACCCTATGAACCCATCAAGGGGACCGGGCTCACCCTCGCTTCGACTGCGCTGGGGTGGCGGCCAAACCTCGTCCATCGGAACATCGCTAAGACCGCCGATGGGGTGGCTCCTGAGGAGCGGAGGGACCATGCGTCGCCCGATCGTCAGGAACAGCAGGGTCGCTGCACACAGGCACGCGAGGAAGACGAGGTCGAAGTACAAGTTCTTGCCCGTCGCGTGCCAGCTCTCAGCCGAGGTGCCGATCGCGGTCGTCCAGTACACGATTGCAGCCATGACGGCCGCACTCACGACCACGCGAATTCCGGGTTTCTTGACAGGCCCGGATGAGCTGCCGAGCTCGGTCAGGGTCTTGCGGACGCGCGGTGATGGACTCCAAGAATCCAGGAAGCTTCGCGTGCGGCCCCAGCTCACCTCCACGATGACGTTGGAGGGGTCCGCATCCGTCAGGAACCAGAAACTCCAGGTATCGAGAGCAGGAAGTCGGGCGCCACGAAAGCGCAGCCTCGGCGGGCTGGCCGAATCGTCTTCGTCCCTCACGAACTGGTTGGACTCAATCTTGGAGCTGGATCCGACTTGAACCTGGAGCTGCGTCAGCAGCGAGCACGCATTCTGGCGAACCCGAACTTCCACGGTGACCCCGTCGTCAAGGTCCACATCTTCACCGTTTCGAATCACGAACCAGCACGCCCAGATCGCCCGTGGTGGTGACGCATTCGAGGCCTCCTCGGTCCGACGTGCACCACCAATGACGATCAATGACCAACGGATCAAGTAGCTCGCGAAGAAGCATAGGGCGCCGATTCCGACCGCGTAGATGACACTCAATGGACTGCCCCTTCCCTGGCCATCTTGGTCGCGTACGGAGACGATTCAGTCATCTCGTCCAGGCTCTTCCGAAGTCTGTCGTCCTCGACGAGCTGGATCACACCGAGCGTTCCCTCGAGATGGATTCCGCTCGCGCGTTTCGGTCGACGGCTTCGCGATGTTGCCACGAGAGGTGAGCCGTTTACCTTTAGCCAGTTCCCGGAGTGACGAACGCGGGCGAAGTAGCTTGAAGGCTCGCCCATCCCGCGCAAGCTAGGGATGAGATCCGCATATCGCCTTGGCTCCTTCAGGTTCGCGTCATCTTGCTCCGAGGCGTCCGAGTCGAAGCAAGGGATGATCAAATCATCAAGAAGAATGGATGCTTCAGTCCGTGGAAGTGCGGGCAGGTGACGCCGAACGGCGCCCGGCCGCCGCAGCTCCACGCCCAGGAGTTTCTCGGCACGACTGTTGCCCTCGATCAGGGTGTCGTCCTGATCCAGTAGGACAACGCCCACGCCGAGGCTGTTCATGATATTCAGGCGCCGATTGATTTCGTTTGCACGGCGCAAGTGCCGGTTCCCGATCAAGAACGACGTGATGCCCACGAAGAGGGCAGCCGCCGCGCCGGCAATCTTGAGCACGAATGCCCAGCCCTGCCCGGGAGTGACCGGCGTCAACACTACACCGAGAAAGTGTCCGCTTTGGTGGCGATCTCGGCTCAGCGGGACGAGGTAGGACTGGTAGTTCGATCCATCCATGTGGAACGCCGTGATCTGGCGCGTCGCCGGGCGATCGGTCTTCGCGGTGGCAGTTCCCAACGCCGCATCCAAGCGAGCACAGCGGCCTGATTCTGAGCCAGCCGTGATCCAAGACGCCAGTGACGATTCCGACTCGACGATACTGCGCTCGATCCTCCGCGAATGCGTGATGGACGCTTGCCCCTCTTCACTCACTTCGATGAGTACACCTTCGATCGAAAACAGTGCCGTCTCTTCTGCCAAACGCCGTACCAAGTCTTCTGGCGGAATCACGAAGTCCACGGCCAGGACGCCGTGGAACGTAGTGACGATCTCGTCCTCGTCTTCCGCTCCTAGGCGGGTGTTCGTGCGGATAGGGAAGGACCGCGTCATGACGACGCCGTTCGAGACGTAGTCGAGGTACGCGCCGGTCGTAAACGCTCTCTTCTCGCCATCCATGAACGTCTGGACGTAGCGAGCGCTGTCGAGATGTTCGTTCGGGGAAAAGTGTCGTGCGAGGTCCGTACGGCGTAGTTCCGGCGTGACTCGCATGACGCCGGTGGGGGAGATGAAATAGCGTTGCGCGACCGCGAGCTGATCCTCGCGGTGATCGGCCGTCGACTGCAGCCGTAGAATCTGGTCGAACAATCGCGAGATGTGGACTGCTTCTGCCGCGCGGGTTCGGAAACCCTCATATGGCTGGGGCTTGCGGCTGCTTCCTGTCCACCTAGGTGAGTTGATTCCCTCGAGCGCGCTGGGTACATACAGGGTCGATACAGTCGAGGCGCCGTCCATCTCCGTTAGAGCTGATGTGCTCGTCGACGTGTGATGCCGCTGCTCTTCCGTGAACCCGATAGGCGTCAGGTCGAGAGGGTTCCGCGCCTCCCAGTCGTCGAGGATGCGACTGATCTCCGATGCCACTTCGTCCGTGGGCATCATTCCGATCTCCCTGAGGCGAGCCTTGATCCACTCGCTCCGGTTGTCTTGAACGGCACGCTCAGCGCGCTGCAGCGCAATGAGGTCACCCAAAAGCTCGGCGGCACTCCCGAGCGCAATGCTCGCCGGTTGCGCGGCCACCCGCTGCTCCCATGCGTCTTTGTCTCCGTTGATTGAAGCGAGGGTCGCAGTCTCAACCCCGGAGAGTGGCTCTTGCCGTCTTGGCTCTACCTCCGCGAGAAAGTTCTCGAGTTCGTTCTCCATCCGCTCGTTCTCGACTGAGCGTGATGTGAATGCCCAACGGCCCAGCGACGCAGCCACGGTGAACAGGGCGAGCGTAAGGAGAAAGGCGCCGACACCCTCATTGAGCGCTCGGTGAACCAGCGTTGTGAACCTTCGAGTTGGCAGGAATTCTCGCCACGCCGGCTCCGCTTCCTTGTCGTCAGAGTCCATTCCGCTCCAGAGCTTGTTGCTACGTGGGCGTGTTCGCTTCCGCCCTCGATCAAATAGAGTCCGTGCACAATTGCCGCGCCTGCGCGTGAGACGGGCCCGTTCACAATCAAAGCACGGATTCGTCGATTGTGCATCGCGAATGCTCGCTTCGATAGTCGTCCTGATCGGTCTCGCTTGCTCGCGGCCGACCTTGAAAGCGGTTTCGAACTAGCTCGCCCAGGCAACGCTTCGGGGTCGGCAGCCCAACCCAAGACTGCCCGAATCGCCCGCGGATCGATGGCCGCTAGAACTGAAAGTAAATGAACGGCGTCTCGCCGAGCAGCAGCAGCGCCGCCACGCCGATCACCGCTCCCGCCGACACTCCCGCCAGCACCGTCGGCATCCCGACGAACACCCCGTGCACCCACCGGTAGAACGCCTTCGGCACGAAGTGGATCCCGATCCCGCCGAACAGCGCCGGCCACACGTACCACGGGAAGTCCTGCCACCCGCGCTCATCGCCGAACACGGTCAGGATCTCCTTCGCCTCGCCCATGTCCTGCGCGCGGATGCAGACGTACGTCAGCGCGTGGAACTGCATGAGCAGCAGCCAAAGCAGCGCCACCCGCACACGTGACGACCCCGCGGGCTTCCCTCCGCTCCGCAGCTCGTACGTCCGCTCGATCACGGTCGCCACGCCCTGCATGAGCCCGAAGATCACCCACAGCCAGTTCGCGCCGTGCCACAGCCCGATGATGAGCATCGTCAGCATCAGGTTGAACGAGACGCGCAGCTCGGATCCGCGCGAGCCCCCGAGCGGGAAGTACACGTAGTCGCGCACCCATGCGCCCAGCGTGATGTGCCAGCGCCGCCAGAAGTCGCGGATGCTCCACGTGCGGTACGGCAGGTCGAAGTTCTCCGGCAGGTCGAATCCGAACAGCCGCGCCGAACCGATCGCGATGTCGGAGTAGCCCGAGAAGTCGTAGTAGATCTGCACCATGAAGCCGTAGAGCATCAGGACGTGCAGCCACGGCGGGAACTGTTCGGGCGCCTGGTAGATCGGATCCACCAAGTAGTTGCCGACGACGTCCGCCACGAGCACCTTCTTCGCGATGCCCAGCGTGATCCGGTACGCGCCGTCGTGCAGGCGCGCGCGTGTGAGGCGCGGCGGGCGCTCGAGCTGCGGCAGGAAGTCGATCGCGCGCACGATCGGACCCGCCACGAGCTGCGGGAAGAACGCCACGAACAGCGCGAAGTCGAGGATGTTGCGCGCGGGCTCCATCCGCCGCCGGTACACGTCGATCGTGTAGCTCAGCGTCTGGAACGTGTAGAACGAGATCCCGACGGGGACGACGATGCCGAGCGTCTCCAGCGGCGGGCTCACGCCGAGCTGCGTGCACACCCACGTCAGGTTCTCGATGCCCCAGTCGTAGTACTTGAAGAACCCGAGCAGCCCGAGGTTCGCGAACAGACTGAGCAGCAGCGTGCGCTTGCGGACGCGTTCGTCCGTCGCGCGATGGATGACGCCGCCGCACCAGTAGTCGAGCAGCGTCGAGAACCCGATCAGCCCGAGGAAGAGCGGATTGAACGCGCCGTAGAACGTGTAGCTCGCGACGGCGAGGATCGCCGTGCGCAGGTTGCGCTTCCGGTACGTCAGCCAGAAGAGCGCGAAGACGAGCGCCAGAAAGACGCCGAAGGAGATGCTGTGGAAGTTCACCTTCCGGCGTCTCCTTCCGCTGCGTCCAAAGGCGCGGCTTCACGCGGGTTCGCGGCGCGGCGTGTGCTCAAGGTCTCGAGGAGTCCCTCGTCCGCGATCCGCCGCGCCCAGTCCTCGGCGACCATCGTGTGGCCCGTGGGCGACCAGTGCAGCCGCCCGTTGACGTTGCGCTCCCAGTCCGCGCACATCGCGTAGAGCGTCTCGCGCAGGTCCCACGGCGTGCCGCCGGCCGACTCGATCAACGCGGCCAGCGCGTCGAACGGCGCGTCCATCGGTGTGTCGAGCGGCGGCGACCCGTTCTTCGCGCCGTTCGTGAGCCAGGTCCGCCACTGCTCCTCGTTCGCGCCGCGCGTCTCGACGGTCACGACGAAGCGCAGCTCGACGCCCTGCTCTGCCGCGTAGTCGACGAGCTCGCGGAGCTCCGCGCGCGTCTCCTCGAGAGGCCCGCGGATCGGCTCCGGAGGCTCGGACCCGGTCAGGATGTACTCCGACAGCTTCGGCCCAACGCCCGCGCTGAACTGCGTCTTCGCGCGGTAGCGGCTGTAGAGGTTCGAGCGCATGAGCGTCCGGTGGATCGCCGCCGGGACGCCGCGCAGGGCCTCGGGCCACGCGGACACGAGCTCGGTCGGGACCAGGTGCTCGCCCACGCGCGTCCAGGTGAGCGCGGGGGAGGTGTCGACCAGCGCCTGGCGGCTCGGGAACAGCACCACGACCACCAGGTCGGGCTCGACCGCATCGATCAGCCGCCCCGCGCGGCGGCACGCCTGGATGAGCGAGTAGCCCTGCACGCCGCCGTTCAGCACACGCGGCGCGGGCTCCGCGCGCTCGGCCAGGAGCGCCTCGAGCTTCGGCGCCCACGTGTCCTCGTCGCGCTCGGCCAGGCCGTACGTGTTCGACGCGCCGCAGACGACGACCCGCACCTCGTCGGCGGGCGCGTCCGCCGGGATCCCGGGGCTGCGCAGCCCGAGCGCGTTCGTCGTCTCGCCGTCGCCCGCGTAGTTCGGAACGTTGGTCCAGCCGAGCTCGGGGTCGAGCGTCATCACGCTGGCGTTGCCGCGCGCGCCGCTCTCGCCGCCGAACGCGCCGACGAGGACATCGACGACCGCCACGCCGACGAGGACGCCCACGACGACCCGGACGAGCAGCCCGAGCGCAAACGCGCGCGTCGGGTTCTCGCCCTCGTTGGAACGCACGAGATCGGGAACGTCGGTCGGGGGCACCATCGCCGGGGAAGGGGTGCCGAACGGTACCGCGGTGGATACCGAGCCGCGCTCGCTGTCGCCCTTATTCGCCGCAGGGAGGCGCCCGATTCAGGGACGTGCCTCGGCGCCCGATCCGTGCGACCGCGAGCGCGGCTCGGCGTCCGTTCGCGGCCGAGCGCGACGACGAACGCCGCGCGGATTCGGGACCCGAGTGAATGCCTCGAAGTGGGGGGGGTAGGTTCGTCGACATCCCGCCCGCCCGCTCCCCCGCACGGCGCTACCGCTCGCCCCGACTCGCCCGATGCGCACCCTCGCCCTGCCCTGCGCCCGCTGCGGCGCTTCCATCCAAACGCGTCCCGGCCAGAGCATCGTCCGGTGCCCGCATTGCGACACGCGCCTGGAGGTGCTGACCGAGGGAGAGACGCCCCGCACCAGGGTTCTCGACGAGGACCCCGAACCAGCCGAGACGAGCACCGCCGGGTTCGAGCGCGCTCGGATCGAGAACGAGCTCGAGGACCTCGACGCGGATTGGGCCCGCGAGAGGCGCGGCATCCTCCTCGGCAGCGGGTTCCTGGGCGGCGAGCTGCCCCCGGTGCTCGCCTGGCCCGCCCGGGTGGTCGTGCTCCTGCTCGGAGGCGTCACGCTCGGCGCATTCCTCATCCTGGCGTCCCGCGACGGCCTCGCGCGGAGAGATGTCGAGATGCTGGCTTTCGCGCTGATCGTGGTCGGGGCCTTCTTCTGGTTCGGGCGCCGGCAGCGACGCCGACACGAAGAGGCGAGGCTCCGCTACAAGAAGCGTCGCGGCCTGCTCAAGCGCGAGCTCCGTCGTCTCCAGGCGGGTGGCCGCGCCCGCTGACGAAGATCCCCGAGCGCCCGGGCCCGACGTCCGAGGCGCCCCGTCGGCGAAGGCATTCGCCTTCCGCGTAGCATGAACGCGTCCCTCGCTTCCCCTCGCCTTCCCATGCGCACCGTCGCCCTCACCTGCAACCGCTGCGGCGCCCCGATCCAGGCGCCGGACTCGCTCCGATTCGTCACGTGCTCGCACTGCAACACGCGGCTCAAGATCCAGACGAGCGGCGGCGCGACCTACACCGAGCTGCTCGAGGACATGCGCGAGACGCAGGTCGAGATGGCGGCGGACCTCGACACGATCCAGCTGCAGAACGAGCTCGACCGCGTCGACCGCGAGTGGGCGGACGAGCAGCGCGGGTTCGAAACGGTCGACAAGCGAGGGCGCCGGCGTCTGCCGTCCGACGAACCCGGAACGGTCGGCATCTTGTTCGGCCTCGTGATGGCCTTCTTCATGGTCGGGATGCTCGCGACCGCCCTGTCGAACGACGCGCCGAGCATCTTCCCGATCTTCATCATCGGGATGCTCGTGGTCCTCGGCATCAACGTGCTGAAGGGCTTCCACGACAGCGAGAAGTACGCCGACGCCCGCAAGGCCCACGAGCGGCGCCGCGGTCGCATCCTCAGCGAGCTACGCGAGAAGGGCGCGCTCAAGGGCGACGAGTGAGCGCGGGCCGCCGCGGCGCGCGCTCGCTCGAAGCCAGGGCGCCGGTCAGAACGACACCGCGATCGCGTCCGTCAGGTTCGAAGTCGGCCCGCCCGCGTCGACGTCCCGGTGCCAGCCCTGGAAGAACCAGGTCTCGCCCGCGAGCGCGGGCGCCGGGCCTTGCGGGGTCGGTAGACCGCCGAGGTCCAGGATCGCGCGGGCCGTCCCGTACTGCGTCGTGACGAGCACCGCCGGGTAGCGCCCGATCGCTCCGCCGAGGCAGAGCGTCCCGACGCTCCCGCCGGGGTTCGGGATGGTGGCGGTCGTCTGCGACGCGACCGGCAGCAGCGCCACCGTCTCGGGCAGGTCGTGGAACAGCAGCGTCAGGTCGTTCTGCGCCAGGTCGTCGGAACCGAACCCGACGAGCTTCCCGGTGCGCCCGGTCGAGTTCGGCACCGGCTGCTCGCACGCGACCGTGGAGGGAGCGCTCTCCTCCTCGACGATCTGGTGCACCTGGCCGTTGACCGTCTCGAGGGCGAAGTCGACGTGGCCCGCCATCAGGATGCGCCCGTCGAAGCCCTCTCCGCCGAAGACGAGAGCCTGGCCCAGGGGAACCGTGCCCGACCACTGGTCGACGTCGTCGGCGGAGTAGCGGACCGCCAGGTTCGTTCCCCAGGCGCGGTCGACGGCGAGGTAGCCCCCGTCGCGCAGCGGGAAGCAGCGCGACGTCGCGCCGAGCGGGTGCGGTGCGCCGGGGACGTCGACGATCGTTCCGTCGGGCCGGATGCGCGTGAAGGTGTCGACGTCGTCCTGGTAGAGGATGTCGCCGCCGGCGAGGAATGCGTAGTCGCTGGGGAACGTCGACAGCGGCTCGGGCGGAAGCGTCCAGCGGACGGACCCGTCGCGGTCGAGGGCGATGCGGGCGACGTCTGCCCCGGACGACGAGTCCTCGGCGAGGCTGCACAGCCCCTGCCGGCCCGCCGGGTCGACGGCCTGGAGGCGAAGGACCGGATCGCCGCCGCCCCAGGGGACCGAGTTCCAGGTCTCGACCGCCACGTTCCCGGCCGCGTCGATGCGGCGGTAGCGGAGGTCGAGCGTCGGGCCGACCGGGACCCCGCCGGCGAGGTCGACCGCCATCGCGCCTCCGGTGCCGTCGACGCTGATGTCCGCGTGCCCCGACGCGACGCCGAGGTCCGTGGCCCAGAGATCCGCGCCCGTCGATACGTCCAGGGCGCGCGCGCGGAGCGTCGTGATCGCGATGGCTCCCGGGCCCGTTGCCCCGAATTCGTAGAAGGCGATCGTCACCGCCCCGCTTCCGTCGAACGCGGCCGCCCTCGATCCGAGGTACAGGCCCGTCCCGGAGGAGAGGGGCAGCGTGCGCTCCCACGCGAACAGACCGTTCTCGTCGTGGACGCGGACGCGCGCGCCACTCGACCCGGCCGGGGTCAGGAACACGCTCCGACCCCGGTCGTCGAAAGTGGCCTGCTCGGGGATGAACGGGAGCGTCCGGGACCACAGGACCTCGCCCTCGGCGTCGTGCCGCTCGAGGACGGCGCCGCTGTAGCCCGAGTACGAGGTCACCGCGGTGCGGTACAGCACCACCGCGTCTCCGCCGAGCAGGGCCCTCGCCTTGAACGGAAGCTGGAGCGTGTAGTAGACGGTCCAGTCGATGCGCGAGCCCTGGGGCAGCGCGGTGGCTTCGGCGGGGATCGCGATCGCGAGAGCGGAGGCGCCCCCGAGGAGCGCGAGGAGACGTGCTGCGAGCATGTGAGTCCGGGTTGTCGATCTGCGAGGAGGGAGCGGTGTGCCTGGGACGGGCCGCCGCACTTTTTGTCCATGAGAGCACCTGCCCGGCGGCCCCGCTACCCTCCCGCGATGCGCCCCGTCTTCGACCTGCACTGCGACGCACTCCAGCGCGCCCTCGACCTCGGGCACGACCTCGGCGGCGAGACCCACGGCCACTTCGACCTGGCGAAGGCGACCCGGGGCGGCGTGCGGGCCGTGTCGCTGACGGCCTGGGTCGACGGCACGTACGCGGACGAGCCCGGGGCCGCCAAGCGCCGCACCAACGCGCTCCTCGACGCGGCCGACGACCTCTTCGCGCGGCACCCCGAGCGCGTGCGCCGCGTCACGACCGCCGCCGAGCTCGACGCGACGCCCGACGGCACGGTCGCGTGCGTCCTCGCGATCGAGGGCGGGCACGCGCTCGAGGACGACCCCGCGCAGCTCGAGCACTACGCGGCGCGCGGCGTGCGCGTCCTCACGCTCACCTGGAACAACCACCTGTCGTGGGCGCGCTCGTGCCGCGACGGCGCGCCGGCCGGGACGCCCGAGGGGCTGTCGGCGCTCGGCCGCGACATCGTTCGGGAGATGGGCCGGCTCGGGATCGCCGCGGACCTCAGCCACGCGGGCGAGCGCACGTTCTTCGATGCGCTCGAGGTTTCGGAGCGCCCGCCGCTCGTCACGCACTCGGGCTGCCGTGCGCTCACCGACCACCCGCGCAACGTGACGGACGCGCAGCTCCGCGCGCTGGCCGAGCGCGGGGGCGTGCTCGGGATCCCGTTCGCGACGGCGTTCCTCGACGACGAAGAGCGAGCGCAGGAGCGCGCGCACCGCAAGACCGACGCCTTCCGCGGCGCCGGTCGCGGCGGCGCCACCGAGCGCCTATTGCTGGAGGGCGACGCGATCCAGGCGGGGCTCGAGCCGTTCCCGATCGAGCACGTGGTACGCCACACGCTGCACGCGCTCGAGGTCATGGGGCCGGACCACGTCGCGATCGGGTCCGACTTCGACGGGATCGACCGGAGGCCCGCCGGGCTCGAGGATGCGAGCGGGTATCCGGCGCTCCTCGACGCACTCGAAACGGCGGGCGTCGACGACGAGACGCTCGACAAGGTGGCGTTCACGAACGCCGCCCGCGCGCTGACGTGAGTCGATGCAGATACGGTGCCAGGATCACCAGCAGCGATCGAAGCAGCCAGGGACGTCCATTCAATGGACGTCCCTGGCTGCTTCGATCGCTGCTGGTGATCCTGGCA
>JBCBNC010000071.1:0-14880 GCA_039821985.1 Planctomycetota bacterium
GCGTCGCACGGCGACGCACCCCCTTCCTGCGTGAGCGGCGGAGAATCACCGCACTCGGTACGCGCTCGCTGCGGTCTCCTGCGTCGCGCATTAGAGTCGGGGCACATGCCCAGGTTCGGCTCGCTCGCAGCGCTCGTCCTCATTGCAGTCCTCGTCGCACTCGGCCTCCGGGCTGCGTGCGTGACCGCGGCGTCGTCGGACGGTCCGGAGCGGCTCGGGCGGCCGGACGTGTCGCCGTCCGGGAGTCCGTCGGATCTGGAGCCGGCGTCGACTCCCGAGGCCCCACGTCGCGCGGAGCTGGCGTCAGAGCGTGGGGCCGAGGCGCGGCCAGCGACCGAGGCCCGCGCGCAGCCGGCGCTCGACCCTTCGCTCG
Source organism: Planctomycetota bacterium (assembly GCA_039821985.1). Lineage (GTDB taxonomy): Bacteria > Planctomycetota > UBA1135 > UBA1135 > Saltatorellus. Next base: position 374 of record JBCBNC010000071.1, read on the forward strand.
CCCGCGTTCGGTTCCTCGTGCTCGACCTGTCGCGCCCGGACGAGCCGAGGCCGATCGCCGACGCGGTGGTGGCGCGCCCGATCGGGCGGTCCGGCGAGAAGCGTTGGATGCCTCTGGGCAAGACGGACGCGGACGGGCGGCTCGAGGTCGATCTCCAGCCCGGGAGCTATGGGTTCGAGGTTGATCCCAGGTCGGTCGACGAGGGGCTCGCGCGTTCGGGTCAGTTCAGTGTGACGGGTAAGCCCATGCGCGGCGTCTCCAAGGTCGAGGCCAGGCTGCGCGAGGGCGATCAGGTCGACCTCGAGCTGGCGCTCCTCGCCGGGCGGACGATCTCTGGAGTCGTGACGGGTCCGGACGGAGCGCCCGCCGAGGGTGTGACGGTCATGGCGTCGGCGGGAGCGCCCGGCATGGAGGGTCTCCGTCTGATCGAGAAGACCGACGGCGCGGGACGCTTCTCGTTCGAGCACGTCTACCCGCTCAGGTACGCGCTCCACCTGTGGTCACCCGAACCGGACGGCAGCACGCCGCCGCCCGTCTTCGTGGACGTGCGGGAGAGGTCGCAGTCGGGTGTTCGGATGAGCCACGGCGCAGGTTCACTGACCGTAGTCGGAGCCGTGCGCGATGAAGAGGGGAACCCGATCGGTGGCCTCGAGGTGCTCGCGTACTACAGCGGGCCATCCACCGATCCAGCCGCGCACGAGCGCTACCGCTTCGACTGGGGCGATGCCTCAGGCCTTACGAAGACACGCTCGGACGGAACGTTCCTCTTCGAGCGCGTCTACCGGGGGCAAGACATCAGGCTCTCGATCGGTGCGAGCGCCGCCATGGCGAGCGGGTCGGACCGTCGGCTCCTTTGTGGATTGGACCCGGTACCCATCCACGCAGCGGACGTCGTGGGCGATCACCACGACGTGGGCACGATCGTCGCGCGCGCGAACCATCCCTTTGTGCTGAGGGGCCGCGTCCTCGACTCCGAAGGCGGCGGACAACCCGGGGCACCGGCGGTTCGAGCGCGCCTGGAGGCGGAGTACCTCGGAGATGTCGATCGCCTCGGCGGCCAGTGGGGGGTCCACCGGAAGCCGCACGTCGAGTTCGACCGCGAGACCGGCGTCTTCACCGTGTACTCCGACACCCCGAAGCCGCCTATCGCACTGCGTGCGTACAGCTCCGGGGCCAAGAAGGACGCAACCGCGACCTTCCACCCCGAACCGGATACCACGATCGAGGGGATCGAGCTGGTGCTCGAGCTCTGACCACGCCAGGGGGCGGTGCGAGCCACGATGGTCGGGGAAGTCGTTCGTCCCGTTCCGACCTGAGGCGGCCCGCCGTGTGGGGCGGAGCGCCGGACGCGCGCTCCTCAGGATCCTCCGGTGCTGAACCGCCACTCGGTCGCTTCCCCGGTCTCGACCTCCCTTCCCACGACGCGATAGCCGGTGTTCTTCCGCAGCGGCCGCTTCGGGATCAAGCAGTACGCGTTCCCCGGCGTGAGGCGATCGAAGAGAGGTGCCTCCGGCGTGATCACGTGGCACGCGACCGGATCCAACTCGTCCTCGACGAACATCTCGAGCTCGAGCGTGTGCGCGTTCGGCTCGACGCCCCAGTAGGCCTGCACCGTGAACGGGTACCCGAACCGTCCCTGGTCCTCGCCGGGGACCGGATTCGGTACCTCTGGAGTGAAGCAGCACGGCACGTCCGTCATCCCCTCGTACGGCCAGGCGACCAGCGCCTCGCCGAAGTACTGGTTGCGCAGCGAGGCCACGTCGAGGACGACGACGTCCTCATTGATCGCGAGCCCCGTCCCGCAGAGGCCGGGCTCGAGCAGCGGGAGGCGGTGGAAGAACGCCCCCATCCAGTCATCGATCGCGCGCTCCGCGTCCCCCGTGAAGGCAATGACGCTGTGCAAGCCTCCCCAGACCCCCTCCGGAGTGAACCCCTCCTTGTCCGGATACTCCTCGTGCGCGTCCGGCCACGCAGCCTTCTGCTCGGGGTGCAGGTTCAGGTAGGCCGCATGCAGGGCGTTCTGATCGCAGAGCTCCTGCACCGGCGCGACCGTTTCGACGTACACACCGAGCGAGCCCAGGGCCTTCTCGCGGATCGCCGTCAGATAAGCCACGGCTGCGACCACGTCGTTCGAAGCCGACGCCACGCGCTCGTCCTCCGCGGCCTCTGGCAGAAGTCTCTGCAGGACCCCATGGGTCGAGCCGTCCTCTTCGAACGGAGCGAGCCACGCTGCGTCGAACTCCGGAATGGACTGGTCCAACGCCGCCTCGATCGCGCCGTGGACCGTGCTGTCCTTCTCGGGCTCGTACTTCCCTGCAGCCGCGAATCGGCCCGCGGTCTGCAGGTACTCGGTGGCCACCGTGGCGATCAGCAGCTCTTCGCCGCCGATCTTCCCCTCCTGGTCCCTGAGCGCGCGGTTGAAGCTCATCGAGCGTCCGTTCGACAGCTGGAGCTGGATCCAGCTCCGGGCGCCGAACATGTCGCTGTTCGCGGCGTGCCAGAGTGTGTCGGTCCGGATGCGCGCTTTCGCCGAGCTCTCCCGGTCGGCCTTCCCCTCCTTGCGGATCAACGCGGAGGGCTTACCCGTTCCGAAGATGCGAAGCGAGACCCAGTTGACGTGTCCGGCCAACAGCGTCGGAAGCATCTTTGGGTACAGATCGCCGACGACGTCCCAGTGGATCAGGGCCGAGATACGGGCCTCAGGACGCCAGCGACTGCAGCGCTCGCCCTTGCCGTTGAAGAAGCTCCCCAGGTCGAGTGCTTCGATCCGCTGGCGCATCTCCTCGTTGATCCAGCCCCGCTCGGCAGCCTCGTCCGCGACACGCGCGTAGTCCGGCTCGTTGCTCGTGAAGGAGATGTTGACCGGCTTCGGGAACTTCGGCACGGCGAGCTCCCCAGTCATCACCCAATGGGTGAAGGCCAGGCCGCGGATCGCCTGGCGGAGGGCGCGTTCGAGCCGCGTAGCGTCAACGCCGCCGTGGACCACGATGCCGTGACAGGAGATCGTGTGAGATGCCTCGCCGTAGACGTGGAGCATCATCGGGGATGTCGAAGGGCTCGTGACGTCGACCGCCAGCTCCATCGACATGGCCTCGGCGAGCGCCGTCTCGAGCTCGCGCGCCCGCTTGGCGAACTGCGCCTGCTCGACCGTCATGTAGACGCCGTCCAGCCGCTCGTAGCCCAGTGCAGCGTGCGCGGCCGCGTTCTCCGAGTCGAGCTCGAGAACAAGACCGGCGAGCCTCGCGGTCGCCTCGTCGTCGAGCTGCACGAACTGGGACGTGAGGCCGTCGATCGCGCGCTCGAGCCTCTTCGCGCACGAGCGGATCGCCCGTTCCTTCGGGTCGCTCTTCGCTCTCTCGAGCGACCGCGTCGTCTTCCGGATCCACGGCTCGGCCTCTTTCTCCGGAGCGCCGAGATCGCGAAGGACCCTGTGCAGATCTTCGACGATATCGCTGCGCCCGAGGCGGGCCACCTCGCCGGAGACGACGTACAGCGGCTTCCGGGCCTTGGCGGATACGAGCTCCTCGGTCGAGGGCGAGACCGCGCTTCCGGCGGCGACGCCGAAGAGCGCAGCGGTGAGAACGAGCGGCGGGAACCGGAGGCTGAGCATGGCGAGCATCTTCAGGCGTGCGAGAGAGCGGGAAGAGCGATGGGAGCGATACGTTCTCCCCTACGTTGCGCGATGTGGCTCGTCGCAGGAACCACCTCCGAAGGCGTTCGCTGCGCGGATCGAACTCGAGCGCGGTGTGCGGCGGCGAGGAGCGGAACCGCTCACCCCCAATGGTGGTCTTCGATCCGGGGACGAGCGCGTACCGAGTGCGGTGATTCTCCGCCGCTCACGCAGGAAGGGGGGGCGTCGCCGTGCGCCGCACCCCCTTCCTGCGTGAGCGGCGGAGAATCACCGCACTCGGTACGCACTATTCGAACTCGACCGCGAGCGCGGCGCTGAAGTTCGAGCCGCCCGAGCTCGTGTCCCGATGCCAGAGCTGGAAGTTCCAGGTCTCGCCCGGCGCGGCGGCGACGGTCGCACCGCCCTGCGGCAGCGCGTTCACGTCGACGTCGACCTCGATGCGGCCCGCGCGACCCGAGCTCTGGATCTGTCCCGGCGCGACGAACCGGCCGATCGTCCCGCCCAGGCAGAGGTTGCCGTCCGAGCCGCCCGCCATCGGGACGAAGTCGGTGTCGCGCGAGCACAGCAGGAAACCGAACTGGTCGCGCGGGAGACCCGCCGTCGCGATCGTCAGATCGTGGTCGGCGACAGCGCGGCTGCCGAGGGCGCGCACCGTGCCCGTGACCCCCGTCGAGTTGTCGGTCGCATCGCAGAAGCGCTCCGAGGGCAGCGCGATCGATTGCCGGATGACGCCGAGACGGTCGTCCGTCGGCGAGATGACCCGCGCCAGGTAGTAGATGTCCCCGGCGTCCGTCAGGACCAAGTCGTCGCTCGAGATGAACCCGAGCTCGTGGCCCGGGTCCAGCACTCCGTCTCCGTCCACGTCGACCGTGTCTCCCGTCCGGGCGACCTCGCGGCCCTCGTACACGATCGCATAGACCGAGGTGGGCTGCAGCCGCGCAACGGACACGTACTCCCCGAACGAGTTCAGCGAGATGCTCTCGACGTCGCGTACCTGCGTCCCGCCGACGGTGTTGAGCGGGTCGAAGACCACGGCGCCGTTCCGTACGGCGATGCCGCTGAACGTGGGTACGCCCGGGGCGTAGGAGACCATCCCCTGCGCGAACGCCACGGTTCCGTTGGCCGAGACCTGGGGAGCGACGAACGGATCGATCTGGTCCCAGGTACCCGTCGCCGAGATCGACGGCGGCGCCGGGTCGCCTCGGAAGATCGGCACACCGTCGATCTCGAGGAGCTCGCCGTTCACGAGGAGCCCGCGCGTGAGCCCGATGCCGGGCCCGCGGTCCACGATGGCGTTCGCTCCCCAGTGGTCTCCGGAAGCCGTGAGGCCGTCGTCGGTGAAGCCGACGCTCGTCAGGGGGATCCCGGGGGGAGAGAGGATCCCACCTGTTTCCAGGAGCGGATCGAACTCGAGTCCGCCGTTGATGAAACCGCTGGTCCCCGTCGGCGTCAGGCGGAACGCCTTGAGGGTGACCTGCCCTTCGCTGCTCACCGCGAACGTCCCGAAGTCCGACCAGAGATCACCGGTCCCAGGGATCGCTCCGAAGGTCTTCAGCTTCAGCTCGTCGCCTTGGAAGATCCCCTCGGAGGGGACTCCGCCCGCCGCGAGGAAGCCCGCCGCGAAGTAAACGTCGTCCGGCAGCGGCACGAACCGCGTGTAGCCGAGGATCGTCCGCCCCCCCCGGAGACCGGGGCGCGCGAGGACCTCCGCTGCCCCGCGGTCCGACTGGCTACCGACGACGAAGGGGCGACCGTAGTAGCCGGTCTGTCCCTCGATGTCGACGAGCACGCACCAGGCGCCGCTCGGGTGCGCGGACAGCTCCAGCGTGTTCCTCGCGACGTAGGGTTCTCCGGGGACCTGGTCTCCCTCCGCGAAGAGGAGCGTCTGCGCGGAGGAGGAAGAAGCGAGAGCAGCGACGGCGACCACAAGGCCAGCGCGCGTTCCGTTGAATCGAGCCATGGGATCAGAACTGGACGGTGGCCGCGCCGGTGAGGTTGGAGGGGAGAGCCGCGGAGGGGGGCTCGCGGTGCCACGCCTGGAAGTGCCAGGTCTCGCCGGTGAGGATCGGAACGGTCGCGCCGCCCTGGGGGATGGACGACGTGTCGAGCTGCAGGGACGCGATGCCGAACTCGTCCGCGGTGCGCACGTCGCCGGGCCCGACGAGCCGGCCGATCCCGTCGCCGAGGCAGAGGTAGCCAGAGCTGGCGAAGATGGGGATCGGGATGCCCAGCGCCGTCGTGTTCGGGGACGTCAGGAAGAGACAGGTGGCCCCGGGCGGGAGCTCGCTCGCACGGAGCGTCAGCACGTTCTCGGACGGATCCGTCGAGCCGAGCGCCACGAGCTCACCGAGGCTCCCGGTCGCGTTCGGGACGAATGCGTCGCACAGGGGACTGCTGATCCGAGCGCGCGGCTGGAGCTTGACGACGCGGGCCGAGCCGACCCCGGGGACCGTCGTGAGGAAGATCTCGCCGCGGTCGTTGGCGGTCATCCTCGGTCGTCCGAGCGGGAAGGGGGAGTACAGGAACGGCGTCCAGTTCCAGGTGATCGCGCCGGTCGAGCCGTCGACGCCGGTGAACGCGTCCAGCTGGAGCGGGCCGGAGAAGATGTTGCCCCACATGACCGGGTTTCCGGCCGCATCGACGGACTCCAGCTGATTCACGGTGTCGTCCGGATAGTCGGCCACCCATTCCACGTCGCCCGTTGGGCCGATCTTGGTCAGGGCCGAGCCGAAGCCGTTCGGCAGGAAGACGTCGCCGCCGTCGGTCAAGATTCCCCCGATCGCGGAGAGGAGCGTGGGCGCCTCGAACACGCGCTGCCCGAGACCGTCGGTCACGACGACGACGTTCGTGGCGGACGACTCCATGACGAGCATCGTCGTTCCGTCGGCGTTCGAGTCGAAGTCCCGGAACTGGGTCGCGACGAGCGGAAGTCCGACGGGCACGACCGAGTCCTGCCAGAGCAGGCTCCCCGCCGCGTCCACGCGGCGGATCCGCGGCACTTCGATCGTTGCGGAAACCGCCGGATCGATCTGGAGAACGATGTACGTCGCCTCGTCGCCGGTCACCGCCAGCGCCGGCGGGCGACTGAACAGGTAGCCCGGCACGCCGGCGTCGACCGATTCGAAGCGAAGCGCCCCCGCCGTGTCGAACCAGCGGAGGACCATCCGCTCCGTGGCTCCGACCGGCTCGTACGACAGGACCACTGCGTCGCCTGAATCGGTGACCTGGACGGCGCACTCGCGGATGTTGAAGGCAGCGCCCGTTGCCGAAGGAACGATCTGATCGAACGCGATCGAACCGTCGGCCGAGAGAGCGGTCAGTCGCAGCGATCCTCCGTCGTCCTGGATCAGGCATGCACGGCCGTCCGCGTTTGCATCGAAGTGCTCCTCCCGCTGGATGGGATCGGTCCGGGCCACCTGCGTCTCCCAGAGTCGGTCGCCGTTCCCGTCCAGCCGGAGCACCGCGAGCGCGTCGGGCGCAACGCCCAGGCCGTCCGTGCGGCCATCTAGCACGAGGCACCCGCCGTCCTCCGTCGGCATGACGAACTGAGGCTGGTGCAGGGTCCCGGGGTCGTCGTCGAACTCGGCGAACCAGTTCACGTCGACCTGCGGAGCGGCGAACGCCTCGGGCGTCACCCCGATGAGGAGGGCGCTGCCCACGGTCAGACAGAGTGTCGTGAGACCGGGGGGCGGACTCGGGAGCGGCATGGTGAAGAGCGGGCAGTGGAAGGAGCGCCGCCGCGGGCCTCGCGGCGAGGACGCGGCACGGGCCGGGAGTGGAACGGCGACGAAGAATAGTCACACGAAACCGCGGCGATTCGCCGAAGGGCCCGGCGATCCCGGCATGAGACGAGAGTGAGCGCGTCGCGCCAGGCGACGCTGCGCGATCCCGAACGAGGCCGGGGCTCGCGCGATCGAACGTCGGCCCCATCGGGCGCCGGGCGCGGTCACGGAGCGACAACCGAGGAGCGAACCGGCGCGGAGCCAACCCGCGGCCATGCTCCATCCGGGTGTCGCTGGGTCACTGCGGTCCGTGCTCCGTCCGGCGCGCACGTCCGGGCTCCGCTCGCCGGGCCCGTTCTTCTTGATGCAGTCGCGCAGCGGAGGGCGCGCGCCGCCTGTCCCGGCCAAGCAGAACTCCGCGCCCTAGAGCCGCGGTCCTCAGTCCCACCAGAAGAACCAGTACCCGGAGCCGTTCAACAGACTCGCGAGCGTGCCCAGCGTCTCCGCTCCCTGGAAGACCAGGTCTCCGCCCGAGTACAGGAACTGCTCGCGGGCGAGCGCTCCGCATGCCTCCTCGCCGCTCGGTGGACGCGTGACGCGCATCTCGACCGTGTCCCCCGAGACCGCGACGACCTCGGCGCCGAACCTCTCGTGCCAGCTCCGGTGCACGGCGACGTGGGCCGCCGACGGAGGACACTCGTTCCAGTGCCCGTAGCGCAGGTGCGCCAGTGCCTCCCACGGGCTCGTCGTCGGTACGAGCGCGATCCAGACCTCGTCGAGCGGCGCACCGTCGAGATCGAACGGGATCGTCCAGTTGGCCGGGTTCGGGCCGAGATCCGGATCCCACTCGCCGGACTCGACCTCGCCGTAGTACTCGGGATCGTCCGCTTCTCGCGCCGCGAGCCAGTCAGCCGCGTCGATCGACTCTGCGGACGCTTTGATCTGCGCGGGCGAATCCTCGTTCAGCTCCGGAAGCTCCAGCAGCGTCCCGGACTCGTCGCTGCAAACGACGGGGTAGTGCCCGAGTTCGTCCGTGAGCGGGCGGAGGCGCATCCATGTCGCGATGGCGTCGCCCGCAGCGACGTCGAGGCGGAAGACGTCGCCCGTCGGGTCTTCGATCTGCACCACGAGACTCGTGGTGTCGAAGCCGTGCTGCTGGAGTCGTTCTGCGAGCGATGGAGAGGTCATGGGCGCGGTCGAGCAGGCGGCGAGGACGAGCGGAAGCAGGATCAGCGAGTGACGCATGGGATCGAAGGGCCACGTCGAGCAGGTGGCGGGCGCCGCGCGAGGGCGCGCGGCCATCCCGGGAGGGTAGGCGGTCCGCGGGAGCTACAGTCGGGGGATGAGCAGGTTCCGCGGTCCCGTCGTCCTCGTCGCCCTTCTCCCGTTCTTCGCCGGAGCCACGCAGGGTGAGCCCTCGGACGCGCACGCGTCGGACGAGCGCCCCAACATCCTCTTCGTCTTCAGCGACGACCACGCGGCGCACGCGATCGGCGCGTACCGTCCGCACCTCGAGTGGGGAGGCTGGCTCGACGGCGTCGACACGACGCCGCACATCGATCGCCTCGCCGCTGACGGCGCGCTGTTCTCGCGCTCGTTCTGTACGAACGCGCTCTGCGGCCCGAGCCGCGCGTCGATCCTCACCGGGCTCCACAGCAAGGCGAACGGGTTCATGCGCAACGGGGATCGGTTCGACCCGGACCAGCGCACGTTCCCGAAGCTCCTGCAGGCCGCCGGGTACGCGACGGCGGTGATCGGCAAGTGGCACCTCGCGAGCGATCCCCAGGGCTTCGACCACTGGGAGGTGCTCCCCGGCCAGGGCCGCTACTACAACCCCGACCTCAGGAGCGCGGCGGGCAAGCGCCGCGTCGAGGGGCACTGCACCGACGTGGTCACTGACCTCGCCGTGGAGTGGCTCGAGGGTGTGAGGGACTCCGAGAAGCCGTGGCTTCTGATGTGCCAGCACAAGGCCCCGCACCGCCCGTGGCTCCCCGCGGGGCGGCACCTCGATCTGTGGGCCGGCGAGGATCTGCCGGAGCCCCCGACGCTGTTCGACGACCACGCGGACGACGCGCCGGGCGCACGCGCCAGCGAGATGTCGATCGCGGGCCACATGGCGCCGTTCTACGACCTCCAGATCACGGACGAGGACGGAACGCTGCCGGACGAGGGAGGCTGGCTCGCGCGCGCCGGGCGCAACAACCGCGAGCGCATGACGGACGCACAGCGCGCCGCGTGGGACGCCGCCTTCGAGCCGCGCAACCGCGCCTTCCACGCGGATCCTCCCGATGGCGACGCGCTCGTGCGCTGGCGCTTCCAGCGCTACCTCAAGAACTACCTGCGCTGCGTCCGCGGCGTCGACGACAGCGTCGGGCGCCTGACCGCGTGGCTCGAGGAGAACGGCCTCGCCGAGAACACGGTCGTCATCTACTGCTCGGACCAGGGCTTCTACCTCGGCGACCACGGCTGGTACGACAAGCGCTGGATGTACGAGGAGTCGCTCACGATGCCCTTCATCGTGCGCTGGCCCGCGCGGGTCGCGCCGGGGACCGTGGTCGACGCGCTCGTCCAGAACATCGACTACGCGCCGCTGTTCCTCGAGCTCGCCGGCCTCGACGCGCCGCGCGACATGCACGGACGCTCGCTGCTGCCGATGCTCGGCGGTGAGGTTCCGGCGGACTGGCGCGACGCCATCTACTACCGCTACGGCGAGTTCCCGGGACCGCACCAGGTTCCGAAGCACCACGGCGTGCGCACGGCAACGCACAAGCTGCTGCGCTTCCCGGAGCTCGACGCGTGGGAGCTCTACGACCTCGCGCAAGACCCGGACGAGCGGACGAACGTGTTCGGTGACCCGGAGTACGCGGGGGTGGCGGCGTCGCTGGCGGAGAATCACCGCACTCGGTACCCGTCGCGCTTTTCCCGGGAATGGGCGGGGAGTGCGGAGCCGCTCCACGGGAGCCCCCCTGACAGCGGTTCCGACCCCGCGCCCGGAGATGGCTCCAGGGAGGCGGAGCTCCGGTCGCACCGCTGGGCCTCCGTCGCTCCTGCGGCGCGGGGCGCGCCCCAACTCCCCCCGTCGCCATGCCGAATCCGTCCCCCACACGCCCCTGGCTGCTCCTCGCGCCTCTGGGACTCCTCCTCTCCCTCGCCGCGTGCAGCAGCTCCTCCTCGGACTCGTCCGGGGACCCCGCCGGGACGGAGAGCGCCGTCCTCGGCGCGCACGGCGGCGCGCGCGCGCTCCTCCGGATCGACACAGCGACCGCCGCCGCGGAGCGCACCACGACGGCGGGCACGGTCGGCTGGAACCAGATCGCGGGACTGACCTACGACACGAGCAGCGACACGCTCATCGGCATCGACGCGAGGGCGATCGAGCTCGTGCGTGTCGACCCCATGACCGGCGACCAGTCGCCGATCGCGCCGATCCGCTTCGACGGTCCGGTCCCGAGCAGCACCTCCTTCGGTTCGCTCGCGCTCGACGCGGCGACCGGCACGCTCTATTCGGCGACCGGCTTCCCGAGCCGGAGTCTCGTCTCGATCGACGCGGCGACGGGCCGCGCGACCGAGATCGGGCCGCTCGGCAGTGACTCGATCGACTCCCTGGCCTTCGACCCGGCGAGCGGCGCGCTCTTCGGCGCGACGATCAACCGGAGCCTCTTCCGCATCGACACCGCCACGGGCGCGGCGACGCTCGAGGGCGAGATGGCCGTGGGGGCGGGCGGCATGGTCTTCGACGCGTCGGGCGCTCTGTGGGTCGTGCGCAGCGAGAGCTGCAGCCTCGGCGCGCTGCTCGGCGCGAGGCTCCAGGCGATCTCGCCGATCACCCTCGAAGCCGACGGGTCGCCCGTATGCATCCCATACGAGGACGTCGCGTCGCTCGCGTACGACCCCCTGCGCGACGTCTTCTTCGGGTACGACGAGGGGTCCGGGATGCTCCTGCGCATCGCGAACGTCCCCGGTCTCGGACTCCTGACGGAGCCCGTGGGCGGCGGCGCGTTCGGCTTCATCGGCAGTCTCGCTCCGGACCCTCTGTCCGGTCAGCTCTTCGCCCTCGATGGCTCCTCCCGGCGGGTCCTCGTGATCGATCCAGCGACGGGGCGAGGGCGTACCGTCGCGTCGCTCGGGCCCGAGCCGCTGTCGGGGCTCGCGCTCGATCCGATGCAGCGCTTGCTCTACTCCGCCCGCTTCGGCTCGGGCGACCTCGTCTCGATCGACCCGGTGAGCGGGGACGTGGCCGTGGTCGGCGCCTCGGGCTTCTCCGAGATCAGCGGCCTCGCGTTCGGTCCAGGGGCCGAGCTCTTCGGCGTGGAGCGTTCCTCGCGGAGCCTCGTCCGGCTGGACACCGCGACCGGTCAGGGAACGCTGGTCGCGACGCTCGACCGCGAGGCGGCCACCATCGCCTTCGACGGCGGCGGGAACCTCCTCGGCGCGCAGGCCGAGGAGCTGTTCGCGATCGACCCGATCAGCGGCGTCACGGACAGCCTCTCCGAGTTCCCACACGCCTCCCTGGGTTCACTTGCGTACTCGTCGACGAACGGACGCCTCTATTCCGTCGACACCAACCGGGGAGTGCTGATGGAGATCGAGCCCGGGACGTGGACCGGGCGCAACGTGGGTGGCGTCGGTATCGATCCGCCGGAGGGACTCGCCCGCGACGTCGGCGCCGGGGTGACCTACGCGGTGGAGCGCGACCGGCTGTTCGAGCTCGAGGAGAGCGGGAGCGCGCTCTTCATCGGCGAGATCGGACTCGAGGGCGTTACGTCTCTCGCGCACTCCGGTGCGACCGGCTTCCTCTACGGCTTCGCGATCGACCAGGGGCAGACGCTCTTCGCACGGATCGATCCGGCGACGGGCCAGGGCACGCAGATCGGCGGCGCCTCGGGCGTCGAGATCCAGGCGCTCGCCTGTGGCCCGACGGGGATGGCTTGGGCGGTCGACTCGACGGCGCTTCGCCTGCACACGGTCGACGTCTCGACGGGCGCACGGACCGAGGTCGGCCCCCTCGGCATCGCCGGGGTGCCGACGGGACTCACGTTCGATGCAGCCACGGACGCGCTGATCCTCGGAACGGAGGGCGGCGACCTCTACCGCGTCGACCGGTCGACCGGTTCGGCCGCGCGCATCGGCGGCGTCGGTGTACCGCTGTCCGCGCTGGGGCCGGCCCGCTGAGCGAACTCCTTCCTCGCGCGAGCCGGCCACGGCTCGCGCCCAACTCCCCACAGAAGACTCCCATGCTGAATCGTCCCCACATCTTCTGCCTCCTCGCCTCCGGCGCCGGACTCGTCGCCGCGACGCCCGCGCAGCAGTCGCCCTTCGGGCCCGCGCAGCCACTGTTTGCGTCCTCGGTCCCCGTGGACCTGTGCATCGCAGACCTGACGGGCGACGGGCGGAACGACCTCGTGTACGCCGCAGGCTCCGAAATCGTCCTCGTCGTCAACCAGGACGGCGCGCTCCCGTTCACGCCCTTCAGCGCGGTGATCGACTTCGCGCTGCCCGGGGTGAACTCGGTCCGGGCGATCGATCTGGACGCGGACGGCGACCTGGACCTCGTCGCGGGGAGCGCGGTCAACGTGTTCAACGGCACCGGGAGCCTCGTCTGGTACGAGAACGACGGCTCGGGCGGCTTCGGACCGTCGAGCGTTTTCGTCGGCGCAGTCGTCGCTCTCGAGGTCGGAGACCTGGACGGTGACGGCGACGACGACCTCGTCATCGCGAGTCCCCCCGTCGTCTTCGCGCTCGAGAACGACGGGTCCGGGGCGCCGGTGCTGGGATCGATCCTCCAGGTGCAGGGGGACCCGATCACCGGGCAGATGGGGGACGTCTCCATCGAGATCGCGGACCTCGACGGCAACGGCTCGAACGACGTCGCGGTGACCGTGAGCGAGACGGACACGGTCCAGTGGATCCGGAACGAGCCCTTCCCGGGGGTGGGACTCAACGGGGCGCCGAACATCGTGTCGACCTTCGACGGAACGCCGCGGTCGGTGACGGCCGTCGACCAGGACGGGGACGGAGACCTCGACCTCGTCGTCGCCTTCTCGTCGAACCCTTCGAGCGGCCAGGTCCTCTCCTACCGCAACGAGGGCGGCGCCAGCTTCTCGGGAGGCACGATCGTCGATCTCTTCGCGAGCGGGGCGTCGAGCCTCGCTTCCACCGATGTCGATGTGGATGGCCGCGTTGACGTTGTCTCGGCCCTGAGGGGCAGCGCTCGGGTGCGCTTGTACCAGAACACTGGCTGCCTCTGCACCGTTCCGATCGAGGTGGCGGCACCGGACGCTCCGGCGGTTGTCGCGGTCGGCGATATTGACGGGGACGGAGCCGACGACCTCGTAGTTGCAGGTGGGACCACTGCGCCGGGGGGCAGCGTCGAGTTCGCATGGCACCGGAACGAGCAGCCCGACTGCAACGCCAACGGGATCGCCGACGGCCTCGACTTTGTCGCGGGCATTCTCTTCGACTGCGATGGGAACGGGATCGGCGATGCGTGCGAGCTCGCTGCTGGAACGGCCCTCGACCTGAACGCGAACGGGCTCCTCGACCGCTGCGAGGCTCTCGGCGCGCCGTACTGCACGCCCGCCGTGCCGAACTCGACGGGCCTCCCGTCGAGGATCCGCGCGGTCGGTCAGGACCTCGTCTTCTTCAACGACGTGCTCCTCGTGGCCGAGGACCTGCCGCCTCAGCAGTTCGGCTTCTTCCTCGTGTCGAGCACGCAGGGCGTGTCGTTCCCGGTGCCGAACAGCCAGGGGCGGATCTGCCTCGCTGGCGACATCGGGCGCTTCAACCTGGCGGGCCAGATCAAGAGCTCGGGGCCGGAGGGCCGCATCGCTCTCGACGTGGATCTCGGACAGCTCCCGATCCCGACCGGGCTCGTGTCGGTGGCGCCGGGGGAGACCTGGTCGTTCCAGCTCTGGCACCGGGACGTGAACCCCGGAGCGACGTCGAACTTCACGGACGGGCTCGAGGTGTCGTTCCGTTGACGGCTCCTGGGGTACCGAGTGCGGTGATTCTCCGCCACCTATGCAGGAAGGGGGTGGGGCGCCAGGCGGCGCCCCCCCGTGCGGGAAGGGTGGGGGGGGATAACCCCCCGCGGGACCCCCCGCGCCGTCAACCGGACGGCACCACGAGATCGGGAGAGGACACGTCGGGACAAC
>JBCBNC010000072.1:0-14782 GCA_039821985.1 Planctomycetota bacterium
AATGGACGACCCTGGCTGCTTCTGCCGCTGGTGATCCTGGCACCGTATCTGCGCTCTGCCGCGTCGGTGTCGACCTGCGACAGGTCGTCGGCGGCGCGCTCCACTTCGGCGACTCGACCTTCGGGATCGCGATCGACGTCCAGCGCGCGATCGCGTCGCAGTGCTGGCGGCTGCGGCCGCCTCGCGCTCGCCGCCGCCGGGCACCGTGGGGATCCGAGGCTAGACTGGCCTCGTGGCATCGCTCCCCCTCCACGCGTTCGCGCTCCTGGCCGCGTCCGCCGCCTCGACCTCCGAAGGCGAGCCCGACGCGCCCGTGTCGTTCGGCGCGGAAGTGCGGCCGATCCTCGCGCGGAGCTGCTTCCCTTGCCACGGCTTCGATCCTTCGACGCGGCGAGCCGGGCTGCGCCTCGATCTGCGCGAGCACGCGGTTGCGGAGCTCGACGGCTCCGGGATCCACGCGATCCTGCCCGGGGACGCCGGAGCGAGCCTCCTTCTCGAGCGCGTCGCAGCGGAGGACGACTGGGACCGTATGCCGCCTAAGGGCGAGCCGCTCACCCCGGACGAGGTCGACGTTCTGAGGCGCTGGATCGAACAGGGCGCCGAGTACGAGGCGCACTGGTCGTGGGCCCCGCTCGAGGTGCCGACGCCGCCCGATGACGCGCTGGGATCGAGCGCGGTGGGCTCGGTCGCGGCGGACACGAGACCGGACGGCTCCGCGGAGATCGACGCCTTCGTCGACGCGCGCATCGCGGCCGCCGGCCTCGAGCCCGCGCCCCTCGCCGACCGTCGCACGCTGCTCCGTCGACTGTCCTTCGATCTCGTCGGCCTTCCGCCGACGCCCGACGACGTCCGCGCGTTCGAGGCCGACGACACGCCCGACGCGGTCGAGCGCACCGTCGACCGTCTGCTCGCGTCGCCGCACTTCGGCGAGCGCTGGGCGCGGCACTGGCTCGATCTCTTCCGCTACGCCGAGACCTACGGCCACGAGTTCGACTACCCGATCCCCGGCGCGTGGGCGTACCGCGACGCGGTCGTGCGCGCGTTCGACGCGGACGTCGGCTTCGACCGCATGATCCTCGAGCACGTCGCCGGCGACCTCCTCGACGACCGTCGGATCGACCCGGCGACGGGGCACGACGACACGCTGCTCGCGACGGCGTCGTGGTGGCTCGGCCAGGGCACGCACGGACCGACGGACGTGCGGCAGGACGAGCTCGAGCGCATCGACAACCAGATCGACGTGATCACGAAGGCGTTCATGGCGACGACCGTCAGCTGCGCGCGCTGCCACGACCACAAGTTCGACGCGATCACGCAGGCCGACTACTACGGCTTCGCCGGCTACCTGCAGAGCTCGCGCCGGAGGGTCGTGCAGCTCGACCCGGGCGGCGCGATCGCAGACGGAGCGGAGGAGCTGCGCCGGCTCGGTGCCGAGCTGGAGAGCGTCCTCGACACCGAGCTGGCGCCGACGCTCGCAGCTCTCCAGGACACCGCCCCCGCGCTCCTCGAGGGCGTGCGCGAGGTGCTCGTCGGCACGCCGCGCGAGGGCGAGACCACGCCGACGCTCCGATCGCTCGTCTTCGAGGAGTTCGACGGCGAGGACTGGGGCAACTGGACGGTCGAGGGCGACGCGTTCTCCGAAGCGCCGACGAAGGCGGACGAGACCGGCCTGGGGTCCAAGCGCACGGCGCGTGGCGCGGCCTTCGCGAACACGCACGTGCGGTACGAGGGCGAGGGATCCCGTCAGGCGGACGCGCGCACGGGGCGCCTCACGAGCCCTCGATTCCTCGTCGAGCACGACAAGCTCCACCTTCTCATCGGCGGCGGCAACCACCCGGGCGGGACGGGGCTGCGCGTCGAGCCGGAAACGGGCGAGGCGATCGAGATCACGGGGCACGACTCGCTCGAGCTGCGGGCCGAGGTCCTCGACCTGCGCGCGCTGCGCGGATCGTGGGCGCGCATCGTTGTGTTCGACGACGAGACGGGCGGCTGGGGCAACGTCCGCGTCGACGCGCTCGTGTTCGCCGACGAGGGCGCGCTCGACACCTACCGCCCGGTTCGGCACGTCGAGGCCGTCGCGGACGAGATCGGGATCGACGCGTGGGAGCTCGAGCGCTGGGTCGCGGCCGCCCAGGCCACCGACCCCGACGACCTCGGGAACCCGATCGTCGCGCTGCTCGGAGGGACGGAGGAGACCGCGCCCGCGGTCCCGAGCGACGTGGGCCTCGACGGCTGGTGGTTCGACGGCGAGGCGTTCGGCGACGGACGCGTGCGTGCTGGCGGATGGCGCGCGCCGGGCGAGGGTACGGCCCTCTTCGAGGCAGCCGGCTTCGACTCCCGACGCGACGCCGCCGCGCTCCGCGGCGCCGTGCGTTCCCCCACGTTCGAGATCGCGGCGCCGCACCTGCACGCGCGCGTTCGCGGCCGAGGTCGCGCGCGCCTGATCATTGACGGCTACCACCTCGACGAGCACAACCCGGTGCTCTTCGAGGGGGTCCTGCAGAAGGTCGGGTCCGAGCGCTGGCACTGGGTCACGCACGACCTGACGGACTACGTGGGGCATCGGGCGTACTACGAGCTCTCCGACAAGGGCCCGAGGGGCGGGATCGCGCTCGACTCGCTGCGCTGGTCGTCCGACGGCGAGGCTCCGACCGACGCGCCGTTCGGAGCGCCCGCCGCGACGCGCGCGGCCCTGGCGTCCGCGCTGGCCGGCGCGCGCGACGGCGACGCCTGGGGCGCTGCGCTCGTCAACTGGATGCTGGCGAACGAGCTCGTCGACGCACCCGAGGTTCGGGAACGTCGGGCGGCGTTCAGGCGCGCAGCGAAGGCGCTGCCGAAACCCGTCCGCGTCGTCGCGATGGCGGAGGGAACGCCCGAGGACGAGTTCCTGCTCGTGCGCGGCGACCACCGCCAGGCGGCCGAACCCGCTCCGCGCGGCTTCATCGAGGCCCTCGACGCCGGCGGTCCCGCGCAGCCAGACAGGGGCTCGGGCCGCCTCGACCTCGCGCGCTGGATCGTGTCCGACGGGAACCCGCTGACCGCGCGGGTCATGGCGAACCGCGTCTGGGTGCACCTGTTCGGCCGCGGCCTCGTCGCGAGCGCGGACGACTTCGGACTCCTCGGACGCCCGCCGTCCCACCCCGAGCTGCTCGATCACCTGGCGCTTCGGCTGCGCGGCGAGCTCGACTGGTCGCCCAAGGCGCTGATCCGCGAAATCGTGCTCTCCCGCGCGTACCGGCGCGCGGGCGCGTCCGCGGCCGACGCGGATCCTGAGAACCTCCTCCTCTCGCACCGTACTCCGCGCCGCCTGGACGGCGAGTCGCTCCGGGATGCGATGCTCGCCGTTTCCGGGCGACTCGACGAGAAGCGCTTCGGACCGTCGGTCGCCCAGCACCTCACGCCCTTCCTCACGGGCCGCGGGCGCCCGCAGGAATCGGGGCCGCTGAACGGCCGCTGGCGCCGCAGCCTCTACCTGGAGACGCGCAGGAACTTCCTCGACCCGTTCTTCGCGGTGTTCGACGCTCCGGTGCCGTTCACGGCGCAGGGCTGCCGCAACAGCTCGAACGTGCCGACGCAGTCCTTGGCGCTGATGAACGCTCCGCTCGTCGAGCTGCTGGCCGAGGAGACGGCCAAGCGGCTCGCGGACGACGGCGACACGGACGACGCGGGCCGCATCGACGCACTGTGGCGGCTCGCCTACGGACGGTCGCCGGCGGCGTCGGAGCGCGACGCCGCGCTCGCGTTCCTGGCCGAGTGGTCCGAGGACGGCGCCGCTCCGTGGGCCGACCTGTGCCACGTGGTCTTCAACTCGAAGGAGTTCTCGTTCATCCAATGACGCACCCGAACCGGAATCGACGAGCCGGCCTCCCGCGCCGCGAGCTGCTGCGGAACGGCGCGTGCGGCCTCGGATCGGTGGCGCTCGCGGCGCTCCTCGGCGAGAAGAGCGCGGCCCGGGCGAAGGCACAGAGCGCCGCGCCCACCGCTGCCGGGGCGACGGGCATCGGGCCCGCCGGCGCCGGCCTCCACCACGCCGCGCGCGCGAAGAGCGTCATCTTCCTCTACATGGACGGAGGCCCGTCGGCGGTCGACACGTTCGATCCCAAGCCGCGACTGCGCGCAGAGGACGGCCAGCCGTTCGGGATGAAGAAGGAGCGCACGCAGTTCGAGGACAACGGCGCCACGCTCGGCTCCCCCTGGGAGTTCACGCGCTACGGCGAGTCCGGCCTCGAGGTCAGCTCGCTGTTCCCCCACGTCGGGGGCTGCGCGGACGAGCTCTGCGTCGTGCGCTCGATGACGTCGCAGTTCACCGAGCACACGAACGCGAACTACTTCCTGCACACGGGGCTGGGCCTGCTCGGCCGGCCGTCGATGGGCGCGTGGACGAGCTACGGCCTCGGGTCGGAGGCGGACGACCTGCCCGGCTTTGTCGTGCTCAACGGCGGCCGGATCCCGCCGGGTGGCCTCGGCTGCTTCGGCTCCGGGTTCCTGCCCGCGACGCACCAGGGCACGACGTTCCTGGCGAGCGAAGAGCCCGTCGCGAACATCTCCCCGAGCGAGGAGCGCGACGGTCTCCAGCGCGCGAAGCTCGACCTGATGGACCAGCTCGACGCCGAGTTCGTGCGTCGCACGGGCGAGGTCGACGCGATCGAGTCGGCGATCAAGAACTACGAGCTCGCGTACCGCATGCAGTCGGCGGTGCCGGACCTCATGGCGATCGACGGCGAGACCAAGGCGACGCGCGACCTCTACGGCCTCGACGCCGAGGACGAGCACACGCGCACGTTCGCGATGCAGTGCCTCGTCGCGCGTCGCCTCGTCGAGCGCGGCGTGCGCTTCATCGAGCTGACCTGCCCGCCGATCTCCGGCGTGGACCGCTGGGACCAACACACGGGTCTCCGCGACGGACACGAGCGCAACGCGCGCGCCGTGGACCAGCCGATCGGCGGCCTTCTGAAGGACCTGCGCTCGCGCGGCCTCCTCGACTCGACGCTCGTCGTCTGGTGCGCCGAGTTCGGCCGCACGCCGTTCGCCCAGGGCAAGGACGGCCGCGACCACAACCCGTACGGCTTCAGCATGTGGATGGCCGGCGGCGGGACGCGCGGCGGCACCGTGATCGGCGCGACCGACGAGTACGGCTACAAGGCCGTCGAACGCCCGCTCGAGATCCACGACCTGCACGCGACGATGCTGCACCTGCTCGGCGTCGACCACACGCGCCTGACGGTGCCGTTCGGCGGCCGCGAAATGCGCCTCACCGACGTGCACGGGCACGTGGTGACCGAAGCGCTGGCCTGACCGAGCGCAGATACGGTGCCAGGATCACCAGCAGCACTAGGCGCGGCCAGGGTCGTCCATTTGATGGACGACCCTGGCCGCTCCTAGTGCTGCTGGTGATCCTGGCACCGTATCTGCGCTCGCGCCGTCGCCTGGGGCGCGATCTCGACCTCCACGCTCCGGGACGACACGTCTTCTCTCGACGGGTACCCGTCGCCGTTCACGTCGGCGACGACCGTCAAGAAGTACCGACCCGGGTGCAGGTACGTGAACGTCATCCCGTCCTCGCCCGCCGTGAGCTGGGAGAACATCAGGATCCCGTCGAACGCGTCCGGGTCGACGAAGCCGCGGCGCATCCGCAGCTTCCCCTCCGCGTCCGTCAGCGGGTCGCGCGAGAGGTACACCTCGAGCGGCGTCTCCTCGAGGCCTGCCGCGCGCGTCACCGCAACGTCGAGCTGCGCGAGGTGCGGCATCTGGTCGATGCGGATCGGATCGCCGGAGCGGCGACCGAGGGCCTCGACGCCGAGGCCGGGCTCCTCCCACACGTAGCTGTAGGAGGTCACCGGAACGCCGGCGCCCCAGTCGGGCAGCGGCAGGCCGTCGGGGAAGCGGCGCTCGATCCCCTCCCCCGGGAACCCGACCGCCTTCGCCGCGGCCTCGGCGAGCTCAGGGTGTCGCCGCGTGCCGGTGAACCGCATGTGCCGCGAGGGCGGGCCAGCCAGGCCGAAGCGGCTCGTGTACGAGAGGAACTCGAGCCGGTCGTCGGTGAAGGCGAGGCTCATCCACATGATGTCGGCGCCGCCGTACGCGTCGACGAGCCGGTACTCGGTCGTCGCCCCGTCTCGCGACACCCGGTCGAGCACGAAATAGCTCGTGCGGTAGATCCCGTTGAGGAGCCCACCGTTGCGCGCCATCACGGTGCGCGTACCGCGGAAGTCCGCAGCGAAGAACGACGTGAAGAGGTTGCCGAGCGTGCCGCCCTCGAAGATCGCGTGCACGTGGTTCGGTGAGATCGCGCGGTAGTCCCACGCGAACCAGGGCAGCTCGCTGCCCATCAGGCTCATGTCGCCGACCCAGTGTCCCTGCAGCCTCTCGAGGAAGTCGCGGCCGCCGTTCTCAACGTCGACGGGCGTGAGCTCGGGCGGTTCGAACGGTTCGTACTCCACGGCTCTCTCCGGGTCTCCCTGCTCGACGAAGCCGCCCTTCACCCATGCATCGAAGAGGCCGCGCTGGCGCTCGGACATGAGACCCGCAGGCGGCATCGGATCGTCCCCGTCGGCGATGCGCGCAAGGAGCTCGCCGAGCTCGACCTCCTCGCGCACGGCGCCGTACGTGCCCAGCGCGAGGCCCGCCGCCGGCTTTGCGCCGCTGTGGCAGGTCGTGCAGTAGGTACGCACGAGAGGGCCGATGTCGTTCGAGTACGACACTTCCTCGTCGCTCCTCGGACGCACCTCGCGCTGGGCAGTCGCTGGTTTCGACCTCTGGGCGGCCGCGGGAGCAGCGCCTGCGCCCAACAGCACGAGACCCAGAGATGCTGCGGCGAGCGACGCCGCGACCAGCCGGGACGGGACGGGCGCTGCGGCGCAGGGACCGATTCGTGAAGAGCGGATGTGCATGGGTCGATCGCGGCGCGGGACGCGCGCCTTGACGACAGCGCGCGGGTGGGCCAAAATTGTCGAACTCGACAATCTACGGACGAGGACCGAGTGCATGCCGAGGAAATCGCTGGTTCGTGAGCGCACCGCCCAGATCCTGGATGCCATGGAGCGCTGCGTGGCGGCGCACGGGCTGGGCGGGACCTCGCTCGAGCTCGTCGCGCAGGAAGCCGGCGTGAAGCGCAGCATCCTGCGCCACTACGTGGGCAACCGGGACGAGCTCGTGCGTGCGATGGCGACGCGCCTGACCGAACGTTACCGCGGCGAACTGCGGGCGCTCGTGCGTTCGCTGGACGGTCCGGACGCGGTCGAATCCCTCCTGAGTGCGCTCTTCGCGGAGCCGTCGGCCGAGGACTTCCGCAACGTGGTCGTGGTCGAGGCGCTGATCGCCGCGTCGGAGACGGACGATGGGGTGCGCGGGCCCATGGCCGAGCTCGTCGAGGCGACGGTCGACGCCGTGCGCGCGGTCCTGCGCAAGGAGCACCCCGGGACCGACGCGCGCACGGCGTGGTCCGTGGCGTCGGGCGTCGTCGGCCTCTACTTCAACCACGCGTCGCTGCACCCGCTGCGCCTCGCGCCGCGGCACGCGAAGGCGGCGCTGGACTCCGCGCGGCGGCTGGTCGGGACGCTCGCCTGATGCGGCGAGCGGCGTCGGCGACGAACTACCGCCCGGAGGACTCGAGCGCCTGACCCACACGCTGCCGCAGCCGGGGCAGGACCTCGTCCTCGAACCACGGGTTGCGGCGCAGCCAGATGTTGTTGCGTGGGCTCGGGTGCGGCAGCGCGATCCGATCCGGGCCGTGGCTGCGCCAGTCCTTGACGGTTGCCGTGACGCTCGCCGAGCCGCTCCCCAGGTGCCACTGCATGGCGTACTTGCCGATGACGAGCGTCAGCTCCACACGCGTGAGCTCGGCCAGCAGACGCTCCCTCCAGGTCTCGGCGCACTCCGGCCGCGGCGGCAGATCGCCGGACTCGCCCGTTCCAGGGAAGCAGAAGCCCATCGGGACGATGGCGATCCTGCGCGGGTCGTAAAACTCGTCGCGCGTCACCCCCATCCACTCACGGAGCCGCTCTCCGCTGGGATCGTCGAACGGGACGCCGCTCTCGTGGACGCGTCGCCCGGGCGCCTGCCCCGCGATCAGGATCCGCGCGGTGGGGCTCGCCTGGACGATGGGACGGACACCGGCCTCGAGGTGGTCCGCGCAGATGCGACAGCCTCGGATCTCCTCGAGCAGCTCGTCCATGCAGCAGACGTTAGCGCAAGCGCGCGCGTGTCCTGCGAGGGCGTGATCCGGACGACTACAGGATCCGGCGCGGCGGCAGCAGCGCGTTCGCGGCCAGGAGGCCGCCGACGAGCGCCGCCGCGAGCAACAGCACCTGGAACGCGCCGTCGATGCCGACCAGCGCGTCGCGCTCCGTGAACGCGCTCAGCGCGCGGTAGCCCACCGAGCCCGGAACGAGCACGAGCAGGCCCGGCACGAGCGGTACCGTCGCGGGACGGTCCTTGAAGCGCGCGTAGGCGTTCGAGAAGAGCCCCACGGCGAGCGCGCCGGCGAAAGCCGCCATCGCGGCGCCCTCGACGGCGGCCTCCGGCGTGTCTCCGCTCACGAGCGCTCCCGCGGTGCGTGCAGCCGCGAAGCCCAGCGCGGAGCCTCCGACCACGGCCATGAGCTCCGAGCGCCGCACGCGGAACAGGATCGCGAAGCCGATCGAGGCGAGAACGAGCCCGACCGCGAGCGCAGGGAGCGATCCCAGCCATGCGGTGCCCGCGTGCGCGACGCGCGTCGCTTCGTCGGTCGGGAGCTCGAGACCGAGGCCTCGCCGCACGACGAGGCGCCCGAGCAGAGCACCGAAGGCGATCGTGAGGAACGCCGTGATCGAGCCCGCCAGGCGCGCCGTGCCCGACGCGAGGTGACGCGTCGCGAGCTCGACGAACGCGACCGTCAGCGACAGGCCCGGAACGATCACGATGATCGACGCGATCGAGACGATGCGCGCATCGACCTGTCCGTCGGACAGGGACGCCGCGGCGAACGCGACCGCCGCCGCCAGGAACGCCGCGAGCGGGTCAAGAATGCTCGCGGCACCCTCGCGCCGATGCGCCGCCGTCGCGACGAGCGCGATCAACGCACCGATCCCCGCGGACAGACCGACGTCGGCGAGGCCTCCGCCGAAGAACATCGCCGCCGTCCCTGCGGCGAGCGCGTGACCGACGAGCTGCAGGCCGAGCGAGCCGCGGGCGGACGCGTGCTCGTACTCGTCGAGCAGGGCGTACGCCTCGTCCGGTGTCACCGTGCCGGCCAGCGCCCCCTCCATCAGCTCGTCGAGCTCGACGAGACGCCCGAGGTCGACGCCGCCGGGCTCGACGCGGATGAGGTGCACGTCCTCGCGCTCGCCCTCCCCCGGCGCCATGCCGACGAAGATCGATGTCGGCGTCGAGAACACCTGGACGCGCAGGTCGAAGCGCGCCGCAAACTCGGTCACGACGCGCTCGAGGCGGTGCGCCGGCGTCCCGTACGCGTGCAGCCGCTCGGTCGCCCGCAGGAGGAAGCGCGCGCCGCGGGGCAGATCCCCCGCGGGCTCGTAGGCGCTCGCCATCGGTGGGTCAGTCGTCGTCGGCCAGCGGCGCGAATGCGCGGGCCGGGTCGCGGTCGACCCACACCAGCGGGCTCTCTGCGGGCAGCGGCGAGCTCGGCATCGCCTTCGGAGGCCGGGAGCCGCCGACGACCCAGACCGCGCCGCTGTCGAGCACGCGCACCAGCGCGCCCTCGTCGAACGAGTCGTCCGCGCTCGCGCCGTCGTGGATCACGAATCCGACGATGTTGTAGCCGCCCTGCGAGACTCCGTCGTCGCGGAACGCCAGCGTGACCATGTCGGTGTGGCCCTCTCGGTTGTCGCGCCAGCCCGTCGCGAGGACGGTCCCATCCGGCGCGAGCGTCACGTCCTCGAGGACGGTGTTCCGTCCGAAGTCGCGGTCCTCGTCGTTCGTCGAACCCGAGCGCAGAGTCACGACGCCGGTGCCGAACGAGGGGGACGACTGGCTGCCGTGGAAGTCCGCGTCGGGCTCGCCCGTGTCGAGGATCCGCCAGACGGCCGGCTGTGCGCGCGGTGCGCCGAAGGCGATGTCTACGTACGAACCCGCGACGACGAGGCGCCCCGTGCCGTCGAGCGCCGCTGCGCGCGGCGTGCAGAAGTAGGTCCCGCCGTCGAAGCTGCGGACCGCGTCGACCGCGCCGTCGCCGCCGAACGCGAGGACCGGCGCTCCATTGACGACGTCGCGCGCGAGGACGCGCACGCGCTGGTCCGCTTCGCCCACGGCGTAGACGCGGTCGCCGCCGCCCAGGACGAGCGACTCGACGCCGAGCACGCCGGGCTCGGGGAGCGCGGGCTCGAGCACGCGACCGTCGACGCCGAACGACGTGTCGACGTCGAGCGTCGGGAAGAGGCGCCACAGCGCAAACGAGCGCGTCGTGCCGATCCCGCGGCAGCCGCCCGCGACCAGGTCGCCGGCGTCGGTGCGCACGAGGTCCGTGATCGCCTCGTCGGCGCCGCCCTCGGAGGGCAGCATCACGCGCGTCGCCGCACCGCCGTCGGGCGCCACGCGCCAGACCGTCGCCGCGGAGAAGCCACTCTGCGCGCTGGTCCGCGACCAGCCTCCGACGAGCAGCTCGCCGGTCGCCGGATCGACGACGAGGGACGTCGCACCGCTGACCTCCGCGCCGCCGGTGAGTGGCTCGAGCAGGAGCGAACCGCCGTCGCCGAACGACGGGTCCAGGCGCCCGTCCTGGACGTCCCCCGGCGCCGCCTCTGCGTCGCTCGCGAGGAGGCGCATCACCACGGCGCGGGCGGGGTCGCCGCAGCCCGGCCCGTTGCAGCCGGCGCTGCGCCAGCCGACGACCACGACCTCGCCGCCGTTGAGTTCGACCGCGTCCGTCGCGTGGAACGACTCCTCGGGCGCGGCGAGGCCGTCGTGCTCGACGGTGTCGAGGAACGCGCAGCCGGCGCCGAATCCGTCGGCGCTGAACGTGAGCGCCTCGGAAGCAGCGGGCACGCCGTTGAAGCCGATCGTGAGCTCCTGGTCCCCTTGCGTCTTCGGCGAGCAGTAGCTCAGGTCGTAGAAGCTGTTGGCGAGGTCGGAGACCCGGCCGCCCACGGACAGGAACGCCTCGCCGAGGACGTCGAAGTCGGCGGCCGCGACGGCGCCGTTCGGGCCCAGCGCCGCGAGGATGGTCGGGTCAATCTCGGCGCCGACGCCGATCGTGAACGCGCTGAACGGCGTGCCGGCCATGCTCTGGCCGTCGATGCGCGCGATCAGGTCGGACGGCGTCAGGTCGCCGCCCGCCTGGTGCGTCCCATCGGTGAACGTCACGAGCCCGAGCGCGCGGTTCGGCACTTCGAGCACGGTCTGCTCCTCCGCGTCGAGATCGTCGAGCGCCTGCGCGACCGCGCCGTACAGGTTCGTCGACGCGTTCAGCGGCGGCTCGTCGTCGAGGTCCGCGAGCGCCGCGAGCAGCGCCGAACGGTCGTTCGAGTACCCGATGTCGTGCCCGGGGATCGCGTGCAGGTTCGGCTGTCCGTCGAACCAGCTGATCTTGATGAACGTCGAGCTCGTCGCGACCTCGACGGGCAGGAGCAGGTCGACGAACGCCTCGGCGCTCTCGCGGACGCGCTCGGCGCTGCCTGACGACACCACGCTGTTGCTGCGGTCGATGATCAGGTGCAGGAGGTTGCGGAAGCGCTGGGGCTGCGGGCGGACCTCCTGGAAGCTCTCCGTCTGGCTGACGAGGATGGAGTCCTCCCAGAGGCTGAAGTCGGCGCCGGTCAGGCCGACTGCGGGCGAGCCGTCGCCGTTCTCCACGCGGAGGAAGACGCTGACCCGGCCGGGCAGGTCAACGCGTGCGTTCGGGTCCTGCAGGAAGATCGTCGCGGGCGACGACGAGCCGCCGCCGCTGTTGCTGTCGCGGTCCCCGAGCTTGCTGCTGCCGCAGCCGGCGACGAACAGACCTGCGACGAGCGCGGCCACGAGCCCTGCCAGCGCGCGGCGCTCCCATCGATGCGAAGACTCCCGTGCGGTCGAGAACTCCCCTGCTGCGGTCCGATCCCCGCCCACAAACCCTGCGATGCTCATCGTGCGGCTCTCTTCTCTGGCGTGCGCGTCGTGCGCGTCGGAGCGGCCGCCGCGCCGTCCATCCGAGGAGTGCACGCGGCCGCCGAGCGCGCGAGCCCCCCGCCCGCGCCGCCCGGAGGCACACCGTAGCGATTCGAGGGGGGCCGATTCGAGGCGCGAACGGCCGGGATCCGGCCCGCTGGACGCCGCGGTGGAGTGATCCCGCGCTCACGCCAGAGGGTAGCCGGGACCGGGCGTCGATCCGGGGCGTCGGGGCCCCTGGCAGCGCCGCGCTCAGAGCACGTCGCGTAGCGCGGCAAGGCAGAGCGCCACGTTGCGCTCCGTCGACCCCGCACCCATCAGCCCGATCCTCCAGACCTTGCCCTTCATCGGTCCGAGGCCGCCCCCGATCTCCAGGCCGAAGCGTTCGAGCAGCTCGGTCCGCACACGGGCGTCGTCGACGCCGTCGGGGATGGTCACCACGGTGAGCGGGTTGAGGCGCTCGGCGCCGGGGACAGGGAGCTCCAGGCCGAGGTCACGGAGTCCAGCGCGCAGGTGGGCCGCGTTCTTCGCATGGCGCTCGAACCGCGGGCGGAGGCCCTCCTCGAGCGCGAGGCGCAGCGCCTCGTGCAGCGCGTAGAGCATGTTGATCGGCGCCGTGTGGTGGTAGCTGCGCGGCGCGCCGCCCGCCTCGGGGCTCCAGTACCCGCCGATCAGTGACAGGTCGAGGTACCACGACTGGACCGGGCGCTCGCGCTTCCCGAGGCGCTCGACCGCGCGCGGACCGAACGTGACCGGCGACAGCCCGGGCGGGCACGACAGGCACTTCTGCGTGCCCGAGTACGCGGCGTCGATCCCCCACCCGTCCACCTCGACGGCGTGCCCGGTCAGCGAGGTCACGCAGTCGACGAGCAGGAGGGCACCGAGCTCGTCGGCGACCTCCCGGATGGGCGGGATCCTCTGCAGGACCCCGGTCGACGTCTCCGCGTGGACGACGCCGACGAGGTCGTAGCGGTCGTGCTCCGCGGCTTTGCGGAGCGCCTCCGGGTCGAGCGCCCGGCCCCACTCGCCGTGGACCTCGGTCACCTCGGCGCCGGCGCGCCGCGCGACCTCGGCCATGCGCCCGCCGAAGACGCCGTGGACGCCGACGAGTACGCGGTCGCCGGGCTCGACGAGATTGGCGATGCAGGTTTCCATCCCGGCCGAGCCCGTACCCGAGATCGGAACCGAGACGTCGTTGTCCGTCCGGTACACCGCACGGAGCATCGCCCGGACCTCTTCCATGAGGTCGACGAAAGCGGGGTCCAGGTGTCCCAGCGTGGGGCGCGAGAGCGCCGCGAGCACGGCCGGGTCGACGTCGGACGGCCCTGGCCCCATCAGGACGCGGTGCGGCGGAAGGGCGGGGCGGGGGATCTGCACGGCGTACGGGGTCGGATCGAGGAGGTGCGCGGCGGTCCGCGATCGGGCCCGCGCGCAAAAGAATCTAGGGGCGGCGTGAGGGGCCAGCGCCCGCTCGCGGGGAATTGTGGCACCTTCCGGTGCGACGCTCCGTCCGGAGTACCGCCCCTGCACACGGGCCTCCTTCTCGAACTCTGCCCCATCCAAATGAAGCTCATCCTCCTCGCACCCGCCCTGCTCCTCGGCTCCGCCGCGACCGCCGCCGCGCAGGTGCCGTCGATCTACGTCGACCTGACCGACACCAACTTCGGAACGACGGGGACCCCGCCGCCCACCTTCGGCGGCGCGGCGAACCTGCCCGGCATGTGGAACGAGGTCGACACCGCAGGCGTCATCGGGACCACGTTCAACTCCGGTCCGCTCATGGACGCGAATGGCAACCCGACGATGGTCGAGCTCGCGCTCGACGGCGGGGCCAACAACATCGCCAGCGTCGACTTCGACAACGCGCTGATGTCCGGCGACGACGCGGCGCTCCTCGAGGACTGCATCTTCTTCGACGGCGCGGGAACGATCACGTTCAGCAACCTGCCGGCGGGCAACTACGACGTCTACACGTACGCGATCGCTCCGGACGACGACACGTACGAGACCTTCGTGGATGTCGCCGCGTCGGCCAGCGGCTCGCAGATCGTCGGCGGCGATTTCGCCGCGGGTTACGTGCTCGGCACGACGCACGCCCTCCACACTGTCTCCGTCGGCGCCCCCGGCACGATCGTGATCTCGGTCGACGTCGCGACGGAGTTCGACTCGATCAACGGCTTCCAGCTGATCCCGGCGGGCGGCGGCGGCCCGGGCGTCCTCGGCTCGCCGTTCTGCGCCGCGAACCCGAACAGCACGGGTGTCCCGGGCGAGATCCACGCGCTCGGCAGCGCGCTCGTCGCGAACAACGACGTCGAGCTGCGCGTCAGCTCCGTGCCCGCGGGGCAGTTCGGCATCTTCGTCGTGTCGCGCACGTTCGGCACGCCGGTGCCGGTCGGTGACGGCAACCTCTGCCTGAACGGGCAGATCGGCCGCTACCAGGACCTGAGCCAGATCTGGCAGGCCGACCCGATGGGCGAGGCTGGACTCGTCATCGACCTGCAGACGATCCCGCAGCCGATGAGCATCGAGACCGTCATGCCGGGCGAGACGTGGAGCTGGCAGGCGTGGCACCGCGACGTGAACCCGATGGGCCCGACGTCGAACTTCACGAACGGCGTGTCGATCCCGTTCATCTGATTGCAGATACGGTGCGCAGATACGGTGTCAGGATCACCGCCTGCACGGAGAGCGGCCAGGGACGTCC
>JBCBNC010000073.1:0-14671 GCA_039821985.1 Planctomycetota bacterium
AGGCGCGTGTGCGCGGCCGCAAACGCGAAAAGATGCTGAAGCGGCTGCGCCGAGCGCTGAAGCGTTAGTGCAGATACGGTGCCAGGATCACCAGCAGCTTGAGAAGCAGCCGGGGTCGCCCATTCCATGGACGACCCCGGCTGCTTCTCAAGCTGCTGGTGATCCTGGCACCGTATCTGCACTAACGCTTCAGCGCTCGGCGCAGCCGCTTCAGCATCTTTTCGCGTTTGCGGCCGCGCACACGCGCCTTCTTCAGACGGTCGGACTCCGCTCCGCCGGCGGCGCGCTCCGCCGCGTCGCGCTGCAGCTTCGGTTTCCTGAGCCGCGCGTAGGGGCAGGCCTTGTCGGACCGCGGGTCCACGACGACGACCGGGCCCTTGCACAGGTCGAGGCAGGGCAAGTCGAGCACGTCGCACGAGGCCCGGAGCTCGGCCCTCAGCGGGCCGAAGTCTCCGTGCTTCCTGCAGTCCTTCCCGACGCACAGACCCACCTCGGGCCGCGCGCCGTTCGCACCCTCGCTCGCGCGTTCAGTCAATGCTGTAGTCGCGCAGGAGCTTGTTCATCTCGATGACGTGCTGCTCCTCGGCGCCGATCTGGCCGCGGGCGTACTCCTCGAGGTAGATGGACTTGCCCTCGACGAGGCCGAGGAGGTCGCGGTACAGGTCGAGCGCGCGCCGCTCGTGCGCGATGGACTCGACGAGGATGGTCTCGATCGAGTGGTCGTGGGACTCCTCGATGTCGGCGATGCCCTGGTCGGGGTGGCCGCCGAGGCCCGTCATGATCTCGCCGACCTGCTGGGCGTGGTCGAGGGACTCGGTCGCCTGCGCCCGCATGAAGTCGACGAGCGGGATCCGGTTCGGGCCCGTGATCACGAGCGCGTAGTGGGTGTAGCGGACGACCCCGGCGAGCTCGGCTCGGAGGATGTCGTTGAGGACCGGGTGGACGGTCTCGGCGTCGATGATGGGGTGGCTCAAGGTGTCGCTCCTGCCCGCGGGCGTGGGCGCGGCGTTCTGCGTGGGAGAGGTATCGGGTGCTCCGTGGGTCGGAGGGCACCCGAGTGGAACTCGAGACCCCGTAGTGGGACCGAAATGGCCCGGTGTGGGATCGAAAGTCGCGAAAGATGGTACGGGATCGGGGGCGGTCGAATGCCGCCGTCGACGCGCCTCCAGCGCGCGCCGATGCGATCGAATCGCAGTCGCACGTGTGCACGCGCGGGCTCGGGGTCGAGGCGCGCGGGGCGACCGCTGCCGCGGCCCCTTCGCCGTGGCTACACTCCCCGCCATGGAGAGCCGCGGCCGCATCGATCTGGAGGAGCGCATCGCCTTCCAGGAGCGCGAGCTCGAGCAGCTCGGGCGCGTCGTCGCCGAGCAGCAGCTCGAGCTCGACTCCCTCCAGCGCGAAGTGCGCGAGCTGCGCGCCAAGGTCCAGTCCTCCGCGGGATCCGGTGACGCCGCCGAGGGCGGCCCGCGCACGCTCGAGGACGACCGGCCGCCGCACTACTGACCCGCGCCCCACGCATGGCAGCGACCACCCACGACGCCCCGGCCCCGCCCCCCGGCCGCCGCACGCCCCAGAAGTCCAAGGCGACCCGCTGGCGCGCCGCCGTCCTGATCGGGATCCACCTCCTGATCGCGATCCACGTCGCGCACTGGCTGTCGACGGGCTCGACCGTGTCGCCGCTCGAGCCGTCCGAGGCGATGGAGTTCGCCAAGTACTCCGTCGTGAACGCGGGCCTGATCTTCTTCGGGCTCACGATCCTCTCGACGCTGATCCTCGGCCGCTGGTTCTGCGGCTGGGCGTGCCACGTCGTCGCGCTGCAGGACCTCAGCCGCTCGCTGCTCATCAAGGTCGGACTGCGCCCGCGCCCGCTGCGCTCGCGCTGGATGGCGCTCATCCCGTTCCTGGGCGGCGCGTACATGTTCTTCTGGCCCGCGGTCTACCGCCTGTGGACCGGCGATTCGTTCGCCGTGCGCGCGGTCGAGATGTCGAGCTCGAACCTCTGGGAGACGTTCACCGACTCGCTCCCCTGGGCGCTGTTCATCTTCTTCGTCGCGGGCTTCGCCTGCGTCTACTTCCTCGGCGCGAAGGGCTTCTGCACCTACGCGTGCCCGTACGGAGCCCTCTTCTACGCCGCGGACCGGGTCGCGCCCGGCCGCATCCGCGTCACCGACGACTGCGTGCAGTGCGGCCACTGCACCCTCTCGTGCACGTCGAACGTGGACGTGTCGCGCGAGGTCCACGACTATGGCATGGTCGTCGACTCGGGCTGCATGAAGTGCATGGACTGCGTGTCGGTCTGCCCGGAGGACGCGCTGTATTTCGGCTTCGGCAAGCCCGCGCTCGGCGCGAAGCCGCGGCAGGAGAAGCGCAAGGGCGGCCCGAAGAAGCTCCCGTTCGTCGAGGAGTTCACGGGGCTCGCGGCCGGACTCTTCGCCTACTTCGCGTGGCGCGGCTGGCGGCAGGAGGGGGACTTCCTGCTGTCGGTCGGGATCGCGGCGTGCTTCGGCTACTTCGCGATCGTCCTGGTGCGGCTCGCGCGTCGCAGCGAGGTGAAGTTCCCCGGGGTCGTGCTCAAGAGCGCCGGCAAGCTACGCGGCGCGGGGCTCGCCTTCGGGGCGGTCGTGCTGGCGACGGCGGGCCTGGCGGTGCCGTTCGGGATCACGCTCGAGCTGAGCGCGCAGCGCGCGCGCGACGCGGAGGCGGTGCTGTCCGAGGCAAAGCTCCGCTGGTTCAGTCCGGGTGGCGCGGTGCTCTCGGACGAGGAGCGCGACGCCGCCGAAACGCTCCTCGCGAGCGCCGAGGTCATCGACCGCCGCACGAGCCGGCCGACGCTCTTCAACCAAATGCGCATCGTGTGGGCGTCGCTCTTCCTCGGGAAGACCGAGCGCTTCGACGCGGCGCTGGAGCGCGCGCTCGCGGTGAAGCACGCCGGGCCCGACCCCCGGTTGCTCAAGGCGCAGTCGCTGCTCGCTGCGGGGGACGTCGCGGGTGCGCGGGCTCTCTACGCCACCGTCGTGGAGGAGTTCCCGTCGTTCACGCCGGCGGTGGAGAGCCTCGCGCGGCTCCAGGCCGAGTCGGGCGATCTCGACGCCGCCGACGCGACGATCGCGCGCGGTCTCGAGGCGAACCCGGACGCGCACACGCTGATGGTGCTGAAGGCGCTGATGGACGCGGATCGGGGCCAGGTCGACGAAGGGGTTACGGGGCTCGAGCGTGCGCTCGAGCTGCACCCCGAGGACCACGCCGTGCGCGACCTCGCGCGCAACGTGACCAAGCAGTTCCAGCGCTTCGACGCGGCGGCGCGGATCCTCGCAGCCGGCGTCGATCTGCCGGGGGCGCCGGTCGAGTGGCGCGCCGACCTGCCCCAGGTTCTGTTCGTCGCCGGGCGGAGCAGCGAGGCCGCGGATGCGGCGCGTCGACTGGCGGAACTCGCCGCCGGCGATGCGCGGCTCCTCACGGTCGCGGCGGCCGTCCTCGAGCAGACGGGCCACCCCGACGAGGCCGCGGCGATCCGCGCGCGTATGCCTGAGGCGCGCTGAGGGAGGATCGAAGATCGGCGGGTATCCTCGGGGGATGCTCGCGGCTCTTCTCCTCACGCTCGGCGCCGCGGCGCCGGTCCCCGCGATTGCGGCGTCCGGCGCTGTGTCTTCCGCGTCGGCGTTCGCAGCGGGGTTGCCCGCCGCGATTGCGTCCGCTGCGACAGTGCCCGCCGCGACCGTGCCCGCCGCAACAGTGCCCGCCGCGACCGCGAGCGCGCCCGCCGCACCGTCGGGCGCCGACGACTGCGCCGCCGCGTCCGCGATCGCCGGCTACGCGACGTTCGCGTTCGACAACGTCGCCGCGTCCCAGGACGGCCCCGCGTCCCCGTGCGGGATGGAGCGCGACGTCTGGTTCCGCTGGACCGCGCCGGCGAGCGAGGGTGTGCTGCTCGAGACCTGCGGCCTCGCGGCATTCGACACGGTGCTCGCCGTTTACGACGGCGGCGGAGGCTGCCCGCCGACCGGCGCACCGATCGTCTGCGGCGACGACGCGGCGGGCTGCGGGTTCCAGACGCGCGTGACGTTCTCCGCGACGGCCGGCGCCGAGTACCTCGTGCGCGTCGGCAGCAGCGTCTTCGCTCCGGCGGGCGGCGCGGGCTCCGTTCGCATCGGACCGTCGTGTCCCGGCGCGCTCCCCGGGCCGAACGTCGTCGCGGCGGACCTCGGCCAGGCCGCGCTGTGGGCGACCGTCGGCGGCACGAGCGCGTACTCGTTCACGACGACGGCGTGCAACCTCGGCACCGAGGAGCTGCTCTGGATCGCCAGCACGTCCGAGCACCCCGTCTTCACGCACAACGTCTACCGGCTCGAGGACGGTCGCCTCGAGCAGATCGGGACGTCGTTCGCCAAGCACGGCTACGGCGCACTCCAGTCCGCCCTTTGCTGCGACTGCATCCCGGCGGGCACGATCTCGCGGCTCGGCGTCGGGTGCTCGGACCCGTACTCGGCGAGCACGAACGGCTGGCAGCCGAACCTCGCGCCGCGCGCCGAGATCAACGCGTCGACGGGCGCGGTCGCGTTCCCGATCGGATCGCAGGTGCCGGTGCCGCCCGCATCCAGCGGGCTCGACCGCCGCACGCAGGTCGCGGCCGCGGACCTGGATCCGACGCTCCACCCGGGCGCGCGCTACTTCGTCGAGGCCGTCTACGTGGCCCAGGACGACGCGGCCGCGGGCAACGCCTTCGACAACGCGTCCTTCCGCGAGTTCACGCGCGGGTCGGTCGACGGGAGCGGGGGCGTGCGGATCTTCGGGCAGGGCGAGACGTTCCGTGGGCTGCCGGCGATCGCGATCCTGCCGCTGGCGCGCGTCGACGAGGTGCGCGTGCCCGGCGACGGAGCGCTGTGGGTCGCGAGCGGTGCGCGTATCGAGGGCGGCGGCGCGTGGCGCTACGAGCTGTGCGTGTTCAACCTGTCGAGCCACCGCGGCGTGTCCGCGGTGTCGCTGCCAGCGGGCGCCGCGCCGCGCGACGCGTACGCGTCGTACCCGCGCGCGCACTCGGGCGAGCCGCGCGCGAACGAGCCGTGGATCACGAGCTTCACCGGCGGCCGCGCGCGCTTCGCCGCCCAGAACACGGCCGCGCCGGACGCCAACGCGATCCTGTGGGCGACGATGCACACGTTCTCGTTCGTGAGCGACACGCCGCCGACCGACGGCCTCGTCGAGCTCGAGCTGTGGCGCGGCGCGGGCCCGCAGACGGTGCTGGCGCCGGCCCGGGTGCCGGGCGACCTGCTCGCGGTGAGCTACTGCACGGCAGAGCCCAACTCGGGCGGAGGCATTGGGCGACTCCTGCCGGGTGAGTATCAGCCGCTGGCCAGCCTCGAGCTGAGCGCGATCGGCCTGCCGCCTTCCGCGATCGGCATGGTGGTCACGTCGACCGCGCAGGGCTTCGTCCCGTTCGCGGGCGGGAGCGACGGCAATCTGTGCCTGGGCGGGATGCTCGGGCGCTCGGTGGGGGCCTTCACGCAGGCGGCCGACGCGACGGGCACGTTCACGGTGACGGCGGACCTGACGGCGCTGCCGCAGCCGTCGTCGCTCGTCGCGGTGCAGCCCGGAGACACGTGGCACTTCCAGGCGTGGCACCGCGACGGGCCGATGGGCTCGAATTTCACCGAGGCGGTGAGCGTGGTGTTCTGAGCGATACGGTGCCGCGTTCGAATCCGCCACTATTGCCAACTTGCGTCCTCTCGGTCCGGGGAGGTTCAATCTCTCGGGGGGGGGACGCAAGTTGGCAATAGTGGCGGATTCGAACGCGGCACCGTACCGCGCCCTCCTCGTCGTCGGGACGCTCGCCGCCGTCGCGCTGTTCGGGTGGGCGCGCGTCCCGTCGTCGACAAAGGACGGCGTTCCGGTTCAGCGCGAGCCCGAGCGCGCGGAGGACGCATCCGCCGCGCCCGGCGCAGCCGTGAGCATCGCTCCTCCCGAGCCCGTGCACCGGACACCCGGCGGGCCGGTCCGGGCGCCCGAGACGCGCGCGGCCGAGGCACCGGCTCCGTCCGTGCGCGTCGAGCTCGTCACGGAGAGCGGTGAGGTGCTGGTTCTGGCGGAGCATGGGGAAGACTCCGTCACGCTGCAGCTCTGGGCCGGAGAGCCGCTGCAGGTCGTCGACCGGGCACGCTGGCCGGAGGACCGTTCGACGGTCCTGCTCGAGTTCCCCGAGGGCGTCACGGAGGGCTGGGTCGCACTCGACCGTGAGCGGACCGAGGGCTGGTGCGCGGACCCATCGCAATCTGGCGCGAACTGGGACGTGCTCCCCGGCGACTGCGCGCTCCCGGCCCGGGCGGGGCGAGCCATCGAGATCGTCGTGGGGAGGATGGGCCGCGTGCGTGGGCGCGTCCTGCAGCCAGACAAGGACTTCGAGGCCTGGGTGCGCAGCGTCCGCGTGACCGCGATGGGGGATCCGCCCGACCGATCCCGCCCCGCGCTTCAGCGCCACGACGTCTTCTACAAGCCCTTCGTCATCGAGGACGTACCGGCGGGTTTCGTCCGACTCGAGTTCCTCGTGGAGCACCCCGGTGGAAGGCGCCCGCGCGTCTGCGTCGCCGTGGTGGAGGACGTCTTCGTGCCGCTCGGGGGCGAGACCGAGGACGCTCGTATCGACCCGATCGACTTGCGCAGCAGCGCAGAGCGGACCGCAATCGCGGTCGTCAACGACGAGGGAGCGCGCCTGCCTCGGGCCCGGGTGACGCTCCTGGGGCTCGGCCGATCGTCCGAGTTCCGTCGCCCCAATCGGGACGGCGAGATCGAGGTGCTGCTACCGAACTCAGCGTCGTCGCCGGCCGCGCGCCCCGAAGTGTGGGCACACGCTTCCGGGTACGTGCCGCAACGCGTTGACCCACCGTTCGAGAACGCAGTGGCGGTGCTCGACCGGAGCCTGGAGATCGTCGTCGAGCTCGAGGGCGTCGGGTCGACAGGGAGAGGCGAGGAGGACCTGCGCTTCCGGCTGCGGAAGGTCGACTACGCGACGGGGGAGCTGCTGCCGGAGTTCTGGACGTCCCACCCGCGGTCGGACTGGCGCCGAAGAGTGGGGACAAGGACGCGGGTGCCGGGGCCGGGGACCTACGAGGTCGAGGTGGGGCGCGAGCCGCCTCGAGTCCTGGTGACGCACGCCACCGGTTCGGATCGCTACAGGTGGTCGCGCACGCAGGAGCGGATCGAGATCCGCGGGGCCGGCCGCTACCGCGTGAAGGCGCGGCGGTGAGAGCGATACGGTGCCGCGTTCGAATCCGCCACTATTGCCAACTTGCGTCCTCGCGGTCCGGGGAGGTTCAACCGCCCGTCGGGGGGGACGCAAGTTGGCAATAGTGGCGGATTCGAACGCGGCACCGTACGCCGTCACGCGTACACGCCGCGCGCGCGCTCGGCCTCGGCCACCCGGCGCACCGCCAGGATGTGCGTCGCCGTGCGCAGGTCGCAGTCGAACTCGTCCTGCACGCCGCGGGTCGCGTCCCACGCCTCGCGCAGGTAGCGGCGGAGGCGTCGTTCGACGATGTCCTCCAGCCACGCGTAGCCCGTGCGGTTCTGGATCCACTCGAAGTACGAGACGACCACGCCGCCGCCGTTCGCGAGGATGTCCGGGACGACCGGGATCTCGCGCTGGGCGAGGATGCGGTCGGCGCGGGGGCTGACCGGCCCGTGGGCGCCCTCGATGATCATCTTGGCGTTGATCTCGCGCGCGTTGCGCGAGTGCACCGCCATCGAGATCGCGCACGGCGCGAGCACGTCGCAGGGGAGGCGGATGAACTCCTTCTCGTCGAGGACGTTCGGCGCGCCGTCGCGCGGCAGGTGCCCGTGGCCGTCGCGGTGCTTGAGCAGCTCGGGCACGTCGAGCCCGCTCGGGTCGTAGAGCGCTGCCGTCACGTCGGACAGGCCGACGACGCGGTGCCCCTCCGAGTGGAGGATGCGCGCCAGGTTGCCGCCGACGACGCCCGCGCCCTGGATCACGACGTCGAGGCCGCCCGACGGGTTGAGTCCGAAGTGCGACGCCGCGAGGCGCAGGATCGTGCGCAGGCCCTGGGCGACGGCGTCCTCGTGACCGGTGCTGCCCGCCATCTCGCTCGGCTTGCCGACGACGGCCGAGTTCGCCGCGCCGTCGGTGTGGCCCGCGAGCGTGTCCACGGCCCACGCCATCAGGTCGGCGTCGTCCGCGAACTCCGGCGTGAGCACGTCCCGGTCCGGCCCGATGTCGCCGATCAGGTTCGCGGTCCAGCGGCGCACGGCGCGCTCGAGCTCGGCGCGGCTGATGCTGTTGCGGTCGACGATGACGCCGCCCGCGGCGCCGCCGAAAGGGATGTTGAGGAGCGCGCACTTCCACGTCATCCACGCGGCGAGCGCGCGGAGCTCGGTCAGGCGCAGCTCGCCGTCGATGCGCAGCGGCCCGAGGAAGGGCCCGAGGCCGGCATTGTGCTGGATGCGGTAGCCGTCGAGGATCCGGAGGTCGCCGTCGTCCGTGTGGATCGGCACCGAGATCGCGATCTCGCGGTCCGACTTGCGCAGCAGCTCGTACTCGGTGGCGCTCAGTCCGAGGCGACGGGCGGCCGCGTCGAAGCTGGCCATCATCGTCTGGAACGGCGACTCCTCGTCGAGCTTGGGCGTGCTGCGGAGGCTCGTCTGCGTCAGCTCGACCGGGATCTCGCCGGTTCCGCGCTTCTTGTCGAGGGGCATGGCTCGCGCGACTCCTCGACGGGTCAGGAGAACAGTCCGCGCATCCGGTACACGGAGGCGACGCGGTCGATCGACAGGACGTACGCGCCGGTGCGCAGGTCGACGCCGTACTTCTCGGACGTCTGCCGGACCTCGGAGAAGGCCTGGACCATGATCTGCTCGAGGCGCGAGTTGACGATCTCCTCGGTCCAGAAGTAGCCCATGCGGTCCTGGACCCACTCGAAGTACGAGACGGTCACGCCGCCGGCGTTCGCGAGGATGTCCGGCACGACGGTCACTCCGCGGTCGGATAGCGAGGCCGAGGCGATCGCCGTCGTCGGGCCGTTCGCACCCTCGACGATGAGCTTCGCCTTGATTCGGTCGACGTTGTCCGAGGTGATCTGGTTCTCGGTAGCCGCGGGCACGAGCAGCTCGCAGTCCATCTCGAGCTGCGCCTCGCCGTCCGTGTGGTACTCGCCCTCCGCGTAGCCCTCGAGAGTGCGATTCTGCTCGAGGTGGTGCAGCACCGCCGGCATGTCGAGCCCGCGCTCGTTCACGAGGACGCCGTACATGTCGCTGATCGACGTGATCTTGTAGCCCTCGCGGTGGAGGAGCATCGCGCCGAGGCCGCCGACGTTGCCCGAGCCCTGGACGACGACGCGCGTGTCCTCGGGGCGCAGGCCGATCATCTTGAGCGCCTCGTTGGCGGTGATCATCACGCCGCGGCCCGTCGCCTCGCGCCGGCCGCGCGAGCCGCCGATGCTGAGCGGCTTGCCCGTGACGACGGCCGTCGTCGTCTTGCGCTCGTGCATCGAGAACGTGTCCATCAGCCACGCCATCGTCTGCTCGTTCGTGTTCATGTCCGGCGCGGGCACGTCGCGGTCCGGACCGAGGATGTCCATGATCGCCGCGGTGTAGCGGCGCGTCAGGCGCTCCTTCTCGCCCGTCGACATCTTGCGCGGGTCGCAGATGACGCCGCCCTTGCCGCCGCCGAACGGCACGTTGACGACCGAGCACTTCCAGGTCATCCACGCGGCGAGGGCGCGCACCTCGTCGAGGTTGACGTCGGGGCTGTACCGGATGCCGCCCTTGCTCGGCCCGCGCAGCGTGTTGTGCTGGACGCGGTGTCCGGTGAAGACCTGGACCGTGCCGTCGTCCATGAGGACGGGGACGTTGACGGTCAGCTCTCGGTCGGGCATCGAGAGGACGTCGCGAACGCCTCCCTCGAGTCCCAGGTGGTCCGCGGCGGTGTCGAACCCCTTCTGCATGGACAGGAAGGGATTGAACTCGTCGCTCGTGGGGTGCTTCTCGACGGTCGAACCGGAGGCCATGGGAGCGGTCCCGCGCGGGGAGACTCAGGCGCTGTGAGGAGGGGGAGTGGGAAGGGAAGGGAGGGCAGCGCGGTCATTCGAGCCCTCTCCGGTGGGCCGCGGAAGCCTCGACCGGAGGAAAGTTCGAATTCGATGAGAGCCGCCCGTCCGGACTACTGCGCGGGCGACAGCGGGCGGACCCAGATGTTGCGGAACGAGATCGGGTTGCCGTGGTCCTGGATGCTGATCGGGCCGGTCTCTGCGTGGGGTGCGTAGGAGGCCACCTTGCGGTGCTGGGTCGCCCCCAGGCTGAGCTGCGCGTGGTGGACGCAGACCCCGTTGTGGAGGACGGTCACGAACGCGCCGCGCACCGCCCGGCCGTTCGCGAACACCGGCGGCTGGAACATGATGTCGTAGCTCTGCCAGGCGCCGGCCGGCCGGCAGGCGTTGGCCATCGGGGGCTGCTGGCCGTAGAGGGCGGCCGTCATGCCGTCCGGATACGTCCGGTTCTCGAAGCAGTCGAGGATCTGGACCTCGTAGCGCCCGAAGAAGAAGACGCCCGAGTTGCCTCGCCCCTGGCCCGTCGGGCCGTCGCCGTCGTAGGTGGGGGCGCGCCACTCGAGATGGAGCTGGCACGCGCCGAAGGACTCCTTGGTCTGGATGCCGCCCGAGCCGTTGACGGTCATGACCCCGTCCTCGAGCGCCCACGGGCCGCCGTCGAACGCGTCGAGGCTCGACCCGTCGAACAGGACCGTTGCGTCGGACGGCGGCGCAGCGTCGGTCGCGCCCGGCGTGACCACCGGCGGCTGAGGGCGCAGGCCGTCGTGGACGTGCCAGCGGCTCTGCGGGAGGAGCGGCGTGTCCTGGTAGCCGAGCTCGTCCTCCTGGAGGCCGAGGACGCACGCGGCGCCGAGGGCGGCGGCGCCGAACAGCTTGGTCGTTCCGAGCATCTTTCCTGGGGCGGGGGAGCCGTGGCCCGCCACCGACGCGGCGCCGAGCGTCCGGGTACCGTACCGCCATGTCCGACCACCTGAGCGCCGTCCTCGCCCAATTCCCCGCCGACGTCCCGCACCAGCCCGAGCTCGTCTCGATGGCCCGGGAGGGTGACCTCGTGACGCTCACGATCGAGCGTCCCGAGGTGATGAACTGCCTCTCGTTCCCGACGCTCCGGCGCTTCCGCACGCTGCTCGCGGAGCTGCGCGACGACCTCTCGATCCGTTGCATCCTGGTCAAGGGCGCGGGGGAGAAGGCGTTCTGCGCGGGCGCCGACCTGAAGGAGCGCAAGACGATGCCGGCCGAGCGCGTGCCCGACTTCGTGCGCAACATCCGCGGGCTCATGGACGACGTCGCGGCGATGCCGCAGCCGACCGTCGCCGTCGTGCAGGGCTTCGCGTTCGGCGGCGGCACCGAGCTCATGCTGAGCTGCGATCTGCGCATCGCCGCCGAGGAGGCGAAATTCGGACTGACCGAGACGACGCTCGCGATCATCCCGGGCGCGGGCGGGACCCAGCGTCTGCCGCGCCTGATCGGCGCGAGCCGCGCGAAGGACCTGATCCTCACCGGGCGCAAGATCGACGCAACGGAGGCCGAGCGCATCGGCCTCGTGAACCGCGTCGCACCGCGCGCGGAGCTCGACGCGGCGGCCGCGTCGCTGGCGGCCGAGATCGCCGGCAACGGCCCTGTCGCGGTGCGCGCCGCGAAGGAGGCGATCGACCGCGGGACCGAGGCACCGATCGACGAGGGCCTCGAGATCGAGGCGCGCTGCTACGAAAGGGTGCTGCCGACGACGGACCGGCTCGAGGCCCTCGCCGCGTTCGCGGAGAAGCGCCGGCCGAACTTCACGGGGAGCTGAGGGGGCACACGGCGCGGCCCGGAGCGAGACCGGCGGGCGAGACCGCGGGCGGCTGCTAGGTTGGGGAGGGAGCATTCCCGCTTCCCCTTCCCCGGTTCCAAGTCTCTGGTCCCGCCATGCCCGCCCGACTCGCTCGCCTCCTCCGGCACTGCGCGCCTCTTGCGCTCACCGCCCCCGCCGTCGCCCAGATCGACTTCGCGGAGCCTGCCCTCCTCGTCCCGAAGCCGTCGGTGCCCCTCTCCCAGACCGGCGTCGCCGACTTCGACGCCGACGGGATCCCCGACGCCTACTCATTCTCGTACCAGCCTTTCGGGTCGCCGAGCGTCAGCGGCGAGACGGCCTATGTGAGCCGCGGGCTCGGCGCTCGGCGCTTCGCCACCGCGGTGCCGGTGCCCGGGCCGCCGCTCCTCGGCGCCGTACCCGAGGCGGGCGACGTCGACGGGGACGGCGACGACGATCTCGTCGGGGTCTCGGACGCGGGGCCCGTGCTGCTGCGCTCGGACGGTGCGGGCGGCTTCGACGTCGAGTTCGGTCCGGCCACCGCGGACGGCGTGCCGGCCGGCCTCCACGACGCCGACGGCGACGGAGACCTCGACTTCTACTTCGTCGAGTCCGGCACCAACCGGGTCCTGATCGCGCACTTCGAGAACGGTGACTTCACCGGAACCCTGTGGGACGTGGGCGAGGCGCTCGCGACGTCGCGCAGAAACCTCGTCGACGATTTCAACGGCGACGGGATCGGAGACATCTACTACCGCACTTCACAGCAGCACCTGTATCGGCTCCTCAACGGGACCTCGCTCGGGCCGGCCGTGAGCCTCGGGAACGCGTACTACTTCAGCGGTTCGGTGTGGATGTTCAACTTCATCCAGTTCGGGGACGTGAACGGCGACGGGATCCTGGACACGTTCGTGTCGCAGGATCTGACCTACGGACCGTTCGAGAACCAGGTGCGACTCGGGACCAGCGCCGGATTCGGCCCCGGTCAGACCCTCGTGGTGGCGCCGATCGCGCGGCCGCTCATCCTCGCGGAGTTCAACGGCGATGGCTTCGTCGACCTGGTCTACCAGGACAACACCGGCTTCCGCCTCAGCTATGGGACCGGCACGCTGCCCTACGCGCCGGGCGTGCCCTTCGACGGCGCCGGGACCGTCTCCTGGAACTTCGACCGCTTCCCCTTCGGCGACGTCGACGGCGACGGCCGCGACGACTACGCGCTCCCCCTGGGCGGCTGGCAGCAGTCCGGGTACGAGTCCCAGGCCGTCGCGTACGGGATCGACACCGGGTTCTCGGACCAGACGCTGCCGCTCATGTCGACGACGGATCAGGCCGCGGTCCCGGTCAACCGAATGAGGCCCCTCGACTTCGACCGCGACGGGGACCTCGATCTGATCGCCACGCGTGGGCTCGACGCGGTCGGCCTCGTGCTGTTCGAGAACCTGGGCGGCCTGCGCTTCGAGATGCGGACCGACGTCGGTCCTGCGGTCGCCCACCTCGTCGACCTCGAGGTCGGGAACGTCGACGCGGACCCCGAGCTCGAGGTCTTCAGCAACATCCACCGGAGCGAGCCGGGCAGCGTCCAGGCGTTCGAGATCGACGCGCAGGGGAACGTGACGGTCACGGCGACGCTCGCGGCGTGGGAGCTCTATGACGTCGCGGACGTCAACCAGGACGGCTACGACGACGTCCTCGTCGAGGTGGCCTCCGGGATCTCTCTCCATCGAGGCTCCGCAACGGGCCTCCTCCCGGCCGTCGGGATCGCGGCCGTCAGCTCCGACGGGGCGCGCCTGGGCGACGTCGACGGCGATGGGGATCTCGACCTGCTCGCGCGCACGGATGGCGGTAGCTGCACGATCCACGAGAACCTCGGCGGGTTCAACTTCGGTCCCGGCGTCGTGCCACCCTTCTTCTCCCAGCGGGAGCTGGACGT
Source organism: Planctomycetota bacterium (assembly GCA_039821985.1). Classification (GTDB taxonomy): domain Bacteria; phylum Planctomycetota; class UBA1135; order UBA1135; genus Saltatorellus. Next base: position 13,772 of record JBCBNC010000073.1, read on the forward strand.
GGTCGACTGGGACGTGGACGGCATCCCGGACATCGTCACCCGGAACCGCGAGTCGATCGACCTGCACCGTGGGACCGGCGCCGGGTTCGCCTCGTTCGCGCCGGCCGAGCGTCTGTACGACAACCAGGGATCGGGCAGCTGGATCTACGAGTTCGACAAACGGTTCCTGTTCGACGACGTGGACCGCGACGGAGACCCGGACCTCGTCGTCGTCTCGATCCCGTTCAACGAGCTGTACGACTGGTCCGCGCTCCTCATCACGAACGACCAGATGGGCCCCGCGGTGGGTCCGCAGCAGATTGCCCCGGGTGAGGTCGTTTCCTCTCACGGGTTCTCGGACCTCGACGGCGACGGGGACCTCGATGCCTTCCAGGTGCGCGGGAGCCAGACGGCGGTGGTCCTCGAGAACGTCCTTGTCCCGCGCAGCGGGGTGACCATCTGCGACGCCGCGACCGAGAACAGCTCGGGGCGTCTGGGACGGCTCGACGTCTACGGCGCGCCGACGCCGGGCGGTGCGCCGCTGCGGCTCCTGGCGAGCGGCCTGCCCGAGAACCAGTTCGGCATCTTCGTGGGCGGCCCGAACGCGGCGCCGCCGACGGCGATCCCGGGCTCGATGGGGACGATTTGCCTGGGCGCGAATCTCGGCCGCTACCAGCGCATGGACGAGATCGGATTCACCGGCGCGGCGGGCAGCTTCGAGCTGCGCGTCGGGACGGACGACCTGCGCTCGGGGGGCATGATCGTGCCGGCCGTCGCGGGTCTCGACTGGACGTTCCAGGCGTGGCACCGGGACTTCGGCGCGGGCGGCCCGACGAACAACCTGACGTCGGCCGTGACGGTGACGTTCGAGTAGCGCACGCAGATACGGAGCCAGGATCACCAGCTGCAGCAGGAGCGGCC
>JBCBNC010000074.1:0-14433 GCA_039821985.1 Planctomycetota bacterium
ACCCCCTTCGCCCCCCCCCTTCCCCTCCCCGCCGCTCTCCCGACCGCGCGGGGGGGGTGCGGGGCCGCGGGGGGGTGTCCCCCGTCAACCCCCCGGGGGGGGGCGGGCCCCCCCCCCCGCCGCCCCCGCTCATGTTCCACGTGGAACCGCTCTGTTGAGTTCCTACTCGAGGACCCGCGCGCTGGTCAGAACGACGGCTTCCAAGGGCTTCTCCGCCTCGCCTTCCACCGTCTCGCCGTTGGAGATCTCCTGGACGATGTCGAGGCCCTCGATCACCACGCCATACACCACGTAGCGGCCGTCGAACTGGTCGTGCATCGGCTGGGCCGTGATGTAGAACTGGCTGCCCGAGGAGTCGCTCGCGCCCCCCTTCTTGGCGGCCGCAAGGGCGCCCTCGACGTGGATCAGACCCGACTCCTCCGCCGGGATGGTGTAGCCCGGGCCGCCCTGGCCCCAGGTGTCCTTGGCATCCAGGTCCTTGGAGTTGGGATCGCCGCCCTGGATCATCGACCCGGTCATCGTGCGGTGGAACCGGGTGCCGTCGTAGGAGCCTTCGTTGACCAGCTTCAGGAAGTTGGCCACGTGCTCCGGTGCCAGGTCCTCGTAGAGGCCGATCAGGATCGTTCCCTTGTCCGTTACGAGCTCGACGCGAGGGTGCCCATCCGGAAGCGGCGGGTTGTCGTACACCTCGTTCCCGTACTGCTCGAGCCAGGTCGCTTCGCGGCTGAGGCGCTGTTCCATCGCGGCCGAGAGCGTCGACTCGGCTCCGTCGAGGCCCACAGGGAACTCGATCTTCTCGAGCAGCGGGTGGACCTGGTCGCCCGAAGTTGCGCGGACGAACGCGGCACGCGCGGCCTCGACGTCGTCCTGCTTGCCCCCGAAGGCCTGGTTGCCGGCCGCTTCGAAGAGTGCCCAGCTCGCCAGCGGGCCCTCCAGGCGGTCTGCCGCGCTCATCAGCGACGAAGCGCGCTCGCCCGGCAGCGCGCCCGTGCGCGCCTCGTGCAGCTCGCCCCACGCCGCGCGGTCCGATTCGAGCGCCGACTGGGCCTGGTTGGTGCGAAAGAGGATCACCGCCGAGACCGCGGCGAGGAGGCCGAGCGCCGGCCATTTGTAGCGGTCGACCCACTGCTGGAACGCGCTGCGCTCCTCCTGGACGATCGTGATCTCGGTTGCGGCTTTGTGCTTGGCCATGGCGGACGGAATCCGTGTGCCTGTTATGCTTGGCGTTTAGGGTGTCGCGTGCGCACGCGAGGAAGGGCGGGACCGTGCGGGCGAACGGGCCGACCAGGCCCTCCGCGAGGTCTGCTCGCGCGGCGCGTCCGCCTCGCGAGGGGCGACGAGTATAGGGACGGCGCGTGCAGCGCGTCGGGCTCGACGGTCCCAGGTGTCGTTTTGGGCGCCTCGCGCGGCAAGAACCGCGCCGACCCTGCGTAGCCTCTCCCCGCGCCGACGGAGGTCGTCCGCGCGTCGAATCCCCACGGAAGCAACAGAGCCCATGCTCCTCACGTTCCTCCCGCTGCTCGCGCCCACTGCGGTCGTGCCGCAGGACGCCACCGCGCACCCCTCCCACACCGCGTTCTTCGCCCGCATTCCCGACGTCCAGGCGCTGATCGAGACGTACCCGAAGAGCGCCGTCGCGCGCCTGCTCACCGACCCGGAACTGCACGAGGCGGTCGGCGCGATCATGAAGGAGCCGGGTCCCGTCGCGCCGCTCGACCTGCTCATGCAGCAGTACGCGGGGCTCATCGACTCGGGCGAGTTCCCGCCGGTCCTCGACATCGCCGCCGGGCTCTCGTCCGTCGGCGTCTCGTTCGCCTTCCCGGGCGGCGACATCCAGGCCTTCATCGCCGAGATGGAGGCAGCGAACGAAGCGCGCTTCGCGGCCCTTTCCGAGGGCGAGGAGGTGCCGGAGGTCGACTACGACGGCTTCGAGCTGCGCGTCGTGCTCGACTTCGTCGACGCCGAAGCGTGCGCTGCGGGCGCGCTTGCGATGGAGAAGCTGTTCGAGAGCGGCGCACCCTGGCGGCACGAACTGCGGCGCGGCGAGCTCACCCTTCCGGGCGACGGCGGCACCTTCGGCGCGAACACCCTCGACACCTGGTACTACGAGAAGGTCGAGGACGCGGACTCCACCTTCTCCATGAGCGGGCCCACGCAGCCGAGCATGTTCGTCGGGGGCACGCGTCTCGCGATCGTCCTCGGCGGCGTCGAGCGCGACGCGTACGCAGCGGAGCTCGCCGGGATCGCGAACGGGACCTCTTGGGCGAACGACGCGCGCCTCGCCGCTCTCGGTGGAAAGGACGGGACGACGATCGTCGAGATGTCGTTCAACTCGCCGGTGAAGGCGATGCTCGCGGAGGAGCAGCCGTTCCTGCTCCCGCTCCTCGACATCGCCGAAGGCCTTCTCGGCCCGGCCGCTTCGATCGCCATCCACGGCGGCGATTGGCGCATTTCCTTCGACGAGGCTTCCGGCCAGTTCGTGACCCGCGGAGTGCACGGGAACGAGTCCGTGGGCCCGCTCTCCGGCCTCCTCGGCGCGCAGCCGATCGACGCCGAAGCGCTGACCCTGGCGCACCCCGACGCGATGGCGGCGACGGTCACGAGCCTCGACGCCTCCGTCCTCCAGCGGCTCCTCGTCGAGATCGAGAAAGAGGAAGACCCGACCATGTTCGACCAGATCGAGCAGGCGTACGGCTTCCGTCCGGACACCGACCTCGCCGGCAATCTCGGCGACGCCGTCGCGTACAGCCTCGCCGAGATCAAGAGCCTCGTCGCCGCGCCGAACCTCATGCTCTCGGTCGAGCTCGAGGACCCCGCCGGCTTCAAGAAGGGGATGGACGGGCTGTACCAGCTCCTCGTCGACCAGGGCGGTGAGCTCGAGGTCGCGCGCCGCGACTACAAGAAGATCTCGACGCTCTACGAGTTCTCGATCGCCGGCCTCCTCGGCGACGTGCCTGAGATCCCGGGCGTGCCGCTCGACCTCCGCACGTTCATCCGCCCGACGATCGCGATCCTCGACGGTCGCGCGGTCTTCACGATGACGGCGGGCTACGCGAAGAAGGAGGTCCGCCGCGTCCGGTCGATGAAGAAGGCGGCCGGAACCGCGGCCGACGTCGAGATCCACCCCGGTATGGCCTCGATGGGCACCCTGGCAGGGGCCTCGACGCTCACCCACGCGGAGTGGGCGAAGCTGGTCGCCGGCATCTACGACACGGCCAAGGCGCTCGTGCCGATGATCGCGGGCGGGGCCGATCTCCCGATCGACGTCGGCGCGCTCCCGAGCTCCGAGCTCATCGTGCGCCACTTCAAGCCGACGCGCCGCATGGTCCGGATCGACGACGGGCGCGTTCGGCACGAGGTGCGCTCGTCGTTCGGTCCCGAGGCGACGCTCGTCCCCGTCCTGGCGGCGGGCGCTGGCGCGATGGCGGTCATCCCGCAGCGCATGGCGGCCGAGCGGGTCATGGAGGCCCGAATGGTCGAGGAGATGGAAGAGGTGGACGAGCCGGTGATCGAGGACTTCGTCGTCGCGGACGTCGAGGCCAACCTCACCGAGGCGCGGTCCTCCGCGACCCGTGCGTCGCTCACCGACCTTGAGGTCGCCCTGACCCTCTACCAGCTCGACCGCGGCGGCGCCTACCCCGCGACCCTCGACGGCCTCCTCGAGAAGTCGGACTCCTACAAGGACGGTTACGTCGCCGGCGGCGTCGTCCCGAACGACGGCTGGGACCGCGCGTTCGTCTACGTGCGCACGGACTCCGGGTACTCGCTGCGCTCGATGGGCGCGAACGGCGTCGACGACGGCGGCGAGGGCGACGACATCGTCGGACAGTAGGGCCCGGGGCCGTTCTCGGGAGCGACCCTGGGTCGTTCCGGACGGCGACCGAACCCGCTGTCCTCTGCGCGGCCGCGCTCCGATCCGTCGGGGCGCGGCCGCCGGTCGTTCATAATCCCGCCATGGCCGAGGCCCCGAGCGAGGAGACCCACACCCCCGAAGCACCGGAAGGGGACGAGTGGACCTACGCACGCAGCGACCGGTCGCGGCGCAACGGCCCCGTGCGGCGCGCGTTCCGCGTCGTGCGCAGGAACGTGCTGTCCCCGGCGGTGCCGATGCTCGTTCCGCCCGCGCTCCGCGGCCTCGCGCGCACCTGGCGCGTCACCATCGATGGCGACGACCTTCGCGAGCGCATCTTGGAAGGACCGGGCGGCTGCGTCGCCGTCCTCTGGCACGGGCGCATGGCGGCGGCCGCCACGATCTTTCGGCACGTCGACGCGACGATCCTGGTGTCGGCCTCGGGCGACGGGGACCTCGCGGACACGCTCCTGTCGGCGCTCGGCTACCGCACGCTCCGCGGCTCGACCGGCAAGATCGGCGTCGAGTCGCTGCGCGAGCTGCGGCAGCGCCTCGACGTGGGCGGCGTCGTCGCGCTCACTCCCGACGGTCCGCGCGGACCGCGCCACCGCGTCAATCCGGGCGCTGCGTTCCTCGCCCGGGCGACGGGGCGTCCGATCCTCCCGATCGGATTCGCCGTCGAGCGCGCGAAGCACCTGACGTCCTGGGACCGGTTCACGATCCCGCGGCCGTTCTCGCGCGTGCGCGTCGCATTCGGTGACCCGATCGAGGTCCCGCGCGAGCGTGGCGCCGCCGATCTCCCGTCGGTCTCCGACGAGGTCCGCGCGTCCTTGATGGACGCGGAGACGCGCGCCTTCGGAGCGCTTGGCCGCGAGGTCGACTGGTGATCCGTATCGGTCCGGTCGGCTGGACGCACCCGCGCCTCGCCGAGCTCTGGCCCGCGGACCGCGGTCCGGGCTTCGACCCGCTCCGGTTCCTCGGCGAGCGCTTCGGTTGCGTCGAGGTGGACGTCACCGCGGTCGCCCTGCCCCAGCGGGCGCGCGTCGCGGCCTGGCTCACGGCGCTTGACGCCGCGCCCCGGACGCGCCTCTCCGTCCGCTTGCCCGACACCTTGCTCAGCGAGGCCGACCCGACGCGGGCCGCAACGGGCGCGCGGGAGGCGCTCGCTCCTCTGCTGGGCCGTCCCGGACTGGGCGCGCTGGTGGCGCGGCAGTCGGCCGGTGCGCTCTACGGACCGAGCGAGCTCCGGCGCCTGCTCGCGGCGTCGCAGGTGCTGCGCAGGGTCCCGCTCGTCCTGGAGGCACAGCACGCATCGTGGTACGGGTGCGCCGCGCGCGACGCGGTGCGGGGCGCGGGCTGGACGCTCGCGCACGTCGACGTGGGGGACCGCTGGGACGCGCCGCCGCGCTCGCACGCACCGGAGGCCGGAGGCCGCGCGATGCTGCGGATCCTCGGCCCGGGCCCGCTGGAGTCCGCTCGGATCACGGCCCTGGTGGAGACGATCGTCTCGCTCGACCGGACGGCGCGCGAAGTCCTGGTCGTCGTCGCGCACACGGGCGGCGCGGACGACGCCCTCGACCGTCTCCATACGGCACTCGCTCTTAAGCGCGCCCTCGCGCCATCCGTCATCATCCCACCGTGGCCGGAGCTGTCGGCCGCGATCGAGCACCGACGATGACCGCCTGGACCTCGCACCCCGCGCCGACTCTCCCGGACCAGGACGCGCCGGGCGTCCGTCGTCTGCGTCTCAGCCATCCGACGGAGCACGGACGCCGGGTCGGCGTCCGCATCGAGGGCGGGGTGGAGGGCGAGCGCCGGCCGTACGTCGTGCTCTGCCACGGCTTCAAGGGCTTCATGGACTGGGGCTTCTTCCCGGGCCTCAGCCGCGCGATCGCGCGCTCGGGACACGTCGCGGTCTCGATGAACTCGTCCGGCTGCGGCGTCGGAGAGGACCCTCGCACCTTGGACGACGACGAGGGCTTCTTCCGCGACACGTACGGGCGTCAGCTCGAGGACATCGCGGCCGTGCGCGCGTTCGCGCGCGGGCTGGGGAGCGTCGATCCGGAGCGGGAGGCGCTGTTCGGACACAGCCGCGGCGGGGGGATGATGCTCCTCGCCGCCGCCACCGACGCGCCGCGGGCCGTCGCGCTGTGGGCCGCGATCGACGACGCGGACCGCTTCGACACCGCGACGAAGGAGCGCTGGCGCGCGGACGGTGTCCTGCACGTTCCGAATGGACGCACGGGGCAGGTGCACCGCATGTCGCTCGCCGCGCTCGACGAGTTCGAGGCCGACCCGGCGCGCTTCGACGTGCTCGGCGCGGCGGCACGGTGCGAGGCGCCGCTGCTCGCGGTGCACGGGGCGGACGACGCGACGGTCGAACCCGAGGCCGCGCGCAGGATCGCGTCCACCGCCGCGCTCGGTGAGGCGCTCGTGATCGCGGGCGCCGACCACGCGCTCGGAGCGCGGCACCCGTGCCCCGACCCGGACAGCGTCCCCGCGCTCGCGGAGGCGATCGCCGCGACGGTCGCGTTCCTCGGGACCCACGCAGCGCGATGAGGCGCTCGACCCCCGCCTTCTTCCGCGCGTTCGGCTTTGCGGCGACGGGTGCGAGGCGCGACCTCTTCGCAGCGCTCCTGGCCGCACTCGGAGCGGCGCTCGCGACCGCCGGCGGGATCGGACTGGGTCTCGAGTCGGACGCCGGCTGGCCGGTCGTTGACCTCGTGGTCGGGTGGGGTGCAGCGTCGCTCCTCGTCTCGCACGGTTCGCGGCGCACCGCGGTCCTCCTCGGCCTGACGCTGGGCGAGGCCGCGGTGCGGCTCTTGTTCGACCCGACGGTCCACCCGGTCCGGCCCCTCTTCTTCGCGGCGTTCGGTGCGCTCAACGCCCTGTGCCTCGCGGCCTCGCTACGCCTCGTGCGCCCTTCCTGGACGCGCCTGCGGGACCAGCCGCTGCACCGCTGGCCGTTCTACCCGCTCGCGCTCGTGGTGCCGATACCGCTCGCGCTGCTCGAGGCGTGGGTCCGGATCGAGCTCGGCGGGGACGAGGGCCTCCTGGCCGGCGCGCGCGCGACCTGGTTCGCGTACGCGCTCGGATACGCGCTGGTGACGCCGCTCGTGTTCGCGCTCGCGGTACCGACCGCGCTCCCGCCGCCTGCGTCGGGGCTGCGCGTCCTCGAGTCGTGGTGGGTCGCCGGCGCCGCGCTCCTGGGTGCCGCTGGCGTCTGGGCCGGCCACGCGACCGAGCCGCTCGTCGGCCTCGCGCTCGTCTGGGCCGCGGCTCGGACATCGCCGCTCGAGACGCGGGCGCTCCTCTTCGCGACCGTCCTCACGATGGCCGCGGCGGCGTCGCCGCAGGCGTCCGCGTCGCTGCAGGGGACCGTGCTCGTACTGGCGCTCTCCGTGCACGGCGTGACCCTCGTCGTGTCCGATCAGCGCGCGGCGATCCATCGACTGAGGGAGGAGCGCCGCCTCGACCGCGCCTTCGTCGCAAGTGCGCCCGAGGTCGTGTTCCGCGTGCGGGTCCACCCACCGGTCCCGCTGGACCAGGAGCGCTCGTCGATCCTCGAGGAGCTCGAGGCGTGCGCAACCCTCGAACGGCACAACCTCGAGTACTCCGCGCTCGTCGGGGACGGCGGCCGCGCCGCGGTCGGTCGGCCGTGGCGCGAGGACCCGATCTGGCACGACGTCTTCCTCGAGAACTTCGACGATGCGCTGACGGCCGACTTCGTGCTCAACGGGCTGGACGTTTCGGTGCGCCGCGGCGACGGCTCCGTCGCAGACCTCGTCGTGTCGTTCCGCGGGGTGGTCGAGCGCGGTCGGCTGACGGGGATCTGGGGTATGGCGACGGACGTCTCGCACCTGACGCGCGCCCGGCGCGGGCTGGAGGAGCAGCGCACGCAGCTCCGCAAGATCACCGCCGAGTGGGTCGCGTCCGAGGACCGCGAGCGACACGTGCTGGCGCACGGACTCCGGACGGGCGTCGTCGCGGATCTCGACGCGGCGCTCGACGCGATCTCGGCCGCGGACGAGCCGACGGGCCCGAGCGGCGTCGACGAGCACCGCCAGACCGTGAGGAGGGCGCGCGCGCACGCCGAGCGCGCGCGCGCACGCGTCGACGGCCTCGTCGAGCGGCTGGAGCCGATCGAGTACGAGCGTTCGGGGGTCAGGCGTTCGCTCGAGCGGCTCGTGCGCGAGAGCCCCGCCGGCGTCCCGCGCCGGGTCGACGTCCAGCTCCGCATCGGGGACTGGATCGAACGCCTTCCCGAACCGATGGCGGTCCTCACGCACCGCATCGCCCGCGAGCTGATCGACGCCGCCGAGGGCAGGCCACACGTCCGCTCCGCACGCCTCTCGATCGACCGACCGGGCGGCAGCCTCCGCATCCGCTGCGAGGAGCGGGGGGAGTCGTGGCGCGGTCAGGCGGCCGACCTCCCTGTCACCGGGCCCGCTCTCCGGGAGCGCGTGCGCGCCCTGGGCGGCCTCGTGCGCGTCAGCGAGGGGGAGGACGGGGCGTCGACCCGACTCACCATCGAGATTCCGGTGGACGCGACCATGCGTCGCGATCGGACGGAGGGCCCGTCCGGGGCCGACGCGCCGCGCTGGACGTGAACGACCTGTGACCTGCGGCCACTGAACGCAAGGTTTGCGGGAATGCGTGGCCCAAGGGGCCCAAACCTCCGTACGCCAGGGCCTGGCGCCGCGGAGCCCGCCGGGACGAACCTCCGACGGCTGCTACTCTGTCGGCCGCGTCCGCGCGCCCTCCCCTACCTCCACCGGCACCCGCCGCCCGGCGACGCCGGTCCTCGACTCGACCGATCCCTGCCCCCCGGGCAGCAGCACACGATGCTTCGAAACCTCGCTCCCTCCGTCCGCCGCACGCTCCTCGCGGGCGCTCTCACCCTCTCCGCCGCGGCGGCTCCTGCTGCGGCGAGCGGCGACGGCTGGTACGCCGACTTCGACGTCGCGGCCGAGGTCGCCAAGAAGGAGAACAAGGACCTCCTCGTCGACTTCACCGGCTCGGACTGGTGCGGCTGGTGCATCAAGCTGGACAACGAAGTCTTCTCCGAGGAGGTCTGGCAGAAGGGCGTCGAGAAGGAATACGTGCTCGTTGCGCTCGACTTCCCGAACGCGGACGAGCTCAAGGCGCAGGTCCCGAACCCCGAGCGGAACCGCGAACTCCAGGACAAGTACGGCGTCCGCGGGTTCCCGACGATCCTGATGATGACGCCCGACGGCGAGGTCTACGGGCAGACCGGGTACCAGTCCGGCGGGCCCGAGAACTACCTCGAGCACATGGCGGAGCTCCGCGAGAACCGCGCGCTGATGTTCGAGGCGATGGAGCTCGCCGAGAAGTTCGACGGCGTCGAGGGCGACGCACGCTGGACGACCGCGGCGGCGATGATGGAGCTCTCCGCGAAGTTCGACGCGACGCAGCCGTTCGCCCGTCACCTCGAGGCCGGCATGCGCTGGGCGTTCGAAGAGGACGCAGACAACGCGCGCGGCGTGCGCCTCGGCGCGGCGGCGTTCCTCCTGGCGCGCGGCGACGACGCCTCCGACTACTACCAGGTGGTGCTCGATCTCGATCCGAAGAACGAGGGCGGCTTCCTCGAGCGCGCGGTTGCGACGCGCTTCGACATCGTGCGCGACGACGAGTCCGCGCGTGCGGCCCTCGCGGCGCTCGAGCTTCTCGGCGACCTCAAGGTGCAGGACAAGGAGCTCTACTTCGGCATGCTGTTCAACGCGGCGATGTGGAGCCGCGGTCCGCTGCAGGACGAGGAGGGCGCCAAGAAGTACGCAAAGAAGGCGCTCGAGGTCGGGACCGACGACAAGCAGCGGCGCGAGGCGATCGAGCAGATCCTCGGCTGACCGGCGGCGCTTTTCCGAAGCACGAGGCCGGTCCCCGCACGCGCGGGGGCCGGCCTCGTGCCGTTCCTGGAGTGCCCGCCGGCCTAGTGGACTGAGGGAAGACCCGCGAACGCCTGCTAGACTCGGGGCCCGAGCGCCTCCGGCGGTCGATCGAGCATGGACGAGGAAGGACTCCGACCGCACACCGACGATCCCGTCGGCCCATCGGGCGACGCGCTGGCGGGCGGGCCTTCGAGCGGCGGGCCGGACGTCCACGGCTCGGAGCTGCCTCGGGACCTCGCGTCCGACGGGGACGGGCACCCGCTCTTCCTCGAGCTGCGCCGGAAGATCCGCGAGGACCCCGAGATCCTCCGCTTCATCGAGGACTCCGCCCTCGACGGCATCTGGTTCTGGGACCTGGAGAACCCGGAGCACGAGTGGATGAGCCCTCGGTTCTGGGAGGTGCTCGGAGTCGACCCGGCGACGAAGCAGCACGTGGCCTCCGAGTGGCAGGACCTCATCCATCCGGACGACCTGAAGGCCGCGCTGCGCACGGCCGAAGCGCACTTCGCGGACCCCGAGGTCCCGTACGACCAGACGGTCCGCTATCGACACGCCGACGGATCGACGGTGTGGGTGCGCTGCCGCGGCCGCGCCGTGCGGGACGAGCGAGGCCGCCCCGTGCGCATGCTCGGCGCTCACACCGACGTCACGGAGCTCAAGCGCACCGAGCGGCGGCTGCGCTCCGTGCTCGAGTCGTTCCCCGGGATCGTGTTCGTGCTCGACGAGCACGGCGTGTACCGAGACGTTGCGACGAACCAGGAGACCCTGCTCGCGGTCGAGCGGGAGGATCTCGTCGGGAAGCACGTGCGGGACGTCCTCCCGCCCGATCTCGCGCGGCTCGTGCTGGACACGATCGCGCGCACGCTCGAGCAGAACGCTCCGGTGGTCGTCGAGTACCGCGCGCCGGGCGGGGCGGACGGCTTCGATCGTTGGCTCGAGGCACGCGTCCGTCCCGTCGACCCGGACGCGTTCGACACGGCCCGCACCGTCGTCTGGTACGCGTACGACATCAGCACGCGCAAGGCGGCCGATGCGGAGCTGCAGCGCAAGAACGACGAGCTCCGCCGTTTCTCGTACGTCGCGGCGCACGACCTGCGCTCGCCGCTCCACGCCATCCTGCAGCTCGCCGGCTTCCTCGAGGAAGACCTCGGAGGGGAGATCGCGGACGAATCGCGCAAGCACCTCGGGCTCATCGAGAAGCGCGCCAGGAGGATGCAGCTCCTGCTCGACGGGCTCCTCGAGTACGCCCGGGCGGTGGACCGCGTCGAGCTCCATGACGTCGAGGTCGGCGAAGTCGTTGCGGCCGCGCTCGAGCTCGCGCCCTCGCCCGGTCCGGGCTTCGAGATCGTCGTCGAAGTCGGGCTACCGCGGGTCCACACGGACCCCGTCGTCCTGCAGCTCGTCTTCCAGAACCTGATCGCCAACGCCCTGAACCACCACGACCGGGACTCCGGCACGGTGCGCGTCGGTCACACGACGGTCGACGGCGAGTGCGAGTTCTTCGTCACCGACGACGGGCCCGGCATCCCGGAGAGGGCCCGCGAGGACGTGTTCCGCATCTTCCGGACCGTCGGGCGCGACTCGGCGTCCGAGGGCACCGGGGTGGGGCTGTCGATCGTGCAGAAGGCGATCGATGGACTCGGTGGCAAGATCTGGATCGAGGCGCCGGCGTCCGGCGGGACGACGTTCCGCTTCCGGATCCCGCAGCCGGCCGCCGGCACCGACCCGCTCAGCGGACACGGACGGGCTTCGGACCTCCTCGGGTGAGGCGCAGCAGTTCCGCCGAGCGAGCGCACTCGGTCGCGCGCACGGTCCGCTGGAGGTCCTCGACGGTGCGCGCGCGGTCGAGCACGAGCAGGTCGACGTAGACGGCCTCGTCGCTCGTCGCGTGGCCGACGACGCGAGCGGCGGGCAGGCGTTCGGTGAGGAGGTCCGCGAGCGACTGGGCCGTCAGGTCCTCCGCGAGGTCGGCGCTGGGCACGCGGAGCGTGGCGTAGGACGCGCCCGTTCGGCGGAGCGGGTCCCGCGGCCGGCCTCTTCGCGCGTGGTACGCCTCGACGACCCACGGCACGCACGAGCGCGCGGAGCGCAGCTCGGAGCGCGGGAAGTCGCTGCGCTTCGGCGCCTCGAGCGTGACGTCCCGCCAGGCGTCGAAGGCCCAAGCGTCCGCCAGGCCAGCGCGCGACGCGAGTCCGGGCGCCGCCGCCTGGAGTTCGGACAGGGTGCGCGCGCTCTCGCCGTCGGGCGCGGCCGCGAGCGGAGAGACCTCTCCCAGCCACGCCATCGTCCGGTCCTCGCCGAGCGTCTCCTCGACGAGGAAACGCGCGAGCCAGTCGGTCGCCCGCGCGTCGAGTTCTGCGTACGCGGGGTGCCAGATGCCGACGTCCAGTCGACCTCCGGGCGCCGGCGCGCCGACCCTCGTCCGTGCGAGCGACGCGTCGATCTCGGCGTCGCCGACGCCGAAGCGGACGCTCTCGAGGTCGGTGGGAGGCTCGGCTGCGCGGAAGACCCAGCCCTCGAGGTCGGGCGCGGTCGCGATCCACACCTCGGTCAGGAGCCGCACGTCGGGCGAGCCGGACGGCGACAGCACCAGCGCGTGCTCGCCGGGCGCGTCGCCCGGTCCGAAGCTCCACGAGAGGCCCGGGACGACGGCATCGACGCGCGCGCCGACGTCGCGCGTGAGGTCGACGATCTGCTTGTCGAACATCCCCCTGTGCAGGCGCCGCTCGACGCCCTCGAACCAGCGCCAGAACCCGTCCACGCGTGCACGGAACGGTGCTTCGGTCTCCGCGTCCTGGGCCACTGCCCGGGCCGGCGTCGGTGCGGCGAGGGTCGGCGCGAGCGCCGCACCGACGAGTGCGACGAGCCCCGTCGCTGCGATCCGTGTCTGCTTCACGGGCGGATTGTAGGCCGCGTCCGGTGCCCTCAGAACGCACCGCGCGCCGCACCCCCGGACGGGGATGCGGCGCGCGGCCGCTGCGGCTCGTCGCCAGGGGCGATCCTCGATCGTTCCTGCCTGTCGGTGCCCCGGCGCCCGGACTGCGGGCGCGCTGGACGAGCGGAGCGCGACTCAGTTGCTGGCGACGAGCACCGCGAGCTGGCGGCGCGCGCTGTTGTACTCGACGCGGCCCGCGTCGCTCCAGGTGCCGGCGAGGCCCTCGTCGAAGGCCGCATCGACCTTGACCGCGATCTCCTCGTCGATCCCCGTGAAGAGGATGATCGAGCCCTGCGTGCCGGCGTAGTCGGACGTGCCGTCGCCGTCGATGTCGATCCCGTTCGAGTTCGTGAAGCCGTTCGGGATCTGGTTGTACAGGTTGACCGTGCCGCCGGTCGGGTTCATCGAGCGGCGGATCGGGTCCTCGATGTAGGGACCCTCCCAGCCGGTCACGCCCGGGTCGAACGCGAGCCGGTGCACGTTGGCGCCGGTCCGGTTGCTGTACTCGATCGGCCACGCGCCGGTGTCCTCGCGGTAGAGAACGACGGGCGTACGAAGGGACTCGACCATCGAGATGATCTTGGCGGCGCGCGCCTTGTTGGTCATCCCGGATGCGCGCATGGAGACCACCCCGACGAGGATGGTCATGATCGTCATCGTGATGACGAGCTCCACGAGGGAGAAACCGGCGCGCTTGCTGTTGGGTCGGGCTTTCATGGGGCTGGGCGGTGCAGTGGATGCACGGGGTCGGCAGGGCCGTCCGCGGGTGTGCGGCGGCGCGGGGCTGGAACGGCGCTCGGGGCGCGTGCGGGTCTCATCGAGCACGGCGTCCCCCGGGCCGAAGCGCGCCCACCGGTTCGTTCGATGTCGTATCGCTGCGGGACCGCCGCCGTCCCAGCCGGAGACTCCGCGCACCTGAAGACCGCGCCCCCGGCGGCCCCCGCCGTGCGAAGCTCTGCCCATGACCGGGCCCCCGCAGCGCTCCATCGCGTTCTTCGACCTCGACCACACCCTCGTCGACGGCGACAGCGACACGTCGTTCCTGGACTTCCTCGCGCAGGAGGGCGCGATCGATCCGGCCCTCCTCGAGTGCAAGGCGGCGATCAGCGACGCCTACATGGAGGGTCGACCGTGGCAGGACGACTACCGAGAGCTGCTCGGCCGCGTGTACGGTGGGCTGGAGGTCGCGGCGGTCGAGGCGCTCGCGGTCCGGCACGCCGACGAACGCGTGCTGCCGATGCTCTTCGAGGGGGCGCGTGACCTCGTCGAGGCGGAGCGGGGACGACGCGTCGAGCTGTGCCTCCTCACGACGACGAACCAGATCGTGGTCGAGCCGGTCGCGGCGAAGCTCGGGCTCGACCACGTGCTCTCGACGCGGCTCGAGATCACCGGCGACCGCTTCAGCGGGCGGCTCGAGGGCGGAGAGTTCTGCACGGGTCCCGTGAAGGCGTCGCGCCTGGTCGCGCGCTGCGCGGAACGCGCCGTGGTGCCCGAGCACTGCGCGATGTTCGGCGACGGGCGCAGCGACATGCAGGCGCTGGCGGTGGTCGGTCAGCCCCGCGCGGTCCACCCGAACGACGAGCTGCGGCGGGTCGCGTCGGAGCGCGGCTGGCCGGTGCTGGACCTGTACCGAGTGCGGTGGTTATACGCCCCCCAAGAAGGGGGTGGGGGGCGAGGCGGCGCCCACCCATGGTTGGTGGGGGGGGGTAACCCCACCCCGGGCCCGCGACACGGTGGGG
>JBCBNC010000075.1:0-14346 GCA_039821985.1 Planctomycetota bacterium
CCGTGGCCTTCATCCCGGAGCTCGCCGCCGCGAGCTGACGCGGCGATAGCGCGCAGATACGGCGCCGGCAGATACGGTGCCAGGATCACCAGCAGCAGACGCAGCCAGGGTCGTCCATTCGATGGACGACCCTGGCTGCTTCTGCTGCTGGTGATCCTGGCACCGTATCTGCAGGCGCCGTATCTGCGCTCTCTCTCCGCGTCAGCTCGCGGCGTCGAGCTCCTGGATGAAGGCCTCGGCCTCCGAGATTGAACGCTGCATGTCCTCGATCAAGCTGTCGACGTCGTTCTGGATCTCGGCGGCGTCCTGCTCGAGCGACGAGAGAGCAGCAGCGTTGAGCGAGTGCTTCAGCGAGAGCACCTGGTTCTTGAACGAGCTGAGGACGGGGTCCATCGAATCGCGCGCGGTGTTCATCGAGCGCACCAGGCCGTCGTACTGGGTCCGGGTCTCGCGCAGCATGTCCTCGCTGCGCCGGCGCAGCTTCCGGCCGGGCTCGTCGTCGGAGAACTCGCCGAGCTCGGTCTCCCACTCGGCGAAGAGGTCGCCCGCGACGCGCTTGATCCCGTCGATCCGGTTGGACACTTCGTCGGCCGCGTCGACCGAGTCCTCGTACTCGGAGCTGAACTTGTTGTAGGCGTCCTCGAGAGCGCCGCCGTCGAACCCGGTCATGCCCTTGAAGGCCTCGAAGGTCGTCTGGATCTGCTCCTGGGCCTCGACCTGCTGCTCCTTCGCGCCGATCACACGGCTCACGAGCAGGTCGCGCTTCTCCTTGCCGATGATCTCCATCGCGCTGTAGTAGGCAGCCGCGCAGCCCGAGCCGACGCCCGAGGCGGTTGCGAGGAGGAGGAGTGTGGCGATGCGCATCTTCTGGTTCCGGTGGGTTCTCTGGGCGCGCTCGGCGCGTGGAGGCGGAGGGGCCCGCGGGGCAGCGGTGCGGGCCGGGGGGCAGGCGCAGACTAAGGTATGAGGATGCGCCGTGCCGCCCTCTCCCTCGTCTGCCTGACGGCTCCGTTCATCTCGCCGTTCGTGGCCGCGGCCAACGGGGCCCAGAGCCCGGCCCGAAGGCCGAACGTCGTCGTGATCCTCGCTGACGACCTCGGCGCCGGCGAGCTCGGCTGCTACGGGCAGACCCGCATCCGGACTCCTCACATCGACTCGATCGCCGCCCGCGGCGTGCGCTTCACCGACGGCTACAGCGGCGCGCCCGTGTGCGCGCCTTCGCGCTGCGCGCTGCTCACCGGCCGGCACACCGGGCACGCGGCCGTGCGCGACAACTGGGAGGCCGGCGGCTGGGGCCCCGACGAGCCCGAGGGCCAGCTCCCGCTCCCCGCCGAGGAGATCACGCTCGCCGAACGCCTCCGCGCCCTCGGCTACCGGACGGGCGGCTTCGGCAAGTGGGGCCTCGGCGGGCCGGGCACCGAGGGCGCGCCCGAACGCCAGGGCTTCGACCACTTCCACGGCTACCTATGCCAGCGCGTCGCCCACAACTACTTCCCGACGCACCTGTGGCGGAACGGCGAGCGCGTCGAGATCCCGGGCGCGAAGTGGTTCTCGGCCCACCAGAAGCCCGCAGAGCCGCTGGACGGGCCCGCCGCCTACGCGGCGCGCTTCGGCGGCCCGACGGCGAGCTACGCGCCGCAGCGCATCGCGGACGACATGCTGAGCTGGCTCGACGAGGCCGCCGCGTCGGACGATCCGTTCTTCCTGTACTACGCATCCGTCATCCCGCACCTCGCGCTGCAGGTCCCCGACGCGTACGTCGAGCGCTACCCCGAGGACTGGGACGCAGCGCCGTACCTGGGCCAGCGCGGCTACCTCCCCCACCCGAGCCCACGCCGCGCGTACGCCGCGATGATCACGTTCCTCGACGACCAGGTCGGGCGCGTGCTCGCGCTGCTCGAGGAGCGCGGCGAGCTCGAGAACACGCTCGTGCTGTTCACCAGCGACAACGGCGCGACCTACGTCGGCGGCGTCGACACCGCCTTCTTCGCGAGCCACGACGGCCGGCGCGGACACAAGGGCCAGGTCTGGGAGGGCGGCGTGCGCGTGCCGTTCCTCGCGATGTGGCCCGGGCGCATCCCGGCCGGGTCGACGAGCGCGCACGTGGTCTCCGGGGTCGACGTGACCGCGACGGTGCTGGAGGCGGCCGGCGCGCGGCCGGCAGCCGGGCTGGACTCCGTCAGCCTGCTCGCCGCCGCGCGGGGCGATGCCTCTGCGCCGCGCCCGCCGCTCTACTGGGAGCACCGCCCCGCCGGAGCTCAGGCCGTCCGCGACGGTCGGTGGAAGCTCGTACGTGCGGGACTCAAGCCGAAGCAGACCGAGCGCGTCGAGCTCTACGACCTCACCGCCGATCCCGCCGAGGCGCGCGACCTCGCCGCCGAGCACCCGGAGACCGTCGAGCGGCTGCGCGCGGTCCTTGCAGATCAGCACACGCCGAACCGCCGCTTCCCGCTGCCGAAGACCGACCCGCCCCGGCCGCGGCGCGAGTCCCGGTGAACGAGACCTCGATGCACGAGACCCCGGTGAGCGCGGACACGCTGCACGTCGTCGTCGCGGCAACGCCGGACCAGGAGCCCGACCGGCCCGCGCCCGAGCGCGTCCACGCGCAGAGGGCCGGCGCGCGCACCGCGTTGTCGAAGGCCGCCTCCATCGCCGGCTGTCCCGACGCCGCGTTCGAGAAGTCGAGCCCGCGCGGGCGCCCCGTCCCGACGGCGGGAGGCTGGCACTGGTCGATCAGCCACGACCGCACGCTGGTCGCCGCGGCGGTCTGGCGGCACGGACCGGTCGGCGTGGACCTCGAGCGGATCGAGCTGCGGCGCAGGCTGCTCGTCGAGCGTGTCTCGACGGCGGAGGAGCGCGAGCTCCTCGGGGAGACCGAAGAGGTCCCGCTCGACGCGCTCGGCTTCGCGCGCCTCTGGACCACGAAGGAGGCCGTGGTCAAGGCGGAGGGCATCGGGCTGCCGGGCATGCAGAACTGCCGCATCGTCGCGGTCCCCGGGCGCGCGTTCGTCCGCGCCACCTACGCCGGCGCGCCGCGCGACGTCTGGCAGACGACGGTGGGCGGCGAGCTCGTGAGCGCGTGCATCCTCGGCGTCTCGCCGGCACGGGTGGTCTGGCACACTCGCAGTTGAGCCCCGTTACACAGGGTCAGCCACTCACACAGGGTCAGCCACTCGCACAGGGTCAGCCACTCACACAGGGTCAGCCACTCACGAAGGGCCAGCCCCTCACAATGGGTCGGCCCGTCGCTCGGGGTCAGAGGGGAGCACCGACATCCGAAGGGCCGGGCTCCGCACGACGCTTCCTCCGGCGCAGGCGTAGTTGATGTGCCAGATAGGCCAGCGACCAGACGATGGAACTCACGACGTGGGCGTCGATCCAGAACGCGCGCGAGGACGGTTCAATCGCGGTCTGCAGCGCCACTCCGCTCACTACCATCGGCCCCATCAATGCCGCTAACGTCAGACCCGTCGCACGCCTCGCCCAGCGTCTCAGAATGCGCGGCGCGACATGACTCGACCAGATCACTCCCACCGCAAAAACGAGCGCCGGAACGGCGAAGAGGTGGAGCGTACGGAGGACCGGCACCAGCTCGTGCTGGCCCGTCCACTCCATGAGCAGCTCGGGATCGTCCGGCTCAGGCCCTGGGTCCCAGACGTACTCGTAGTAGCCCCAGAGCACGCCGGTGCCGATCACTGCAGCGGCAGTGACGTGGAGGCTGATCGAGTGGCTCCGCTTCACGAATGGACTTGGGCCCGACTAGCGTGGGCGCGGAAGCGATGGCGGGACGCCACCGTCGCTCTTCTTCTTCGAGCCCTCGTCCGTGCCCTTCTTCTTCCCGGTGTCCTTCTCGCTGGGATTCGGCTTCGGCTCGACCCGACCAGCCTCTTCGCCCAGGGTTTCATGTAGAGCGAGGACGCGCCGGCATGCATCCGCGACGGCGCGGCACGTGAGCGTAGCCCCGGTCGTCCCGTCGAGCCCGCGCCCGAGCATCAGCGCGCGACCCTGCCCACGCTCCTCCAGAGACTCGTAGAAGGAGTCTTGAGCGATGTACTCCGGCGGTTCCTTGAACACCACCGTCTGAACACCTTGAACCAGGCCGGCCGGCGAGACAGCGACCAGCAGCGTTTCGCGCTTCGAGCGCACGACGTGGCTGTCGAAGAACGCCGTCCCCACGATCTCGCCGTCCTCGCGCGCGATGTACGCGAAGGTGACGTCCTTCGCGAAGGCTTTCTGCTTCGCGAGATCGCCAACGCGCTTTTTCTGCTTCGGATCCAGCCGGCACGCCACGCGCTCAATCTTCGCGTCGGGGAACGCCTTGGCGAGCGCAGCATCGATCTTGCTCGGCTTCTTCTTCCCCTTCTGCTCCGTGCCTGACTTCTGCCAAGGAAGCGGGCCTGGAGTATTCGGTCCAGCCGGAACCGCAGCCCCACCGACGAGCGGGACGAACAAGGCGATCGCGACGTAGCCCGGAAGGCGGCGGCGGGTCGAGGGGGAATGCATGATCGTCCTTTGGGGTCTGCAGCGCTTCGGCCTCGAGTGGGCCCGATCAGAAAGCGTAGCCGATGAGGAATCGGTACACGTCGTCGCCGACATCTTGGATCGTGTAGTCCGTCTTGAGCACGACCTGGTCGATCGGGCGGTAGTTGAGTCCGATCGTCGTGAACGTGTCCACGAAGCCTCCGCTGGCGCTGAACCCATCCTCGAGCTCGGCCTGCGTGTCGAGGTCTTCGTAGCGCACGAAGACGTCGAGGCTCTGGTTCGGAAAATCGTCCGTGAGCGACAGCACGTCGTACCCCGCTTCGACGTACCAGCCCTGCAGCACCGAAGCGAGGTTGTTCCCGGTCCTAGCGTTGAACAGACCTGTGTCGTCGATGTCCGCCTGCGCGTAGAGCCCGCGGAAGAACCAGGGGCCAGTGCTCCACTCGACGTGCAGGTCGAAGATCGTGGTCGAGAGATCCTCGGGGATCCCCACGCCGGAGTCACCGCTGTAGACGGAACCGCCGACGATGAGACCTGGCGTGTCGACGTAGTCGACGCGTGCGGCGAACGCCACCTCGTCGATCGACGCACGGTTCGCCTTCTGCCGCCCGCCGCGCGTGCCTGTCGCGTCGAAATTCTGGCCGTTGAGCCCGTTCATTCCGTACGCGCTCCAGGCAAAGGGCCCGACCTGGCCGTAGCCCCCGATGCCCGTCGTGCGCCAGGTCGACGGGATGATCCGGCGCTCGGTCTCCGGACGCTGCGAGGCGAGGAATGTCGTGGGCTCGTGGCGCTCGTTGACGAAACCGAGCGGCACGAGGACGACCCCGCCGCGGAGCGCAACCGAGTCCGTAAGCAGGTGATCGATGTACGCGAACTCGATCGAGACGCTGCCGGGATTCACGGTCGTCGCCGAGCTCACGCTCGTCGAGCCGTGCTCGATCTCGATCTCCGAGTTGAAGATCCACCGATCGCTCAGGCGGCTACCGAAGTACATGACCCAGCGCAGCGCGTCGAATCGGTCTCCGTCGCGCCCCCGGAAGACCTCGCCGAGGAACTCCCCGTAACCGCCGAAAGAGAGGCCGTCCGCCGTGTAGACGTTCGCAGCCCGGGGCGCGAGCGTGCGACGCGCCAGCCTGTCCCAGGTCGCCGTGGTCTGAGCGTCGAAGCGCCCCGAGTCACCGGCGCCGTCGACGTCCGCCTCGGCGGCGGCCAGCGCGTCGAGCGCCGCGTCGAGCTGGGCGCTCAACCGCTCGTTGTTGGCCTCGACCGCAGACATGCGCTCCTCGAGGGAGCGCTGATCGTCCTGCGGTGCGGGGTCCTGGTCCTGGAGACTGCCGGCGTCGGATCCGAGGAGCAGTGCGGCGACGGGAAGGAGATGGTGCATGGGGCGGGGCTCCAAAGGAGCCATCCGAAAACAGAGCGGGGGGGAGGTGGAAGGGGCGGCCCGCGGGTCGAGCGAGGCCGTTTGAACTCAGTCGATTCGGAAGCCGACCGTGTTGGGAGAAGCGGGCACGAGCTCGATCTCGGCGATGAGAGGCGCAGCGCCCGAGCGCTCCAGCGCGACCTCCGCGGAACCCGCCGGGAGGCCTGAGACACGGAGCGAGGGACCCGTCACCAGTCGGCGCACGGGCGCGCCGCCCTCGGGGGTCACGACGAGCGTTGTGCGCCCTTCGATCGACGCGAATCCGTCGACGTCCACCGTCAGTGCACACACCGCAACTCGGAACTGCTCGCGTTGCCCGGCTGCACCTGTGAGCTCGACGCGCTCCGACAGCAATGGGCGCTTCTGTGCGCCCACCGTCGACACGGTGAGCTGGTAGACACCGGCCGCGACTCCGGTCCACTCGAAGCACGCGCGACCATCGCCGTCGAGCGCCTCGACGAATCGCTCACCAGGCGTCCCGGCGCGGCCGCAAGGACGGAGCGATCCCGCGACCCGCGCGATGCCATCCGCGCCGTCGATCAGGATGTCGGCCGCGTAGGCCCCAAGCGGCCGCCCGGTCAGCTCAAGCCGAACGTGCGTATCGCTGCCAGGCGCGCAGACGTGCGGAGCGGGCGGCCACGCCGTGCTGTCGGCGAAGAACCAAGGGATGCCGCTCGCGAGGAACTCCTTGAGGTCGCCCTCGAACGCGTACGCGTGTACGTCACCGGGGTTCACGTCGTCGACGACGAACGAACCGTCCTCCGCGGCATCGACGCAGCGGACGTCGCTCACGCGAGAGAAAACCACGATTCGCACGTCGCGCGATGCGTCGGTGTCGACCCCGGCGACGACCCCTCGCAGCGTGGCGAGTTCCTCGAGCCGCAGTGTTCCGGTGTCTCGCTGGCCGGGATCGATCTCCACCACGCGCGCCGCCTTGCCGCGGGCGCTCACCGCGAGACGGCCCTTGCGATCGGAGCGGCGTCCGAGCGCGAAGGCTCCCTCGGCGTCCGTCCGTGTGACGCTGAAGGCGGACGCTCCATCGTTGACGGAGAAGGCCACGCGCGCGTTGACCACAGGACGCCCCGAAGCGCCGTCGATGACGCGACCGGTCAGCGGTCGGCGAGGCGCGAGCGTCACGATCCAGGGGCTCTCCCACGAACTCATCGCAAGATGTACACGCTCCTCATGGCTCGCGCCGTCGCCGAGATCGAGCAGCAGGCGGTGTTCGCCAAGATCGCAGCCGTGGAAAGTCCAGAGTCCCTCGGAGTCGGCGGTGCCCGCAATCGGCGAAGCGGCCCGATCCTCGCGCACGAGCGTCGCACCCAGGACCGCGACAGTGTCGCCCGTCACGTCGACCACGCGCGCGGTGGGATTCAGGCCCGCGTGCAGCACGACACGGAGCTCGGATTCGTCGCCTGGCCTCCAGGGGAGCACCGCAGAGCGATAGCCCGCGCCGGACGCATGGATCTGCGCCGCGTCGCTCGAGACGCCCGTCAAGACGAAGCGTCCCGTTTCGTCGGTCGTGGCGAATGAGAGGAGCGAAGTGCGAAGGGTCCCGTGCTCGCAGCCAATGAGCCGAACTTCGGCACCCGGTACCCGTCCGCCGTCCGGCCCGAGCACGATCCCCTCGACCACCGATGCGGGCGCCAGCTCGAGCGCGCCCAGGTCGGCCTCGCCCTCTCCGGTCACCTCGAGCCCGTCGAGCACGAGTCGCGCAACGCGTGGCCCCGAAAGCACCAGCCGGTACTCACCTGCTGGCACGTGCTCGAACGTCACGCGCTCGCCCGCGCGTGCACGCAAGGCCCAAGCGTGAGGAATGCGCCCGAGCGGCTCTCCGTAGGCCGGCTCGAGCGACGCGTGGACGTCGATCGCCCCCGTGTGCGCGGCGGTGCTGAACGCGACCGAGCCACCTCGCGTCAGCGTCAGGTCGTCCAGCTCGTATCCCCCGGCCTCGTAGCGCGTAGCACGCACAGGGCCCACGCCCGGCGCGAGACGCTCGTGCTGCGCAAACACGTGGAACTCGGAGTCGGTTGCCGGCGGCGGCAACACCCGGTACGTGCCGTCGGCTCCCGTCTGGACCTCGGGCAAAGCTCCAGGCGCGAACACCGTGACGCGCGCGCCACCGACGCCGCGCCCCCGCGCGTCGACGATGCGCCCGCGCAGGGCGGGCGCCGGTGGAGAGGATGCCACGTCGCTCTCTCGGTCGCGCACCGCTCGTGGCGCCACGTATCCCGAGGATTGGGAGCTCGCCCGGTCCTCGGAGGACAGTTCCTGCTCGGCGCGGAATGCAGGGGCCGCTGAGCGGCGTGCCGGCGTATCGGGCGCGTCGAGCTCCTCGCTCGGAGCGACGCGCAGCGCGGCCACGAGCAGCGCGGCCGCGCCACCGAAGAGCAGGATCCAGGCGAAGAACTTCATAGGAGCCTCGCCCCCTCCCGCGCCGAGAGAGTCACGTACGCCGCGCGGGGCGCCGAGCGCTCGATCGACGCGAGGTTCACGCCTGGGCGGATCAAGGGTGCCGCGACGCCGCCGTTGAGGGACGCGAGCGAGCGAGCGTAGACCTCGACGGTCGCTCCGACCGGCGCGTCGAAGCGCGCTCGCTCCGCGAGGTGGTGGGCGTACTCGAGCAGCATGTCGGGCTGGCCCGACATCATCTCGACCTGGAACCGCGTCAGCTCAGCGCGTGGGTCCACGACGCGGCGCTCCACCCGGCCGGCGTCGCGCTGGACGACGACGTACTCGACCGTGGCCGCCTTCTCGATCAGCATGACTTTCCACGAGAACCGAAATCCGTCCTCGGTCCAGTGCGGGTCGCCCGGCGCAGCAAGGCTACGGAGCGGCCACATCGCTTGAAAGAGCAGCAGCCCGGCGACGGCTGCGACGCGCACCGGCGCCCCTTGCTGCGCCGCCGCGCGAGCGGCGCGTACGGGCGGGCCCCACCAGCTCGGCTCGAAGAACACCGTCGCTGCGGCGATCATCAGCCACGGAAAGATGCCGATCGGGAACAGCGCCGCGGTCGCGACGTGGAAGGTCGCGACGAGAGTGAACGCGTACCGCCGCGTGCGGCGCGACGCGAGGAGGAAGGGCGCCGAGACATCGAGGAGCATCCCCCCCCACGAAGCCGAGATCGCGACGAAGCCGGACGACAGCACGGCGCCCAGTGGGCCCGGCGCGTCGAGCGCGGCCAGCCAGAGGCGTAGCGGTTCTCCCTCCAGGAGCCAGCTCGCGTCCCATTTGGCAATTCCAGCGTGCACGTACACGAACATCACCTGGAGGCGCAGCGCGACGATCCAGCCGAGCGCGATGCGTCCGCCCGCTCCCGAGGGCAGCAGCGCGAAGTACGCGCAGAGAAGCGAGACGAGGTAGTAGTGGTTGAGGTAGTTCGCCTTGTCGCAGAGCTGCACGTAGCTGAACGCGAGCAGCAGGACGAACGACGCAAACCGCGGCGCTCGGTCCAGTGCGAGCAGCAGCGCCGCAGCGCCGATGATCCCGAACACCAGCTCCATGAACGGTTCCGGGAGAGGATGAACCCAGCCGAAGCCCGCGTAGGTGAAGTGGAACTTCGGCTCGACGAACTGCGCGTCGATCCATCCGTGCCAGAAATAGCGCAGCGTCGCGACCGCCATGATCACACCGAGCGCGCGGCGCAAGAACACGACGGAGCCACTCTGGACCTGCGAACGAGCGGCGACGAGCCCGCGCGCGACGAGGCTCGGGCCCGAGGGCGACGCGGCATCTGACGCCGAAGCGCCTCTCGGCTGCCCGGGTTCAGTCACCGTCGAACGGGCTGGCGAACCCGGTCACCAGGAGGCCGCGTGGGAGCACGACGCGGAAGGTCTGCGCCAGGTTCTTGGCGCTGTCGAACGCGTCCAGCACGGTCGGCCGGTCATTCTCGGCAGCGGTGAGTAGCGGTCCCTCGAGCAGCGCGAGCGCGTACTCCAGCCCGCGGACACTCGACTCGACGCGCTCGATCGACTCGGGCTCGCGCAGCCGCATCATGGACGCGAGGCCGGAATCGCCGTCCGCTCCGCGCCACAGGAGGCGGATGCCCGCGAGCTCGGCCTCCATGTCCTGGATCGAGTGCTCGGCCCAAGGCGACTCCACGCCGACCTCCTGAGGTTCTCCGCCCGAGGTCATGCCGAGCGGACGCCCGAGCCCCTGGTCGGCGATCTGCTCCGCGCGGAGGATGACCTGGTTCACGACCTGGTCCACCAGCAGACGCGCCTCGCGGGTCGTGGCGACCGACGCCTCGAGGCCGAGGGACTGCGCCACCGTGAGCACCTCGTCGAGGCGCAGCTCGAGCTCCTCCGCAACGGACGCAGCGTAAGCGACGCGGCGCGGCGAGGCCTGCAGGGCCGCGAGGGGCGTGGCGCCTCCGAGGTCGTCCGAGAACAGCAGGTACTCGAGCACGTGGAAGCCCTTGAGCTGTGTGCCGCTGTTCAGGATCAGATCGACGTCGATCGTTGTCGCGCCAGCGATGACCGCCTCGACCGCGGCCGTATCGACGTCCACCTCGTCCACCTGGAAGATGAAGAAGAGGTCGTCGAGCCGGTCGAACAGCAGCGCCTCGGAGCGCGACCACTCGGTGTGGGCAACGCGCCACTGGGCCTGCGCGCTTCCGAGTGTCGACGCGTCCACCGCTGCTTCGAGCACGTCGAGCGTATCGTCGAGCGCGCGCCCCTCGTTCCGAACGTCGGTGAACGTTGGCGTCAGCGTCGTGTCGCCGAACGACTGCGCATAGTCGGTCTTCGCGCCGTCGAGGGCCCCGTGGCCACCGCCGCAGCCGGAGAGCACGAGAAGACCGGGCGCCAGTCCTGCGACGAGCGCTGCGCTTCGGGTCATGCCCATCACAGGTCCTCCACGAATGCGATGAGCGCGGCGCGCTCCGCTGCCGTGAGCTCCATGAAGCGCTGCTTGGCGCTCTCTCCCTCGCCGCCGTGCCAGAGGATCGCCTCCTCGACGCCGCGGGCTCGCCCGTCGTGCATCAGTCGCTGGTGCCCATTGACGGTTTCGATGAGCCCGACCCCCCAGAGCGGCGGCGTCCTCCACTCCGCCCCATCGGCGCCGTGCTCGACGATTCCATCGGCGAGGTCGGGCCCCATGTCGTGGAGCAGAAGGTCGGTGTAGGGGAAGATCGTCTGGTTCGAAAGCTCGGGGAACGCCGCGAGCACGCCCGTCTCGAATCGCGGAGTGTGGCACTCCGCGCAGCCGATGGCCCGGAACGTCGCGCGCCCCTCGACGATGGCCGCATCGCGGAAGGCTCGGCGCTTGGGCGGGGCGATCGTGTGCATGTAGAACTCGACGTGCCCGACGGCGTTCGCGTCCAGCTCGGGGTCACCACCGTCGTAGCGGTCGACGTCGATCACGCCCCGCTGCTCGTCGGTCACTGGGTCGTCCGGGAACTCGTCCGACGTGATGCCGATGTCGCCTGCGAACGCCGCGGTGGACTGCTGACGAAGGCTGGGCTGACCCGCCTTCCAACCGAAACGGCCGATCGAAGTCCCACCGTTCACGACGTCGGGGACGAGGTTCGCTCGTCCCGAGACCCCGTCACCGTCTGCATCGTCCGGATCCTCGAGGGCGAGCAGGTCGTCCTCCGTGATCGCAGCGAGCAGGCCGAGGCCGAAGACGGCAGGGGCGACCCGCGGACTGAGCACCGTCTCGGCGTCGAGCGGGCCGTAGGCCAGGTCGACGAAGTCGTAGACCGGCCGCTGAATCTCGAACGGGGTGCCGTCGGCGTAGCTGCCGGTCACAGGGATATGCCCGACGGCGACGTTCCCTTCGCCATCCACGCCCTGTACCGCCGCGGGCTGGAGCTGGTCGCCGTACACGCTGTCGGGTGCGGACACCCCGCTGGGCCCGGGCGTCGGGTGGCCGAGACGGAAGAGGAGCGCGAGCGCAGCCTCCGTCTCGGTGAGCGGAGGCGCCCCGCGGCCGTCGCGAGGGTGGCAGCCGGAGCAGGCGCGCGCGTTGAATACGGGACCGAGACCGTCACGGCTGATGACGGAGGAGGGTGCGGTCACCCACGGCGCATCGAACAGCGAGCTGCCGATGAAGAATCCGTCTGCCTCAGCCAGGTTGAGATTGGAGAGCGGGCGCGAGAACGAAAGCTGAGAGATCAGCGCCGTCGTCGTCGAGCCGCCGGGGAACTCCTCCTCGGCGGGCACGATCGGGGCGGACACGGCGTCGCCGCCGGAGCCCGAACCACCGCAGCCGACCCAGGTCGCGGCGAATGCCGCAATCAGGACGGAGCGAAATTGGAGGGAAGACTGAACCATGGCTCGTTTCATCCGGGGCGTGGGCCGAGACGGCGCGCGAGAGACACCTCGCGCTCCAAGCATGCGGTGGAGTGAGAAGCTGGCACAGCCCGGGCGCCGGCAATGACCGGCCTTCGCCCGGGCTGCGCCAAGGAGCGCACCAGCGCGCCTCAGATGGAGGACGTGATGGTGAGGTTCAGCGCCGACGCGGCGGCGCTGATGGCGACGTTGTAGTCGCTCAGGACGTCGATCGCGTTCTGCAGCGCGGCACGCCCGGCCGGGTTCGCGGCAAGGATGGCCTGGTCGAACGGCGTCACCTGCGCCTCGAGCGCCGTGACGGCGTTGTCGATCGCGGTTCCGAGGGCGGTCCCGAGGGACGGGCTGCCGACCTGGAACACCGAGTCGAGGCCGATGCCGTTGAAGTCGTACGTGCTGTCGAACGCGTCGTACTCGCCGCGCCAGACGTTGCGGATGCCGACCAGGTCGAAGGTGTGGTCGAGGTCAGTCGTGTCGCTGAAGCACGAGTGCTCGTCCTCCTGCGACTGCGAGTTGAACGGCACTAGGATGCGCTCGCCGCGCAGCTCACCGACGCCGAGGGTCGCGATGCCGGTCATGATCTTCTCGATCGAGGTCCGGACAGGCTCGCTCGTAAAGGTCTGGCGGTAAGTGCCGGTGCCCGGCGCCCACTCGTCACGGACGCTCGTGAGATCGTTGACGAGGAGCTGCGCGACGAGGCTCAGGTACGCGCCGCGCCGGTCGTCGTTGTTGTCCGCGCCGTCGTAGTCGCTGAGCGGACGCGCGCCCGGGCCGTTGACGTCGAAGTCCTGACCCCAGAGGAGGAACTCGATCGCGTGCCAGCCGGTGGCGATGTTGGCGTCGCCGCCGACGCCATTTGCGGCGCGGAGCGTGGCCTCGTCGATCGTGATCGCCGTGTCGTTCACGATGCCCGACGGCATGCCCATCGGATCGCCGGAGACGTAGTCGATGTAGTTCTCGTCCAGCGGCCAGGCGTTGATCTCGCCCTCGGGGCCGTCGGCGTCGTCGATCGGGCCGTCGTAGAAACGGCCGACCTCGGTCTGCTGGTAGAACGGGCGCGCGAGGAGCCACGCGTCCTTGGCCGCCTGGAAGTTGGCGGCGTTGGGCGTCGCGACGAACGTGTCGATGGCCGTCTGGAGGTCGATGGCGAGGTCGGTGACGTCCGAATACATCGCGAACATGAGGTCCGCGTAGCCGGTGCGGGCCGTGTCCATCTGCTGCTCGACGGTGACACCGGCGCTGGAGTCGTCGTCGCTGCTGCTGCAGGCGGACGCCACGAGGGCGAGGCCGATGAGAGGAAGGGCGTTCTGGAATCGAGCCATGGGGGTTCCGTCGTCGGAAGGGTTGCGCCCGTGTGGGCGCGATTTGGCAGGTCGACGCACAGGGCGCTGCGACCGGTTCGTTGAGTGACGCGCAGCGGTCCTCCGCCGGCGTTCGGGCCGGTATGCAACCGCAAATGAGACTGAATCTCAATTGAATTTACCCGGTGAGATTCCCCATGGGCGGGGGCGCGCAGGCCAGCCCGACAGACTCCGCGAGGAGTCCTACCGGCCGAAGTGACCCGGGAGCGAGATCGGACGCCCCGTGGCCGCGTCGATCGACAGCTGGGCGTCGGCCCCGCGCAGGCACTCGCGCAGCACGCGCGCGAGCGCCGCCACGCGCGCCGGCTCCGCCTCCGCCAGGTCGCGCCGCTCGCCCGGATCGGCGCGCAGGTCGTACAGCTCGTAGCGCGGACCGGTGTTCTCCCCCTTCTCGCCGCGCGGCGGCATGGCGGCCGCGTGGAACCAGATCAGCTTGTGGTCGCCGAGGCGCACGGCCGAGTACGGTTCGATGCCGGGGCCGCGGATGCCCCAGAAGTGCGGCATGTGCCAGACGAGCGGCCGCAAGGGCGCGTCGGCGCCCGCGAGCACGGGCCCGAGATCGATCCCGTCGACCGCGTCGAGGTGCGCGACGGGCACCGGCGCGCCCGCCGCGGAGACGAGCGTCGCGAACAGGTCGTGCGTGATCGCGGGGCCGCGCGCGACGCGGCCGGCCTCCGTGACGCCGGGCCAGCGCACGGCCGAGTACGGTTCGATGCCGGGGCCGCGGATGCCCCAGAAGTGCGGCATGTGCCAGACGAGCGGCCGCAAGGGCGCGTCGGCGCCCGCGAGC
>JBCBNC010000076.1:0-14126 GCA_039821985.1 Planctomycetota bacterium
AGCATCTGCCCCATGAGGCCGAGCCGGTAGCTCTGGCGCACGCCCAGGACGTTGTCCGGGTTCGCGCCGACCTCGACGTAGACGCCGGGGACGCGGATCGTCGCGGGGACTTCGTTGAAGGTGACCATGGCTCAGGCGGTGAGGGCGGTGGTGCGGTACGGCTGCGTGGGGCGTGCGGGTGTCAGCCCTCGAGGTCGTCGTCGCTGTCGGCCTCGGACTCGGCGACCAGGGCCTGGGTCAGCAGCTCGACGAGCTCGGGCTTCCTGGCGGCGGGATCGAAGTCGACCCCGCGATCGGTGAGGTTCTGGCGGAGCTCCGGGACCTTGAGCTCGCTGATGTCGAACGGCTCCTCGTCGCCCTCGTCCTCGTCGCCCGGGGGCAGCTGCTTGGGCGCGGGGTCCGGCGCGGGCTGAGGCGCTACGACGTCGTGCTCGACACTCCGGGGCGCGACCTCGTTGGCGCGATCGGGAGCAACGACGAGGAGGCCCTCGCGGATCCGGCGCTGGACCACGGGGGAGTCCTCGACCTGGCCGCCTTGTTCGGGGATCACCTGGCCCTTGTGGTCGCGAACCTGGAAGCCGTCGGCGGGGATGACGTGGATCGTGTTCATGGCGTTGGCACGGGGATGGTGTCGGAGGCGTCGGGCTGCCCGTCGGTGGGGACGAGGTCGTGGTCGATGTGGATCGAGGTGAGGTCCTCGAGCGTCGAGGGGCGCGCCTTCGGCGCTGAGTCGTGGTAGAGGACCGTGAAGGTGAGCACCCGGACGGGGCTCGGCTGCCGGGACTCCTTCGCTACGCCGCCCTCGGCTCCCGAGAGGACCGCGGAGACCCACGGCGCGTCGGCGAAGCCGTCCTGCGCCGGCTCGTTCTCTCGGTCGAACATCCACGCCTCGACGGCTTCCGCGAGGTCGTCGAGGCGGTCCGCGACACCCTCGCCGCGGTCGTTGAGCCCGTCCGTCGAGGCCTGGACAGCGATCTCGAGCTCGAGCTCGCGCTCGTACCGCCGGACGCCCGGGCCCAGCGCGCGGGAGGACTTCACCCTCTCCTCGTCCGTGAACACGAAGACGGCCGGGAGCTCCCGGTCTTGCATCGGACGGTGACGCGCGGCGAAGACCGACGCTTCGATGGACGGATCCGCGACGAGTCCGTCGGCGACGAATCGGCGAATGCGCTTGGCTCCTGCGCTCACGACGGGTCTCCTCCGGCTCGGAGCTCGTTCAGGATGAGATCGAGCGTGCCCTGGCCGTCCGGCTGGATGTCGACGACGGCGAAGCGGCGTTCGCGCACCTCGAGTTCGTCGTCGACTTCAACCTCAGCCGCGAGGTCAGACGCCCTCACGGACACCTTGGTCCCCGTCGTGGAGAGCGGCGTGTCGGCGCCCTCGAGGAGCTCCCTGTGGTCGTCGTCGAAGATGCCGCGGATGACGTACGAGTCGCCTTCGAGTGGGTGGACGGTCACGACCTCGCCGAACGCCCCCGCGGACGTCGCGGCGGCGAGCACGCGCTCGGTCAAGTAAAGCCAGCCCATGGTCGCGAGTCGCTCAGATGGCCCACTTGACGTGGACCGTTGCGTCGGCGGCCTGCGCCGCAGCGGAGGCGAAGCCGCACTTCTTGTTCGCGCCGCTACCGTCCACGGTGGTGACACGGCCGCCCGGCGTCAGGTAGCACAGGGCGCCGAGCGCGATGGCGACGCCGGCTTCCTTCGCGACGTCGTAGACGCCCTCGACCTCCGCCGGGACGGTTTCGTTCGCGCTGTAGTCGCTGACCGGCACGCACGGCATGTCGCCGATCAGGATCGGGTTGCCGGCGAGGCCGGCCGCGGTGGGCGTCACGCTGATCGTGTCGCCCTTCTGGAGCTTGTTCTTCATGCGCCTCGGGGGAGAGGTAGGGGCCGGCGAGCCGACCCCGGAGTGGTTCGCGGGACTGACCAGGACGCTGAGCGGATCAGCCCTGCCCGGTGGACTTGACGAGGCCGCGGTGGTCGATCGGCTTCATGCCGAACTGGTGGCGGAGCTTCAGCTTCACGCCGTCCGTCTCGAAGCCGTCCTGGGTCTCCAGGTACGGCGCTCGCTCGCCTTGGAGGTACGCCATCTCGAGCGTGTCGACCTCGCTCGGGCTCGCGAGCATGTACCACTCGCGATCCGAGTAGTCAGAGAGGAAGGGGGAGCCGATCGGGGCGAGCGTTCCGGTGAAGGGGTTCGCCTGGGACGTCTCGTTCGGGACCGTGTTGAGCACCAGCAGGCGCCGGGCCTCCATCTCGAGCTCGGCCGGCACCGCGATGAAGCGCGGAATGACGTTGATGCGCGTGCGACCGTCGAGGTCGGTCTGGAGGCGCATCGCCGTCCGGGCCTCGGTGAGGCCTGCCTGGCCCAGCGGGGAGGTGACGATGTTGCCCCGCGACGCGTGGAAGAGCGGGAGGCCGTCCGCGAGCAGCGGGTTCTCGCCGAGGAGCGCCCAGAAGATCAGGTTCTCGATCAGCGCGGCTTGCTGCCCCAGCTTCTGCGGGAGGCGCGTGAACGTGTCGAGGTCGTCATTGATGATGGCCTCGCGGGTGATCTGGAGGATCCGCCCGTACTTGAGGACGCGGTACGCCTCGGCGCCCTCGCCGATCGTGCCGTGCTCGTACTCGCCGCCCTCAAGCACTCGCTCGAGCTGCGACGCGGCGCCGAGCTTGACGGTCCGGATCTCCTTGAAGTCAGGGGCGCTGCGTTCTCGGACCAGGGGCTCGAAGTCGCGCGGAGCCGACTCGAACCCGTCGCTCAGGATGCGTCCCGCGATGTTCGCGAGGATGGCCGGGAAGTCGGTGGTCGTGTGACCACGCGTCTGGAGGATCTGCTTCGCTCGCGCGTTCTTGGACGTGAAGCCGTCGACCGGGACACCAAGGGCTCGGAGGTGGCGCATGCCGAGCTCGAGGATCGACTCACCGCGCAGGCCGCGGGCGTCGTCGTCGTCCTTCATCCCGTACTTGCGACGGTCGAAGCGGTCCATGAACGCGCGGGTGATGGCGTCAGCGTGCTTGACACCCTCCTCGAGCTCGACGGAGACGCGGTTCGAGATTTCCCCGCCGTCCTCGCGCTTCGCCCAGGAGTCGATGATCGCGGAACGGGCCTCGTCGAGCTCGACGCCGCGCTCGATCAGGTCGTCCGCGACCTCGTCTTCGAGCTTGGCTTTCCGCGCCAGCTTGCGGATCTCGGCGGCGCGCTCGCGCTCGGCCGCGGCTGCCGCCATTCGCTCGGCCGCCAGATCGGTGGGCGGAGAGGCCGGAGGAGCCGCCGGTGCGCGGTTTCCCTCGGCCGGCTGTTCCGGTGCGCCCGCGCGCTGGTCGGTGGGCTCCGGGGCGTCGCTGGACTTGGGCGTCTGCTTCGTTTTCATTGGGGTCTCCGTTGTGGAGCGGACGACGCACTCGGTCTCGAGCGCGGCTGAGCGGGTGTGGGCGCCGTCGTCGGCGCCCATGGGGACGAGGGAGACCTCGTAGGGCTCCCAGTCGACGGCCGTGCGCGTGTCCGGTCCCTCCTCGGACTCAACGACCTCTTGCTCGTGCGTCGCGTAGCCGAGGCTCACGTTGCAGAGCTCGCCGTTCGCCATGCGGGCCTCGATCTCGCGAGCGCGCTCGGTTTCGTGCATGCGCACGCGGCCGACGAGCTGCCCGTCGCGGACCTGGACCGAGCCTTCGACGACAGATCCGACGATCTTGTCGATCTGGTGGGCGCGGTGCTCCTCGGCGAAAGGCGCGCGGCCGGAGTTGATCCGGTCGAGTCGGATGTGCGCCGGGTCGAGGCTCAGCACCTCGTCGTACGCACCGCGCAGCCAGGAGTGCCGACGGACGCGCGCGCCGGTCGACATGACGAGCTCGAACTCGCGGCTCTCCTCGTCGTAGGAGTCGGGCGCGATCCGAACCTCGAAGGAGTTCGGCCCTGTGCGTTCGGTTCGAGCGGCGGTCGTCATGGGTGCGCCCGCCCGGTCCTGCCGAGGACCCGGGCGAGCACGAGTCACCCGCAAGGGGGTTGCTCGTCTGGCCCCCATGAGGACCTATCGATGGGAGGCTCCGCTATCCTGCAAGAGCCCTACAGGAGCCCTGCAAGGGCCCTACAGGAGCCCTGCAAGAGCCCTACAGGTGCGCGCATGGGCATGGACCCGCGCCGTGCCGCATGCGTGTGAGGCGATCACCCCCGCGCACCGCCTCTCCGCTTGGCCACAGGAGGGCCCCACGCCTTGGTCGGCGACAAGTCATCGAGCATGGTGGCCATCCAGATCTGCTCCATCATCGCGTAGGCCCGGCCGGCGCGTTGAGACGGCTCGGCAAGCGATCGGTAGGGAACAGCCAAGCCGAGCCTCCGATACATCCTCATGGGAGTGGTGCGATGAACCGCCCTGTACTCAGCCAGGATGGCTATTGACTCGATGAGATCAGGGGAGCACAGCGCGTACAGGCGCTGTAGATCCGCTGGTCCAGTCGGAAGGAGACCCTCCACGCGACGGAAGTCGTTGCGCTGCTGGATAGACGACGCTGCGCCGCAGTACGCAGCGAGCGCGCCTAGCGAGTGCTCGAAATCCAGCCAGTAGGACTGCTGTCCCGGGACAAACCGCACCACTCTCTGCTCCGGTTGTGAAGCAGCTTTGAATCGCTGAAGCAAGTCACCATCGCGGACTCCTTCCGCGGTCATCACGGCAACCTTTGCAGCTGCGTCGCGGGCTTCATCATCCGGTGCATTTACGCTACCGACGACCGATTCGAGGTGCGCGAAGGTGTCATCGATTCGAGCGCGATGCTCGACGTCCACCTGTTGGGCTCGGAGCTTCTTCTGCTCGCCGAGCTCTCCGACCTGCACCGTCAGAGCGAGATAGAGAAGCACGTTTCCGCCGATCACGGCAAGCACTCCAACGATACCCGAGAGGGTGTCGCCGATTTGACCTACGCCATCTAGACCGATCTCGTCGGGCAACCCTGGGCGAGGCAGAACGCGATAGGCGATGCCAACAACGGCGGCCCAGGCGATAAGCGGAACCAACACCGCCAGGCCTACCTCGAGCCGCCTGCGCTTCTTGGGTCGCGGTGCGTTGAACGAGTCCGCCATTTGGCGGAGCATTTGCTGTTCGATCTTCCTAGCCGACCTCATCCTGGCGATTCTACGCCCTAGGTTCGTCTGGCATTCTCCACTCCTTCGCCTGCGCCGGATCCGACTCGGTCGTGAGCTTGAGCTCGTCGAGCCTCTTGCGCTCGCCTGCCAGCCTGTCGAACACCTCACTCGGGTCGTCGCCCTGCGCGCGAATGACGTCGCTGAGCGATGTCATCCCGCCCCGTACCTGCTGGATCAGCGCCGGGATCTCTCGCGTCGGGTCGAACATCTCGCGGCGCGGCAGGATCCAGCTCGGATCCAGTCCCTCGTTCCGTACGCCAGCGAGCTCGGCCGCCTCCTCGAACCACGCCCAGACCGGCCGGCAGAGCTGCATCACCATCAGGTCGTTCTGCCACGTCGTCACGTTCCGCTGGAACTCGACGTGCCCCATGCGCCCAGACGCGAAGTTGACCGTCGAGTAGTCACCTGTGAGCGCCTCGTACGACACACCGAAGCCTGAAGCGACCGCGCGCAGCTGCCGGGTCACAAACTCGTCGTAGCCACCGACGCCGGGGGGCTGAGCGAACGTCACCTTCTTCCCGGCCGGCAGGTCCTCGATCATCCCGGGCTCAACGCTATCGCGCCCCAGCTCGCCCTCCTCGCTCTGCGCCGCCTGCGCGGCCGGCCCCGGCTCCATCTCGACGTTGGTGTCCTCGCGGAAGACGGCGAAGCAGGCCGCGATCTTCTGCCGGAGCAACTGCGCGTCCTCGTAGTCCTTCAGCTCGTGCGCGCGCACCGCGATGGGCGCCGCCCAGGGCACGCCGCGCACCTGGCCGGGCCGGTCGACGCGGAAGAGGTGGAGCATCCGGTCGGCGGAGACGCGGACCGACTGGCGGCTCGCGGAGCTGCGCGCGTCGCCCGGGTGCGTCCTGAAGACCCAGTAGGCCACCCGGCGCCCGATCGCGTTGAACTCGACGCCTTGGACGATCGTGTGTCCGGTGCGCTCCGCGTCGCCGTCCTTCGAGGTGTCGAGGTGGTCTGCCTCGAGGAGCTGCAGCTGCATCGGGATCTCGAGGCCGTCCGACACGCGCCGTGGGCGCATGCGCAGCAGGACCTCGCCCGACTCGGCGATCGCGCGCATCGCGAGCGACTGCAGGCCGTAGAGGTTGTGGCGGCCGTCGGCGTCGCAACGCGTCGACTCGGCCCAGCGCTTCCACGCGGCTTCGATCTGGCTGCTCCCGTCTAGCTGGGCGCGGACCCCTGTCCCGACCACGTTCGAGCGGATCACGGCCAGCGCGCGCGAGACATACGGATCGTTCCGCGCGAGGTCCCGCGAGCGGTCGCGCAGGCGACTGAGCGCGCGTCGGAGCTCGGCGTTCGCACTCGTCCCGGACGTCAGCCAGCCCGAGAGGCGCTCGCGGTTCGAAGCGGCGTCGAACGCGCGCTTCTCGAGCGCGGCCCCGAGGTAGGTTGAGGCGTGTCGTTGGAGCTCGGCGAGCCCCGAACTTGAGTTGTTCACCATGGCTCAGAGCCCGTTGTTGAAGCGAGGGGTGCGGGCGCCCTTGGACGAGCCGCCGGGCGTCGTGATCCCGAGGTAGCTCTCCATCTCCGCGAGCAGGCGTTTCATGCGCTCGTGCCCGTGGTACCGGATCCGCTTGTCCTCGAACGCGATCTCGGCAGCGCCGGTCGCAATCGCGTCCCGGAGCTCCTCGTAGTGCCTCATCTCCCACCGAGCCATCCCTTCCTCCTGGGCTGGATGTATCCACTGGACTTCGACCCCCGACGTCGCGTGCGCGGCTTCGGGGCCTCCTCGGCAGGATGCGTATCCTGCCTTGCACGGTCCCAGTCGGCGGGGCTCCAGCCGTCGATTCCCAGGACGTACGCCGCCGCGCGCGCGTAGACGCGGCAGTCGAGGACCTCGTTGCGGCGCCCGTCGATGACCCGCCAGAGCGCCGTCGGGATTCCCTTGGCGTTGGGGCGGATCGACTTGCGTTCCGACGTCAGCTGCCGGAAGTACTCCTCGTCGTAGCGCGAGGGGAAGTGGCACCACCCGTTCGGCGCCGCCTCGCCCGCGGCCGGCTCCTCGAGCTGGAGCGCCGCGTAGAGTTCCGACTTCAGCAGTCCGACGCCGACCGGCCAGAAGGTGCCCAAGCGGGCTCGGCGGCCCTTGCTCTTCCGGAGCGTCGCCTCCCGCCGCTGGTACACCGGCTGTGACGCGTCACCTCGACCGCGGACCGGCATCACCCGTGGGAGCTTGAACTTCGCCCAGCGGTGGATCGTCGGCGCCGAGTAGGAGCCATCGCCGACGTCGATCGCCATCCGAGAGATCGCCAGCGCGCCGCCGTTCGCGTGCGGCCAGGTCTGCGCGAGCAGCGCGTCGAGCTGCTCCCACGTCTCGTCCTTCGCAGTGTCGCCGCCGATGACCTGGTAGTCGATCGACCACGACTCAAGCCGCTCACCCCAGCCGACGATCTCGAGCTCGATGCGGTCGCGCTGCGCGTCGACGCCGGCGGTCAGCAGGACGACGCCCTCGGGCAGCTCGTCCAGCCCGTACGGCTCCCGGCGCCGCCAGAGTTTGATCCAGTCCGGCGCGTCGCCCTCAGCGCGCGAGGTCTCCCCGAGCTCGGTGTTCGCCCAGGTCTTGCGCTTCCTGCGGTCGCGACCCGCCGCGAGGTGAGCCTCGGCGATCTGAGCCCACGTGCGCCAGGGCGAGTACAGGGCCGAGATGTGGTAGCCGACGGTGTAGCGCTGGCTGGTCGTGGACGTCGCTTCCCACCGGCCCGCGGCCACCATCGCTGCCTTCTTCGAGTGCTCGATCAGGACGCCGCACTTCACGCACGCGTACCGGGCAGAGTCGTGGTCCAGGTTCCCGTCCGCGTCGCGGTCGAACTTCAGGCGCTTCCAGACGAGCCGCTGGTAGGTGCCGCACTCGGGGCACGGCACGAGATACACCCGCTGGTCGGTTGCTTCGTAGCGGTCGGCGATGCGCGACGCGCCCTCGATGGTCGGGGTCGAGATCTCGAGGATCTTGCGGCGGTGGAATGTCTCCGTGCGCTTCACGGCGAGGTCGCAGGGATCACCCTCGCCCTCGACGTCCGGCGGGTACGAGTCGACCTCGTCCAGCACCAGGTTCCGGATCGGCATCGACCGTAGGCCGGCCGCGCTCTCGGCGCCGCGAAGGAAGAGCGGCGCACCGCGCGCCGTCTTGGTCAGCAGCTGGTTCCGGTCGTTCTGACCAGTCCGCTCGCCGAGGACCTCGCGCAGAGCCGACGTGTCTCGGACCATCGGGTCGAGGCGCTGCTTGGAGTAGTCCTTCGCGAGCTCGAGCGACTTCGTGACGAGCATCGTCGGGCCGAGCCCCTTCGACAGGATGTAGGCGATGAAGCAGTTCGCGAGCTCTGAGGCGCCGACCTGCGCCGACTTCATCACGACGACGCGCTCGGTGGGGGACTGGGGCGAGAGGTGCTCCATCACCTCTCGCCAGAACGGGGTCCGCCCAATCCGATAGGGACCGGGTTCGGCTGAGGCCTCCGGGGAGAGGACGCGCTCCCGCTCGGCCCACTCCCAGACCCACTCGATCGGATCGGGCCTGAGCCCGTCGATGAAGGACTCGA
Organism: Planctomycetota bacterium; assembly: GCA_039821985.1. Lineage (GTDB taxonomy): Bacteria > Planctomycetota > UBA1135 > UBA1135 > Saltatorellus. Next base: position 8,670 of record JBCBNC010000076.1, read on the forward strand.
GTAGCTCGCCAGGGCGCGGCAGCTGGCTGCGAACGGCGGCGGGGATGCTGCGAGTCGTCACGCGGCTTCCTCGGCGTCAGGGTCGTCGCCTTCCTGAAGCTCGGCGATCAGGTCCTGGATCGCGCGGATCAGCCGCTCGGCGGTACTCGCCGCGTGCCGCTCGAGCGCGATCTGGATCTCCTTCGCGGAGCCCATGGCGGCGAGCCGGTCGGGCATCTCGATCGCGGCGGAAGCATGAGCCTCGCGAAGCACTCGACCCAGCTTGAAGAGCTCGGTCCGAATCGCCTCTCGATTCACGAGCGAGCGGCTCCGCTCGAGGACCTCGAGCTCGTAGCGATCCGCGAGCGCCGCCTCCTTGCGCGCCCGCTCGACGCCGAGCCGGTTCTGGGTCGCCTTCGAGCGCGCCTCGGCCTCGGCGGCCGTCGGTTCCGACTCGACGGTGGCGCGGCCGGTCTCGTTCCGCGGCGCGGTGTTCTGGGCCCACTCCTCTTGCCCGATCGCAACGTCGATCCGGGTGTACGTGAGCCGGCCCTTCTTCGACTTCTCGACAGACCGAACGAGCCGGCCGGACTCGATGGCCCGGTCGACGGCCTGGCGCGAGACCCCGATCAGCTTCCCGAAGGCCTCCTTCGACACAAGCTCCCGCGGCGGGGCCTTCCTCGGGCTCCGCTTCGTGCTGGGCTTCCGCTTCCTCGAGGCCTTCTTCTTCGCCACCGCGGTCATTCACGGGCGCTCAGAGTGCAACTGCAACTGCAACCGCAACCGTTCCTGCGGAGCCAGACGTTGACACAGGTCGGGATTTGCGTCCCTGCGTGGCCGGAGGGGGCCTCGGAAGGACCCGCGAGCTCGCGAGGCGCCCCGAGGACCACTGAGAGGCCCTGGGGGCCTTTCTCCGGCGCTGTGATGGCCCTTCTCATCGCGGCCGGGCCGTCCGGAGGTGAGCCTTCAGCTTCGCGTGGAAGGCCGGCTGGAGCTGGCGCAGTGCGACACCGCGGACAGTCTCCTCGAACCGCAGCGAGGGGCGAATCCGGATGGACTTGCGGAGCAGGTACATCGTCGCCGACCGCCGGGTCCGACGCCGGTGGTCGTTGAGGCGGATGATCGATCCGGCGACGTGGCCGCGGCCGCGCTGGATGATCTCGCTGGGACGCTGGCTCTTGCGCACGGTGCCGCCCTTGTTCCGCTTGACCCTCCGGGTGGGGATGGCGTGGTGCTTCGAGCGGTACGGCCGGACGAGCGCCCCCGTCTCATGCGGCGCCCAGAGAGCCTCCCGCATGCCGACGATCGCTCGGGACCTCGGCCAGTCGCGCTTCTTCGCCTTCACCACCTGGACGCCCTTCAGGAGTCCGCGGTTCCGGATCGTGAAGCGACGCGTGAGCTCGAGCCGGACCCTGCTCTGCGCGGCGTAGGCCACGGAGGTGAGAGCGTCGGCGGTGGCGATCGGGAGCTGGTCCTTCACCAGCGAGTTCATCGCCCGCTCCCATGGGCGGACCTGCAGCTCGAGCTCGATCATGCTGTCCTCCCGAGCTGCGCGAGGTGCGCGCGTCCACGCTCGGTGACGAAGATCGCTCGCGGCGAGCCGTTGTCCGTGGAGTCGATGGCCCCGGCTAGCCTCAGCGCGTGGACGTGGTCGCGCGCTGTGGTCCTATGTACGCCGAGGTACGCACCGACCTCAGCCAGCGTCGGGCTGACACCGCGGGCAAGGCGCGTCGAGTGTATGAACTCGAGCACTTCTAGCTGACGGGGCGTGATCGCAATTGCAGGCGTGGTCATGGTCGCCAGAGCCTTGGACCGTCCGCGGTCGTCGGCTCGTCCTCCTTGCACGGGCATGGGGCCTCAACTCGGGCGCCGACGGCCAGCCACAGGTGGCGCGCGTTGCCGCGACCGTGGTTGTCCTCGTCTGCGCCATCCATCTGGAACGCCTCTCGGACGCGATCGAACTCCGCGTCCGTGCAGGACCGCTGCGTGCGGCCGTCGGGAGTGAAGGCGACCGCGGAGACGTGATAGCTCGGGACCACGATCCCGAGCTCTGGCTCCCCAGCCAGATCGACAGAACTGATCGCCTGAAGCAACTCAGATTCGCTCTGCCAGATCATCGCGTCGAGAAGTACGGGATGCACGATGCGCACCCATCCACGGCGCGGCCGCTTCGGGGGAATTGAGGTCATGGCTCCTGCACTCCTTCTGGCTCATCTCGGTGCGTGAGCCTTCTCTCCAGGGACTCATCTGGACCGGCGTAGAAGACGTCAAAGCAGATCCACGCCTGGAGGTGGAAGACGAGTTCGCCCGCTTCATGCCAGATCTGCTCGGTGTGCCGCCACCGGCTACCGACTCGAATCTGGTCGCCGACGCGCAGCGTTCGCGCAAGCACCCACTGCGATGCTGGCTTAGGCTCGGGGAGCACAACGCCCCAGTGCGAGAGGAGCCACCTAAGCACCGGAGCCCTCCGCGCGGCGGTTCCAGGCCGTGACGGCCTCGGTCTTGGACTGCCGCATCGGTCCTTCGACATCGCACGCGTCGCACAGTACCGACGCCGCGCCCGGGTGATCGTCCACCACCAGGTAGTACGTGTCGCCGCAGAATGGGCACGGCTTGAGATTCTGTTCCTCGCGCTCAGTCGGCATCAGGACATCCCTCCGTAGCAGACCTGCGCCGCGATCGTCAGCGCGCACAGGTGCAGCGCTTGATCGACGAGAAGAGGCTTCAACGGCCATGGGTGGCCCGGGCACCAGCGCACGGAGTCGGTCAGCCAGTGCGGCACCGCCACTAGGAGCGGGAACGCCCACGGCTGCCAGGCACCGCCGAGCGCCATCGCTAGAGCGGAGAACGGCGCGGCGTACACCACGACGTGCAGCGTGCGAGCGCGCCAGTCGCCGAGCTTCGCCTGGGCGATGCTGTGCCACTGGAGCACGAAGTCGCCGAGCAGGTGCAGGCTCACGATCCAGAGCGGGAGAAGCTCAGCGCCCATCGCCGGCCTCCTCGCGCTTCTCAGCGCACAGGTCCGACAACGCGATCGGCGGCTCACCTTCACCGCCACAGCTCGACCACCAACGCCGCGCGGCCTCTTCGACCTCCGGCGTCAGCTTCCGGCTCTCGTGGCATACGCACTCGTCGCCCGCGCAACAGAACGTGCGGTCTCGGTAGCACATCACGGCTTCGCCTCCTCGCGCGGCTCGTGCGCGTTCACCTTCCAGGCGTAGCGCAGCGCGGCGAGCGGCTCCGCCATGGCGCCGGGCGCAGAAGAGTGGACCTCGCGCTCGTGGATCGCCGCGCTGATGCTGCGCCCTAGCACTTGGACTCCGGCCGCGACGGCGCGCAGCCCCGGCCTCGGCTCTCGCTCGTCAGGACTCATCGGAGTCCTCCTGGGTGACTGGCGCTGCGCTCCCGCGAAACGCACGAATGAACTCGTTCCATCGGTTCACGTAGAACTCGTGACGATCGCCGCCGCGTTTCTCAGCGACACACGCGCACTCGGCGGGTCCCTGCACGCCGCAGAGGATGCACAGCACACGGCCGAGCGAATGGCCGCCCTCAGGGGGCTCGTCTACGCGATCCTCCCAGCCGTAGCAGCGCAGGTCGAAATACCCGACCTCTAGATACTGAGCGCTACCGCATGCCGGGCACGGCTCCATGGGCTCTCGCTCATCAGGCATCGCGCTGGGCCTCCTGGTCGTCCGGCCAGGTCTGCACCGAAGGACCGACAATGCAGTCATCAATACCGATCACCTGCACGCCGTCCGTGGGATGCGAGGGCTTCTGCTTCGCCAGCGTTGGCGCCAAAGAAGTGCGCGCCGCCTGAAGCGCGCTGTCGATCTCGCGCATCTTGCGGAGCAACGCCGAACGTTGATGTGCAAGGTCCGCGACTTGATCCCGCAGCTCGTCCCGCTCCGCTTCGGCGGACGCGAGGGCGGACTCGGCTTTCTCGCGCGCAGTGCGCTCCGTGTCCAACTGGGTCACGGCTCGCGACGCATGGTCCGTCTGCTGCCGGAGGTTCGCCTTGCACGCCTCGTACCGGCGTTGCGACACAGGCAGCCACTTCATGAGCACGACCCCCGCGCGACCTCACGCTGCATCGCGGCCGCCTCAAGGCGCTCGACCGCACGGCCAACCTCGCCCGACGTCCGCAGCTGCCGGTACCGTGCGCGCTGCTCGTCGCTCGCATCGAGCGCGGTCAGAGCCCGGTCGAGCCGCTCGAGCTGCTCCGGGGTCGCCCACGGGTCGCGCGGCGGCGGCCCTGCTCGGCGACCGACGTCGCGCACCGGCATCTCGGCAGCGGGACCGCGCGCGCGCACACGGCCGGCCTCGCTGTCCTCGAGCGGGTCCGAGCGCCAGTCACCGCTGGAGATCGCGCGGTACAGGTGCGCGGCGGGACACGCCGCGCGAACCGAGTAGCCGACCACGCGCTCGACGTCGCGCTTCGCAGTCGAGACCGCCAGCGACCCGGCGCCCGAGCGGCGCAGTGCGCTCACGCGGCCCGCGATCGACGCCTCGAGCTTCGTGGCCTGCCCGCGGCTGAGCGTCCAGCGCTCGCGCTTGCCGCCGCGCTCCGTGAGCTCGCGGCCGAAGCGCTCGCGCACGTCGGCCAGGAGAGCCCGCGCGACTTGGATCGCGACATCGTGGTCGATCTGGGCAGTCCGGGCAGGCCGCGTGCCCGTGACATCGCGGCGTCCAGCGCGCTCGCGCTTCGACTCTCCCTTCTCTCCTTCGGAGAGTATGTAGGGAGCGTCCGAGGTGGACACTGGTGTCCCTCTCAGATGGACACCGGTGTCCCTCTCGGAGCGGTGCGATCGGCGCCGCGAGCCGGAGTTATCCACTGCCCGATTCGCCTGATCGAGCTGGTCGCCGAAGGTCGGATCTACGAGCTCGAGGACGCGCCGACGACGCGTGGACTCGACGGTCCGGACCACGCCAACGTCGGCGAGCTCGCGCTCCCATCGGCCGATCGTCTTCTCGGTCGTGCCGCAGTGCTCGGCGAGCTCGCGGCGCGGCACGTCGACGACCCAGCTCTCGCCGTAGAGGTCGGCGTCGCGCCAAGAGCGCGCGAGGAGCGCGCTCAGAAAGCCCGTCAGACGCACGCGGCTCTTCGCCGGCAGAGCGTCGACGAGACGCTCCGCCACGAAGTAGCGCGGCGCGGGCGCAGCGGGTGCCATCACCATGCAGCACCTCCGCGCGCCACGAGATGCACGAGCCAGTCGACGCCCGTCGTCCACGTGACGGCGAGCGCGCCGAGCGCGAGGACGACAGCCACGTTCCGCGCGGTGAGCGGCTCGGGTTGGAAGATGTCGGGATGCGGGTCGCATGTGGGCCTTGAATGGGGCCCAGGTTCGTATGATGTTCGGTGGGAGCTCACTCGAGTCCTCCTTCTCGCGACGCGGTCTCTGCCGGCAAGCTGTCGACCGCGTCGCTCTTTCATTGGGTGCCAGCGTCTTCGGCGCCGCTGGATGCGCCATCTGCCCA
>JBCBNC010000077.1:0-11960 GCA_039821985.1 Planctomycetota bacterium
CCGCCCGGATCGTTCGCGTATCGAACGATCCGGGCGGCTGAATGAGCACGACAGCGAGCGCGTCTCGGTATCTCGCGGATTCCCTGTGCGCTTCCGCGGCCCCCGCGGATGGAGCCCGTCGGCCGGCCGCACGTCGCGGCTGCGCCGAGTCCTCCGCCGCCGAATCGTTCACCACGAAGGGAACCGTCCGATGCCCCGCCCCCAGCCTGCGCTCTTCATCCTCGCCCTCCTCTGCACCCCGGCCGCCCTCGCACAGGGCAACGCTCTCGTCGACTTCGAGGACGGCACGCCGGGTCACTTCGAGGGCTACGCCGTCGACGCGACGGGCGGCAATCCCGGCAGCTGCGCGCGCATCGACGGCCTGTCCTCGACGGCAACGCTCATGACCGGCCGAGTCGCGGCCTTCACGAACCCAACCTTCCAGGGCGACTACTCCGGACTCTCCAGCGTCACGTTCAGCATCGACGTGAAGGTCGACCGGATCGACCTGCTCGGCATCGGCATCCCCGAGGAGCGCTCGTTCGGCGTCTGGCTCTCCAGCTGGAGCATCTTCGGGAACACGGGGCCGTCGGGCGTCTACTACGAGCTCGGTCGCATCTCCGCCGCGCTGCAGCCGGACTGGACGACGTTCTCCGTGACCATCGAGGACCCGACGTCGGCGGTTCTGCCGCCGGGCTGGCGCGGCTCGGGCCAGGCGGACGCCGGCTTCACGAACCCGCGTCTCCCCGCGGGGGCGACGTTCGCGACCGTCCTCGCGGACGTCGAGATCCTGCGGTTCACGTGCGGTGCGCCCGGGCAGTCGACGCCGACCTCGGTCTTCGACATCCGCCTCGACAACGTCCGCGTCGAGTCGACCCGCGAGATCGGCGTCCCCTACTGCACCGCAGCACCGAACAGCACCGGGGTCGCTGGCGGCACGCATGCCATCGGCTCGGACGTCGCGGCGGCGAACGACGTCGTGCTGCGCGCGAACTCGCTGCCGGCCGGCGCGTTCGGGATCTTCGTCGCGGCACGGCAGCCCTCGAATCAGCCGCTCGCGAGCGGGGTGCTTTGCCTCGGCGGGACACTCGGCCGCTACCAGGGTCCGGGTCAGCTCTTCACAGCAGACGCGAACGGGACCGCCGAGCTCCGAATCGACCTCACGCGCGTGCCGCAGGCCGGCGCGACGGCGGCCGTGTCCGCGGGCGATAGGTGGTACTTCCAGGCGTGGCACCGCGACACGCTCGCCGGAGGCGCTCCGACCGCGAACCTGTCGCTCCCGACGCGCGTCGACTTCAGGTGAGCGCGCGGGGATACCGAGACGCGCTCGCTGTCGTACTTATTCAGCCGCCCGGATCGTTCGCGTATCGAACGATCCGGGCGGCTGAATAGGTACGACAGCGAGCGCGTCTCGGTATCCGGTATCCGTCCGCCGCCAGGTCCGCTCAGCGAAACCGGACCGCGACGACGCCCGTGAGCTGGTTGGTCGCCGGCACGTCGCGGTGCCAGAGCTGGAAGCGCCAGGTCTCCCCGGGCTGCACGGCAGCGAACGCGCCGCCCTCCGGGATCCGCGTCAGGTCGACGTCCAGCTCGAGCGTTCCGGCGGGCGTTGTCGCGCGGACCTGTCCTGGACCGTTGAAGCGTCCGATCGTCCCGCCGAGGCAGAGCGTCCCGAGGCCGCCGTTGAACGGGTCGGCCGCGGCGAGGCGGCTCGCCAGGAAGAGCCCGAACTGCTGCGGCGGCAAGCGGTCCGCGCGCAGCTGCAGCCCGTTGTCCGCCGCGACCTCGCTCCCGCGCGCGAAGAGCCGACCGACCTCACCCGTCGAGTTCGCCCGCGCATCGCAGCCGCCGTGGTCACCGATCGACCCTGTGAACTCGAAAGCACCCAGGTCCACCGTGCCGAGCCCATTCGAGATCCCAGAAACGTCGACGTCGCGGTGCTGGCGCGCGGCATCCAGCGCGTTGGAGACGAACGGCGACAGCTCGGAGCGATCGATCGCCGGAGAGGTAGGCGAGAGCGAATAGTCGCCGCTCGCTTCGTCGACGAACAGCGGATCGGGGTCGCCTCGATCGCTGACGATGCAGCGCTGCGGGAACGCGACGCCGCTCACCTCGGGGCTCCTATTGCCCCAGATGATCGAGTCCGCAACGACGATCTGCGCGACGATGCACGCGCAGGACTCCATCCGCACGCCGCCGAGCCCGTTGCCGACGACTGTGCAGTGGTACATGGCGGGCGCGAGCAAGACCTCGTCGAAGGTCGGGAACAGGATGCCGTAGCCCCCGTTCCGGGCGGAAACGAGGTGCGAGATCTCGAGGGCACCCACGGTGAGCACGATGCGGAACCCGTTCCCGCCGTTGTCCGTCGAGGAGCAGCGCACGACCTCGAAGCGCTCGGACGGGACGCCGAACTTGGACACCCACAGGTCGAGTCCGTCCCCCCCGTTCGACCGGAACCGGCAGTCCCGGATCGACAGCTCGAGGCCGGACGTCATGAGCTGCGCGCCTGCTCCGCTGTTGTTCTCGAAGACGCATCGATCGAGCGTGAGCGCCTGGACGATCATGCCCGAGAGTCCGGCGACCGTCCCGCCGGCGACGTGGATCCGCTCGAGCGTCGTGCGACTGCCCTGGATGACGACGACGTTCTCCGAGTTGTCGGACGGTCCGCCTCCGACAGCGCCGTCGTCGCCGAGCAGATCTCCGCTCAACACCGTCGGGAGCGTGCCCGGCGCGGGGCGCTCGAACGGCGACGTCTCGGTGCCAGCGAAGCCCCCGCGAAGCGTGACGCCCGACTGCAGGATCTCGAAGCGCGCGGTCGCGTCGAGCGAGTCCGTCGGGACGTACGTCCCGCCGGTGAGCCAGATCTCGGTCCCCGGCGTGGCGATGGCGAGCGCATCGTGCACGGCGCCGGGACCGCGGAAGGCGTCGGCCCACGTGGAGCCGTTGTTGCCCCCCGTGGTGAGGTCGCCGTCGACGAAGATCGTCTGTGCGAGCAGGGGCGCGGACAGCGCAGTGAGGAGCGACACGAAAGCGCAGAAGCGAGCGAGCATGGGCTCAAACTAGCACGGCGCGCGTATTGCGGGCCCAGAGGACCCGGCACGAACATGCCGGAGTCGCCGGATGGGTCTACGATCGGCGGCGCGCCCGTGCGCGCCTCCCCCATGCGACCGAACCCGCCCCAGATCCTCTTCGCGCTCGGCATCGCAGCCGTCTTCGCGCTGGAGCACTTCGACGCCCGCTTGCCCGGGCTCATCGGCGTCCCTGCGGCGCTCGGACTCCTGGCTGCGCTCGTCGGGTGCCGCCGCGGATACGACGGCCGGCAAGGCTTCGAGTGGAGCCTCGTCGCCCTGTCGGGCATCCCCTTCTCGATGTTCTTCTGCTGAGGCCACCCGCTCACGCCGCTCGGTCCGGGCGTCGTCTACGCGGGTGCTCCACTCGGCCTGGTCGTGTCCTCGTTCGCCGTGTTGAACCGCCGCCACGCGCGCGAGGGCGTGCGCGGTCTGGCCGTGTGCGCCGGCATGTTGGCGTTCTTCGCCTGGGTCCTCACGTAGCGGATCGACGCGGGAGAGACCGAGACGCGCTCGCTGTCGTCTCTATGCAGCCGCCCGGATCGTTCGCGTATCGCACGATCCGGGCGGCTGCGTAGGTATGACAGCAAGCGCGTCTCGATATCTCCCGTCTCGATATCTCCCGCGGTGTCTCGCGTCCTGGTATCCCGGACGCTGCGGCAGTGCTCCGGTCGAGCGGACGCACGCCGACTGCGGCCTTTCGCCGCATCAAGAGTCCGAGGCCGCCCTTCCTGGACCCGGGAGCCGGTTTCGCAGCCCTCGGCCGCTGCGACAATCTGTCATTCCGGGACAGTGAATTAAGGGAGATCCCCTACTCCGCCGATGCCTCGTGCGGCAAGCCGCCCGCGTCCTCCCGCCGCACGGCCCGCCGCCTCCCTGGCCTCCGTCCCCATGCCCAGGATCTCCCCCATGTCCCACCGGAAGAAGAGGATCGTGTTCGTCGACGACGAGCTGCAGGTCCTCGCCGGACTGAAACGCCTCCTTCGGCCCATGCGGGCCGAGTGGGACGTCGTCCTCGCGAACTCGGGCCCCGAGGCCCTGGCCCATCTCGACAAGGAGCCCGTCGACGTCGTCGTCACTGACATGCGGATGCCGGGCATGGACGGCGCCGCGCTCCTCGAGCGCGTCTGCCTGCGGTCACCGCGCACCGTCCGCATCATCCTGAGCGGGATGGCCGACAAGGAGTCGACGCTGCGGAGCGTCACCGTCTCGCACCAGTTCCTCTCGAAGCCGTGCGACCCGAAGGAACTCGTCGCGGTCGTCGAGCGCACGTGCGAGCTGCAGCGGATCCTGGAGGCGGACCGGCTCCGCGAGGTCGTCGGCCGCGTGAAGAGCCTGCCGCTGCTGCCCGCGACGACCGCAGCTCTCATGGAGGCGCTGCGCCGCGAGGAACCGGAGCTCGACGAGATCGCCGACATCGTGACCCGGGACGTCGGGCTCGCCGCCAACGTGCTCAAGCTCGCGAACTCGAGCTACTTCGGCGCCCGCAAGGAGATCGCGGACATCCACCAGGCGACCGTGTACCTCGGGATGTTCACGATCCGCGATCTCGTGCTCTCCGCCGAGGTGTTCACCACCTTCGAAGGGCTCGCGGTGGACCGCCAGCTCCTGATGCAGGAACAGCAGCGCGCCGAGCAGATCGCCCAGCTCGCACGCGAGATCGCGGGCGAGGGCGACCTCGGAGACAACGCGTTCCTCGCCGGGATGCTCCACGACGTCGGCGTCCTCGTCCAGGCGTCGCACCTGCCCGCCGACTTCGAGCGCATCAACGACTTCATTCGGAGCGACGACGAGCACCGCAGCAGCGTGGAGCGCGACGTCCTCGGCGTGACGCACGGCGAGATCGGCGCCTATCTGCTCGGGGTCTGGGGCCTTCCGTACGAGATCGTCGAGGCCGTGGCCTTCCACCACGAGCCGAGCCGCGTCCCCAATGCGGAGCGCCACGAAATCCTCACCGCGGTGCACGTCGCCGACGCGTTCGTCGAGGGCTTCGCGGCGCGCGCGGAGGGAAGCGCTCCAGCGCTCGACCACGGGTACCTGGCCCGAGTGGGCGTGACGGCCACCGAGCTCGACCGCTGGCAGGGGCTGGCGCTCAGGATGCTCGATCCAGAGGAGGAAGCGGCGTGACGAACCCCTCCACGAGTCGCTCCACGGGCACCTCTGCGGAACCGGGGCGCATCCTGCTCGTCGACGACGAGCAACCGGTCCTCGACGCACTCCGTCGCCAGCACCGGCGGGCCTTCGATCTCGACACCGCGTGCGGCCCGGAGGACGGACTTGCTGCGCTCGCGGCGGACGGCCCGTACGCCGTCGTGGTGTCCGACTTCAAGATGCCCGGCATGAACGGGGTCGAGTTCCTGCGTCGCGTGCAGGAGCAGAGCCCCGACACCGTCCGCGTGATGCTGACCGGGCAGGCGAACCTCGAGACCGCGTCGCGCGCCGTCAACGAGGGGAACATCTTCCGCTTCCTCACGAAGCCCTGCGAGCCCGACACGTTCGCGGCGGCGCTCTCCGCGTCGCTGCAGCAGTACGAGCTCGTGCACGCCGAGCGCATCCTCCTCGAGCACACGGTCAAGGGCTGCGTCGAGGTCCTGTCGGAGGTCCTCGCGCTGTCGAACCCGATGGCCTTCGGCCGCGCGTCTCGGGTGCGGGGCCTCGTCGCGCACGTGTCGCGGGAGCTCGAACTCCACGACGCGTGGCAGTACGAGACCGCCGCGCTGCTCTCGCAGATCGGCTTCGTCGCGATCCCCGACGACCTCCTCCTGCGCGCGGCCGGCGACGACGAGCTCTCCGACGACGAGCGCACGATGCTCGACGGCCACGCGGGCGTCGCGCGCGACCTGCTCGCGAAGATCCCGCGACTGCAAACGATCGCCGAGATCGTGTTCCACCAGGACGGGGACCGCGCGCGGGCGCTCAAGGCCGGCCGCGGTGTCCTGCTCGGCAGCCAGATCCTGGCGGCCGCGCTCGGGCTGGAGGAGCTCCTCTCCAGCGGCATCCCGCTCGAGGAGGCGCTCGAGGCGACGCGCACCAGCCCGCGCCGCTTCAGCCCGAAGATCGTCGACGCGCTGGCGTCGGCCGCGACGGTCGACAGCGACCTCGGGACGATGCAGGTCGCGGTCCACGCGCTGCGGACCGGGATGATCCTCGACCAGTCGATCCACCACCGCGACGGACTGCTGATCGTGCCGAAGGGTCACGAGGTGACGGACAGCTCGCTCGGGCGTCTGCGCAACTACAGCGGCCTCGGCCTCCTTGCACTGAAAGAAGTGCGGGTCAGGCGGAAGCACAGGGACGACGCGAGCGCCGAGGAGGCAGCCTGATGGACATGTTGGACGCGTACGGCGAGACCGAGCCCGAGGACGCGCGGATCCTCCTCATCGAGGACGACCCCGTGTCGTCGCGGATCTTCGTTTCGGCCCTCTCCAAGGGAGTGCCGCACTACGACATCCAGGTCGCCCAGTCGTGGGCGGAGGCCGTCGAACTCGGCGGCACCAGCCCATTCGACCTGGTCGTCATGGACCTCTCGCTGCCGGACAGCGAGGGCGTCGAGACCGTCGAACGCTGCCGCTCGTTCTGGCCGGGGCTCCCGCTGGTGGTCGTGTCGGGCACGCCGTCGGAGGGCATGGCCGCCGCGGCGATGCGCTCCGGCGCCGAGGACTACATCGTCAAAGGCGACCTCGGCCCGCGCGCGCTCAAGCGCGCCGTCGACCACGCTCTCGAGCGCCACCGCGCTGCGAAGGAGCGCGCCGTTCTCGTGCAGGGTCTCGAGCAGGCGCGCAAGCTCGAGGCCGTCGGTCAGCTCGCCGCGGGCATCGCGCACGAGGTGAACACGCCGGTGCAGTTCGTCGGCGACAACCTCCGCTTCATCCAGCAGTCCGTCGAGGAGCTCGTCGCGATGTGCCGCTCCCTCGGCGAGCGCGCGAAGGGCGGCGAGCCCGTCGACGCGAGCGTGCTCAACGCGCTGTTCGAAGAGGCCGACGTCGACTACATGGTCGAGGAACTTCCCGCCGCGATCTCCCAGTCGCTCGGCGGCCTCGAACACATCTCGCGCATCGTGCGCGCGATGAAGACGTTCTCGCACCCGAACACGAGCGACAAACAGCCGGCGGACCTGAACGAGTCGATCCGGACGACGATCCTCGTCGCTTCGAACGAGTGGAAGTACGTGGCGGAGGTCGAGACCGACCTCGCCGAGGATCTCCCGCAGGTCGACTGCTTCGTCGGCGAGATCAACCAGGTGCTGCTCAACCTCGTGGTGAACGCGGCACACGCGATCGAGGAGACGGTGTCCGGCGGGGAGAAGGGGACGATCCGGATCACGAGCTCGTTCGACGACGAGACGATCGAGATCCGCATCAAGGACTCCGGGCCGGGGATCCCCTTCGAGCACGAGAGCCGCATCTTCGACCCCTTCTTCACGACGAAGGAGGTCGGCAAGGGGACGGGCCAGGGGCTCTCGATCGCCTACGGAGTCGTCGTCAACAAGCACGGCGGGACGATCCACTTCGAGCCCGCCGTCTTCGACGGCGCCGAGTGCGTGGTGCGGATCCCGTGCGGCGCTACGGAGGCCCGGGCGGCCGCGTGATCGGCGGAGCGACCGGTTCGACGGACTGATCGCGCCGCTCGGGTCGCGCCCGCGGACCGGCGCCCAGCGTCGCTGCGGCCGGCGCCATGGACGAATCCACCGGCGACGGCCGCGTCCCGCCGCTCAGCCCGCGTATCCGTCGAGCCGCTCGAGCAAGTCCTCGACCGCGTCTGCGAGCCTCGGCCCGCTCGATGCGAGCTTGCCGAGCACGCCGATGCCGTAGCAGGTCGTGATCATCGCGCGTGCGAGGCGCTCGACCGGCGTGTCCTCGCGCAGCTCGCCCGCCTCGACAGCCGCGGCGAGCGCGTCGCGCAGACCCGCCTCGAGCCGCTCGACGTGCACCTCGACGGCGGCGCGCGCCTCGGCGTCGTCCGCCTCGATGATCGCGTTCACGGTCAGACAGCCGTCCGTCGGACAGTGCTCCGCGAATCCGGCCCAGCCGCCGAGGAGGCCTCGCAGTCCCTCGAGCGGCGAGGGGTGCGCGCGCAGCTCGTCCAGTTTCCCGTCGACCTCGCGGGCGCCGTAGCGCGCCAGTGCGGCCAGGTAGAGCGCCCGCTTGCTGCCGAACGAGCTGTAGAGGCTCTGTCGACAGATCCCGAGCCGGTCGGTCAGCTCGGGGATGCTGGCGCGCTCGTAGCCGACCTCGCGGAAGAGGTCGACGGCGCGCTCGAGGACTTCGGCCTCGTCGAAGGTGCGGGGGCGGGGCATGGCGGGCGGAGGCCCGCTGCGGGGCTCCGGCGGAAATCTAGCCGATCCGGGTGGTGATTTCAGATCGACCGTTCTAGAACGTGCGTTCTTATTCGAACCCCAAGCTCCTTCCGAGCCCCGAGGGCCCCCGCGGCCCGCTTCGACCCATGACCGCCCCCGACCTCACCCACCTCCTCTCGCCCGTGCCGATGGGCGACCTCGAGCTCCGGAATCGCGTGGCCCTCGCACCGCTGACCCGGGGCCGCGCGGGCGCCGAGCGCACGCCCAACGCTCTCATGGCCGAGTACTACGCCCAGCGCTCGGGCGCCGGGATCCTGATCACCGAGGCCACCTCGGTCTCGACCCAGGGAAACGGCTGGGTCAACGCCCCGGGCATCTACGAGGACGCGCACGAGGAGGGCTGGCGCCTCGTCACGAACGCAGTGCACGCGAGGGGCTCGAAGATCTTCCTGCAGCTCTGGCACACAGGACGCGCGTCGCACTCCAGCTTCAACGGCGGTGAGCTCCCCGTCGCCCCGTCCGCGGTCAAGCTCAACGGGGACGGCGTCCACACGCCCGACGGCAAGCAGCCGCACGAAACGCCCCGGGCCCTCCGCACCGATGAGCTGCCCGGCATCGTCCAGGACTACGTGCAGGCGGCAGAGCGCGCCAGGCGCGCCGGATTCGACGGCGTCGAGGTCCACAGCGCGAACGGGTACCTCCTCGACGAGTTCCTCCAGTCCAAGACGAACCAGCGCACCGACGCCTACGGCGGCTCGCCCGAGAACCGCTACCGGCTGCTGCGCGAGATCCTCGAGGCCGTCACCAAGGTCTTCCCCGCGAACCGGGTCGGTGTGCGTCTCAGCCCGAACGGCGTGTTCAACGACATGGGTTCGCCGGATTTCAGGGAGACGTTCCTGTACGCGGCCAAGGAGCTCGACTCGTTCGGCCTCGCCTACCTGCACGTCCTGGACGGCCTGGCATTCGGATTCCACGAGCTCGGCGAGCCGATGACGCTCTCGGAGATCCGCGCGGTCTACACCGGACCGCTCATGGGCAACTGCGGGTACGGCGCGGAGGACGCGGAACGCGCCCTTGCCGACGGGCACGCGGACCTCATCGCGTTCGGCCGCCCGTTCATCTCGAACCCCGACCTCGTCGAGCGCTTCCGGAACGGCTGGCCACTCGCGGAGTCCGACCCGGCGACCTGGTACACGCACGGGGAAGAGGGCTACTCGGACTACCCGGCCTTCGAAGCCGGCGCGGAGGTCTGAGCATGGCAACGACGCTCGAGGTCGTGCACAGGATGTACGACGCGTTCGGCTCGAAGGACGCGGCCGCGCTGCGGGACGTGCTGAGTCCGGACGTGCGGTGGACGCAGTGCCCCGGTTTCCCGGGCGGCGCCGACCGACGCGGTCCGGACTCCGTGATCGAAGGCGTGATGAACGGTCTGAACGAGGCGTGGAACGACTTCCGCGTCGAGCTCGACGAGTTCATCGACGCCGGGAAGGCCGTCGTCGTGATCGGCGCGTACACGGGTACGCACGCGGAGACGGGGCGTGCAATGCGTTCGGTGTTCACGCACGTCTATGAGGGAGACGGCGCGCGGATCACGCGCTTCCGCCAGTACGCGGACACGTGGCCCATGGTCGAGGCGATGGGCGGCTAGCGGTACCGGGCCCGGTCCTGCCGGATACCGGGAGAGGTTCTGATTCGCACTCATCGAGCACGGCGCTGCGCCCCATTGGGGCGCAGCGCCGTGCTCGATGAGTGCGAATCAGAATCTCTCCCGGTATCGCGGTACGATGGGTGGCCCCGGCCCACCGCAGCGCGTGCTTCCTCGCTGCTGCGCCCACCACCCGACGGAATCACCCATGAAACTCGCCGCGCTCGCACCGCCCCTCCTCGCGCTTTCGGCCCTTTCCGCGCCGTCCCACGCGCAGACGATCCTGCGTACCCACACCGGCCTCGAGAGGTGGTCCTCGCTCGGCACGGACGTGGCATTCGTCGGGGACTTCGACGCGGACGGCGTCGACGACTACGCGCTCGTCGGTCGGGACGGCGAGCTCGGCCCCACGCCCCCGCCCGTCGCCATCCGCTCGGGGGCCACGGGTGCCGTCCTGCTCGGGATCGGAGTCGCCGCCGCGCCCGGCCCGCTGCGCTCCGTCGCGAGGGTCGACGACGTCGACGGGGACGGTGTCCCCGACCTCGGCTTCGCCTCGTCCGACGCGGTCAGCGTGATCGCGGGCGCGTCCGATACTCGGCTCTGGACCGTGACTGTGTCGTCTCCCTCCACAGGTTTTGGCTTCACGCCGATCGGGGACGTCAACCTCGACGGGGTCACCGACCTCGCACACACGAGCCTCGGGTCGACGAGCTCGCCCGGCGACACCACGATCCTGTCCGGCGCGGACGGAGCGCTCATCTGGTCGGTCCCGCTCGAGGGCTCGTCCGTCGCACGCATCGGTGATGCCAACGGCGACGGCGTCGACGACTTCGCGGTCGGGAACAGGGACGCCAGCACGACTGGAGTCGCCGCGTTCCACGGGCGTGCGTACGTGCTGGACGGCACGGACGGCACCGTCCTGCGCATGCACGAGCCTGCGCAGCTCGCTTCCTCCCAGGCGTACGGAGCCTCCGTCTGCCGGATCGACGACGTGGACGGGGACGGGATCGACGATCTCGCGGTCGCGGCGCCAGCGACCGAGCGGAACGTCGCCTACCCCGCGTTCATCGATCTTTGGTCGACGGCCACGGGGCAGATCATCCGCACGATCTCCCGCGTCGGTGACAACGGCATGGGCGGTGGATTCGGCGGCTCGATCGTCAGCACCGGCGACCTGGACGGGGACGGTGCCGGCGACTTCGTCGTCGGGTTCGAGTCGGACTTCCCGAACGTTGCCGGCTTCCAGTTCGCGCGCGCGTTCTCCGGCGCCACGGGCCGGACGATCGGCGTCTTCCCCGGCGTCGCCGGCGCAGGCGAGTCCATCGACGTCGCCCCGGACCTCGACGGAGACGGTTCGCCCGAGCTCCTGATGGGAGCCCCCCTCGCGTCGGGCGCGAACTTCAACGACCAGTACCGCGGAGAGGTGACGCTGTTCCGCCTAGAGGTCACGGAGGACGCGGTCGCGCGGTTCTGCCCGCCGTCCCCCAACGTGACGGGCGCGCCCGGGCGCATCGGCTGGACCGGATCCACGCGCGTCGCCGCGGACGACTTCGTCCTCCACGCCGCACAGCTTCCGCCCGCGACCTTCGGCCTCTTCGTCGCGGAGGATCGCTTCTTCGCCGACCGAAACGTCGTCGGCAACGGCCTGCTCTGCATGCTGTCGCCGCGTCGCTTCCCGACCATCCTTCCGACTGGGAGCGGGTACGTCTCCGAGGCGCTCGACCAGGCCGTGGTGGCCTTCGCCCCGTTCCAGCCGCTTCGTCCTGGCGACACGTGGGCCTTCCAGTTCTGGTCGCGGGATGGGATCGGCGCGGGCTCGAACTTGACCGACGCGCTCTTCGTCGAGTTTCGATAGGCGCGACCGATCCGGTTTCGGTTACACCGTCCAAGGGCACGGCGCGGGGGCCCCCGGGGGGGGCCGGCCCGGGGGCAGGGCCCGGGGTGCGAAAAACGCGCCGGGGGCCCGGGGCCC
>JBCBNC010000078.1:0-10695 GCA_039821985.1 Planctomycetota bacterium
CTTCTCGTCGGCCTTCTTCTGGGCCTCTTCCTTGGCCTTCTTCGCGGCTTCGTCGGCTTCCTTCTTCTTGCGCTCCGTGTCCGTCAGTTTCGGGGCCACCGCGCGGTAGCTCTCCACGATCCAGCCGCGCACGTCCTCCAGCGGAACATCGTCCCCCTCCTGGAATCGGACGACGACCCAGCCGGACTTGCCGAGGCCGTACCCGGCAGGTTCGGCGTTCTCGAGCTCCAGCACGTCGTCCGCCGACTCCGGCAGCTTCACGCAGAGCCCGAACGCGCCGAGTCCGCCCTCCACACCGAAGAAGGCGAAGACCTTCTTGCGGACCTTGGTGACCGTCTCCCCCCAGGGGTGGTCCTCCCACGCGTCGGGCAGCGACAGCGCGAATGCGATCATGTCGGCCTTCGGGTTGACCCAGCCCTTGGCGCGCTTCGTCCCGCGCGCAGGCGCCTTCCGGGCGGCTGCCGCCTTCTTCGGACGGGCCTTTGTCGAGGCACTCTTCCTCGTCGGCGCGCGCTTGGCCGAGGCACCGGTCGATGCCGCCTTCTTGGGCGCAGGCTTCTTCGCAGCGGCCTTCCCCGTCGCGGTCTTCTTCGAGGCCTTCTTCGAAGCGCCTTTCTTCGCCGCCGTCCGCTTCGCCGCGGCCTTCCTCTGCGCTTTCTTCTTCGCCATCGGGTGGATCGAGCGGAGCGGCGGCGTGCCCGACGCTCCGCCGGAGTCCGCTATTCGAACACGATCTCGACGGCGTCGGTGAAGTTCGAGGTCTGGACCGGGTTCGCGTCGCGGTGCCAGGCCTGGAAGACCCAGGTCTCCCCGGCGAGGATCGACACGAACGACGTCGGGGTCGGCGTGAACGTCAGATCGAGCTCGAACCGAACGCGACCCGCCGGGTCGGCGAACTGAACGTCGTGGTTGTAGCGGCCAAGGGCACCGCCGAGGCAGAGGTTGCCCTCCGAGCCCCCCGGGTTCGGCACGAACGCCGTCGCGCGTCCGTTGACGAGCAGGGTCGTCTGGAACGGAGGCAGGTCGCGGATCTCGAGGTCGAGTCCGTTCGTCAGCACCACGGGACTCCCGATCGCCGTCAGGACGCCGGAAAGGCCGGTCGAGTTCGGCACTGCGGGCGAGCACACCCGCGTGCCGATGTCCGGTCGGCTCTTCGGATCGGCCGGATCACTGCCGGCGTCGAGCTCGTCGCCGTTGAAGGCGCCGTCGCCGTCCCGGTCGAGCGCGAGCCGCACCTCCGTGCCACTCACGACGGCGGTCGCGGTGAGCTCGGCGCCCGGCGCGGCGAGCGCGAGGAGCGCGCCGCCGTCCAGCGTCTCGTTCGCGCGGTCGGACTGGAAGAGCCCGCCCGGCACCCCGCTTCCGGCCAGGAGCGCGAACCCGCGGAGCGTCCCGCCGACCGGCACGTGCGCCACCATCCCGATGCGGCCGAGCTCGGCCTCCGCCACCATGGCCGTAAACACGGCCGTGTGCGGCGGCGGCAGCGCCGAGGCGTCGACGATCGTCGTCTGCGTGCCCACGCCCGCGTGCACGTCGAGCGAGGCCGTCCCCGGCGGAAACAGCGGATCCGTCGGCGAACCGTCGGGCAGCTCGGACCCGGTCAGGCACATCTGGAACGCGATCATGTTCGCGAGCTGCTGGTCGCTCGTGAACGCGAACACCGGTGATGACAGGAACGCCGCGATACCCGGGATGCTGCCGTCGTGCAGGAACCCGAAGCCGCTCAGGCTCCGCGCCTGGGTCATCGTGAATCCGCTCTTCTCGAGCACGTTCCGCGTCTGCGGGACCTTGAACGCGCGCTGGGTCGAGCCGTCCACCGACACGAGCGCGTGGTGGTGCTCGCCGTCGGGGCCCGGGGCGATGTCCTGGTAGATCCCTCCGATGCGCCGCACGTCGGCGCCCATGCCCGTCGGCAGCGTGTGGCACGTCACGCAGCGGAACGCGCCGTCGAGGGCCAGCGTGGTGTAGTCGGAGAGCCCCGCGTTCGGGTCTCCGTCCGGCAGCTGCGTCCCCGCGGGCGAGAAGCGACCGACGCTCTCGAACCCCGTCAGGTCCACGCTCGCGGGCAGCGAGTTGTCGAAGTCACGCAGCGGGTTGGGCGGAAAGTGGATCGTCGCGAGGAAGTCCTCGAACTCCTGCATCTCGACCGGCCCCAGCGCGCTGTCCGCGCCCTGCAGGAGCCGGAACGCCTCGTCGAAGTCCTCGAGCCCGTCCCGGTCGCCGCGCCAGTGCAGGGGCTCCTTGCCGATGATGTCCTGCAGCGTCTGCGTCGTCATCGGCCCCTTCATCGGGTGGAACGCCGAGAACCCGGTGTTGAGGCCGGGCAGGTTCATGCCGAGGTTCTGGCCGGCGAGGCTCCCGAGCGATCCGCTCGGGTCCCCCAGGTCCCAGGACAGCCGGTCCATGCGGCCGTCGACGTGACACGACGCGCAGGAGACGTGGCCGAGGCCCGACCCCTCGTGCGTTCCGTACAGGTGCTTGCGGCCGTCGCGGATCGCGGCCGGCGTCGCGTCGTGCAGCGGTACGCGCTGGGTCTCCTGCAGCGTGGAGCGGTCGACGACGGAGATCGAGCTGTCGAAGCGGTTGAGGACGTAGAGCCGGCCGCCGGCCACCGCGAGCCCCGTCGGCCCCTCGCCGACTTCGATCGGCGCGCCGGTCCGCGCGCCGCTCGCGTCGATCTCGACGACGTTGTTCGAGCCCAGTCCGGCTACGTACCCGCGCGTTCCGTCGGGCGTCCACGCGATCGCGCGCGGATCGCCGAGCGCGAGGTCGCGCGTCGCCTGCGGGACGCTGTGCGTGGAGTAGTCGAGGTGCGGATTCAGATCCCCCACGCTGTTCGTCCCGGCGCCGAGGTCGACGCGGGCCAGGAGCACGCGGAGGAACACACCCTCGAGATTGGGCTCGAAGCGCACCTCGTTCGTCGCATCCGTGCCGACCAACGTGACCTCGCCCGTCCCCGGATTCACGCCAATCGCCATGCAGAGATTCATGAGGCGCTCGACGTACGTGACCGCGCCGGTGCCCGTGTCGATCACGGCGATGTCGTTGTCGACGACGTCCCAACCGACAGGCCGGCCCGAGCGCGCCGCGTTCGGCCCGCTGACCAGATCGGTCCAGTCCCCGCCGTTGTCGTCCATCCAGCGTCCGGCGTCGTTCTTCTTGACGATCAGCCCGACCGGCGGCGGCGTCGGCAGCCCCGACGCGATCTGGGGCTCGAATCCGACGCCGTCGTTGGGCGGCGGGTTCTGGCCCCCGTAGGGCCCGAGCGGATCACTGACAACGTTCGGGAGCGCGAGCGTTCCGGTCGCGTCGAGTCCACCGCCGAGGATCGTCGAGCCGTTCCCGGACTCGAAGACCGCGACGAGCACGCGCGTGCCGTCGGGTGTGACCGCGAGCGCTCGCGGCTCCTCTCCCTCGATCGGGATCGAGGTCGGCGCGAGGCCGACGTCGGAGGGATCGAACACCAGCACCTCGTTCCCCTGCGAGCACGACACGTACGCGCGCTCCGGGGTCCCCGCGAAGACGACGTCGTAGGGCTCGTCGCTCGTCTGGAGCGTCGCCGAGACGTGGCCCGTACGCAGGTCGACGACGCTGATCGAGTCGGACACGTGGTTCACGACCCAGGCCTCGTCGTCCGTGCGCGCCCGGACGGTGACGGGGTCGACCCCGACGGGCACGGCCAGGACCGGGGCGGGGCGCGGCCCGGTGACGTCGAGCACCTCGAGCACGCCGTCGGGGGTGTTCAGGGCGAGGAGCCGCGTCCCGTCGGGCGTCAGCGCCAGGGGCGCGACGTGCGGGGTCTCGAAGTTGACGAAGTCCTGGGTGCGGACGGGCGGCAGCGCGGCGGCCGGCAGGGCCACCGCGAGAGAGTGCACGAGGAGCATAGAGGGAAGGGGCGTGGGACGGGTCGCGCGGCCGGCGCTCGGTGCGCCGGCTGCGGTCCTCCGTCCTACGGTGGACGAAGTCCGCCCTTTCCGCAGCCAGGGAAGTCCCCCTTCACCGCCGGTGTCCGCGAGCGCGGACCCCGGCCGGGTCAGGCCGCCCGGCCCGGGCCGAGGTCGATCCCGGCCGTCCCGTCCCGCGCCGCGGCGAGCCGCTCCTCGGTGACGTCGTTGATGAGCGCGCAGAGCTCCTGGAGCTCGTCCCCCGACCGCAGCTCACAAGGCAGCTTCGCGCGCCCGTCCAGGACGTCCTCGAGGTGCCGCTCGAGGCGGTACGCCGCGCCGCCGACGCGATGGGTCGTCAGCACCCCGATCAGCGCGAGCAGGGCAATGGTCACGAACGCCATGAGCAGCGTCTGGCGCGTCGCCAGCTCGGGCCAGGCCTCCAGCAGGACGGCCTCGTCGCTCGGGAGCTGCACGGCGAGGTCCTTCATCGCGAGTCCGAAGAGCGCCCCGTGCGCGACGGTCGCCACGAGTGCGCCGACCACGAAGGGCATCACCAGGCGCAGCTGCAGGCGCGGCCGGCTGAGCTTGTTGCTGCGGAACTGCCGGGACGCGAAGACCTTGGGTGCGCTCATTGGGGGACGGCGTTGCGAAGGAATACGGTGGCCCGCGACCGCAGCACCTGGGGAGGGCGGTTCTGCGCCGCGGCGAGGGCGGTGATGCGGATGGAGAGACGGCGCGTCCCGGGGTCCCACAGGAACAGCGGGTCCGCGAAGCCGTCGCCGTCCAGGTCGGCGCCCCAGCGGCAGCGCTCCTGGACGATGTTCGAGGGGCCGGCGGCGGCGCGCGCGGGGCCGGTGCCCGGGGTCGACAGGTCCCAGGTCCAGAGGACGACGCGTCCGAGGTCGAACGTGTCCTCGAGGTCGCCGTCCGCGTTGACGTCGACGCCGCTGTCGGCCTCGCGCGCGACGCCCGTGACCTCGTACTGGAAAGCGGAGTACGCGCCTGCGGACGGCAGCCCGCGCACGGCGGCCCCCCACCGGACGTCGACACCGTCGAGGAAGTCCTCGGCGCCCGTCGGATCCGTCGGGACCTGGAAGCAGAAGCCCGTCCCGAGCCCGCGGAACGCGAGCGCTCCCTCGAGCTCGAGCGCGCGGCCGTCGAACTGGGAGGCGGGCGCGGTCTGGTCCTCGAGGACGGTGGCCGCGCCGCCCCAGTTGAGCTCGCAGGCGTCCCCGTGCGCGCGGCCGTCGTCGCAGCCCGCGCCGCGCTCGAGGCCGTCGAGAGCCTGGGTCCCGTGGTCCGAGTACAGGCCGAGCTCGCGGTCCGCGGACGCCGGCTCGAACACGATCGCGCCGGCCGGAGGGAAGTCCTCGGCGTCGTCGAGCGCCAGCCGCGTGGCAGTCGCGCCGACCGGGCCCGTCGTGAACGCGCGCGGCACGACGCCGTTGGCGCGGGACGTCTCGCGCGTGATGGCGTCGACGAGCTCGCGGACGCGCCGCGCGGTGTCGTTGCGCGCATTGGCCGTTTCGACCATCTCGCGGTTCCCGCGGAGCGCCTCGAGCGACGCGTACAGCACGCCGGCGAGCAGGCCCGCGGCGATCACGAGCTCGACGAGCGTGAGTCCGCCGCGGGAGCCCGCGGCGCGGATCGCCCTTTCCCTCTTCGAAGCGTCGCCGAGCGCGCTCACAGCCCCACCAGGAAGAAGCCTCGCCGCGCCGTGCGGTCGGCGCGTTCGGAGCGCCAGCCCGCCGTGAGCACGACCGGGTAGAGAACGCCCGCGGTGCCCACGTCCGTGTTCGTGACGGCGCCGTCGCCGTCGAGGTCGCGCGGCATCCCGAGCTTCACGCCGAGCTCCTCGTCGGTCGCGGTCTCGTCGGTGACGAGCAGGATCGTGCCGACCGAAGCGGCGCCCGCCGCGGGGTCGAGCTCAGGCACGTCGAACGTCTCCGTGCCGCCCGGCCCGAACGCGGCGTGGACCTCGGCCGACCACGCGCTCTCGCCCTCGATCTGCGCGGTCGCGAAGGCACGGATCGTCGCCTCGGTCGTGCGCAGCGCGCGGTCGGCGTGCGCGCGGGCCTCGACGGAACGCGTGAGAGCATGCGAACGCCACGTCGCGGACGTGAGCGCGACGAGGCCGAGGGCCAGGACACCGCTGGCCACGAGCAGCTCGAGCAGCGCGAAGCCCGCTGATGCGCGTCGGGATCGTTGGAGGTTGGACTGCACGGGGAGGGCGCCGCGGAGGGGATCGTCGCGGCGGGTCAAGGGGGGCGATCGAGCGACCGCGCCGCCGATCTGGTGCCGATCGGGGATTCCGCCCCGCGGAGTGTTCGATCCGGGGACCGGTCGCCGGGACCCGTGGCTCCGGCTCTCCCCGCGGCGGCCCGGAGGGCGATCAGAGGAAGATGCGCCCCAGCCTCCTCCCCACGGCTCGCCTCGCTCCCGGGACGTCCTCACAGGGCGATCGGCCGGGAACCCGTCCCTCTCCCGTCGCAGCGAACCCCCGCGTATCCCTCGCTGCGCGACGCACGGGGGATCCCACGTCCGGCTCGGCCCTCGTCGCGGTCCTTGCGGTCGCGGTGCTGCTCGCCTCGATGGCGCTCGCGCACTTCGCGTCGGGCGCGAACTCGGCGATCCAGTCCTCGCGCCAGCGCGACCAGGCGTCGCTCGTCTCCGGCGCCGAGAGCGTCATCGACCTTGCGGCGGCGCGGCTCTGGAACGCGTTCGTGGACGCGTCGGGCGGCGAGCCCGGAACGATGGGCTCGATGCGCACTTTCCTCGACCTGGAGGGCATCGCGGCCGACGCCGGCACCGGCCGCCCGCCCGCAGCGGCTGGCACCGATGTTTCGGGCACGATCGGCTTCGGCGCGAGCGCCACGGGCTCCGGAGCCGTCGACGGCGCCGTGGTCGACGAGCTGCGCATCGTCCGCCGCGACGTGGACGACGTCACCCACCTCTACTTCACCGCGGTCGCGCGACCGGTCCGGGGCGAGCGCCTCGACCTGCCGGGCCGCCGCCGCGTCGTGCAGAAGGTGTACGCGGTCGACAACGAGCCCTGGTCGGGCCTCGACTACGCGCTGCTCGCCAACAACATCGACTGCGTCTTCTGCCACGCCACCGTCGACAACGCGGCGCGCGTGTTCAACTCCGACTCCAGCCTCGCCGGCACGTTCGAGCGCGTGAAGGTCGGCTCGCTCGATTCACTGCGTCTGCGAACGTCGTCGAACACGACGATCTACGGCACGCTCTACACGCGCGGCGCCGCCTCCGACACCAACGGCAACCCGATCCGCGACTGGGGTTCGATGAACGTCAAGTCGGTCGCATTCGACGCGCAGGGACGCATCGCGGAGGACTCGCTCGGGCATACGACGCGCACCGATTTCGTGCCGGCGGGCGACCCGCCCGCCGCCTTCGCGAACCTCTACCTGGACTACGACACCGACGCCGCCGCCCAGGTCGACGGCTACCTGCCGGAGACGTTCCCCGAGCTCTTCCCCGACGACGGCGGAATCGACCCCGTGACGGGCGACCCGACGGCGGTCGGCGCGGGGAACCGCCAGATCGATCCGGGCGAGTTCGCCGAGGTCGCAGCGCGGTCCGACGGCAGCATCGCGGGCGGCAGCATCCACGTGAACGACGGCAGCGCCACGCTCCAGACGACCACGGAACTGCGCGGCGCGCTGGAGACCGGCAATCGGACCTCGCTCCCCCCCGTCGTCGACGGCGACGTGGTGCTGATCGGCACGCGGGACGATCCGATCCAGCTCAACGGTCAAGTGACCGTCGACGGCGACGTCGTCATCCAGGGCTACGTGCGCGGCGAGGGCTCGATCCTCGCGTCCGGGAACCTCTATCTGCCCGGCAACGTGCAGTACGTGGACGGGGAGTCCGGCGGCCAGCGGACGTTCGGCGTTGCGCCCGACGGCTCGCGGAACGCACTCGCGCTGGCCGCGGGCGGCAGCATCGTCGCGGGCGACCTCTACCGCGGGAAGGACGCGTCGCGCATCACCGGGGACGAGTCCGGCGAGTTCGGGTTCGTCCACCGCGAGATCTCGACGTTCAACCGCCGCGAATGGGCGAAGACGCAGCCGTACCTGCGCGGACGCTACGACGTCGCCGAGCCGTGGGGCTGGACGGTCGAGAACCCGAACTACGCGGGTCCGGACTACGTCCCCCGCTACTTCTCGTTCGCCGAGGACGGCAAGATCCCGATCTTCAACCGCTCGAGCCTCTACTACGACGCGGACGAGGACGTGTGGGTCGGGCCCGAGGGCGTGGGCAGCTGGGACCCCGGTTCCCTCACGATCGCGGACCCGACGGACCCGACCGATCCCGTCCTCTACGACGCGGGCGGCGCCCCGAAGGCGGTCGTCCAGTCGCTCACGACGCGCGACGACTGGATCGCGCGGGACACGCTCGTCGCGCTGATGCGGGACCGGCTGGCGGAGCACCCCTCGGGAGAGCCGCTCGAGATCGACGCGCTCCTGTACTCGTCGAACAGCATCTTCGGGCTCGTCAAGCGCTCGAGCAGTATGGACGGCCGGATGACCGTCAACGGCGGCGTGGTGGCGCCTGACCTCGGGCTCTTGGCGGCGAGCGGTTTCCGCGTCAACTACGACGAGCGGCTGTCGTCGGAGCTCGAGCTCGCCGGCGACACGCAGCGCGTCCGGATGCGTGCGCGTCTGTGGCTCGGCGAGGTCGCACAGAACTGACGGTCCTCGGGCGCCGCTGCTGGGCGTCAGCTGCGGGCGGCGCGCGACCGCTCAACCGCGGCGTGGCTCCGCGGAGAGGGCGGCACGGTTCCGCCACTCCAGTAGGCCGAGCCCCGTCACCCAGGTCCCCTCGAGCACGAGGTGCGCGAGCCCCAGCGGTCGCGCCTCGCCCGCATACCGGACGAAGAGGGTCGCGCACACCGCGCCCCAGGCCAGATTCGCGCGCGCGAGCGTGACCACGAGGGCGAGCGGACGCGGCGTGCGGCCGGCCACGAACAGGCCGAAGCAGCCGTAGGCGAGGTTCGCCGCCGTCACGAACAGGAGCACCGGCCGCGGGACACCGAACAGCTCGAGCAGCGTCCCGTGGAGCGCCGCCATCGCGCACCCCACGGCGATCCCCCCGCCGCCGTCGATCCAGAGGATCGCGCGCAGGAGCGCCGGGAGCGGCGCGACCCTCGAACGCGGCGCGCCCATGGAACAGGGCTAGAGCCGCCCGAGGCGCGTGCGCACGCGCGTCAGGAACAGCTCCCAGTCGAACGCCGGGCCCGGGTCCTGCTTGTGACCACCGACGTGGAAGTGCCCGACGATGCCGTGGAACGCGGCCTCGGTCTCGGGGTCCATGTTCGTCAGCAGCACGGCGCCGTTCGCGTCGCGCGGGCAGTCGGGCCGGAGATTCGGGAACGTGCGACACAGCGCGCTCGTGAGCTTCACCAGCGTTGCGTACTGCTCGGCCGTGAAGTCGTACTGCTGGTACGGCGTGCCGTGGATCCGGCCCATCTGAACACCGCGCCGCGCCGGCCGCGCGACGTACCCGGGCGTGCGGACGCCGAGCTCGGCCGTCGGACGCGGGAAGTCGATGCGCGCGCCGTCCGCGTCCTTCTCGTAGTAGCGAGCGAGCTTCGCGTCGCCCTCGTCGTTCAGCGGGTACGCGCCGATGTTCGCGATCTCGACGCCGACCGAGCGCGGGTTCGCCTGCCGCGCATGCCACGCCGTGTCGCGCAGGTCCATCGTCTGGTAGAGCGTGCCGTCGACGTCGAGCATGAAGTGGACGCTCAGGCCCCGGCGGTCGTGCAGCACCTTGAAGCACGACTGGCTGGTCAAGCAAACGTCGTAGTGCAGGACGAAGAGGTCGAGCGCGCGCTCGAGCTGCTCGAAGGTCCCGATCTCCGGCTCGACCTCGACGAGCCCCGTGTCGCGCGCCGTGCGCCCGGGCTTGTAGCGCAGGTCGCCGAAGCGGGGCGTGTTGGGGCCGACGACGGGCGGCGTGCCGAAGCGGTAGTCGGGGTCGTACGCGCTGTACCCCTCGTCGTCGCTCCAGAGCACGACCGGCGCGCCGATGTCGATGCGGCGCCCGCAGGCGACGATCGAGGTCCCGGGCGCCTCGGCGACGACCTCGGGGGCGATGGCGGGCGGGGCGGCGCAGGCGGCGGCCGCCGCGGCGGCGAGGAGGAGCGGGCGGAGCATCGGGGAGAGGATAGGGCGCCTGGACCTCGGTCGGGTCCTGCCCATGGTCGAGACCGGGCCCGCGGACGCAGTCTGCGAGCGGAGTACCCTGGAGCCATGCTCGCCCTGCTCGTCCTCTGCGCGGCCTTCGCCCCGCCGCAGACCTCCCACTCGACTCCGCGGACCTCGGTGCCGCGACCGCCCGCGCTGCTCCCACGCGATGTCGACGTGCTGCCGGACGGTTCGCTGCTGGTGCTGACGGCCGAAGCGGGTGCCGTGCGCCTCGACGCGAACACCGGCGCGCGCGTCGCGCCGTTCGCGCCCACGCTCGAGGGCGCGGTCCGCGCCGAGCTGGACCCGCTCCGGTCCGCCGTCGCGATCGGGCGCTTGGACGGGACGGTGACGATCTGGCCGCTCTCTTCGGCGGACGGCGCGGCCCTCCTCGACGGAACGGACCCGGACGTTCGGGCGCGACGCGCGCGTGCGGCCGTAACGCTCGGCACCGCCGACTCCGAGGGACGGAGCTACCCGAATCTGACGTGGACCCACGACGGCGAGCACCTCGTCACCTGGCAGCGCAGCTTCTTCCACGGTGCGGTCACATCACCCGTGCAGGTCTGGACGCGGACCGGGGACCTCCTCTGGCAAGGCCC
>JBCBNC010000079.1:0-9548 GCA_039821985.1 Planctomycetota bacterium
ATGGACGTCCCTGGCCGCTGCACCCGCTGCTGGTGATCCAGGCACCGTATCTGCACGCGTCTCAGCGCCAGCTGTAAGGGCTATCCCTAAAGGGCGCGCTCCCGAGGCGTCGAACCACGGGCAGGCCGTCGGCCGCGCTTCCCTTCCCCCGCGCCGCCACGACCGTCCCCTTCCATGCACGACGACTCGAACTGGGAATCCCGCCTGGCTGCCGAGCGCACCGCCCGTATCCGCGCCGAGGAACACGCCGCCGCGGTCGAGGCCGAGCTGGAGGCCGTCCGCACCGCCAACCGGGCCAAATCGGTCTTCCTGGCCAGCGCGAGCCGCGAGCTCCGTTCGCCCATGAACGTCGTCGTCGGCACCGCCTCCCTGCTCGGGATGACGGACCTCGACGACGAGCAGCGCGAGGCCGTCGAGGCGATCGACCGCTCCGCCTCCGCGCTCATCCACGTCATCGACCAGATCCTCGACCTCTCGCGCGTCGAGAGCGACGGCGGCGGGCTGCAGCGCGATCCGTTCGACGCCGTCGACGCCGCGGCGCTCGTCTGCCACCTCCTCGGTCAGCAGGTGGCCGAGCGCAGCACCGAGCTCGTCTTCACCGCCCAGCCCGACCTCGAGCCGATGCGCGTCGGCGACGAGCTCGGCTTCCGCCACGTCGTCACCGGCCTCGTCCAGAACCTCGTGCGCACCGCAGTGCCGAGCACCGTGCACGTCGAGCTCTCGGGCGACGAACAGGGCCTTCGCGTCCACGCGTCCACGACCGCGCCGCTGTCCCCGCTCGCCGAGGAGGAGGGCGCCGACGGACTCGGGCTCACGCTCGCGCGGCGCATCGTCGAGGCGATGGGCGGCTCGCTGCACTGCGAACTCGACGGCAGCGTGCGGTGCCACGCCGAGCTCCCGCTGCCCGCGCACCGCTCCGCGCAATCGGACGCGGCGGCGCCGACGCCGTCCTCCGACGAGCTTTCCCTGCGCGGCCGCGTGCTCCTCGCCGAGGACGAGCCCGTCAACCGGCGCATCATCACGGCGATGCTCGGGAGCGCCGGCGCCGAGGTCGTCGCCGTCGCGAACGGGCGCGAGGCCGTCGACGCCTTCGAATCCGGCGACTACGACATCGTTCTCCTGGACTGGCACATGCCCGAGATGAGCGGCACGGCCGCCGCGCGCGCGATGCGAGAGCACGAGCACACGCGCGAACTGTCGCCGACGCCGCTCGTCGCGCTGACCGCGAGCGCCCTCGCCGAGGACGCCGAGGCCTGCCTCGCCGCCGGCATGGACGCTCACCTCGCCAAGCCGATCCGCTTCGAGGCGCTGATCGCCGCACTCGGCCCGCTCGTGGAGCGCCGGCGCCGGAAGGCTGCCTAGGTCAAGCCGGCGCCGGAAAGCTGCCTAGGTGAAACAGGGCTGGAAGGCTGCCTAGGTGATGCAGCGCCGCAGGGCCGCCTGGGTGAAGCGGCGCGTGGCGGCTGCCTGAGCGATAAGGCCCCGCGCAACGACCCGGTCGGAGCCGCACCAGAGGTCGACCCGAGCTCGCCCGACGCGGCAAATGACGAGCGCGGGCCCCGCCTCTCGGCCGGGACCCGCGCTCCGTAGGTGCGTCGCGTCGGGGGCGCTGCTCAGTACACGACCCGCGCGACCTCGCCGGGCCGCAGGCGCAGCTCGACCGTGTCGACGACCGTGTCGCCCGACATCAGCTGCAGGGCCGTCGCTTT
This sequence comes from Planctomycetota bacterium, assembly GCA_039821985.1. Classification (GTDB taxonomy): domain Bacteria; phylum Planctomycetota; class UBA1135; order UBA1135; genus Saltatorellus. The sequence continues at coordinate 1,710 of JBCBNC010000079.1, forward strand.
TGTCGTCAGCGCGAACACCCCCGTCCGTCCGTCGACCACGTCGATCGTCGCGAGCGTCGAGTATCCGTCCGCGAACAGGCGGAGGAGGCCCGTGCGCCCGCCGCCCTCCGCGATCGCCGCGACGCGGTCGATGCCGAGCGACGTGTCGACGATCTCGACGGACACCTCGACGCGCGCCTCCACGACGATCTCGAAGTCGGTCGGGTCGTCGACGTCGTCGACCGAACCGTAGCTGGGCACGATCGATTGGCCCGCCACGTGGAACTGCACGAACCGGGTCGGCACGTTCGACAGCGTGAAGTTGCCTTCCTCGTCCGTCTCGCCCGCCTTCGCCACGAAGAAGCGGTTGACCGAGGACGTGCCGTCGCGGACGGCGACGTCGTCCGCGATCGCCGGGATCCACGGCGTCACGAACACGCCGGACACCGCGTCGCCCTGCCGCGTCACGACCCGGCCCTTCAGCGTCGTGTGCCGCGCGGACGTGTCGATGACGATCTCGGCCGTGTCGTCGCCCGCGTCGATGCGCTCGGAGCGGCCGAGGTAGTCGATCGTCGGCCCGAGCACGTTCAGCGTGTACGCGCGGTCGTCGAGGCCCTCGAGGCGGAAGCGGCCGGACTCGTTCGTCGTCGTCCACTGGAGGCACGCGTTCGAGTCGCCGACGGGCATCGCGGTGCCGTGCGACGCGCCAGAGCCCGGCGCGGCGAGTTCCGCGAGCGAGCGGACCGCGTAGGTCGGCGGCGCGAGGCCGGCCGCGAGCGCCTCGGCTCGCACGGGCAGGACGCCGAGGGCGCCGAACTCGGTCGGGTCGTCCAGCCAGACGCGCGCGCCGGCGAGCGGATCGCCCTTCTCGTCGACGACCACGCCCGCGATGGAGAGCGGGGCTTCACCGAGCTCGAGCTCGACGAACTCGGGCCAGCCGCGGCGCGCGTCGCTCGGGTCCTCCTGGACTTCGTAGCGCGCGGGCAGAGCGCCCGCCTCGATCGCGCGGAGGACCTTCGCGGGGCCGACGAGCCGCAGGTCGAGCTCGAACAGGCCCTCGGCATCGACCGCGACGAGCTCGCCGCCGAGCGACACGCGGGCGCCGGGTGCAGCCTCGCCGCTCCGCCGGACGACGCGCCCGCGCAGCGGCAGCGCGTCGGGGTCCAGCGGCTTGCGCAGCGTGATCTCCACGCCGGACGCGCCCTGGGCCGGCGCCTCCACCGCGGCGGCGGCGTAGCCCTCGCGCGACGCGATCAGCGACGCGCCCTCGATGCCCGGCGCGTCCTCGAGGAGGAACGCGCCGTCCTCGTCCGTCCGCACGTTCCAGTCGCGGCGCGTCGACGCGCCGAAGGACTCGTCGAAGCGCGACGCGAAGGCGCGCGGGAGGTCGAAGCTGACCTCTGCACCCTCGACGCCGAAGCCGAACGCGTCGACGACGCGGCCCTGGAAGTCGAGGCGCGGTGCGAGCACGACGAGCGAGGTCTGCGGGTTCGCGGACCGCCAGTTGCCGGGGCGCACGGTGACCCACTTCTCGGTGTCGGCGGCGACGATCGAACCCGTGGACTCGCTCGCCGTCAGCACGGCCAATCCGCGCGCGTCGGCTTCGGCGCGGGCGTCGCTGTCCTCGAGCATCACCTCGACGCGCGAGAGCGGCCGTCCGCTGCCGTCGACGACCTTCACCTCGACGGTGTAGGTGACGGCCTCCGTCGCGGCGGGGATCTCGGTCCCTGCTCCGCGGCGAGAGCCCGTGCGCTGCGCGGACTCGCCGTCGCCGCCGCTGCCCGAGCTTGCGAACCCGCCGTTCTCTCCGGCGAAGCGCTCGGCGCGCTCCGTCGGCTCGTCGAGGGGAGCTGCCGTCTCCGCGCGGCCGTCCCTCAGGAACAGCACCGCGCACGTCGCGGCGACCACCGTCGCCGCAGCCAGGATCTTCACGTTCATCACAGTCCATCCCACCGCGCTTCCGGCGGCGACCAGGGGGGCTTTGCCTGCCAGGGGAAGGACGACCACGAGCCATGCCTTGCGATCCCCGCCGCGGCTCGCGTCGAGGTCGCGACGCAGCCGCTCGAGTCCGCGGGCGAGACGGCTCTTCACCGTCGCGACCGGGACGCCCGTGCGCTTCGCGATGACGCGCGGAGGCAGGTCGTCCCAGTAGCGCATGAGGAGCGTGGAACGCAGGGGCTCGTCGAGCCCGAGGACGCGCTGGCTGAGCTCCGCGCCGATGGCGGCGCGCTGCTCGAGCTCCGACGTGTCCTCTCCGCTCTCGGGCCGCGCGCTGGCGGCCTCGCGGGCCTGGCGCGCGTCCCGACTGCGGCCCGCATCCCGCGCGCGGTTGCGCAGGATCGATCCGAGCCACGCACGGACGTCGAGCGGGCGGGCGGCCTTGTCCCGGAGCGCGGCCACCGCCGCGTCCTGGACCAGGTCGTCCGCCGCCGCATCGTCGCGCACGAGCCCCCTCGCGAGGGCCCGCATCCACCGCAGGTGCCCCGTCAGGTCGACGGGCGCGGGGTCGTTGCTCTGGTTCGGGCTGTTCATGGTGTCCGCGGGAGGGGCGGAGCGGTCCGCGGATCGATTGCAGCGAAGTTGGAGAAATCTAGCGAGGCCCGGTCGGGGGCCGGGGCGGTCCTGCGCGGTCCGCTTCGGATCGAGCCACCCGGGGGGCCCTGGGGAGGAGGGGCGGGGGAGGCGGTCTCGGATGTGCGGGAGCGCAGGAGCACGTGCGGAAGCGCGCCCGCGCGCGCTCCGTCGGACGGAGCGGAACCGCTCGGATCCACCTCTCGGGCGTCCTGGGACGGCCCGCGGCCCCGCGAGGCTCGTTCTGGCGGCCGCGGCACGCGCGTTGCTCTTGGGCTCCCGCACGAACGCCCGCGGCCCGGCCGCGTCCGCCCGCGCCGAGCTCCCCGGCGCGCGTGGGGACGCTCGTGCGGGGAGCGTGCGACGGCGCTCGCTCCGCCCACTCGCACGAGCCGCGCCCGCGCGGCCGAACCGCTCGCCCCTAGCCACGGACCGGCCCCATGCCGAACTCCGCTCGCGTGTCGTCCACGCTCGCCGCGCCCCGCGCGTCCACCCTGCGCGCGCGTCCGCTGCTCACACTGTTCGCCGCGGCGTGCGCCGCGCTCGCCGGCTGCAGCGGCTCGAGCAGTCCGTCCCAGAGCACCGGCGGCGGCGCCGCGTTCGGCGGGAGCAGCGGCTTCTTCTTCGAGGACCCGCACTTCGGCGGCGCGGCCTCGGAGGTGCGCATCGAGTCGGTCTCGTACGGGCGTCTCGTGGAACTCACCGCGCGCGACGCCAGCGGGCAGCGCGTGCGGATGGCGGCCGAGTACGTGATCGGCGGCGCGGTGGTGACGCAGGCCGGCGACTGGGAGCTCACGACCAACCCCGTCACGGGGCAGCAGACGCTCTTCGTGGACCGGAACGTCGACGACCCCGACGGGCGGGCCGACTTCCTCTCGTTCGCGGAGGCGCTCGGGAACCAGCTCACCCCGGTGCTCGTGCGCGAGCCCGACGCCGCGCTCGTGTCGATGGTCCCGCGCAACGCCGCGCTCGTCGTGCAGTTCGACGACCTGCTCGACCCCGCCTCGATCCACGACCGGACGATCGAGCTGCTCCTCGGGGATCCGCCCGCGGACACGTCGGCCCCGTTCCGGCCGTCGATCCCGCACGAGGCGCGGATCTTCCCCGCGCAGCAGTTCGGAGGACGCTCGTCGAGCGGTGCTCGCTTCCCCACGCGCGTCGTCGTCGACCTGACGATCAGCGAGGTCGAGGCGAGCGCGAGCACCGATGTCCTGGCCGTCAACACGCTCGGGATGCGGCCGAGCACGCGCTCCGGGCGCGCCAACGCGGTGCTGCGCTTCGGCACGCGCGTGAACTCCACGATCGGCGTGACGAACGTCGTGCGGAACCTCGCGGGGTCGACGCTCGCGACGACGGGGAACGGTCCGGTCGACGCGGTCTCGTCGACGGAACCTGTCATCCGGCCGTTCCGCTCGGGCGGCGCAATCACGGGACTCGACGACCCCTACAACGGGTTCTTGCCGGACGAGGAGCCGCCCGTCGTCGTCGGCACGACGCAGGTCGAGCTGCTCGACCCGCCGCTCCAGCTCGCGGGCGTGCCCGGCGGGCGGCGGTTCGTGCTCCCGCGCGTGCGGTTCGCGTCGACGCGCTGCGGGACCGCGCCGGCGGTCGGCGACGTCGTCGTGCAGGCGGGCGTCTTCGCGCAGGTCGTCGCCGATGGCGCGGACCTCGACATGGACGGGCTCGTGCGCGACGTGCAGGTGCGGCTCGTGTCGTTCCCCGACGCGTGGAACGGCCCGGGCGTCTGGGAGACGACCGGGCTCGGGAACGCGGCGTACGAGACCGCCTTCGACCCGTCGGCGGACGTGACGCGCACGGAGTGCTTCGCGCGTGTCCTGCCGCTCCCGACGGGCTTCCCGGAGGCTCCGGGGATGGGCGTCTCGCCGGAGTCGACGTTCACGTTGCGCTTCTCAGAGCCGATGGCGCCGAGCTCGCTCACCGCCTTCGACTCGGTGACGCTGACGCGCGAGCCGGTCGACGGCGACGGTGCGCTCCCGAGCTCGAGCTACGTCGTGGGCTCGCTCGGCCAGTCGCAGGACCTGCGCAGCGTGACCTACGTGCCGCGCGTCTCGCTCTCGCACCAGGAGGGCCAGACGGAGCCGTACTACCTCGGGATCGCGGACGCGGACTCGGGCGCGCAGACGCCCGAGGACCTGGCGGGCAATCCCGTCGCCACGATCCCGCCCATGCGGTTCACGATCGAGCGGAGCGCGGGCACGCGCCTGAACGGCGGCCGGGTCAGTCGCTTCACGTCGATCGACGAGGAGGCGCCCGAGGGGCCGGAGTGGGGCGGTCAGATCCTGCTCGACAGCGTCGGGCAGATCCTCCGTCCGCGGCCGGTGCTGCGCGGGACCGCCGTGCTCGACAACAACCAGCCGATGCTCGCGCTCCAGCGCTTCATCGCGGGCGGCGTCGTTACGCCGCATTCACCGTTCGGATCGCGGCTGCAGACGCTGTGGCGCTACTGCGACTGCGGCTTCTCGCTGACGGACATCCAGGACCAGAGCCTCGACATCGAGGGGCTGTCGTGGCGTCCGTCCGGGGCGACGGTGACGAACGACCGGTTCGAGCGCTTCGAGATCCGGCTCGCGCACTGCCAGCGGCTGCCGGACGAGTTCATCAACTCCGTCACCGCCTGGCCGCTGTTCCCGAACTCGGGGCTCCGCGCGCAGTTCTCGCGGAACCTCCTGCAGTCGGAGCGGGACGACGTGCCCGGTGAGGTCGTCGTCCACCCGCGCGAGCGCGGATACACGATCGACGTCGGTGACCTTTACGTCGCGAGCTCTGGGTCCACGATGATCCCGTTCCCGCTGAACCGCGACGGGTCGTTCGACGACAACCGCTGGTTCACGTGGCGGGACCCGCGCGTTCGGGCGCGCGCGACCGAGAGTCAGCTCAACGGCGGCACCGAACCGTACCAGTGGTTCGTGGCGCGAGGTCTACCTGCGCCGCCGTGGCCGCTCACCTCCGCCAACGCCTACCGACCGTACTACGGCGAGACCGAGTGCCAGACGATCGGGCTGCCGCTGCTGATGGAGTTCCGCGTGTTCCCCGACCTTGGGGCGGTCGGTCAGAACGCGTGGGACTTCAACATCGCGGCGAACTCGTCCGCGCGGCCCTACTTCCGCGCGTTCTCAACCGGCGGGAACGACACGTCCGGCGCGACGATCCTGATCCAGCCCGATACGAACGACGCGGCCGCGGGCGGATTCGACCCGACGACTTCGCCCCCGGGCGAGCGTACGTTCGGGCGCGACAACAACCTCCAGCACGGCGCGATCGACTACGTGACGCGGATCAGCCACGCGCACTCGATCTGGTTCGAGGCTCCGATCGCGGGCGAGTCCGGCTTCGTCGGACGCAGGTACAGCGAGCCCATCCTGGAGCCGAGCGCCGCCGAGCTGCCGACGGGGACCGAGGTGCGCGTCGAGTACCGCGGCGCAACGTCGATTGCCTACCTGAACGACGAGCGCGACTGGGCGCTCGCCGTTCCGTCGGACCCGTGTCCGCCGGACCCCCTGGAGGGCGGGCTCGACAACGACGGCGACGCGCAGAACACCGATCCGACGCTGGGCCTGCCCGACTTCCGCGTGAACGCGTTCCTCCTCGACCTCTACGGCGACTACTACAACGATCGCGACCGATTCAGCCGCACGTTCGGGAGCGCGCCGGAGGAGGAGGAACCGCGCCCGTGCACGGACCCGAATGATCCGCCCATCCCGCGCGTCCCGACCGGCGTCCTCCAGCACGGTCCCGACCGCGCGAACCCGGGCATCTCGTTCCTCGCGGGCAGCGACGCATGGCGGACGGAGGTGCAGGGCATCCGGGACGCGCGCTACTACCAGGTGCGGCTGACCTTCGTCGGGAACCCCGAGACGGGCGCGACGGCCGAGGTGTCGGCATTCGCCCTGACGTGGACGCCGTGAGACGCGTGGGGGCGGCGCGCTCGGCTGGTCGGCCGGTCAGACGCGCGTCGCCCGCAGCGCGAGGGGGACGGTGACGGCCACGGCTACGACGCTCAGGACCCCCGTGGCGAGGCCGACGAATCCGAGGCTCGTTCCCAGCTCGCCCGCCAGCCGGATGTAGTCGTTGGTCAGCCCGAAAGAGCCGTTGCCGGCGTACTCGGCGCGGGCCGACTCCGAGAACGCGAGCCCGAACGACAGCCACAGGTTCCGGCCCGCGAGGAACCAGCCGACCATCGCGTATGCGGCGCGCTCGGCGTCGTGCTTGCAGGCCTCCGCCGTTGCGGCGCGCCACAGGCACACGCAAGCGCCGACGACCTCGAGGCCCTGGCCCGAGGCGAGGAAGAGCATCTCGCCGAGGGGAGTGAAGATCAGCGCCGCGTAAACGAGCGCGAGTCCGGCGAATGCGGCGATCTGCGCGCCGCCCGCGAGGACCTGGCGGATGCCGTAGACGCACAGCGCGAGGATCGCGATCCGCACGGCCCACAGCGGCTCGCCGTGGCGCGCCATCGCCTCGCCGCTGAGTGAGATCGCGGGCCACGACGGGCAGCCCATGAACCAGCCCGCGAGCGTGTGTCCGAGCTCGTGTACGAGGCTGGCGATGAACCAGCCCATGAAGCGCACGAGGGGCGTGAGGGTGAACGCCGCGGCGAGCGGAACGCCGAGGAGCAGGAACTGAACCGCGTTCCTCGAGCGCCGCTCGAGGATGGGCTCGCCCAGGCCGAAGTGGGCGGGGGCGGGCTCAGGCGCGGGCGGCGGCGGGATCGGCGCGCGTCGGCCGGGCGCGGGGCGTTCCAGCGGGAGGACGGGCAGCGGGCGGTCCTCGGCCCGCGGTTCGGGGGGCAGCTCGCCGTACGAGCGGGCGGGCGGAGGGGCCGGGCGTCTGAACTCGGGGGCCTCGGGGAGCCCTGCCGTTCCGGCTGCGGGCGCGTGCGCCGGGGGGAGCGGAATCGACGCGCGCGGCGTGGGGGCGCCTGGCGCCTCGACGCCGCCGAGCAGCGCGCCGCACATCTCGCAGTGCGTGCCAGCGCGGCGCTGGACGCGTCCGCACTCGGCGCAGGCGGGGGTGTCCTTGGGGGCGGGACCCATGTGAACACCCATCGGCGTTTCAGCGCCGGCACCTGAGCGCACCGCGGAGACACGGAGACGGCGCGGATTGCAGATACGGTGCCAGGATCGCCAGCAGCGATCGAAGCAGCCGGGGTCCGACATTGAATGGACGGCCCCGGGAGCTTTGATCGGGGCTGGCGAGCCGGGCACCGAAAATGCAAACCGAGCCGTCACCGTGTCTCCGCGGTTCGCTCAGGTGCCGGCGCGGAAACGCCGC
>JBCBNC010000080.1:0-9153 GCA_039821985.1 Planctomycetota bacterium
ATTGAATGGACGACCCTGGCTGCTCCTGGCGCTGCCGGTGATCCTGGCACCGTATCTGCGTTTGCTGCGGAGCTCGGGATCAGGCGGTGAGGGTCGCGGCTTCGCGGAGAGGCGCGCGGTCGCCGGTCGCGACGATCAGATGACCTTCCGCGGCGAGCCCGCCGAGGGCGGCGGCCAGAGCGGCCACGTCTGCGTCGGACAGCCCCACCGCCGGGTCGTCGAGCGCGAGGAGCGCGGGCGCTCTCAGCGTCGCTGTCGCCGCGGCCAGGGCGAGCCTCCGGCGCTCGCCGCCCGAGAGCGTCGCGGTCCGCCGTCCGAGCGACAGGTGCCCGAGCCCGAAGCGCGCGAGGGCTCGCGCCGCGGCCCCGAGGCCCGACCCCGCGATCTCTTCGTCGGCGAGCACCTGCGCCGCGGGGAGATCCAGCACGTCGGACACGTTCCGTCCGCCCACGCGGACGTCAAGCACCTCGGGCCGGTAGCGCGCGCCGCCGCACGCCTCGCACGGCAGCGCGAGGTCGGCGACGACGTCCATCGCGACCGACTCCACGCCGCTGCCCTTGCACGCGGGGCAGCGCCCCTTCGGGCTCAGGTACGAGAACGCGGCGCGCGGCGGGCCGGCGTCTCCCGCGGCGCCGGCGAACAGCTTCTGCAGGAGGGGCATCGCTCCGAGCGCGTGGAGCGGCGACGTCGCCTGCACGCGGCCGTCGACGAGGTGCGCGGGCGGGCCCTCCCCCGCGCGGGCGAGTCGTTCGAGCGTCCGGCGGCCCCCCGCGAGGTCGCCGGTGAGCAGCACCAGACCCGACGCAGGCAGCTCCACTTCGAGCACCGCCGAGCGCCACGTATTCCCCGCGGCGGGGATGCGTGTGACCCGGCCGCGTGCGAGCAGAGCGTCGAGGTCGAGCTCTGCCGGCGGCCCCTCCGCGACGACCCGGCCGCCGTCGGGACCCGCTCCGGGTCCGAGCGCGATCACGTGATCCGCCGCGCGCACGAGCGACGCGCGGTGCGTCACGCACACGACGGTCGCGCCGGCGCGACCGAGCGCGCCGATGCGCTCCGCGAGCGGCGCCGCCTCGTCCTCGGTGAGACCCGCGTCAGGCTCGTCGAGGACCACTGTGACGCCGTGGAGGTCCGCGCGCAGCACGCCCGCGAGGCGAACGCGCTGGAGCTCGGCGCGCGAGAGCTCGGTTCCCGCGGTGGCGGGCGTCCGTTCGCCCAGGCCGATGTCGATGAGATCGCCGAGCCGGCGGTCGAGCTCGGGGAGGAGAGCGTCGAGGGCGGGCGAAGCGCCCTCGCGCTCGGCCAGAGCCGCGCGCAGCTCGACGAGCGTTGCGTGCCGCGCGTCGGCGTAGCCGAGGCCGGCGATCGAAGCGCCGGCCAGCTCCGCCGCGAGTCCCGTCCCGCTGCAGTTCTCGCACGGCGCCTCCTCGAGGGGCGCGGCCCAGCCCGCGGCGTCCTTGCGCGCGGCGCGCTTCTCCGCCTCGGCCAGGACGAGCGCGAGGAGGCCCTCCCAGCGCCCCTCGAAGCGGTGCTCCCCCTTGCGCGCACCGCGCGCGTAGCTCCACACGACGTCGAAGACCTCGTCACCCGCGCCGTGCAGCACGATGCGCCGCGTCTCCTCGGAGAGGTCGTCCCACGCCGCCTCGAGGGCGTCGCCCGTCGCCGCGCGCATGGTCGCGACGTGCTGACCGTCGGGCTCGGTGAAGAAGCGCCCCGGCTTCGTCCCCGCGAACGCGCCGGCGGCGACCGGCAGCGCGCCGTCGGTCAGCAGCACCTCCAGCGAGACGCGCCGCAGCGTGCGCCGCCCGCCGCACGCCGCGCACACGCCGAGCCCGCTCTCCGGCCGGAAGTGCGCGGCGGTGGCATTCGCGCCCGACGCTCGCGACCAGGCGAGGCGCAGGAGCGGGCCGAGTCCGCTGAGCGTGGCGAGCGTCGACGAACGCGTCGGCGCCGCCGCGGTCTGGCGGAGCGCGACGGTCGGGGTCAGGCCGTCGAGCGCGTCGACCTCGGGGCGCGGCATGCGCGCGATGAAGCGACGGACCTGGAACGGCAGCGTCTCCGCGTAGCGCCGCCAGGCCTCCGCCGCGATCGTGTCGAATGCGAGCGAGCTCTTGCCGCTGCCCGACGGCCCGACGACCGCCGTGACGCCCCCGTGCGGGATCCGTACGTCCACCCCGCGGAGACTGTGGGTGCGCGCGCCGCGCACCTGGATCGCGTCGGGCGCGGAGGGGCGCGCGGCGCGCTCGGGTCGACCCGTCGGAGGCGGCGCGACATCGCCGAAGGAGCGCTCGCGCGCGACGCCGTCCCGCACTTCGACGATTCGGTCCGCGGCCGCCCAGAGCTGCGGCGAGTGCGTGATCGCGAGCACCGTGTCGCCCGCCGCGACGAGGCGGTCGAAGGCCTCGACGAGACGCGCGAGATCCGCCGGGTGGAGGCCGCGGTCGGGCTCGTCGAAGCAGTAGAGGCTGCCGCCGCGCTTCGGCGCCGCGAGCAGCGTCGCGAGCCGGATGCGCTGCGCCTCGCCGCTCGAGAGGACCGTCGAGGGCGCGCCGAGCTTCAGGTACCCGAGCCCGAGCTGCGCCATCGCCTCGAGCGTCGGCGCGATCTTCGGGTCGCCCTCGAACGCGGCGAGCGCACCGTCGACGCTCAGCGCCAGAACGTCCGCGACCGTCCGGCCGTCGAGGCGCACGTCGAGCACCTCGGGCCGGTAGCGCGCGCCGCCGCACGCGGGGCACGTGCGCGCGGAGTCCTCGTACAGGTGAAGGCCGATCTTGACGTGGCCGAGCCCCTCGCACTCCTCGCAGCGGCCGGCCTTGCCGTTGAACGAGAACGCTCCGGCGCCGAGGCCCGCGCGCTTCGCTGCGTCCGTCGCGGCGAAGCGCTTTCGAACGTGGTCGAACACGCCGCTCCAGGTGGCAGGCGTACTGCGCGAACTGCGCCCCATCGGGCGCGCGTCGACGGCCAGGACGCGGGCGTTCTCGGCGGTCCAGAGCGACGCGAAGGGGCCGTTGTCCGCGTCGGTCAGCGCGGGCAGCAGCGTGCCGAACACGAGGGACGACTTGCCCGCGCCGGACGGTCCGACGACCGCGGTGAACGCGCCGGCGGGCACTGCCAGTTCGGCCTCGCGCAGGTTGTGGAGCGTCGCGCCCGAAAGACGCACGAGGTCGCCGCGGTGCTCGCTCGGGCGGCGCGCGGGTCGCTCGGGAACGGCGAGGGCGTCCGCGGCACGGGCGGCGTCGAGGACGACGCGCCCGCCGTCCGGTCCGGCGCCGGGCCCGAGCGCGAGCGCTCGGTCGGCGAACGCGACGAAGCCGGGGTCGTGCTCGACGACGACGAGCGTGTTGCCGGCGGCGACCAGCTCGTCGAGGACCTCGCGGAGTCCGTCGCGCGCCTCGGGGTGCAGGCCGAGCGTCGGCTCGTCCAGCGCGAACAGCGCGCCGCCGAGGCCGGACGCGAGGTGCGCCGCGAGCCGCAGCCGCTGCGCTTCGCCGCCCGACAGGGTCGCCGCGCCGCGCGCCTGCGCGAGGTGACCGAGTCCGAGCCGCACCATGCGCGCGAGGATCGCTCCGAGCGACTCCAGCAGCGCCTCCAGCACGGGTGACGTCGAGACGCCCGGAAGCGCCTCCACGAGCTCGGCCGTGGAGAGCGCCAGCAGCTCGGGCAATGACGCGCCGCCGTCGAGCCGCGCCTCGCGCCCGAGCGCGCCGAGGCGCGACCCGCCGCACGCCGAGCACGGCACGGACCGCACGTACCGCAGCACGTTCTCGTTCCGATTGCGCAGCAGCGTCTCCTCGATCACCGGCACGATGCCGCGGTAGTAGCCCTCCTCCCGGGGCCGTGCGGTGATGCCCTCCCACTTCATGCGGGACTCGAGCGAGTGCTTGCCGAACGGGACCTTGAGGCGCTTCGTCCCGTGGAGGACGACCTGCCGCTGCTCGTCGGTCAGCGCGCTCCAGGCCGTGTCCACGTCGAAGCCGTGCGCGCGGCAGATCGTGTCCATCACCTCGAGGGTGACCTGGCTGTAGACCGTGTAGCCGTTCGGGAGCGTCGGGCGGAGCGCTCCCTCGCGGATCGAGCGCGAGGCGTCCGCGACGACCCGGTCGGGGTCGACGCGGTCCTCGAGCCCGATCCCGCCGCACGCCTCGCAGGCGCCGGTAGACGTGTTGAAGCTGAAGTGCGAACGCGTGAGCTGCGCGCCGCTCGGGTGCTGCGCCGCGCGCGCGAAGAGGAGCCTCAGGAGGTCGAGCGCGCCCGACTGTGTGCCGACGGTCGAGCGTGGATCGTTCGTGACCGAACGTCGTGCGACGGCGATCGGCGCGGGCAGACCCGCGACGCGTTTGACGTCGGGGCGCCCAAGCTTGCCGAAGAACTGCAGCGCCTTCGCGCTCTGCGAGCCGAGGTAGCGCCGCTCGCCCTCGCGCACCAGGACGTCGAAGACGAGCGACGTCTTGCCGGATCCCGAGGGGCCCGTGACAGCGGTCCAGACGCCGCGCTCGATCGAGACGTCGAGCCCGGACCCCGGACCCGCGCCGCGCAGGTTGTGCTCGCGCGCTCCGGTGACCTCGATCGATCGAGGTCGTCGCTCTGGGTCGTTCGACGACAAGGGGCGGGGAGGATAGCGCTTCCACGCAGCGGCCCTGCGCAGCAGCGCGGAGGCGCCCGAGGGACCCGCAGGCGGCTCCGGGACGACGGATTCGAGTCGCCCTGACAGAACGGGAGGGTTCGGCCTCGCACGCAGGCCGCCCCACCCCTCGAAACGCAGGAGCTTCCCATGCGCCCTTCGTCTCTGCTCGCCCCGCTCGCGCTCGCCCTTCCCGCGGCCCAGGCCCAGACCCTCGAGCTGAAGTTCGGCTCCAACGCCGGGGTCGTCTACGGCTTCGGCGACGAGATCGCCGTCGAGGACGGGCTCGCGCTCATCGAGGCGCCCGTCGCCCTCTACGACCTGGGCTCCGGCCAGCGACTCCGCACGTTTGCGCCGGTCGGCGCCGACTTCGGCGAGCGCTACGGCGCCTCCATCGCGATGGACGACGGGCTCGTCGTCGTCGGGAGCGAGGGTCCGCTCGACCGCTCCGCGCCGGGCGCCGTCTACGTCTTCGACGAGGCGTCCGGCGACCAGCTCCACCGGCTGCTGCCGCCCAGCGGGCTGAACGAGGTCACGTTCGGCGAGAGCATCGCGCTCGACGGCGGGCGCATCGTCGTCGGGTCGTCCAGCAACGAGGACGTCGGACGGGACGCGGGTATCGCGTACGTCTTCGACGCTGCGACCGGGCAGCTCCTCCACGAGCTCCGGCCGCCGGCGGGCTCGAGGGACCTCGTCTTCGGCCGCAGCGTGGCGCTCGACGGCACGCTTGCGCTGGTTGGCGCGCCCGCGTTCCAGACCGGGCCGTGGGCGCAGGAGGGCCGCTGCTACCTCTTCGACGCGAGCACCGGCGCGCTCGTCCGCCGGATCGACCCCGCGTTCCCCGGCGGTGACTTCTACTTCGGCCTCGAGGTCGAGCTGAGCACTCCGTACGCGATCGTGTCGAGCATCGCGCCGGGGGTCAGCACGCCCGGGCAGGTCGTCGTGATCGATACCGCGACCGGCGGCGAGGTGCACAGACTCAGCGACCCCGCTCCGTCCTTCGACGACGGCTTCGGAAGCAACGTGGAGGCCGAGGGCACGCGCATGGTCATCGGCGCGACGCGCCGCACGGACATCGGACGTGCCTACGTGTACGACCTGCCGAGCGGCGCGCTCGAGGCCACCATCCAGCAGCCCGACCCGTCCTCGGGTTCGAACGTCTTCGGCGCCGGCGTCGCCGTCGAGGGCAACACCGTCGTGATCGGCGCGCAGACCCACTTCTTCGGGTTCGCGAACGCGGGCGCGGCGTACGTGTACTCGCTCGACGGTCTCGGGGAGGTCACCTGCACGCAGGCGCCGAACTCGACCGGGAACCGCGCGCGCATCGCCGTCGCGGGCAGCGCGAGCCTCTCGAACCAGGACCTGCGCCTGCGGGCGAACGACGTTCCGCCGTTCCAGCCCGGCCTCTTCTTCTCGGGGACGCAGCCGGCAGCCCTGCCGCTCGGGAACGGGACGCTGTGCATCGGCGGCGCCCTCACGCGCCTGAGCGCGCCGACGTTCGAGGTCGCCGGCACGATCACACACGCGGTCGACTTCGGCGGGACGGGCGCCGCCCTGGTGGCGGGTTCGGTCTACTTCCAGGCCTGGTACCGCGACGGCTTCGCGGGCGGCGCGGGCTCGGACGTCTCGGACGCGGTGCGCGTGACGCTGACGCCCTGAGCGCCGCGCGCCGCGAGGGCGCCGGTCTCAGCGGCGCCGCAGCGACACGCGCGCGCGCAGGCCGCGGACGTCCCGGCGTCTGCGGTCGACCTCACCCTCGCGCAGCTCGGCCGGATCGACCGCGAACCTCTCGAAGTCGAGCGCGCAGTCGATCGAACGCAGGCGCTCGAGCCCGGGCGGAACGAGCGGGCCCTCCTTCGGCGCGCCCGGGTGCCCGTAGACGGTTGACTCCATCGTCCCCGCTTGTGCGTTCCAGCGGTACGTTCCGCCACCGGGGCACACGAGGCGCGTCCCCCACTCGGCCTCGTGCGCGGCGACCGGATCGGCGAAGCCGAGGCGCTTCCACTCGTTCAGGACCGGAAGGCTCCCCCACGAGCGAGCGCGGAGCTGGGCGCGCGCGCTGCCCGCGAGCCAGCGGTTCGCGAGCAGCTTCTCGACCGCGCCGTCGACACGCAGCCCGGTGCTGCGGCCGAGCCAGGGCGTCTGGTCGAAGGGTGCCGTGTCGCGCTCGATCTTGCGCCGGACGACGCCCTCCGACAGCGAGAGCACCAGGGACCGCGGCGTCACGGCAACGAAGAGCGTCGGCACCTCGCTGATCTCGTCGAGCTCCTCCTCCGGGCGGACGGCGAAGTACGACTGGTCCCGGTGCGTGCGCTCGTCCACCTCGAGCGAGAAGCCCGCGCTGACGTCGAACATCCGGAGGAAGTCGGCGACGACGCGGTCCGCGATCTCGGGCGCGACGACGCTGACCGACACGCCGATGGGCAGCCCGGGCAGCAGCTCGTCGACGAACTCGTCCACGTCGGCCATCTCGGCGATCCGCGCGAAGTAGTCCGCGTCTTCGTCGAGCCAGACCGCGAGGTCCTCGCCGATCCAGCGCTCGGCCGGGGGCTCGCCGCCCTCCGACGCCAGGCTGACGATGGACCGCGTGAGCTGGCTCAGCGGGTCGAGCGCGGTGCTCCAGAACACGAGCGCGCCCGCGTGCGGACCGGCCGCGTCCGGGCCGAGGCGCTGGTCGCCCGCGAAGTCGATCAGCATCCGGTAGTCCGACCGCACGACCAGCGGGACCAGCGTGAGGTCGAGGTCGAGGCCGTCCGCGCGCAGGTCGATCGACGCGGCGATCGGGTCGAACGTGCCCCCCCAAGAGCGCTCGAAGCGCCGCCGCCAGCGCAGGTAGCCGTCGCGCTCGGCCTTCGTGACCGTCTGGATCTCGAGCTCGGAGATCGGCGTGAGGAAGTCGCGCGTGCCGTAGTTCGAGTCGCGCGCGAAGCGGCCCGTGAGGTCGAGGGTGCCGCCGCCGGCGATCGGCGTGCGTCCCGCGGGCGTGTCGCCGGTCGCCGTGCCGTTGCGTGACGCGATACGCCACGCGTCCGCGTCGGCGAGGAGCGCGCCCGCGTGGGTGCGGCGCGCGGTTGCGATGCGCCAGAACGGCCCGGACCAGCGCCGAATGGCGGCGTCGGAGAGGACGACGAACGCGTCTTCCGCGCCGGACGCGTCGCGCGGATAGCGGTGCCGGAACCAGTGGTACTCGGGCAGCGCGGCGAGCGCTTCGGCGCCCCCGGCGCAGGCGAGCACGCGGTCGAGCTGGACCTCGGAGTTCGCCACGACGACGACGTTCCCCGCGGCCGCCATCCAGCAGGACGTACTCCGGTCCTCGGTCGACCACGAGGCCACGGCGATCCCTCGAAGCGTCGAGTCCGCGCGCGCGACGCCGCGACGGACGGCGCGCGCTTCGATCTGTGCGCGGATGGCGCCGTAGGCCGCGTCGCCTGAGCCCGCCAGCAGGAGCGCCACGTCGGTCCCCGTGCGCATGTACGGGTCGCTGCCGGTGACCGCAGCCGAGCGAACGAGCGCGCCGCCGAGCGCGCGGGCGGCGGGCCCGAGATCGAGCAGCATCTGCCGCTCGTAGCGCTCGCGCACGAGGTAGACCACGCCGCGCCCGTCGAAGGCCGACACGAGCGGACGCGCCTCATCCTCGAGCCCGTCCGCCGTGCGCACGAGCGCGTCGAAGGTCGGGAAGAAGACGGCGTGCTGGTCGTGCGGCACGAGCTCGGCGAGCGGATCGAGCTCGGGTGCGGCTGCGGGCAGCAGCCGGTCGAACTTCATCTCCGGCACGTTGACGCCGTCGATCCCGTCGATCGGGAACCCGGGCGCGTCGTCGTCCCCGTCGCGTTCGATGACGTCGTCGAGCGCGAGGTTCTCCGCGAGCGCGCGACCACCGGTGAACATCGCGAACGAGTCCTCGGTGCCGAAGCCGCGGCGCGACCCGAAGCGCCCGACGTTCTCGAGGTCTCCACCGTGCGCGACGGCCTGCCGGCGGAACCACGGAACGCCCGGCAGCCCGGTTCCTGCGAGCGCGAGGTAGTGGCGCGCAACGGTGTCGCGCCAGCGCTCCTCGTCGACGGTGACCGCTGCGGCGGGCGCGCGGAACGGATGCGCGAGGAGGCGCTCACCGGCGTCGTCCGACAAGTACAGGACGCCGGACGGCGTCGCATCGTCGACCTCGCGCGGCAGCGCGATCCAGGTCTCGCGCAGCGCGCCGTACTTGAGCCCGCTGCGGACCTGCGGCGTCCCGACGAACAGCGCGCGGCCGCCGGAGTGCGCGCGCGGCAGGAGCGTGCGACCTGCGGTCGATCCGAGGAGCCGGCCCGCGTCGAGGTCGGGCGCGCTGTATTCCTCGAAGACGAGGTCGGTGACGCGCACGACGCGCTGCGCGTGGGCGGCGGTGAGAAGCGTCAGCGCGGCGGCGACAAGGGGAAGGGAACGGCGCATGACAAGCACTGTAGCGGTGGCCGATGCAGAGACGGTGCCAGGATCTCCAGCAGCGATCGCAGCCGCCCGGGGCGGCCCTTGATTGGGCGTCCCGGGCGGCGTCG
>JBCBNC010000081.1:0-8199 GCA_039821985.1 Planctomycetota bacterium
CCCGCGCGGGGGCTGTGGAAACGGCGCGCGCCGCGGGCTCCTCGGTGAGGGGCGCGCGGCGCGGGGGGGCTCGCGGGGAGCGAGGTTGGGTCGGCGGGGCTGCCTTCCTTTCTGGCCCAACCGCTTACGCGGTTGGAGCGATCTGGCCCAACCGCTTACGCGGTTGGAGCTCGGACACGGAGATCGACATCGTCTTCGAGCGGGCGTGGCCGCCGAGCTCATCACGGACGAGGGCCGCAAAGCCCTGCTCTTGAAGAGACGAGGTTCAGTCTTCTTCCATGCCGAGGGCTTTGCGGCCCTCGTCCGTGATGAGCTGGGGCGTCCACGCCGGCTCAAAGACGATGTCGATCTCCGTGTCCTCAATCCCCTCCAACGTATTGCAGCGGCGCTTCATGACGTCCGGGATGGTGCGGGCTTCGGGGCACGACTGGCTCGTCAGCGTCATCGTGATCTTCACCGTCGGCGCCTCGACCTTGACGTCGTAGATGAGGCCGAGGTTCACGATGTCGACCGGGATCTCCGGGTCGAACACCTGCTTGAGTTGGTCGTAGACGTCTTCGACGGTCGCGCTCATGGGATCGTGGGGGCTTGGGCTGGCCGCGGGTGAAGGCCGCGCGCCGGGCGGGTTCCGGGGCAAGAGATAGGCCGCGCCGCCTCGCCTGTCCACCGCTCTTCCACGGGCCCAGGCTCAGGACGCAGCGAGATCCCGATACAGCCCCGCCAGGACCTCGTCGTCGCGGGGCAGAGCCTCCCGGGCCGCGGCCGCGGCCCGCGCTCCGGCGGCGAGCCGGTCCCTCGTGCCAGGCTCCCGGAGCCGCTCCATGGCCGCGTGGAGGCCCTCGGGATCGTCGAAGAGGAGCCCGTCGATGCCGTCCCTCACGAGCGCCTCGTTGCCGCGGTTCCGGCGGGCCACGACCGGGCAGCCGCACGCATGGGCCTCGAGGATCGCCCGCGACTCGCCCTCGCTCCGGCTCGTGTTGACGAGACAGACGGCTCCCCCCAGCGCCGCGCCGACGTCCGCGTGGTCGAGCGCCCGCAGCATCTTCACTCCGAGGGTCGCGCTTGCGCGGAAGTGAACGCCGCGGCCGTAGATCGGGTCGACGAGGTCGCCCGCCATCACCAGCGTGACGCCGGCGCCGCCGCGCCAGCCTACGAGAGCGAAGAGCTGGTCCTTGACCGGACGGAAGCCGCCGAGCATCAGCGCGTACGGGGCCTCCGGGGCGAGATCCGCGGCGGCTCTCAGATCGAAGTCCGAAGCCTCGAGCTCGACGCGCTGAAAGATCCGGGTCACGTCCGCGCGCGGGCAGTGGCGGCGCACGGACTGGGTCTGCGCCTCGGTCAGAGTCACGACCCGCGCGGCCGCGCGCAGGTTGGAGACGATCCGCACGCGTCGCTGGGGGTCGTCCAGGCCCTCGTTCAGGTCCGTGCCCGTCGTCGTCACGACAAGCGGTACGCCGAGGCGGTCGGCGAGCGCGCGGGCCGCGGTTGCCGGTGCGTCTGCGTTCATCGCGTGCACCACGGCGGGCGTGCTGCGCGGATCCTGGATCGGAGTCGCCGTGAACTCCGCGTCGACTCCCCGCTCGGCAAGCCGATCGATCAGCCCTCGGACCGCCACGCTGTCCCCCGCGGCTGCCCCGAGGCCGTACTTGCCGACCAGGAGCACCTGGACGTGCTGGGCGTCCCCGTCCCTGCTCCGTCTCATGGCCACACGTCACCCAGCGTTTGCGATGGTCCGCTCACCGGACGAGCGTACCAAGCCGGAGGGCTCCGACGGCGAGCGCCGCCTCAGGCCGAGGGCGCGGCAGCGGCCTTGATCGCGCGGAGTGCCGTGGCCGTCGCCGGCACGGCTGCACCCGGTCGCTCGTCCCCATCGGATGGCGCGAAAGCGCCGTCGTTGCGCTGTGAAGCCGTCAGACGACGGACGAGGGACCTGCGCTCCACGCCGAGTTCGCTCGCGACGAGGATCGCGCCCGCAAGCGCCATAGGATCCTCGCCGTCCACCACAGCGTGCACACGTGCCGCGTCCGAGGCGGACGCTGGAACTCCTCCCGATCGCCGAAGCAGTTCAAGGGCGAGCGCGACGCCCTCCGCGTCGACGGCCGTTTTCGGCTCCGATGCGAGGCACGCCAGTACGTGCTTGCGCACGCGCACGAGGTAAGCGTGTGAGACACCGGCGTCGACCAGCGCGAGCCCGAGGAGGCCGACCGGGGCACAGACCTCGAAAGCGGTGGGGAGCGCAGCAATGTGCGCAGCAGCTGCGCGGCGGGTGAACGCCACGTCCAGCATCGCCGTGTGCGCGAAGAGGCGGAGGGTCCAGCCGGTTTCAAGGGGGTCGGACCCGTCGCGGCTCCCTCCCCAACCCGTTCGACGCCAGCCCCGCGTCAGCCCGCGCAGCGCCCCGAGGACGATCGATTCGGTCTGCCGTCGCCGCGGCGGCGTGCCGAGCGCCAGCGCAGCACGTGCCGTGGCGCTGGCAGCGCCCGTCGAGCCCGTCCGCGGATCGACCCACCCTCCGTAGCGATTGCGCTGCGCCATCAGCGCGAGTTCGGCCGCCTCGATCGAACGAGACTCGTCCATGAGCACGGGCGGGTGCGCGGGTGGCGTCTGCCAGGCTCCCAGGTGCTCCTCCGCGGCGCGGAGGATGCCGTCCGTTGCGCCCTCGCGCGCCTTCGGTTCCTTCGCCCACGCCCGCTGCTCGGCGGCGCGACCTTCGAGGCAGCGCTGTTGAAGGGCGAGCAGCTGCCGCGTGCGCCGGCTGTCGTGGTCGAGCGCGAGCAGGCGGCCGATCCACTCGAGCGCTTCGCTGAAGCGTCCGGCGTCCAGCGCCCAGTGCGCGCCCTGGTAGAGGGTGCGGAACGCTCCGCCGTCGAGCCGCAGCGCCTCGCGCGCGGCTGCGGTTGCGCCCTGGGCGTCGTCGAGCGCGTGAAGTGCCACGCCCCGCTCCATCCACGCCTCCGAAGACGCGTTGGGGCTCAGCTCGCACGCCTCGGTCGCCGCCTCGAGCGCAAAGGCGTGGTTGCCCTCTCGGTTCTCGAGCTCCGCCCACTCCAGAAGAACGCGCCAGGGGGCTCGACCGGACTCGACGAGCGCGAGCAGCGACTTCCGTGCGTCGGCAAGGTCGCCGCGGCGTGCCGCACGGCGTGCCGACGAGAGCCGCCGCTCGGCGCCCTCCACGGTCCGGCGCCGGAAGGCGTCCCTGAACGTTCTTTCGGTCGCGTCACATCGCGTGCGCAGGAGTAGCCGCGAGTGGATGCGCGACGCACGGTCGCCGGCGGGCGTGACGATCCCTGACCAGCGGCTCAAGTCCCGGCGCAGGGCGAAATCGAGAAATGTGAAAGGGATACCGCTCGCGGTCGATTCCCCGAAGGTCTGGAACTCCGTCGTGACGAACAGGTCGTCGAGCCCGTCGCCGCCGAAGTCGCCGAAGACGAGGAACCCGTCCTTTCTCAGGACGTCGAACGATCCGTCGAGGGAAGCGAGCGCTCCGTGACAGTGGGCGAGGCAGAGCTTTGCATCCACACGGTCGGGCGTACCCGTCAGCCCGCCGAGCCGCTGCCGCACGAATGCGCTCACATCGCGACGTGTGTCTGACGAGTCGCCGTCGGTTTCACCCACCGAGTAGGGAACGCATCGCCACTCCCACGACAGGTGCCGTTTCGCGCCTGCGAGCAATCGACGCTCGTCTTCTCCGTCGGCGTAGAGGAGCTCGTCCCAGTCGATCGAGACGAGGTCGCGAGGCGCTGTGTCCGTAGTGACGACCGTGCGCGCCTCGAGACGTCGTACTTCGCCCCCGGCAATCATCAAGAGATCGAAGGGCAGCACGCCGAGCATGTAGTTGTGCACGATGCAGCGGATCCCACCGAGCTGCTCGACGGACCCGTCCAGCCGCGTGACCCGATCCGGCTGAAGCGCATCGACCACTCCGAACGCGACATGCTCTGTGTGCCTGGAGGCGATACCAGCGTCGACCGCGTCTGAGACCATCGCGCGTGCCCCATCGGTGATCCAGTACTCGAGCCTGGCGTAGTGCTCGCGCCCATGCTCGACGCAGAGATTGCGAAACGCGTCGAGGAACGCCTCCGCGTGGAGTCCGAGCCCGGCAGCAAGCTCGATGACCACGATCTTCGACTCCAGCCTGCCAGCCGCCTGGGCAGCCTCGCAGTTTGCATAGAGCGTCCGGGCGGCGGCCGACGCTCGTTCGCCGTCGCTCGTGATGAGATGGGGGACGTTCCCTGACGTGAACGAACGTCGTCCGAGTCGCTCCCAGCTCGCCTGCCCTAGACGCCAGAGCAGTGACTCAGCGACGGGGCGGAAGGACTCGATCTCGATCGGCTGTCCGTCCCTCGGAGGCGGCGGCTTCGCCGACTCAGGATCGGTCTCGCCGCTGGCGCGGGCTATGCGGTCTTCGGTGACCATGTGCGCTCGGGGTGACCGACAGTGGCGCCCCGGGGGTCTGACCCCGGGGCGTTCCTTTCGCGTACTCGGGCTCAGACCGCCGTCAGGCGTTCTGGTCCGTATCGGTCGTATCCGTGTGTGTGAAGGGAACGCCGTGCCACGAGAAGTCCGCGTGCGATGTGCAAGCCTCGTCCTCGGATCCGCCGCCGCTCACGCAGGACTCGTCCATGTCGTACGCGCCGTTGTAGCCCTTGCTCCCGCCGCTCCCGCAGGCTTCGTCCTGGTCGATCCCCCCAACGCCGTCGGAGTTCCCGCACGACTCGTCGCTGCTCGAGGCGTACGCCGGCTGGTTCTGATTGCACGTATCGTCGCCCTCCGGATTGCCCGTGCAGTTGCTGTCTGGGTCGTCCTTCCCGGAAAGATCCTTGGATCCGCAGTTGTCGTCGGTGTCCGAGGCGCCCCCCTGCGAGTAGAGGGGCTTGTGCGTGCCGCAGCCCTCGTCGATGTCACCGCTCGAGCCGTCTTCGGCCCCGCCCTGGCCGCACGAGTTGTCGGAGTTGACGCTCCCGATGCCGTGCACGTGCCCACAGAGTTCGTCCTGGTCGAGCTCTCCGGACGGAGCTTTCGTCTTGCCACAGTTCTCATCGGTGGCGTGATTGTCGTCGCAGTCACCGCAGCTCTCGTCGGGGTCGGTGTGCTTCGAGCCCTTGACCCGCTTGCCGCAGTTCTCGTCGTGGTCGAGGCTGCTGCCACCCGGGGCTGACGTGATTTGGCAAGAGGCGTCCGGAGTCGTCGCGTTGCATGCCTGGTCGGCGTCCGCCTCGGCCTCGGTCGATCGCGCGATGCCGTCGTCGTACACCTGTGGCGAGCAGAGCTTGTCCGTGTCGACGGAGATGTCGTTCGGCTGCGCGAGGCTGCCGCCCGCGGAACCGACGACGGTGATCGCGATCAGCGCCGCGCCCGCACGGCGGATGAACTCACGCCGGTCCTTGGGCGGCGGATTCTCGGCGGCGGGGCTCGACGGCTCGTCTTCCATCTCGTCCTCGTGCCGGGGGCCGGCCGCTTCGCTCGTGTCGATGTCCTGCGGCTCTTCGTCTTCGATCGGTTCGTGGTCGCTCATCGGTCTTCGTCCGTCGTTCGTGGTTCTGGGTGGTTGCGACTGCAGGGCAGCCGGCGTTCGCAGGCCGAAGGCGGCGTTCGAGCCGCCCAGGCCCTCGGCACGAGCGCGACCGCCGCACCCGCGGTGGTCGACGCCCGCGCGCGCGGCATCAGCAGCCGCAGCTCGAGCTGCCGCAGCTCTTTGCCTCGGCGAGCTGTGGAGCCTCGAGGAGCTCCAGTTCGCGACGTCGCATCAGGCTCTTCTCGACCGAGCGACGGATACGCTTGCAGTTCTCTTCGTGCGGTTCGTGGATCTCCCCCGTGGGGTGCGAGACCTCCCACGCGCACGGTCCGCCGCAAATGTTGCGGACCCAGCAGTCTTCGCACTTGGCAGTCGAAGCGGTGTTGACGGACCGGTAGTAACCCATGGTCTTCTCGCGGTCGAGCCGACGGTCCGAGACGTTCCCGAGGATGAAGTTCTCGAGGTCGCCGTAGCGATGACACGGATAGATGTTCCCGTCCGTGTCGACGATGTTCGTGTTGCGACCTGCACCGCAGCGCAGGCCTCGCGTCATCGTCCCCTTCTGCACCTTTTGCAGAGCCTGGTTGAGGATACGGCCCTCGTACGGCGATGGCTTACGGCCTTCGCGGACGGCCTGCATACCCGACTCCATGAGCTCTTCGCGCTGCGCGGCGACCTCGGCGAGATCCTGCTCGTTCAGCGCGTGGAGGTCGCCTTCCGCCCACGGGAGGTTCTCGACGGTCGAGACGCCGATCGTCGTGAAACCCTGGGACTCCATGAAGCGGACGGTCCGGATCAGATCGTGGTGTTCGTGGGTCAGGTTGGCCCGGACTTTCACGGGGAGCCCGACACCCGAGCGCTTGTACGCCTGGTCTGCGTAGCGAGCGTTGCGCAGGATGGTGTCGTACAGATCGTGGCCGCTCACCGAGGGCCGGTTGAAATTGTTCATCTCACGGTAGCCGTCGAGGCTGACCATGAGCATGAACCGCTTCTCGATGAAATAGTCGACGATCTCCGGCTTGAGCAGCGAGCCGTTCGTGATGGTCTCGAAGGTGAATCGCTTGCCGTGCTCCGGGCCAACGGTCTCGCAGTACTCGACGACCTGCTGCATCACCTTGAAGTTGAGCAGCGGCTCTCCACCGAAGAACGTGATCTGGAGGTCGGGACGACGTCCTGAACGCTCGATCAGGTAATCGACGCATTCCTTGGCCATCTCGAAGCTCATGAGACGGCGGCGCGCGTTGGATCCGTTGTGCTCTTCGTAGCAGTAGAGGCACTTCAGATTGCACATCTGTGCCATCAGGAGCTGGAGCCGGCGGGGCCGGTGGGCCCAGAGCGAGTCCAGGATCGCCTGCTGTTCCGTCGTATCGATGCGCTCGAAGCGGAAAAGACCCTGTTCCTTCAGCTCGTCGACCGCCGCGATGCAGGCGCCGATCTCGGCGTCGTGCCCTTCCTCGGCCAGCCGCGCTGCGATGTCCGTCCAGGAATTCTCGCGCGCGCAGAGTTCTAGGAGACGCCTGGTGAACGGATTGAGCTCGGCCAGATTCCCTGACATCACGTCGTAGAGGAACAGCTCACCGTCCTCTTCGAACGTATGGAAGCTACGGCGGTCGAGGATCGTCGAGCCGAGCGACCTCTGGCGTTCGTCCGCCGTGCGAAGTCGCTCTTGAATGCTCTCGTGCAGTTGCACCCTGGCCTCCCTTCGAAGCGTCGAAAGACGCGCGCAATGTGCGGGCTCTTCCGTCTATCCCTGCGAGTTGTTGGCGGGTCGGACGTGGGACGAGGACGCCGCCGATGAGTCGACGCTACGTGCATGTCGCAGGACGTCAACCCGGAAAAGTTCCCGAGTCTGCAGCCGCATGAATCGCCGCAGAGCGCTCGGGAAGAAGCGGATCCTCGACAGGAACGACTCGTGAACGCCGCTGCGCGCGTCGGCGAAATCAGCGGGGGAGCTGGACCCGGATTTGCTGCGCGCCAGCCGTCAATGCGACATCGACCATGGCGCTATCCGGGGCGCTGCATCGAAGCGTTGTGAGCGTGCGCGGAAGCCAGAGTGCGGTGCGCCCATTCGCATCCGTAGCCATTTCGAAAACACGATCGGCGCCGGTGACTGCCACGTTCGAGGACGCGAGAGCGTTTCCAACGGAGTCCACGAATTCGAACCGCCTTTCGACGATCTGCCCGCGAAGGTCGATCGGCCCGAGTCGCGCGTCGTCCGTCGTAGCGCCCACGTCGACCGGGATCCCGTCCAGCTTGAAGACGGGCCAACGGCCGCGTTCCAGGACGATGGCGCAATTCGCGGCGCCTGCAGGAACGCGGTCGATCGTGAACCGTGTTGGCAGCGCGCCAAGGTTGAGCTCACGCCGGACGCCACGGGAGCGCACGACGACCGCCAGCTCGGACGCCGTAACTCCCTCGTCGAGGAGTACGTACCCCGAAAGAGCGCCGCACCGCATGAGTACGAGTTCGAGGTCTCGGTCGCCCGCCTCGACGTTCGTGCTCACCTGGCCCCTGAGACCTGGGTGGAACGCTCCGACGCCGAAGGCAGCGAGCGGGCGTTGGCCGACGAGGGTGAACGAGCCGTCCTGCCCCGTTTCCGCGTGGAGCCGCGGCGTCCCGAACGTCGTGCGCCCCCTGGCCGGCTCGCTCCACACGTGAGCGCCAGACACGGGTTCGCCGACGTC
>JBCBNC010000082.1:0-8030 GCA_039821985.1 Planctomycetota bacterium
CTTCTAGCGCTGCTGGTGATCCTGGCACCGTATCTGCAGGCGCCGGATCTCCACTACCCCCGCTTCAACCGGTACCCGACCCCGCGGATCGTCTCGATCAGCGGGACGCGGCCGCCGCGGTCGACCTTCTTGCGCAGCCGGCCGATGTGCACGTCGAGCACGTTCGTCCCCGGGTCGAAGCCGAGGTCCCACACGTCCGCGAGCAGGTCGTCCCGCTTCACCGTCTGTCCGCCGCCCTTCGCGAGGCGCAGCAGCAGGTCGTACTCGCGCGGGCTCAGGTTGCACGGCTCGCCGTCGCGTTTGACGCGGCGGTGCGCCAGGTCGAAGTGCAGCGCGCCGTGCTCGAGCGGCGCGAGCGTGTTCCGCCGGCGGACGACGGCCTCGATGCGCGCGACGAGCTCGGTCGCGTCGACGGGCTTCACCAGGAAATCGTCCGCACCGCTGCGCAGGCCCTTCACGCGCTCCTCGACCTCGGTCCGCCCGGAGACGATCAGGACCGGAAGCGCGTCGCTCTTCTCGCGGATGTCGTAGAGCAGGTCGTACCCGCTCGGTCCCGGCATCTCGAGGTCGAGCAGCAGCACGTCGAAGCTCCCCTCGCCCTCCGCGTCGAGGAGGTCCAGTGCGCTGATTGCGTCGGGGCACTCCGCGCTCTCGATGCCCTCGCCCTGGAGGGCGAGTCGGCAGAACGTGCGGAAGTCGGGGTCGTCGTCGACGAGGAGTGCTCGCATCAGGATCGAGAGATCGGCGGCCGCATGAACGCGGCGTCAGCAGAGGGGAACCTCGGGGCCGATGGGGGCGGTGACGCCAGGGGAGTTCTGCATTGAACGAGCTGTCACGCGGCCCGGCGAGCGCCGTCCCGAGAATCCCCACTGTCGTACCGGTCGCGAAGGGGAGTGATCAACCCAGGGGACGGGCTCACTCCCCGGAGCGCCGGTCGGTCCGTCCCCTGATGGACGGGGCCCCGGCGCATCCCTCACGGGGCGCCGGGGCCGTTTTGCTCCCGACGCGGTCCCGGAAGGACGCCCGATCTCCGACGCGAACACCGGCCTCTCCCGACAGGACACGCGGGCACCCGATCAGGGACAACCCGGCGGGCGCGCGGTGGACACCGGGCGTGCGCCCGGTTCCCCTGAGGAACATGACGAGCCCCGCCCACGACCACGAGCGCCGCTTCGGAGCGCTCCCTGGCTCCGGAGAGGGGCGCGAGGACTCCGCGGAGACCCTGCACCGCGTGCGCGATCTCCTGTTCGGCGACGCCGCGCGTGCGCAGGCCGAAGAGGTCGCCGACGTGCGCGCGCGCGTGTCGGCACTCGACGAGGCGCTGCGCGGACAGCTCGATGCGCTGCGCGCGGAGTTCGACGCACGGCTCGAGGCGGAGCGTGACGCGCTCCGCCGCGAGTTCCGCGCCGAGGTCGAGCGCGTCGATGCGGCGCTCGACGGACACGGCCGCGCGAAGGTCGAGCGCACCGACCTGCGCCGGCTCCTGACGGACCTCGCGGACCGCATCGGCGCGGACCCCGCCGCGGGGACCGAGGACCGGTGAGCGAGCCCCTGCGGTGGGTCGCGCGCGGCGGCGACGAGCCCGCGCCCGGGGCGGCCGGCTCGCCCGGAGCGGGCGCCGCCCGCGAGCGCGACGCCGAGAGCGCGTCGGCGCCGTCCGGGGCGAGCGACGGCGCTGCACTCGACGAGCTCCGCGCCCTGCTCAACCGCGAGGAGCGCGGCCGGCTGGAGGCGCTCGAGGGCGAAGAGGTCGACGCCGACGCGATCGCCGACGTCCTCCCCGACGCCATCCTGCGGCGCGAGTCGCGCGACGACCGCGTGGCGCGCGCACTCGGCGACACGATCGAGGCGGGGCTCTTCCGCTCGGCGCGCAAGGACCCGAAGTCGCTCGCGGAGGCGATCCATCCCGCGCTCGGTCCGGCGATCCGTGGGATGATCCAGGCGACGCTGCGCGACAGCGTCGAGAAGCTGAACGTCGCGCTCGAGAACGCGCTTTCGCCCCAGGGCATCCGCTGGCGCCTCCAGGCGGCGCGCACGGGCCGTCCGTTCTCGGAGGTCGTGATGCTCGCGACCCTCGTGTATCGCGTGGAGCAGGTGCTGCTGATCGAAGGCGACTCCGGGCTCGTCGTGCGCGACGCGCACGCTCTCGGCGCGGCGCCGCAGGACGCCGACCTGGTCGCCGCCATGCTCACTGCGATTCGAGACTTCGCGGAGGATTCGTTCCAGCGCGCCGACGAGGGCGTTTCGGAGACCCTCGAGGAGATCGAGTTCGAGGGCCGGACGCTCCTCCTCGCGAAGGGGCCGGCCGCGTCGCTGGCGCTCGTCGTCTCGGGTTCTCCGCCGCGCACGCTCCGCGCCCGCGCCCGCGAGACGCTCGAGGAGCTTCACGTCGACTACGGCGAGGAGCTCGCCGCGTTCGAGGGCCAGGACGACGCGCTCCCGGGCGCGGCGCCGCTCCTCGAGGACCTGCTGGTCCAGGAGGAGAAGCAGCGCGAGCAGAGCCCCGCGCTGCGGGCGGTGCCGCTCATCGCCGCCGGACTGCTCGCGCTGTGGGCCGTCTCGGCCGCCGTGTCGTCCGTCCGGATCCGCGGACGCATCGCCGCGCTGGAGGAGGCGCTCGTCGACGCGCACGGCGTCCGACCCCTCGAGGTCACGCACAGAGGTGGCGCCTACGTCGTGCGCGCGCTGGCTGACCCGCTGGCCCCGGAGCCCCCGCGCGAGGTCGCGAGGCGCGTGCTCGGGGAGGACCGCGAGGTGGTCTTCGACCTCGAGCCGATCGCGTCGCTCGACGAGGAGTGCGTCCTCGCCCGCGCGCGCGCGGCGCTCGGCATCGAGGCGTCCGTTCCGGCGCTCCTCCACGCGGGCGAGCTGATCCTCTACGGGGTGGACCCGACGAGTGAGCTCGGCCAGCGCATCCGCGCGGGCGCGCCGCTGCTCGCCGGGGTGGATCGCGTGACCCTGCGCCCCTGACCGCGCCGACCCGCGCCTCCGCACAGACGCCCGAACCCGCCGCACGCACCGTGATCCGCAAGAAGATCTGCCTCCTGGGCTCGTTCGCCGTCGGCAAGACGTCGCTCGTCCGGCAGTTCGTGCACTCGATCTTCTCCGAGCGCTACCACACGACCCTCGGCGTCAAGATCGACAAGAAGGACGTCGAGGTCGGGTACGACGACGGGACGTCCCGGGCCGTGAAGCTCGTGCTCTGGGACGTCCAGGGCGAGGACCGCTTCCAGTCGATCCCCGCGAGCTACTTCCGCGGCTCGTCCGGGCTGCTGCTGGTCGCCGACGGCACGCGTCCGGCCACGCTCGACACCGCGCTCGAGCTCGCCGAGCGCGCGTCGAGTAGCGTCGGCCGCGACGTCCCCATGCGGCTGCTGCTCAACAAGGTCGATCTGGCCGAGCGCTGGGAAACCTCGGCGGAGGCGCTCCTCGCCCGCGCCGACGAAACCCTCGCCCCCCGCGTGACGAGCGCGAAGTCGGGCGCTGGCGTGGACGATTCGTTCCGCTCGCTCGCGCGCGCGATGCTCGCGGAGGACCGCGCGTGACGGAGGACGCGCTGCCCCCGGCCGTCCAGGAGCAGCTCGTCCGCGGCGGCGCGCGGGTCGCGTGGCTGCGGCTCGACGGCGGCGTCGTGGGCGATCTGGGCGGCGACCTCTCCGCGTACGGCCTGAAGGGTGTGGTGGCGCGCGGAGCTCCGCTGCCCGAGCGCGTCGAGTGGGCCAGCGCGCTCGACGGGCCGCTCCCGCTCCGCCTCGCGTCGGTCGCAGCGCCGCGCGCGGAGGTCGAGCGCTTCGACGTCGAGGCGCGTGAGGCGGACGGCGCGGTCTGGGTCACCCTGCGCGACAGCTCGCTGGCCGCGCGCACCGCGGGCGCGTCGATGCAGGTCGAGAACGATCAGGACTTCCTCCGCGACCGCCTCGCGGGCGCGGAACGACTCCGCCGGGGCGAGCGGCGCGCGCGCGAGCAGGTTCTGCGCGCGCTCGGCTTCGAGCTCCTCGAGCGCGGGCCCGACGGCGGCTATCGGCCGAGCGGCGAACCCACGTCCTGGCTCCGAGACCTCTGCGGCTGGGGGCCGGGCGAGCCGCGCGTGCTCCATCCCTCCGATCCGACCGACTTCCTGACCGGGTTCCTCGAGGACGCCGAGGACTTCTTCGCCGACGCGTCGGGCGACGACGAACCAACGCGTCGCGCGCACGACGGCTCGCGGCACCTGCCGTCCGGAGTCTGGACGGAGGCGCACATGGACGCGGACGGCGAGACGTACGAGCGGTCGTTCGAGGCCACCGCGATCGGGCTTCCGGGCGGGCGTGGCGTCGTCGCGATCGAACGCCTGGATCTGAGCGCGGCGCTCCGGCAGCAGGCGCTCCAGAGGCAGCGCGACGCGCAGCTCAGCTACGAGGGGCTCGCGCGGGAGGTGCAGGTGAAGGACGTGCTCCTGCACTGCATCGTGCACGATCTCCGCGGGCCGCTGGCCGGCATCGTTGGCAGCCTCAGTCTCCTCGAACGGGGCGGTCTCGACGATGCAGCGCAGGATGAGCTCGTCGAGATGGGACTGCGCCAGGCGCGCCGCCAGGAGGAGATGATCGGGAACGTCCTCGACGTCTTCGCGGCCGAGTACGAGGCGCTGGTCCGGTTCGAGGCGTCGCCGGACGGAGCGCCCGACGTTGTTGCAATCGCGCACGAGACCGCCCGGCGCCAGCGTCCGGCGTTCGAGGTGGCCGGGGCCCGTCTGGTACTGGAGGCGCCGCCCGGGCCGATCCTCGTCGTCGGCCGCGCCGACCGGCTCGAGCGCGTTCTTGCGAACCTCGTCGGCAACGCGCTCCGCCACGCCCCGTCGGGCACGGACGTGACCCTGCGCGTGGAAGCGACGGACGACGGTGTACGCGTCTCCGTGCTGGACCGGGGACCGGGTGTGGCCGCGCCGCTGCGCGAGCGGCTGTTCCAGCGATTCGTGCAGGGCGAGGGCGCCGGCGCGGTGGGCCTCGGCCTCTTCTACGTCCGGATGACCGTCGAGCGCTGGGGCGGCAGCGTCGCCTACGCGGACCGGGACGGCGGTGGCGCGGACTTCCGCGTGGACCTGGTGCGCGCGACGGCCGAGGGGATCCACGACGCCAGCCCCTGAGGGGCCGGCACGGCCTGGCCGTCCGGGCGCGCGGCGCGCCGACGCGCTCGGCACGGCGCCGCCGCTCGGCGTGCGCTCCGGCCGCCGGACCCTGCTATTCTCCCCGCGCACATGGCCCACATCGCCCAGACCCCCAAGCTGACCGTCGTCGGCGCCGGCTACGTCGGCTCGACGTGCGCGCACCTCGCGGCCCTCAAGGACCTCGCCCCCGAGATCTGCCTGATCGACATCGCCGAGGGGCGGCCGCAGGGTATCGCGCTCGACATGAACCAGTCGGCCGCGGTCGAGGGCTTCGCGAGCCGCATCGTCGGCACGAACGACCCGCGCGACACCTACGGCTCGGACGTCGTGATCATGACGGCGGGCCTGCCGCGCAAGCCCGGGATGAGCCGCTCCGACCTCCTCGAGGTCAACGGCAACGTGATCCGTAGCGTGGCCGAGTACGTGCGCGAGGGTTCACCGGACGCGGTCGTCATCGTCGTGACGAACCCGCTCGACTCGATGGTGACGCTGATGCGGCACCATCTGGGCTTTCCCGCTAAGCGCGTCGTCGGCATGGCGGGCGTGCTCGACGCGGCCCGCTTCTCCTGGTTCATCTCCGAGGCGACCGGCGCCGCGGCGCAGGACGTCGACGCGATGGTGCTCGGCGCGCACGGCGACTCGATGGTCCCGATGGCGGACCGCTGCACGGTGAACGGCATCGGCGTGCTCGACCTCGTCGACCCGGAGGCCGTCGAGGCGATGGCCGAGCGCACGAAGAAGGGCGGCGGCGAGATCGTCAAGCTCCTGAAGACCGGCAGCGCGTGGTACGCGCCCGCGTCCGCGTCGGTCGCGATGGCGGCCTCCGTCCTCCGCGACGAGAAGCGCCTCATGCCGTGCGCGTGCCTGCTCAACGGCGAGTACGGGATCGAGAACCTCTACATGGGCGTCCCGGCCGTGCTCGGCCGCGAGGGGGTGGAGAGCATCGTCGAGCTGCCGCTCAAGGTCGACGCGCGGGCGGCGCTGCAGAAGACGGCGGGCGCGATCCACGAGGACGTGCTCGCGATGCGGGACCTCGGGCTGCTCTGAGAGCGTCCTTGGGCCGTGCACCCGCGGCCCGCGCGGGAGAATTCCGACGGCGCGGTGGCCGCACCGGCGCCGCTCGCAGGGTGCGGGTATGAACTCCCCGCTCCCGCTCTGTGCACTCGCGGCCCTGATCGCCTCGACCGCCGCGGCCCAGACCGTCGACGTGCCCGTGCTGCTCGGCACGGGCGACGTTCTCCCCGATGGGGCCGTGATCGAGGACATCGACGACGTCGCCGTGTCGGGGTCCGGCGACTGGCTGGCCCTCGTGGTCACGGATCTCGGAGGGTTTGAGGAGGACGGGGCGCTCCTCCTCAACGGGCAGGTACTCCTGCGCGAGGGGACGACGCTCCCGAGCGGTGAGGTCGTGGGCCAGATCCTCGGGGCGGACCTCGGGTCGGACGGGGTCGCGGCCTGGTCGCATAGGCTCGACCCGGGCGTATCCGGAGCGGACGAAGCTCTCTACGTGGACGGGATCGAGGTGGTGCGTTCGGGTGCCACGCTGACCGGACCCGGGATCCCCGGCGGGGCCGTCCTCGGCGAGGTGAGGGACCTGCGGTACGAGAGCGGACGGCTGCTCCTGATCGGAACGCTCAGCATCGGGACCGGCGACTTCCAGGTGCTGCTCGAGGTCGGCGTCTCGGGCACGTCCCCCGCCTATCGCCTTCTGGCGCGCGAGGACGAGACGCCTGCGGCCCTCTCCGGCCCGATCACCACGATCACGCCGCAGTTCGACCTTGCGGAGGACGGCTCGTTCGCGGCCGTGGTATTCCACCTGGGGGCGAGCGGCTCGACGCAGAAGTCGGTCCTCACGCAGCAGGGCTGGCGTGCGAGACAGGACACACCCGGCCCGGTCGCCGGCACGACCTGGGCGCACACGGGCCGCGTTGAGGTCGCGGCGGCCACGGGCGGCGGCGTTCTGATCTCCAGCGACCTCGAGACGGGGACGGGCTCGACGCCGGGCGTCGTGCTGGGTCCGAGCGGCGTTCTTGCGTACGAGGGCGATGCGTTTGGTCCGCTCCCGGGCGAGTCGACGTACTTCTTCGCGGGCGCGCCGGTCGATGTCGGCCTCGGTGGGGAGACCGCCTGGATCGCGCCGGTCGAGGTGTTCGACGACGTGCTCGTGCTGGACGATGCTGCGCTGCTTCGGGAGTCGACGACGACTTTCGGCGGTGAGCCCGTCGCCAACGCGATCGCGAACGCGCGCTATCGTTCGCTCGCGGTGGCCGATGGTGGAGACCAGGTGTTCATGATCTCCCTCACGGCGTCGGGCCAGCGAGCCCTCGCGCTGCACGAGCTTGCGCTCGGCACACCCGATGGAGGCTGCATGGCCGTCCCGAACTCGGCCGGCACCGTCGGCCGCACGCGCGGATTCGGTTCGAGCGTCGCCTCGGCGAACGACCTCACCATCGAGTGCAGCCAGCTCCCGCCTCAGCAGTTCTCGCTCCTGATTGCGGCGTCGGGCAGCGGCTTCATCCCGGGCGCGGGTGGGAGCGCTGGCAACCTCTGCCTCGGCGGGATCTTCGGCCGTCTGAACGACACGCTCGCGCCGACGGACATGGCGGGGACGATCGCGTCCTCGGTCGACCTGACCCGGATCCCGCAGGGCGTCACGACGGTCGCCGTCCAGCCGGGCGAGACGTGGTACTTCCAGCGCTGGCACCGCGACGTCGTGGGTGGCGCGCAGACGTCGAACTTCACGGCAAGCCTCGGGATCACGTTCAGGTGAGCGGTGGGGGTTAAGTGGCAAGAGAAGCAACAACAAGGGGCGGGCCGGGGGGGGGCGAGGGAGTGGGCCCCCCCCGCGCCCCCGGGCGGGGGGGCGAGGCGCAAAAAGAAAGAGCCC
>JBCBNC010000083.1:0-8010 GCA_039821985.1 Planctomycetota bacterium
CACCGCCTGAGCCATGGTCACCTTCAACGAAGTCCCCGCGACGATCCGCGTCCCCGGCGTCTACGTCGAGGTCGGCGCGAACCCGGACAACGTCCTGGGCGTGCGCCAGAGCTACCGGCTCGGCCTCATGGGGCAGATGCTCGCGAGCGGCACCGCAACCGCGAACGAGCCCATCCGCATCACCCGCGCCGAGGACGCCCGCGTGCTCTTCGGCGGCGGGTCGATGCTGGCGGAGATGGCGTCGGCCGCCCTCGCGAACGCTCAGCTCGTCCAGGTGTTCGCCATCCCCATGGACGACCCGGCGGGCGGCGCGGCCGCCACGGGGTCGATCGACGTCGCCGTGACCGCCGCGCGCGCGGGGACCCTGCCCGTCTACATCGGCGGAACCCGGCTCCCCGTCGCGGTCGCCTCGGGCGACACGGCAACGCAGGTCGCGACCAAGATCACCGCCGCCATCGCGAGCCGGACCGACCTCCCGGTCACGGCGTCGTCGACTTCGGGCACCGTCACCCTCACCGCCAAGCACGACGGCGCGATCGGGAACCAGATCGACGTGCGCGTCGCGGCCCTCGAGGGCGAGCGCGTCCCGACCGGGGTCTCGATCACCGTCGACCCGATGGCGGACGGCGCCGGCGAGCCCGACCTCGACTCGGCGCTCGAGGCCCTCGGGGACGAGCAGTACCACGTGCTCGCGACGCCGTACACCGAGGCCGCCGCGCTCACCGCCATCGTCGACGAGGTCGAGCAGCGCGCGGAGGCGACGCGGCAGCTCGGCGGGATCGCGGTCGCGGCCAGCACCGCCGAGCTCGCCACCCTCGAGGCGCTCGGCGGCGCCCGCAACTCGGAGCGGCTCGTGCTCCTGGGCGCGCCGGCCGCGCCGAGCTCGCCCTGGCAGTGGGCCGCGGCTCTCGCCGGCGCGCTCGCCCGCGAGGGCCAGAACGACCCCGCGCGGCCGCTCACCACGGTCGAGCTCGAGGGCATCCTCCCCGCGCGGGCCGCCGACCGACCGAATGACCTCGAGCGCGACGCGCTCCTCCGCACCGGGGTCGCGACGACCGTCGTGAACGCGGGCGGGAACGCGGCCATCGAGCGCGTCATCACGACCTACCGCCAGAACGACCTCGGCGCCGAGGACCCGACCTTCCTCGACGTCCAGTCCGTGCTGACCCTCGAGCTCATCCGGTTCGAGATGCGGCAGCTCGGCGCGAAGTTCGCCCGCTTCAAGGTCGCCGACGACGGCG
The DNA here is from genome assembly GCA_039821985.1 of Planctomycetota bacterium. GTDB lineage: Bacteria > Planctomycetota > UBA1135 > UBA1135 > Saltatorellus. Next base: position 1,242 of record JBCBNC010000083.1, read on the forward strand.
AGGTCTTCGGCCCCGGGCAGGAGGTGCTGACGCCGACCGGCCTGCGCGGCGAGATCGTCGCGCTGTACTCGTCCTGGGTCGAGCGCGGCCTCTGCGAGAACTCGGACGACTTCGCGTCGGCGCTCATCGTCGAGCGCGACGCGACCGATCGCTCGAGGCTCAACGTCTCGATGAACCCGGACATCGTTAACGCGCTCCGCGTCCTCGGCGTCCGCGTCATCCTCACCCTCTGATCCAGAGCACCGACCATGACGAATAAGCGCATCTCAGGGATCGCGTACCTCCGGATCGACGGCCGCCTCTTCGAGACCAAGGGCGAGTTCACGATCAACCCCGGGCAGCCGATGCGCGAGGGCCAGGTCGGCACGAACCGCGTCGTGGGCTTCTCGGAGAAGCCGCAGGTGCCGAGCATCGAGGGGAAAGCGGTGCTGACCGCCGAGCTGTCCCCCCTCGACTTCACGAGCATCACAGACGCGACGATCCAAGTGCTCGGCCCGAATGGAGGCACGCACGTTCTGCGCGAAGCGTGGTTCGCGGGCGACGGCTCCTACGGAACGGACGCCGGCGAGATCGCGTTGAAGTTCGAGGGTGCTGCGTACGAGTACGTCCCCGCGGCGTAGCGAACGGCGCGCCCCAACGGAACCTCCTACTCAATTCAGCATGAAGGATCACAACGAACTCGCGCCCCCGCACGTCCACGTTCACAAGCTTCACAGCCCCATCACTTTCGGCTCCGAGACGATCACAGAGCTGCGCTTCCGGGAGCCGAAGGCCAAGGACCTCGATGACATCCCGGCGTCAGGGATGACGTTCGGCGATCTCCGTCGACTCGCTGCGCGCCTCTGCGGGCACCCGCCCACGGTTCTCGCCGAGATGAGCGGGAAGGACACCACCGAGGTCTACGCGGTCGCGAACGAGTTGGGGGGCGGTTCGACCCCCAGTGGCGGCACGTCGTAGTCCTCCTGGCGCGCGGGCTCCATTGGAGCCCTAGCGATCTGCTCGAGCTCACTTGGCCGCAGCTCGAGCGGTGGTTTCGAGAGCTTGAGCGGTCGACACCGGTGCAGGAAGGCGAGGAGGGCTGAAGCGAAGCGTGCGTGAGTTTCCCCTGGCGACCGTACTGACGGCGCGCGACAACGCGAGTCCGAAGATCAAGGGCCTCACCCAGTCGGCCGAGCGTATGGGTGAGCGTCTCGGGCGCGTCGGTCGCTCACTGTCCTTGAAGGTCACCGCGCCCGTGGCTGCGATGGGCTTCTCCGTCGGGCGCACCGTCGCGGGTTTCGAGCAGTCGATCAACACGATCGAGGGACTCACCGGGGCGGCAGGCGATCGCCTCGATGCGCTCAGTGCGAAGGCCAGGGAGCTGGGCAAGACGACCCAGTTCTCGGCTACCGAGGTCGCGGACGCGATGACGTTCCTCGCTCGCTCCGGGTTTAGCGACAGCAAGATTCTTGCGGCCATCGAGCCGAACCTAAATCTGGCTGCGGCCGGTCAGCTTGGACTCGCTGAAGCGTCCGACATCTCGTCGGACATCCTCTCGACCTTCGGTAAGGAAGCTGAGGCGACCGGAGGGATCGTCGATGCCCTTGCACACGCTGCCGCCACGTCGAACACGACGGTCCAGCAGATGGGCCACGGCATACAGTTCGCTGGTTCGGCCGCGATGAGCGCCGGGGTCTCGTTCGAGGAGACCGTCGGGCTCATGACCGTCCTCGCGAACCAGGGTCAGCGAGGCGAGAAGGCCGGCACCGGACTGCGCGGCGCGATCCTTGCGCTCGTGGACCCGTCGGCGAAGGCGCAGAGGGCGCTGATGAGGCTCGGGATCTCGCAGCGCGACCTTCTCGACGATGAAGGCAAGATCCGAAGCCTCACCGGCACCCTCCAGAAGATGCACGCGGCCGGCGCGACCACGACCGACATCTTCTCCATCTTCGGGCAGCGGCCAGGAGGCATCGTTGCTTCGCTCTTCACGGAGCTGAAGAAGGGTCCGAACGCGCTAGGCGAGGCAGTCTCCTCGATCGAGAACGACTCGCTCGGCGCCGCGCAGCGCCTTGCCGAGATCAACATGAAGGGGCTCACGGGCGCCGTGCGGTCGCTCATATCCCGATGGGACGAGTTCAAGCTCGCCGTCGGCGACGCGGGAGTAACTGCCAGTCTGACCGCGATCGTCAACTGGCTTGGGTCGCTCGCTACCAAGGCTGCGGAGCTGCCTGCCCCCGTTCTGATGGTCGGCAGTGGGCTTCTAGGGCTTGCGGCAACCGTCGGTCCTCTCCTCGTCGGAATCGGAATGACGGCCAAGGGCTTCGCCATCGCCAAGACCGGAGCCTTGCTCACCAAGGGGGCGATCGTCGGACTTGCTCGAAGCATCGCGGTCGGTGCGCTGCTTCGGGTCAACGCGCTTGCCTTGGGAGCGGGCAAGCTCGCGACGGTTCTGACGGGTCGCGTGTTCCCGGCGTTGGTACGCGTGGGCGCCGCGATGTTGGCGAACCCTATCGGGATCGCCGTCGCGGGTGTCGGCGGGCTCATCGCCGCCGGCGTAGCGCTCTACCGCAACTGGGACCGCGTCGCGGGCTTCTTCGGAGGGATCTGGGCGCGCATCAAGTCCGCGTTCGGTGACGGGCTCGCGTGGATCACATCCAAGCTCCAGGGAACGACGCTCGGCCGCGTCCTCAGCTTCCTGGGGCTCGACGTTGGGTCGGGCGAGCCTGCGATCGCCACGGCGCCAGCCATCGACACGACCCGCGTGGCGTCCGCCGTAGCACCTCGCGCGGGCCAGGACGGCCGTGCCCGCGTCGAGATCGACGTACGCGGCGGCCGCGAGGCCGTCGCCGTCCGTGCAACCGAGATCGACGACGTCGAGCTCGACCTCAGCCAAGGCATCGCTCTCGGGGGAATCGGGTGACGTGGCGCGACGAGATCCTGCCCGCGTCGTTCCGCGGCGTCCCGTTCGAGGTCCAGGGCACGTCACGTCGTGACGGGCGTCGAACGGTCGTGCTCGACATCCCGGGCCGCGATCAGCCCTTCGTCCAGGATCTCGGCGCGGCCAGGCAGACGGTCGTGCTCGAGGCTCTGGTGATCGGCGATGACTACCGGGCGCGGCGCGACGCGCTCCTTCGAGCGGTTCAACAGCCCGGCCAGGGTGAGCTCACCCACCCCCACTACGGCACGAAGCCTGCGAGCGTCGTGCGAGCCGACCTCACCGAGTCGACCAGCGAGGGCGGCATGGCCCGCTTCACGCTCGAGTTCGTGCTCGATGCCGTCGAGGTCGCCGTTGTCGCCTCCTCCGGGGGCTCACTGGGGCTCTCCGAGTCTGCAGCCGCGCTACGCATCGCGGCCGCGGAGTCGGCGGGCGCAGCGATCGACCGCTCGCCCACGAACGTCGCGCTGGCCTCTGCTCGTGACGCCGCCGCAGAGTCCACCGAGTCACTCGAGGGCTTCGTCCGGTCCCAGAGCCGGCTCCTCGACATCGCCCTAGACCCGCGCGCCGCGGCGACTCTGATCGACGACGTGCGCCGGCTCAGCGACATCGCGCTCCGGCGCGGCACGGACTGGATGCTCTGGGTCCAGTCGCTCCAGGGCGGCGTGAGCGTCTTCCGCGCCGGCGTCGCGTCGCGCCTCGAGGCCTTCCGGGCCCTTCTCGGGTTCGCGGCGGACCTGCTCGGCCTCGACCAGGGCGACGCTGCGCGCGCCGTCCGTGTGTCCGCGGCCGCGAGCGTGCTCGCCGAGGCTGCTGAGGCCGCAGGCGAAGTCTCCACGGGCTGGGACAGCCGCCAAGAGGCGCTCGAGGCCCGAGACGAGATCCTCAAGGTCGCGCGCCAGCTCCAGGACCAGGCCGATGACGTTACGGGTGACGCGCTCGCGGACCTGCGCGCCGCGGTCGTCGACGCCGTACCAGACCCCAGCGTCGATCTCCCCGAGCTCGGACGCTTCACCCCCGGCGAGTCCCTACCCGCGGTGGTCGCGTCCTCGCGCCTCTACGGGACCCCGGAGCGCGGCGAGGAGATCGCGCGCCGCAACGGCGTGCGTCACCCCGGCTTCCTGCCGGCGCGGGTGCCGCTGGAGGTTCTGGTCGATGTCTGAGGTCGCGCTCGAGGTCGGCCGGCGCCGGCTCACTGGGTTCTCGTCGCTGCGCGTGAGCAGCGGGCTCACCGATGCCGTCGCCAAGGCGACGTTCGGTGGTGCGGACTTCGAGGCGCGCACCTTCGACGGCTTCGAGGACGTCCGCGTCACCATCGACGGGGCACCCGTTTTCACCGGGGCACTCGACTCGATCGAGCGAGAGCTCGGCGACAGCGGCGTCGCCTTCAGCGCCTCCGCCCGGAGCCGCATGGCGGACCTCGTCGACAGCACCGTCGACCCCGAGGTCGTGCCGGCGGAGCTCCTCAACCAGGACCTGGTCTCGATCATCCAGGTCTACCTCCGCGCACTCGAGCCCATCGGAGACGGCACCGGCACGCGTCGGATCCCCCTTCCAGACGCGAGCCGGCTCCCACGGCCGCTCGAGCGGATCCCACGTCACGCGCCCGCGCGCGGTGAGTCGTACTGGACGGCCATCGAGCGCGCGTGCCGCCAGGTCGGAGTCCTCGCCACCCCCAATCGCAGGGGCGGCGTCGACTTGATCGCAGGCGGGCAGTTCCCGGCGCTGTCCGCCGTACTCCGGGAGGGCGACAACGTCCTCAAGGCGCGCGCGTCGACGAACTGGGCTGAGCGCGCGCATCGGACTATCGCGGACGGCCAAGGCGACTCGTTCGGCAACGGATGGGAGGACAGGCTGAGCGTGCGCGCCGAGGCGGTGGACTGGGCCGTGCGGCCCACGCGGACCGAGCTTCTGCAGATGGAGGGGGCCCCCACGCGGCAGGAGTGCGCCGCGCGCGCGGAATGGGAGGTCCAGGTCCGAGCTGCGCGTGGGTCCAGCGTGACCGTGGTCACGCCAGGTTGGATCGTTCCAGGCTCGAATGAACCGTGGCGCGTCGGCCGCCGCATCGAGCTCTCGATCCCGTCCCTCAGCGTGGCCGGAGGTCTGCTCATCGACCGGGTCACGCTCCGATTCAGCCCAGACGCGATTACTACGCAGCTGCAACTCGTCCGCGAGGACGCGTACCTCCCGGTGCCTGCGGTCGCTGCTGAGGCGGAGCCCACCTGGGGCTCCGTCGGAGGTGGATCGTGAAGCGCGAGCTCGAGAGGCTGGCGAAGTCGCTGGCGGACCGGATCCGTGGCGTCGTGTCCCGCGGCCGGGTCGCACGCGTCGACCCCGCGGCGGACGGCGTCCCCCAGGCCGTCCAGATCGCCATCGGCCGCTCGGTCCACGACCGCGTCGCGCACCTCCAGCCCTACGGGCTCGCCGCGGTCCCCCTGCCGGGCGCGGAGGCGCTGCTCCTGTGGCCCGGCGGCGCGCGCGAACGCGGGTACGCCGTCACGGTCGACGACCGCCGCGACCGGCCGCAGCTGAAGCCGGGCGAGGTCGCGATCTTCAACCGCGTCACCGGGGCGAAGGTCCTGCTCCGGGCCGACGGCGTCATCGAGCTCGACGGGCCGACGCGCGTCGCCGGGGACCTCGAGGTCGACGGCAACGTGACCGCCGCCGGCGACGTCACCGACGCGGCCGCGTCGATGGCCGCGGACCGCCTGGTCTTCAACGCGCACGTCCACCCGACCTCGGACGGGCCGACCGGCCCGACGTCCACTCCGATGGGAGGGGGCGCATGACGTCCGTGCAGATCGGAGCCGGCGGCGACATCCGCCTCGAGGGCGGCGACCTCGTGCTCGACGAGGGGATCGTGAGCGCGGTCCTCGTGTCGCTGCTCTGCGACGCGCGCGCCCCCGAGGTGTCCCCCGAGCGCCAACGCGGCTACTGGGCGGACCGCGACCCCGAGGGGGCCCCGCTCGGGAGCCTCCTGTGGCTCCTCGAGCGCGGGAAGCAGACGGCCGAGACGGCGGCGCGCGCGCGCGACTACGCCGAGCGCGCCCTCGAGTGGCTCGTGACCGAGGGCATCGCAAGCTCCGTCAACGCGGTCGCGTCGTTCCCGCGCCAGGGATGGCTCGTGCTCGACGTCGAGATCGTCCGCGGCACCGCGCGCCGCTGGGCCGCGCTGTGGGACGGGTTCGAGAGCCACGACCACGAGTACTCGACCGGTGCGATCCGCATCAGGGGTGCCGCGTGACGCTGCCCCGCCCCACCCTCGCCGATCTGCGCCAGCGCGCGTCGGCCGACGTCGCGGAGGCGCTCGGCCGCGGCCCGCTGCTCGATCGCTCGCTCCTGCGGCTGCTCGCCGAGGCCGTCGCCGGCGTCGGCCACTCGCTGTACGGCTACCAGGACTGGATCTTCGACCAGACCTTCCCCGACACGGCGGAGCGCGAGCAGCTCGACCGCTGGGCCGAGGTCTACGGGACCCCGCGCCGCGGCGCGGAGTACGCCGAGGGCGCCGCCGAGCTCGCCGGCGAGCCGGGCTCCACGATGGCCGTCGGGACGCGCCTGGCGCGGGAGGACGGCCTCGAGTTCGAGACCCTGCTCGACTCCACGATCCCGGCCGGCGCGACCAGCACGCTCGCGCGCGTGCGCGCCCTCGAGCCCGGGGCCGCTTCGAACACCGAGCCCGGGATCGAGCTCCGGCTCAGCTCCCCCATCGCAGGCTTCGAGTCCGTCGCGACCGTCGCGGCGACCGAGATCGCCGGCGGCGCCGACGTGGAGTCCGACGACGAGCTCCGCGGGCGCGTCCTCGCTCGGCTCCGGAACCCGGGCCAGGGCGGGAACCAGGCCGACTACGTCCGCTGG
>JBCBNC010000084.1:0-7672 GCA_039821985.1 Planctomycetota bacterium
CGAGGGCCCAACGGACGTAGTCGGCCTGGTTCCCGCCCTGGCCCGGGTTCCGGAGCCGAGCGAGGACGCGCCCGCGGAGCTCGTCGTCGGACTCCACGTCGGCGCCGCCGGCGATCTCGGTCGCCGCGACGGTCGCCACGGATTCGAAGCCCGCGATGGGGGAGCTGAGCCGGAGCTCGATCCCGGGCTCGGTGTTCGAAGCGGCCCCGGGCTCGAGGGCGCGCACCCGTGCGAGCGTGCTCGCCTCGCCTGCGGGGATCGTGGCGTCGAGCAGGGTCTCGAACTCGAGGCCGTCCTCCCGCGCCAGACGCGTCCCGACCCGGACCGTGGATCCAGGCTCACCCGTGAGCTCGATGGCGCCCTCGGCGAACTCCGCGCCGCGGCGCGGGGTCCCGTACAGCTCCGCCCACCGGTCGAGCTGCTCGCGCTCCGCGGTGTCGGGGAAGGTCTGGGCGAAGATCCAGTCGAGGTAGCCGTTGAGGGAGTGCGCGGAGCCGGCCAGGGCCTCCGTGAGCAACCTCAGCAGCGAGCGCTCGAGCAGCGGGCCGCGGCCGAGCGCGGCCGCCATGTCGGCCGCCGTGCGCTGGCGCAGCTCCGCGAGCGTGGCGCGCGGAAGGGTCATGCGACCCCCCTGATGCGGATCGCACCGGTCTCGTATTCGTGGTCGTGACTCTCGAACCCGTCCCAGAGCGCTTCCCAGCGGCGCGCGGCTCCCCGCGTGACTTCGACGTCGAGGACGAGCCAGCCGCGGCGTGGGTACGAAGCGACGGCGCGGACCGAGCTCGCGATGCCCTCGGTCACGAGCCACTCGAGGGCGCGCTCGGCGTAGTCGCGCGCGCGCGCGAGCGTCTCGGTGGTCTGCTTCGCGCGCTCGAGGAGCCAGAGCAGGCTACCCACGGGCGCGCTCTCCGGCTCCCGGTCAGCCCAGTAGCCGCGCTGCCCCTCGGGGGCGACTTCGGGAGCCCGCGCGTCGCACAGGAGCGACACGAGGACCGCGCTCACGATTCCTCCGTCGCGAGCGAGGTCGCCATCCTCGAGGACGACGTCGCCCCCTGCGCCGATCCGGAGCGACGTCACGCGCCGACCCCCATCTGCGACGTGGGCGGCCCGCTCGGACCGTCGGGGGTCGGGTGGATGTGCGCGTTGAAGATCAGGCGGTCCGCGGCCATGGACGCGGCCGAGTCGGAGACATCGCCGCCGGCGGTCACGTTGCCGTCGACCTCGAGGTCTCCCGTCACGCGGACCGGCCCGTCGAGCTCGATGACGCCGTCGGCCCGAAGCAGGACCATCGCTCCAGTGCGGCCGTGGTAGATCGCGACCTCGCCGGGCTCCAGCCGCGGGCGGCCGCGCCGATCCTCCACCACGGTCGCGATGCCGCTCTCGCGCTGGCCACCTGCCCAGACCACGAGCGCCTCCGCCCCAGGCAGTGGGACGGCCGCGAGCCCGTACGGCTGGAGGTGCGCGATCCGGTCGTGGACCGCGCTGCCCGCCTGCACCTGCAGACCCTGCACTCGGCCGTCGGCGGCGGCATCGACGCGCGTGACCCTGCCTCGCGACACGACGCCCCGAACGCGGTCGCCGAGCTGCCGCAGCGCGTGAAGGATGCCGCGCATCCGTTCGCGCTCTCTCCGCCCGTCGCCCATCAGAAGTTGCCCCCCCAGGAGTCCCACGTGGGCTCGCCCTCGGCGGCGATCGTCGGGATCGGCGCGTACAGATCGGGGCGCACGAAGTCGAGCTGCGTCGAGATCCCCGATCCGTCGTAGCGATACGTCGCGGTGTTCACGAGGAGCTCCGCGTCGACGTTCAACGACGGGATGCCGACCTGGGCGGTCGTCCCGGTCCGCCACAGCTCGCTCGACCCGGGGATCGTCCACCCAGGCGTGACGACGGTGACCTTGGTACCGCGCGCGGCGCGATTCTGCGCCTCCCACTCCGCGCGTGCGGCGCACTCCGCGGCGGTCGGAGCGCCGTCCATCTTCACGATCCGGGACCGCGTCGGTCGGATGGCGAAGTCAGTCGCGGCGCCCCGTACGAGCATGTTCTCGCCGTAGTCCGACCCGAGCGAGCTCCCCTGGCCCTCGGCGATGACGAAGTGCGTCCGCTCCGCCCAGTTGCTCGTCGTGCTGGCGGATAGGACGTTGACGCCCTCCCGCAGTGCCGCGCCCGTCGACTCGAAGCTCGAGGCCTCGAGGAGCTCGAGCCCGCCATGGGGGCTGGCCGTAGCGATGACTCCCGCGAGCCCGCAGGCCCGCTGGATCGCGTCCCAGTAGGAGTCGCCGTGGGACGGGGCGAGGCGCTCGATTCGGGCCAGGGGCCGGGCGAGCCGCTCGGAACGCACGGCGGGGATCTGAAGCCGGTCGGTGAACTCGGCGGAGGGCTCGAGCGCGCGCTGGAAGGACTCGATCACCGCTACGACGTCGGTGTTCTCAAGCTCGCTCGGAACGAGCTCCGTGTCGACGTCGCTGTCGACGAGGTCGCCGGACCGACTCCGCGCGCTCCCGCTGAACGAGAGGCCATCGGAGGAGAGCTGCTGCACGATCTCGTCCAGCGCGCCGGTGAAGACGACCTGGCCGTCGAAGGTGACGCGGACGTTCTCGGCCACGCTGAAGGCCCCCTCGGTGACGCGGGAACCATCGAACGACGCCTTCGCGGCCGCCTGGCTCAACGACGTGCTGACCTCGAGGCTCTTGAAGCCGAGCAGCCGGCGCGGACCGATCTCGATCGCGAGCTCAGGCACCGATCAGCACCTCCAGGTCCTCGCGAGCGGGCAGGAAGCCCGGGTGGCGCACGCGGTTCCGGCGCGCGATCTCTTCGCCCCGCGCCGGGTCCCCATACAACCGCGCCGCGGCGACGACGGCCGGCAGGGTCTCCCCGGGCGTGTAGCGGCCGAGCTCGGGCAGGTCGACCGAGGGGTCGGGGACTCCGTCCACGATGGCCGCGCGCAGCCCCGCCAGACCCTCGCTGGTGACGTCGTCGGCCTGGTCCTGGAGCTCCCGGGTGGCCTCGAGGAGCTCGTCGCGAGCGTCGAGAGCCTCTTGGCGGCTGTCCCAGCCCGTCGACACGTCGCCCGCGGCCTCCGCCGCATCCGCGACCGCACTCGCCGCCGCAGCGACGCGGACGGCGCGCGCCGCGTCGGCTTCATCGAGCCCCAGGAGCTCAGCGGCGAAACCGAGCAGCGCCCGGAACGCGGCGAGGCGCGACGTGATGCTGGATCCGAACGCGCCGAGGCCCCCCTGGAGGCCCTGGACCCAGAAGGCCCAGTCGGAGCCGCGCCTCAGGACCACGTCGCTCAGTCGGCGCACGTCGTCCACGAGAGTGGCCGCCGCACGCGGGTCCAGGGCGATGTCGAGCAGCCGGCTCCGTGACTCGACGAAGTCGCCGAGCGCGCTCGACGTCGACTCGGAGGCTGCCCGCGCGGCGCTCAGCGCGACGTTGGTGGGGGACCGGTCGATCGCGCCGGTGACCGAGGCTGCAGCCGCGACCCTGAGCGCAGCGGCGGACGTGCGGATCGCCTGCGCGCCACCCGCGGACACGACGACGGCCACCTCGACGGCGTCGAGGACGAACTCGAGAGTGAAGCGCGCGCGCCGCATCTCCCGGTTGTTCTCGGTCGACTCTGCGCGGACGACGCTCGCCTGGCGGGACCCGTAGTGCGGGTGGATCAGCTCTCCGGAGCCCCGGGCACGGACCGCGCGTAGGAGCGCGTCGCGGCGCTCCCGATAGTCGTCCCCGATGACGAACGCCTCGAGGGTGACGGACTGCGTCGCGGCGCCGAGATCCTGAATGTAGGGCTCGTCGCGGCCCGGGATTTCGAGCACGACCTTCCGGCGCCCGTCGCGCCGCGACGCGCCCTGCACCTCGAAGGGCACACCGCGGAACGACGCGGGGAGGATCTGGTCGCGGGAGGTCACCCGACGACCCCCAGGGAGACTCCCTGCACGAGCTCGAGGTCGACGTCGTCGATCTCCGTCGCGCGGACCCGGACAGCCTCGCGCCCGCTGTTCACGTCGATCTGGACCCGCGCCCGCCCGTCCTGGCCGCGACCAAGGCCCGAGGTCTGTGCGAGCCTCGAGGTGTCGACGGGCGGGGCCTGCGCCGTGGTCGAGCCTTCGCCGAGGTCGAAGCCGAGGAACTCGAGCACGCTCCCGAGCTTCGTCCCTCGGACCTTCGACATGATCCAGGCGATGCCGTCGCCGAACGCCGACTTGATGCGGTCCCAGACGCGCGAGAAGAAGCCGGCCACCGCGTCCCAGTTCTTGTAGAGCGCGATCCCGGCCGCCGTGAGGCCCGCGACGGCCGTGATGGTGAGCCCGATGGGATTCGCCATGAGGGCCACGCCGAACCTCACGACGGCGGGGATCACCTTCGATGCGAGGCCCACGGCGAAGCGCCCGGCGTGGAGCAAGCCCACCAGCAGGCCTTTGCCTAGAGCGAACACCGCAACGGTCGTCTTCCACAGTCCGAAGGTCGTCCACTTCAGCACGCCGCCGGTGAACTTGAGGACCGTCGCCAGGTGACTGGCACCGTTCACGACAGTGCCGAGGCCGATCGAGACCGGGCCGAGCGCAGCTGCGAAGAGCGCGACCTTCATCGCGCCAGCGAGCACCGGCTGAGGTAGCGCGATCACCCACTTCAGGAAGCGCGTGCCCATCTCGGCCGCGGACTTGAAGGCGTCCATGAACCCCGAGTCCGAGAGCGTCAGCTGCGCCTCCTCGAACACCGATCCGAGCGTTGCGAGCATGCCGACGATGCCGGCGTTCATCTTGTCGCGGATCTCGCCTGCGCGGCCCGCGACCTCCTTCGCTGCGTCCATCTTCTCGATGACCGCGTCGAAGTCCTCGCCGATCATCCCCAGAAGGCCCTGGGCGCCCGTACCGGCTCGCTGCCCGAAGATCGCAAACACGTCGCCGACCCCACCGCCGGCGTCGCGGATCTTCTTGAGGATGTCGATCAGCGACAGCAGGTCGCCGTTCTGGTCCTTGATGTCGTTGCGGTTGAGACCGAGCTTCCCGAGCGCCTTGGTCGTCGCCGGCGACTCTGCCGCGAGCTGACTCAGCATGCCGCGCAGCGACGTGCCCGCCATCTCGGCTTGAACGCCGTTGTCGCTCAGCATCCCGATGAGGGTGACCGTGTCCGTCAGGGCCACGTTCGAACCCCGCGCGACCGGCCCGACGAACTTCAGCGCCTCCTTGAGCTGCAGTACGTCCGTGTTCGACGTCACCGCGGCGTTCGCCAGGAGGTCGGCGACGTTCGCCATCTCCGACGCCTCCAGCCCGAAGGCCTTCATCGTCTGCGACGCGGTCTGGGCCGCCTCCGCCATGCTGAGCTCTCCCGCGGCCGCGAGGTCGAGCACGTTCGGCATCGCCTGGAGGATCTGCTGCGTGTTCAGGCTGGCCTTGCCGAGGAACGCCATCGCGCCCGCGGAGTCGCTCGCCGAGAACTGCGTCGTCCGGCCAAGCTCGCGCGCCATGTCGCGGAGGGACTGGTACTCCTCGGCCGTCGCCCCCGTGACGGCGTTCACGAGGTTCATCGACTTTTCGTACTGGAACGCCGTCCTGCCGATCGCGAACCCTGCGGCCGACACCGGCGCGGTGAGCGAGACCGACAGGTTGCGGCCGACGCGCTTCATCTGCTTGCCAAGCGCGCCGGCGCGCTTGCTCACAGACGAGAAGGCGGTCGCGGACCTGTCGCGCGCCGTCAGTTCGGTCGCCAGCTTGAACTTGCTGGTCATCGCGGCGTTCCGCCCCCTCCCTGGGGCCTACTCCTTTGGTCTCAGCCGCTCGACGGTCTTCGCCCACCTCTCGATCTGCGGCCAGGTTCTCTCGAGGAGGTGGTGGGGGCTCCAGTGCAGAGCCGCGGCGACGTGCGCTACGACGTCTCGCCAGTTGGGGGGCCATCGCCCCCCAACAGTTGGTCCGTGATCCTCACGACCTCGAGCGCGTCCTTCGGGTGCAGGCCATCGAGCTCGGCCGGCGAGCGTCCGCAGAGTCGAGCACCGATACGGCGAAAGGCGCCCATGGTGATGTCGCCGCCACCGGCCGGGAGCTCGTCCATGTCCTTGCCGATCGCCTCGCGGAAGCGGAGCTCGCTGATGGTCTCGCTGCCGAACTTGATCGGCTTGCGGAGCGTCAGCGTGTGGACGATCTCGGGCTCGGGTGCCGCCGCGGCGGCCGTCGTGTGTTCCATCGGTCTGGTCGTAGCCTGGTGGGTGTCGCGCGGCCTACGCGGCCTGGATCTCCTCGTAGGAGGCGCCTTCGAACTTCACGGCGATCTCGCCGTTGCCCGTCGTGTACGTGCCCTCGCCCGCGAACCACGCCTCGCGGAGCACGTGTGTGGTGCCGTTCGGGCCCTCAATCTGCACGGTCACGCCGACGAGGTTCACCACGTCGACGAGCGACAGCTCGCGCGTGAGGACGATCTTGCCCGTGAAGCTGGGGATCTGAGGCTTCTCGTCGTAGCCCACGACGCGGCTTGTCCCGATCACTCCCTCGCGCATGGGCTGGCCGGGGTTGATCGTGAACTCGCCCATCGTCTCGTAGAGACGGCCGTCGACCTTCAGGTAGGCGATGCCTGAGATGCGCTGATTCGTCATGGTGTCCGGCTCTGGATCAGAGGGTGAGGATGACGCGGACGCCGAGGACGCGGAGCGCGTTGACGATGTCCGGGTTCATCGAGACGTTGAGCCTCGAGCGGTCCGTCGGGTCGCGCTCCACGATGAGCGACGACCCGAACTCGTCCGAGTTCTCGCAGAGGCCGCGTTCGACCCACCCCGCGTAGAGCGCGACGATCTCGCCTTTGAGCGCGTTCGGCGTGAGCACCTCTTGCCCGGGCGCGAACACCTCTCCGTCGTCCGCGACCTTGAAGCGGGCGAACTTCCCACCGAGCTGGCGCATCTCGAACCGGATGAGCTCGAGGGTCAGCACGGACTGGACGTCGAGGAAGGTCGGGTCCTCGGCGCCGAGGTCGTTCTGGCGGTAGGTCGTGATGACGCGCTCGATGGCGGCGTTCCCGCCCGCGTTCACGACGGTCGTCGCGACCCCTGTGCGGAGGAGCGCGTCGCGCTCGAGGTCGTTCGGGCGGTCGGCCGCCCGCGCGGGGAGGATGCCCTCGAGCTCGACCGTGGTGAGCGGCCGTGCGGGGTCGTTCTGCCCCTCGCGGGCGAGCGCGCCGGCGAGGGCTGCGGCCCACTGCCAGGGCGAGCTCGGCGCGGCCGGCGCGCCCAGGAGCACGAGCCGCTCCGAGTTGCGGGCGCCGCCGAGGGCCTCGAGGGTGGCGAGCGCGGCCGTGCTGGCCGCGACCGCGATCCCGCCGAGCTGCCGGGTCGCCTCCGCGCGCTGCTCGACCTCGTCGACGATGGCGGTGAGTGCCGCGGTCTCGGTGTACGGCGTCGCGAGCACGTGGTACTGCTCGTCGCCGAGGGCCTCGAGCGCCGAGTCGAGGTCGGGCTCGCCGGCACCGTCGACCATCGCGCCGACGGTGATCGAGACGCCCGTCGGCACACGCTCGTCCTCGAGGGCCGCGACGCGCACGTCGATCTGGTTCCCGATCGTGCCGTCGTGCTTGGCGGTGAGCGTGACCGTGCCCGACGTCGATGACGCCGTGACCGGGAGGTCGGTCCGGCTCGCGATGGCGGCGGTGATCTTGGTCGCGACCTGCGTTGCCGTGTCGCCCG
>JBCBNC010000085.1:0-7097 GCA_039821985.1 Planctomycetota bacterium
ATGAGCCGGCCGAGCGGTCCACCCAGGCACAGGGGCCCCGCGCTCGAGGTCAACGGCACGGGATCGATGGTGCGCCCGGCGATGAAGAAGCCGAAGACGTTTGCGGGCATCGACACCGCCCGGATGCGCAGGTCGTTGTCGCCGACGGTGGTCGACCCGAGCGCCCGCGCGTGCGCTCGGCACCCGCCCGAGTGCCTCGGCGACGCGACGCAGGCCTCGACCCCGACCGGGCTGATGGGGACGCGCAGACCCAGCGATCCCTCCCACACGAACAGCTCCCCGCGCAGGGGATCGAGCCCTCGGAAGGCCGCGCTCATCGGAGGAGCGCTGGGGTCCGACGTCCCACCGGGATCGAGTTCGACGATCCCTGTCGCCTCCGACCACGCGACGAAGACCGTCCCCGTCGCGGTGTCCATCGAGCCGTAGGCCACGGATCCGTCGGGGCTCACCGCGGAGAAGCGGGACGAGAGGGGGTGATGGAGGAGCGGGCGCACGAGCCCGAGGGTCGGAGACCAGACGAAGGCATCGGGCAGCGCACCGCCGAGGATGCCATTCAGCCCTTCCATTCCCACCACGACCTGGCCGTCGTCGGACACGTCGGTCGGAGTCGCGACCGCCATGCCCGGGATGTCCTGCGCTCCGGTGCCCGCACGCCAGACGAACGCGGGGCCGCCGTAGTTGCGGTTGCGCGTCCCGACGATGGTGTCCCCGTCGGGCGTCACCGCCGTCGCGTTCGACATGAGCCCGGTGCCGAGGGGCTCCATCACGCCGCCGACCCAGCGCGAGGCCTCCTCCCAGACCGTCGTCGAGTCCACCTGCCCGACGAGGACGGAGCCGTCCGCCGAAACGCCGGTCGCCTGGCCGAACCCGATCACACCCGACGACTGGGGCGGAAGGAGGACGAGGGTGTCGAACGCAGGGCCGTCCCACCGCGCGGGCCGGAACCCGACGTTCCCCACCGCGACCGTACCGTCCGCGCTCAACCCGCCGGCTCCGACCTGCACGTTCGATCCCGGCAGCAGGTGGACCCCGGACGCGTCGCGTACTGCGGCCCGGGCGGACGGCAGGACGTAGCCGAGTTCGACGGTGCCGTCGTCCGAGACGGAGACGGTCGCGAAGGTCGGGTCGATCTCGGTCTGCACGCAGCCTTGCCGGGCCTCGACGGATGAGGCGCAGAGTGTGAGAGCGGCGACGGCGAAGGCCGTTCGGGTCCAGGTGAGCGTCATGTTGCGAGTGGACGGCGATGAGGCGGGGCGCACGAGCGTAGCCGATGGCGGGTTTTCGCTCGGGCGTCGGGCAGAGTGCGGTGATCCAGCGACATGTTCGGCGCGAGACGTGTGCCCACCGTCGTGGGGATCCCCCCCTTGCCCAAGCATGTCGCTGGATCACCGCACTCGTTACCGGGCTTTCGGCTAACTCCGGCTCGTGTGCCCAGCCAGGAGCGCATACACGACGCCCAGCGTCGACTCCGGCACACCCTCGAGCTCGCCGGTGCTCACAGCCTCCAGGGCATCCAGCCTCGCCGGGTCATCCACGTGCGTCGCCCGCGCGAGGCACCGAGCGAGCGCCGTCTCATCCGGCCCCGCCGCCTCCATGGCGAAACCCGCGTGCCGCCGTCCAAGTCGTCGACGCACCCGGGCACACATCCCAAGACTTGAGCTCACGAGGGCTCGAGTGCCCAGGCGCGTAGTCTCCAGTCGCGTGCCTCTCGGCTCGCGTGCCAGGCGGTAGCGATTGCAATGCAAGCCCCACCGAGTGCGCAAAACCACCGCGGCAGATCTGAGTTCCTCTGCCTACTCACGAACGGACAGGCGTAGTGCCGGCAAGGGGCAGGGCAGCAAGTTGAACACACGCAACTGCCCGGTCAGATGGCGGATGACATGTAGAAGGGCACGCATCGAGCCGCACGCGATGCGGCGTTCGGCGATTCCGCTGCAATCAAGCCGAGTTGTGCAACTTGATGGTGTGCGGTATCCCTCTACCCATGTGCTCATGCTCTGAAGAGAGAACGGACGCCGAGAAGGCGTCGGATCGTGCCTACGACTACATCAAATTCCACCTCGGACTCTACCTTGCGACTCCTCCCGTCATCGCGACACTCGCGAGCTCATTGGGAGTGAACGAGCGAGGGTCGTTCATCGGTCTATTTGCTCTGCAGGTCTTTCTTTGCATCGTCTCGGGGGCCAACGCTAGCGTCCTCATCGCACGTCGTGTGTATGGCGCGTGTCCCTGGGTAACCCTCGGCGTCGAATGCAGCAGGCCGGCCAATCGCGCGATTCACCACAAGCTCTACTGGGCCAGCCTTGCATTCGGATTGGCTGGAATAGCGCTCGGAGCATACGAGTCCTGGCCCATTGGCTCGAAGCAGTCGTAGCCGAGGACAGATGCCCCCGAGGGTCCGGGTGACGATCAGGCCGACGGCCTCGCAACTGAATCGTAGTTGGCCCCGGTCGCGTTCAAGAGCGCACCACGGTCACTCCTGATTCGCCGGTTGCTCTTGCAAGCCGAAGGGCGCTGCTGACGTTGCCGGCGCCCGGATCACGTTCCGCGCCTTCGGGCGTTGCAGTCACGTCGAGCAGGAATCAGGGTCTCGAACGCTGCAGCGAGGCGCGGCCCCTCTGCGCCTCGGCGTGGTGGAGCTCGTCGACGATCACCCAGTCGAAGGCGTCGGGCGCGAGCGCCTCGATGGCGCCCGCGCTCAGGCTTTGGAAGGTTGCAAACACTGCGCGCGCCGCCTTCGGCGTCGCTCCATCCACCATGAGCTCGCCGAAGCGCGTGTCCCGCAGCGCGTGCCGGATCGTCGCGCGGCTCTTCACAAGGATCTCCTTCCGGTGCGCGATGAAGAGCAGAGAGAGATCCGCCTTCTCCCGCCGCGCCCGCGCGAAGTCGAGCGCCGCAATGACGGTCTTCCCGGTCCCGGGCGCAGCAACGACAAGCGCCCGATCCCGCCCGTGTACGCGGCGCTCGGCGTGGAGCTGGTCGAGGATCTCACGCTGGAAGGGGTAGGGCCGCAGGTCGATCGCAAGGAGGTTCGAAGCGACGTGCGCAGCGTCTCCGCCGCTGCCACTCCCCTTGGCCGCACGCCGCTCGTCCTCGAAGCGGTCCGCGTCAAAGTCCTCGAAGTCCCCGCCGGACCAGTAGCGCTCGAACGTGCCGCGGATCTTCCCGAAGGTCACGGGGTCCCGCACGGCAGCGAGCCACACGTTCCACTCGATCCCGTCGAGAAGAGCGGAGTGGCTCAGGTTGGACGAGCCGATGAACGCGGTCGAGAACCCGGTGTCGCGCTCTAAGATCCAGCTCTTCGCGTGGAGCTTCGTCCTCCGCCCGTAGGAGACGCGCACCTGGGCGCCCATCTCGACGAGGCGCTCGAGCACGCGCCGCTCGGTGATGCCGACGTAGGTGGTGGTGAGGACGCGCAGCCGCCCGCCGCGCTCGAAGAAGCGCTGGAGCGCCTCTTCGATGACCCGGAACCCGGAGTGGATCAGGAACGAGCAGAGGAGGTCCACGCGGTCGGAGGACGCGAGCTCCGCTTTGACCTCCTCCCCGATCCGGGCCTCGTCCCGGAGGTTGGTGAGGATGTCGTTGGAGGAGAGGGGAACAGCGGGGCGGGGGGAGGGGGGAGGGGGCAGGCTGTGGGCCGGCGAGGGCGGCTTCCGTGTCCCCGAAGACCTCCTGGAGGAGAGCGACAGGCTCGAGGATGGTGTCGTCGTGCTCGAGCGTGTCGGGTCCGAGGAGGGCGGCGGTCCGGTCGAGCACCGCCTGAGCGAGGGCGAGCCGCTCCTCGTTCGAAGGAGCGCGCTCCATCGCGAGGTGGATGCAGCGGGCGAGGTAGTCACCGAGGACACCGCCGAGCTCCTCGTCGCCGACCTCGCCCTCGTGCCGACCCGCTTGCCCAAGCGAGCGCCGCCGAGCCTCGGTCAGCACCTCCTCGTAGAGCCCAGCAGGCCAGTTGAAGGCGGGCCCGCCGCTATCGATCTCCGATGGGGGCATGAAGGCTGAGGCTAGCGATCGAATCGAGCGACCTCGAGCGCAGAGAGTCTCCTGAATCTCGACTCTCGGCAGATGTGTGCATGATCCCCACCGCAGCCTCCGTTCGCGACTAGGTAGCCACAGTTCGGGACTACCGGCAGGAAGCAATGCGACGCTGATTTTCGCATGGGTTATTCAGTCGAAACGGCCGTAGAGTTATGGTACTTTCATGGATGACGAAGCGAAGGCAGGCGGGGCGCAGGCAATCAAGGCTGAGCTCCGTCATCACCACTCGCGCGCGTGCACGTCAGCGCTACTCGTTGGCACCGGTGCACATCGAGAACACTCGATCGACGACGCGCTCACTAGTCTAGATAACCTACTGGTCGAAGTCAGGAAGCACGCTGGACGCGTCGTATACCGCGGCTTGGACGCGAGCTCATTCCCGTCGGCCAAGCGGAACCATGACGATCCCGAAGCGAGCGCGGTGAACTACATCTTCGGGCTCGGCTTGAAATCACATGTTCTTCTCGACCGTGATAAGCGGCGCGCAGTCCGCGGGCAGTCGATCGATCAGGATTGGAAAGCCTGGCACGTGCTCACCGAGACGTACTTTGGTAGCGGTTTACCGCACGCCGATGCCCTGTCAGTGGTACGCTCTTGGTACGCAACGGAAGGCGTGAAACCCCCGCTAATAGCCTCCGCATATAATAGTCTTCTAGCGGCTCTACATCGGCTCGATCAGGTGGCTTACGCCTCTGCCGGTCCTCAGTCGACTCAATTCCTGTCGTTCTCGACGAACTGCAGCGTGGCGCGTTCGTTTGCGGGGACTTCGAGTGTTCCGAACGGATACATCGTTATCGCGGCGATTCCGCAGGCAGGTGAGTGGGACGAACAGCTTGGGCCAAGTGACGATGTCTGCCGACTCTTGGCGCAGATGGGAGTCTCTGGAGAAGCGAATCAACACATTCACGAGGCGGAAGTCACCGTGGATTACATCGTCCCCCCTCGGCGAATCCTTGCTGCGATAGGGACTCGTGAGCATGAACTCGATACGCTCTATCTGCGTGACGTCGATGACGGAGAGCGGCTGGCCATCTGGAAAGGAGATCGCGATGCTGGCATTTCTGCAGAGCTTGAGCGGCAGAAGCACTTGCGAGATTGCGCGGTCGGCGCAGTTTGGGTCGTCGATGGTAAGGCGGCGATAATGGTCACTGAGTAGGACGGACTACGCACGACTTGGAGCCACCGTCGGAATCACGCCCAATGGATAGCGGCGCTACCGAGCCGTAGCCGCGCTACCGAGCCGCGTTCGATCTCGCCAGTATTCCCAACCACTGACCGCGCGCCGCATCGGCGCCGTCGACACGCTCGCTCGAGAGGTCGAGCTGGTTCCCCTCGGGAATCACCAGCGAGGGCCGACGGTGGATGAGCGGTTGATCCTCCGGGGCCCATGTGCCGACTGCTGGCCCCGGAAGTCTGGGTTGCGATCAGAACCCAGTCGGGAGCGGTGACTCCAACTGCGCGCGGATCTTCCGTACGCACCGCGAGTGGCTCTTGCACGAGTGACCCAGCTACGCGCCTGCAGCGTAGTACGTGACACGTGAGGCCGTGGCGCGGATGATGCGGTCTTGGGCCTGCGGAGAATCTGCGAGTGCGACAGTTGGAAAGACTGGCGAGATCGAACGCGGCTCGGTACCGCGGGGCAACCTCGCTACCCTGGCCGGCCCGTCGTGCGCCGCCTGCGCTCGACTGCGCTGGTGCCGCCGCCGGCTTCTCGCGGACCGGTCCGAATTAGTACGACAGCGAGCGCGTCTCGGTATCCTCGGGCGCCGGCGACGCCAAAGTGGCGACTGCGACGTCCGCATGGCGCCGAGGAGTAATAGAGAATGCCTGATACCGTCCACAACCCCGACAGGTACATGTCGGAGCTACGACAGATCCTCGCCCAGGGGCGGAAGCGGATCGGCGTGCTCCTTGGAGCTGGGGCGCCAGCGAGCATTAGGGTCGACATAGCGACCGGGCAACTTGATCCCGACGGTGAGGCCCTAATCCCCGCCATAGCCGGACTCACTTCCAGCGTGCTGGAGGCCCTCGATGACAGCAACGGCGTCTTGGAGTCTGTCCGGACCGATCTACCGGAGGGCTCGAACATCGAGCACGTCCTTTCCCGTGTCCGTTCTTTGTCCGCTCTGATCGGCTCGCATCAACTCCACGGCGTGGACGAGGCTGGCTTCCTCGACCTCGCGGAGAGGATCTGCACGAGCATCGGAAAGCTTGCCGCGGCACAACTGCCCACGGAGCACAATGCATTCACGGAACTTGCTGCATGGATCGGTGGCACGGCGCGCGCACATCCAGTCGAGGTCTTTACGTCGAACTATGACCTCCTGATAGAGGAGGCTTTGGAGCGGGCAGAGATTCCGTTTTTCGACGGCTTCACTGGAGCTCACGAGCCGTTCTTCGATCCAGCGAGCATTGCGCGAGATGACCTCCCGTCTCGCTGGGCTCGGGTTTGGAAGCTCCACGGATCGATAGGGTGGCGGGAGTCCGGAGGCAATGTCGTTCGAGCCGGAGGGCGAGACGCCACGAGCCTGATCTACCCGGACCATCTCAAGTACGAACACATTCAGAAGCTACCCTTCACCGCTCTCTTTGACCGCCTCCGCACTTTCCTGCTCCTACCAGATACACTGCTGGTAAGCTGCGGATTCTCCTATGCGGATGCACATATCTCCGCCGTTATTGATGAGTGTTTGTCGGCGAATTCGTCTGCCTCGGTGTTCGCTTTCCAGTTTGGCGATCTGAAGGACTCACCCGAAGCCGGACAGGTTGCGTCAAAGCGTACGAACATGAGCGTCTATGCACGCGATGCCGCCCAGATCAACACGATCAGAGCACCCTGGCGCGTCGGCGAGTTGCCAGCTCGCGACTGGGCGGGTATTCGCGACAGCTACTGGGAGACCCAGGAAAGCGGAGGCGCATTCCGTCTTGGGGACTTCGTTCACTTCTGCGAGTTCACAAGGCTCCCTCGTGCTCTTGCTCCTCCTCGGGAGGGGTCTGCTGCTCAGCATGGATCAGCGAGATAAACCTGCAGAAGTGAACGAAGTCCCCAAGACGGAATGCGC
>JBCBNC010000086.1:0-6394 GCA_039821985.1 Planctomycetota bacterium
GGACTCGGGGGGACGGTCGTTCCGATCGGAACGTCGACCTACTTCCAGGTCTGGTTCCGCGACTTCGACGCGAGCGGTGTGCCGACGAGCAACTACACGAACGGTTGCTTGATGCGGGCCTGGTGACGCGGCGCAGCGGAGGCCCGCGATCGAGCGGCGCCGGCGAGTGCGAACCGCATCGTCGGCGCCGCGCAAAACGCAGGCTTCGCTCGACGACGCGAGCGCCCAACGCCCGCCTCACCCCAGATCGATCGCGATCGCGCCGGTGAAGTTGCTGGCCGGACCGGACGCGGCGCTGCTGCGGCACCAGACCTGGGCGCGCCGCGTGTCGCCGGGCGCCGCGGCGGCGAATCCCCCGCCCATGGGAAGGCGGCGCGCATTCCCGTAACTCTTCGCCACATCTCGACGTCGCGGGATCACCGACTCGCGAGGCGGACCTCGCGGAGAGTCGACGCGCTCGGCGCACCGGAATGATCTTTTCTGCACACGGCGCCGCGGCAGGGTCTCGGGTCGGCTTTCGTGACGAAGAACATGACGGCTCGCGGACCATGCGGCGTGCTGAGGTCGCGCTACCTTTGGGGCGGATGGACGCCCCCAGCCACAACATGGCCGCGCTCGGCCTCTTCGGCGGAGGCCTTCAGGGATTGCTCGACAGCGCGCTCGCCCTCGGCCTCCTTGGGCTCGCGATCCTGTTCGCGCTCTGGGCCGCGGTGCAGGGGAACCAGCGACGGCGCGGGGATTAGATCGATCACGCGGGCACGCCTCGGTATCGACCGAAGGCCGTCGCGCGGAGCTACGGATAGAAGACGGACATTGCGTCCGTCAGTCCGAATGCGCTCCCGCTGACGGGGACGTCCCGGAACCACGCCTGGTAGTACCAGGTCTCGCCCGACTGGACCGCGACGAGCGCGGACGGCGTCGGCACCTGCGTGAGGTCGAGGCGGAGCTCGAACGCTCCCGCCGCGTCCGCCTGCTGGATCTGCGACGGACCGTTGAAGCGGCCGATCTGCCCACCGAGGCAGAGGAACCCGGCACCGAGCGGCGTGGACGTCGGGGTCGTCGAGTTCAGGAAGATGCCGAACTGGCCCGCCGGAACGTCCGACGCGACGAGCGTGACGTCGTTCTGCGCGAGGTCGGTCGTTCCGAAGGCCGAGATCGTCGCGCTGGCGCCCGAACTGTTCGGCGGCTGGGGGCAGAAGTTCGTCGTGAGGATCGAGCCCTGGTCGATCGTGATCGTGGGCAGATCGAACTCGATGAAAGTGCCGCCGCCGGTGATCGTGAACTGGAAGGAGGCCCACGTCGATGGGCCCCACGTGCCGGTGTTCGCGAGGATGTCGGTGCTCGAGAAGATCGTGCCGGACGACTGCGACACGTCGAGGGTGAGCGTCTCGCCGCCGGGCAGCGGGCCTCCTCCCTGACGGATCCCGTCCGCGACGGGGAAGTCGTTCTGGATCGCGACGGTCCCCGAGCCGAGCGTCTGCATGACGCCGCCGACCGTGACCGTGCTCGACGCCGCGTCGAGGTCGTAGCGAGTGAACTGGCCCGGGGCGATGTCGGTGCCGGGGGTGACGACGTGGAGCACGACGAGGACGGGATCGCCTGCTTGGACTCCGGCGAAGGCGCTCCCGGCGCCGACGCTCGCGACCGCGACCGTGGACTGCGCCTCGATCGTGACGTTCGCCGCGTCGGCTGCGGGTGCGAGGGCCAGGGCGAGTGCGGTGAGAGCGCGCGGGTCGATCGTGAAGCTCATCCGTGGAGGCTACCGTGCCTCGGCCGTTTGCGCGGGTGCTCGCATCACGGCGTGAAGGACACGGGGACTACGGAGTGAGGAGATCGTCCGCCACTTCTCGCTGCTGAGCAACGCGTCCTGCGGGAGAAGGAAGTGACGGACCACCATCGCGCTCGCGCCCTGCCGTCAAGGCGTCACGACGACCTCGACCGCGCGTGAGAATCGGTAGGCCGGATCTGTCGACGGCAGGTCGCGGTGCCAGTACTGAAAGATCCACGTCTCTCCCGCCACCGCGCCGACTGGACCGAGCGGCTGCGCCAGCATGGAGAGATCGAGTGCAAGGCCCAGGTCCCCCGCGGAATCCGTCGACACCACAGGTCCCCGCCCGATCGGCGAGGCGAGGCACGGCCCGAGATCACCAGCCGGCACCGATTGCGCGTTGCGCCCCATCGCGACCAGACCGAACTGCGTGCTGGGGAAGTCCGTACCCCGGAGCCGCAGGTCGTTCTGCCCGATGCTGGTCGAGCCCACGAGCGCGATCCGCCCGACGCGGCCCGTGGAGTTCACGGATAGGTCGTCGCACGTCACCGCCCCCACCGCCTCGTACTCGAGTTCGAGGAAGTCGACGCCCGTCTCGTCGCCGACCAGCACGTCGATGAAGCCCTCGCTGGCGAGCAGCTCGAGTGCGGTCCCCGCGCTGCAGGTGGACGGACACTCGACGAGCGCGGCCCCCAAGTCGATGTCGAAGAGCTGTGCGGGTCCGCCAGCGCCCCAACCGGCGAAGCCGAGGTTGATCGCAATGTCCGGTTGAGCCAGGCACGACGGAGTCGGCGCGGGCGGCGCTGAGCTGAAGTAGAAGGCGGCGCGCGGGAGGTCGCAGACGGCCACGTTCGGATCCGTGATGGCCGCAAGGATGATCAGGTCGCCCGCCGTCTGCGACGTGCTCGACGAGGGCTGAACCCGGCCACGGAGCCGCGCGGAACGGAGACCTCCGATCCCGGCAGGGAGCGTGATCCGCGCCGCCACCAGGCGGTTGATCTCACTCGCGCTGGACGGAACGAGGTCGAAGGGCAGCGGGGGCCCGTTCGACGTCGTCGTGAACTGGGCGAGTTCGGGCGGGAGCACCGGCGTCTCGTCACCGGCGGGATCGAAGAGATCATCGATGCCGATCGTGACCGTGGACGTCTGGGCGATGAGTGCGGCCTGGAGGGATCCGAGGCCGACGAGCAGAGCGAGCAAGCTGCGCATAGAAGGTTCGCGATGAGGTTGGCGGGCAGAATGCGAATCGAGGGGCCCCGCGCCGGATGGACGCGGCGCCCATGTCTCTCGTAGGACCCGCGACCCCCGCGTCTCAAGTACCGAGCGCGCCAACGCGTGGACCCGGGAGCCCGACGTGTGATGGACGCGTCACCCATTCGCGCCGTTGCACGAAGTCCTGATCGCTGCCCCGATGGGGCGGAGAGCCACCTTTCCGGGCGCGCATGGTGTCGCTCCGACTCGAACGAGAGAGGCACGAGAGCGCCCTCGCTGACGTCGGCCGCGCTTCTGGTCGGGATGGAGCGTGAGCCCGTGCCGCCTCGAACTCGCGCTGCAAGAAGCTGGGGATTCGTGAGACCTCTCGGATTCGAACGACACGAGGGCGTCGCGCTGGTCCGCCCAGCGCGCGATGGAGCTCCGGAGCCGCTCGGCCCCCCCTGGCCCATCGCATGCACATCACCACGCGGCCCCCCACGGGTCCCGCGCCCTTCCTGAATCGAATCATGCGCTTTGCCCACCTCGCTCTCGCAGCGGCCTGCACCTCCCCAATCGCTTCCGCGCAGTGGGGCGACCTCGTCGCCTCGTTCGACCCGTTCTTCTACGACGAGGTACAGCTCATGGAGGGAACGCTGCTTCCCTACCAGAAGCTCGCGCAGATCTCCGACGTCCTGAACTTCGGCGTCAATGACAGTCAGATCGCAGGCACGCTCATCTCGACCTGGACCGAGAACTTCGCGGCTCCGTACGTCCTGAACTCGAGCTTCGTGGTCTTCAGCCCCGACATCCCGACCCTCGCCATCGGCTGGGAGGGCACGACGCCCCATGAGATCGTCGGGCTCCAGGGCCTGGCGCTGTTCGAGGTCGACGCGGCCCCGGCCGCCCCCCTCCAGGGCTTCGATCCCCAGACCTTCCAGGTGTACACCTACGCATGCGCGATCGGGAGCAGCGAGCCCACCGTCGGGTTCGCGGTCCGCATCAACACCGAGCACCTGAGCGACACGGACTACCCCTACGACCCGGACCTGTCCGCCTGCGCCTTCCTGCCGTTCGCAACCTACAAGCCGGGCCCGCTGTCGGCTGCGGAGATCGCGGAGGCCATGTCGATCGCTGCGAACGACGGGTTCAGCGCCCCTGGCTCGTTCGACGCCTGGCTCGCGAGCCACGGGAACGAGCCGGCCTTCTATGCCTCTTCGTCACCGCACCTGAGCCAGGGAGCCACGGCCGCGGGGAGCCTGGAGGAGTGTGAGAGCGCCGCTTCGGACAACCTGAGGCAGACGGGTCACCTGATCCAGGACATGATCGGAAACTACGACAGCGTCGCGAACGACGCTGTGAAGAACCACCTGAAGAACAGCCTCCAGGGGATCGGAACGACGATGTGGCTCGGCGCAGCCAGCGGAGCGGCCGCATCGATCCCCGCCGCGAAAGCCGCGGCGGTCGCCGCGGCTCCGACCGGAGGCTCGGCCGTTGCGTTTGCTGGTGCGGTGATCTCCGGAACCGCAGGCGGAGCGGCCATCGCAGGTGCGGGTCAACTGGTCGTCGCAGGCAACGGCATCGGCAAGGCGGTCGACGACGCAATCGACGACATGCTGGATGATGCCAACAGCGCGCAGTGCGCCGCCTTCGGCCTCTACAACGCCACGATGTACCACTGCTGCCTCACCCACAATCCGGTGCCGGTGAACTGCGACGAGGAGTGGGAAGCTCGGAATCAGTTCATCCAGGGCACGCTCGCCTGCCAGGCCTCGGCGCAGTAGCGCTCGCGGCTGGGTGAGTCGCACGTGCGGTGCTTCTTCGTCTCTTTGAGTTGTCGGGCGGGTCTCCGCTCGGAAGGCTGAAGTGGCGGGGAAGCACCGCACGCTGTGTTTGCAGTGCCCTTGGGCGTCGGGAGCGGCGCCCTATCGCGTATGACCGCGATGCGGTGTGATCCTGAACCAGGCTCGCTACTACGCACTGCCCACCGCCCCACCACTTCAGGAATGAACACGCAGCTTCCCACCCCGTCCTTCTGGGCCACCATCGACGAAGCGCGCTCGCGAACTCAACGTCCTGCTGCGAGCGCCGACACGAGCGCCCTGCGGACCGTGCTCGAGGCGCATCCGACCGAGGACGTCGTCCGATTCGTACAGAGCTTCGACGGCGGCCTCGCTGCCCTCAACTCCTGGGAGGTCTGGGGAGCCGGACATACCGCGTGCCACGGGATGAGCGACGACGGCTTCGCCTACTTCCGCTGCTGGATCCTCGGGCTGGGCGAGCGCGCGTTCGAAACAGCGCGGACGAACCCGGACGATCTGGGTCCATTCTTCGGCCCCAACGAGTTTCCGGAGAATGAGTTGCTGTGGTACGTCGGGAGCCAAGTCCTCGAGCAACGAGGAATCGACTTCGACGGCATCCCCCGCGAGGAAGGAGTCGTGCCGGAGGGCGAGCCGAAAGGTCGCGACTGGGATCCAGATGACCTGCCCGAGAGGTACCCGAGACTGTCCGCACAGTTCGGGGGAATGCACTGACCCTCGCCGGGGCTTGGCGAGACTCCCATCCGGGAGTGGTTCGGGGCGCCACGCGAAGACTGAGTGCGGCCATGTAGCGAAGTGTTCCGAGAGAACGACGAGTCCGCACGCCGACGCCTCTCCCTCCGAACACTTCGCTAGATCACCGCACTCAGTACTCCACTTGTCGCTAAATCACCGCACTCGGTACTCCCTCAAGCACGGAGCGCGCAAGCCAGTCACCTCGGGAGGCCCGTGCGTAGCGACGTGCCGTCAACGCACGCGGACGCGGCGGGACCGATACGGAGTGCGGCGATTGAGCAGCATCCTCGGAGGGAACTGAGGCAACCCCCGAGTTCGGTCCGCGAGTAGCTGGGATCCCGGGCGGTCAGGCCTGCGCCTGAAGGGTTGCTGGAATCAGTGAAGTTGCGGCCCGCGGAGGCCCCGGGGGCCCATGGGCCCCCGGGGCCTCCGCGATGTACTGCTCGGGGCTGCGCCCGCCGAGGGCGGTGTGCGGCCTGACGTGGTTGTAGTCGTCGCGCCAGTCCTCGCCGAGGTCGCGGGCGTGGCGTAGGTCCTCGAAGCAGTGCTGGTTGAGGAGCTCGTCGCGCAGACGCCCGTTGAAGCTCTCCGCGAACGCGTTCTCGATCGGCTTGCCGGGCCGGATGAAGTGATGCTCGATTCCGTGGCGGTAGGCCCACGCGTCGAAGGCACGGCTGGTGAATTCTGGCCCGTTGTCGGTCCGGATCGCCTTCGGCTTGCCGTAGGTCTCGATCGCCTGGTCGAGGACTCGCGTCACGCGCTCGGCCGGCAGCGCGACGTCGAACTCGAGCGCCACGCAGCGACGGGAGTGATCGTCCACCGCCGCGAAGACTCGCATCGTGCGTCCTCCGTCGACGGAGTCCGAAACGAAGTCCATCGA
>JBCBNC010000087.1:0-6279 GCA_039821985.1 Planctomycetota bacterium
CGCTGAGCGCCGCCTCCAGCGGTGCTCAGCGCGCGGCCGGCGTCCCCGGGCACGGGCCCGGGTCCCTCTCTCAGCTCATTCGATCGACCCGAAGACGGCGCCGTCTCCGCTGCGGCACTCGTCTTCGCAGTCGTGGTCGATGTACCAGGGCGGGTTGGCTTCAGCGCCCTCGACCGCGATCGACTTCAGCGTGAAGTCGTCGGGGCGCCAGAAGCGCTTCCGAACGCCGGACACGCTGAGGAGCGGGTTGTGGCCCGTCTCGCCCACCGACTTGAACGCGAGGCTCTTGGAGCTGCGTGCCGTGAGGCCGATCCCGGCATCGGTGAGATCGAGATCCTGGACGGCGTCCGCGTCGGCCTGGATCTCGATGGAAGCGCCCGAGGAGCCGGACACGACCAGCGTCATGTTCCCGGCACGGACGAGCGTCGTCACGATCACCATCCGCGGGTTCCAGCGCTTCTCGCGCCAGAGCGACATGACCTCGTCTCCGACGACGAGCAGGTTGTCGATCGACTCGACGGTGCAGTCCGCCGCGTTGAAGAAGACCGCCCTCTTCTTGCTGAAGCTGATGTCGACCTTCGCCTTGGCCGCGACGACGCCGGTAGCGTCGACCTGTCCCTTCCCGGTGAAACCGAGGGACACCTCACCGGACGACGAGAACTCGTAGTGGTTGCCGTTGGAGTCGGGTCGGACGGTGATCGGGCTGATCCCGTCGATGTCCCGGAGGTTGCCCTGCCGGATGAACTGCTTGTCGCGCAGGAACCCAACGTCCCCCAGCTCCAGCGGGCGGCCGGGAGGGAAGTTCGTGTAGAAGGGCTTGAAGTGCTTGCGGAGCGTTCTCGTCAGCGTGGAGGCCAGTTTCGTCATAGGGTCGGCGGAAGCAATCAGGGAGACAAACGACGCCACCGGCGGCGTCGATCGGACGAATGGAGTGGCCCCTCGCGCCACGCCAAGAAACTTGGAATCGCGACGCTGCGGCCGCATCGAGGGCCTTCATGTGCAGTTTTCGCCCGAGGCCCCCGCTGGCACGCGGACGGGCAGGGCGGCTACGGCCCATGCGTCCATGCCGCCGACGACGTTCACGAGCCGCGCGTGGCCGTGCAGGGCCAGGAGGCTCGACGACACCGTCGAGCGATAGCCGCTCTTGCACACGACCGCGACGCGCTTCTCGGTCGGCACGTCGCGGATCCGCTTCGGCAGCTCGCCCAGCGGGATGTGCAGGCTGCCCTCGATGTGGCCCGCCTCACGCTCGCCCGGCGCGCGCACGTCGAGGACCACGAGGTCGTCCTTGCGCTCGAGCTCCTCCGCGAGCGCTCCGACCTCGATCTCGTCGAGAACGACGAGATCGTCGCCCAGCGAAGCGACTCCGCCGTCGAGATAGCCCTCCACCCGATCGAGCCCGATGCGACCGAGCCGCATCGCCGCCTCGCGCTCGGCCCCCGGGTCCGCGATCACCACGATCCGATCCTTCGGCGAGAGCACCGTGCCCGCCCACGTCGCGAACTTGCCCTTCAGACCGACGTTGAGGCTGCCGCGCGCGTGGCCCTTCGCGTATTCGCGCGGCGCGCGGACGTCGAGCAGCTTCGCGCCATCCGCCTGCAGCTCGAGCGCGCGCTCCCTCGAAAGCGGCACGAGCGAGCCGGCCAGCGAATCGTCGAGCAGCTCGTGCTCCGCGCGGTTCATCGCGACGCTGTTCGGGAAGTACTGCGGCGTCACCGACTGCCCGGTCGAAACGAGCGCGATGAACTCCTCCTTCGACATCGGCTGCAGCGCGTAGTTGGAGCGCCGCTGCGCGCCGATCGTCGTGAACGTCTCCGAGCCGAGGTTCTTGCCGCAGAGCGACCCCGCGCCGTGGGCGGGGTAGACCGTCGTCTCGTCGGGGAGCCCCATGAGCTTCCCGTGCAGCGAGTCGTACAGCCAGCCCGCGAGCTCCTCGGACGTCACGCCTGCCGAAGCGAGCAGCTCCGGGCGTCCGACGTCGCCCACGAACAGCGTGTCGCCGGTGAACACGGCGACAGGCGCGTCGCCCTGCGAAGCGTCCTTCGCGACGAGCGAGACGCCCTCCGGCGTGTGCCCGGGCGTCTCGAGCACCTCGAGCCGCACGTCACCGAACGCAACGACATCGCCGTCGGACAGCGGATCGAACGCGTACTCGGCGGTCGCCTTCGCCCCGAGGTGGATCCGAGCCCCGGTCCGAGCGCGCAGCTCGAGGTGACCCGCGACGAAGTCGGCGTGGAAATGCGTGAGCAGCACGCGGTCGATCGCAGCGCCGTGGCGCTCGGCCTCCTCGAGGTACTGATCGATGTCGCGCTGCGGATCGATGACGGCGGCGGAGCGGGTGCTCTCGTCGATGACGAGGTACGAGGCGTGCGCGAGACAGCCGAGGTAGAACTGCTTGATGATCATGGGCGGGCGACGATCGCGCCGGCCACGATGCTACAGCGAATGACGCAGGCCGCGGACCGGGGCGAGCGGTCCGCCGGCCCGCGCCGCAGACCGACCGGCTAGAGGTGCTTCTTCAGCCAGTCGAGGACGACCCCCAGCTCTCGCCCCACGAAGGCTTCGACCGGTTGGAACGCGGTCCCGTCGAAGAAACGGGCTGGCGTGCGTGAACCGCCCGGACTGCCGTGGTCCGCGTCGATCGACTTCCGCCACTTCTCGGCGTGGTCCCGCCATTCCTCCTGATCGACGAGCTCGGGATGGTTGAACCACACGTTCCAGGTGAGGACGTTGCCCTCGTGGAGCATGTTGCCCGATGCGGCGTTGAAGAGCTGGAGCACGAGGGCGTTGAACTCGTCCACCTGCTTGGAGCCCGATGGCTTGATCGGACCGATCTCGACCTCGAGGTGGCCCACCGTGTACGCGACGTCCTCGTGCCGTGCGAACGGAGGGCTCTCGAACTTCGTCGTCTCGCCGCGGCGCACATCGAAGATCGGCTGGGACGGATCGCCGGCCTTGTGCGTCGTGATCCGGATCGCGTTCGCCTTGTCGGACGGGAAGGGCAGGTCGTTCTGGGAGAACACGTGCCAGAGGAACTGGACGAGTTTGTTCTGGTGCGCGCTCGGGCTGAACCAGAGCCGTGCCTCGACGGTCATGTCGGCGGCGAGATCCTTGTTCGGCTCGTCCGCCCAGCCGCGGTTGCCGGTGACGGTGACCTCGACGTTGAGGCAACCGAGCGAAGGTGAGCACGCACCCTGCTGCGGGCAGATGATCGAGTACACGCGCCCCTCGTCCGTGTAGCCGAGACGCGAGATGTCGGGCGCGAACATCTGGAAGCAGCGCGAGTCCGGTTCGCCCGGCACGGTCTCCCAGCTGAACTCGGGCCAGAGCACCTTCTGCTGGCGCTGCAGGAGGTCGATGTTCTCGAGGTTGCCGAGCATCGGCAGCGACGAGAGGTCCGGATCGGGGTAAGCGAAGGCCGGGTTGGAGGTCGGGAACCCGCCCTTCCATCCGGGAGGGATCGACGTCGTGGTTTCGGGGGAGGTCATGGCGGACTTCTGGGTTGGGGGGAGAAGGGGGTTCGCGACGCTTCGACCGGGCAGCGGCCCCGGCATCGTGCGTCGCTCGAGAACGGGTTCGATGTGGAAGCCAGGGCCGAGCTCGCGCTCGAGCCGCTCGGTCAGCGCGGGTGCATCCGCCCGGGACGCTTCGATCTGCACGCCGCGCGCGTCCCTCGAGACCACGCGGACACCGGGCATGCGCTCGATCGTCCGCGTCCAGTCGGGCGGGTTCGCCTGACCGGACGCGCGGTCCACGGCGATCAGCAAGCGCACGCGCTGCATCAAGGCGCCGAGCGGACCAGGCCGGCTCCCTCGTACGGACGGGCAAGCCCGATCTGGCGTGCTGTGGCGGCCTGGATGGCGCTCGCACGGGCCGCGCGCGCGAGGCCGCGCGGAAGCCCGAGATAGGCCGGGTCCATGCTGAGCAGACTCGCGAGCGCCCCCGTTGCGACGGGGCACGCCATCGAGGTCCCGCTCATCGCCGCGTAGGGCGCTGGATCGTCGGCGTTCCCGGGAACGGTCGAGATGATCCCGACACCGGGGCCTGCGGCCGAGACCGCGCCCCCGAAGTTGCTGAACGATGCGAGGTAGAGCCCGTTCGGCGCCTTGCGATCCGGCGAAGTCGGGACGTTCATCCCGTCGATCGATCCACTGGGAACCGTGCCGTTCACGCCGAGCGCAGAGACGGCTGCCGTGTCCGGCAGCGCGGCAGGAAAACTCACCGCGCCCCCCTCGTTTCCCGCCGCGCAGATCGAGAGCGTGCCGAACTCGACCGCGGTCGCGATCGCGTCGGCCTCGATGCGTGAGGACGGCCCGCCGAGGCTCATGTTGATCAGATCCGCGGCCTCGACCTCCGCGAGGAACTCGATCGCGTGTGCGATGTCACCCTGGTTCGCGTTCTGGGTCTCACCGAACACACGCGCTGACACAACGTCTGCGTCCGAAGCCAGGCCGACGTAGCCGCCGGAACCGGCGGGCGGCCGCGCACCGATGATCCCGCAGACGTGGGAACCGTGGTCACGCGCGTCCAGACCGGCGGCCGGCCGCCCGTCGTGCGCGCCACCGATGAAGGCGCCCACGGACCGGACGTGCTCGAGCGCCGGATGCGGGCCGACTCCCGTATCGACGACTCCGACGCGGACACCTGCGCCGCGCCCTTCGACGACCGAGTTCATTCCGACGAGCCGGTGCCACCAGCCGAGGGGCCCGTCCATGGGGAGCGGTGTGAGCGAGACGACCGAACCGTCGTCGGGCTGGACCGCGATGGTGCTCCAGTACCCGCCGGCGGGAGTGATCATCGCGTAGGCCGCGGTCCACTGCGCACCGTCGAACTGGAACCGGACCGAGCCGTCCGCGCCGGTGGTCGCCTCCATCGTCGTCGACTGCTTCTGCGAGTCGATCAGGAAGAGCTCGACCTTCGCGTTCGCAGCGGGCTCCCCGCCACCGCGCACGGTGAACCCCAGCGACTTCTCGGCCTCTGGCGTCGTGGCGCGCGCCGACAGCGGGAGCGCAGCGGGGGGTGTTCGGAGCTGCTCGATCTGGAGCGGCCCGGTGACCGCGGTCGTGCGGTGGAGGACGGGCTCGACGAGTACGTCCGAATGGAACTCGTGGGCACGGGCGCGGAACTCGGCGAGCTCTCCCTCGAGGAACAGGGTCCGGCGCCGCGTGGAGTCCGTCGGCGCGCGCTCGCCGAGCGTGTCGGAGAACGCTCCCATGACGCGCGCCGCCGCGTCGAAGTTGTCCAACGAGGCGGCCGCGGCGCCTCCGGTGCGTTTGCCCGCCATGCGGGTCGAGACGATGAGCTGTGCCATGGGCGGTTCGTGACGGAAGAAGCTGCGCGTGGAAGGAGACCGGGCCGCCTGGGGCGCCCGGACCGTCCATCCCGGGTGCGCTTCTTCTCGCGCGACGAATCGCCGGAATCTCCGTCCGTGCGGTCCACGCGGAGGAATCCCGAGTTTCGGCGCGCGAGACGCGGACGCCGGTGGATGGGCACCGACGCGCTCTTCGAACGCATCTCTCCCTCACGAGTTGGGTTCGACGACGAGCGCACGCCCCCCCTCTGTCCCGGGTCGGTCTGCGGATCGCCCCGCCTGCATCCAGGAGTATCCAGATGCCTGACCAAGAGCGACCGGATCCGCCCAGCCCGAAGGGCAGCGAGATCGTCAAGAAGGTCGTTGGAGACGCGTCCGATCCGGTCGCGTCCACCCTGCTCCGAGGCTACGTCGGCGAATCGTCCGAGCCCGAGCACGTCCGTCTCTACGTCGACCCGAGCTTCGGTGCCTACGTGGAGATTCCCGCCGACGACGTTCTGCATGTCCACGACACGCAGTCGAAGTCGGCGCCGCTCGGCCCCGCGTACGTGTGGGTTCGCCTCGGAAGCGAACTCAAGCACGGGCACACGGGGTCGAGCTACCTGAAGGGCGAGATCGCCGACGCGCTGTCCGACGCCGCTGCATCGCAGCAGGCCACGACAGGCCTGCCCGTCTGTCCCGCCACTGTCCTTCCTACCCAGTTCCCCCCTGTCTGCGGCGGCAACGCCGCGGCACACACTCCAGAGGACCCCATGTCCATCCAGACGATGATCACGCTCCCTCCCCCGATCTGCACGCCGACCAGCGTCCCGTTCTGTCCGACACCGCAGAACATCACGATCCCGCCCATCTGCGTCGTGACCAACATCCCGGTCGTCTGCCAGACGGGCCTTCCGATCGTGTGCAACAGCGCCGCCGCCCCGCAGGCGGGCGCCGCGCCGCAGAACCTCACGATCCCGCCCTTCTGC
>JBCBNC010000088.1:0-5894 GCA_039821985.1 Planctomycetota bacterium
CGGTGTCGACGAGCGTCCCGTCGGAGTCGAAGAGGACGGCCTCGATGGGCTCGGGGTGCATCGGGTGAGGGTACCCGCGCAAGCCCCGCCCCCGCGGCCTATCCTGGTCCCCGATATGGCCAGCCACGCGACCGAAGCCGAGACCCGCCAAGACGCGGCTCCCGAGTCCCCCATCCGCATCGTCACCGCGGCGTCCCTCTTCGACGGGCACGACGCGGCGATCAACGTGATGCGCCGGATCCTGCAGTCGTCCGGCGCCGAGGTCGTGCACCTGGGGCACAACCGCTCGGTCGCCGAGATCGTCGACTGCGCGATCCAGGAGGACGCGCATGGCATCGCGATCACGTCCTACCAGGGCGGCCACGTCGAGTACTTCAAGTACATGGTCGAGCTGCTCGAGGAGCGCGGAGCCAACATCCGCGTGTTCGGCGGCGGCGGCGGCACGATCCTCCCCGAGGAGCAGGCCGAGCTGCACGCGGCGGGCGTCGCGCGCATCTACTCCCCCGACGACGGCCGCTCGATGGGCCTGCAGGGGATGATCGACGACCTCCTCGCGAAGTGCGCCGAGGTCAAGAAGGCGGGCGACGACGCCGCGCTCTTCGACCGCGCCAAGAGCCGCGACCACGCCGCGATCGCGCGCGTGATCACGGTCGCCGAGAACGAGGAGGGCGGCACCGACCGCGTCGCCGCCGCGTTCGCGGACCTCGCCGCGAAGTCCGAGGTCCCCGTGCTCGGCATCACCGGCACGGGCGGCGCGGGCAAGTCGAGCCTCGTCGATGAACTGGTGCGCCGCTTCCTCCGCGACCAGCCGGCCAAGACGATGGCGATCCTCAGCGTCGACCCGAGCAAGCGCAAGACGGGCGGCGCGCTCCTCGGCGACCGCATCCGCATGAACGCGATCCACTCCGATCGCATCTACATGCGCAGCCTCGCGACGCGCCAGGCGAACCTCGCGCTGTCGAAGCACGTGCAGAGCGCAATCGACGTGGGCCGCGCGGCGGGCTTCGACCTCGTCGTCGTCGAGACGAGCGGCATCGGCCAGTCGGACACCGAGATCACGGACCACAGCGATGTGAGCCTGTACGTGATGACGGCCGAGTACGGGGCGGCGACGCAGCTCGAGAAGATCGACATGCTCGACTACGCCGATCTCGTTGCCATCAACAAGTTCGACAAGCGCGGCAGCCTCGACGCCCTGCGCGACGTGAAGAAGCAGGTCCAGCGCGCGCGCGGCCTGTTCGAGCAGCCGGCCGATGAGATGCCCGTCTACGGCACGATCGCGTCGCAGTTCAACGACGCCGGCACGAACCGGCTGTACGTCGAGCTGATGGGCCGGATCGCGGAGCGCACGGGTGCGCCGCTGGCGCCGCAGAGCTCGATGGCTCTGGAAGGCGGCGAGAAGAGCTCGGTGATCCCCGCCGACCGCGTGCGCTACCTGGACGAGATCAAGGAGTCGGCGCGGCGGTACGACCTGTGGGTCGAGCGGCAGGCGGAGATCGCGCGGACGATGTTCCAGCTGTGCGGTTCGATCCGCGCGCTGCGGGGGCAGCGGCCGGACTCGGGGCAGGTGCTCCCGCGCATCGAGGCCGAGGGCGGCGACACCGAGGCCGTCGGGGCGCTGATCGCGCGCTACGACGAGCTCGGGAGTGAGCTCGACGGCCGCGCGCGCAAGTGGCTCGAGGAGTGGCCGGCGGTGCGCGAGCAGTACTCGGGCGACCACTTCGAGTTCAAAGTCCGCGACAAGGTCCTGCGCCAGCCGCTGACCGTCGAGAGCCTCAGCGGCACGAAGGTGAAGCGCGTAGCGCTGCCCCGCTTCGTCGACTGGGGCGAGATCCTGCGCTGGCGCGCGCAGGAGAACGTGCCGGGCGCGTACCCGTTCACGGCGGGCGTGTTCCCGCTGAAGCGCCAGGGCGAGGACCCGGCGCGGATGTTCGCAGGCGAGGGCGGCCCGGAGCGCACGAACCGCCGCTTCCACTACGTGTCGCGCGGACTGCCGGCGGCGCGCCTGTCGACGGCGTTCGACTCGGTGACCCTCTACGGCGAGGACCCGGCGACGCGCCCCGACATCTACGGCAAGATCGGAAACTCAGGCGTGTCGATCGCGACGGTGGACGACGCGAAGAAGCTCTACTCGGGCTTCGACCTGTGCGCGCCGACGACGTCGGTGTCGATGACGATCAACGGCCCGGCGCCGATGGTGCTGGCGTTCTTCATGAACGCGGCGATCGACCAGTCCTGCGAGAAGTACATCGCGGAGAACGGCCTGGAGTCGAAGGTCGAGGAAGCGCTCAAGGCGAAGTACGACGCGAAAGGCCAGGAGCGTCCGACCTATCAGGGCGACCTCCCCGAGGGCCACAACGGCCTGGGTCTGATGCTGCTCGGCCTGTCGGGCGACGAGGTCCTGCCGGCGGACGTGTACGCCGACCTGAAGGCGAAGACGCTGAGCGTCGTGCGCGGCACGGTGCAGGCCGACATCCTCAAGGAGGACCAGGCCCAGAACACGTGCATCTTCTCGACGGAGTTCGCCCTCCGGATGATGGGCGACATCCAGCAGCACTTCGTCGAGCACGACGTGCGCAACTTCTACTCGGTCTCGATCTCCGGGTACCACATCGCGGAGGCGGGCGCGAACCCGATCACGCAGCTCGCGTTCACCCTCGCGAACGGCTTCACCTTCGTCGAGTACTACCTCTCGCGAGGGATGCACATCGACGACTTCGCGCCGAACCTGAGCTTCTTCTTCTCGAACGGCACGGACCCCGAGTACTCCGTCATCGGCCGCGTCGCGCGCCGCATCTGGGCGAAGGCGATCAAGGAGCTCTACGGCGGCAGTGAGCGCAGCCAGAAGCTCAAGTACCACATCCAGACGAGCGGCCGCTCGCTGCACGCGCAGGAGATCGCGTTCAACGACATCCGCACGACGCTGCAAGCCCTTTACGCGCTGTTCGACAACTGCAACAGCCTGCACACGAACGCCTACGACGAGGCGATCACGACGCCGACCGAGGAGAGCGTCCGACGCGCCCTCGCGATCCAGCTCATCATCAACAAGGAGCTGGGCCTCGCGAAGAACGAGAACCCCTTCCAGGGCTCATACATCGTGGAGGAGCTGACCGACCTCGTCGAAGAGGCCGTGATGACCGAGTTCCACAGCCTGTCGGAGCGGGGCGGCGTGCTGGGCGCGATGGAGCGCATGTACCAGCGCTCGAAGATCCAGGACGAGTCGCTGCACTACGAGGCGCTGAAGCACTCGGGCGCGCTGCCGATCGTCGGGGTGAACACGTTCCTGGACGACAAGGGCTCGCCGACGATCGTGCCCGATGAGGTGATCCGGTCGACCGAGGAGGAGAAGCAGTACGCGATCGCGAGTCGGGAGGCGTTCCAGGCGCGGGATGCGGGCAGGACGGAGGCGGCGCTGGGAGCGCTGCAGGAGTCTGCGCTGGGCGGCGGGAACGTGTTTGCCGCGCTGCTGGAGACGGCGAAGGTGGCGAGCCTTGGGCAGATGTCGGCGGCGCTGTATGAGGTTGGTGGGCAGTACCGGCGGAATATGTAGGTGTACCCCCCCGAGAACTCCGCTCTTCCAATCGACGATCTTGCAGCGGAGATTTGGGGCCAACCGTACTCGATTCCGAGATCGAGTCTCCGAGGCGCTCCTAGTTAGCTTCATCCCCGCCTGCTCGGCTCTTTAAGGATCAAGAACCACATTCGACACCCCATAGTAGCCCTTCCAAAGGACGGGCTCGCAACGCTTGGTATCACCCGACGCGGGAGTACGGAAAGGCGTTCCTGATCTGGTAGGCGAAGAACTGCCCAGCCGATGCTGCTGTGATGAGAGTGTCGTAAACTGACTGTGGCACGTTGTAGTACTGGTACACGGCGCCACTCATAAATTCGATCTCCAGCGTTTCGGACGGGCCGTCGTAGCCAACCGAGACAATGTTCGAGGACGATACCGGATCGCGATTCACTGTTCTGGCTCCGAGTTTAGGCCCTCCAAGGGCGTCCGCACGATTTGTGTTTCCTGGGTCGTCGCCAATGGCGACTGAGAGCGCCACGACGCGACGACTCTGTCGTAGCTCTCGCCACGGCGGGCAAGGCCCCATTGCATAGCCACTTCGGGATCCTCGCTCTGTGGGCGGTGCCCCTCGCTAGGAAGCGTAATACGGCACCGCAAAGGCAGGGTGGCAGCCTCCCCCGTCACGATGGCCTCGCCGGTCCGGAGCACCGGCAGCATGTCCATCATCGAGGCGAGGTTCTCCGGAAGGGCTCCTTGGACCCGTTCGCGGTCACGGGGATTTGACATCCGTAGAGCGAAGAAGGTGCCGCACTGCGACAAGATGGTGTCGTCAACTTCCGAAGGTCGCTGGCTCACGATCATCGCCCCGATTCCATACTTCCGCCCCTCCTTGACAATCCGCTGCGTGACCTCACGCGCAGTGTTCTTAGAGTCGGAAGAGAGGTAGCGGTGAGCCTCCTCCATCACAACGAGAAGGGGCCTCGATCGGGCTCCCTCGCTCTTGTCCCGGCTCCAGAACATCGCCTCGTAAATAATCTTGAGGATGGATCCCACAAGACGCATGAGAACCGTGCTTGGAACACCGGACAGGTCGAGCACGGTAACGGGTTTCTCGTGGCCCAACCAACTCGCAAGGAGCGACGGAAGATCCTCTACTGTGCTCCCATTGAGGTCCGGCTCGTAGGCCCCAGGATGAAGCAAGAAGTCGTACTGCCGATCCATCATTCGTGATCGCAGAGCGACCAGCTGGCGGCGGAGACCCGGCGCTGCGTTGTTGATGAACGGCCCTGCCGAGCCCATCGCATGCGGCTTGTAGCAAGGCGGCGTCATCGTTTCCGGGTCCCCGTCCTTCTCGAGTGCTCGCTGGTCTCGTTGCGGGCCTTCGAGTGTCCGGAGTTCGACCTCAATCATGTCGTACCAGAGCTGCCGAAGGCTGTACGGGACTGGGGTGTCGATGGTCAGTGATTCGGCGGTTGCACCCGGGTAATTGCCAATACCGAGAGACCGTTCCTTGAGAGCGACGATCTTGTCGTAGAAATGCAGGACCTTGTCGTCGGCGACTCCCCCGGTAAGAAAATCAAGCAACTCCCTCGGTTCGAGTGCCCAGTAGGGGATGTATAGCTCGTGCTCGCCACGCTTGCTCCCGACACGGAAGACGCTCGCCACGTCCGAAAGCGCCTCCCCGTACTCGCCATGAATATCGAGCATGAGGATTCGAGCGCTGGGATAGGCGCCACCCTCGTCGCCAGCGACGATTGACCTGACCAGGCTAGTTACTGTCGTGGACTTTCCCGAGCCCGTTGAGCCGAGGACGGCACTGTGGCGAGTGACGGCCTTAGTAATATCGACTCTGACCGAGACGTTCTCCGCACTGGAGAGACGTCCGATTGCGACTTGACCCGCGCCGGGACTACCGTAGATCCGTGCGAGGTCCTTCTCAGTGACGATGTGCACCTCGTCGTTGACGTTCGGATGCCGCCCGATGCCCCGCTCGAAGGCCGTCCCAATGGACTCCCCAACGAGTTGAACACGAAGCCAATTGGCACTCGGCGCATCCTCCTGAACCGGAGCAGCAGTCGCTCCGACATCAGTCACAACCCCGAAGAGGTCCTGAAAACCGAGCGGGATACGGACGAAGCTGCCGACCTGAGCAATTGAGTAGAGGCTGCCACCGATGATCGCAGATCCGGAGGCCAGCGTGTTAGACAGTTGAACGCTGACGGTAGGCCCAGATACTGCCCCCACGTGCCCCAATAGGGTCTGCGAGTTCACAAGGCTCCCTCGTGCTCTTGCTCCTCCTCGGGAGGGGTCTGCTGCTCAGCATGGATCAGCGAGATAAACCTGCAGAAGTGAACGAAGTCCCCAAGACGGAATGCGC
>JBCBNC010000089.1:0-5585 GCA_039821985.1 Planctomycetota bacterium
CCGGGGTCGTCCATTCAATGGACGACCCCGGCTGCTTCGATCGCTGCTGGCGATCCTGGCACCGTATCTGCAATCCGCTACTGCTCGAGGCGCTCCGTGCGCACGTCGCCGTGCTCGACGTGGACGATCGCGCCCGGGGCGCTCGCGGCCAGCGCATTCACACGGCGCATCGTCGAGCGCACCGTCCCGTGGCTCGCCGACGCTTCGAGCGCCGCCGCGTCGTCCTCGGCGTGGCGCACGAGCACGTCCGCGAAGCGCGCGCGGACGTGCGCGTGCGCTCCGGCCGCCAGGTCGACGCGCACGCGGCCGTGCGTGCACTCGATGCGCGTCTCGCCGTGCTCGCCCGACGCGAGCGCCTCGCGCACGACGTCGACGGAGCCGTGCCGCGCGTCGACCTGGGCCTCGCCCGCGACCAGCCCGAGATCGACGTCGCCGTGCTCGGCCTCGATCCGCGCGCCGTGCGCGCCGCGGATCCGCATGTGCCCGTGCGCCGTCTCGACCGTGACATGCCCGGCGTCCACGACCTCGAGGTCCCCGTGCCGGCTGTCCACGACGAGGTCCCCGCCGATCGCCCGGTAGCGCGCCGACGCGTGCCGCGTCGTGCTCCTCACCGGACCCGCGCTCGAGACGTCCACGCGTCCGTGCTCGAGGCTGAGGTCGAGCGGGCCGAGCGAGGACGCGTCGAGTTCACCGAAGCGCTGCTCGACCGTGACGCGGCCGGCCAGGTCCGCTGCCTCGAGGTCGCCGTGCGCGACCGACAGCTTCGCATCGCCCTCGACGCCCTGCGCGCGGCTGTCGCCGTGCCGATTGGTCAGGTCGAGCGCGGCGATCCCGTCCGCGCGCACTTCGAGCGTCGAGCGCAGTCCGCGCAGCTCGCGGCGCAGGGCGGGAGGCACGTCGAGGCGCAGAGTCACGGCGCCTTCGGACTCCTCGACGACGAGCGCGATCTCACGCGCGAGCTCCTCGGCGACCTCCGGCTCGTCCGCCCACGTCTCGACCGTCCAGCGCCACGCCGGGCCCTCGCCCTCGGTCCGCGGCGCGACGTCGACGTCACCGAAACGGTGGTCGACCCGCACGACCCGGGTGCCCGCGGGCAGGGGGCCGGACTCCTCGCGGAGCGCGGTCGAACCGCCGTAGTCGAAGCGGAAGCCGTCGGTGACGAGCCGGTAGCTGCCGAACTCGGAGCACGAGGGGAGGAGGCCGGAGAGGGCGATCAGGAGGGGCGTGAGGAGCGCTGTTCGCATGACGCGCTCTACGATGCCCCGCGGCCGCCCTTTGCGCCGCCCCGGACGGCGCGCAAAAAAAGGCCAGCCCCGACCGAAGCCGGGACTGGCCGCTCTCCCTCAGCCCCACGCACCGGAGGCGCGAGGGGCCAGTCGATCAGGGCCCCTGGAGGAGACTCGGTGGAGGTGAGTCAGTCGAACTGGACCTCCGTGGCCCCTGTGAGATTCGAACCCGCCGTCGTGGTGTCGCGGTGCCACGCCTGAAAGTGCCACGTGTCGCCCGCGAGGATCGCCGTCGTGCCGACTCCGCTCGGCGTCGACGTCAGGTCGAGCTCGAGCGAAGCGAGACCGACGGGGCTCGCCCGACGGATCTCCCCGGGCCGTACGTAGCGCGCGATCGGGCCACCCAGGCAGAGCGTGCCGTCGCTGCCGCCCGGATTCGGGACGGTGTCGCCCGTGCGCGCGTTGAGGAACAGCACGAACTGCAGCGGCGGCAGGCGATCGGCGAG
Source organism: Planctomycetota bacterium (assembly GCA_039821985.1). Taxonomy (GTDB): domain Bacteria; phylum Planctomycetota; class UBA1135; order UBA1135; genus Saltatorellus. The sequence continues at coordinate 1,733 of JBCBNC010000089.1, forward strand.
GAGCGTCAGGTTGTTGGTTGCGGCGTCGCTCGAGCCGACGGCGCGCAGGCGTCCGGTGACGCCGGTGGAATTCGGCGCCGTCGCGGAGCAGCTCGGCACTCCTGCGTCGCCGCCCGGCACGATCTTGAGCGTGTAGCCCGCCGGGTCGATCCCGAAGGCGGAGTCGCGCGCGGCTGCGACCCAAACGTGCCCGTTGCGTCCGCTGGTGATGAGTCCGCGCTGAGTGAACACCGCTTCGAGGCCGAGGTCGTTCTCCCACGAGCGCAGCCCCTGGGGAGCAAAGTGCGCAGCCCGGATCGAGCCCGGGAGCGCGGGCGGCGGCGCATCGTAGATCACGAGCGTGCCGCCGTCGTCCGCGACCTGGACGTCGTAGACGGCGATCGCGCTGTGGTTCACGAGACTCGTGCCGCGCGGCGCGCCGGACGGCTCGAAGGTCGCGAGGTACGCGTCGCCAGCCTGTGCGATTCCGATGATCTCGCCCGCGGGCCCGACGTCGCGCATCTCGACGGGCAGGCCGAACGCCGTGTACGTCCGTGACCACAGCGGAGAACCCGCCGCATCGAACGCGACGTACGCGCCGTTCCTGAAGTCCGCGTAGAGGTTGCCCGCGTCGTCCGTGTCGAGGCGGCGCGGCCCCGTGCCCGGACTGGGCACCGAGCTCGAGAACACGACCGAACCGTCCAGCCCGACGCGCAGCGCACGGTGCGTCGGTGGGGAGACCAGGCCGCTGTCGACGAGATCGACGCCGTGGCGCGACGCCCGCATCTCAAAGGTGTTCTGCTGGAAGAACGTCTGCGCGCTGAACTCCCACTCCATCGCGCCGGTCGTGCCGTCGAAGCGCCCGAAGCGGACCTCTTCCTGGATCTGCACGATCGTCGGGTACCACGAAGCGACGAGCAGATCGCCGTCGTCTGTCGCCGCGATGCTCTCGACCACCGGCGAGTTCGGAGAGTACGTCGGGAAGACGAGGTCCTGGTTCCAGCGAACGGCGCCCGTCGTTCCGTCGATGGACACGAGTTTCTCGTACAGGGCGAAGCTGCTCGCCGACACGAACACGTCGCCGTTCGGCGCGATCGACTGCTCGATCGTCGGCAGAGGTCCGGCGGGCAGTGGAACGACCTCGGTCCACAGCCGGTCACCGGCCGCCGAAAGGCGCCGTACGAAGAGCTTCGCGCCGTCGACATCGGCCGCGTAGCAGACGATCGTGCCCCCGTCGGTGAGCCCGTCGACGCCTCCGCTACGGATGCGCGCGAGCCCCGGCTCGATCAGCGGGTCGAGCGAGACGACGTCGGATTGAGCGAACGAAGCCGGCGCGAGCGAGGCTGCGAGGGCCGCGGTCAGTGCGCTGCGGAGACGGGTTCGGGTCATGCGAGCTCGAGTTGTGGCGCGCGCCGGTGAGGGCGCGCGGTGGGAAGGGGGCAGCGGCGCTTCATGCCGTCTTCATCCGAACGTACAGCCTGTCGCACGTTTCGGGGAGGCCCGTCTCGGGCCCCCTGTCCCTCAACCGAACCGCACGCTGTAAACCGGCGGGAGGTTGTGGGCGACGGCCGCCCAGCTCTCGCCGCGGTCGTCGCTCACGTACAGGTTCCCGGTGGTGGTCCCGAAGGCGAGGCTGTCGCCGCCGAGATCGAACGCGTGCCGGTAGACGACGTCGTAGGCCAGTTCCTGCGGGAGACCGCCCCTGAGCTGCTCCCAGGACTCTCCACCGTCGGTGGTCCGGGCGACGAAGAGCGACCCGTCGACGGTCACGCGCTTCATGTCGGAGTGTCCGGGGACGAGCCACGCCGTGCGGCCGTCGTTCGGGTCGGCGACGACGGGGAAGCCGAAGTGGACGCCCTTGTCCTTTTGGCTGACCTCCTTCCACGACTTGGCGCCGTCGGAGGAGTAGAAGACCCCGCAGTGGTTCTGCATCCAGACGTGGTCCGGGTCGGACTTGCACATCTGGATCAGGTGCGGGTCGTGCCCCGCCCAGACGTCCGTCGGGTCGGGGGCGTACTCCATCACGAGGCCGTCGTTGCGGACCTCCCAGGTCGCGCCGCCGTCGGCCGTCTCGAACACGCCGGCGGTCGAGATCGCGACGAGGAGACGGTTCGGGTCGCGCGGGTCAACCTCGATCGAGTGGAGGCCGGGGGCGAACTCTCCCTCGGCCGCGGGCGTTCCGAACCACTTCGTGCCGCCGTTGCCGGGCCCGTCGGTGACGTCGCCGCCGCGGGACTCGTGGTCCCAGAGGCCGCGGCACAGCTCGAACGACGCGCCGCCGTCGGTCGACGAGAAGAGCCCGCCGGGGATCGTCCCGCACCAGATGCGCCCGTCGCCGCCGAACGCCATGCACCAGAGCTTGAGGAGCGTGGCCTCCTTGAGCGTGGGCGCGCCCTCGCCTTCACCAGTCTCGCTCGGCGGCGGCGGCAGGTAGTGGCGCGCGCCTTCGGGGTAGGCGATCTGCGGCGCGTCCTCGAACGTGGCGCCGCCGTCCGTGGACGACGACAGCTTCGCGCCCCAGTGTCCGTGGCCGAGCGCAGCCCAGATCGTGCCTGTGTTCGGGTCGCGTGCGACGTAGTTCACGCCCGCCCCGTGGTGCCCGGCGAGGCGCGCGCTCCAGGCGCCGTTCGATCGTTCGACGAAGAAGGTGCCCTTGCGGGTACCGACCAGGATGCGTTCGCTCATGGGACCGGCGCTCGTCGCGCCTCGACGTGGGAGAGGGAGCGGGGAAGGGACGGTGCGGCGCGTCAGCCTCCGCTGAGCGCCTGGATGATGTGGACCGCCGCGCCGGGCGGGACGGGGTCGGTCAGCGTCGTGCGGTCCTGCACGCGCTCGGTGCCGACGAAGACGTTGACGTGCTGACGGATGCGGCCGCGCTCGTCGCAGACGTAGAAGCCGATGCCCGGCGCGCGCTCCTCGAGCGCGGCGAGGACCTCGGCGACCGTCGCGCCGGCGACCTCGATCTGCTCTCCCTCGAGGTCAGGGAAGAACTGGTAGAGGTGGCGTGTCAGTTCGACGCGGGGCATGGGGCGAAGGTACCGGTCGATGCCTCGCGTGGGGTCGGGCCCGAGAACTTCCGCCGGTTCGGGGCACGCACGAGGGCCCCGTTCGCCGACCCTCCCCCGCGTGAGCGAACGACCTGCACCCGGCGGCCGGGAACGCGGCCGCGGGCCCGCGCATCCCGAGGGCCCTCTGCCCGAGGGCCTGCTCGACCCGGACCCCTCGCGGCTCGACCCCGGCCACCCGCTGCGCGACGAGATCCTGCGCCGCCACCGCGCCGCCATCGAGGCGGGCGAGCGGCTGTACGAGGACCCGTCGAGCGGGCTGTGGGTGATGACGGCCGACGCGCTCTGGCGTCGGAGCTGCTGCGAGAACGGTTGCCGGCACTGCCCGCACCTCGAGCGCGGATGAGGGTTGTCCCGGTGTGATTCGAGCGCGAACACGGCTCCCGATGTGGGACAGGCGGTTCGCTGAACGGGCGTTCATCAACGCTCCATGAGGATCCGTTTCATCGCGGGAAGGTGCGCCGGTTCGGGCTGGCGCTTTCGCGAGAAGGGTGCAGACTTCGGCGTCGGTGGCCGATGGCCGCCGGTTTCGAATCTCTCTCCCTTCCCTTCGCTTCTCGCACTGCCTTCCGATGAGCAAGCGCCGCACGCCCGACAGTTCCGTACGACCGCGGCGGTCCTCGAGCCGCGTTCCCGAGATCGTCCTCTTCTCCCTCTGCGGACTGACCCTCTTCCTCGGCCTCGGGATCTGAGAGCGGATACGGTGCCAGGATCACCAGCAGCAGGAGCGGTGGCGGGGGGGGCCAACATTGTCGAGCCAGGGCCCGCCCGGGGGAGGGGGTACGGGGCACCGGTACCCACAGAGCGAC
>JBCBNC010000090.1:0-5257 GCA_039821985.1 Planctomycetota bacterium
CGCGACCGTCGCGGCGACCGAGATCGCCGGCGGCGCCGACGTGGAGTCCGACGACGAGCTCCGCGGGCGCGTCCTCGCTCGGCTCCGGAACCCGGGCCAGGGCGGGAACCAGGCCGACTACGTCCGCTGGGCGCTCGAGGTCCCCGGCGTGACGCGCGCGTGGTGCCACCCGCTGCTCAACGGCTTCGGGACCGTGGGCCTCAGCTTCATGCGCGACGGGGACCCCGACCCGTTCCCCTCGCCGGAGGCCGTCGCCCAGGTGCTCGCGTACGTCGACGAGCGCCGGCCCGCGGGCATGATCGGCGTCGAGGTTTTCGCGCCGACCCCGGTCCCCCTCGATCTCACCCTCTCGATCGAGCCGGACTCGATCCAGGTCCGGACCCTCATCGAGGAGGCCGTCGCTGCGCTCGTCTTCCGCGAGGGCGGCCCCACCCCGCGCGAGCCGCAGACCTTCCTGCCGCTCTCCCGCATCTCGGAGGCCATCAGCTCCGTCGACGGCGAGCGTAGCCACGTCATCCAGAGCCCCGCGGCGCCGCCCAGAGTCGGCCCGCGCGAGCTCCTCGTCCCGGGGGTGATCTCGTGGTCGTAGCGACGCCGTACGCGCGCCTCCTGCGCGAGCTGCTCCCGCCGGGGCGGCTCTTCGCCACGGACCCCGAGGCGACCCTCTCGCGGCTCCTCGAGGGGCTCGCGACCGAGTTCGCGCGCGTCGATGCGCAGGCGGGCGCTCTGCCCGACCAGCTCGACCCCGCTCGCGGCTCGTGGGCGCTGCCGGATTGGGAACGCGTGCTCGGTCTCCCCGACCGCTGCGGCCCCGCGCCGGAGACGGTCGACGCGCGGCGCGCCGCGGTGCTCGGGCGTCTCCTCTCGGGCGGCTCGCTCTCGGTCGGCTTCTACCAGAGCCTGGCGTCGTCGCTCGGCTACTCGATCGCGATCGAGGAGGGGTCGGCGACGCGCTTCGAGTGCGGCACGTCCGCCTGCGGCGACTCCCTCGGGACCGAGGCGACCGTCTTCCAGATCGACGTGCTCGTCGCCGGCGGCACGGAGCGCGTCTTCGAGTGCGGCGTTGCGGCGTGCGGCGACCCGCTCGGCGACACGAGCGACGAGCTCCTCGAGTGCGTCCTCGAGCGCGCGGCACCGGCGCACGTGAGCATGACGTTCCGCTACCCGGACCCCGCCGAGTACTTCCTCGGCATCCCGGATGGCGAGGGCGGCCTCATCCGTGTCTACGCGTTCGACGGCGACTTCTACGTGGTCGACGAGCTCGGCCAGCTCATCCGGCTCGACGTCGTCGACGACGTGCTGACGATCCGCGACGAGAACGGCGACCCGATCCTCATCCCCCTCGTCCAGGAGGCCACTTGAGCGTCCTTCCCCTCATCGCGGCGCGCACGAATGCGACCGACGGAGAGATCCGCCGGGTCGCGCTCGGCGACACCCAGGCGCTCGCCGAGGCGATCCTCTCGTGGATGACGTCGGGCGGAGTGCTCGTCGGGACCGGCGGCGAGCCGGCGCTCGTCCAACTCCAGGACGACACGGTGCTCGGGCGGCGCCAGGGCGGGGGCGTGGCCGCGCTTGGGCGGCCTGACCTCGACGCGCTCCTCGGGCTCCCGGCGCGCCTCGATGCGCTGGCGCCGCTCGTTCACGTCCACCAGTTCCAGGCCGCGATCGCCGACATCGACTGGAGCACGCTCGCCAACGGAACGCGCCTCGGCTACGAGGGCGGGGTGTTCCGCTGGGAGCCCAAGGGCTCGGGCTCGGTAGCGAACCCGCTCGGCGAAGACCTCGACATCGCGGACCGCCGCATCGTCAGCGGCTCCGACGAGCTCATCCGCTTCGAGGGCGGGAAGATCTATCTCGGCGAGCGCGAGATCTTCGACGCAACGGTCACCGCGCCCGAGGAGGGGCACAGCCTCTACTACGACGGCACGGCCGAGGAGTTCCGCAACGACTTCCTCCGCGCGGCGTTCGTGGTCTACGACCGCGAGGGCGGCGGACAGGTCCAGCTCCAGGCGATGATCGACGCGATCCTCGGGTCGCTCGACAACCGCGCCCTCCTCCTGCACTCGCACATGCTCGGCGAGATCCAGGGTGCACGCCGGGCAAGTACGTCCGCTTCGACGACGCCGGCGTCCTCGAGGAGGTCGACGGTCCGTCCGGCGGCGGCGCGCTCGATAGGCCGCTCGAGCAGGACCTCGACATCGCCGAGTTCCGGATCGTGAGCGACGGCGTCGAGCTCATGCGCTTCGACCAGGGCCAGCTCTTCCTGCGCGGCCTTGCGGTGTTCGCGTCGCGCATCGAGTCGCCCGAGAAGGGACAGGTGCCCGTGTACGACGACGACGAGGGCGAGTTCCGCAACGGCCTCATCGGCGCCGATTCGCTCGCCGCCGACCTGCGCTGCCTCCAGTTCGACGGCGCCAACTACCTGCTCCCCGACCTCCCGAAGACCGACCCGGGCGTCGTCAACGCGCTCTGGTCCGACGCCGGAACCCTCCGCATCAGCAGCGGGATCACCTGATGGATCGCACCAATCACCCGACCGCTCCAGGCGGCCGCTTCGTCAACGGGGACGCCGGCACCGGCGCACCCGGCACGACGGTCGACGCGACGCACATGGACGCGGTACAGGAAGAGCTCATTGCCCTCATCGAGGGCGCGGGGCTCGCTCCGGACCGCACGAACCTGGCCCAGCTACTCGAGGCCGTGCAGCGACTCGCCGCCACGACGGGCGGTCTACGCAACTGGATCATCAACGGCACCTTCCGGATCTGGCAGCGAGCGTCCGAGTTCAGGGGCGCCAACTCGGTACGGACGGAGCCGGTCTACACCGCCGACCGCTGGGAGATCGTGGCGGACGGCCCGGGAGGGCAGGGCGAAGGGAACATCCTCCGGCTGCGCGACCAGCAGGCGCCGTCTGTCGCCCCCGGTGTCTTCGACGCGCTCCGCTACGAAGTCGTGTCACCTCCGAACGTGGGGAGCGTCACGATCCAAACGAAGCTCGAAGCGCTCCGCGAGCTCGCGGGACGCCGGCTCACCCTCTCCTTCCTCGCCCGCGGGACCTCGAGCGTCAACGTCACCACTCGAGTCCGCAGCCTCGGGTTTGGCGAGGTCACGCTCGAGAGCGAAGAGACGCATGCGATCGGCAGCGATTGGACGGCCGTGCAGCTGTCCTTCGACATGGACCAGGTGGACAGCGTCGAGGAGGACATCGACGCTGGCCTGGTCTATCTCGAGTTCGAGCTCGGCGCTCTGTCCGCCGGGACCTTCGATCTCGCGCGCGTCCAGCTCGAGGTCGGCGCGGTCCCCTCAGCCTTCGAGGACCGTTCACGCGCGCTCGAGCTTGCGCTCTGCCAGCGCTACTACTCCAAGTCGTGGGACCCGGACGTGGACGCGGGAGCGGCCACGGAGGCGGGGAGCTACTCCGTCCTGTTCGACCAGGAGACGGAGTCGATGCGTCTCGCCCGATTCGCCGTGCCGATGCGCGTACCGCCGACCGTTGCGCTCTACCCGCCGGTGGGTGGAGCGCCTGGGAGGGTCAGGGTTGGCGATGCGATCTACGACGTGCTGGGGATGGCGACCGTCTCGCGATCGAGCCTCGGCCGCGTGATCCTCAACGGCTTCACCGGCACCTCACCTACCCCGCTCGAATTCCACTTCACCGCCGACGCGGAGATCTGAGCATGACCACGTTTCAGCTGGTGCGCTCGGGCTCGGGCGTGCTCGTCGATGGGGCGTACGCGCCCCCGGACGCCAAGAACAGGCACTACCGCGCGTATCTCACGTTCCTCGCGGCCGGAGGCACACCGGAGGACCCTCCCGGCGGGACGCTCGCCGAGGAGCGGACGGCCGGGAAGGCGCGCGTCGATGCGCTGGCGCGAACGCGCTCGGCGGCCGCGCTTGCCGACGTCGGCGCCGGCGGCGCGGGTACCGAGGCGCTCGTCGCGGAGGCGCGTCACGCCCAGGCGCAGATCGCGGCCGGGGAGGACGTCGTCGAGGAGGACGTCCCGCTCCTCGCCGCGAGGATCGGCGCGAGCGGCGAGACCCTCGACGTCGCGTCGGCGGCGGTCGTCGCCGAGTACGACGCCGCGGTCGCGACCTGGCAGCAGATCGAGGCCGCGCGTGTCAGCGCACGCACCGCGGTCGACGCCGCCGGGACCGCCGCGGAGATCGACGGCATCGTCGACACGATCGACTGGACCCAGGCGATCACGCCCGCCGACCCCGCGAACTTCGCCCCCGTGGGAGGGAAGTAGCCGTGGTCCTCGTCCTCCGCGGCGGGCCGCCGGATCCCGGCGGTCCCATCGGCACCGGGCTCTCCGCGCGCCTCCAGGTCGCGCGGATCGGCGCGGAGCGCGCTGGCGGCGGCGAGACGAGCCCCGGGCTCGTCCAGACCATGGTCGCCGTCGAGCCCGGTACGGAGGGCGTCTTCAACATCAACGGCGTCGACGCGGACGCGTTCCCCGTCACCCGCGACCACGTCACGGGCGAGACCGACATCTACCGCGTCGTCGCGCCCCTCGCGAACCCCAACGGCGTCTGGTCGACGATCGGCGTTGCGTCGGGCGAGGACCAGCTCGTCGTGACCCAGGCCCCGGGCACGCCGGCGCCTTGGGGACTGAAGCCCTGCAACCTCGAGAACCTCGAGCTCGCGATCCGCGTCCCCGGACCCGTGCCCGTGCGCCACCTCGCGCGTCCGTTTCAGGCCGACCACCCGTCGATCCTCTCTCATCGTGTGCGCCGCGGCGGCGGCCGGTACCTCCAGCAGACGGAGACCGTCGTCCGCTTCGTGAAGCAGGGCGTGACCGAGCCCCAGGAGCGCGAGGACACGGTCCTCATCGCCTGGATCTATCGGACCACGCGCAGCGACCACCGCGCCGAGGTGCTTGACATCGTCGTGGCGAATGCCGCGTGGAGCTCGGAGGACGACGCCTACCTCCCGAGCGCTGCGGGCGACGGAGAGGTCTTCTTCGCATTCGTGAAGGCGCTCGGCTACGAGTCCCAGGATTCCGTCGAGTTCATCGCGCCGCGCCTCCACCAGAACGCCGGCGCCACCGAGTCGAACCTCGTGAACGTGCCGCCGGGCTGGCCGAACGCCTGGCACCACTTCCCGCCGGGCTCCTGGTTCTCGCGGCGCATGGTCGTCTACCGGACCTCGGAGGTCTCCCAGCGCCTCGCGAGCGACATCGTGCAGCGCCGCGACTTCGCGATGGCGGCGGGCGACGTCGGCTACTGCCGCGGCAACTGGGGCGGCTGGACGACC
>JBCBNC010000091.1:0-5236 GCA_039821985.1 Planctomycetota bacterium
GGGGTGTGGCGAGTTGACCCTGGCCCGGGGCCGCGCCGCGTCCTTGTTCGCACGGCCGCGATCCCGCGATACCGAGCCCGGTTCGAATCCGTTGAGAATGCAGCGCGGCCGCTGCGCCCGGCCGGGCGCCGCGGCCTCGCTGCATTCTCAACGGATTCGAACCGGGCTCGGTATCGCGGTATCGCGGCCTTGCGAACATGGACTCGGCGCGGCACCGTGCCTGGGTCAACTCGCCACACCCCTCCCGGAGAACCAACATGCGCCAGCTCGCGGCCGCTTGCATCGCCCTTGCGACGACTTCCGTCGCTCACGCCCAGGCCTACGTCGACATCACCCCGCCCGGCGACTCCCTCATCTGGGAGGTGCGATTCGACCCGGTCGATCCGCAGCACCTCTTGGCGCGAGGCGACAGGATCCACGAGAGCTTCGATGGCGGCGGGACATGGACGGAACTCACCGCCTTGTCCGCCGCGTTCGGACGCGGCCGCGCTCGGCTCGACGCGAACGGAGACCTGATCCACTACGAGCGCCACACGCCGCTGCCCGGTTCCATCCAACGCACGACGTCGGCAGGGACGGTCACGATCCCGAGCCCTGTCCTGACGAATCCGATCGGAACGGTCACCCTTGGGGACGTCGAGGCGCACCCAACGCGTCCGTCGACGCTCGCCGCGGTCGTGTTCGACACAGGCGCCCAACTCGAGTTCAACTCGCACGTCTATGTGACCGAGGACGACGGCGCGACCTGGTACCACGTCACCTACTGGGGCTACGGATTGGACACGGGAGGCGTCATGGTCGCCAGGTTTGGATTCGAGGACCCCTCTGCCTACCCGAAACTGCTGGTGCACGGCGACTACTCGGATCAGTCGTTGCAAGATACATACGTCCGCAGCTCCGGTCCGATGGGAGGTTCCGTGAGCGTCTATTCGACGTTCACGTATCACTGCCGCGTCGCTGCATCACGGACGACGCCGGGGCGTATGTTCGCCGCGGGAAGCACCTATCCCGCTCGTACGATCGAGCGCACCGACCCTGGACAGCCTTGGGTCCCGGTGGGCGAAACTGGTTTCTTCGACGAGGTCGCAACGGGCAACGTGGATCCCGAACTCGTCGTACGTCAGGGGAACCCAGCGCCCAGTGGCTTCGCCCGCTTCTGGGTGTCGCGCGATTCTGGAGAGACGTGGTCGGAGCTCGTCGACCTTGCGTCGGCGGGCTACCGAGCCTCGCAACTGTTCGGACTTTCCACGCTGGACGACGCGGTGATCGCGCGGATCAGCAGCTCCTCACCGACCATGTACAAGCTGATCCGCATCCCGCTCGAGGACCCGATCGGGTCCGAGGAGTGTGTTGGCGCCGTCAACTCGACTGGCAGGGCAGGCGAGCTGCGCGCAATCGGCGAGAGCGACGCCACGTCGAACCGCACGCTCCTGTCGATCCGACGGCTGCCGCCCGACGTGTTCTTCCTGCCGCTCGCGGGCCGAACCGCGGGCTTCGTCCCGAACCCGGGCGGCTCCGACGGCGACCTCTGCATCGGCACGGACGTCGGCCGGATGCTGGGCCTCGTCGGCAGCACGACGCCGTGGGGCGAAGGCTCGGCGCGCGTCGACCTGACGGAGATCCCCGGGCCCAACAGCACGTTCAGCGCGATGCCCGGCGAGACGTGGCGCTTCCAGGTCTGGTACCGCGACACGGGCTCGGCCGCGGGCAGCAACCTGACGAACTCGATCGCGATCGCGTTTCAGTAGCGGCGGTACCGAGCCCGGTTCAAATCCGCCAGGAATGCAGCGAGGCCGATGCGCCCCAGGGGGCGCAGCGGCCTCGCTGCATTCCTGGCGGATTCGAACCGGGCTCGCTATCGCGGTATCGACCGCCCGTCGACGGATCAGTCCTCGGCGCCCTTCGGCGCCTCACGCACGCACGCCACCAGGTACCCGAGCCACGCCGCGCAGTTCTCGCCCTCGGCGTCGAGCTCGAAGTTGCCGTCGCCCTCGTCCTCGTCGTCGGGGTCGGTGCCCTCGAACCACGTCGTGACGTCGCCGAAGCCGGCGTCGTACAGCACGTCGCGGATCTCGTTCAGCGTCCAGTAGCGCCACGTGTACTCGAAGGCGTTCGTGAGCTCCGTGCCGTCGCGGAACCGGAAGTGGATCGCGGTCTCGTAGATGCCGGTGCCGGGCGTGTACTGCTTCTGGTCCCAGACGTACTCGATGCCGCCGCCGAGCTCGCGGATCTCTTCCTGCTCGGTCGTCGCCTCGGGGCCGCCGTAGAGGTCGAGGACGAAGATGCCGCCCTCGGCAAGGTCCTGGCGCACGTGGGCGAAGTAGTCGAGGAGCTGGCGGCGCTCCTGGAAGAACCAGTAGCTGAAGTTCTGGGCCGCCGCGATGTCAGCGCGCTTGTCGCCGCTGCCGCGCACGTCGGACAGGTGCCAGACCATGCGCTCGTGCCCGTCGTCGACCTGATTGAAGTTGTGCTTCTTCCCCCACTCGATCGGCTCGGGGTCGAGGTCGAAGCCCTCCGCGCTGCGCGCGGCGTCGCGCGACAGCCACTCGCCGCACATCGCCGAGGTCCCGCAGAAGTCCTCGCGGAAGTGCATCGGCTTCCTGCCCGGGTTGTAGTGCGCGTACGCCTTCTCGATGAAGTCGACGTCCGCGTCGGGCGAGTTGACCGCGCGCTGGTAGAGCTCGTAGCGGTCCGCCGTCTTCGCGGTCATCTTGCGGTCCCGCTTGCGGCCCTCCCGCTTCTCCTCGTCGGACTTCGGCCTCGACGCGCGCTTGCGCGTCTTGGCTCCGGAGGTCTTGGGCTCGTTCTTGGCTTTCTCTTTCGCGGTGTTCGGCATGGGTCCCCTCGGGGGTGCGCGCCCGGTTTCGCGCCGGCGCGGGCAGAAGACTACAGCTTCGGCTCCCCCTCGTTCCACGTCGGAGCCCAGTCCCCCGCGAGCAGCGAGCGCACCGCGTCGAGGCACGCGGCCGACGCGCGCTCCATGTGCGCGTAGTCGAGCGTGTCCCACTCGTCGGTGACCTTGTGGTAGTCCGCGTGCATGTTGTAGCTGGACAGCGTCTGGGAGACGACGCCGACGCGCGCGAAGGACACGTTGTCCGAGCGCACGAAGAAGTTGCCCTCGGGGCGCGGGTCGGCCGAAACCTCGACGCCCTTCCCGCGCAGCGCGGGCCCGAGGCTCGAGCGATCGTCGCCGGTCAGCCACAGCTTGCCGGCGCCTCCGACGAGGTCGTCCGGACGGCCGAGCATCTCGAAGTTGAGCGCGCAGGCGATCGACTCGAGCGGAACCGTCGGGTCCTCGGCGAAGTGGCGCGATCCGACCATCCCGCGCTCCTCGCCGGTCACCAGGACGACGACGAGCGAGCGCTCGGGGCGCTCGCCCGCCGCGATGGCCTCGGCGAGCTCCAGCACGACGGAGCAGCCGGACGCGTCGTCGTCCGCGCCGTTCAGAATGGCGTCCTCGGGGGCGGGCTGCCCCTCCTGGAGCGGCTTGACGCCGACGTGGTCGCGGTGCGCGCAGAGGAGCAGGTACGACTCGTCCGGGGTGCCGGCGCGGGTGCCGGGGAGGACGCCGACGACGTTGGCGTCGTCGCGCCGCTCGACCCGGCCGTGCGTCTCGAGGGCGATCGACTCGACGGCGCGGTCCTCGAACAGCGAGGCCGCCTCGCCGCGCACCGCGATCTGCGCGGGGAGCGTCGCCGCGCCGCCTGCGGGCAGCATCGACCCGGGCCGCGGGCGCGCCGGGGCTCCGACCTTCGCGCGCGTGTTCGGCACGACGACCAGCCCGAATCCGGCGCCGCCGGGGTGTCCGGCCGACTTGAGCCAGCGCCGCGCGCGGCCGGCCGAGGTGAGGAACACGAGCGCGACGTCCGCGCGCGCGGTCTCCGGGACCTCGTTCTCCTCCTCGACGTAGACGCACGCGAGTCCATCGACGTCGGAGGCGCGGCCGCGGAACGTGAAGCCGGCTCCGTAGGCGAGCGTCTCGGCGTCGCCGCCGTTGAGAGTCAGCGCGAGCTCCGGCACCTCGTCGTACACGGTCCGCTGACACGGGATGCGCTGCAGCCACGTGCCGTCAGCGGCGCCGGGCCGGAGTCCCGCCGCCTCGAGGCGCGCCGCGCAGTAGGCGGCGGCGACCATCGACTCCTCGGAGCCGAGCGGGCGTCCGCGCAGGAGGTCGTGCGAGAGCGCCTGGACGTGCCCCCGGAGCTCGGCGGACGAGATCCCGGCGGTGACCTCGACGTCGCCGCCGATCGCGTTGAGAGGGTCGGCTGCGCTCTCCGATGGCTCGGTGCTGGCGGAGCGCTCGGGCTCCTGCGCGGCGGCGAAGGTCACCGATCCGTAGGCGAAGATCAGCGCGACGCCGGCGCGCGGCGCTCGTCGGGACAGGGTCTGCATCGGACCGATGCTGCCCGCTCGACGGCGCGGTGGCGACACCGAGCCGGGTACGAATCGCGAGGACACCGGGCCCCCAACGTGTGGAGCCCCAGAGCGGGGCCGCAGAACGGGGCCGCAGAACGGGGCCGCTGCGCAAGCCAGCTCGATCCGAGGCGTTCCGACGGAGGAGCCCGCGCCGAAGAGCCTGCGACGGCTGAGAGAGGCGCGGGGACCGGCGCCGGGCCGCCTTGGGGCCCGGCCGTCCACATCGTGCGAGCTCAGTCCGAATCGTGGTCCGAAGGAAATGGGACCGCGCAACCCTCCCTGGTCGCGCGGCCCCAATCCTGTCGAGCGTCGGTGTGGGTCCGGGTCCGAGGCAGCGTCGCCTCGGCGGCCGCCCCCTCGGGGCGGCGACGCTCATGCGACGGGGCCCGCCCGCGTCCTGGACTCGTCTTCCGGACGATGTGGCTCCCACTCCCGGAGACGACCGAGCAACCATGCCGCCTCTGACCTGGAAGCGACGAAGCGACAAGAGCGCCCCTGTCCTTGAAGCGGCGTCGCGATGGAGTCGCCCCCGTCCGGAAGACAACTGCGCGACGGTATAGCCGCCGTCCCGAAGGCGACTACGCGACGGTGTCGCCCCCGTCCCGAAGAACACTACGCGACGGCGTCGCCCCCGTCCGGAAGACAACTACGCGACGATGTCGCCCCCGTCCGGAAGACAACTACGCGACGATGTCGCCCCCGTCCGGAAGACACCTACGCGACGATGTCGCCCCCGTCCGGAAGACACCTACGCGACGATGTCGCCCCCGTCCGGAAGACACCTACGCGACGATGTCGCCCCCGTCCGGAAGACACCTAC
>JBCBNC010000092.1:0-4954 GCA_039821985.1 Planctomycetota bacterium
CAGAGACGTCCATTCAATGGACGTCCCTGGCCGCTCCTGCTGCTGGCGATCCTGGCACCGTATCTGCGTGGCGCCGTATCTGCGTTCTGCGTCAGGAGGCCCGTGTCGCCAGCACGTTCAGGTGCCACGGGTCGTCGTCGACCCGCACAACGTCCACGAAGCCGAAGCGCTCGAGCAGCTCGCGCATCATCTCGAAGTCGTAGCCAGACTTGTGGATGTCCCAGACCGTCCCCTCCTCGCGCTGCCAGCCCCAGAAGCCCGCGATCGCGTGCTGGCGCTGGGTCCACGCGGGGTTCGTCGGCGACGGCGCATTCGGGTCCTCCTCCATGAACTGCGCGATGTGGAAGCGCAGGTCCGGGATGATCAGGTTGAGGCGGCCGCCCGGCGCGAGGACGCGGGCCCAGCAGGCCAGCGCGCGCTCGCCGTCGGCGAAGCTCAGGTGCTCGAACGCGTGGCGGCAATAGAGCTCGTCGACCGAGCTCTCGGCGAAGCGCGCGTCGAGCGCGAACATGTCCGTGACGTGCTTGATCCCGGGCAGGGCCCGGATGTCGACGCCCTCGAAGCCCGGCTTGGGCCCGAGCTCGCCGCAGCCGAGGTCGAGGCGTAGCCCGGTGCTCGGGCCGGCGGCGGGCCGCGGCTCGGGACCCTGCTTCTCGAACGCGAGCACGAGGAAGTGCGCGTCGCGCATCTCGGCGTCGAGGCCCATCTGCGCCTCGGGCAGCGGCTTCACCGCGCGCATACCGGCTGTGTGGTACGCCTTCTGACCCGCGCGCGCGCGAAGGACGAGGCCCTTCGACGCGGCGAGCGCGACGAGGTCCTCCTCGCGGTAGTGGCGCTCGTGGAAGCGGAAGAACGACGCGTTCTCGGAGATCGGGAGGGTCGCCTCGTTCGGAGCGGAGAGGAACAGGAGCCCCCCGGGCGCGAGCGAGCGGGCGAGCGTGTCGAGCAGACCCTCGTCGTCCTCGACGTGCTCGATGGACTCGAAGCACGTGACGAAGTCGAAGCGGCTCTCCGGCAGATTGCACGGGAAGCGCAGCGCGGTGAACGCGGCGCGGTCGCTCCCGAAGTGCTGCTGCGCAACGGCGATCGCGTCCTCGGACGCGTCGATGCCCTGGACGGCGACGTGCGGCGCCGACGCCATGTGCGCGGCCCCGTAGCCGTTGCCGCAGAAGGCGTCGAGGCCGAGCAGCGGGCCGTCGCCGCGGCGCGCGCGGGCGAGCTCGGGCGTCAGGCACGCGGCGGCAAAGTCGTAGCGCGCGCGGTGGTCGGCGCGGATGCTCTCGAACTCATAGGCGGTCTGGCGCTCGCCGCTGCCGTAGGCCTCGCGTTCGGCCCTGGACGGGCCTGAAGCGGCGGGCGACGCGGGCGCGCTCGGAGCCGAAGCGGTGGGACCGGGGTTCGACGGCGCCTGTGCCGCGGGCACGGCGGCCTCCGGCTCGGGCGGCAGATCCGCCGGCACCGGAGCGCAGAGCGTCGCGATGACGTCCGCGGTCTTCGGCTGGCAGAGGCCCTCCAGATACGTCACGAAGAACCGCTTGGCCTCGGAGCCGCGGTTGCGACGGCCGTCGACCGAGAGGGCGCGGTCGAGCGCGACCTCGAGGGACGCCGGACTGTCGGCCTCGTGCGTGAAGCCGAGGTTGCCGTAGAACGCGTCGCCGCAGAGCACGACCTCGGGCCCGCGCACGAGCGCCTCGAGGCCGGCCTGCGAGTTCACCGCGACGCAGACATCGGCGCCGTCGGTCAGTCCATCGGTGTCGAGCGCGTTGTCCGCGTCGAGGGTGAACGCGCCGCGCGCAAGCATCTCGGACAGCGTCGGGTCGGCCAGGATCTGCCGCTCGCTCAGGCGGCGGTAGGGCTGGCCGAGCGGACTGTCGCCGCTGGCCTCCTTGGGATGGAGCTTGACGACGAGCGCGTGGCCCGCGCGGTCCGCGTACGCGGCGACGGTGCGGATCACGTCGAGCTGGCGCGTGAATCCGGCGCGGAGCCCGAAGAGAACCGCGGCGTCGGTCGCGACCTGCCCGAACAGCACGATGCGGCGCTGGCCCGGCTCCGCGCCCCGTTCGATCGAATCCCACGGCGCAGCCGCCGAGGGCGACGCGTGCTGACCGCTTTTGAGGGACTTGGCGCGCGCAACGAACCCGGAGACGTAGTCGTCCGCCTGCGCGTCGGTGACCCGGGGCCCCTCGCGGAGCCACACCGCCCGAGCACGCGACGAGACGACGGGCAGCGCCGCGTCGTCGTCCCACAGGAGGCGCTCGGAGTGGAACGTGTTCTCGATGGCGACGACGCGGACGCCGCGGAGGTGCGCGACGGCGCGGACGACCGCGCTCGCCATGACGTGGCCCTGAGCGACCAGCGCGCACTCAGGCCCGTAGACGTCGAAGTAGCGCTCGGCGCGGTCGATCAGCGCCCGCGCGCGGTCGTACTCGCGCATCAGGTCCTGCGCGCGCTCGCCCGCGGCGCTCTCGGCCTCGGCGAGTGACAGCTCATGCCGCACGCAGAAGTCGTAGCGCGCGACCTCCCACAGGGGCACGTCGCGGTAGCGGAGCCCGATCAGGACGCCCGCGTCGGCGGCGCCGGTCGGCGCTCCGTCGGCGGGCGGCAGCGGCTCGTCCGGCTCGAACCAGCACGGCACGTAGCCGCGCTCGAGGAGCTGTTCGGAGAACGCGGACGCGGGCACGTCGAACCACGGCTGGTGGACCGCGAGCACGACCGGGCGGTCGAGCGTGAGCGGCACGCCGGCCGCCTGCGCGACCTGGTCGATGAGGGTGCACGCGCGCTGCGCGTCGCCGTCGACGGCGCTCTGCAGCGCGCCGCGCAGCGCGGCTCCGAGGCCCTCGTCCGTTTCGAGCGGAGGCGTCTGGGGAGCGGACTTCACGGCCTGGGCGGCCTCGGCGAGTCGACGGATGGATGCATTCACGTAGGCCGTATCGTGAATCCGGTCGGAACCCTTGAGCGGGGTGCAGGGGGGCGGCGCGGCGGCGTGGCCTTGCGAGCGGGGCGGGCGAGGAAGCGCGCAGGGTCGGGCGCGCCCTACCCCGGCCCGAATGCGACTTCGAATATGCGGCGCCGAGCCGCAGTACAGTCGCACCCCTCGCAGCTCGAACTCCCCCACAACCCGCCCGCGCATGCTCGCAGCACTGCCGCTCGCCGCCGTCCTCTGCCAACAGGCGGCCCCCGCTCCCGATCTCACGCTCACGGTCGTCGACCGGATCGACGGCACCCCTGTCCCGGGGATCCAGGTCATCGGCCTGACCGGGAAGCTCTTCCACGCCTACACCGCGTCCGACGGTCGAGCTCGCTTCGATCGTACCGAGCACGGTCCACCGGAGCCGGGCACGTACACCGTCCGGGTCTCCGACCGGCTCCACGGGCACTGGTCGGAGCACGAGGTCACGCTCCCCGCCGAAGGCCCGCTCCCGATCGAGATCGGCCCGCTCTTCTTCTTCGACCTCCCCGAGTGGGTCCCCGAGAAAGTCGCCGCGCGGCCCGCGGACGCGCGCGACGGCGAGCCGAGGACGAACCTCGAGGTGTACGCGGTCGACGCGTCTGGCGCGCGCGTCGACGTGCGGGCCGGCCTGCGTTCGATGGTCTGGCGTGTCGCCGCGAACGCGCCCGAGAGCGTCGGAGGCGTGAAGACTCCTCGCTGGGCCCGGTTCGCGCGGCCGCTCGACGAGGAGTACGACGAGCTTCATGTCCGCTGGGGCGATCCGTACGTCGAGGCGCGAGCGAGGCTGACGCAGCGCTCGGGCATGGAGCAAGAGGTGGTCGAACTCGAACGCGTCGAGCTGGGCGCCGTGCGCTTCGAGGGGGCCGGTCTCGGCGGACTGGTCGTCCTGGAGGACGCCGGGCCGGCGCCCGCGCTGCCGCGCGTCGCTGCGCGCTCCAACGAGCCGATTCGGTTCGAGCGGCTGGAGCCCGGGGCCTACACGTGGCGGTTCGGTCCGACGGGTGTCACGGGTGACGTCGTCGTCGAGGCGGGCCGGACCGTGGACGTCCGCTTGCCGGGCATTGAGCCCGCTGCGGACGCAACGCTCGTCCCGATTGATGTGCCGGACGGAGTCCCGCCTGAGAGCGTCCGGGTCGTCGCCCGCTACATGCTCGACGGCATGTTCGCGCGCAGCCCGCTCGCGCAGCCCGGGATGGTCGTGCTGACTCCGGAGATCAGTCGCAGCGGCGAAGTTGGCGTTCGGCTACCGGAGTTCGATTGGAGGAACACGTCCCTGGGCGTCATCTGTCCGTCGCAGGATCGAGAGGGGCTCTCGGCCATGGGACCGCTGAGGGAGACGGGCCCACCGAGTCGCCTCGTTGTTCCGAAGGACCCTCCGCGGACCGAAGTGCACATCCGATTGAAGAACGGCGCCGAGGACGTCTCGATCTGGCAGGTCGTGTGGTTCACGCGCGAGATCCAGGGCAACCCGAGGTTCGATCGGACGCAGAGAGCAACCCTCTCCCTGCCTGCGGACCGCCTGACCTCGGTCGGAGTCGTCGGCGAGAACGGGCAGTCCGCCAGTCTCCTCTTTGATCCGGCCATGGGCGAGCGCGACTTCGTGGTCGAGGTTGCCCAGATGTCGCCGTATCCGATCCGCGTGGTCGACGCGAAGAACCGACCGATCCCGGGCGTGCAGATCACGGCGGGAGGCGCGGTCGTGGGCGTGACGGACGCGGCGGGCCAAGGTCTCATCCCGTTGACACCGACCGGTCGCATTCAGGATTGGACGGTGGGGCTGAACGACCCAGGACTGCGCCCGATCTACCCGCCGACGAAGTCCATCCGAGCGGAATACATGCGCGACTTCAGGGGGCGCCTGACGGTGGTGTTCGCCCGGTGAGTGCAGATACGGTGCCTGCGGATACGGTGCCAGGATCACCAGCAGCAGGAGCAGCCAGGGACGTCCATTCAATGGACGTCCCTGGCTGCTTCTAAAGCTGCTGGTGATCCTGGCACCGTATC
>JBCBNC010000093.1:0-4934 GCA_039821985.1 Planctomycetota bacterium
GCCGTCGCGCGGGGTTGCCCCCTCGCACGACCGCCTGCCAAGGCGCCGACCCCGGGGGCGCGGCGCCTCGCGTGCGAGCCGCGGCCGCCGCGCCCCCATCTCTCTCGACCCCGACCCGACCGCTACGACCATGGAATCCACTCAGCCGAACGAAGCCTCCTCCTCGACGCCCCTCAGCCGGCGCGCCGCCCTCCTTGCGCTGGGCGTGGTCGCCGCGGCCCCTGCCGCAGGCGCGGCGTCGCTACTGCCGTCGTGGGTCGATCTGCCTGAGCCGAGGCTTGGAGGCGACGTCGAAACGATCTTGGAGGGGTCTCGGCTGCAGCCGGACGGCTCCGTTCTGGTCTTCGGCCACGTGCGCGTCTGGAAGCCCGAAGCCTGGCTCACGCACTCCACGCTGAAGGTCGACGGGCGGCCGCGTGCCGGCTTCGCCGTCGAGCTGCCGAAGCTGGGCGAGTGGGAGCCCGTCTCCTTCCAGCTTCCTGCCGGCGCCCGCAGCCTCGACTGGTACCTGACGACGGTCGCCGCCGGTGGAGACCCAAGCGCCGCGGACCGCGCGACGCTCCTCCGCAGTTTCGACGAGCGCATCGAGCGCACGTAGGAGCGGGGGACGGCGCGAGCGCGGTTCATTTCCTCAACGGCGAATGAACGCCGCCTGACCCACTTCCGGTTTTGGCTGCCGCAGCGCGCCGCCCAAAACCGGAAGCTCAGCCTGACGGCGAAGCTCCGCTCTCAGTCGGCATCTACCGTTGCCCGGCCTACGATCGAGCCATGAAGGACCACGATGAATCCGAAGCGGACCTCGAGGACGCGAACCTCGAGCTCGTTCGCGACTACCGGGAAAAGTGCCTCGAGAACCGTGAGGCCCAGCTGGCCACCTTCGACAAGGCCGTGATCGGGGTCTCCCTGGCGGGCATGGCCGGCATCGGAGCTGGCACGCTCCAGGCGGCTCGCGCCGGCCTCGAGATCGTGCCGGCCTGGCCGGCGCTGGGCTTCGCGGCGTTCACGCTCGCTATCGCTCTCGTGCTTGCCACGTGCGTCGCCGCTAGCCACTCCGACGACATCCTCATCGAGCGCGCGGACGAGGTGATCTGTGGCGCCCGGCCGTTCGACGATGAGACTTTCGCGCTTCCCGCATGGTCGACCGTGACGGAGCTGCTGACGCCGGCAGCTGGCGTGTCCCTGGTCGCGGGCCTGGCAGCGTTCGCCGCGACGGTCCTTTCGGTGCTTCCCCTATGACTACCCCTGGCAACGAAGTCGGGTTCACCCAACCGCATCCTTTTCAGCTCGAGACCCGGCCCGCCGCGCCGGGCGAGACCTGGGGGCATCCGCCTCGTCCCCCGCGACCGATCCGCGGACCGAAGCCGCGCGAGATCGACGGCGAGTAGCCAACGGTGGCTCTGCCCGACCGTCTACCCAGACCGCGACTCCACCGCCAAGTCAGCGTTGTGGCCCAGAACCGCGAGTGAGAATCAAAACCGCGGAGCGGCGATTCGGATCGAAGCCCCTGCGCCGTGGAGGGTTGCGGCCAGCGGCTGAATCAGCGTTCGGGGCCGAAACCGCGACCACACCGTGCGGCGCCTACTGCGCCCCGTCGCCGGCCTGCCCGCTCTTCGCGCGCTCGAGCTCCAGCTCGAGGTCCTTCGCCGCGAGCTCGGCCATGTACGCCTCCTCTCGCGCCTCAAGCCGCGCGACAGCCACGCTGAGCTCAAGCACCTGCCCTCGGAGGTCATGCGCCTCCCGCTCGAGCTGCTCAACGTGTTGGTCCTTCGCGACCTCGGCCCCCTGTGCGCGCGCCCGCTGGCTTTCGAGCGTCTGCGCGACCCACGGCGCCCCGAATCGAAGCGCGATGTACAGGAGCGCGACGCCGACCCCCGCTTCGCGCACGACCGCGACCAGGCCGTCCCAACCGCCGTTTGCGGCGATCGACGCGGTCGCGAGCGCGCCCGCGGGCCAGAGGGCCTTCGCGCCCCCGAGGGCTCCGATCATCGGGCCGCCGCCTTCTTGGCGCGCATGCGGCGTAGGTGACATGCAACCTCCGTCCGGCCGCAGAAGAAGACGCACGCAGCGAATACGAGCACGTAGCAGGTGATCCCGATGGGGGCCTCGGCGCGCACGTTCACGATCAGGTTCGCCAGCGCTGCGAAGCAACCCACCAGGTTCGCTACGAGCCGCCACGTGAGCGACCCGGCGACGGCCGCGACCATCTGAGGCGCGCCGCACACAGCGAACGCGACGCCGCCCCAGAACGCCGTCGGCGGCGCGCCATCCGGAGTCCCGAAGAGCGTGAGCACGAGCCCGAGGACGAACGCGAAGCCGCCCACGAGGAACTCGGCGAGCTCCGCGGGGTGCTCGAGGAGCACGTCGTGGAGCCGGCCGAGGCAGTAGCGGAGCGCATGCCTAGCGGTCATCGGCCGCCTCGACCCCCGAGCCGCTCGTCTCCTCGGCCGCGCCGCGGTCGACGACGTCGCTGGGCCCGCCCCTGGCTGCCGGTGCGCCGTCGAATTCAGGGAACGGGATCGGCTGCTCCCCCTGCGCCACGAGGAATGCGTTGCGGAGCGTCACGACGGCGCTGCGGACCTGGAACGCTCGCGCCGGCGAGAGCGCCGAGCCATTGGGCGCAAGGCCCGCGTCGAGGTAGTCCTCGAGGTCGCCGGCGACGACGTCGACGAGCGGCGCGACCTCGGACGCGGTCAGCTGTCCGGCCTTCGAGGCGCAGGACGGTGTGAGGAGGGTCGCGAGCAGGCCGGCGAGAAGCGCCAGCGGCAGCGCGCGGAAGAGAGAGCGGTTGCGGTTCATGGGTCAGATTGCGGTGCGGAGAACGATGAGGAGCCCGCGGAGGACGTCCTCGAAGCGAAGTGCGAGACGCTCGGCGGCTTGGTCGCCGATCTCGGTCACGGTCTCGGCCGCGGCACGCGCCATCGCGCGGAAGCGGCCGAGTGGGTTCGATGCCGGGTCGATCAGCGCGGCCGCGGCGAAGCCGGCGGCGAGCCGGGCGAAGTCCTCGGCGTAGCGGGCGCCGTCGTCGGCGCCGTCGAGGGCGATGTCGACGAACTGGTCGACGAGGTCCCTCATCTGGGCCGGGTTGAGTTCGGTGCTCATGGCGGAGTGCGGGTCAGGAGAGAACGCCCGCCGGCGGAGCTGCCGGCGCGACGTCGGGGTGCTGGATGCCGTCCGCCTGCAGCGCGCCGATCAGCGTGAGCATCTCGAGCTGGAAGTCGGCGGGCGACGAGTCGTCGTAGAACTGGCTGATGCAGAAGCTCCACATCTGCCGCAGGAGCTCGGCGTCGCTGATGCCGTCGGGGTTGCCGAACTGGCGCTTCGCGAGCCGCAGCGTGTTCCCGTAGTTCCCGTGGCGCTGGCGATACGCCGCGATGTACGTCATCACCGAGCGCATGCGGTTGAACGTCGTGCTCGGATCGAGGTGCGGCTGAGCGAGGTACCCCGCCCAGAACGCGACGCCGGCGCGCGCCTCCGCCTCGGTCAGCGGCGTGTTGAAGTTGCCGTCGTCGCCGACCGACCCCGGGATCACGTGCGGCATGCCGTACTGACTCGAGCCCCAGAACGCCTCGACGCCGTCCTCGGTGATCGAGGGGAACCCGATCGCGCGGTCGAAGAGCGTCTCCTCGCCTGGGTACGTGCGCCCCACGATGTCGGCGGCGACGTGGTACCACTGCGCGCAATACGCCTGGTGCGACACCTGCGTCGTCGGCCATTTCGCCGTGATCTCCGCGGCCGCCTGGTCGGGGTCGTCACGGTTCGGCATCGCGCCGCGCCGAGTCGCCAGGTTCGGCGGATCGCCCTCGTAGATGAGGTTGTTCCACGCGTCCGAGACGGTGACCATCCCGGTCCCCGTCGTCACGTGGTTCAAGATCCGCCCGAGGAGCAGGAAGAAGTCGTGCTCCTGGTCCCCGGCGCCGCGGAGCGCGGCGCGCCCCTCGTCGTCGTCGAAGTGGTGGACCGTCGTGACGGCCGAGATCGCGTGACCGAAGCCGCGCGCGTTCGGGCTCTTGTAGCCGGTCCATCCACCGCGGCCGGGCGGGTCGTTCTGGACGTTGTCGTTCCAGATCGCCCAGAGGCATGAGGTCTGCCGCTCTGCCTCACGCCGGCGGATCGGACCGTCGGTCCGGATGTCGTCGTTGAAGTACGCCGAGTTCGAGAGCCGGCCGCGGAAGCGGAGCCCGAGCTCCGCCACCGGATCGTCCATCGAGTAGAAGGTCGCGCGGTACGTGCCGAGCTCGCGCCCGCTGTGCGTCACGTAGTGGGGGCCCCACTCGAGCGAGCCGTTGTCGAGCCAGTTCGTGACGGCGAGGAATGGCGCGGTCGAGCCCGCCGGAAGCACGTTCCAGGACAGGCCGGTGGGGGACAGGTTGTGCGCCGCGTCGTTGTAGCGGCCCGGCCAGTTGTGGTGCGGGTGCAGGTACTCGTAGGAGCGCCCCTGGCTGCCGAAGCCGTAGGGGAGTCGCCCGTCGGGGAGCGCGAGGTCCTGCGCCCGCGGCGCCCGTAGCGTCGCGACGTCGAACATCGCGAGGTGGTTCCGCTCGGCCGCCTGGTCGGTCTCGATGAGGAGCCCCGTGAGATGCTCGTTCACCGGAGCCTCCATCCCCACGAGGTCGAGCCAGGTCGACCCCGTCTGCGATGGGCTCTTCCCCAGATAGGGCTGCTTCCACCCGCCGTCCGGCGAGTTGTCGAAGCCCTGGTCGGAGTTGATCGACGCCCGGCGCTGCGCGAGGAACTCGGAGCCGACGTCGAGCAGGTCGTCGTAAGCCGTCGCGCCGCCGCGGCACGGGGTCAACGCATCGAAGCGCGGGAGGGTCGTCCAGCCGCCCCAGTTGCCGCGGCAGTAGCCGACGTCGCCCGCCGCCATCGCGAAGTCGCGGCGCTGCACGATGTCGCTCGCGAGGCGCTGGGAGACCTCCGAGGTCCGGTAGATCACC
>JBCBNC010000094.1:0-4591 GCA_039821985.1 Planctomycetota bacterium
CCAGCCGCACCGAGGCCTCGACGCCGCTCCCCGCGCCGTCGGTCGGGATCCTCTGCATCGGCGGCACGATCGGCCGCTACCTCGGCCCCGGCGAGATCCGGCCCTCGACGCCGGACGGGCGCATCGTGCTGCGCGCCGACCTCGGCGCGATCCCCGAGGGCGGCGCGTTCGTGTCCGGCACCGCCGGCGAGACCTGGCACTTCCAGACCTGGTACCGCGATATCGTCGGCGGGGCGCAGACCCCCAACGCCACCGACGGCGCCCGGGTGCTGCTGCGCTAGTCCGCGGGCGGCACCGTCACTCGTAGGTGACCGTCACCGCCGAGGTCAGGTTGCTCGTCGACGCGCCGCCGACGACGTCCCGGTGCCACGCCTGGAACGTCCAGGTGAGCCCCGCCGTCGCGGTCACCACCGACCCTCCGCTGCGCAGGTCGTCCGGCGCGACCTCGAGCTCGAATGCGCCCGCCGCACCGGACACCCCGATCTCGCCCGGGCCGATGTAGCGCCCTAGGTTCGGACCGAGGCAGAGCGAGCCGACAGAGCCCGGAATCACGACCGGCGGCGCCGAGGTCGGCGCCCCGATGAAGAAGCCGAAGACGTTCCGCGGCAGGCTCGACGCGAGAAGGCGCAGGGGCGCGCCGGCGGCGGCCGGAACGCCGTAGACGTCGATTCGACCGGAGCGGCTCGTGCTGTTGGGGACCGGCTGCTCGCAGACGACGACTCCGGAACGCGGGACGACGAGGTTCTCCGCGAACTGGACCTGATCGATCGCCGACCAGACCTCCAGGAGGTCCGCGTCGCCGTCCCCGTCGACGTCCGCGAACGCGGCCGGACGCAGCACGGGCCTCGAACCCGTCACTCCGAGTTCGCCGCGCAGCCCGCCCGCGCCGTCGCCGAAGAAGACCCCGGTCCCGCCGCCGCTCACGAGCTGCGAGCGGCTGGTCGCGAAGTCGAGCGCCCCGTCGCCGTCGACGTCGACGAGCCTCGACCACACCGGGAAAGTGATGGTCGCGTTCGCCCGGAGGAGCGTCGGTGGTCCGAAGGCCGCCGGGGCCGTACCGCGCTGCAGGACGAGGTCGCGGTTCGACTCGAGCGCGAGGATGTCGGGTCGGCCGTCCCCGTCGAAGTCCCCCACACGACCGGACTCGACGCCGGGCACGGTCGTCAGCGGCCCGAACGTCCCGTCGCCCAGGTTCGGCGAGTACCCCACGACCGAGCTGTTGGTGGTCACGTAGGCGTCCGGGTCCCCGTCGAAGTCGCCGTCCACGAGCTGGAGGTCTGCGAGGAACCCGCCCAGGTCCGTGTCGATCGGCGTCGCAGCGAGCCCGGACGGCGAGCCGAGGTGCACCGAGACCCGGTCCGAGTTGTCCACGTACACGAGATCCTCGATCCCGTCGGCGTTCACGTCCGCGGCCCGGAGGAAACGGCTGTCGCGCGGAACGCGCAGCAGGAGGTTCGCCTCGCCGGCGTCGTCGAAGCCGTATACCGCGACGTCGATGAAGATCGAAGGGTCGCCGGGGAAGACCGCGCTCAGCGCGAGCTCGTCGCGACCGTCGCCGTCGAAGTCCCCCGCCGCCGTGAGATCGATGAAGTCGAATGCGGGACCGAACCCATAGCGGACGTCGAAGCGGGCTCCTCCGAGGTTCTCGACGCGCACGAAGCCCGTGCCGGAGCTTCCAGGACCCGAGAACGCGTCGACGATCCCGATGACGTCGGGATCCCCGTCGCCGTCGAAGTCGAGGACCTGAAGCCGGTCGACGCGGGCCCCCACGGGTTCGAAACCGAACGGCTCCTGGGGTTCGTGCGCGAGCGGGGCGCCGGTCATCGGCCCGTATCGGATGCGCGTCTCGGTGCTCTCGAACAGGAAGTCGCCCGATCCGTCCCCGTCGCCGTCGACGAAGGACGGGAAAGCGCTGAGACCGACGTCGAGCGACGGATCCGCGAGCGCGCCCGCGTCGAGGGGCACCGCGCCCGCTCCGACGGCCAGACGCAGCCCGGTGGAGCTGCGGTAGAGGACGTCCTCGCGCCCGTCGCCGTCGGCGTCGAACACGCCGCGCACCTGGACGACCGTACCGGGGTCGTCGACGAGGTTCGAGGGAGTGAACCCGAATGCGCCGTCGCCGAGGAACACCGGCGCCCGCATCTGCGTGCCGTACGGGACGAGGTCCAGGAGCCCGTCGCCGTTCACGTCGAGAGCGGCGGCGATGGGTACGGTCGACGAGTTCGTGGCGTCACCGAGCTGGAGCTCGACGGGCGGGTCGAATCCCGCGCCGTTGCTCCGGTAGAGGAGGGTCGTCTCGACGCGTTCGCGGGTCAGGAGGTCGACCCGCCCGTCCCCGTCGAAGTCCGCGGCGCGGGTGCGCCCGGGGAAGTTGGTGAACGCGCGGCCGCTGCGCCGCACGTCGGACGTCCACGCCCCCTGGTCGAGGTACGCGACGGCCGCGGTGCGCAGCCCCGCTCCCTCTATGAAGAGAACGTCGAGGTCCCCGTCGGCGTCGGCGTCCCCGAGCTGGAGACCGGCGGGAAAGGGGATCGGAACGCTCGTCGTCGACGCGAAGCTCCCGCCGCCGAGGTTCTCGAGAATCGCGAGCCGCCCGGTGGCGGTCGCGTACACGAGATCGACGTCGCCGTCCCCCTCGAGGTCGCCCGCGGCCGGAGGAATCTCCGTCGCGCCGACGGCGAGCACGACCGGCTCCGCGAAGCGTCGCCCGCCGAGCCCGCGCAGCAGGTAGACGACGCGCTCACCCGCCGCGGACACGCCCACGCCGAACCGATCGACGAGTGCGTCGCCGTCGAAGTCCGCGACGCCCGTCGTCTCGGGCGCGATCTCCTCGCCGTCGATGAATGTCAGCGGCTGGAACGGCGCGAAGCCCGACTGGGCCGTGGACGGCGCCGACGCCGCGAGAGCAAGCAGCGGGGCGAGGGGGCGAACGAGTCGTGCGAGGTGCATGCGGGTGTGAGGTGCAGGCGTGGGAGCGCTCCCATCGTAGGGGGCGGATTCGCACGCGCGCGGGAAGGGTGTCTCGCTCCGCGCCACCCCCGTTCGAACCGATCGCGGGTGCTACGCTGCGTGTCGTTCGCCCCCCGGCGCTCGCGGCCGCTCCGCTCACGACGGCCCCCGGCCCTGCCCGGCCGCCGCGACGGCCCCCGCCAGCAGCCCGGCCTCCCCGCTCGACCATGCGCCTTCGCCTCCGCCCCGTCCTCGCCCTCGCGGCGCTCTCTCCGCTGCTCCCGACGGCGGCGGCGCAGTCCGCCCCCATCGCATGGGACGTGCCGCTCGTCTTCGCCGGCGCGACGGTCGTCGAGCCGATCGACGCCCTGCCGACGCCGGACGGCGGCGTCGTCGTGCTCGCGACGAGTTTCGCCTCCGTGACCGACCCCGGCAGCGGCGGGCCGGCGACCGTGCACGCGGTCT
This sequence comes from Planctomycetota bacterium, assembly GCA_039821985.1. Lineage (GTDB taxonomy): Bacteria > Planctomycetota > UBA1135 > UBA1135 > Saltatorellus. The sequence goes on from JBCBNC010000094.1 coordinate 3,415, forward strand.
CGCTCACGGCGAACGGCACGGAGCGCTGGCGGTTCGAGGCGGACGTCCTCGGAAGCTCCGACGACGTCTCCGCCTTCGGCCCGCGGCACGAGTTCGCTGGCGTCGTCGACGACGCCGGAGCGCTGCACGTCGTCTGGTCGGACGAGACGACGTCGTTCTTCGCGACGCTCGAGCCGAGCGGATCCGTGCGCACGCTACGCGCGCTCGACGAGGGCTCCGATCTGATCCAGGGCTGGGAGGTCGCGGGGATCGGACTGACGCCTGCGGGCGACCTGCGCGTGGGCGGGACGTTCCGCACGCCCTTTCTCGGCTACGAGCAGAACTACACCCGCGTGGACTCGATCGCCCCCGACGGGAACCTGAACTGGCAGTACGCGAGTTCGGTCGAGCCGCTCCTCGGGCACGATCTCCTCATCGCCGGGGACGGCACGACGTACGTCCTCGGAGCGTTCGAGCAGTTCTCGTTCAGCTCGTTCTTCAGCGCCGGAGTGAACGTCCTCTCGCCGCAGGGCTTCTACCTGGGCACCTTCGGCGGCGTGCAGGACGCGTACTTCCACGCGGCCGAATCGCCGGGCGGCGGAGTGGCGTTCGTCGGCGCGAAGCGAGGGACCGGCGCGGCCGACGTCCTCGTGGCGGACGGCGGGACCGTGCGCTGGACCGCCACCTTCGGCTCGCCGCCGCTCTACCCGTTCGACGTCGGGATCAACGCGTCCGGCGAGGTCTTCGTCGCCCGCGGAGTGCCGACGATCCTGCGCAGGGGCGACGGCGGCGTGGCGCTCCCGAGCTGGACGCTCCCCGGCGGGCCGACGGTCGGCGCGTACGCGCTCACCGTGCGCGACGACAACCACGTGCTCGTGCACGGCGGCGACGCAGCGACCGTCGTGACGACGCTCTTCGACCCGGCCGGCGGCGTCGTCTGGACGACGACCCGCCCCGGCGACGGCACGGTCCCAGCGGACACAGCGGGTGACGGGCCCGAGCTCGACGTCGTCGTCGGCGCGTTCGGCAACGTCTTCACGACCTACCGGGCGACGGTCGACGGGCCGAGCGGCCCCGTGCTCTCCGTCGGCGTCCAGAAGCTCCTCGACGGCGCCCCCGTCGGCCAGACGTACTGCGACCCGGCCGTCACGAACTCGACCGGCGTCCCCGGCCGCATCCAGGCCTTCGGCAGCGACGC
>JBCBNC010000095.1:0-4472 GCA_039821985.1 Planctomycetota bacterium
CCCAAGGCACGGGCGCCGCGCCAGATACCACCCGGCCCGCGGTCAGTCGGTGAACGCGATCCCCATGGCGTGCGTGAAGTTCTGGGTCGGTTGCACGCCCGTGAAGTCGCGGTACCAGACCTGGAAGTACCAGGTCTCCCCGCTCGCGATCGCCCCCAGCCCCGTGGCCAGCGGCAGCGCGGTCGTGTCCACGTCGAACTCGAACGCGCCGGCGGGGTCCGCCGGCCCGAGCTGCCCGTACATGCGCCCGATCGAGCCCCCGAGGCACAGATTACCCGAGCCCCCACCGACGCCCGCCACGAAGTCGGTCTCGGTCGCGACCAGCGGAAGGCAGAACGTGCCGACCGGAAGCGAGTCCGCCTTACCGTAGACGTCGCCGGTCGCCGCCGAGCGGGAGCCGAACATCGCCAGCGCGCCGCCGTTCCCGGTCGAGTTCGGCGCCCCCGAACAGACGAGGGAGCCGCGGGGGAGGTCGTACGCGAAGATCACTCCGCCCTCGTACTCGGGAGGCATCGCCGCAGGGTCCTCTGTAAGGTAGGTGCGAAACCCTGCAAGGATCGATGGGCCCGCGAGCGCAACTCCATCACCGAAGGTCCGGCTGTTGACGTGCACGTCATCGGGAACCACCAGATGCTCGCGCGTCCAACGTGCTCCATCGTAGACAAAAGTCTCTGCTCGCCCTTCGCGGCCTGGTACGAATCCCTCCATCGAAGAGACAACGAGTCGGTTACCGTCGAAATCGAGTCCGGATCCGAACCCCTCATTGGCGATCAACCCTGAAGGCGTCCACACGGAATAGGGCTCTGGTGGAGCCAGATCGAGCTGCTGCTCCCATCCCGTTGCTGTCCGCTTCAGGGTGAGCACGCGGCCAGAAGCGCCCTGCCCGCGGTTGTCGTCGGCGACGAAGATCCAATCGCCGACGAAGTCGAAGTCCTCGGCACGAGAATCAATCGTGATTCCATCGATCGCGAGCACGTCGATGAGTTCCCATCGACCGCTCGTCGGAGAACGACTGAGCTCCAGCGCGTGAGCGGTATGCCGCGTCAGCGAGCGGAAAAGGGTAACAGCTCGGTCGCCATCGATCCGGAGCGGAGCGCCGAGGGTACATCGCCGGTCGGTCGCGAACGCTGGCGGCTGAGTCACCTTGTACTCGAAGCGCCAACCTCCGCTCGCACGACGCTTGTACACGTAATAGGAGCCGCCGGGGTCAGCGCCGAGCCATTGACGGTCTCCAGGGCTGCCGATGAGAAGCTCATCCTCGCTTGCGAAGCGAAGCGCGTGACCGAAGATCGGAGGGTACTGCAGCCCGGATGGGACATCGAGCGGAACGATGGTCTGGACCAAGCCCCAGTCCGCTCCGTCGAACTCAAAGATATGGACCCGTCCGAAAACCTCCGGATAATTGGGACTCCCAGGGCCCGTTGCCACCGCCACGGCGATTCGTCTCCCCATTAGGTGGGCACTGCCGAGACGCTTGCCGAAGTGCTCTTGAAAGGCAAGCTCCGGGGGCGCGAGCACGCTGTGCTGTCTCCAGCCACCGGGCCCGCGCTTGAGCACGCGAACAGATCCCGCTCCGTCAAAGCTTGGATTTGCCGTTCGGTCCTGCCACGACGTGACGATCGCCCAGTCCCCGTCGGTTTGAATGTCGGCACCGAAGTTCGAACTCCAGTGATGCGGCTCGAACGTGACGATCTCTCGCTTGAGGAGCGGCTCTTGGGCCACCACGTCCGGATGGACTGCGACGAACACCACTGCGGCTGCCGCCAACACCTTTCGGAAATGCGTCGCCGCACGAGCGGCGACAAGCGGCACGACCGCCTGCGTTGATCGAGCGCTCATCACTGCCCCGGGGCATCCTCCTCGGGCTGCCTCTCGAACGCTCCCATGTCGTAGCGTCCATTGACAAGGCGAAGAGGGACGACGAGCTGACCTGGGGCCAGTCCAGCAACAAATGCATCGGTCCGCCAGTCGAGCGGGAGCCGCGAGGGGGAGCCTGTAGTCGATATCGTGTATCTGCCGCTTCCGTCTGCGTCCGCGTAGTCAAAGGCGCCGAAGTCATCCGTGCTGGACGGTACGGGCGAGCCGGTATCGATGCAGGGCGACCCCACGCTGAGACTGAAGAAGCCCGGTGCAAACATTGGATCCGCCTCGATGTTATCGAGACTATCGTCGAGCGCTCCGCCCCCTTCTAGATCCGAATACCGGACAACGATCGGCGTCCCGTTCGTCGGATCGGGAAGTGGATCGGCGATCCGCGCCGCGGGCCCGACGGGAGCAAGCGTGAACCCAGGCTGGGTATTCCCGAGCACGATCGAGTTGACGACTGTGTCGTAGTCTGCGCCTGGGGGCTGACTCCAAACGCCGAAGTAGACGCCGTAGCCCTCTGGCGCAGGCGCTGACGCGCTCCCGGTGATGTGGTTTCGGACGATCGTCGAATGGTTGATTTCAACGACAGCTTCTGAAAGTGTCGGCCCATCCTCCAATCCACCACAGAACACTGCGCTCCCGCGGCGCACCGCGTTGTTGAAATAGAATATGGAGTTCATCACTACGATCGGTGCCGAACGCTTACCGATCCAAATAGCGCCCCCGTCCCCTCCTCCGATGGCACCGCCAACGGTATCGTCCAGGGCAAGGTTGCCTGTGAACGTGCAGCTCGACAGGGATGTAATGGTGCGTCCGTCCGGATCAGGAGAGTCGATTCGAGTGGTCACCGCGGTCGTGAACCCACGCGTGCCCCAGAGCGCAACCGCTCCGCCGAAGCTGGCTGAGTTGTTAGCGAAGGTGCAGCGCTGGGCAATCACGCCGCCTACGTCCCTGCTTTGAGTGTACCGTACCGCTCCACCGTACTGCTGTGCGTCACAATCTGTTACGGAGACGAGCCTGAGCTCCGTTGGGGTTCGGTGGATGAAGACCCTGGCGCCACTCGCTCGCTCGTCCTGCGTACCCAAGCCGGGCGCTGGGATCATCGACTGTGTCCCCGTACCGTTAGCGTAGCCGTCCTTGATCGCGACTGAGTCGAGTACGCAGAAGCGCTGGTGCGGGCTGCCGGTGTCGATGGGACGCGCTTCGGGCCCTTCGACGTAGACGACGCTGTACGCATTATCGCTCGGGTCGTCGATCACACCGAGGTCGCCTGAGAAGACGGTGCCACGGGCGTTCGCGAGTGTGCGTTCATCGGGGCTATCTTCGCCGAAGGTGAATGCTGCAGATGGCCCTTGGAATCCGCCGTAGATGTGAACTCCAGGGGGAACCCGGATGGTCCGGTCTCGCAGGTCGGTACTTGGTGATCCTCCGAGGCCGGTTGGAACCGGGAGCGGGGAGACAGGCTTGTAGGGCGTTGGAGAGATCGTCACCCAGATCTCGGCGAAGGCTTGTTCGTTGTCGAGCACGCTACCAGAGTTGACAGCGATCTGAATCTGGTCGTACGCGTCGTCGATCGCGGCTTGAAGGAATGGCGTCCTGGTAGCCCAGGACTCACCGTCGGGAATGAGCGGTTGTCCGGTGTTGATATCAACCCCGACAATGACACGGTTGTCGACGTACTTACGGACGACCTGGGCGTGGCTGACGGAAGCCGATGCGATCAGTGCGAGCGCTGCCCCCAGACCGATTCTTAGGCAGGAGGCAGGAGGCAGGAGGCAGGTTGTCATGGCGAGCGGTGGTTGGTGATGCGAGACGACGAGCAAAGCTGTACAGGAAGACGCTACGCAACGTGCGGCGTTCCCGCAACTGACAGAGTCCTCCGAACGCCCAACGCCAGAATCGATAGCGCGATGGCAGTCGAGCGCGTCCATCCAAGCGCGCTGCACCGGGGCGAACGCCGATCAGCAGGCCGTGGAGTAGATGGCCCAGGCCCGGCGCCCCTCGCTTGAACACGTAGGGACCGCGCTAGAGAGTTACGCCGCGTGCGGCGACTGGGTGACACGGCCGACAACGGGAGAAGGGATCTGTTGCCCCCCTCCCATCGTCGAACACGACGCTCGAGGCCCGTCGCGGCGAAGAACACGTCCTCGAGCGTGTCGCCCTCCCCCGCGGCGACCGCGGCGCGGGCCTCGTCCAGCGTTCCGACGAAGACGCGCCGGCCGCCGTCGAGGATCAGGATCCGGTCGGCGAGCGACTGCACGAGCTCGAGCAGGTGCGACGAGAGCACGACGGCCGCGCCGCGCTCGCGCTCCTCGAGGATCGCGGCGCGCGCGGCGCGGATGCCGCGCGGGTCGAGCCCGCTCAGCGGCTCGTCGAGCAGGATCACCGCGGGCTCGGGGAGCCACGCGCAGCAGAAGCTCAGCTTCTGGCGCATGCCGCGGGAGAGCTCGGACCCGAGCGCGTCGCGGCGCTCCTTCAGCACGAAGCGCTCGAGCAGCGCGTCGGCGCGCGCCGGCCAGTCGCCGTCGAGCCCGTACAGGCGCGCGGTGAACTCGAGGTGCTCATCGACGGTCAGGACCTCGAACGGCGCGGGCTCGTCCTGGACG
>JBCBNC010000096.1:0-4263 GCA_039821985.1 Planctomycetota bacterium
AGCAGAAGCAGCCAGGGTCGTCCATTCGATGGACGACCCTGGCTGCTTCTGCTGCTGGTGATCCTGGCACCGTATCTGCAGGCGCCGTATCTGCGCTCAGACGTCCGTCGGCACCAGCTCCAGGACCTCGCGCGCCTTCTGGATGTGCAGGCGCAGCTTGATCGATGCGTCCGCGATCCGGCGGCGCTTCGCGCGGTCGACGAGCGTGTACGGGCCACCCTCGGTCTGCCCCATCGGGAAGTCGGCGGCGATCAGCTCCATCGCCTGGCGGTAGACCCGGTCGAGGCGCTCGGCGAGCACCACGTCCTTCTCGCGCAGGTCGCGGCCGAAGTGGCGGTACTGGCTGTGGATACCGGTCCACGCGTGCTTGATGACGAGCAGCGTCTGGTCGCTCCAGGTCTCCTCCTCGCTCGTGATCGTCCGCGAGGCGAGCTCGTCGCAGCGCACCACGAGGGCCTCGAACGTCGTCTCGGCGTCGAAGAGGCCGCGGTCCGCAAAGATCATCTGCAGCTCGTCCACGTCCTCGACGAGCTCCAGCGCGTAGGGGATCGCCGACTTCGTGTTCTCGCGCGCGAAGAGGAACGACTCGATCCGGTGGAAGCCCCGGAACTCGTCCGAGAGCTCACCGCCGTCGAAGTCGGACGCGCGTCCGTCGATCGAGAGGTCGAGCTCCGGGAACACCGGCGCCATCACCTGGATCTCCTCGTAGGGGGCGCGGGCCTCGTAGTAGGCGCGCTTGGCCGCGTCGAGGTTCTCCGACTCGATGGCGAGTACGAGCGCGTCGACGGCCTCCTTGAGATCGGCGACGCGCGTCTGCAGGTAGCTGACGCCCATGCCGACCTCGCCCGCGAAGGGCGCAAGGGCGAAGCTCTCGGCCCCCGGGGAGACCGGCGCGGCCTCCTGCGTGTCGGAGGCGGCGGAGCGGCCCCCGGTGACGACGTTGCAGCCGGTGAGGAGGAGCCCGGCGACGGGCAGGAGGGCGATGAGGGCGGCGGAGCGACTGGACATGAAGTGCGGGGTGCGGCGAGACGCGGCTCGAGACGCCCGGCCGTCCTCGTCGACGCCCGGGTCTCGGCGCCGCTATCGACGCCCCGCGCGGATCTCCTTGTGGAGATTCGGCCGGATCCGGCGGGTCCCCGCCCGAGGCCGCCCCGCCGGCCCTCCCGCGCCTGTCAGAACAGGTCCGAGGCCGGGTCCACCGGCGTCCGCAGGCGCTTCAGGAACGTGATGATCGAGGTCCGCTGCGCCTCGGGGAGCGCCTCGAACGCGTCGCGCGAGGCCTGGGCCTCGCCTCCGTGTACGAGGATGGCGTCGGTCAGCGTCGTCGAGCGCCCGTCGTGCATGTACGGCGCGGTGTCGGCGACGCCCCACAGGCGCGCCGTGATGAACTCGGAGTCGAGTTGACCGCCGAAGGATTCGGCGAGCCCGGGGCCCATGTCGTGCCGCTTGAGATCGCTGAAGCAGTCGACCGCGAGACCACCCGCCGGCGTCGGCACGAAGCCGGCGGTCGTCTGGCTCAGATCAGCGCGGTAGAACCCGTTCGCGCCGGGGTCGTCCGGGACCTCCGGGAAGCGGTAGACGAGGTTCTTCGCGCGCGTCTCGAGGCGCGGCGTGTGGCAGTCCGCGCAGCCGATCGCGATGAACTCCTCGAGGCCGGCCCGCGCGTCCAGGTTCCAGTCCCGCACCTCGGGCCGCTCGAGGTTCGTGCCGAACACGTGCAGTGCCGACAGCTCACCGACGGTGATCTCGTCCACCACTCCGTCGCCGTCCCCGTCGACGCCCGCGCCGACGTGTTCGACGGGCTCCATGCCGAAGTGGAAGAGCATCGCCTCCACGTCGAAGGCGCGCGCGGTCGCGAAGGCGCCCTTGCGCCCGAACGGCTTCACGACCAGGTCCTCGTCGACGCCCTCCAGGCCCGAGTAGTCGAGCTCGGCCGTCGAGGGATCGAAGCGCAGAACGCCGAAGTCGGTTCCGTGCGTCACGAGCGGCACGTCCTGGCCGGGATTCGCCACGGCGACGTCGCGCAGCGCGAGCAGGTCCTGGGTCATCTCGAGTCCGACGAGCTCGATCCCACCCGACCCGAAGAGGAACGGCGGGTTGATGAACCGACCGTCGAACGACGCCATGCCCGCTCCGCTCTCGTCGTCGACGTCGATGTCGCGCGGCTGGAAGAGGACGTTGCTGCTGCTGGCGCCGACGCCGCCGACCGCAAACCGGAACGGGACCTCCGCGTTGCTTCCAACGGCGTGGCACTCGAGACACGACTGCGCGTCGAGGCCGTTCACGCGCAGGAACGTGCCGTTGCCCTGCAGCGTCGGGCGCCCTCCCGGGGAGATGGGATCGACCGGGTCCATGGGCCCGTCGCCGAAGCCGTCGTGGCGATTGAAGGACGTCGCGAACACCCTCAGACCGGCGGCGCGCACGTCGTCGAAGCTCAGCGCGCCGCTGGTGATGTCCGACTGCGTGACGCGGGCATCGCCGAGCGCGGGGCCGTCGGCCTGGGGAACGGGGAGCGCGGCCGCGGCGGGCGCGCACGCAACGAGTGCCGCGCCGACGAAAGCGCGGAGGCGGGTGTTCGACATGGTGCTGGCCGGCGTGGGGCGGACCTGCGGGGAAGGGACTGCCGCGCCCATGTGACGCGGAGAGTCGAGCCTACCCCCTCTTCCGGGGCTCGCCGCGGGAATCCCCTGTCGCCTGGTTCCAGCGCAGGACGAGACGCTCGTCCGGCAGCGGCAGGCGCACGCGCGTCCTCTGCCCGGCGAACGCGCTCGGATCGAATCCCGCTTCGCGACCCACGTTCTCGACGATCGCGCCGACCGAGCGGACGTGGCTCGACGAGAAACCCGCGCCCCGGGACGGGAGCGCGGCGGGCGCGGCCGCCGCGCGGTTGGACCCGGAGTCGGTCTCGAGGACCGCGGTGACGCTCGACGCGGACCCGAGCGCCGCGTGTACGAAGAGGTCGACGACGAGCGCCTCGGTCGGGCGGAGCGCGCGCGCGTCGAAGTCGAGCTCAAGGGCCCCGTCGCCGCGGGGGAGCGACGTGCGCCACGCGAGCCCGACGGTCGTCGTGGTCGCGGCGTCGAGCGACCGCGGCGCGACGTGCACCTCGGCCGCACCGGCGCGCCCGGTGACGCGAAGCTCCGGAGCCGGATGCGAGCCCAGCTCGGGGAGCGTGGGGGCCGGCGCGCCCCGGTGGAGCCCGGAGCCCGCGAGTGATCTGGGAAAGGCCCGGTCCGCGCGCGCCGCGTCGGCGTCGACAGCCGCCGGTCCGTCGAGCTTAGCGAGGAAGACGCGCTCCAGCGGACGGAGCACGCGCACGTCCTGGTCGACCTGCACGACGACGCACGCGAGAGCGTCGCCAGCGGGTTCGACGAACGCTGCGCGGTACAGCGCGCCGGCGCGCGCGCCGGCGAGGGCGGTCCAGCCGCGCTGCACGGCGCGCCGCGCGTCGCGCTCCTGCCGCTCGCGCTCCTCGGGGATCCAGGCGGAGAGCGAGACGAGCAGGTCGGCGCGCCGCCCGCCCAGGTCGGCGAGGAGCGCCGCGAGCGCGTCGCGCGCGGCCTCGACCGCGCGGGCGCCGTCGGCGCCGCCGGGACGCTCGCGCATGCGCTGCGCGAGGATCGCGAGTCCCTTGGGCGAGGGCGCCGCGTGCAGCGCCCGGAGCGGGTCGGGCTGCTGCGTCAGCCGCACGAGCCGGCTGGCGAGGCTCTTGTCGACGCCCGCGTCCGTCAGGTCGACCGGGCGGACGCGCGCCGCTCCCGCGGCGAGCGAGCCGAGCGCGACGCGGAGGGCCTCCTGGAGTTCACGCCCGACGCGGCGCAGGCGCGCTTCGAGCGTCGGGTCGACGTGGGCCGGATCCCCGTCGCGCGCGCCGTCGTCGGGAGGGGCCGGGGACCTGCGCGCCATGGGGGATCGGTGAGCGCACGTCGGCGCCGCGGCGCCCATGGTGCACGGCTGCCGGCGGCAATGCGAGGCGCGGGCGTCGGCGCGCGCTACCTTGCGCGCATGCACCGCCGCCCGACCGCTGCGTTCGCCCTCGCGTGCGCCCTGCTCGCCGTCCTGTCCGCGTGCCAGAGCGCGGACCCGCACATCGTCGTCCGGGGGCACGAGATCCGGCCGCGGACGTATTCGCTGGTGCTGTGGCGGCGGAACGACGGCGCGGGCCGGCTGCTGCCGATGGCGGAGACGGGCGAGACCGCCGAATCCGACGCTCGGATCGAGTATGCCGAGCGCTTGGAGGATCTGAGGGACGCGGGGATCCTC
>JBCBNC010000097.1:0-4188 GCA_039821985.1 Planctomycetota bacterium
CCGCAGATACGGTGCCAGGATCACCAGCAGCAGGAGGAGCCAGGGTCGTTCATCGAATGAACGAACCTGGCTCCTCCTGCTGCTGGTGATCCTGGCACCGTATCTGCGGCACCGTATCTGCTCTCACCGCAGCATCAGCTCGACGGCGTCGGTTGTGTTGCTCGTCGGGGCGGGGTCCGCATCGCGGTACCAGCACTGGAAGCGCCAGGTCGTGCCGGCGGCCAGCGTCAGGCCGGGCGGGAGCGCGCCGAAGTCGACCGCCGCCTCGAAGCGACCGGCCGCGTCCGACGCAGCGACGAGCCCGTTGAGCCGTACGATCGAACCGCCGACGCAGAGCGTGCCCGCGCCGCCGCCCACATTCGGGACGAGGTCCTGCTGCGTTGCTGCAAGCGGCAGCACGAACGCGCCCGGGGGCACTCCGGCGGCGGCGAGCGTCAGGTCCGCGTCGCCCGCGACGTCGCTCCCGCGCACGGCGAGGCTCGCCGTCGCGCCGATCGAGTTGGCCTCGCCGCGGCAGTAGGCGGTGCCGACCCGCGCGCCGGTGTCGAATTCGAGCACGAGTCCGGTCAGCCCGAGCGCCGGGACTCCCACGTAGAACGCCGCGTCGGTCGCCGCGACCGCGTCGCCGAAGCGCGGGAAGCCGGTGAGCGTCCCGCCGGCGGCCGGGTGCAGCATCGACAGCGGCGTCGCGCCCGCGCCGCCGGCGTCGATGGCGTACGGGAACGCGGCCCCGCACTGGGCCGTGTCGCTCCTTCCGCGCGACGCGCCGACGATCGCGCGCTCTCCGTGCATCGCGACCCGCTCGCCGAAGCCGCCCGCCCCGGTCTCTGTGTACGGCGTCAGCACGTCGACTTCAGCGAACGGCGCGAAGCCGACGGACTGCCAGAGGAACGCGCGGTCGTCGCCGCTGCCGACGAGGAGCCGCGCCGTCGCGTTGCCAACGTCGAGCGCCACGTCCGCGCCGTGCCGCGTGACGGTCGCAGCGCTCGGGTGCTCGACCCGGTCGATCTCCGTGAAGCCGGGCCCGCCCGTGCGCTGGAACACGTAGACCGCGCCCGAGTCGTAGCCGAGCGAGTCCTCGCCCGGCGCGCCCACCGCCAGCATCCCGCCGTCGAGGTGGACCGAGGCGCCGTACTCGGCGCTCGCGAAGACGGTGGGGGGCTTCGGCAGAGCGCCGCGCTCGACCCAGCCGGAGAGCTCGCGCTCGAGAACGAACGCGTCGCCCTCGAAGTCGGGCTGACCGACGACGGCGATCCCCGCCTCGACGGTGACGGCGGCGCCGTAGCTGTCGCGGCCGGGCGCGCCGTCGAAGCGCGCGACTTCGGACCAGACGCCGGCCGTGCCCTGCTCGAACACGAACACGGCGCCGCGGCCGCCGTTCGCGTTCGGCGCGCCGACGACGACGGCGGGCAGGAACTCGTCGACGTCGACCGCGGTCCCGAACCCGTCGCCGACGGTGACGCCGGACCAGGTGAGGTTGGCGATCCGTGCCGCCGTGCCCGACGAGACGTCGTAGACGTACACCCGACCGGGCCGGCGGTTCGCCGGGCTCGCGGCGGCGCCGCTCGCGCCGACGGCGAGCAGCGTGCCCTCCGCGGCGACGTCCGACCCGAACGACGGCACCTGGGTCTCCTGGATCGGAGCGGGGAAGGTCGACTGGGCGGTGAGGAGGAGGACGATCGGGAGCATGGCGGCGTGGGCGGGAGGGGGCGGGGCCATCGCACCGTAGCCGCTCCCCGCGCTTTCGCCTGAGGCCGGCCTCACGCGGCTCTGGGGGGCGGTGCGGGGCGCCCTCGGACGGGCCCTGCGTCCCGGGGCGATCGCCGCGGCGCTCTCTGGAACACGGTCCGCCCCCGCGCCGACCCGAGGTGAAGAGGACGTAACGACCGCGGAAGGCGATCCGGATTCCTGCGTCCGATCGTCGCTGGTGGTGCGAATGTCGCGCCGCAGGCGCGCTGGCGACGGCGCCGCCCGCTCTCACACCTCCCCGTTCACGACCCAAGAACACGCGGCCGCCGCCCCGCTGGCGCCGCTCCCCGACCATGCGCTTCGCACCCGTTCTCGGCGCCGCCGCCCTCACCGCGGCCGGCCTCGTCCTCTCCGCCTCGGATCTCGGCACCGCCCCGGCCGTCGCCGCCAGCACCGACCGCCCCGCCGCCGACACGTTCGGGGTGGACCTCTCGCACAGCAACATCCTGTTCAAGTGCCTGCACCTCGGCGTGTCGTACCAGTGGGGGCGCTTCGATGACTTCGAGGGCTCGTTCACGCTCGACGACGACGCCGCCAAGTCCGCCGTCAACATCACGATCCAGGCGGCGAGCGTGAACTCGAACAGCGTCGACCGCGACAAGCACCTGCGCGCGCCGGACTTCTTCGACGTCAAGCAGTTCCCGACGATCGGTTTCACGTCCACGAAGGTCGAGTCGACCGGTGAGGGCACGTTCAAGATCACGGGCGACCTCTCCTTCCATGGCGTCACCAAGTCGATCGAGATGGACGTGACGAAGGTGGGCGAGGCCGACGCCGGCCCGCGCTTCGGCACCCGCGCCGGCTTCGAGGGCTCCTTCACGATCCAGCGCGCCGACTTCGGCGTGGGCACCTACCCCGAGATGCTCGGCGGCGACGTCACGATGATGTTCGCCATCGAGGGCATGAAGAAGTAGCGTCCCTCGGCCCCGCCGGGCCGGACCCCCATGCCGACACGGATCGCAATCGTCGCGGTGGCGGTGAGCCTCGGGCTCCTCGTCGCCGCCTGGCTCGTTCGCGCGCGCGAGGCCGACGTCGGCCGGCGCGCGCTCGTCGGGCAGCTCCTCGCCGCGCTCGCCGGGCCCGCCGCGCTGTTCGCGGCGTTCCTGGGCGCCGGCAAGACCACCTCGTTCCCGCCCGCGACGTACCAGGACTGGATCCTGACGGGCGCGGGCGCTGCGGTGGTTCTAGGGCTCCTGGCAGGAGGCGGCGTGGGGCGGCGCGTGCTCGTCGTCGGCGCAGCAGCCGGCGGCGCGTTTCTCGTGTTCACCCGGGGCACCGAGTCGCTGCACGAGCACGACTGGGAGGGGCGCGTGACGGCCTGGTCCGTCGGCCTCACCGCGGTCACGGTCGTCGCGGTCCTCGCGCGGCTCGGCGCGGGCCGCAGCGCCGGGCCGGCGCGCGCGGTTGAGGGCCTCCTCGCCTTCGCGCTCGCGGCGATCGCCGCCTCGCCCGTGTTCTTCGACGCGGGGCTCAGCGTGGGCGCGATCGCGGCGGCGGCGCTCTCCGGCGGAGCGGGCCTCTTCGGCCTGTTCCTCGTCGCGTCCGCGCGTTTTGGCGGCCCCGACCGGCTCACCGGCGTACCGGGACTCGCGCGCGCCGCGGGCGTCTCGCAGGCGATCTGCCTGTGCCTGCTCGTCGCGTGGGCGCTGCTCTTCACGTACGAGCCGCCGCCCGCCTGGGCGTGCGCCGCGCTCGTTCTCGCGCCGCTCCTGACGCTGCTCCCCCTGGGCGATGCGCTCCCGGCGGCGCTCGTCCGGCTGACGCTCGTCGCGCTCGTCGCGGGCGCGGCGCCCGCGTGGCCGTTCATCGCCGAGCGCCTCGCGCCGCCGGCCGAGGACGCGGCCGAGGACGACTCGCCGGCGAGCTACTACCGCTGACCGCTCACGCCATGAACCCGAGCGTCGGGGCCGCGAACCCGCCGAGGTTCGGGAACACGGTCCCGAGGTCCGCGGTCGGCACGCCGAACCACTCGCCCAGCGTTGCCGCGAACTGGTCGAGCGACGTCGTCGGGATCATGCGCCCGGCGCCCGCGTCGTCGGGGCCGTCGAGCGCGAAGCTCGGCATCGTCCCGTAGATCTCGCGTCCCGCGACGGCGCCGCCCAGCGCGAGGTAGTGCCCGCCCCACCCGTGGTCGGTGCCCTGTCCGTTGCTGGAGAGCGTCCGGCCGAACTCGGACACGACCGCCGTCGTCACGCAGGTGGACGCGCCGATCTCGGCCAGCGCCGTCTGGAACGCCGCGAGCGCCTGGCTGAGCTGCGCGAACAGCACGGGCTGGTCCTCGAGCTGGCCCGCGTGCGTGTCGAACCCGCCGATGGATCGCCGCGTCGAGCGAGGCGCGCAGCGCGGGCCCCGCATCGGCGCCCGCTCGCTCGCGCACCGACTCGAGGTCGCGCGCCTGGTCGCGCAGGTTCTGGATGCCCGCGACGAAGAGCTCGCGCG
>JBCBNC010000098.1:0-3821 GCA_039821985.1 Planctomycetota bacterium
CAGGGACGTCCATGGAATGGACGTCCCTGGCTGCTTCGATTGCAGGCGGTGATCCTGGCACCGTATCTGCGTTCGCGATACCGAGCCCGGTGTGATTCGTCACACAACTACCCCCGGCGGCAGCAGCCTGCATGGCTGCTGCCGCCGGGGGTAGTTGTGTGACGAATCACACCGGGCTCGGTATCGCGGTATCGTCGCACCCATGCTCGGTCTCCTGAAGCAGCGCTCGTTCGGGTTCCTCGTCGGCTCCCAGCTCCTCGGCGCGTTCAACGACAACGCCTTCAAGCAGCTCGTTCTGCTGCTCACCGTGACCGCCACGACCGCGGACGCGGTGCCGTGGATCCGGGACAGCGGGCTCGCGGTCGCCGCGGACGGATCGAACCAGCAGTGGCTCCCCGCGACGCTCTTCGGCCTTCCGTTCGTGCTCCTGTGCTCGTTCACGGGCAGCCTCGCCGACCGGTTCTCCAAGTCGCGGATCATCAAGATCGCGAACGCGCTCGAGATCGCGGTGATGGCTTGCGCGCTCGGCGCGTTCGCGCTGGAGAGCTACGCGGCGCTGCTCGGCGTCGTCTTCCTGATGGGGGCGCAGAGCGCGCTCTTCGGGCCATCGAAGTACGGGATCCTGCCCGAGCTCGTCGGCACGCGGAACCTCTCCGGGGCCAACGCGATCGTCCAGACCTCGACGACCCTCGCGATCCTCGGCGGCGTCGTGCTTGGGGGCTTCCTGTCCGGCGCGTTCGCTCACGCGCTCTGGATCCCGGCGCTCGTCTACGTCGCCCTCGCGTCCGTCGGCTGGCTCGTCTCGCTGCCGATCGAGCACCAGCCCGCGCACGCCCCCGACCGGCCGCTGCGCGTCAATCCGTTCGGGGCGATCCCGTCGCAGTGGCGCGAGACGGTCCGCGTCCCGCGCCTGCTCGTCTGCGTGCTCGGGAGCGCGTTCTACTACTTCGTCGGCGCGCTGATGCTCCTGCTCGTCAACGAGTACGGCATCCACGTCCTCGAGCTGACGAAGGAACAGACCTCGCTCCTGCTGGCCCCGGTGATCGTCGGGATCGCGGCGGGAGCGTTCCTGGCGGGCAAGCTGTCGGGCCCGCGTATCGAGGGCGGGCTCGTGCCGCTCGGGCTGCTCGGCATGGTCGCGAGCCTCCTCGCGATCCACGTCGCGCCGCTGTCGACAGGCTGGGTCGGATCGTGCCTCGGCGCGCTCGGGCTCTTCTCGGGCATCTTCTGCCTGCCGATCCGCACGCTGGTCCAGGTGCTCCCGCGCGACGAGGCCCGCGGCTCGGTCATCGGCCTCTCGCAGGTCTTCGACTTCGTCGGGATCCTGTCGGCGGGCCCCGCGTTCAAGGCCATGCAGTCCGGCGGCCTCGGCGCCGGCGCGATGTTCACGGCCGTGGCGCTGCTCTGCCTGGCCGCGTTCCTCGTGTCGCTGCGATTCGCCGCGCACTTCACCGTGCGATTCGTCGTCTGGGTCCTCGCGCACACGCTCTACCGAGTGAAGGCCCGCGGACTCGAGCACCTGCCCGCGCGCGCGCCAGGCGGCCGCGGCGGCGCGCTGCTCGTCGCCAACCACGTGTCCTTCGTCGACGCCGTCCTCATCGCCGCCGTCGCGGGCCGCGACGTGCGCTTCCTGATGTTCCGCGGCTTCTTCGAGACCCCGCTGCTGGGCTGGTTCGCCCGCAAGATGGGCGCGATCCCGGTGTCGAGCTCGGACTCGCGGGCCGAGAAGGACCAGGCGCTCGCGCAGGCCGCGGCGCTCGCGCGCGACGGTGCGCTCGTCTGCATCTTCGCCGAGGGAGCGATCACCCGCACGGGGCACGTGATGCCCTTCGCGTCGGGGATGGAGAAGATCGCGCGCGCCGCCGACGTGCCTGTCCTGCCCGTGGCGCTCGACCGACTGTGGGGGAGCATCTTCAGCTTCTCGGGGGGCCGTGTGTTCACGAAGCTCCCGCGCCAGATCCCGTACAAGGTCGACGTCGCCGTGGGCGCGCCGCTCGGCTCCGACACGAGCGCGTTCGCCGCCCGGCTCCGCATCCAGGAGCTCATCGCCGACATGCGCAGCGAGCGCGGCGGCCGGCGCGGACACCTCGGCTGGCGCTTCCTGCGCGAGGCCCGCCGCCACGGCGGGAGGCCCGCGCTCGTCGACAGCACGGGCGTCTCGCTCGACTTCCGCAAGCTCTGCGTCGGCGCGCTCTGCATGCGGGACGCGCTGCGGGGCCGGCTCACCGATGCACGGAACGTGGCGGTGCTTCTGCCGCCCGGCGCGGGCGGCGCGCTCGCGAACCTCGCGCTCTGCCTCGACGACCGGACGTCCGTCAATCTCAATTACACGCTGGAGAACGGCGACCTCGCTGCGATGTGCGAGCGCGCGGGCGTCGAGCGCATCATCACGGCGCGCAAGTTCCTGACCGCGCTCGAGCGCCCGTCGCCGCTCCCCGACGACCGCACGATCCTTCTCGAGGACGTCCGCGGCGACATCACGGGCGGGATGAAGGTCCGGCACCTCCTGAAGACGTTCCTGCCCGGCACCTGGCTCGCGAACCTGGAGGCGCCGCGGCAGCGCTCGGGGCACGTGCTCTCGGACGAGGTCGCGACGCTCATCTACTCGAGCGGGAGCACCGGCGTACCGAAGGGCGTCGAGCTCACGCACGCCAACGTGCTGTCGAACGTGCAGTCGGTGCTCCAGGCGATCGAACTCGGGCCCGGCGACGCCGTCCTCGGCATCCTCCCGCTGTTCCACAGCTTCGGCTACACGATCACCACCTGGGCGTCGCTGCTCGCGGGCTCGAAGACGGTGTGTCACGCGAACCCGCTCGAGGCGAAGGCGATCGGCGAGATGTGCCGCGAGCACGGCGTGACGCTCACCGTCGGCACGCCGACCTTCTACGCCGCCTACCTGCGGCGCTGCAAGCCGGAGGACTTCGCCTCGGTCCGGCTCGCGATCAGCGGCGCGCAGAAGCTCAACCAGGGCCTCGCGGACGCGTGGGAGGCCAAGTACGGCTCGCGGCTCATGGAGGGCTACGGCTGCACCGAGCTCTCACCCGTCGTTTCCGCGAACCTGCCGACGCCGCCGGAAGCGCCGCGCCGGATGCGGGGCCACCGCCCGGGCTCGATCGGCCGCCCCGTGCCGGGCGTCGCCGTGCGCGTCGTGGACCAGGACGCCTACCCGGGCGCGGACGTTGAGCGCGGGCCGGGCGAGGCCGGCCTCATCCTGGTGAAGGGGCCGAACGTCATGCGCGGCTACCTGAACGACCCAGCGCGCACGGCGGACGTGCTCCTCGAGGGCTGGTATGCGACGGGTGACATCGGATACCTCGACGAGGACGGCTTCCTCTTCATCACGGATCGCCTTTCGCGATTCAGCAAGATCGGCGGCGAGATGGTCCCGCACGGGCGGGTGGAGGAGACGCTCCTCGACCTGATGTTCGAGCTCGCCCGCGGCGCTTTCGACGGCGATGACGAGAGCGTTCCGGAGGTCGCCGTGACGGCCGTGGAGGATCCGTCGAAGGGCGAGCGCCTCGTGGTGCTGCACACGGCGCTGCCGTTCGACGTGGCGGAGCTGAAGGAGCGCACGAAGGAGAGCGAGCTCCCCAAGCTGTTCGTGCCGCGGCCCGACGCCTGGTACGAGGTCGAGGCGATCCCGAAGCTCGGGACGGGCAAGGTGGATCTCGGCGGCGTGCGCCGGTTGGCCCGGGAGAGCGTCGGCGGCGGGTGACGCGCAGATACGGTGCCAGGATCACCAGCAGCGCTAGAAGCAGCCAGGGTCGTGCCATCGATGGACGGACCGGGCAGCGTCTAGCGCGGCGGGTGATACTGGCACC
>JBCBNC010000099.1:0-3582 GCA_039821985.1 Planctomycetota bacterium
CCGACCTCGAACTTCACGGTCGGGTACTCGGTCACGTTCGAATAGAGCGCGCCGGTCCGGTGCCGCAGATACGGTGCCAGGATCGCCAGCAGCGATCGAAACAGCCAGGGGCGTCCATTCGATGGACGCCCCTGGCTGTTTCGATCGCTGCTGGCGATCCTGGCACCGTATCTGCGGCACCGGACCGGCGCGCTCTATTCGAACGTGACCGAGTACCCGACCGTGAAGTTCGAGGTCGGCGCGATCGTGAAGTCGCGGTGCCAGGCCTGCCAGTTCCAGGTCTGCCCCGGGAGCGTATTCGCCAGCGTCGAGGGCTGCGGCACCGCCGTCAGGTCACACACCAGGAACGCGCTGCCGAAGGGGCCGGTGCTCTGGATGTCCGCGAGGTAGCGACCGATCGAGTTGCCGAGGCACAGGTTGCCGGAGCTGCCGCCGGGGAACGCCGTGAAGCCCTGCTCGGGGCTGACGACGAACATCGCGAACTGGTTCGGCGGGAGGTTCTCGGCGAGGAGGATCAGGTCGTTGTCCGCGGCGATCTTCGAGCCCGTGCCGAAGAGCGTGCCGATGTTGCCCGTCGTGTTGATCGTCGCGTTGCAGTAGTTCACGCCGAGGTCGGGCGTGACCGGGTCCGCGAGATCGGGGCGGTAGTAGATCAGCGTGCAGCGCATGCGCTGCGCCTGCTCGTTCGTGAACCCGCGCATGCACGTGTCCGGCGAGTAGTTCATGTAGTTCCGGACCGGATCGCTCGAGCCGCAGCTCGACGAGTTGTTCGGGCAGTTGTACTCGGGCGCCGACTCGGGGTTCGTGTCGCAGATGCGGTCGCCGCTCGTGTAGCAATTGCTGCCGCCGCAGCCGCCCGCGAAGGTGTGCTCGAGGCCGAGGTAGTGGCCGACCTCGTGGGTCGTCGTCCGGCCCTGGTTGTAGGGGGCCGCCGGCGCATTGCGCCCGAACGTCGAGTTCAGGATGACGACGCGGTCGGAGTTCGCGCCCACGCCGCCGGGGTTGGAGGCCGGGAGCCACGGCACGTAGCCGAGGATGCCGCTCGAGCCTCCGGGCGCTCCCAGGACGTACAGGTTCAGGTAGTTGTCCGGATCCCAGGCGATGGAGTTCCAGTAGCTGCCATTGTCGTTGTACCAGGTCGAGTTGTTGTACCGGAGGATGCCGGTGGACGGCTGTCCGCTCGGGTCCGTGTCGGCGAGCACGAAGCGGATACCGGTGTCGACGCCCTGCGCGCCCGGTGTTCCGGAGAGCGCCTGGAAGTCCTCGTTGAGGATGTCGATCTGGCTGTTCACCCGGGTGTCGCTGACGTTCCCGGCGCCGCTCGACTGGCGGATGATGTGGACGACGACCTTGATCTCGACGTCGTCGATCAGGGCCGGGTCGTACGCCGAGCTCGGCGTCGTGCGGTTCGCGCTGCAGTCCTGCGGCGGAAGCGCCCGCTGGTAGCCGGGCGTCGTCGAGGACGGAGTGAGGCAGCGGACGTAGCCGTGCGGTCCGACCACGATGTTTGCGGTGCTCGGGGTCGCCGGGACCTCACTGTGGCTCTGGGTCTGGGCGGCGCTGGGGACCGCGGCGGCCACGAGCGCGGCGGCGGAGAGCAGCGCGCGGCGGCCGGAGGGGAGAGACGTCATGGGCTTGTGTGCAGGGACGCGGTCCGCTTCGGAGCGGACGGCGGATCGGAGTCTGGCTGGGGATCAGCGCGGCCCCGCGTGCGTCGGGCGACGTTCACGCGGAGTACGACGGTTGTACGACGGTCGTACCGTGGATAAGGATCCCCGTTCCTGCGGCTCGCGGTCGAGCGCAAACGCCTGGTGCGAAGGGGCCCGTCCCGCTGCGACACAGGGCTGCAGCATCGCCGTCCCGGTTTGCGAGGCGCTTCGTCGCGGCCGGTCGCTCTCCGAGCACTGGGCTCGCACGGTGTGGGCGGCTCGACCGCAAACCGGGCCAGCGTCACCGATTCGGACGATCGAGCGCGCCGAGTGGCCCCGGGGGCGGGGCGTCCGGTCGCAACGGGCTGTTCTCGGGGACGCTGCGAGGACGGCGGCCCCTGCCGATCCACACCGTGCGAGCCCAGTCCGGTCAGACGGCGTAGGCGCGCACGTCGGGCGGATCCAAGACGGGCCGGACGACCGCGCTCCTCCCGCCGTCGAGCGGCGCGGCCAGCGCAGCCGCGACTCCCTCCATCGATCCCACGGGGCCGAGCGCAACGAGTCCCGACCCCGCGCCGCTCAGGCACGCGGCGTACGCGCCGGCCTCGACCGCCCGTGCGCACGCCTCGTCGGCGCCCTCGACGAGCGGTCGCCGGAAGCGCTCGTGCAGGCGGTCGGCGACGCCCGCGGCCAGCAGCCCCGGCGCTCCCGTCCGAAGCCCCTCGAGGAGGAGCGCGAGGCGCCGCGGGTTTTCGCGCGCGTCGTCGAAGGAGACGTCTGCGGGGAGCGCCTGCCGCGATTCCGCCGTCGAGAGGGGCTCGTCGGGCCACGCGAGCGCGAACCCGATGCTCCGGTGCACTGGCTGGCGGACCACTGCGAGCCGGCCGTCCTCCAGCGGGCAGCCCAGCGTGCAGCCACCGAGGAGCGACGCCGTGCTGTTGTCCGGGTGGCCCTCGAGCTCGCAGGCGAGCGGCACGAGCGCGCGCTCGCGGTCACGGGCGAGGTCGGCCCGCCCCGAGACCTCTGCCGCCACGAGCAGCGCCGCGGCGACGACTGCGCCGCTGCTGCCGAAGCCACGTCCGATCGGAATCTCCGACGCCACCTCGACGTCGAGGGCGGGCAGTTTGCACCCGAACGCGCGATCGAACGCCGCGAACGTGCGCGCGACGGAGTCCGGTCCGGCGGTGTCCGGTGGCGTGTGCCCGGAGTACGAGGTCCGCATGCCGTCGGTGCGCTCCGCGGGCAACCGAGCGCGGATCGTCACGAATCGATCGAGCGCCAGACCAAGCAGGTCGAAGCCGGGCCCGAGGTTCGACGTCGAGCAGGGAACCCTGACACCCCATTCAGTGGGACTTGTGGATGCATCCAACACCAGATAACGTACATCGATCGCGCCGGTCACCACCAGCGCTGACGCCGTCCGGGCCCGCACGCCTGCGACGCATTCCGCACACGACAACACCCCAGCGCGCGCCGTCCGGTCCATGGATCGCCCGGCATGCGCTGTTGAACGACAACCGGAGGGCCTGAATGTCGGTCGACTTCACCTGCGACGAGAAGGATCGTTTCTCCTCGCGCCTCGCCACGATCCCCGGGATCCGTCCTCTCCCTTCCGTCGGCGACTGGATCCTCCTCGAGGTCCAGAAACCGCAGGAACTCGCGCGCAAGGTCAACCGCCGCCTCGAGCCCGGGATCATGAGCGTGCCGCGAGGCATGGACGGCGCCGTCCGCGTGCACGTGGGGGACCCAAAGATCAACGAGCAGGTCATCCAGACGCTACGCGACATCGTCGCGTAGGTGTCTTCCGGACGGGGGCGACATCGTCGCGTAGGTGTCTTCCGGACGGGGGCGACATCGTCGCGTAGGTGTCTTCCGGACGGGGGCGACATCGTCGCGTAGGTGTCTTCCGGACGGGGGCGACATCGTCGCGTAG
>JBCBNC010000100.1:0-3573 GCA_039821985.1 Planctomycetota bacterium
ATGAGCCGGCCGAGCGGTCCACCCAGGCACAGGGGCCCCGCGCTCGAGGTCAACGGCACGGGATCGATGGTGCGCCCGGCGATGAAGAAGCCGAAGACGTTTGCGGGCATCGACACCGCCCGGATGCGCAGGTCGTTGTCGAGGACGGACGTGGACCCGAGCGCTCGCGCGTGCGCGCGGCAGCCGCCGGAGTGCCTCGGCGACGCGACGCAAGTCTCGACCCCGACCGGGCTGATGGGGACGCGCAGACCCAGCGGGCCCTCGCGTAGGAGCAGCTCCCCGCGCACGGGGTCGAAACCCTGGAAGAACGCGCCCATCGGAGGCGAGCTAGGGTCCGAGGTCCCACCGGGATCGAGCTCGACGACGCCTGTCGCCTCCGACCACGAGATGAATACGGTCGGGGTGACGGAATCCCCGAGAGGACTCAGAGTGCGTGTTCCGTACCAGCCCCATCAGCATCTATCTGCTTGTTCTAGGCAGCGCTGCCTTACGCCGTACCACGCCCATCTCGATTCTCCGACGACGCACGCGCGTCCCCACGTGGCGGCACCGAGTCACCGTGCTCCGTACATGTACTGATCTTGGTCCGGGTAGCCCGACTGCACGGCTCTCGAGTGGCTGGTGGGCGACTCCCCGAGAGTCGCAGGGTACGTGCTAGCCTCGACGTGATTCGTACCGAGTCCCCAGCCACGACATCCATGCTGCCTCTGCTCCTCGCGCTCACTCCCCAACTGCAGGCACCGGAACCGCTCGTTCTTCCGAATGCCCACGCGGATGACAGAAGTGCCCTGATCCACAAGCTCGAATGTCCCCTCGTGCGGGAGGACGCGGACGGCAGCGTCTGGGTGCGCGGAAGGAGCTACAAGGCGAACGTGTCGTCGCTCGGACTTCTATTCCTGGCCCCGGTGGGGGCGGACGGTCCGACGGGTGCCGGCGCCCATTTCCGCCTCGAGTCCGCGACGGTGAGCGGTGCACCGATCGAGCTTGCGAGCGCGCCCACCGTCGATCGACGAGAGGAAGAGGTCACGCTCGCGCACGGGGCGTTCAGGGAGACGTTTCGGATCGGCACCGAGGCGGTCGAGCAGACCTTCCTAGTGCCGCACTCCCTCGGACCGGGCGAGCTCGTCCTCGGCATCGGCGTCGATACCACGCTCTCGAGCCGCGCGCGCGCGGAGGGCGGATTCGAGTTCCTGACCGAAGGGCTCGGCATCCGCTACGGCGCCGCGACGGTCTTCGACGCGAACGGACGCGCGCTCTCGATCGAGAGTCGCTGGAGCGATCGCGGCCGGATCGAACTCGTCGTCCCCGCGGACTTCCTCGCGTCGGCGGCGTACCCCGTCCTCGTGGACCCGCTCATCACGGTATTCCAGAACAACTTCGACGGCGACGACGACCTGCGCCCCGACGTCGCCTGGTCCAGCGAGAGCCCGCTGCCGGAGGGGTCGGAGTATCTGATGGTCTGGCAGGAACCCTTTGGGCCGGGCGACAACGACGTCTACATGGTGCCCGTGTCCCTCGGCGGTGTGGTCGACGCGTCGCGCGTCGCCGCGATCGACGTTTCGGGCCGCGACTGGCAGCGACCGGCCGTCGCCTTCCAGCCGGGCAAGAAGTTCGGCCTCGTCGTCGCGGAAGAGACTCCGTTCCCGGGCGCCCTGCGCACGATCGAGGGAGTCTTCTTCACCCCGAACGCCGCCACACCCTCCGGCTACAGCTTCGCGCCCCCGGAGAAGCTCAACACCACTCAGTTCGACTCCTACAACGCGGACGTGGCGGCATGGTGCACGCTCGATGGATCGGAGGTGGACGCCGCGATCAGCGTCGTCTTCGAGGTCGTGGACTCCGTGCCCGCGGAGTCGGACATCGCACATCGTTCCTTCACCGGCGCGGGGCTCGTGTTCGGCACCCCGGAGCGCTACTTCGACCCGACCGCGGATCGGGATCACTCGCCGCGGCTGCCGGATTGGATCTCGAGCAGGCCGGCGTCCTCCGGCGCGGGTCTGCAGTTCGCTGAGGTGGTCTGGGTCCGCGAAGACGCGGCGTTCGGGACCAGCTCCATCTGGAACGGACGGATCATTGAAGGGGCCACCACTCCGGTCATCGTCAGCGCGAAACGTGTCACCGACGGGCCGAACGACGGCGCGCCGTCGCTGGCGATGCTCACGTCGCGCACCGTGATCGCGTTCGAGCGCACGAACGCTGCGGGCACCGAGTCGACCGTGATGCTTGCGGGCAGTTTCCTGACCAACTGCGACGATCCCATGGGGCCCGGGTGTGCGCCGGCGTACGACCTGCGGCTCCTCGAGGGCCAGGGACCGGGGCGTTTCCTTGAGAGACCTGAGCTCACCGGGTCGCAGCGCCGGACTCTCGATCCGCACTTCACCGTCGCCTACGTCGAGCGTGTTCCGGGTGGACCGGCGGGCACTGTCGGCCGGGTCAAGGCGGCGATCTTCGACGTCGTGAATTTGGAGCCGGACCCGATGCTCGACCCCACTGGACTCTTCGAGGGGCCCGCGCTCATCGAGCGGGACGTCGCGCTCGGTGGGCCGCTCCTCAACGACCTCGACCGTCCGCGCGGGTGCTCGAAGGTCGAAGCCGCGCTCTCGGAGCCGGAGCGCGAGGTGGCTGACCTGGCGCTCTTCGCGTTCGAGAACACATCGACCGGAGGGCTGCGCGGTGCGATCGTCGACCCCGACGGCATCCGCCCGCGCATGTTCCCGCAGCAGAGCGTGTCGCCCTTCGGCCGTCAGTTCTGCCTGGGTGAAGTCAACGTGACGGGCAAGCGCGGCTGGCTCCGGGCGTGGGTGGCCCTCCCGAACGCGATCAACCCCTTCAACGACCTCGAGCTCGAGGCGATCGACCTTCCGCCGAACCAGTTCGGCTTCTTCCTGAACGGTCCCGACCCCGCGTTCGTCGTGTCACCGGGAGGCAGCAACGGAAACCTCTGCCTCGGCGGCGGCGTGGGCCGTCACCTCTCGACGATCCAGAGCTCGGGCCCCGAAGGGATCATCGCGGCGGACATCGACCCGGACATGCTCCCGCGACCCTCGACGTTCGTGGTCGCGATGGCCGACGAGACCTGGGGATTCCAGTGCTGGTACCGCGACGGCGCGGGCCAGTCGAACTTCACGAACGCCGTGGCGGCGACCTGGCAGTAGGGGGGCAGCGGAGCCGAGTCTCAACTCGCCTCGACTTGCGGTTTTGGCTCGGCGCTCCGCCATTTGGCGGCGCCGAAGGGCCCTTGGTCATTGGAGGCGCGCCGAGCGTCCGTGAGATGCACGTCGCGGATCGTGGCGAGCTTGAACCCGGCTCCGGATCCCGATCAGCGCAGAGTCACCGCCACCGCGCTCGATGTGTTCGACGGCTCCGCGCCCGGGATCGAATCGCGGAACCAGGCCTGGAACGTCCAGGTGTCGCCCGGCTGCGCCGCGACCGCGCCCGTGGGCGTGGGGAGGGCGGCGAGGTCGAGCTGGACCTCGATCCGGCCCGCGGCGCCGCTCGACTGGATCTGCCCTGGACCGATGAGCCGGCCGAGCGGTCCACCCAGGCACAGGGGCCCCGCGCTCGAGGTCAACG
>JBCBNC010000101.1:0-3262 GCA_039821985.1 Planctomycetota bacterium
GGTCCAGCTGCAGGCGATGATCGACGCGATCCTCGGGTCGCTCGACAACCGCGCCCTCCTCCTGCACTCGCACATGCTGGGCGAGGTCCAGGGCGGTACGCCAGGCAAGTACGTCCGCTTCGACGACGCCGGCGTCCTCGAGGAGGTCGACGCTCCCTCGGGCGGCGGCTCACTGGACGGGCCACTCGAGCAGGACCTCGACATCGCCGAGTTCCGGATCGTGAGCGATGGCGTCGAGCTCATGCGCTTCGAAGAGAGCCAGCTCTTCCTGCGAGGCCTCGCGGTGTTCGCATCGCGCATCGAGGCGCCCGAGAAGGGTCACGTCCCCGTGTACGACGAGGAGTCGGGTGAGTTCCGCAACGGGCCCGTCACGGCCGAGTCGCTCGCTGCCGACCTGCGCTGCCTCCAAGTCAACGAGGGGAACCTCCTTCTCCCCGGCCTTCCGAAGACCGACCCGGGCGTCATCGACGCGCTTTGGTCGGACGGAGGAACCCTCCGCATCAGCAGCGGGATCACCTGATGGATCGCACCAATCACCCCACCGCCCCCGGCGGTCGCTTCGATGACCCTGATCCGGGCACCGGCGCGCCCGGTACGACGATCGACGCGGCGCACATGAACGCCGTACAGGACGAGCTCATCGCGCTTATCGAGGGCGCAGGGCTGGCCCCGGACCGCGCGAACCTCGCCCAGCTCCTCGAGGCTGTGCAGCGTCTCGCCGGCACGACCGGCGGCCTGCGGAACTGGATCATCAACGGCACGTTCCGGATCTGGCAGCGCGCGGACGACTTCCGCGGTGCGACCGGGATCCGGGACGAGCCGCTGTACACGGCCGACCGCTGGGAAGTGCAGTCCGACGACCCGGGCGGCGCCGGCGACGGCAACGTCACCCGGATCCGCGACCAGCAGGCGCCGGGTGTCGCGCCGGGCGTCTTCGACGCGCTGCGCTACGAGGTCGTCACCGCGCCAAACACCGGCGCCGTCACGATCCGCACCAAGCTCGAGACGCTGCGCGAGCTCGCCGGCCGCCGGCTCACCCTCAGCTTCCTCGCGCGGGGGAGCTCGCAGCTCAATGTGACCTCGCGGGTCCGCCGTCTGGGCTTCGGCGAGGTGACGACCGAGAGCGAAGAGACGCACACGATCGCGACCGCCTGGACGGCCGTCACGGTCTCGTTCGACATGGTCCAGGTTGCGGACCAGCAGGAGGACGTCGACGCGGGCCTGGTCTACGTCGAATTCGAGCTCGGCCCGCTCGCCGCGGGGACGTTCGACCTCGCGCGCGTCCAGCTCGAGGTCGGCGCGGTCCCCTCAGCCTTCGAGGATCGCCCGCGCGCGCTCGAGCTGCTGCTCTGCCAGCGCTACTTCGCGAAGTCCTGGGACCCCGACGTCGACGTCGGGACCAACACCGAGGACGGCCGCCTCGCGGTCCTCTTCGACCCGGACTTCCAGCCGACGAGGAGCGTGCGGTTCCCCGTGTCGATGCGCGTGCCCCCCACGGTCGGGATCTACCCACCCGAGGGCGGCGCGCCCGGTCGCGTCCGCATCGACGGGATCCTCTACGACGTCGCGAGCCTCGCTGGCGTCTCGCGCCAGAGCCTTGGCCGCGTCTTCGTGACGAGCTACGCCGGGCCGACGCCGCGCAACCTCGACTTCCACTACACGGCCGACGCGGAGATCTGAGCATGACGACGTTTCAGCTGGTGCGCTCGGGCTCGGGCGTGCTCGTCGACGGGGCCTACGCGCCCCCGGACCCCAAGAACCGGCACTACCGGGCCTACCTCACCTTCATCGGAGGCGGAGGCACTCCCGAGACCGCTCCCGGCGGCACGCTCGCCGAGGAGCGAACAGCCGGGAAGGCGCGCGTCGATGCGCTCGCGCGGACGCGCTCGGCGGCCGCCATCGCCGGCGTCGGCGCCGGCGGCGCGGAGACCGAAGCGCTCGCCGCGGAGGCGCGCCACGCCCAGGCTCAGATCGCGGCCGGGGTGGACGTCCTCGAGGCCGACGTCCCGCTGCTCTCCGCCCGCATCGGGGCCAGCGGCGAGACCCTCGACGCCGCGTCGGCGGAGATCGTCGCTGAGTACGACGCCGCGGTCGCAGCCTGGCAGCAGATCGAGGCTGCGCGGGTCAACGCGCGCACCGCGGTCGACGCCGCGGGGACCTCCGCGGAGATCGACGGGATCGTCGACACGATCAACTGGACCCAGGCGATCACGCCGGCCGACCCCGCGAACTTCGCCCCCGTGGGAGGGAAGTAGCCGTGGTCATGGTCCTCCGCGGCGGGCCGCCGGATCCCGGCGGTCCCATCGGCACCGGCCTCTCCGCGCGCCTGCAGGTGGCGCGGATCGGCGCGGAGCGCGCCGGCGGCGGCGAGACGAGCCCCGGGCTCGTCCAGGCCATGGTCGCCGTCGAGCCGGGTACGGAGGGCGTCTTCAACATCAACGGCGTCGACGCGGACGCGTTCCCCGTCACGCGCGACCACGTGACGGGCGAGCCCGACATCTACCGCGTCGTCGCGCCGCTCGCGAACCCGAATGGGGTCTGGTCAACGATTGGCGTCGCGTCCGGCGAGGACCAGCTCGTCGTCACCCAGGCCCCCGGCGCGCCGGCGCCCTGGGGGCTGAAGCGCTGCAACCTCGAGACCCTCGAGCTCGCGATCCGGGTCCCCGGAGCCGGCACGGTGCGACACGTCGCACGGCCGTTCGAGGCCGACCATCCGTCGATCCTCTCCCACCGCGTGCGCCGCGGCGGCGGCCGGTACCTCGAGCAGACCGAGACCGTCGTCCGCTTCGTGAAGCAGGGCGTGACTGAGCCCCAGGAGCGCGAGGACACGGTCCTCATTGCCTGGATCTACCGGACCACGCGCAGCGACCACCGCGCCGAGGTGCTCGACATCGTCGTCGCCAACGCCGCCTGGAGCTCGCAGGACGACGCCTACCTCCCCAGCGTCGCCGGCGACGGCGAGGTCTTCTTCGCGTTCGTGAAGGCGCGCGGGTACGAGTCCCAGGACTCCGTCGAGTTCATCGCGCCGCGCCTCCACCAGAACGCCGGCGCTACCGAGTCGAACCTCGTGAACGTGCCGCCGGGCTGGCCGAATGCGTGGCACCACTTCCCGCCGGGGTCCTGGTTCTCGCGCCGCATGGTGATCTACCGGACCTCGGAGGTCTCCCAGCGCCTCGCGAGCGACATCGTGCAGCGCCGCGACTTCGCGATGGCGGCGGGCGACGTCGGCTACTGCCGCGGCAACTGGGGCGGCTGGACGACC
>JBCBNC010000102.1:0-2598 GCA_039821985.1 Planctomycetota bacterium
ATCGTCCCCATCGAGCCCGGGATCGCCGTCGGCGGCGCCGCGTTCGGGCCGCCCACGAAGATGCCGAACTGGTTCTCGGGCAGGCCGCTCGCCAGGAGCCGCAGCGGCGCTCCGCCCGGCGTCGGCGCGCCGTAGACGTCGAGCCGTCCCAGACGCCCCGAGCTGTTCTCGGTCGCTGCGTCGCAGATGGTCACGCCGCTGCGCGGCACGAGGACGTTCTCGAGGACGACGGGCAGCTGATTGCCCCGCACCTGAAAGGCGTCGAGGTCGCCGTCGAGGTCGAAGTCGGCGAATCCGTGAGAGGACACGATCTCACCCGGCTCGAGCGGACGGGGCGCGGCGGATGGACCGATCCGATCGTTCGTGATGAGCAGCGCCGACCAGTCGTTCTGCTCCGCGAAGGGGAGCGAGACGACGACCAGGTCCGGGTCGCCGTCGCGGTCGACGTCTTCGAAGAGCAGCCGCCTGTCGTGCTCGTAGAAGAAGCTCTGGGAGCCCGTGTTGGTATGAAGGCGCTCGGCTGGCCCGAATGCGGCGAATCCTCCCAGGCCGCGATGGAGGTCGACGGACTGACGGTTGCGCGAGACGACGTCGACGATCCCGTCGAGGTCCCAGTCGACCACGTCGAGGTCGCGCTGCGAGAGGAACGTCGGCACGACCTCGGGCCCGAAGCTCAGCCCGCCCAGGTTCTCATGGAACCAACAGCTCGTACCCTGCGTGCGAACGACGAGATCGAGGTCCCCGTCGCCGTCGAGATCCCGGAGTCGTGCACCCTCCGGACTCCCGTTCGAGATCGTCACCGGAGGTCGGAGCCCGGTCGACGACCCCGCGTGCAGGAGGATGCCCGCGCTGGTCTCCACGACCACGTCGTCGTATCCGTCCTGGTCGGCGTCCCCCACGTCGAGGAGCTCACGCGCACCGAGATCCGCCGTCAGGATGACATCCCCCTGGGCGTCGAGCTCGAAGGCGAGGACCGACCCAGGTTCGCTCCGGTGGATGTTGGTGAACAACTCGAGCTCGGGATCGTCGTCGACGTTCCCGACCTCGAGATCGAGCAGGTCCGCAACGTTCGGATCGGCGCCCCGCCGCACCTCGAATCGCATTCCGCCCGTGTTCTCGAACAGGACGAAGCCCTCTGCCGCGAGTCCGCGCGTCCCGATCAGGTCGAGGTCTCCGTCCCGATCGAAGTCGACCGGTCGCATGCGGTTGATCGCGATCGGGTCGGCGTCCGTGGTGGAGAGGAACCGCAATCGCGGGACATCGACCCCGGTGTCGTTCCCGTACATGATTCCCTGCGCCGGATACCCGCCCTGCTGCGTGGCCTCGAGCGGCAGGTCGTAGTCGTCGCGGCCGTCGCCGTCGGCGTCACCGATCGGGGATACGAGGTTCTCGACGCTCACGATCGCGGCTCCATCGAACGGTGCCCCGGCGGCGTACGGAAGTGAACCCGTCCCGTAGCTGATCCGGATCGCGGCGAAGTCCGCGTAAACGAGATCGACGAGGCCGTCACCGTTGAACTCCGCAAGTGCCAGAGGCTTCACGTTCGCAGCGTTGACGAGCGTCTGCGGAGGGCCGAACCCCGCGCTGGTGCCGAGCCGGACCTCGTTGCGGATGGGACCCGAGAAGAGGTCCTCGGACACGAACGTGTCGGTCAGGCCGTCCCCGTTCACGTCTCCGAACTGGATGCTGTTGGTCATCCAGCCGGGACCGCTGAAGAAGTACGCGTTGCCGAGGCTGAACTGCGGGCCGAAGGTCGTCCCGTTCAGCAGCCGGTATCGGTGCTGCGCGTTGCGGAAGTAGATGTCACCGATACCGTCGCCGTCGAAGTCCTCTACGACGTATCCCCAGGCCGAGGGCGACGCGGCGCCCGCGTCCCACGTCGTTCCGTTGAACGCTCCGGCCTCGAAGAGCGCGATGCGCAGTCGATTCACTCCCGTGTCCTCGAAATAGAAGTCGAGATCACCGTCGCCGTCCGCGTCGTACAGGCCCGCTGCCTCCCCGGTTCCCGCGGCCGGGCCATACTCGACGGCGAAGCCGCCTGCTCCGTCCGAGCGCAGCAGCACCAGGCCGGCGTCGGACATTCCGACAAGGTCATCGTCGCCGTCGCCGTCCACGTCTGCCGCCACGGGCGAAGAGAAGAGCAGCGGTCCAGCGACGGGCGCGGCGAGCGCGAACTGCCTGGCGCCGAGGCCACGGGCCACGAAGACCCGGAAACCGATGGTGCTGGACCCTGCGAACGGCTCGCCTCCGGCGGCGAAGGCGTCGGGGATCGAGTCGCCGTCGAAGTCGGCCAAGCGGGCGTCTCCGAGGAAGGCGGACGGCTCCGGAACGAGAAGCGCGGGATCGGCGAAGTCGATCTGCGCGGCGGCGGGCGCCAAGAGCGCGAGCGGCGTCGCCCAGCGGGCGAGACGCGGGGTGCAGAGTTGCATGGCGAAGGTGGGAAGCGAGGACGCGAGACTCCTAAGAGCATACCGGACCGCAGAGATCTCCAATCGGTCGCGCATCTGGGCGGGCGCCCCCTGCGTCGTTCCGCGCAGAGACGGCGCCAGAACGCAGATACGGAGCCAGGATCACCAGCTGCAGCAGGAGCGGCCCGGG
>JBCBNC010000103.1:0-2270 GCA_039821985.1 Planctomycetota bacterium
CCCGGCGTGGCGCGCTCAGTTCGCCAGCTCCGCCGCCTCCCGCGCGATGTCGGAGCTCCCCTGGGCCGCGCCCAGGATGCTGTGGGTGATGCCCTCGGTCGCGGCCGTCTGCTCGCGGATCGCGACCGCCACCGACGCCTGGATGTCGTGGATCTCGCCGATCATCCCGGTGATCAGACCCATCGCGTGGCCCGTCGCGCTCACCTTCTTCTCGACGGTTCCGATGCGCTCGACGATCAGCTGCGTTGCGCATTCGCAAACAGCTCGCGTTCGCCGTCGCCGAGGTCGGGGACCCGGCGTTCGTCGCGGCCGTGCACGACGCTGCCTACCCTTCCGGCCCGAGCGCGCCTTCGTGTTCACTCTCAGGGCCTTCGACGTGAACTGCCAGCAGCACTTCCATCGCGGGATTCCCGCGGAGGAGGCGGAAGCGCGCATCGATGCCCTCGAGGCGCGCGTTCGTGAACGCACGGAGCTGCTCGATCGAGAGCGCTCGATGACGATACGCAGGAGGGGGACCGTCGACCTTCCACTAGAGGCCCGGCGGCACTCGCCGCCGGAGGCCGAGAGCCTCGCCCCGTCCGCTTACTCGAACGTGATCGAGATCGCGTCGGTCAGGTTCGACGTGATCCCGCCGTTGATGTCGCGGAACCACGCCTGGAAGTACCAGGTGTCGCCGGGGAGCACCGCGTTCGGCAGCGGGAAGGTCGAGGGGCGCACGTTGAGGCGGAACGTGCCCAGCGCGGATTGTTGCACCTCGCCCGACCGGTTGAATCGTCCGAGTGTTCCGCCGAGGCAGAGCAGTCCTTGGCTGTTCGCGATGCTCATGGGCGAGCTCGGACTCGTCGCGCAGATGAACATGCCCCATCTGTCCCGTGGGAGGCCGTAGGCGAAGAGCTCCAGTTCGTCCGCAGCGACCTCGCGCGAACCCGACGCTTCGATGCGCGCGGAGCGGTCGCCGCTGTGGGGAACGGCCGTGCCGCAGTACGGAGCGGCGATCGAGCCTTGATTCCGGGCGAGGAACATCAATCCATCTGGGAGCGGTCTACCGGTACGGAGCAAGAGGTCGGGCAAGCTGTCGCCGTCGAAGTCCGCAAGGTCGATCACGGACAACGAGTTGGTATCCAGGTGCGTGAGCACACGCGGCGGCGTAAGTCCCGCGCCGTCGAACGACGCCCAGCGGACCTCCCGACTGTTCCACCACACCACATCCAGGGTGCCATCCCCATCGATGTCACCGACTTGGCTCTGTCTCGAGAACGATCCGTCGAACTCCACGGTGGGTTCATACGTCCCCGTCCCGTTG
Source organism: Planctomycetota bacterium (assembly GCA_039821985.1). Classification (GTDB taxonomy): domain Bacteria; phylum Planctomycetota; class UBA1135; order UBA1135; genus Saltatorellus. The sequence goes on from JBCBNC010000103.1 coordinate 1,304, forward strand.
GCGAAGTTGACGCCGGCGACACCGAATATGGGGGACTTGATCAGGTCGTCGAATCCGTCGCCGTTCAAGTCGCCGACGTGAAGTGAGAGGAGTGCGCGTACGACTCCCAGTGCGGGGTACAGCGGAGCGAAAGTGCCGGTTCCGTCGCCGAGCTGTACCCAATCGCGTCCTGAAAGGTAGTCCTCCAGCGTGTACAGCAGGTCGAGGTGACCGTCCCCGTCGACGTCCGTGGTAACGATGACGTTCGGGAAGAAGAACCCCGTGGATGGGTCAACCGCGATGGCGCGAGGCTCGAAGCCTCCAGCTGGCGACTGCCGCATCGTCCAGACGCGCGAGTTCGTGCCGGCGATATCGAGCAAACCGTCCTCGTCGAAGTCCCCTGCCGCGAGATGCTCGGCGTACTCGGTGGACAGCACCAAAGGAGGCGCGAACACGCCCCCACCCTGGTTCTCGAGGAGCGCGATGCTGCTCGGGAAGACCGTCGATCGAACCACGTCGAGGTCCCCGTCATTGCCCACGTCGAGCAGTAGCAGCGCGGTCACCTGGCTCGATGTGGTCGTGATCGAGTGTGGCCCGCTGAACACGCCGTTCCCCTCGTTCCGCAGGACCCCGACTTCCGTCCCGGAGGACGGGTCACCACTCACGACCACATCGAGGTCTCCATCCTCGTCGATATCACCGACGGCGCGAACGAGACTGCTGGGCCAGCCCGGATCGAGCGGTACAGGTTCAGGCGTGCCGAAGACCTGCGCGTGGGAAGGGGCTACGAGAAGAGCGGCGAGGATGGGAAGGGTGAGCCTGATTGCGAGCATGCTCGCAGGTTAGGCGCTCGCCGCTGAACGGGCAAGCGGGCCACCGAGCGAGGTGCACCCATCGGTCCTACGGTGATCACGCGGCGACCGATCTCGACCGCCGTCCGCTCGGCTGCGGCACCCGGCGTGGCGCGCTCAGTTCGCCAGCTCCGCCG
>JBCBNC010000104.1:0-2235 GCA_039821985.1 Planctomycetota bacterium
CCCTGACCCACGAACTGAGCATCAGCCCCCGCGCCCGGACCGCCGTTGCCCCAGAGGATCGAGTTGCGCACCGTGACCCCGGGGCTGGCCGTATCCGCAAGCGGCACGTAGAGGATCCCGCCCAGCCCGTTGTCGGCGATCGTTGACCCCTGCACGAGCGCACCGGAGTCGCCGCTCGAGGGCTCCGCAAATCGAAAACCGTAATCGCGGTTTCCGTAGGCCACACAGTTCCGTACGCCCGTGTCGGCCGGCCAGCCATTCACGAAGTAGAACCCATCTAGATTGCCGATCGAGACGCAGCCATCGAGCTCGAGGGACACGAGGTTCTCGGCAGTGAGAGTGGCTCCGGGACCGACGTTGTTCTCGAACGAACAATCGACGGCGCGGAATGTCACCGGCGTGTCGCCCAACCCGAGTACGACCAAGCCGCCGCCCGTGCAGTCACGCATCGAGCATTCGATGAGTTCGGCGTGTCCGTCGAGGAGAACGACCGCGATGCCCCCTCCGAACGGGCCGCTCCGCACGACGTCGACACGGTCGACGGTCGGCGAGGCGCCCAGGAGGGTGAGGGGGGAGCTGAGGTTCTCGATGGTCGAGCCAAACGGATCGTCTCCGAGGATGTCTCCATCGAGGACCGTGGGCGCCTGCCCGCGCGCGGGTCGCTGCTCGGGACTCGACTCGCCGCCGAGGAATCCACCTCGGATCGCGACGTCATCCTCAAACAGGAGGAACGCCGCCTCCGCTCCCGACGCGTCGGCCGCGACGTAGTTGCCGGCTGTCAACCAGATCTCGGCGCCAGGAGTGACGCTGTCGAGCGCAGAACGGAATCCATCCGCACCCTGGTACGCGTCCGACCACGAGGAGCCGTCGTTCGCTCCCGTGGTGAGGTCAGCGTCGACGAAGAGGGTCTGCGCGGATAGGTGCTCCGCGCCGACCAGAGAGGCGATGAGTGCGAAAGATGCGAGTCGAGGTGAAAGCATGGGAACTGGGGGTCATGACGTTGCGAACGACTGGGGCTAAGCGGGCGCCCCCCACCCGTAGCGAAATGGTCGCCGGGATCCACACGGAGCGACAGTGCGCGCCGTTCATTCGCTCGGACTTCTCACCGAGGCCGCGCCGCGGAGGCCGCCTCCCCGGGTCGAGTTGACGCAGCCTTGCGGCACGATGAGCTCTCAGCGCGGACCGGCCGGTGGCCGTTCACACGTCGCGCGTACACCACACTGCGGTGCGCGCGCGACGCGTGATCACGCAGAGCGAGACGATCACCGAGAACCCAGCGGAATCGGGCCGAGACGATGCTCGCGGCGCGCCCCGGGGGAGGTATGTGCGACCCCCCGACGCGCGCCCCTCGAAACCAACACGCGCACCGTTCGAGCGGTGCGGGCGTGTTAGTCGAAACGCACCGCAGCGACCCCCGTGAACTGGCTCGTCGCGCCGACGGGCGCCACCACGTCACGGTGCCAGAGCTGGAACACCCAGGTCTCGCCGGGTTGCACCGCCGCGAAACTCGCCGGCTGCGGGACCGCCGTCAGATCGACGTCCAGGTCCAGCGTGCCCTCCGTCGACGACGCCTGGATCTGTCCCGCGCCGTTGAAGCGGCCGATCGCTCCGCCGAGGCAGAGGGTGCCAGAACCGCCCGTCATCGGAGCGAAGCCCCGCTGCTGGCTCGCGAGGAACAGCCCGAACTGGCCTGGCGGCAGTCGATCGGCGCGCAGCGCGAAGTCGTTCGACGAAGCGACTGCGCTGCCCTCGGCGAAGAGACGTCCGGCGCGGCCCGTCGAGTTGAGCTCGGCCGCGCAGCCCGCATTGTCGCCGATCGCGCCGGAGGACTCGAAGGCGCCGATGTCGACCGCGTCCATCGAGGCGGGGCCCAGGTTCGGCGCGCTCGCGACGTCGACGGCGCGGTGCCGGCGTGACGCGTCGAGCTCACCCTCACGGATGACCACACCGTCTCCGCGGTCGATCGCGGGAGAGCCGGACTGCAGCGAGTAGTCGCCGTTCGCCGCATCGACGAACAGCGGATCGAACGCGTACAGCGTTCCGGATGGCGTCGCGCCCTGCACGATCGAGCTGAGGATCAGCTGTGGCACCGCCCCCTGACCCACGAACTGAGCATCAGCCCCCGCGCCCGGACCGCCGTTGCCCCAGAGGATCGAGTTGCGCACCGTGACCCCGGGGCTGGCCGTATCCGCAAGCGGCACGTAGAGGATCCCGCCCAGCCCGTTGTCGGCGATC
>JBCBNC010000105.1:0-1880 GCA_039821985.1 Planctomycetota bacterium
CCCGAGTGCCAGAGGAGGCGCGTGATGGGATGGTCGAGGCAGAGGTCGCCGACGCTCCCCGCCGGCGCGACGGTCAGGCCGGGCGCGGTGCTGAAGAGCGGCGTGGCGAACGTCCAGGCCGGGAGGCCGGATGCGGCCAGTGTCGTCCGCTCCTCTGCGCGGAAGAAGCTCCCGACGAGGTCGAGGGCCGCGGGTTCACCGGTGCTCGTTGGGACGCCGGGACAGGTTCGCGCGGAGATCACCGGCTCGAAGACCTGGACGCCTCCCAGGCACCCGTCGGGACCCTGCATGGGCGCGAGCACACCGACGGGGGAGTGGTCGGAGTCGGAGAGTCGATACGCCGCGACGCGGCCGAAGACCTGACCCACTCCCGCTGGACTGCCGACGTCGCACCTTGCGGCACCCGCGGTGGGATACGTCGCGGCGACGAACCAGTCGCCGTCGCTGCCCTGCTCGTAGCGCGCGAGTTCGTGGTCGAACGAGCTTCCACCCAAGAAGGTCCAGTGTCGTCCGAACACCGTGTTCCCATCCACGACGGGGGGCGAGAGGGACTCCCTTTCACCCGACCACGAGCTTGTTGGAGAAGGGAGCCGCATCCGGCCGATCCTCTCGCCGATCGTCCACCCGCCGTGGGGCGAGCGTCGGTACGTCCACAGCCAACCGTTGTCGCTCACGAAGATGGTGTCACCCTGAACCATGACATTCGCGCCCAGCAGACTCTCGACGCCGGAGTCACTCACCACGTGCTCGACCTCCAGCCAATCGCCCGACACCGGATCGCGTTCGTGGATCCAAAACTGTCCTTGCCACTCGCCGAACGGGCCGAAGGGCTCGATCGGGTTGCCTGCAACGATGACGTCTCCGTCAATGGCCGCGGTCCCAAGTGGAGGGACGCTGGGAGCGACGGAGTCGAAGGCCCAGCCTGATGCCCCGCGCCGGAGCACGGAGTGTGTAGGTGAGGACCCCCCGAGAGGAACGAATCCCAGCGCCACACCGTTCTCGAGGTCCACCGACGTGAGCGAAGGACCGCTGCCGTCATGGGTGATGACCCAACCCGCACCGTCGAACTCGAGCTCGGTCGCGTTTGCACAAACCAATGCACGGTCTCCGTCGAGCTCGAGGCAGGTATTCGCAAGACTCGCTTCGACAACGGCGAACTGAAACCACGGTAAGGGACCGAAGGTCCCCTCCAACGCGAGCGCCGGGAACGGCGCCTCCGGCACCCAGTCGCGCCCGATGCGCCGGTACGACCAGATGAGCGGTTCCCCGCCCTCGATCATCGCGACAAGAGCACGGTCGCCGTCGACGGCGAGGTTGAGCCCGAAGTGTTCCGGGCTGGTGCCCGGCGGGTGGGGAAGGGAAGCCTGCGCAGGCTGCTGCGCGAGCACGGCGAGGGCGGCGAGCAAGATAGACATGGCGAGTGTGCGATAGGGGCGGGACTTTGTTCGGGAAGGGAAGGGACCACGGACGCCCTCCAAAACGGGGTCGAAGCCGCATGCGGAAACGTGGCGAGCTCTTCGGATTTCTTTGGACGGGCCGGGCCGGGCGCCGCTTGAAAGCGGCACCCGAGACGACCTATCACCAGGCCCGCATCAAGCAACCGTTCGTGTAGTTGCTCGTCGGCACACCGCTCGCGTCGAAGTCGCGGAACCAGACCTGGAAGTAGGTCGACGTTCCGATCGGAACGACCGTCCCCCCGAGTCCATTGTCGACGTCGATGTCGCACGAGAACTGGCCGGCGCCGTCCGCCTGGCCCGAGTGCCAGAGGAGGCGCGTGATGGGATGGTCGAGGCAGAGGTCGCCGACGCTCCCCGCCGGCGCGACGGTCAGGCCGGGCGCGGTGCTGAAGAGCGGCGTGGCGAACGTCCAGGCCGGGAGGC
>JBCBNC010000106.1:0-1870 GCA_039821985.1 Planctomycetota bacterium
GTCGAAGATCTCGCGCTCGCCGAGATAGATCTTCCCGCCCTCGAAGCGGATGAGCTCGTCGGAGCCGCTGACGATGCGGCGGTCCGCGATGTCGAGGTCCTCGCCGAGCGGGTTCGCGACCGAGCCCGAGCTCGCGGCGACCCAGCGGAATGCGCCACCCTCGTAGCCGAGGCGCCGGCCGTTCGCGAGCGTGCTCCAGTCGATGTCGGCGATCGCGGCCTGGAACTGGTGGACGTGGCTGAGCGGCGCACGAGCGTCGAACCGCGCCGGGAGCCCGAGCAGTGCGTCGAGGTCGGGGCGCCCGAGCGCCGAGACGCCCCCGCCCTGGCGCCGCCCGAGCACCGTGTCGTCCTGCAGCTGGACGAGCGCCGGCGCGCCGCCGGTCCCGACGAGCACGCCGCCCGACGCCATCCACGAGAGGATCGCCTCGGCGAGCGCCTGGGTGTCGCCGAGCGCGACGCGGCGGATCTCTCCGTCGGTCGGGTTGAGGCGCTCGACGATCAGGGGAAGGACGCTCACGTGGCCTCCTGGACGAGGGGGATGAGGATCGGGTCGCCGTTCTCGTCGCGGATCGTCAGCACGTCGTCCGCGACATCGAGCCGGATGAGCTGGCCGAGCTCGTCGACCACGTAGAAGACGCCGTCGAACGCGTAGACGCGGATGACGCCGCCCTCGCCGTCCGGGATGCCGAGGAAGTACTCGGCGGGGTCCGGGTAGCGGAACGTCATGCTCACGTGCGCCGGCGCCGCGCGCTCGAGGACGCACTCGAGGAGCTCGTCGCTCGTGTCGCCGAGCGCGTCGCCGCACGCGGCGACGCCGCACTCGAAGACGCGCTCCGTGCCGCCGGCGACGAGCACGTCGAGCTGGAAGACGGTCGCCTCGGTCCCGAGGGAGTCGCCGCAGGCGGACGTGCCGCACTCGAAGCGCGTCGCGGACCCCTCCTCGATCGCGATCGAGTAGCCGAGTGACGACGCGAGGCTCTGGTAGAAGCCCACGGAGAGCGAGCCGCCCGAGAGGAGACGACCGAGCACGGCAGCGCGCCGCGCGTCGACCGTCTCCGGCGCGGGGCCGCACCGGTCGGGGAGACCGAGCACGCGCTCCCAGTCGGGCAGCGCCCACGAGCCGCGGGCGGGGTCGAGCTGGTCGGGGAGCGCGGTTGCCTGGGCGTCGACGCGCGCGAGCTCCGCTGCGAGGCCCTCGAGTACTCGCGACAGGTTGGAGTCCGGCGCCGTGGTGAAGAGGCGTCCCGGGGGCAGGTGTGCGCGCAGGAGCTGCGCGTACCTCGTGGCTACGACCATGTGATCGCCCCCGGGACAAGAAGCTGGCGCGGCGTCACGCTCGGGGGCGCCGCCGGGCTCTGGATGGAGTGGCTGCGCTCGCCGTCGACGGAGCTGATGGCCTCCGAGATGCGGGAGAGCGGCAGGAAGGTCTGCGGCTCGCGCGGCGTGGGCCCGCCCTCTAGGTAGACGAGCTCTGCGAGGGCCTCCTCGACGAGGGTCCGGACCTGGATGGAGTCCGGCTCGATCGAGAGGGTGAGTTCGAGGGGGATCGGGGTCGGCGCGAAGACCTCGACGCCGATCATCCCCGCGGGCCGGCGCTCGTCGACGTACGTGAGGACCTGGGCGACGGCCTCCGGCGAGGGGAACGGGTCGGGATCCCCGTCGCGCATGAAGCTGAGTCCCACCGTCCCGAAGCCGTTGAGCAGCGGGTGGCACCACGCGCGCGTCACGCCGGGGACCTCGAGGGCCCAACGGACGTAGTCGGCCTGGTTCCCGCCCTGGCCCGGGTTCCGGAGCCGAGCGAGGACGCGCCCGCGGAGCTCGTCGTCGGACTCCACGTCGGCGCCGCCGGCGATCTCGGTCGCCGCGAC
>JBCBNC010000107.1:0-1574 GCA_039821985.1 Planctomycetota bacterium
CGCGCTTCGATGCGTTGACCCCGTGCCGCGGCGGCGCGACGGCGTACGACGACCTGATCGACGTCGGCTCCGAGTTCCTCGCGCAGCGCCGGGCGTCGATCAACTCCGACCAGGGCTTCGACAACTCACCGGACGGCGGGTGGAAGCAGCCCTATCTGGGGAAGAGCCCATCGCAGACGGGGTCGACCTGGCTCGACCTCGTGGGGATGGAGGCGCCGGTGAACGAGCATCTCACGGGGCTCCTCATTGAGACCGACCAGGCGGCCGAGCGGAACCACCTCGCGATGTTCGACGTCGCGACGCTGCGCGCGCCGCGCGCGCAGGACCTCGCGCTGCCCGACGGGCGGCTCCCCTACGGCTTCGGAAGCCAGGGGCGCTCCTACGAGTACCTCCACCCGCACCACAACTGGACGGGCCGCTACAACGATACGGCGCACAACCTGTCCCCCACCGGCCTGTCCTGGAACGCGCTTCCGGCGGGCTCGACGGCTCCGTTCCTCGCCGTCACGAACTGGCTCGACAACGGGTCGCTCGAGTGGGGACCGCACTACGTGACGCACAGCGGGCGCGAGCTCGGCACATACCGCGCGACCTTCTACTCGATGGACGATCCGGTGGCGGAGCTCGGGCTCCGCTTCCGCGGTCGGCTGTCGAACTCGGCGTATTTCAACTACGACATCCGCACCGACGGTCCGATCCGCCGGCGCGAGGCGGAGCGGCAGACGTCGTGCCTCTGGGCGATCTGGAACGACAACGTCCAGAACGACCCGCCCGGCCGCGGGGGATGGACCGGCTACAAGAGCCCGAACGCGCGCGGCTTCGGTCACGCGATCTCGGCCGTCGCGACCGTCCACCACTTCGACGACGACGAGGGGCGCGCCGCGCTCCGCGGCGCCGGGGACCCGGAGCACGACTTCTTCCTGCTCCTCGGGCGGATCCTCAACCACGTGACGACGGGTACCGGGATGGTCACGGTCTCGGACGACTGGGACAACCTGATCTACGTGGGCGACCCGCCGGACCTGGCGACGCGGCGCGGCGCGATGCCGAACCGCGACGACCCCGACCAGGCAGCCGCAGGGATCACAGCGAAGTGGCCGACGACGCAGGTGTCGCACCAGGCGTACTGCGCGCAGTGGTACCACGTCGCCGCCGACATCGTCGGGCGCACGTACCCGGGCGAGGAGACGCTCTTCGATCGCGCGATCGGGTTCCCCTCGATCACCGAGGACGGCGTCGAGTCTGTCTGGGGTTCGAGCCAGTACGGGATGCCGCACGTGATCCCGGGGTCCGTCGGCGACGACGGCAACTTCAACACGCCGCTCACCGAGGCCGAGGCGCGCGCCGGGGTCGCGTTCTGGGCGGGATACCTCGCTCAGCCGCATCTCGACCCGAGCACGACGTTCAACCGCATGCGCTCGGCGATGACGTACATCGCGGCGTATCGCCAGCGCCACGGGAACTACGGGAACACGCTGCGGCTCGCGAAGCGCCAGTTCGGCAACCCCGACGGCATCAGCGACGCCGAGCTCCTGCGGCAGATGTGGAGCTTCTGCATCACGCAGTTCTACGAC